>NZ_JACBNX010000012.1 GCF_013403875.1 Burkholderia guangdongensis | reverse complement strand
AACTCTTCAGTTCAAACCCTGTTACTGTTTTCGGTTCTCTCGAACCGGTCGCTCACTCAAAGCTGACAGGTCATATGAATTGCTTCATAAACCTGACTTACTTTTGTGTGAGACTCTTGATACTTTCGCTTACCTGCTCCGCGGTTACCCGCGGCTCAGGTCTCGACGCCATCAAGCGCCCACACTTATCGGCTGTTCATTGTTAAAGAGCATATCTGTCAAGAACCGCGAAACTCGCTTCGTTTCGCCCTTCTCGGCAGCGCTGCGTTATCAGCAGCAGAGAAGCGAGATTATGATCAGTTTTCTGCAACTCGTCAACAACTTTTTTAACTTCCCGTCGCTGACTGCCTGATCACTTCCACTTCCCTCTTTCGCACCGCGTTCGCCGTAGCGCGAAAGAGGCGTGATTCTAAGCAGGCATCCGAAGATGCGCAAGCATTATTTGCATCGACTCAACGATGCTTGAATACCGGCTTCCGCTTTTCGACGAACGCCGCCATCCCCTCCTTCTGATCTTCGGTCGCAAACAGCGAGTGGAACAACCTGCGCTCGAATTGAACGCCCTCGGCCAGCGTCGTTTCGTATGCACGATTGACCGCCTCCTTCGCCATCATGACCGCCGGCAACGAGAACTCGGCAATCGTCGTCGCGGCGGCAAGCGCTTCGTCGAGTAGCTTGTCGGCCGGCAGCACGCGCGAAACCAGCCCGGCGCGTTCCGCTTCCTCCGCACCCATGAAGCGCGCGGTCAGACACATGTCCATGGCCTTCGCCTTCGATACCGCGCGCGCCAGGCGCTGCGTTCCGCCCGCCCCCGGTATCACGCCCAGCTTGATCTCCGGTTGGCCGAACTTCGCCGTGTCCGCCGCGAAAATGATGTCGCACATCATCGCCAGCTCACAGCCGCCGCCGAGCGCAAAACCCGCGACCGCCGCGATGACCGGCTTGCGGATCCGGCGGATCACCTCCCAGTTGCGCGTGATGTAGTCACCCATGAACGCATCCATGTACGAGTAGCCCGCCATCATCGCGATGTCGGCCCCCGCCGCGAACGCCTTTTCGCTGCCCGTCAGCACGATCGCGCCGATACCTTCGTCCGCATCGAATGCTTTCAGCGCAGCGCCCAGCTCATCCATCAGCGCGTCGTTCAGCGCGTTGAGCGCCTTCGGCCGGTTCAGCGTCACGAGGCCGACGCGGCCGCGGGTCTCCACCAGGATGTTCTCGTAAGTCATCTGCTCCTCCTCGATCAAAGAAATACGAAACGCTTCGCACATGCGAATTGTTTGATGCTACCATTCTCCGACCAACCGGTCGGTTAATTAATCCGATCTTCTTCAACGCTCATCAGGCCGCCGTCATGCCCCATCCTCTGTTCACGAAGCACGAAGCCACGCTGCAGCACGCCCTCGCCGCCATCGAGAGCCGCGACTACTGGAGCCCGTTCGCCGAAATGCCGAGCCCCAAAGTGTACGGGGAAAGCGCCAGCGCCGACGGCGAAGCCGCATTCAAATCGCACCTCGATAAGACGTTCGCGCTCGACCAGCCTGCGTCCGGCGAGACGGTCGGCGCCGAGCGGTCTCCGTACGGCCTCGGGCTCGGTGTTCGCTACCCGAAATCGACGCCCGACGCGCTGATCGCCGCGGCCGCAGCCGCCCAGCGCAGCTGGCGCGAGGCCGGGCCGTCGGCATGGGTCGGCGTGAGCCTCGAAATCCTGGCCCGCCTGAACCGCGCGAGCTTCGAAATCGCCCACAGCGTGATGCACACCACCGGGCAGGCCTTCATGATGGCGTTCCAGGCCGGTGGGCCGCATGCGCAGGATCGCGCGCTCGAAGCCGTCACCTATGCGTGGGACGCGCTGCGCCGCATCCCGAGCGACGCGCACTGGGAAAAGCCGCAAGGCAAGAATCCGCCGCTCGCGATGCACAAGCGCTACACGATCGTCCCGCGCGGCACCGGGCTCGTGCTCGGCTGCTGCACGTTCCCGACCTGGAACGGCTACCCGGGCCTCTTCGCCGATCTCGCCACGGGCAACACCGTGATCGTCAAGCCCCATCCGGGCGCGATCCTGCCGCTAGCGATCACCGTGCGAATCGCACGCGACGTGCTGCGCGACGCAGGCTTCGACCCGAACGTCGTGACGCTGCTCGCCACCGAACCGAACGACGGCGCCCTCGTGCAGGCGCTCGCGCTTCGCCCCGAAATCAAGCTGATCGACTTCACCGGCAGCACGCCCAACGGCACCTGGCTCGAGCGCAACGCCCATCAGGCGCAGGTCTATACCGAGAAGGCCGGCGTCAACCAGATCGTGATCGACTCGACCGACGACCTGAAGGCGGCGGCGAAGAACATCGCGTTCTCGTTGTCCCTGTATTCGGGCCAGATGTGCACGGCTCCGCAAAACATCTATGTGCCGCGCACCGGCATCCGGACCGCCGACGGGCATGCGAGCTTCGACGACGTCGCGCACGTGATCGCGGACGCGGTTCGGAAACTCACCGGCGACCCGGCACGCTCGGTCGAGCTGATCGGCGCGATCCAGAACGACGGCGTCGCCGCGCGGATCGACGATGCGCGCAAGCTCGGCCGCGTGCTGGCCGACAGTCAGACGCTGCAGCATCCGACGTTCCCCGACGCCCGCGTCCGGACGCCGCTCGTGCTTCAACTCGACGTGGCCGACCGCGCGAAATTCACGCAGGAGTGGTTCGGCCCGATCTCGTTCGTGATCGCCACCGATTCGACCGCCCAGTCGCTCGATCTCGCCGGCGGCATCGCCGCCGAGCACGGCGCGCTCACGCTCTCGGTCTACAGCACGGACGACGCGGTGCTCGACGCCGCCCACGAAGCGGCCGTACGCGGCGGCGTCGCGCTGTCGATCAATCTGACGGGCGGCGTGTTCGTCAATCAGTCCGCCGCGTTCTCGGATTTCCACGGCACCGGCGCGAACCCCGCGGCCAACGCGGCGCTCGCAGACGCCGCATTCGTCGCCAACCGGTTCCGCGTGGTGCAGAGTCGGGTTCATGTTGCGCCGAAGCCGGCGCTCGCGGAAGTCGGCCAGACGGCATAACCCATTCAGCCGAAGTGCAATTCTTCGGCAGCCCTCTAACATGAACGAATCCGCCGCAGTGCGTCGCGTCCGAAGGCAAGCGCGCCGGACCGACCGCACCGCGGACCCGAAAACGGAGTCATCGAGGAGTCAAGAATGTCCTATCAAGCCATCCAGCTCGACATTGATCAAACCGCCCGCGTGGCGACGCTCACCCTCAGCCGCCCGGACAAGCTGAACAGCTTCACGCGGGCGATGCATCGCGAGCTTCAATCGGCGCTCGACGCGGTCGAAGCCGCCGGTGTGCGTGCGCTGATTCTGACGGGCGCCGGGCGCGGCTTCTGTGCCGGCCAGGATCTCGCCGATCTGGATTTCACGCCCGGTGCGTCCACCGATCTCGGCACGCTGATCGACGAGCACTTCAACCCGCTGATCCGGCGCCTGCAGCAGTTGCCGATGCCGGTGATCGCGGCCGTCAACGGCACCGCCGCGGGCGCGGGCGCGAATCTCGCGTTCGCCTGCGACCTCGTGCTGGCCGCCCGCTCGAGCAGTTTCATCCAGGCGTTCGTGAAGATCGGCCTCGTGCCCGATTCGGGCGGCACGTGGTTCCTGCCGCAGCGCGTCGGCATGGCCCGCGCGCTCGGCCTCGCGCTGACCGGCGACAAGCTCGGCGCCGAGCAGGCCGAGCAATGGGGCCTGATCTGGCGCGCGATCGACGACGATGCGCTGATGTCGACGGCCCGGCAACTCGCCGCCCAGCTCGCCCAGCAGCCGACGCTCGCGATCGCCGCGATCAAGCACGCGATGCGCGAAGGCTTCACGCAGACGCTCGATCAGCAACTCGACCTCGAGCGCGACCTGCAGCGCAAGATGGGGCAATCGCACGACTACGCGGAAGGCGTCCGGGCCTTCATCGAGAAGCGCGCGCCGCGCTTCGAAGGACGTTGACATGTCCCACGCCAACGCCCCCCTGAATCCCGACGCGCTCGCGCGAGCTACCGCGCACGCAATGTACGAAGCCGACGCGTGCAGCCGCTCGCTCGGCATGGAACTCCTCGAGGTCCGCCCTGGCTATGCGCGCCTGCGCATGCCGGTGCGCCCCGACTTCCTGAACGGACACCAGATCTGCCACGGTGGACTCATCTTCACGCTCGCCGACTCGACCTTCGCGTTCGCGTGCAACTCGTACAACGCGAGCACGGTCGCCGCGGGCTGCTCGATCGAATACCTTCGCCCGGTTCAGGGCGACGACGTGCTCACCGCCGAAGCCGTCGAGCAGACGCTCGTCGGCCGGCAAGGCATCTACGACATCCGCGTCACGAATCAGGCAGGCGAGACGGTCGCGATGTTTCGCGGCAAATCCGCCCGGATCAAGGGCACGGTGATTCCGGAATAAACGGCAGACACCGGCAGAAACCGGCCGCCCCCGACTTGGACACAAAACAGGAGACACGCATGACTACCCCGTTACCGCTCGAACCGATCGAGACAGCCAGCCGCGACGAACTGGCCGCGCTGCAACTCGAGCGTCTCAAATGGTCGCTCGCGCACGCGTACGAGCATTCGCCGGTCTATCGCCGCAAGTTCGACGAGGCGGGCGTGCATCCCGGCGACCTGAAAACGCTCGCGGACCTGTCGCGCTTCCCGTTCACGACGAAGAGCGACCTGCGCGACAACTATCCGTTCGGCATGTTCGCGGTGCCGCAGGAGCGAATTTCACGTATTCATGCGTCGTCGGGCACGACCGGCAAGCCGACCGTCGTCGGCTATACCGCGCGCGACATCGACACCTGGGCCAACCTCGTCGCGCGCTCGGTCCGGGCGGCCGGCGCGCGCGCCGGCGACAAGGTGCACATCAGCTACGGCTACGGGCTCTTCACCGGCGGGCTCGGCGCGCACTACGGCGCGGAACGCGCCGGGCTGACCGTGATCCCGTTCGGCGGCGGCCAGACCGAGAAGCAGGTCCAGCTGATTCAGGACTTCCGCCCGGACATCATCATGGTGACGCCAAGCTACATGCTGTCGATCGCCGACGAATTCGAGCGGCAAGGCCTCGATCCCGCCGGCTGCTCGCTGCGCATCGGCATCTTCGGCGCGGAGCCCTGGACCAACGACATGCGAGCCGCGATCGAACAGCGGATGGGCATCGACGCGGTCGACATCTACGGGCTGTCCGAAGTGATGGGCCCGGGCGTCGCGTCCGAATGCGTCGAGACGAAGGACGGCCCGACGATCTGGGAAGACCATTTCTATCCCGAAATCATCGACCCCGACACCGGCGAAGTGCTTCCCGACGGCGAACTCGGCGAGCTCGTATTCACGTCGCTGACGAAGGAGGCGCTGCCGATCGTCCGCTACCGGACACGCGACCTGACGCGGCTCCTGCCCGGCACCGCGCGCACGATGCGGCGGATGGAGAAGATCACCGGCCGCTCGGACGACATGCTGATCGTGCGAGGCGTGAACGTGTTCCCGACGCAGATCGAAGAGCAACTGCTCAAGCAGCACGCGCTCGCGCCGCACTATCAGATCGTGCTGACGAAGGAAGGGCCGCTCGACGTCCTCACGCTCAACGTCGAGCCGTGCCCCGACGCCGAATTCGACACCGCGGCGCTCGAGGCCGCGCAGAAAGCGCTCGCGTACGACATCAAGGCGCTGATCGGCGTGACGGCGGCCGTCTGCGTGCTGCCCGTCAACGGCATCGAGCGCTCGGTCGGCAAGGCGCGCCGCGTGATCGACAAGCGCAAGGGCTGACCCCAAAACCAAGAAGCCCGGCCGGTATCATCACCGGCCGGGCTTCTCTCTGTCAGCCATGCATCACGAATTCGGAAACAGCAGCCACATCCGGCCGACCTGCTTCATCCGGCCCGCCTGGTCGCCGGCGTCGTCCCCGAGCCCCCAGAAATAGTCGGCCCGCACACCGCCCTTGATCGCCGTGCCCGTGTCCTGCGCAAACACGAGGCGATTCATCGGCGTGTTCGTGAGCGGGCGCGTCGTCTGCAGGAAAACCGGCGTGCCGAGCGGAATCGACGACGGATCCACCGCGATCGACCGCTCGGGCGTCAGCGGCACGCCAAGCGCGCCGATCGGGCCGTCCGCGCCGCCGCCCGGCATCCCCTCCTCCTTCGCGGGCATGTCCCGGAAGAACACGAAACGCGGATTCGTGTCGAGCAGCGCGTCGACGCGTGTCGGGTTCGCGCGCGCCCACGCCTTGATCCCCTGCATCGTCGCCTGCGCCGGCGTCAATTCGCCGCGATCGAGCAGCCATTTGCCGATCGACCGGTACGGCTGATTGTTCGTGCCGCCGAACCCGACGCGCATCACCGAGCCGTCGTCGAGCACGACCCGCCCCGAGCCCTGCACCTGCAGGAAGAACGCCTCGATCGGATCGTCGACCCACACGAGCTCGTTGCCGTTCAGGATCCCCGCGCGCTCGAGCTGCGCGCGCGGCGGCAGCGGCGCGCCGGCGCGATAGCCGGACGGCCAGCGGTATAGCGCATATTGATAAGGCCCGCGCCGCACCCTCGAGCCATGCAGCAGCGGCTCGTAGTAACCGGTGACGAGCCCGTCGAGCGTGCCGTCGCTGTTCGCGAACTGGAACGGCGTGAAATACGTCTCGAAGAACCGGCGCGCGCCGCCGACGTCGAGATCGTCGAGTTGCGCCGCGGCCGCGCACGCGCGCTGCCATGCCGGCTGGCGGCCGAGCCGCGCGCAATTCTCGCGCAGCGCGATCGTCGCGCCGATCAGCGCGTCGTCCTGCCAGCCCGGCACCTGCTGCCACGCGACCGGCGAGAGCCGCGCCGCGGCGATCTGCCCCGGCACGATCGCAGCACCCGTCGGCGGATTCAGCGACGTGCGCACCGGCGCGCCGCCGCACGCGGCCAACAGCGCCGCCGCCGCGAGCGATGCCGCCCAGCCGGCCAGACGCGACCCAAACCACATACAATGTTCGTTCTTGATGGAAACCGCCATGTCAGATCTTCTCGACCAATATCCGATGCTCGCGTTCGGGCTCGAAGCATTCCTCGCGCTCGCACTGCTCGCCTTCATCGTCATCTGGACCAACTCCGGCAAAAAGAAGCGCCCCCGCGACGACCGGCCACCGCGCTGAACACGAACCCGCGACGCTCAATGCAGCGTGCGCGGCATGTGCAGCGCGAACTCGTCGATCGGCGCGTCGAAACGCTCGCCGTCCTCGGCCACGCAGAAGTACGCCCCGCGCATCGTGCCGACCGGCGTTTCGATCACCGCCCAGCTCGTGTATTCGAACTGCTCGCCCGGCTGCAGCAGCGGTTGATGGCCGACGACGCCGAGCCCCTTCACTTCCTGCACGTGGCTCTCGCTGTCCGTGATGATCCAGTGCCGTGCGATCAATTGCGCGGCGACCTGCCCGGCATTGCGGATCGTAATCGTGTACGCGAATGCATATTGACGGCGTTCGGGGTCCGATTGTTCCGGCAAATAACTGGTCTTTACCGAAACGCTGAATTGATACTGACTCATGGTGATTCCGCTCGTGAGTAGCCGGCCCGGGCCGACGGCGCCGGGCCGCGGACGCGCCGCACTGGTTCGGCATTCTGCTTGATGCGGCACCGGCCCGCAACCGCGCGCGCGGTCGCCGGGCGGTAGAATGGCGGTTTTGCGCCGCAGCGTCCCCCGCTCCTCATCATGACTCAGTTCCGCATCGCCCCCAGCATCCTGTCGGCCGACTTCGCGCGGCTCGGCGAAGAAGTCCGCAACGTCGTCGCCGCCGGCGCCGACTGGATCCACTTCGACGTGATGGACAACCATTATGTGCCGAACCTGACGATCGGCCCGCTCGTCTGCGAGGCGATCCGCCCGCACGTGCAGGTGCCGATCGACGTGCATCTGATGGTGCGCCCCGTCGACCGGATCGTGCCCGATTTCGCGAAGGCGGGCGCGAACCTGATCAGCTTCCATCCGGAAGGCTCGGATCACGTCGACCGCACGCTGTCGCTGATCCGCGATCACGGCTGCAAGGCCGGCCTCGTGTTCAACCCGGCAACGTCGCTCAACTATCTCGATCATGTGATGGATCGCGTCGATCTCATTCTGATCATGTCGGTGAACCCGGGCTTCGGCGGCCAGTCGTTCATCCCCGAGGCGCTGAACAAGCTGCGCGACGCGCGCGCGCGGATCGACGCGTACACCGCGCGCACCGGCCGCGAGATCGTGCTCGAGGTCGACGGCGGCGTGAAGGCCGACAACATCGCCGAGATCGCGGCGGCCGGCGCGGACACGTTCGTCGCCGGCTCGGCGATCTTCGGCAAGCCGGACTACCGGAAGGTGATCGACGACATGCGCGGCGCGCTCGCGACCGTCGCAACCCCCGCGACCGTCCAGCAGGGGTGATGCCGTGACCTCGCCCATGTCGACGACCGTGCCCGAGCCAGCCGCCCCCACGCCGGCTGCCGCGCTCCGCTTCTCGTCGCCGCGCATCGACGCGGCGCTGATCGATCTCGACGGCACGATGGTCGACACCGCCGACGACTTCACGGCCGGACTGAACGCGATGCTCGCACGGCTCGGCGCACGCGAAACGTCGCGCGACGAGGTGATCGGCTACGTCGGCAAGGGCTCCGAACATCTGATCGAGAGCGTGCTGAAGCCGCGCTTCGCGGCCGGTGAAGCGCAGTCGCGCTTCGGCGACGCGCTCGCGATCTACCAGACCGAATACGCGAAGATCAACGGCCGCCACACGCAGCTCTATCCGGACGTCGCGGCCGGCCTCGACGCGATGCGCGCGGCGGGCCTGAAGCTCGCGTGCGTGACGAACAAGCCGCATCGCTTCGCGATCGAGCTGCTGCGCCAGTACGGGCTCGCCGATCATTTCGGCGCCGTGCTCGGCGGCGACAGTGTGCCGCGCAAGAAGCCCGACCCGCTGCCGATGCTCGCCGCGTGCGACGCGCTCGGCGTCGCGCCAGGCGCGGCAGTCGCGATCGGCGATTCGGAGAACGATGCGCTCGCGGGCCGCGCGGCCGGGATGGCGACACTGACGGTGCCGTACGGCTACAACCACGGCAAGGCTATACAAACGATAAATTCGGATGGTATAGTCGGCTCGCTGTTGGCTGCGGCCCGCGCAATCATCGCGCACAACGCCGCCCAATGAACCCGCTGATTTTTCTTCCATCCGCATGTTTCTGAATAAAAAACGGAGTCTGAGCAGCATCGACCGGGGAGCCTGGCCCTGGCGTCGCTGGTCGCGCTGACCTCAATGATGAGGTACGCTGAAGCCCGTCTTCAGCGCCGTTTTTTATCTCGCTGCGCACCCGCGCGCCAATCGCCGCTTCTATTCGATGCTTCATCCGATGCTTGGATCGGCCGCCCCGTTGTCCGGGCGCGGCTGCAAGCGGCGACGCACGCCCGGGGCCACGCCCATCGGCAGGCATACCGACGATCGACCGCCCTTCGCCGACGGCAGCACGCGCAGCGCCACGTGATCCCCGGCGCATTCCGCCGCTCGTCCCGAACAGGACCGGAACATGACTGAACTCGAATTCCAATCGCTCGCGAACGAAGGCTACAACCGCATCCCGCTGATCGCCGAGGCCCTCGCCGATCTCGAAACGCCGCTGTCCCTCTACCTGAAGCTCGCGCAGCCCGAACGCGCGGGCGCCAATTCCTTCCTGCTCGAATCGGTCGTCGGCGGCGAACGCTTCGGCCGCTACTCGTTCATCGGCCTGCCCGCGCGCACGCTGCTGCGGACCTCCAACGGCGTGTCCGAAGTCGTGCGCGACGGCAAGGTCGTCGAGACGCACGAAGGCGATCCGTTCGACTTCATCGACACGTTCCAGGCCCGCTTCAAGGTCGCGCAGCGCCCCGGCCTGCCGCGCTTCTGCGGCGGCCTCGCCGGCTACTTCGGCTACGACGCGGTGCGCTACATCGAGAAGAAGCTCGCGCACACCGCGCCGCCCGACGATCTCGGCCTGCCGGACATCCAGCTTCTGCTGACCGAGGAGCTCGCGGTGATCGACAACCTCGCGGGCAAGCTCTACCTGATCATCTACGCGGACCCGAGCCAGCCCGAAGCGTACGCGAAGGCGAAGCAGCGGCTGCGCGAGCTGAAGCACCGGCTGCGCGCGACCGTGCAGCCGCCCGTCACGTCGGCGAGCGTGCGCACCGAAACCTATCGCGAATTCAAGAAGGACGACTATCTGGCCGCGGTGCGTCAGGCGAAGGAGTACGTCGCCGCGGGCGAACTGATGCAGATCCAGGTCGGCCAGCGCCTGACGAAGCCGTATCGCGACAATCCGCTGTCGCTGTATCGCGCGCTGCGTTCGCTGAATCCGTCGCCGTACATGTATTACTACAACTTCGGCGAATTCCACGTGGTCGGCGCGTCGCCGGAAATTCTCGTGCGTCAGGAAAAGCGCGGCGACGACCAGATCGTCACGATCCGCCCGCTCGCCGGCACGCGGCCGCGCGGCAACACGCCGGAGCGCGACGCCGAGCTCGCGACCGAGCTGCTCAACGATCCGAAGGAGATCGCCGAGCACGTGATGCTGATCGACCTCGCGCGCAACGACGTCGGCCGCATCGCCGAGATCGGCTCGGTGCAGGTCACCGACAAGATGGTGATCGAAAAGTACTCGCACGTGCAGCATATCGTCAGCTCGGTCGAAGGCAAGCTGAAGCCGGGCGTGACGAACTTCGACGTGCTGCGCGCGACGTTCCCCGCGGGCACGCTGTCCGGCGCGCCGAAGGTGCGCGCGATGGAGCTGATCGACGAGCTCGAGCCGATCAAGCGCGGGCTCTATGGCGGCGCGGTCGGCTACCTGTCGTTCTCGGGCGAGATGGACCTCGCGATCGCGATCCGCACCGGCCTGATCCACAACGGCAACCTGTACGTGCAGGCGGCGGCCGGGATCGTCGCCGATTCCGTGCCCGAATCCGAATGGCAGGAAACCGAGAACAAGGCGCGCGCGGTGCTGCGCGCGGCCGAACAGGTCCAGGACGGCCTCGACAGCGATTTCTGACCGGAAAAACGTTCGGCTAGCCGGAACGGCGCGCCGCTGGCGGCGCGCCGGCCATGGACAGCGCGAACTCGAACACCGCGCCCTGCCCGGCGCGGTCGAGCAGACGAATGCGACTGCCATGCAGCAGCAGCATCCGATGCACGATCAGCAACCCGAGCCCGCCGCTCGAGTACGATCCGCCGCCGGTCAGCGGCCGCTGCGGCCGCTCGAACAACCCATCGCGCCGCTCGGGCGGAATGCCGCTCCCGGTATCGGCAACAGTCACCGCAACCTGCCCGTCCCGCTGCTCGAGCGTGATCTCGACCGTGCCGTGCGCCGGCGTGTGCCGCAGCGCATTGTCGAGCAGATTCGTCAGCACCCGCTCGATCATGCCAAGATCCGCCGACACGTTCGGCACGCGCGCCGGAATGTGCGCGCACAGCGCGATGTCGCGCGCCTTCGCGGCCAGCTCGAATTTCTGCAGCACGTCCTGCACGAGATCGACCAGCGAAAAATCCTCCGGCGCCGGCTGCACGCCGCCCGATTCGAGCCGCGCGAGTTCGAACAGCGCCTGCGCGAGCCGGCCGACCTTCGCGCTCTGCGCGAGCGCGATCGACAGATAGCGACGGCGTTCGGTGTCGTCGAGCGACGCCGCCTTCAGCGACAGCGTCTCCAGATAGCCGTGCAGCGACGTCAGCGGCGTGCGCAGATCGTGCGAGATGTTCGCGATCAGCTCGCGCCGCTGCTGATCCTGATGCGCGAGCGCGCGCCATTGATCGCCGATCCGGTCGGCCATCTGCTCGAATGCGGTTTCGAGCACGATCATGTCGTCACCGCGCCGGCCGGGCGGCGCATGCGGCAGCGGCGGTTGCGTATCGGGCTCGCCGTTTGCGTCGAAGCGGCGCATCGCGTCGGTCAACCGGCGCAGCGGGCGCGTGATCACGCTGAACGCGAACAGCCCGGCCACGAGCCCGAGCAGCGCGACGAGCGCCATCGACCACAGCGTCGTGCGCAGCACCGTGCCCACGTCGACGCGCGCGGCGAGGCGGTCGTGGGCCTCGCCCAACAGCACGACGTAGATGTAGCCGACCGGCGGCTGCCCGGGAAGGCGCAGCGGCGCGACGCTGAACACCTTGCGCGCGTCCACGCTGCGCGGATCGTCGCCGAGGATCGGCAGCGGATCGCCGGCGAGAAAGCGCCGCACCGGCGTCAGGTCGACATGGTCGCGCTTCACGTGCCCGGGCGGCGCATCGTCGCCCTCGATGCGGCCCTCGTTGTCGAGCAGATACACCTCGACGCTCGGATTCACGCCCATCAACTGGCCGAACAGCCGCCGCACCGCGTCCGGACGCAGGCCGTTCGCGTCGGTCAGCGACGTGGTGTTCGCGATATGCGCGGCAAGATCGCGCGACAGCACCTGCACGACTTCCTTCTCGCGCATGTCGTTCGCGCGGATCTGCAGCCACGCCGACGCGCCGGAGCAGGTGAGCAACAGCACCGAGAACACGAGCGATAGCCGTTGGGTGAGGGTCAGTTTCATGTCACTCCGGCGCGGCGAGCTTGTAGCCGCGCCCCCACACGGTGAGGATGCGCACCGGCTCCGCCGGATCGGCCTCGATCTTCGCGCGCAGCCGGTTGATGTGCGTGTTGACCGTGTGCTCGTAACCCTCGTGCTGATAGCCCCACACCGCATTCAGCAGATCGTTGCGCGAAAACACTTTCCCCGGGTGTCGCGCGAAAAAATACAGCAGGTCGAATTCGCGCGGCGTCAGATCGATCCGCGCGCCGTCGACGCTCGCTTCGCGCGCGATCGGATCGATCGACAGCCCGGCGACGTCGAGGCTGCCCGCGTCGATCCGCGAATCGCGCGCGAGCGCGTCGACGCGGCGCAGCAACGCCTTCACCCGCGCGACGAGCTCGAGCATCGAGAACGGCTTCGCGAGATAGTCGTCCGCGCCGAGTTCGAGACCGAGGATCCGGTGCACCTCGCTCGACCGCGCGCTCGTGATGATGATCGGCGTGTAGCGGGCCATCCCGCGCGCGCGCCGGCAGATCTCGAGACCGTCGACGCCGGGCAGCATCAGATCGAGCACCAGCGCGTCCCAGCCGCCCTGCTCCAGCAGCCGCAAGCCGTCGGCGCCGTCCGCGCAATGCACGACCTCGTAGCGTTCGTCGCGCAGGTGCAGGCTCAGCACGTCGGCGATGTCGGCATCGTCCTCGACGATCAGGATGCGTTTCGGATGGTCCATCGCGAATCGTACGCGTCAGGCACGCGTCAGGTTGAGCGGGCGGCGAGATGCCGCCCCTTTCGCCATTGTGCAAAATTTCGCGGGATCGAGTGTTCACAATTCATTTAACTTTCCGTGAGGACTTCGACACCGCGCTGTGCCTACTCTGTGTGCATGTTCGTCGGATCCCCAAACACGGAGCCCATCATGACCACCCGCAGACGCCTTCTTTTCGCCGGCGCGACCGGCCTCGCGATACTGGCCGCACTGCGCTCGACCGGCCGCGGCGCGCTGTTGCGCCGCGCGGCCGCTGCAACGCCTGGCTCCGCCGCAGCACCAGGCGCCGCCGCGACGGGCGCGACCACGTTCGCGGTCACGCACACCGACGCGGAATGGCACCGCGTGCTGACGCCCGCGCAATACGCGATTCTGCGCGAAGCCGGCACCGAGCGCCCGTTCAGCAGCCCGCTCAACGACGAACACCGGCACGGCCGCTTTGCGTGCGCCGGATGCGCACTCGCGCTCTTCTCGTCGGACACGAAGTTCGACAGCCATACCGGCTGGCCGAGCTTCTGGGCGCCGCTCGACCACGCGGTCGCGACCGAAACCGACGTGTCGTTCGGGATGGTCCGCACCGAAGTGCACTGCAGCCGCTGCGGCGGGCATCTCGGGCACGTGTTCGACGACGGGCCGAAGCCGACCGGCCTGCGGTACTGCATGAACGGCCTCGCGCTCGTGTTCCACCCGGCCGCCGCCTGAATTCGACCGAATTCAACCCGAATTCAACCGATTTCGACTGGAGATGTCGCCATGCTACTCGTCGTCCTCGCGTATCTCGGCGGCGTGCTCACGATCCTGAGCCCGTGCATCCTGCCGGTGCTACCGTTCGTGTTCGCGCGCGCCGACCAGCCGTTCGCGCGCACCGGCCTGCCGCTGCTCGTCGGGATGGCGCTGACGTTCGCGATCGTCGCGACGCTCGCGGCCGTCGGCGGCGGCTGGGTCGCGCAGGCGAACGAGGCCGGCCGCTGGGCCGCGATCGCGCTGCTCGCGGTGTTCGCGCTCACGCTGCTGATGCCGCGCGTCGCCGAGCATCTGACCCGGCCGCTCGTCGCGGCCGGCAACCGGCTGACCGGCCTCGCGCAACGCGACGGGCGCCCCGCCGGCCCCGGTTCGTCGTTCGTGCTCGGCATCGCGACCGGCCTGCTGTGGGCGCCGTGCGCCGGGCCGATCCTCGGCCTCGTGCTGACGGGCGCCGCGCTGCACGGCGCGAGCGTCGGCACGGCGCTGCTGCTCGTCGCCTACGCGGCGGGCGCCGCGACGTCGCTCGCGGTCGCGCTGCTGATCGGCGGCAAGGTGTTCGCGGCGATGAAGCGTTCGCTCGGCGCGGGCGAATGGATCCGGCGCGGGATCGGCGTCGCGCTGCTGGCCGGCGTCGCCGCGATCGCGCTCGGACTCGACACCGGCCTGCTCGCCAAGGCGTCGTCGATCGCGACCGGCGGGCTCGAGACGGCGCTCGTCGATCGGCTCGCGCCGTCCGCGCATGCGACGCCGACGCCGACACGGACGGCAGCGGTCGCGAGCGCGACCGGCATCGCGACGCTCGCGCATGCAACACCGACGGCCGCGGCCGTGGGCGCGACCGGCGTCGCGACGCCCGCTTCGCTGCCGGTCGAAGGCGCGCTGCCGCCGCTCGACGGCGCGGTGCAATGGCTGAACTCGCCGCCGCTGACGGCGGCCGGGCTGCGCGGCAAGGTCGTGCTCGTCGATTTCTGGACCTATTCGTGCATCAACTGCCTGCGCACGCTGCCGTACGTCAGCGCGTGGGCGCACAAGTACCGCGACCTCGGACTCGTCGTGATCGGCGTGCACGCGCCCGAATTTCCGTTCGAGCGCGATATCGGAAACGTGCGCAAGGCGGTGCGCGATCTCGGCATCGACTATCCGGTCGCGATCGACAACCACTACGCGATCTGGCGCGCGTTCGACAACGAGTACTGGCCCGCGCACTACTTCATCGACGCGCAGGGCCGGATTCGCTACCACCACTTCGGCGAGGGCGACGACGCGCAGTCGGAGCGCGTGATCCAGTCGCTGCTCGCCGAGAACGGGCATCCGGAAGCGGCGAACGTGCCGATCGGGCTCGAAGGCGCGCCCGCACGCGGCGCGCTCGCGGCGGCCGACGCGGCGGACATCCGCTCGCCGGAAACGTACGTCGGCTATGCACGTGCGGAGAATTTCGCCTCGCCCGGCGGCGAAGCGCGCGACGCGGCCCGGCGCTACGCCGCGCCCGCGCGCCCCGCGCTCAACGACTGGGGGCTCGCCGGCACGTGGAACGTCGGCTCGGATGACGCGACGCTCGCGTCGCCGACCGGACGGATCGTCTACCGCTTCCATGCGCGCGACCTGCACCTGGTGCTCGGGCCGGGCGCAAACGGCAAGCCGGTGCGCTTTCGCATCACGCTCGACGGCGCGGCACCGGGCGACGCGCACGGCGCGGACGTCGACGCGCAAGGCTACGGGACGGTCACCGGGCAGCGCCTGTATCAGCTCGTGCGCCAGCGCGACGCGATCACGGATCGGACGTTCGCGATCGAGTTCCTCGATCCCGACGTGCGCGCGTATTCGTTCACGTTCGGCTGAGCGCGGCAGGCCGCGCGATCGATTTCTCATGACGGATCATCTGCGAAGGAGTTCACCGTGAATACGACATCATCCCGGAATCAACCCGTGCGGCGGTCGTGCGCGGCCGCCTTGCGTCTCGTCGCGATCGCCGCGGTGGCGGCCGCCGCGTTCGGCTATCAGCACGCGGCCGACTCGGCCGAGCCCATGACGGCCGTGCCCGCGCCGACGCTCGACGAAACGCCCGCCGCATTGCACAGCGAAATCGCGGTGTTCGCGGGCGGATGCTTCTGGGGCATGCAGGGCGTGTTCGAGCACGTCGCGGGCGTGAAACAGGTGACGGCGGGCTACGCGGGCGGCGTGGCGGCGACCGCGCATTACGAAATGGTCGGCACGGGGCTCACCGGACACGCGGAATCCGTGCGGATCGTCTACGATCCCGCGCAGGTCACGTACGGACGGCTGCTGCAGATTTTCTTTTCGGTCGCGCACAATCCGACCGAGCTCAATTTCCAGGGGCCGGACGAAGGCACGCAGTACCGGTCGGCGATCTTTCCGACGAGCCAGCAGCAGCAGGCGATCGCCAGCGCGTACATTGCGCAGATCGGCCGCGCGCACGTGTTTGCCGCGCCGGTCGTCACGCGCGTCGAAACGTTCCACGGGTTCTATCCGGCCGAGAACTATCACCAGAACTATCTCGAACTGCATCCGGACGCGCCGTATATCGTCGTCAACGACCTGCCGAAAATCGTGGGGCTGAAGCGGATGTTTCCGGCGCTCTATCGGACCGACGCGCTGCTGTGGCGGGCGTCGTAGAGTTGTTGGTACAATCTCCGGCATCATGAAAGCCGCCACCCATCTTCGCTGGTTCGTCCCCGTCCTCCGCTGGTGGCGGTAGCCCCGCCTCGTCTATTCTTTTCCCCATAGCGCCCTTCCCCGTGGGCAGCGATTCGAAATGGGGACATCCAAAGGGGGCATCCGCAGGATTTCCGCAGACTATTCTCCGTTTGAAATCAAACGGTTAGGGGTAACCATGCTGCTCATGATCGACAACTACGATTCGTTCACCTACAACCTGGTCCAGTACTTCGGCGAGCTGGGCGAGGACGTGCGCACGCACCGCAACGACGAGATCACGCTGGCCGACATCGCGCGCCTCGACCCGGCGGCGATCTGCCTGTCGCCCGGCCCGAGCAACCCGCAGCACGCGGGGATCACGCTCGACGTGCTGCGCGAGTTCTCGGGCAAGAAGCCGATCCTCGGCGTCTGCCTCGGCCATCAGGCGATCGGCGAGGCGTTCGGCGGCCGCGTCGTGCGCGCGAAGACCATCATGCACGGCAAGGTGAGCCGCATCGAAACCGACGGCCGCGGCGTGTTCGCCGATCTGCCGAAGCACTTCGACGTCACCCGCTATCACTCGCTCGCGATCGAGCGCGAATCGCTGCCCGACTGCCTCGAGATCTCCGCGTGGACCGACGACGGCGAAATCATGGGCGTGCGCCACAAGACGCTGCCGGTCGAAGGCGTGCAGTTCCATCCGGAATCGATCCTGTCCGAGCATGGCCACGCGCTGCTCGAGAATTTCCTGAAACAAGCGCGCGCGGCCGCGCATGCCGCGTGACCGGAGCGACACGATGACGATCACCCCGCAGGAAGCGCTGCAGCGCACGATCGAGCACCGCGAAATCTTCCACGACGAGATGCTGCATCTGATGCGGCTCATCATGCGCGGCGACATGTCGCCGGTGATGGCCGCCGCGATCCTCACCGGCCTGCGCGTGAAGAAGGAGACGATCGGCGAGATCGCCGCCGCCGCGACCGTGATGCGCGAGTTCGCGAACCACGTGCACGTCGCCGACAACTCGAACTTCGTCGACATCGTCGGCACCGGCGGCGATGGCTCGCACACGTTCAACATCTCGACCGCGACGATGTTCGTGTCGGCCGCGGCCGGCGCGAAGGTCGCGAAGCACGGCAACCGCGGCGTGTCGAGCAAGTCCGGCAGCGCCGACGTGCTCGAGGCGCTCGGCGTCAACATCGACCTGCAGCCCGATCAGGTCGCCGCATCGATCGAGGCGACCGGCATGGGCTTCATGTTCGCGCCGAACCACCATCCGGCGATGAAGAACATCGCGGCGGTGCGCCGCGAGCTCGGCGTGCGCACGATCTTCAACATCCTCGGCCCGCTGACGAACCCGGCCGGCGCGCCGAACCAGCTGATGGGCGTGTTCCATCCGGATCTCGTCGGCATCCAGGTGCGCGTGATGCAGCGGCTCGGCGCGCAGCACGTGCTCGTCGTGTACGGCAAGGACGGGATGGACGAGGTGTCGCTCGGCGCCGCGACGCTCGTTGGCGAGCTGCGCGACGGCCAGGTGCACGAATACGAGATCCATCCGGAAGACTTCGGCCTGCAGATGGTGTCGAACCGCACGCTGAAGGTCGAGAACGCCGAAGAATCGCGCGCGATGCTGCTCGGCGCGCTCGACAACCAGCCCGGCGTCGCGCGCGAGATCGTCACGCTGAACGCGGGCACCGCGCTCTATGCGGCGAACATCGCCGCGTCGATCGCCGACGGCATCCAGCTCGCGCGCGACGCGATCGCGAGCGGCCACGCGCGCGCGAAGGTCGACGAGCTCGTGCGCTTCACGCAACAATTCAAGCGCTGAGCGCGTCTACCCGCCGAGCGCATTCCGAATCCGATCGATCCACGAGATTTTCATGAGCGACATCCTCGAACGAATCATCGCGGTCAAGCGCGAAGAAGTGGCCGCTGCGATGCAAAGCACGCCGCTCGAAGCGCTGAAGCTGGAGGCGTCGACGCGCGACCTGCGCGACTTCGCCGGCGCGCTGCGCGCGAAGCATGCGGCAGGCCAGGCGGCCGTGATCGCCGAAATCAAGAAGGCGAGCCCGTCGAAAGGCGTGCTGCGCGAGCATTTCGTGCCGGCCGACATCGCGCGCTCGTACGCGTCGCATGGCGCCGCGTGCCTGTCGGTGCTGACCGACGAGCAGTTCTTCCAGGGCGGCGTCCGCTATCTCGAAGAAGCGCGCGCGGCCTGCGCGCTGCCGGTGCTGCGCAAGGACTTCATCATCGATCCGTACCAGATCCTCGAAGCGCGCGCGATGGGCGCCGACGCGATCCTGCTGATCGCCGCCGCGCTCGACACGCCGCAGATGCAGGATCTCGAAGCGTATGCGCACTCGCTCGGGCTCGCGGTGCTCGTCGAGGTGCACGACCGCGACGAGCTGACCGAAGCGCTGACGCTGAAAACGCCGCTGCTCGGCATCAACAACCGCAATCTGCGCACGTTCGAGACGACGATCCAGACGACGCTCGGCATGCTCGACATGATTCCGGCCGACCGGATCGTCGTGACCGAATCGGGGATCCTGTCGCGCGCGGACGTCGACACGATGCGCGCGGCCGACGTGCACACGTTCCTCGTCGGCGAAGCGTTCATGCGCGCCGAGCACCCGGGCGCGGAGCTCGCGCGGATGTTCTTCTGATGGCGATCGAACGCGAAATCAAGCTCGCGCTACCGGCCGCGAACGCGGACGCGGCACGCCGATTCTTCGCGACGCTGACCGGCGAATCCGGCCGCGAGATCGCGCTCGCGAACGTCTATTACGACACGCCCGATCTCGCGCTCGCCCGCGCGAAGAGCGCGGTGCGGGTGCGCCGCGCGCCGCAGGGCTGGCTGCAGACGTTCAAGACGGCCGGCAGCGCGGAAGGCGGCCTGCATCGGCGGCACGAATGGGAGCTGCCCGTCGCCGGCGATGCGCTCGACATCGATGCGCTCGTCGCCGTGTGCGACGTGCCGGAAGCGGGCGCGGCGCTGCGCGATGCGGCGCCCACGCTGCACGCGCTGTTCCGCACCGATTTCTCGCGCACGCTGTGGCGCATCGCGATCGGCGGCGCGACGATCGAAGCCGCCGTGGATCTCGGCGAGATCACCGTTCAGGCCGACGACGAAACGCGCCGCGAACCGATCAGCGAAATCGAGCTCGAGCTGATCGACGGGCCGGAAACGGCGCTCGCGACGCTCGCCGCCGAGTTGCAGCAGGCACTGCCCGGCCTCACCCCCGACAACATCAGCAAGGCGCAGCGCGGCTACCGGCTGCGCGCGCAATGATCGCGCATGGCCACCCGTAAGACTTCCCGCGCGCCGCAACAGGCGTCGCTGTTCGACGAGCCGGTTCACGAGGCGCCGCTCACGTCCGCGCCGGCTGCCGCCGGCGAACCGCCCATGTCCGATCCGGCCGCCGCCGGCAAGCCGCCCATGTCTGCTCCGGCCGCCGCCGGCGAGCCGCCCGCGTCCGCGGCCGACGGCATCCTCCATCTCGCCGCGCAGTTCGACGCGCTGCCGCCCGACTGGCATGCGCTGCTCGCGCCGTTCATCGCGAGCGACACGTACGCGCCGCTGTGCCGTTTCGTCGACGGCGAGCGCGCGGCCGGCAAGACCGTCTATCCGGCCGACGTGTTCCGCGCGCTGCGGCTCACGCATCCGGACGACGTGAAGATCGTGATCCTCGGCCAGGATCCGTACCACGGCGACGACCGCGGCACGCCGCAGGCGCACGGCCTCGCGTTCTCGGTGCCGCCGTCGGTGAAGCCGCCGCCGTCGCTGCGCAATATCTTCAAGGAGATCGCCGCGAACTTCGGCCACGACGCGCCGCATCACGGCTGCCTCGACACCTGGGCGCGCCAGGGCGTGCTGCTGCTGAACACCGTGCTGACCGTCGAGCGCGGCGCGGCCGCGAGCCACGCGAAACGCGGCTGGGAGCAATGCACGGACACGCTGATCCGCGAGCTCGCCCGCCGCCATCGCGGGCTCGTGTTCATGCTGTGGGGCGCACACGCGCAGGCGAAGCGCGCACTGTTCGATCCGGCCGAGCACTGCGTGCTCGAGGCGCCGCATCCATCGCCGCTGTCCGCGCATCGCGGTTTTCTCGGCTGCCGGCACTTCGCGCTCGCGAACGACTATCTGGCCGGGCAAGGCCGCGCGCCGATCGACTGGCGGCTGCCGGACGA
Source organism: Burkholderia guangdongensis (assembly GCF_013403875.1). Classification (GTDB taxonomy): domain Bacteria; phylum Pseudomonadota; class Gammaproteobacteria; order Burkholderiales; family Burkholderiaceae; genus Burkholderia; species Burkholderia guangdongensis. The sequence continues at coordinate 144,681 of NZ_JACBNX010000012.1, read as the reverse complement.
AGCAGCGACGCTGGCGTAAACACCGCCCGCTTCTCCATACGCGACAACGCCGCGCACCTTTCGGTGCGCGGCGTTGTCGTTTCGTCCGACGATCGACCGATCGACCGATCGACGTTAAGCGGCGGCGATCGCTTCGCGCGCGCCGGCGAGCGCTGCGTTGGCGGCATCCGGGCCCATGTTCAGGCCTTCCGCGTAGATGAAGTTCACGTCGCCCATCCCGAGGAAGCCGAGGAAGTTGCGCAGGTACGGCGTGTGGGTGTCGTTCGGCGTGCCGGCGTACTTGCCGCCGCGCGCCGCCACCACGTGCACCTTCTTGCCCTTGACCAGGCCTTCCGGACCGTTTTCCGTGTAGCGGAACGTGACGCCCGCGCGGGCGATCCAGTCGAAGTACGTCTTGAGCTGCGACGACACGCCGAAGTTGTACATCGGAGCGCCCAGCACGATGATGTCGGCGGCTTGCAGTTCGGCGATCAGCGCGTCGCTCTTCGCGACGAGCGCATTCTGCTCCGGCGAGCGGTGCTCGGCCGGCGTGAAGAACGCGCCGAGCACGGCGTCGTCGAGGTGCGGCAGCGGATCGGCTTGCAGGTCGCGGACCGTCACGGCCGCACCCGGATTCGATTGTTGCAGCTTCGCCGTCAGTTCGTTGGCCAGCAGCGTGGATTGCGCGCCTTGCGAACGCGCCGCGGAATTGATTTGCAGGATGGTCGTCATGTCAGGCTCCAAGTGGTCTGCGCGTTAGCAGCGCGAGTGACGCCATTGTGCGCGGCCACTTTGTGCCGAAAAAGACGGCCAGCGGCGACGCATTGTTGCAACAGCGGGACAATCGGCATCGCCGCCGCCCGCCGCCGCCCGCCGCCGCCCGCCCCGTCAGCCGCGCAGTCAGCCATTCAGCCATTCAGCCAGGCGTCGCGCGCCGCGACTTGCGCGGCCGGCTTCGGATTCGCGCTCAGGACATAGCGGACGACGTCCGGCCCGTCGAGCTTCAGCCGCACGGTGCGCAGCTCGTCGCGGCGGAACGCGTGGATCTCCACCTTGTCGCCGGGCCGGTAGCGCGCGAGCAGCGCGTCGAGGTTCGCGCCGCTCGCGCGCAATCCGTCGAGCGCGATCAGCGTGTCGCCGGCCGACAGCCCTGCCCGATGCGCGGCGCCGCCTTCGTAGACCGCCGCGAGCGTGCAGTCCGCGCCGCCGCGCAGGCGCGCGCCGATCGACGGTTTCGGCTGGGCGCCCTTCGCGCCGAGATCCGGCGCGAGCGTCACCCCGAACGGCTCGAGCAACTCGGCGAGCGGCAGGTCGCGCGTGCCGCGCACCGCGTCGTCGAACAGCCGGCCGAGCGCGACGCCCGTCGCCTCCTCGATCAGTTGCTCGACCTCGCCCTCGCCGACGCCGATCGCGTTGCCCCGGTAGAAATCGCGGCCGAAGCGCTGCCACAGGAGCCGCATCACGTCGTCGAGCGACTTGCGATTGCGCGTCTGGCCGCGAATCGCGAGATCGAACGCGAGCGCGACGAGCGAGCCCTTCGTGTAGTAGCTGACGATCGCGTTCGCCGCGTTCTCGTCCTGCCGGTAGTACTTGATCCACGCGTCGAACGAGCTCTCGGCGACGCTCTGCTTCAGGCGCCCGCTGCCGCGCAGCACGCCGCCGACGGTGCGGCCGAGCGCCGCGAAGTATTCGTCCTGCGACATCAGCCCGCTGCGCACGAGCATCAGGTCGTCGTAATACGACGTGAAGCCCTCGAACAGCCACAGCAGCGACGTGTAGTTCTCTTTCGTCAGATCGTACGGCGCGAACGCGGCCGGCTTGATCCGCTTCACGTTCCACGTGTGGAAGTACTCGTGGCTGCAGAGGCCGAGATACGTGCGATAGCCTTCCGACGTGTCGGGCCGCCCCTTCACCGGCAGATCGGTGCGGTTGCAGATCAGCGCGGTCGACGCGCGATGCTCGAGGCCGCCGTAGCCGTCGCTGACCGCCTGCGTCATGAACACGTAGCGCGCCATCGGCGCCTGCTTCGACTTCGGCTCGAACAGCGCGATCTGCGCTTCGCACACGCGCTTCAGGTCCGCGCAGAGCCGCTCCATGTCGAGACGCGCGACGCGGCCCGCGATCGCGACGTCGTGCTGCACGCCGTGCGCGTCGAACGTCGCGAGCTCGAACTCGCCGAACGTGACCGGATGATCGACGAGCTCGTCGTAGTTCGACGCGCGATACGCGCCGAACGCGTAGCGCTTCGTGCCGCGCGCCTCCGGCAGCGCAGTCGCGACGCGCCAGCGGCGAAACGCGTCGCCGGCGGGCTTCGCGATGTCGACGTCGCACCGCGCGTCCTCGCGGCCCGCGACGCTCAGGAACACCGCGGTGCCGTTGAAGAAGCCGCCGCCGTCGTCGAGATACGCGGAGCGCACCGACAGATCCCAGCCGTACACGTCGTAGCGCAGCGTCAGCTCGCCCTTCGTCGGCGCGGCCTGCCACGTGTGCTTGTCGGTCTTCTCGATCCGCACCTTGCGCCCGGCTTCGTTGAACGCGGCGAGCGTCACGATGTTGCGCGCGAATTCGCGCACCAGATAGCTGCCCGGAATCCACACCGGCAACGAAAACCGCTGGCCGGCGGGATCGGGATCGGCGACCGTCACGGTCACTTCGAACAGGTGCGCGGCGGGGTCCTTCGGAACAATCGAATAGCGGATCGGCTTGGTCATCATGGGAATCGGTCGGGAATACGGCGGCAAAAACGACGAGAGGCGCCGCACGTCGGATGCGGGCGCCTCTCCCGACGGCCGGGCCTCGCGGCCCCGCGCGTCACTTGGTCGACGCGAGCGCCTGGTTCAGCTGGTCGGCGGACACCGCGCCGGGCAGGCGCCGGCCGTCCGCGAAGAAGATCGTCGGCGTGCCCGTCACGTTCATGCCGCGACCGAGCTCGAGGTTCTTGTCGAGCGCGGTCGTGTCGCAGTTCGCGGCGTTCGTCGGCGCGTGGTGGTCGATCATCCAGCTCTCCCACGACTTCGCGCGGTCGGCCGCGCACCAGATCGCCTTCGACTTCACCGTCGAATCGGGCGTCAGCACCGGATACAGAAACGTGTAGACGGTGACGTTGTCGACCGACTGCAGCGTCGTTTCGAGCCGCTTGCAGTACGGGCAGTTCGGATCGGAGAACACCGCGATCTTGCGCGCGCCGTTGCCCTTCACGACCTTGATCGCGTTCGCGAACGGCAGGCTCGCGAAATCGATCCGGTTCAGGTCCGCCAGGCGCGCTTCGGTCATGTTCTTGTGCGTCTTCGTATCGACGAGATCGCCGAGCAGCACGTAGTCGCCGGATGCGTCGCTGTAGATGATCTGCGTGCCGAGATTGACCTCGTAGAGCCCCGCGACCGGCGCTTTCGTCACGCTCTTGATCGGCGCGTCGCTGCCGAGCCGCGCCTGCAGCGTCGCCTTCAGCTTGTCGGTGACCTGGTCGGCCTGCGCGGTGCAGCCGAGCGCCGCCGCCGCGACGGCGAGCGCGAGCGACGCGATGCGTATGGTTTTTTTCATCGAATGCTTCCTTCTCTCAATCGGAATGTATCCCGCACAGTGTACGCCGGACGGGCGCGTGTCCGGCCGGCGGCGTGCGCGAAGGTTCGTCAGCCGAGCGCGGCCGACACGAGCCAGCGTTTCACGAGCGGCTGCGCGCCGACGAACGCCATCCCCGCGTTGCGCACCGCGCGCGCGAACGGGCCCGGCACCGCGAACAGCCGTTGCAGGCCGTCGGTCGCGACCATCAGCGCGCGGATGTCCTCGCGCCGCGAGCGCTCGTAGCGACGCAGCAGCACGGTGTCGCCGAGATCGCGGAAGCTCTCCTTGTGCGCGATCGCGTCGGCGAGCGACGCGACGTCGCGCAGGCCCAGGTTCATCCCCTGGCCGGCGAGCGGGTGGATCAGGTGCGCGGCGTCGCCGACGAGTGCGACGCGCGGCGCGATCAGCCGGTCGACCGTCTGCAGCGCGAGCGGAAAGCCTTGCGCGGGCGTCACGCAGTCGAGCGTGCCGAGTTGCCACTGCGACACGCGCTCGACCTCGGCCGCGAGCTGCGCGGGATCGAGCGCGAGCAATTCGTCCGCGTGCGCGGTGTGCGCGGACCAGACGAGCGACACGTGGCCGTCCGGCAGCGGCAGCAGCGCGACGATCTCGCCGTCGTGGAACCACTGGTACGCGGTCTCGCGGTGCGGCAGCGACGCCTTGAAGTTCGCGACGACGCCCGTCTGCCGGTAATCGCGCCGCTCGACCTTCGCCCCCATTTGCGAGCGCACCCATGAATGCGCGCCGTCCGCGCCGACCACGAGGTCCGCCTCGAGCACCTGGCCCGACGACAGCGTGAGCACGGCCGCGTCGCCGCGCAGGTCGAGGCCCTGCGCGCGCGTGTCGAACCACGTGAGGTTCGGCTGGAAGCGCAGCGCGGCATCAAGCGACGCCTCGATCAGCGACGATTCGGCGATCCACGCGAGCTGCGGCACCGACGCCTGATACGCGGAGAAATGCAGCTCGGCGTGCGCGTCGCCGTACACGCGCATGTCGTAGACGGGCGCGAGCCGGCCGTGATCGAGCGCCTGCCACACGCGCAGCCGTTCGAGCAGCGCCTGCGAGCTCGCCGACAGCGCGTAGATCCGTGAGTCGTACGCGAGATCGGCGGGACGCGGCGTCGCCGGTTGGGCGAGCAGCGCGGTCTTGTAGCCGGACTGGGTCAGCGCGAGTGCGGCCGTCTTGCCGACGAGGCCGCCGCCGACCACGGCGACGTCGAAATTCGGGTGGGCAGTCATGGCGGGCATTATAGCGGCGCGCCCCCGCGCAAACGATGCGCGGCGTCAGCCAGGCAAGGGGCCGGAACCGCTGGTAACATCCGGGGCGCATGCGCCGTCCGGCACGACTCCTCCGGACTCGATGCGCGGCGCCGCGAGCGCCGATGCAAGACCGCGGAAGTCCCAGGCATCCCGCCCGACCATTCCGCACACACCGATCACGAGGTCACCCTGCGCATGAAGCTTTTCCTGACGCCTGGCGTTTGTTCGCTGTCCCCCCATATCGTGCTCGAAGAAGCCGGCCTGAAATACGAAACTGAAACCGTCAACCTGGGAACCAAGCTCACCGAGACCGGCAAGGACTTCAAGACGATCAACCCGAAGGGCTACGTGCCGGCGCTGCAGCTCGACAGCGGCGAAGTGCTGACCGAAGGGCCGGCAATCGTCCAGTACCTTGCTGACCAGGCCGCCGACAAGCATCTCGCCCCCGCGCACGGCACGATCGAGCGCTACCGGCTGCAAAGCTGGCTGACGTTCATCGGCACCGAACTGCACAAGTCCTGCTCGCCGTTCTTCAATCCGGCCGCCAGCGACGACTGGAAGGCCAGCGCGACCGCGAATCTCGAACGCCGCCTCGGCTACGCGAACGACGCGCTCGCCGGCCAGTCGTTCCTGCTCGGCGACGGCTTCACCGTCGCGGATGCCTATCTGTTCACCGTGCTGAACTGGCTCAAGTTCGCGAAGCTCGACCTCGCGACGTGGCCGAATCTGGTCGCGTTCCACGCGCGCGTCGGCGCCCGTCCGGCAGTTCAGGCGGCGATGAAGGCGGAAGGCCTCGCCTGAACCCGGTCGCGCGTTCGCCGCGAACGCCGTCGCCGCACACCGATAACATCCATGCATCGATGGGCGGCGGCCCGCACGGGCCGATGCGGCCCGATGCGGCCCAATACGGCCCGATAAGGCCCGATAAGGGCCGGAATCTTTCGCTCGATATCCCGGATCAATACGCCAGGTCCGCGACGGCCATCTCGGATGCCTCGCAGACAGCCGCAGGCACGGGTGCCGGACTGCCGAGATCGATACGTCCGTCACCACTATCGTCCTGGACGACGAATTCCAGCAGCGATGCGAACCGGCTCACAGTGGCGACGAAGTTCTCCGCAATCAGGCCGTGACCGTAAGGCATCACATAAGCGACGCTCAGATCCTGGCCTCGGTCCGACGCGAATACGCGGGGAAACGCGTTCTCGTTCAGCCGTTTCATCAGTTCGCGCTTTCGGGTGGCGGATATCTCCGGGTTCAGCGGCAGCAACGCGCTGAATCGTATGAATTTTCCGGCCGTGATGAGCGCGATGTGAATATCAAAGCCGTTGCCGGCTCGCAGCGCAATGCCGTCAGGCTGCACTTCGCAGGAATGTCGACCGCTATCGCGAAGATAAGCGACGAGAGTTTCAATGCCGACGTCCGACTCAGCGTGGCGCTTCATTTTCCATCCCCCGGGAACTGTGAAGAAACGTTAACCAGCGTTAAATCAGACTTACGCCGGTATTTTTTTTGTTTCAAACGGCTTTTCTTGAAATCCAAATATAGCCAAATATCCGGGCACTGCGAAGCTTGATGCGCGTCAGCCGAAACAGTCTTTCTGACTGAAATATTTTTCCTGAAAACCTGACTGGTCGATCCTTCAATGACCGCATCCGTCGCTGCGATTGCGCCCGCCGCGAGATCCGCTCCGGCCACGATTCCCGGCGTCGACCGCATCGGCGACGGCGAGCTCGGCACCACGGGCGCCCCCGGTGGCTACCGTTCGAGACCTGCCGATCCGTACGTCCGAAAGCGTTACAATCACGTTTTTTCGAGTATGGAAGCGTGCGAAATCGCGCCCCGATCGCCCGGATTCGCGCCGTTCGTCTCGTCCCCGAATTCACGCCGCGGCTGTCGCGCTCCGGTCGCCGCCGGAGGGAAAGCGACATGACTGCCGGCCGCAAACCATTGATAGAAAAAGGTTTTCCATGAGCCTCAAATGCGGGATCGTCGGCCTGCCCAACGTCGGCAAGTCCACCCTGTTCAACGCGCTGACCAAGGCGGGCATCGCCGCCGAGAACTATCCGTTCTGCACGATCGAGCCGAACGTCGGCGTGGTCGAGGTGCCGGACGCGCGCCTCAAGGCGCTCTCCGAGATCGTGAAGCCCGAGCGCGTGATGCCGGCCGTCGTCGAGTTCGTCGACATCGCGGGCCTCGTCGCGGGCGCGAGCAAGGGCGAAGGCCTCGGCAACCAGTTCCTCGCGAACATCCGCGAAACCGACGCGATCACGCACGTCGTGCGCTGCTTCGAGGACGACAACGTCATCCACGTCGCCGGCAAGGTGAGCCCGCTCGACGACATCGAAGTGATCAACACCGAGCTCGCGCTCGCGGACCTCGGCACCGTCGAGAAGGCGCTCGCGCGCTATTCGAAGGCCGCGAAGTCGGGCAACGACAAGGAAGCGGGGAAACTCGTCGCGGTGCTCGACAAGGTGCGCGCGCAACTGGACCAGGGCAAGGCGGTGCGCGGGCTCGCGCTGTCGGACGACGAGCAGGCGCTGATCAAGCCGTTCTGCCTGATCACCGCGAAACCGGCGATGTACGTCGCGAACGTGAAGGACGACGGCTTCGAGAACAATCCGCACCTCGACGCGGTGCGCAAATACGCGGAAGGCGAGCACTCGCCGGTCGTCGCGGTGTGCGCGGCGATCGAGGCCGAGATCGCCGATCTCGACGACGCGGACAAGGAAGCGTTCCTCGCCGACATGGGGATGGACGAGCCGGGCCTCGACCGCGTGATTCGCGCGGGCTTCAAGCTGCTCGGGCTGCAGACGTACTTCACCGCGGGCGTAAAGGAAGTGCGCGCGTGGACGATCCACGTCGGCGACACCGCGCCGCAGGCCGCCGGCGTGATTCATACCGACTTCGAGCGCGGCTTCATCCGCGCGCAGACGATCGCGTTCGACGACTACATCGCGTACAAGGGCGAGCAAGGCGCGAAGGAAGCCGGGAAGATGCGCGCGGAAGGGAAGGAATATGTCGTGCACGACGGCGACGTGATGAACTTTTTGTTCAACGTCTGACGGCCGAAGCCAATCGCAGGGCCCGCTTGCGCGCGGCTTTGGTGGTGATCGGCCTGACCGAAACAGCCCGATCGGCTTACGCCGACGCACGCCGATCGGGCTATTTCATTTCCGGACCGGACTCACGACGCGTTGCGGGTGGATGTCGCCGATAACCGTTTCGTCATCTTCTTCGTCGCGGCGGTCGCGCAGACCGCTTGCGCCGCCGGTCGCATCGACCCGTTACCCCACTCTTTTCGCGCCGCCCGCTGACACGACGCGTCACGCGCCTTCCTCCATTTCGCCATCTTCGCGTCGAGCGCGGCCTTCCGCTCCGGGTGCTCGCTCGACTGCCGGTCGACGACCTGCTGCAGCTCGCGCTCGGCGACGAGTTGGTCGCGCCACGCGCAGAAGTTCATGCTCGTCTGGTTTGCATCGCAGTCGGAGAGAAGCGCATCGACCTCGCTCGCCGGTAGCCCGCTGCGCGCCGAGATTTCCTGGGCCGGCGTCTGGCCGGCGAATGCACTGGCTGATGCCAGCAGCAGTCCGAAAAAGAGCAACTTCATTGGCCCCCCTGCTGCCGGCGGAACGGCGCGGTTTCGAGCCTGCGTCGATTCACGAGACCGTTTGAGCGCACTGGCGCCAACCGACGCCCATTCGCGTCCCGTGGGTGAAGCGTGCACGGCCCGTAGTGAGCGAGCGTGCCAACGCCATAGGTGCAATTGTTCGCCTGATCGTTGTAGTACGCCATGATCGCGTGTTCCCGGATACGCAACGCAGTCCAGCCGGCCTCACTCAATCGCATGCCTTCGTTTGCCATTTTTCGCCCTCTCGAAGCGTGGTTCTTGGTCCACGACGGCCGCGTGGACTACGCACCTTATCATCAGACAAGAAGACGGCGAACCGAGTGGTATCTCACAAGCTATTTCGGCAGTTGGCCTGCGCCGCAGTGTTCCCCGCAGTGTTCCGAATGGCGGCGTTACGATCCGGAATAATGATCCCGCTTGATCCGTGACGGCCCACCATACCCCTCACGGCCCCGCCAACCCCGGATTCTGCCCGCTCGCACACGCCCTCAGCGACGCCGCCACCTTCGGCTTCGGCTCCGCGAACAGATCGGCCATGTCCGTCTGCGCGACCGGATCACCTTCGAGCGCCGCACGCCAGCGCAGCGACACGATCATCGCGCTCGTATCCGCACCCGGCGATTCGCCGTCGTAGCTCGACATCGCATAAAACATGTCCGCGAGCTTGTTGTAGCCGGCCGGCACATGATGCTTCAGCAGCCATGCGACGATCGGCTGCGCCGATTCCCAGTCCTCGTCGTCGAGCGCGCTGTTCACGAGCCGCGCGGCCGCGCGCCAGTAGCCGAGCGACGCCGCCTTCGCGTACGCCTTGTCCGCGTCGCGGCCCATCGACGACGGCGCCGATTCGAACGCCGCGAGCGCAGCGGGTGTCGGCGGCGGCAGCGCGAGCTTCACGCACCGGAACGCTTCGACGTCCGGGCTGTTCTGCGGCAGATTCGCCCAGCGGACCTGATCCTTCATCGCATTGTCGAGCGTGCGCACGATGTCTGGCTGCTTCATCGTCACGTAGACCCAGTCGACCCGCACGTGCCGCGCGGCGTCCCAGTCGTCGGTGGTATCGGCGGTCTGCGCAGCGACCGCGATCGGCGACGCGACGAGCCCGCACGTCAAGCCGATCATCCAGGAACGGAATCGCATGATGACCTCTCTTTGTTCTGATTGATGGAGTCGAGGAAACACTGCGCGCGCCGCGATCGAATCGAACGAAGAACGAACGACGGCGTATGGCGATTGTAGCGCCGCGCTACCGACGCCCGGCACAGGCGAATCGCCGCGCTCGCCGGCGCCGCGTGCAGCCAGACGTCCGTCGCACCCCATCACGCGTTCGCGTACGGCCCGCCGCCGCGCCAGCACCCGCTCCCGCCGAAGTACAATACCGGCTCCGCGCCGCCGACCACGCGGCGAACCCGCCGCCCGACGCGCGGCACGCCGGTCCGATTCACCCGATGCCGCCACGCGAACCCGCCGCGCGGCGTCCTCCCTTTCCGCTACTTCTGACTTTCACACCCACATGGCCCAATACGTTTTCACGATGAACCGGGTCGGCAAGATCGTGCCGCCCAAGCGCCAGATCCTGAAGGACATCTCGCTGTCGTTCTTCCCCGGCGCGAAGATTGGCGTGCTCGGCCTGAACGGCTCGGGCAAGTCGACGCTGATCCGCATCATGGCGGGCGCCGACCGCGACATCGAAGGCGAAGCGACGCCGATGCCGAACCTGAACATCGGCTACCTGCCGCAGGAGCCGCAGCTCGATCCGGAGAAGACCGTGCGCGAGGCGGTCGAGGATGGGCTTGGCGACGTGTTCCAGGCGCACAAGAAGCTCGACGAGATCTACGCGGCGTACGCGGAGCCGGACGCCGACTTCGACGCGCTAGCGGCCGAGCAGGCGAAGTACGAGGCGATTCTCGCGGCGAGCGACGGCGGCAGCCCCGAGCAGCAGCTCGAAGTGGCCGCCGACGCGCTGCGCCTGCCGCCGTGGGATGCGAAGATCGCGCACCTGTCGGGCGGCGAGAAGCGCCGCGTCGCACTGTGCAAGCTGCTGCTCGAGAAGCCCGACATGCTGCTGCTCGACGAACCGACCAACCACCTCGACGCGGAATCGGTCGAATGGCTCGAGCAGTTCCTGACGCGCTTCCCGGGCACGGTCGTCGCGGTCACCCACGATCGCTACTTCCTGGACAACGCGGCCGAGTGGATTCTCGAACTCGACCGCGGCCACGGCATTCCGTGGAAGGGCAACTACAGCAGCTGGCTCGACCAGAAGGAGAACCGGCTGAAGCAGGAAGAAGCGTCGGAATCGGCGCGCCAGAAGGCGCTCAAGAAGGAGCTGGAGTGGGTGCGCCAGAACCCGAAGGGCCGCCAGGCGAAATCGAAGGCGCGTATCGCGCGCTTCGAGGAGCTGAACAGCCAGGAATACCAGAAGCGCAACGAGACGCAGGAAATCTTCATCCCGGTCGGCGACCGCCTCGGCAACGAAGTGATCGAGTTCAAGAACGTCAGCAAGGCGTACGACGACCGGCTGCTGATCGACAACCTGAACTTCAAGATTCCGGCCGGCGCGATCGTCGGGATCATCGGCCCGAACGGCGCCGGCAAGTCGACGCTGTTCCGCATGCTCACGGGCAAGGAGCAGCCGGATTCGGGCGAGATCGTGCAGGGCCCGACCGTGAAGCTCGCGTACGTCGACCAGAGCCGCGACGCGCTCGACGGCTCGAAGACCGTGTTCGAGGAGATCTCGGGCGGCGCGGACATCCTGACGGTCGGCAAGTACGAAACGCCGTCGCGCGCGTACATCGGCCGCTTCAACTTCAAGGGCTCGGACCAGCAGAAGAACGTCGGCAACCTGTCGGGCGGCGAGCGCGGGCGGCTGCATCTCGCGAAGACGCTGATCGCGGGCGGCAACGTGCTGCTGCTCGACGAGCCGTCGAACGACCTCGACGTCGAAACGCTGCGCGCGCTCGAGGACGCGCTGCTCGAATTCGCGGGCTCGGTGATGGTGATCTCGCACGACCGCTGGTTCCTCGACCGGATCGCGACGCACATCCTCTCGTTCGAAGGCGATTCGCAGGTCGTGTTCTTCGACGGCAACTACCAGGAATACGAAGCGGACAAGCGCGCGCGCCTCGGCGAGGAAGCGGCGAAGCCGAAGCGGATCCGCTACAAGCCGATCAGCAGGTAAGCCGATCGGCACGAACACGGGCAGCGCGGGCAACGCGGGCAGCCGGACGAAGCGGGCGCGATGCTTTCCAATCACCGGACCTTTTACACGTGACGTCGGCGGCAAGCATTCGCCGCCGACGTTTGCCGGCCGAGCAGGTGGTACGACTGGTCCGGGGTCGCGTGACGGAACGTAGCGGGCCCCATAGGGAAGCGTATTCCTGATTCCGGCCGCCCGGCGCGGCTTGCGTCCCCGACGCGTGTCAACCCGGCGGGCAAGCGGCTGGGGCGACGACCCACCTCGCAGCGCGCCTCCATCACACCCGAGCGTCAAGGCGAGTCACACGTCGGCGCTAGCGGCGAATTCAGTGCGTCGGGACGGGAAGCAACTGCAGCAGCGAAAAGCAATCGACCTTTCCGCTGTCGAACTGCAGCACCACTTTGTATTCGCCGGCGTACCGCCGCCGAATCACGGCGATCGTCGTTTCGCGTTGGCTGGCCGATCGCCTGGACCAACACTCCACCGTGCACCGTCGTCGACGAACTCGGCATGTGGGTTCGGTCTGCCGCCTTCGCGAGCGACCTGCGGGCGACCGCCGGCATTGCGACGCTTACCTCCGCCCTGACGTGGCCGGTTGATCCGCATTGGGTCCGAGAAGCGACGCCAAAGCGCGCTGCGTAGGCGGTGTGGTGGAGATCAGGCGAGCTGTCTCCTGCATCATCGGGACAAACCGCGACACCGCTCGTTTGAGCGTCCACTTGGATACGGGTACAGACAACTGCAGGCTGGCGACGACACGCTGCCCTAGATCGAACACCGGCACCGCGAGCGCAAGGTCTCCCAGGTAATACTCTTCGTTGCAGTACGCGTATCCGTCCCGACGCGCCATTTGAAGACGCACGATCAGTTCCTCCAAATCGACTATCGTGTTCGGCGTGAAGCGCGTCCGCTCCGTGCTTTGCAGAATTTCGCGGGCATGCTCCTCCGGTAAACACGACAGGTACGCGCGCCCGGTTGAAGAGCAGTACATCGGCAGCCGACGACCAATGGGCATGTGCACCATCAGTCGCAATGGACTGGCGAAACGACCAATGTAGATCATGTCGGTACCGGTCGGTTCCGCGAGGTTTACCGTTTCGCCAGAGTTGCGATTGAGCTCAAGCAGATAGGGATTTGCACGATCAAGCAGCGGGTGCGATTGCAGATAGTGGCAGCCCGCGTCCAGCGTTCGCGACGACAACGAATAGCGCTTGGTGGCCGGGTCCTTGACCAGCAGGCCAATTGCCTCGAGCGTGAAGGCGAACCGCTGTGCCGCGCTGCGGCTGATGCCAGCGACTGCGGCAATCTCCGGCAAACTCATCGCCGCATGCTGCACATCAAATGCATCAAGCACGGCAATGCCGGTGGCAAGGGACTGCACATAGAGGGTCGAGTCTTCCGGGTTCATGGTGGTCCGCACGTTGGCGACGAGGTCGCCCGATTGATAAATTTATCTATCGCATCTCGATATACCACTACCGTATGACGCTACGAAGCGTAGGTCAAGCACCTCGCCTTTTCCACCACATCTTCGTCGAAAAAAAGACCCAATTGCCTGATCCATTCGACCCGGGTTTGGGTCTACCTATCGTTTTTCGCCACGCAACTGGGATTTCAGACTATTGACGGCTCTCAAGTCCTGACGCAGGATTCTATCATTACTCAATATGTATCTATCGCTATGCGATACGACAAAGACATACCGAGAGCCAGGCTCCAACCGACGTTTCCCGGCCCGGTCCACGTGCCATCAGTGATGGTTTTACAAGGAGAGTCCACATGTTTCAGAAAGCCATGAAGTCCTTGGTCGCCGTGGTGGCGGCCACCACCGTGTTCTCGGCGGCATACGCCGACCAGCCGGTCCTGGAAGTCGGTGCTACGCCAAGCGCGGTGCCGTTCAACTATCTCGACCCGCAGACCAATACGCTCAAGGGCGTGATGATCGACATCGCGAATGAAGTCGGCAAGGAAGTGGGCTTCAAGCCGGATATCGTGCCGATTCCGTTCACGTCACTCGTGCCTGCCTTGCAAACCGGCAAGATCCAGATCATCGCCTCCGCATTCGCACGAACACCGGCACGCGCCGAGGCTGTCGATTTCACGGATGTCGTCGTCAGCTATGGCGAAGGCTTGATGGTGCCGGCCAACGACACGACCCCCTACCGCAGCTTTGCAGACCTGAGAAACAAGACCGTCGGCGTCCAGATCGGTACGGCCTATGTTGATCCGATCAAGGCGGCCGGTGGCTTCAAGGAAGTGAAGATGTACGACACGATGGCCGACATGGCTCGAGACATCGCGCTCGGCCGCCTGGACGCCGCATTTGGCGACGGTCCCGTCGTCGCCTATCAGGTACGCCAGATCGGAACGAAGGTGCGCCTTGTCAGCACCTACAAGCCGGTGATTGCAACCAACATCGCGCTGGCTGTGAAGAAAGGCGATACAGCAATGGTGGCGAAGCTCAATGCGGCAATCGCCAAGCTTCGCCAGGACGGCAAATTGAACGCGATCCTAGCGAAATGGGGCGTCGCTTCCTGATCGTTTTCCAGAACCACGCACGCGGCCCTGCGGTTTGGCTTCAAGGGGATCCGTGCATAAGCCCCGGAGTTGCTGATGTTCGATTCCTTCCTGACTGACGCAGTGGCATATATTCCGTTGCTGCTGCAAGGCGCACTGACCACCATTTGCATCACCGCGACGGCGTTGGTGATTGCAACGGTACTCGGCTTGTGCTGGGCGCTGCTGCGCGTAAGTGGTATTGCCCCCCTTGCGCACGCCAGCCGCGTGCTGACCAACGTCATTCGCGGCATTCCGATCATCGTGGTGCTGTTTTACATGTATTTCGTCATCCCGGAGATCGGCATCAGCCTGAGCGCCTTTCAAGCCGGCGCCCTGGGCCTCGGCATCGCCTATTCCTCCTATATGGCAGAGGTGTTTCGCGCCGGCATCAACGCCGTGGATGTCGGGCAGTTCGAGGCCGCACAGTCGTTGGGCATGTCGCGGGCAAAATTGATGCGAAGAGTGATCTTGCCGCAGGCGCTGCGCATGGCGCTGCCTCCGTACGGCAACAACGTCGTAATGATGCTCAAGGACTCGTCCCAAACCGCAGTCATCACCGTGGTTGAGTTGTCGATGCAAAGCAAGCTGATCGCGTCGGCAACGTTCAAGAGTTCGACTGTATTTACGCTCGTCGCGCTGATGTACCTCGCAATGAGCCTGCCGATGATGTATTCGATCGGTCGCCTCGAAAAACGCATGGGGAAAAGCAAATGATCAAGATTGAGAACTTGAGCAAGTCATTCGGTACACACCGTGTCCTGAACGGAATCAATGCCGAAATCAATCCTGGTGAAGTCGTTTGCCTGATCGGACCATCCGGTTCGGGGAAATCGACGTTGCTGCGTTGTATCAACGGACTGGAGCGATACGACCAGGGTTGTATTTCCGTAGAGGGCACGCGCGTCGACGCCAAACAATCGGAAATTCGCCTGGTTCGGCAACGGGTCGCGATGGTGTTCCAGCGTTTCAATCTCTTCCCCCATCGCACAGCTCTCGGGAACGTGACGGAAGGTCCCGTTCATGTGAAAGGCGAAGATGCGGCCGAGGCGGACCGGCGAGGACGCGAACTGCTCGCGAGCGTGGGTCTGGCGGACAAGGTCAATCACTACCCGCACCAGTTGTCCGGCGGCCAGCAACAACGAGTTGCGATCGCACGCGCGTTGGCGATGCGGCCCGAAGCCATCCTGTTCGACGAGCCCACTTCCGCTCTTGATCCGGAATTGGTCGGCGAGGTCCTGGCCGTCATGCGCGGGTTGGCAGAGAAAGGGATGACCATGATTATCGTCACGCACGAGATGGACTTCGCACGAAACGTATCCGATCGCGTGTTGTTTCTTGATGGCGGGCGAATCGTCGAGCAGGGACCGTCGAAGGAAGTCCTGACCGCGCCAAGCAACGAGCGCTTGCGGGATTTCCTGCGGCGCGTCACGCACGCTGATTGACGCGGCGAGAGACGTTTATCGCATCCGTATCGGCATAACGTATAGGTTTTACATGACACAAAGTCCGTTTTCTCCAGCATCCACATTGTGGGCGGCCACTACGCCCGCACGCGCTGCGACGCCATCGATTGCCGGGCCACTCTCGGCCGACGTAGCGGTGATCGGCGGCGGCTTCACGGGATTGTCGGCTGCGCTCCATCTTGCCCAGTCTGGTGTCAACGTCGCTCTCTTCGAGTCACACGAGATCGCGCACCGCGCATCCGGCCGCAACGGTGGCCAGGTGGTACCGGGCTTCAAACCGACTCCATCCGCACTGGTAAAACGCTTCGGGGCTGAAACCGCCGTGCGCATGATGCGCTTTGCGTACCGCAACGCGGATGAGCTCTTCGAGCTCGTCGAGCGTTATCGGATCGATTGCGCCCCGACGAGGGACGGCTGGATCCAGGGCGCGTTCTCCGATGCTTCGGCCCGGTATCTGCAAGCCCGGGCCGAAGAGATCAACAACTTCGGCGGTGATGTCGCATACCTTGATCGCGACGCCATGGCAGCGGCGAGCGGCTCAAGGTTCTGGCCGGCAGGTCTGCTTGAGCGTCGTGCCGGTGCCGTGCATCCGCTCGCCTATGCACGCGGGCTCGCCAACGCCGCCGTCTCGTGTGGCGCGACCATTCATGAGCATTCACACGTCAGCGCGATCAACCCGGCCGGAACGGGCGTCACGCTGACCGTGAATGGATACATCGTTCGTGCGCGCCAGGTGATTCTGGCCACCGACGCCTATACCGACCGGCTTTGGCCTGCGGTCGCGCAGTCGTATGTCACGGTATCGAGTGCGCAGATCGCGACGGATCCACTCCCGCCTTCGTTGCTACACAGCATCATGCCGCATCACGCGGGCGTCTCCGAGACGCGAAAAATCACGTACTACTGCCGCATCGATCCAGAGGGGCGATTCGTCATCGGGGGCCGCGGGCGCTCTGCCAATACGCTCGACCCCGCGACGCGCGAACAACTTCGAAATGCGGCCATCAAGCGCTACCCGGAACTTGCTGGCGTGGATTGGCCTCACGGCTGGGTTTGCCGGGTTGGCATGACCATCGACGACTTACCACGTCTGCACCGGTTGGCGGACGGCCTCTGGACAGCCTATGGATACTGCGGTCGCGGTGTAGCGATGGGGACCGCGCTTGGACGCGTACTCGCGCAGGCCGTCCGTGGGAGCGATGGCTCGCACCTCGACTTCCCCGTCACCCCCGTCGCGCGGCTTCCGCTGTACCCCGCCCGCCAGCTCGGCGCTGCGCTGGCAATCAACTGGTACCGATTGCGAGACACGCTGGGATATCCCGGTTAGCCTTACCGTAACCAAGCGCACCCAAAGAAAAATGCCGCTTAGTCGCTTAACTGAACGGCATTTGGGCGCGATGCCCGCTTTTTTCATTCGAGCACGCCAAGCTCGCGCAGCCGCGCCGCGCACCGACCGTCCATCAGATCGGCTGCGTGCGCGCGACGAGCCACGCCTTCGCGTCGCCGTCGGCGAGATGCCGGCCGACGCGCTCGCGCACCATCGCGTGATAGGTGTTCAGCCACGCGCGCTCGTCGTCGTGCAGCAGCTCGATCAGCACGCAGCGCGTGTCGATCGGGCACAGCGTCAGCGTCTCGAACGCGAGGAAGTCGCCGAACTCGGTCTGCCCGGCCGCGCGGTTCAGCACGAGGTTCTCGATGCGGATCCCCCACTGGCCCGGCCGGTACACGCCCGGCTCGATCGACGTGATCATCCCCTCTTCCATCGCGGTGTGCGGCTCGGCCGGCGCGTAGTGCGAGATCACCTGCGGGCCTTCGTGCACGTTCAGGAAGTAGCCGACGCCGTGGCCGGTGCCGTGCCCGTAGTCGAGCCCCGCGGCCCACATCGGCGCGCGCGCGATCGCGTCGAGCATCGGCGAGCGGACCCCGCGCGGAAAGCGCGCGCGCGACAGCGCCATCATCGCCTTCAGCACGATCGTGAAGTCGCGCCGCTGCGCGTCGCTCGGCTTGCCGACCGGCACGACGCGCGTGATGTCGGTCGTGCCGCCGAGGTACTGGCCGCCCGAATCGATCAGCAGCAGCCCGTCGCCGGCGATCGGCGCGTGCGATTCCGGCGTCGCGTGGTAGTGCGGCATCGCGCCGTTCGCGTTGAAACCGGCGATCGTCGCGAAACTCGGCGACACGTAGCCGGGGCGGCGCGCGCGCGCGGCCGTCAGCTTGTCGTCGATCGTCAGCTCGGTGATCGCGTCGCGGTTCACCGCCTGCTCGAACCACGCGAAGAATTCGGCGAGCGCGACGCCGTCGTGCTCCATCGTCACGCGCACGTGCTCGATCTCGGCGGGCGTCTTGCGCGACTTCGCGAACGTCGACGGGTTGACCGCTTCGACGAGCGCCACGCCGGCCGGCACCGCCTCGAGCGTGCCGAACGTCATGCGGCGCGGATCGATCAACAGCGTCGCGCCATCCGGCAGCGCGGCGAGCGCCGCGCGCGCCGCGTCATAGGGCCGCACGTCGACGCCGTCCTGCGCGAGCGACGCGGCGAGCGCGGGCGGCACCTTGCCGTCGGCGACGAACAGCGTCGCGCGCTCGGCGCCGATCAGCGCGTGCGCGACGAACACCGGGTTGTAGCTGACGTCGGCGCCGCGCAGGTTGAAGATCCACGCGAGATCGTCGAGCGTCGACACGAAGTGCCACTGCGCGCCGCGCGCCTGCATCGCGCGGCGGATCTCGTCGAGCTTCGCGCGGCGCGTCGCGTCGGCCTGCGGCGCGACGTGCTCGAACACGGCCGCGTCGGGCAGCGCGGGCCGCTCGGGCCAGATCGCGTCGAGCAGATCGAGATCGGTGCGCAACGCGACCCCGCACGCGGTCAGCGCGTCGCGCAGCACGCGCGCGGCCGCGACGCCGAGCACCGCGCCGTCGACGCCGACCGTTTCGCCGGCGCTCACGTTCTGCGCGAGCCAGTCGACGTGCGGCGCGCTCTGCTGGCCGCCCGTCATCTTCATCAGCTGCACGCCGCTGCCGGCGAGCTCGGCCTCGGCCTGCACCCAATAGCGGCTGTCGACCCACAGCCCCGCGAAATCGGCGGTGATGACGAGCGTGCCGACCGAGCCGGTGAAGCCGGACAGCCAGCGGCGCGCCTGCCAGCGCTCGGGCAGATATTCGGACAGATGCGGATCGGCGGACGGCACGAGATAGGCGGCCAGACCCTCGCGGGCCATCGCGCCGCGCAACAGCGCGACGCGGGCGGGCGCCGACGGGTCTTCGGGAAGACGGGCATTCATGATTTCACCTGAAACGATCAGCGACGGGCCGCCAGCGCGACCGTCGCGGCCACGGCGGCCAACGCGATGCCGGTGCACACCGGCCATTCGAGCGTCCCGCCGTCGTAAAAGAGTCCCGAGAGGTTGCCAGCCATTCTGGCCACGGCGGCGCCCGCGATGCCGGCGAGCACCGCGACCCACCACGCGGGCCGGCCCGCGCGGCGCATCGGATGCAGCCATCCGCCGAGCCATCCGACGGTCGCTCCCAGGACGACGATTCCAAACCAGTTCATTCGACGCCCTCTTTCGCAATTTCAGACTCGTCCCATAGGCGTGAACGATTCGCGCGGCTAGCATGGTCCTTCCGTTCAACCCAGCAGGACCGGCCGGGTGCTGACCGCGTAACGTTCGAGTGTAGGGGCCGACCCGACGTTATGGCAAGCGGGGCGCCGGCCGCCGGACAGAAACAGAACCATGCGAATCGCTCTGATCGACAAGGATGCGCGCCACACCGCGCTGATGGACCGACTTCTGTTCGCCGGGGGGCATCTGTGCCACCCGTTCCCGGCGAGCGCACCGTTCCTCGAGTGGCTCTCGGTCCATACCTGCGACCTGCTGATCGTCGACAGCTGGGCCGGCGACCTGCCGGCCGAATCGGTGATTCCGAAGGCGCGCGAGATCCTGCCGGGCCTGCCCGCGATCGTGACGATGACGCTGCCGCGCGAAAGCGAGATCGTGTCGTGCCTGCACGCAGGCGCCGACGACTGCGTGCTGAAGCCGGTGCGCGGCCCGGAACTGCTCGCGCGCGTGAACGCGCTGATCCGGCGCGCGGGCGTCCAGCGGCCACCGCACCGGTCGCGCCACCTGTTCGGCGAGTATGCGTTCGATTCGACGCATTACGTGGTCCGCTTCGACGCCGAGATCGTGTCGCTGACGCCGAAGGAGTTCCGCTTCGCTGTGCTGCTGTTCGCGAATCTGTCGCGGCCCGTGTCGCGCACGCACATCTTCGAGACGGTCTGGGTCAATTCGCGCGACGGCAAGCGCTCGCGCACGGTCGACACGCACGCGTCGCGCCTGCGCAGCAAGCTGCGGCTGATGCCCGAGCGCGGCTACCGGCTCGTGCCCCTTTACGGCTACGGCTACCAGCTCGACCGCGTGCCGGTCGAGCCCCCGCTGGAGCTCGCCGCGCCGCCGGCGGCCGGCACGCCAGCGGTGACGCAGCCGCCGAAACGCTATAATACGAGGCTCAACGATAGCCCTTGATATGCAACTCCTCACGATCGGAATCAACCACCACACTGCGCCAGTCGCTCTGCGCGAACGCGTGGCGTTTCCGCTCGAACAGATCAAGCCCGCTCTCGTCACGCTGCAGAACGTCTTTCTCGGCCCGCAGGCGCCGAACACGCCCGAAGCGGCGATCCTGTCGACGTGCAATCGCACCGAGCTCTACTGCGCGACCGACGACCGCGCCGCGCGCGACGCCGCGCTGCGCTGGCTGTCCGATTATCACCGGATCCCCGTCGACGAGCTCGCACCGCACGTGTATGCGCTGCCGCAGTCCGAAGCGGTCCGGCACGCATTCCGCGTCGCGTCGGGCCTCGATTCGATGGTGCTCGGCGAAACGCAGATCCTCGGCCAGTTGAAGGACGCGGTGCGCACCGCGTCCGAGGCCGGCGCGCTCGGCACCTACCTGAACCAGCTGTTCCAGCGCACGTTCGCGGTCGCGAAGGAAGTGCGGGGCACGACCGAGATCGGCGCGCAGTCGGTGTCGATGGCCGCCGCCTCGGTCCGGCTCGCGCAGCGGATCTTCGAAAAGGTGTCCGATCAGCGCGTGCTGTTCATCGGCGCCGGCGAGATGATCGAACTGTGCGCGACGCACTTCGCCGCGCAACGCCCGCGCGAGCTCGTCGTCGCGAACCGCACGGCAGAGCGCGGCCAGAAGCTCGCGGAGCGCTTCAACGGCCGCGCGATGCCGCTCGCCGATCTGACGACGCGCATGCACGAGTTCGACATCATCGTGTCGTGCACCGCGTCGACGCTGCCGATCATCGGCCTCGGCGCGGTCGAGCGCGCGATCAAGGCGCGCCGCCACCGGCCGGTGTTCATGGTCGATCTCGCGGTGCCGCGCGACATCGAGCCCGAGGTCGGCAAGCTGAAGGACGTGTTCCTGTACACGGTCGACGATCTCGGCGCGATCGTCCGCGAGGGCCACGCGTCACGCCAGGCGGCCGTCGCGCAGGCGGAGGCGATCATCGAAACGCGCGTGCAGGGTTTCATGCAGTGGCTCGACACGCGCAGCGTCGTGCCGGTGATCCGCCACATGCACACGCAGGCCGACGCGCTGCGCCGCGTGGAAGTCGACCGGGCGCAGAAGATGCTCGCGCGCGGCGACGATCCGGCTGCGGTGCTCGAGGCGCTGTCGCAGGCGCTGACGAACAAGCTGATTCACGGCCCGACGAGCGCGCTGAACCGCGCGAACGGCGCCGATCGCGATTCGCTGATCGACCTGATGCGCGGCTTCTACCAGCACGCGCCACGCTCGAACGATCAGTCCGGCCACTAGCGCCGCCCTCCCCGCCCTGCCGGCGCGCGCCGCCGGCTGTCCCTTTCCGAATCCTTGCCCGGGAGCTACGCTCCACATCATGAAGACGAGCATGCAACGCAAGCTCGACCAGCTCGCAAGCCGACTGGCCGAACTGAACGATCTGCTGAGCCGCGAGAACGTCACGGCCGACCTCGACCAGTACCGCAAGCTCACGCGCGAGCATGCTGAGCTGGAACCGCTCGTCGGGCATTACGCGCTGTGGCGCCAGGCCCTCGACGACGAGGCGGCCGCGCAGGAACTGCTCGGCGACGCATCGATGCGCGACTTCGCCGAGGACGAGATCGGGGCCGCGCGCGAGCGGATGACGCGCCTCGAGACCGAGCTGCAGAAGATGCTGCTGCCGAAGGATCCGAACGACGACCGCAACATCTTTCTCGAAATCCGCGCGGGCGCCGGCGGCGACGAGTCGGCGCTGTTCGCGGGCGATCTGCTGCGGATGTATCTGCGCTACGCGGAGCGGCAGCGCTGGCAGGTCGAGATGATGTCGGAGAGCGCGTCGGATCTCGGCGGCTTCAAGGAGGTGATCGTGCGGATCGCGGGCCAGGGCGCCTATTCGCGGCTCAAGTTCGAGTCGGGCGGCCATCGCGTGCAGCGCGTGCCGGCGACCGAGACGCAGGGCCGGATCCACACGTCCGCGTGCACGGTCGCAGTGATGCCGGAAGCCGACGAGATCGCCGAGGTCGCGATCAATCCGGCCGACCTGCGGATCGACACGTTCCGCGCGTCGGGCGCGGGCGGCCAACACATCAACAAGACCGATTCGGCGGTGCGCGTTACGCACATTCCCACGGGAATCGTCGTCGAGTGCCAGGACGACCGCTCGCAGCACAAGAACAAGGACCGCGCGCTGAAGGTGCTCGCCGCGCGGATCAAGGACAAGCAGTATCACGAGCAGCACGCGAAGGAAGCGGCGACGCGCAAGAGCCTGATCGGCTCCGGCGACCGTTCCGAGCGGATCCGCACGTACAACTTCCCGCAGGGCCGGATGACCGATCACCGGATCAACCTGACGCTGTACAAGCTCGAGGCGATCATGGACGGCGACATCCACGAGCTGATCGCCGCGCTCGTCAGCGAGCATCAGGCCGAGTTGCTCGCGTCGCTCGGCGACACTGAATGAGGCTCGTGATGGCCGCCACGACCGCGATCGAACTGTTGCGTGCGTCGCCGCTGGATCCGGTCGACGCGCGGATCCTGCTCGCGCACGCGCTCGGCTGGACCCGCACGCAGCTGATCACGCGCGGCGACGAGCCGCTCGACACGGCCGCCGTCGACCGCTTCCTCGCGCTGGAAGCGCGGCGCGGCGCCGGCGAGCCGGTCGCGCAGCTGGTCGGCGCGCGCGAGTTCTTCGGCCGATCGTTCGACGTGACGCCGGACGTGCTGATCCCCCGCCCGGAGACCGAGCTGCTCGTCGAGGCGGCGCTCGATGCGATCGACGGGATCCCGCACCCGGCGGTGCTCGATCTCGGCACCGGCAGCGGCGCGATTGCGGTGTCGATCGCCGCGGAGCGGCCCGATGCGCGCGTGTGGGCGCTCGACCGCTCGGCCGCCGCGCTCGCGCTCGCGCGGCGCAACGCGGCGAAGCTGCTCGACGCGCATCGCCCGGGCGGCCCGCTGCAATGGCTGCAGAGCGACTGGTACACGACGCTCGATACGGCGCTCGCGTTCGACGCGATCGTCAGCAACCCGCCGTATATCGCGCACGACGATCCGCACCTGTCGCAGGGCGATCTGCGCTTCGAGCCGCGCGGCGCGCTGACCGACGACGACGACGGACTGACCGCGATCCGCGTGATCGTCGCGGGCGCGAGCCTGTACCTGAAACCGGGCGGCACGCTGTGGATCGAGCACGGCTACGACCAGGCCGACGCCGTGCGCGCGCTCCTCGCCGCGCGCGGCTTCACCGAGGTCGAGTCGCTGACCGACCTCGCGTCGATCGAGCGCACGACGGGCGGCCGCCTGCCCGCCTGAGCCGCCGCTCTCGCCCGGCCCGCGCCCGGCCTGCGCGGTCGAAATCCGCTATCATTTCGGTCTACCCGCTCGCCATTTACATGCAAGGTCAGTCATGGACACCCAACAACGAATCAAGCAAATCGTCGACGAAAACCAGGTCGTGCTCTTCATGAAGGGCACCGCGCAATTCCCGATGTGCGGCTTCTCCGGCCGCGCGGTGCAGGTGCTGAAGGCCTGCGGCGTCGATCAGTTCAAGACGGTCAACGTGCTCGAGGACGAAGAGATCCGCCAGGGCATCAAGGAATTCTCGAACTGGCCGACGATCCCGCAGCTCTACGTGAAGGGCGAATTCGTCGGCGGCTCGGACATCATGATGGAGATGTACCAGTCGGGCGAGCTGCAACAGCTGTTCGCCGCCGCTTAAGCGACTTTCACGCCTTTCGCTCCGATGACTTCCCGCAGCGCGCCGCCGCGCCGGCTGATCGTCGCGATCACCGGCGCAACGGGCGCGATCTACGGCGTGCGGCTGCTCGACATGCTGCGCGCCGCCGGCGGCGTCGAGACGCATCTGCTGATCTCGAGCGCCGGCTGGCTCAACGTCCAGCACGAACTGCAACTGTCGAAGGCCGACGTCGAAGGCCGTGCGGACGTCGTGCATTCGGTGCGCGACGTCGGCGCGACGATCGCGTCCGGCTCGTTCGCGACCGACGGGATGGTCGTCGCGCCGTGCTCGATGAAGACGCTCGCGAGCATCGCGCACGGGTTGTCCGACAACCTGATCACGCGCGCGGCCGACGTCACGCTGAAGGAGCGCCGCCGCCTCGTGCTGCTCGTGCGCGAAACACCGCTCAACCTCGCGCATCTGCGCAACATGACCGCCGTGACCGAAATGGGCGGCATCATCTTCCCGCCGCTGCCGGCGTTCTATGCGATGCCGCAGACGATCGGCGAACTGGTCGACCAGACCGTCACGCGCGTGCTCGACCTGTTCGCGCTCAGCGCGCCGCTGACGACGCCCTGGGAAGGCTTGCGGCACGCGTAATCGGCTTCGCCCTCGCCCGATTACCAACAGACAGGATCGAATTAAATTCCATGAAGCCGGTTTATCAACGGTGAGTACGCGCCTATAGTCGTCGTCACGAACCTCTCGAGCCGAATTTTCGCGATGAACCGCCTGCCCTCTCTCTATCTGTCCCACGGCGCGCCGACGCTGCCGATCGATCCGACGCTGCCGTCCGGTGCGTTCACGCACCTCGGCGCCGAGCTGCCGCGCCCGCGCGCGGTGCTGATGCTGTCCGCGCACTGGGGCACGCTGCAGCCGGTCGCGAGCGTCGCCCGGCATCCGGAGACGATCCACGATTTTTACGGCTTCCCGCGCGCGCTGTACGAAATCCAGTACCCGGCGCCGGGCGCGCCGGACGTCGCCGAACGCGCGGCCGAGTTGCTGAACGCGGCCGGCATCACGACCGCGACGCACGAGCACGGCCTCGACCACGGCGCGTGGGTGCCGATGCTGCTGATGTTCCCGGGCGCCGACGTGCCGGTCGCGCAGTTGTCGATCCAGCCGCGCGCGGACGCCGCGCACCACTTTCAGCTCGGCCGCGCGCTACGGCCGCTCCGCGACGACGGCGTGATGGTGATCGGCTCGGGCCAGATCACGCACAACCTGCGCGCGGCCGATTTCGACGCGGCGCCGGAAGACGCCGATCCGCGCGTGACCGAATTCACCGACTGGTTTGAAGAGAAGCTCGCCGCGCGCGACGTCGACGCGCTGCTCGACTACCGCCGACAGGCGCCGCACGCGGTGCTGATGCACCCGACCGACGAGCATCTGCTGCCGGTCTTCGCGGCGCTCGGCGCGGCCGACGACGATTACCGGCTCGGCATCCAGTCGCTCGGCACCTACCAGCGCATGCTCGCGATGACGAACTACGTGTTCGACCGCGCGGCCTGAGCGAGCGCGGCGCGCCCCGCGCGTCCCGAGCGCCCCGAAAAACAGAAAGCCCGCCGAGCCGAAGCTCGAGCGGGCTTTCTGTTTTGCCACTTCCTTGCCGCCTCGCCTGCCGCCGCCGATCGGCGACGGGCGAAGCGCGCGGCGTCAGGCGCCGATCCCTTCGAGGATCTCGTCGTGCGTTTCACGCTCGTCGAGATACTGCGTCCGGTAGCCGCTGTTAGCGCCCCAGAAGTAGAACCCGAGTGCGATCACCGCGACGATAACCATGTCCCAGCCGTACGGCAGCACGCCCGCGCCGCCGAACTGCTTGCTGCCGATCAGCGACAGCACCGCCATCACCGGCAGATACGCGACGAGCCACCACGCGGCCTTCAGGTCCTCGCCCCAGCCGCCCCAGCCTGCCTTGCCCTGGAAGTAGAAGTAGACCGGCAGCGCGACGATCATCAGCAGGATGATCTCGCCCGTCAGCGGCCACTTCGCCCAATACAGGATCAGCGACGCGCAGACGAACGCGAACGGCGCGATCAGCTTCATTCCGGGAATCGACAGCGGACGATCGAGGTCGGTCGCCGTGCGGCGCAGCGCCATCAGGCTGATCGGGCCCGTCAGGTACGAGATCACGGTCGCGACCGAGATCACCGCCGCGAGCGAGCTCCAGCCACGGAAGAAGAACAGGAAGATGAACGACACGAGCAGGTTGAACCACATCGCCTGGCGCGGCACGCCGTAGATCGGGTGCACGTTGCCGAAGAACTTCGGCATCGTGTTGTTGCGCTCCATCGCGTAGATCATCCGGGTCGTCGTCGCCATGTACGTGGTGCCGGTGCCGCTCGGGCTGATGAACGCGTCGACGTACAGCAGGAACGCGAGCCAGTTCAGGTTCAGCGCGATCGCGAGCTCGGCGAACGGCGACTTGAAGTCGAACATCTTCCAGCCGCGCGCGACGTCGGCCGGATTCACCGCGCCGATGTACGCCGTCTGCAGCAGCACGTAGATCACCAGCGCGATCAGGATCGACGTGATCACCGCGAACGGCACGCTCTTCGTCGGATTGCGCGCCTCGCCCGCGAGGTTCACCGGGCTCTGGAAGCCGTTGAACGCGAACACGATGCCGCTCGTCGCGACCGCGGTCAGCACCGCCGACCAGCCGTACGGCGCGAAGGTCTCGCTCGTCGCGGTGCCGAGGTTCCCGGGGTGGAAGCTCGTCAGCATCAGGCCGAGGATCGTCAGGCCCGGGATCAGGAACTTGAAGACCGTGATCGTCGTGTTGGCGCGCGCGAACAGCGCGACGCCCCAGTAGTTCAGCATGAAGTAGATGACGACGAGCACGGCGGACAGCAGCAGCCCGGGTGTCGTCAGCGATCCGTTCACGAACAGCGCGTGCGCCCACGGGTAGGGCCAGGTGCTCATGTACTGGATCGACGCTTCCGCTTCGATCGGGATCACCGACACGATCGCGATCCAGTTCGCCCACGCGCTGATGAAGCCGACGAGCGAGCCGTGCGAGTAGCGCGCATAGCGGACCATGCCGCCGGACTCGGGGAACATCGCGCCGAGCTCGGCATAGGTGAGCGCGATCGCGAGAATCACGACGGCCCCGATGATCCACGCGCAGATCGCGGCCGGACCGGCGATCTTGGCGGCCTTCCAGGCTCCGAACAACCAGCCCGAACCGATAATCGAACCGAGCCCGGTCAGCATCAGGGCCATCGGACCGATGTTCCGTTGAATAGAACTGTTCACATCTTCTCCTGTGTCTCAAAAAGCAGGGTCGGCCCGCCATTCGGGATCGGCTCGAATGGCACCACGCATGCGTTCTTGGGGGGACTGACCACCCGATCGGGGCAGCCAGTCCGCGCGGCGCGTAGTTTAACGTTTGACCTTCGGGATTGGCGGCGAAATTGTTCTCCCCCTACAAAAAATTGGCGCTCGCTGCAAGGCTTGTAAGTGAAAGGCTCGGCAATAACCCTGAATTGAAAGAAATCCGGTTGACCGGCCCAGGCTTTCGCCGTATAAAGACTGGCGCAGGATTTCAAGCGGCGAGTGAAGTGGTCTTTCGTAGTTCGCCCATCAACGGTACTCCGGTTGGTCCCTATTACCCCTTCCTTGATTTTCATGCACCCTTGGGCTTTGGCCCGTTTTATTTTTTTTAGGAACAAGTAACATGGCAACCGGTACCGTCAAGTGGTTCAATGACGCAAAGGGCTTCGGCTTCATCACCCCGGAAGGCGGCGGCGACGATCTGTTCGCGCACTTCTCTGAAATCCGTGTCGAAGGTTTCAAGACGCTGCAGGAAAACCAGAAGGTCGAGTTCGACGTCAAGACGGGCCCGAAGGGTCTGCAAGCCGCGAACATCCGCCCGCTGTAATTCCAGCGCACGGTTTCGTCTGATGGAAAAACCCCGCCTCGGCGGGGTTTTTCTTTTTTCGGGCTCGATATCCGGATACCCGGATACCCAATTGCCCGATTATTCCGATTAATGACCTGCGCGCGCTCAGCCGAACAGTCGCTGCGCGTGAATCCCGAGCCCGGTCGCGACGCTCGCGAGCCGATCGCCGAATACCGGCTGCGCATCCGGAAACGCATCCGCGAGCGCGCCCGACAGGAACGCGAGCCCGGTCGAGCCGCCGGTGAAATACAGCGCGCCGACCTCGCGCGGCGCGATGCCCGCGAGCCGCACCGTCTCGCGCGCCGCGTCGACGATCCGCGCGGTGTCGTCGACACTCGCCTCGATCAGCTGGGCCGCGTCGAACGCGAGCTGCAGATCCTCCTCGACGTCGTTCAGGTCGATCAGCGTCTGCCCGCCCGCCGCGACGCCGATCTTCGCCTCCTCCGCGCGCGCCATCAGCGCATGCCCGAAACGCTGCTCGACGACACTCAACAGCCGCTCGAATTGCCGCGCGTCGACGTACAGATGCCGCATCAGCTTCAGCTCGCCGAGCCGCTTCGGCGTGTAGACGGTGTTGATCAGGTGCCAGGTCGCGAGATCGAAGTAGATCCGGTTCGGCAACTCGCGGCCTTCCGGATCGAGCGCGCGATAGCCGAATGCGGGCATGATCGACGACAGCTCGACGCGCCGGTCGTAATCCGTGCCGGCGACGTGCACGCCGTGATGCGCGAGCACGTCGCCCTTGCGCGACAGCTCGCGCATCCGCTGCGGGCCGACGCGCACGAGCGAGAAATCGGACGTGCCGCCGCCGATGTCCGCGACGAGCACGAGCCGCTCGTCGGTCTGGCGCGACTCGTAGTCGAACGCGGCCGCGATCGGCTCGTACTGGAAATGCACGTCGGTGAAGCCGACCGACCGCGCGGCGGCCTCGAGCTGCGTTTCGGCGAGCTGGTCGGCGCGCGGATCGTCGTCGACGAAAAACACCGGGCGGCCGAGCACCGCCCGGCCGATCGGCGCGCCCGCGCACGTCTCGGCCTTCTGCTTCAGGTGCCGCAGGAACTGCGCGATCACGTCGGTGTACGCGATTCCGGTGCCGTCGCCGAGATCGGTCGTCGTCTCCGCGAGCGGCGAGCCGAGAATGCTCTTCATCGAGCGCATCAGCCGGCCGTCGAAGCCGTCGATGTACGACGCGAGCGCCGCGCGGCCGTATTCGCGCGTGTTCTCGTCGTTGTTGAAGAAAATCGCGGTGGGCAGCGTCAGGTGATCGCCCTCGACGGGCGCGAGCCGCATGCGCTCGCCGTGCGGCAGCGCCACCGCGGAATTGGACGTGCCGAAATCGATCGCGCAGAAAGTCATCGCAGGAACCGCCTGGCCGGCGCGAAAACGGAAGGGACCGGCTTTGTATCACGAAGCCCGCGCGATCACAACCGGCGCAAGCGGTCGCGGATGGGCGGGCTCGATGGGGTCATATCACAGTCCAATGCGCAGCCGAATGCGCAGGCAAATGTTCAGCCAAATGCGCGTCCGGCCGCGCGGCATGCGCGCGCCGGCCGCCGGCTGTCAGGCGGCCGCCGAGTAGCCGTTCTTCCACGCGCCCGCGTACACGACCTCGCCGAGCGGATGACGCGTGCGCGGCGCCTTCTCGCGATCGCGCAGCACCGGATCGAGCTTGTCCGCGTCGCCGTAGTGGCCGAGCGAAATCAGTGCCGGAATCTCGACGTCGGCCGGAATCCTGAACGCGTCGCGGAACGCCTTCGGGTCGAAACCGCTCATCTGGTGCGCGGCGAGGCCGAGCGCGTGCGCCTGCAGCACGAGCGACATCGCGGCGGCGCCCGCGTCGTACAGCGCGGTCGGCGCGGGCTCGCCCTTCGCGTTCAGCGTGTGCGCGGTCACCGCGATCAGCACCGGCGCCGGCGCGTTCCAGCCCTGATTGAACGGCACGAGCGTCGCGAACGCGCGCTTGAATGCCTCTTCGTCCCGCGTGCGGTCGAACACGATGAAGCGCCACGGCTGCGCGTTGTACGCGGACGGCGCCCAGCGCGCCGCCTCGAGCACCGCGTGCAGATGCGCGGCGTCGATCGGCGCGTTCGAATACGCGCGCGGGCTCCAGCGGCCCGCGATCAGTTCATGGATCGAAACAGTGGTGGGAGCAGGTTTGACGGACATGCGAATCCTCGCTGACATCGATGAAGGGGCGCGAACGCCCGACGAACCGCAAGGATACCTGCTCGACGGCGCGCTTGCCGGATTGCGCCGCGCGCGAAGCCGGAGCACGCCACCCCGGCCCCGGCCGCCGTCAGCGCATCGTCAAAGCGCCTGCGGCGGCGCGACGCGCGCGGGCCCGCGATTGATCCGCAGCACGATCAGCGAACCGGCGATGCACAGCCCGCCGGAGATCATCGACGCGACCGTGTACGTGCCGAGGCTCGCGCGCAGCATGCCGGCGCCGAGCGCCGCGAACGCCGCGCCAAGCTGATGGCCCGCGACGATCCAGCCGAACACGACCGGCGCGGCCGCCTTGCCGAACACGTCGGTCGCGAGCCGCACGGTCGGCGGCACGGTCGCGATCCAGTCGAGGCCGTAGAACATCGCGAACAGCGGCAGCCCGAAGAAGTCGATGCCGAACGCGTGCGGCAGGTAGATCAGCGACAGTCCGCGCAGCCCGTAGTACCAGAACAGCAGCACGCGGCTGTCGTAGCGGTCCGACAGCCAGCCGGACATCGTCGTGCCGAACAGATCGAACACGCCCATCGCGGCGAGCAGCGACGCGCCCTGCACTTCGGTCATCCCGTAATCGCTGCACATCGCGATCAGGTGCGTGCCGATGTAGCCGTTCGTGCTCGCGCCGCAGATGAAGAAGCTGAAGAACAGCAGCCAGAAATCGCGCACGCGGCTCGCGCGCACCAGCGTGCGCAGCGCGACCTTCAGCGGGTTCTCCTGCGTCGTGTCGGCGGCGGGCGACGCGCCGGCCGGCTCGCCGTACGGGCGTAGTTGCACGTCCGCCGGACGCTCGGGCAGCAGCAGCGCGACGAGCGGAATCACGATCGCCGCCGCGAGCGCGACGACGAGCACGACCGGCTTCCAGCCGTGCCGCTGCGCGATCGCCGCAAGCATCGGCAGGAACACGAGCTGGCCGGTTGCGCTGCTCGCGGTCAGGATGCCC
Source organism: Burkholderia guangdongensis (assembly GCF_013403875.1). Classification (GTDB taxonomy): domain Bacteria; phylum Pseudomonadota; class Gammaproteobacteria; order Burkholderiales; family Burkholderiaceae; genus Burkholderia; species Burkholderia guangdongensis. Next base: position 113,712 of record NZ_JACBNX010000012.1, on the reverse strand, counting down.
ATCACGAGGCCGCGCCGCGCGTGGAACCAGCGCGTGACGAACGTCGCGGACAGCGTCAGCGCGACGACGCCCGTCGAGCTGCCGACCAGCACGCCCCAGATCAGCACCATCTGCCAGCTCGCGGTCATCATCGACGACAACGCGACGCCCGCGCACATCGTCGCGAGCGCGGTCAGGATCGTCGGCCTCAGCCCGAAACGCTGCATCGCGGCGGCCGCGAACGGTCCGGTCAGCCCATACAGCGCGATGTTCACCGAGATCGCGAGCGAGATCGCCGCGCGGCTCCAGCCGAGCTCGTGCTCGAGCGGCACCATCAGCACGCTCGGCGTCGCCCGCGTGCCGGCCGCGGCCAGCAGGATCAGAAAAACCACCGCCGCGGCGAGCCATCCGTAGTGGAAGCGCCCGCCGATTCGTTGCACTGCCCAGTTCATGTCGTGTTCTCCAGGGAGGCCGCCCGCGCCGCACACCGCATCGGCCGGCCCGGGCTGACGCTTGGCATTCGTCGATCTTCGAATCGGCCGCATTGTTACCGACCGGTCACAATTGTGTTGCGATCGTAGTGACCAATCGGTAACATGTCAAGCAATCCATTTCGTCGTCGAGGGCAATATGTCCGGCATCGAGGCCGTCAAACCCGCGCCGCGCCGCGCGCGACGACCGATCGCGGGCGCGACCGCGCAAGAGCATCTGCTGCGCGCCGCCGAGGAGCTGTTTTATCGGGAAGGCGTGCGCGCGGTCGGCGTCGAGGCCGTCGTCGAGCTCGCGGGCGTCAACAAGATGAGCCTGTATCGGCAGTTCTCGTCGAAGGACGACCTGATCCTCGCGTATCTGGATCGGATGGATGCGTGCTTCTTCGAGCGCTTCGACGCGAGCGTCGCGAAGCATCCGGGCGATCCGAAGGCGCAGCTGACCCAGTATTTCGTCGATCTCGCCGAGCGCGCGACGCAGAAGGACTATCGCGGCTGCCCGTTCGTGAACGTCGCGACGGAGTTTCCGGACGCGTCGCACCCGGCGCGCGAGCGCGTCGCGCAGAACAAGGCGCGGCTGATGGCACGGCTCGTCGAGCTCGCCCATGGCGCCCACGCGCGAGATCCACAGATGCTCGCCGATTCGCTCGCGCTCGTGATCGAAGGCATCTACGCGGCGAGCCAGACTTACCGGCACGGCGCGACGCCGATCGGCACCGCGCCGGCGCTCGTCCGGCAGCTCGTCGACGCGGCCTGCGCGTGAAGCGGCGGCCGCGCGCTCGCCGCCTTTCGTCTTTCCTCCCCCAATTTTTCCGCATTCGCTCCGCCATGTCCGACACGCCCCCCGCCTCGCACGACGACATCCTCGCCACCACCCGGCACTGGCTCGCGCGCGCGGTGATCGGGCTCAATCTGTGCCCGTTCGCGAAGAGCGTCTACGTGAAGGATCAGGTGCGCTACGCGATCAGCGACGCGACAACGCTCGAAGATGCGCTCGCCGCTCTCGAAGCCGAGCTACGGCTGCTCAACGCCGCCGATCCGCAGCGGATCGACACGACGCTGCTGATTCTGCCGAACGCGCTCGCGGATTTTCTCGATTACAACGACGCGCTGTTCTTTGCGGACGGGCTCGTGCGGCAGCTCGGGCTCGAAGGCGTGCTGCAGATCGCGAGCTTCCATCCGCGGTACCAGTTCGACGGCACGGCGCCCGACGACATCGAGAACTATACGAACCGGGCGCCGTATCCGATCCTGCATCTGCTGCGCGAGGACAGCATCGCGCGCGCGGTCGATGCGTTCCCGGACGCGTCCGACATCTATGAGCGGAATCAGGACACGCTGCGCCGCCTCGGGCACGACGGCTTTCGTGAGTGGATGAATCGTCCGGGTGACGAAGTATAGGTGCGGCCGGCTAGGTGCAGCCGGCTAGATACGGCCGGCTAGATACGGCCGGCCAGGCATAGCCGATCAGGCCGGCCGGCGCGCGCCCCGAGCCGTCAATCGGCGACCGGCGCAGCCGGCGCATCGGCCGCCTGCGCACCGCCCGGCACGAAGAACCGCTCGTGCAGTTCCGCGAGCCCGAACATCGCGAGGATTTCGTTCAGCCGCTCGCTCGGCCGTGCGCGCGGCAGATTCTTGTACTGCGCGACGATCAGCTCGTTCTTCATCGAATGCTCCCAGCCGACGAGCTCGGTCACGCTGACCTGATAGCCGTGCGCCTCGAGCTGCAGGCAGCGCAGCACGTTCGTGATCTGGCTGCCGAACTCGCGCGTGTGCAGCGGATGCCGCCACACCTCGGTCAGCGCGCTCGCGAGCGATTTGCCCTTGTTCCGGCGCAGCACGCCCGCGACCTCCGCCTGGCAGCACGGCACGAGCACGATATGGCGCGCGCGCTTCGCGAGCGCGAAGCGGATCGCATCGTCGGTCGCGGTGTCGCACGCATGAAGCGCGGTGACGACGTCGACCGTCTCCGGCAGCGTCGGCGACGTGATCGAATCGGCGACCGACAGGTTCAGGAATGACATCCCGGCGAAGCCGAGACGCGCGGCGAGCCCGGCCGAGCGCGCGACGAGTTCCTCGCGCGTCTCGATCCCGTAGATATGCGAAGTAGCCGACGGCTGCTGCTTGAAGAACAGGTCATACAGGATGAAGCCGAGATACGACTTGCCCGCGCCGTGATCGACGAGCGTCACGCCGCCCTGCTCCGCGTGCACGCTCGCGAGCAGCGGCTCGATGAACTGATACAGGTGGTAGACCTGCTTCAGCTTGCGGCGGCTGTCCTGGTTCATCTTGCCGTCGCGCGTGAGGATGTGCAGCTCCTTCAGCAGCTCGAGCGACTGTTCGGGGCGGATTTCGTAGGTCTTGGTCGACATCGTGAGGCGCCGCCGGGCCGCGCGCGGTCGATGCGCGCGGCCCCGCGACGAAAAAACGTGGGAATGGCGCCAGTTTACCGAAACGCGCGGTCAGCCGCGCGCCCCGAGCCGCCACAGCGACGTCACTTCGGCGCGCCGCGCCTGGTGCAGCGGATCGGTCGCGTCGGACGCCTTCGGATGCGCGGGCCGGATGTCGTCGCGGCCGAGCACGACGAGGCCCGCATCGTCGATCAGCTTCAGCAGCGCGTCGCGCGTGCGCAGCCCGAGATGCTCGGCGAAATCGGACAGGATCAGCCAGCCCTCGCCGCCCGGCGCCAGATGCGCGGCGAGCCCCGCGAGGAAGCCGCGCAGCATCCGGCTGTCGGGATCGTAGACCGCGTACTCGATCGGCGAACTCGGCCGCGCCGGCACCCACGGTGGATTGCAGACGACGAGCGGCGCGCGGCCGTCCGGAAACAGATCGGCGTCGACGACGTCGACCTGCGCCGCGTAACCGAGCCGCTCGAGGTTCTCTCGCGCACACGCGAGCGCGCGCGGATCCTGGTCGGTCGCGACGACGCGCTTCACGCCGCGCGACGCGAGCACCGCCGCGAGCACGCCGGTGCCGGTGCCGACGTCGAACGCGAGCGAGTCGACCGTGCCGAGCGTTCCGGCAGGCAATGGCGCGCGCGCGACGAGCTCGATGTATTCGCCGCGCACCGGCGAGAACACGCCGTAATGCGGATGGATCGACGCGCCGCCGAGTGCCGGGATCGGCACACCCTTCTTGCGCCATTCGTGCGCGCCGACGAGCCCGAGCAGCTCGCGCAGCGACACGACCGACGCTTCGCCGCCCGGGCCGTACGCCTCTTCGCACGCGGCGCGCACGTCGGGCGCGCGGCGCAGCGCAATCGCGTAATCGGCGTCGAGCGGAATCAGCAGCATGCCGAGCGTGCGCGCGCGCTGCGACTGCGCGAGGCGGTGCAGGTTGAACGCGTCGACGCCGGATGCGTCCTTCGATTTCTTCGGCCGGCGGTCGACGCGGCGCGCGAGCGCCTGCACGAGCTGGCGCGCGTTCTGGAAATCGCCCTGCCAGACGAGCGCGGTGCCCTCGCTCGCGAGGCGATACGCGGTGTCGGCGCTGATCCGGTCGTCGGCGGGCACCGCGCGCTTCGGCGGCGCGACGCCGGCTTCGGAGCGCCAGCGCACCGCATGATCGGCGCCGGCGGCGTCGGTCCAGTGGAAAACGGGGAAGTCGGTCACGCGAGCCCTGAACGGTTGACGGAGAACGCGGCACACGCGCCGCGCGGACGACACCTTACCGCGCTTTGAGCGGCGCGGCAAAGCGGGGCGTCGGCGCATGGCGCGGGCCGAACGGCGCCGCGCACGATCTTCAACCGGGGAGACGAGGAAATAAGGAGAAGGCGGGAGACGGGGCGCCGCGCCGCCCGAAGGCGGCCCGGCGCAACGGCGTCACTGCTGTTGCGGCGAGTGCTGCTGCGTGGCCGGGCACGCGGGGTCCGTGCCCCAGTGGCCGTCGCACACGCGCCAGCGGCACAGCTGATCCTCGAAGAAACCGCGCGTCCCGCAATCCTTCACGCGCGCAGCGAGGGTCGTGCCGGCGGCCTTCGCCGATACCGGCACCGCGCGGCTCTTCGCATCGGCCGGCCGGGTGCGCGCGACGAGCGCTTCGAGCAGGTCCGCATCCGGATCGTCCTTCGCGCCCGGCTGCCGCGCGCTCGCGTCATGACGCTTCTTCGCCTGCGCGAGCTCGAGCTGCTGCGTCCGGTGCTTGCGGGCCGCGTCGGCCTTCGCGCGGGCGGCGTCGGCTTTCGTCTCCGCCTTGCCGCGCGCGGCGAGCTTCGTGCCGCCCTTCGCCGTCTCGGCCTTCGCAACCGCGGCCGGCGCGGCTGCGGCAGGTGCGGCTGCGGCAGGTGCGGCTGCGGCGGGCGCCGAGCCCGGCTCGTCGACCGCGCCGCTCGCGAGTGCGCGCGACAGGCGATTCTCGTCCGCGCCCGATGCGCCGGCGGCCTTCGCCGCGCTCTCGTCGTTGACGATCGTCGCCGGTTGCGGCGCGGACGCCGCGGACGCCGCATTCTGCGCGACCTGCACGGCACCTCCGCTCACGGCGCCGGCCTTCGCGGCCGGCTGCGCGGACGCGGCGGCGACCGCCGCCGGATGCTCGTCCGCCTGCTGTTGCCACTGCCACACGCCCCAGCCGCCGGCGGCGACCGCGACGAGCGCGATCACGGCCGCAAGCGGCGCCTTCGACCGGCGCGGCGCTTCCGCGGGTGGCGTTACGCGCCCTTCGAGATTGGCGAGAATTCGCGCGGGTTGCGCACCGCCTGCCTGCTGTTTGACGTCGGACAACAGGCTTGGCGGAGTTTTCGAATTTGAATTTTCCGGCGCACTCATTCAGCTCTCATTGAATCCTGGTTTAATTCGCCGCGATAATATAGCCCGGCCCGCGAGCAGGCCTGATTCTAAGAGTAAGCATTGCAAAACACAATCGATTCCATATTCCGAGGTTTTCCTTGATTGCCGTTGCACTCGTCGCCTATTTCGCCGTCGCGGTCGCGGCAGCCGCGATGCTGCTATTACCGGGCGTGCGCGCAACGGTAATGGAGTCCGCCGCCCGGTTTCACGGCCGCCTTACGCGCCGCGCATCGAATCGCGCCGCGCGCACGCGCAGTCAGATTGTTAAATCGGCAACATTTTCCAGAAATGCGATAAGCGACGCGCAAGATTTACTGATCAGGCGACGCTTGCTGATTATGGTCTCCGCGGGTATTCTTGCGACGCCTCCATTGGTCGCGATTGCATTGCGCGGCAGGCAATTATTTCAATACGACGACACGGCCCGCGTGCCTGACGAGAAAATCGCCGCCCTGCTGCAGGGCGAGCAGCTCGTGCCGCCCGCGCCGCTGCCGCCGGAAGTCTTTGCCACCCGGGAAGTCGAGCAGGTGCGGCCCGCGCTGAAGGACGCGAGCCGCGACTGGAATCTGCTCGATCCGGATTTCCGCACGCGCCTGCTGCTCGTCTACAAGATCATGCATGAGCAGTACGGTTATGACATGGCGCTTCTGGAAGGTTATCGAAGCCCGGAACGGCAAAACCGTCTCGCGCAAATGGGCGGCAGCGTCACCAATGCGGCGGCGTTCCAGAGCTACCACCAATACGGGCTGGCGGCCGACAACGCGTTTTTGCGCGACGGCAAGCTGGTCATTAGCGAAAAAGATCCTTGGGCCATGCGGGGTTATCAGCTGTACGGGCAAGTCGCGGAACAGGTCGGGCTGACCTGGGGCGGCCGCTGGAAATTGAGAGACCTCGGTCACGTCGAATATCACAAACCCGGTTTCAAACTGGGACGTGGCGCAACCCCGACGGCCGAACAGTAAATAATGCAATGAGGGCGGCATGGGACTGACGAATATCCCGGCAGAAAACGACATCGGCAACGCATTCCGGCGCGGCGTATCCCCGCCGGGCGCTTTCACGCCGCGCGCATTTTCGGCCGGCCGGGCGCGTTTTAAATCTCACGACAGCCTTTCATTATTGCCATTGCGCGCGCCGCATTCGACGTCGCGGGCGCATTGATGCGCTCGCCGCTTTTCACCCGCTTGACGGCTCGACTGACCGCACGCCGACACATCGCGGCGTCACGCTTGCCGCTCGACGCGCACGCGCCGCTCCAACGACATCGCACCGGAACCTGACCGTCCTATGCAACGCCTCCTCAACGTGCTGACCCAGCCCCGCACGCTCTCGATCGTCGGGATCGTCGCGCTCGCGGCGATCCTCTTCATCGCGGCCGATGCGCTGCAGTTACCGTTCATCTGGGCCGTCGTCGCGTTCGCGGCGGTCCTCGTGCTGTGGCTCGGCGCCGCGCTGCTGCGGCGCTGGCACGTGAAGCGCGCGAACCGCCAGCTCGGCGAGGTGCTCGAGGAGCAGGCCGAGACCGGCAAGGTCGCGCCGGCCGCCGTGGCCGCCACTGTGCCCGCCGGCTCGACGAAGTCCGCCGACCTCGACCAGCTCCGCACGCGGCTCACCGATGCGGTGAAGACGATCAAGACGTCGAAGATCGGCCAGGTATCCGGCGGCTCCGCGCTGTACGAGCTGCCGTGGTACATCGTGATCGGCAACCCGGCGGCCGGCAAGAGCAGCGCGGTGCTCAATTCCGGCCTGCAGTTCCCGTTCGCGGAAAAGAACAACGCGGTGGTGCACGGGATCGGCGGCACGCGCAACTGCGACTGGTTCTTCACGACCGAGGGGATTCTGCTCGACACCGCCGGCCGCTACTCGGTGCACGAGGAGGACCGCTCCGAATGGCTCGGCTTCCTCGGCCTGCTGAAGCGCTACCGTCCGAAGGCGCCGATCAACGGGATCGTCGTGATCGCGAGCATCGCCGAGCTGACCGGCAACCGCCCCGAGTTCGCGATCAATCTCGCGAAGAACCTGCGCCAGCGCGTGCAGGAGCTCACCGAAAAGCTCGAGGTGTTCGCGCCCGTCTACGTGATGTTCACGAAGGCCGACCTGATCACCGGCTTCACCGAATTCTTCAGCAGCAGCGACAAGCACGAATACGACCGCGTGTGGGGCGCGACGCTGCCGTACGAGCCCGACGAGAAGCGCGACGTCGTCGCGCTGTTCGACGAGCGCTTCGAGGAGCTCTACGAAGGCCTGAAGGAAATCAGCGTCGCGCAGCTTTCGCTGTCGCGCGGCAACCTGCTGTCGCCGGGGCAGCTCAGCTTCCCGCTCGAGTTCTCGACGATCAAGCCCACGCTGCGCGCGTTCCTCGCGACGCTGTTCGAGACCAACCCGTTCCAGCACAAGCCGATCTTCCGCGGCTTCTACTTCACGAGCGCGCTGCAGGAAGGCGAGACGAACAGCACGGCCGCGCAGCGCATCGCGCACCGCTTCGGGCTGAACGCGAACGATCTGCCGAAGCCGGCGAGCACGTTCTCGAAGAACGGCTTCTTCCTGCGCGACCTGTTCTCGAAGGTGATCTTCGCGGATCGCCAGACCGTGCGCCAGTTCGCGAGCCCGACGAAGACGCGGCTGCGCTACGCGACGTTCTTCGGCTTCGTCGCCGCGCTCGCGCTCGCGCTCGGCGGCTGGACCTGGTCGACGATCGGCAACCAGCAGCTCGTGTCGAACGTGCAGGCCGACCTCGACAACATCACGCGCCTCGAGCAGAACCGCAACGATCTGCAGTCGCGGCTGCAGGCGATGGACATCCTGGAAGACCGCATCGAGCAGCTCGAGCAGTTCCGGCGCGACAAGCCGCTGTCCGTGTCGCTCGGGCTCTACCAGGGCAACCGCCTCGAGCAGCATCTGCTGACCGAGTACTACAACGGCGTGCGCCAGATCATGCTGGCCCCGGTCGCGGACAACCTCGCGTCGTTCCTGAAGGACGTGAACGCGCATCCGGACCAGCTCGCGCCGATGACGCACGCGCCCGAATCCGGCGCCGTGCAAGCGGGCGCCGCGCAGGCCGACGCCGCGCAGGCGGGCACGATCCCGGTCTCGACGAACGCCGCGCCGGGCGCGGCCGGCACGGTGGCCACGGCGGGCTCGCCGATCGCGGCGGCCGCCGCCGCGGCGCCGCAGGGCGGGCTCTACAGCGACGCGTCGCCGACCAACGTCCAGGATGCATACAACGCGCTGAAGACCTACCTGATGCTGTCCGACAAGCGACATGTCGAGCAGGCGCACCTGACCGACCAGATCGCGCGCTTCTGGCGTGGCTGGCTCGAGACGAATCGCGGCAACATGCCGCGCGACGAGATGATCAAGAGCGCCGAGCGGATGATCACGTTCTATCTGTCGCGCGTGTCGGACAACGACTGGCCGATGATCGACGCGAACCTCGCGCTCGTCGACCAGACCCGCGAGAACCTGCGCCACGTCGTGCGCGGGATGCCGGCGCGCCAGCGCGTCTATGAAGAGATCAAGGCGCGCGCGTCGACGCGCTTCGCGCCGATGACGGTCGCGCGCATCGTCGGCGACGGCAACGCGAGCCTGATCGCCGGCAGCTACGCGATTCCGGGCACGTTCACGCGCGACGCGTGGTTCCAGTACGTGCAGCCCGCGATCCGCGATGCCGCGACGAAGGAGCTGCAGGCGAAGGACTGGGTGCTGAACACGTCGACGCAGGACGACCTGACGCTCGAGGGCAGCCCCGAGCAGATCCAGAAGACGCTCGTCGCGATGTACAAGACCGACTACGCGCAGCACTGGCAGAAGTTCATGCAGGGCATCACCGTGCAAGGCTTCACGAGCTTCGGGCAGGCGGTCGACGGGATGAACCGCCTCGGCGATCCGCAGGATTCGCCGATCCGCAAAGTGCTCGAGACCGCGTACGACCAGACGTCGTGGGACAACCCGTCGCTCGCGAGCCAGACGCTGCAGAAGGCGCAGTCGGGGATCGTGAGCTGGGTCAAGGGCTGGTTCTCGCGCTCGCCGGCGGGCCAGGCCGCGAACATCGACATCAACGGCAATCCGGCGCCCGACGCGCCGATGGGCCCGATCGGCCAGGAGTTCGTCGGCCTCGCGCGGATCGTGTCGAAGCACGACGGCGGATCGCTGCTCAACGGCTACATGGATTCGCTGTCGAAGGTCCGCACGCGCTTCAACACGATCAAGAACCAGGGCGATCCGGGCCCCGGCGCGCGCCAGCTGATGCAGCAGACGCTCGACGGCAACGGCTCCGAGCTCGCCGATTCGCTCAAGTTCGTCGACGAGCAGATGCTGACCGGCCTCACCGATTCGCAACGCAAGGCGCTGCGCCCGCTGCTCGTGCGGCCGCTGATGCAGGCGTTCGCAGTCGTGATCCAGCCGGCGAGCGCCGAGGTGAACAAGGTGTGGAACGCGCAGGTCTACCAGCCGTTCCAGACGTCGCTCGCGAACAAGTATCCGTTCTCGCAGAGCGCGAAGGTCGAGGCCGGCGCGAGCGAGATCGCGCAGACGTTCGGCCCGGACGGCTCGATCGCGAAGTTCGTCGGCACGACGCTCGGGCCGCTCGCGGTGCGCCGCGGCGACACGCTGTCGGCCCGCACGTGGGGCGACATGGGCCTCGCGCTGACGCCGGACTTCACCGGCAGCTTCGGCCGCTGGGTCGCGCCGCTGTCGGGCGGCGCGGCGGCGGGCAGCGCGGGCGGCGGTGCGTCCGAGCCGCAGACCGTGTTCCAGATCCTGCCGCAGCCGAGCACCGGCACGACCGAGTACACGATCGCGATCGACGGCCAGCAACTGCGCTACCGCAACACGCCGCCGCAGTGGGCGAACTTCGTGTGGCCGAACCCGCAGGGCGCGCCGGGCGCGACGCTGACGGCGACGACCTTCGACGGCCGCACGCTCCAGCTCGTCAACGAGCCGGGCCGCTACGGCCTCGAGAAGCTGATCAACTCGGCGAAGCGCACGCGCCGCCCGGACGGCACGTTCGACCTGACGTGGACGCAGGGCAGCGTGAACGTGTCGGTGACGATGCGCATCGTCAGCACGTCGCAGCCGACGACCGCGAGCGGCAACGCGCCGCAGCAGCAGGGTCTGCTCGGGACGACGCTGCCGTCGTCGGTCGCCGACGTGAGCGCGGGCGCGGCGGCGGTCAACGCAACCGCCGCCCAGCCGGGCGCGGCCGCCGTCGCGGCCAACACCGCATCGAACGCACAGGGGATGCAATGACGCAAACGGTTCAGGCGCAAATCGCCTACTTCGGCAAGATTCCGTCGCGCGGCGACTTCGTGAAGAGCGCGCACAACCCGCAGCTACTGCAGACGCTCGACCGCTGGATCGCGCAGGCGCTCGAGCTGCTCGCCGAGGATCCGCGCTGGAAGATCGTCTACGAGGACGCGCGGCCAATGCACTTCGCGTTCCTCGGCTCGCGCAGCCGGCTCGCGATCGCCGGCCACATGGTGGCGAGCCGCGACGTGTCGCAGCGGCGCTTCCCGTTCCTCGCGGCGACCGCGCTCGAAGTCGAGCGCCCGCTCGCGTTCCTCGCGCGCAGCCCGCTCGCGTTCGCGCGGCTGTGGGGGCGCGTCGCCACGCAGATGCCGCCGCTGCTCGGCGAGACCGAGCCGCCCGGCGCGCTGCAGGCGCTCGGCGACACGCAGGTGCCGATCGACATCGGCGGCCCCGGCAACTCGCACGACGGCACGTTCGCCGATTTCGTCGAGCACCAGTCGCTGTACGGCCTCGAGCAGATGCTGCTCGCGAGCGGACATCCGGTGCGGCTCAAGGGCGCGATGCTCGCGCTCGGCTCGCTGCTGCGCCCGGTGATGCAGAGCGGCTCGTCGCACATCGAGCGCGGCCTCACGCTGCCGCTGCCGGTCGACCCGTTCTATCGCAGCCTCGTCGCCGCGTTCTGGCTCGAGCTGATCGCGCCGTTCGTCGCGCAGGCCGATTTCGAGCTCGCGATCTTCATCGGCGCGATCGCCGAACGCGAGCGGCTCATCATCGGCTTCAACGGCGCGTCGGCGAAGACGCTCCTGAGCGTCGTCGATCCGCAGACCTACGCCGCTCACAACATCGACATCGACGATCCGGAGTGGATCGACGCACATGCGCAAAACGATCATGGGATCAGCAAGCTCGTCAGCTACCTCGACCAACCGCAACTGTCGCTGCGCGTCGCGATCGACGCGTTCCGCGAAGCGTTCATCGGAGGCTGAGGCGATGCGTCGGGATTCGGATTTCGTGCGCCGGGCGGTGGCGGCCGCGCTCTTTGCCGCCGGCGTCGCCGCGTGCGGCGCGAGCTTTGCGGACAACGGCGGCGGCGCGACGGTGATGCCGGTCGACAACGGCGGCGCGACGATGCGCGCGGCGGCGCTGCCGGCTTCGGTCGGCACGTCGGCCGCGCCGGGTGCCGCCGTGCAGGGCACCGCGCGCGCCGCCGCGACGGACGTGCCGGCGCCCGCGAACGCGACGCCGGGACAGGTCGTCGCCGGCGGCAAGGTGCCCGACGAGGCGACCAAGGCCGCGGTGCTGCAGAAGCTGCGCGACACGTACGGCGCGACGAACGTGGTCGACCAGATCGAGGTCGGCGACGTCGCGACGCCGCCGAACTGGAGCACGAACGTGCAGAAGCTGATCGGGCCTTCGCTGAAGCAGATCAGCAAGGGGCAGTTGAAGATCGACGGCACGCAGATCGACATGAAGGGCGAAGTCGGCAACGAAGCGCAGCGTCAGCAGATCGCGAGCGACATGGCGAATGCGCTGAACCCGACCTATACGATTCGCAATGGGCTGCGGGTGTCGGCTTCGGAACAGGGGCTGCTCGACCAGACGCTCGCGAATCGCACGATCGAGTTCGAGACCGGGAGCGCGACGCTGGCGCCGCAGGGGAAGCTGATTCTCGATCAGATGGCGGCCGTGCTCGTGAAGATGCCGAACCGGACCGTCGACATCATCGGGCATACCGACAACTCGGGGAACCGGGCGTCGAACATCGCACTGAGCCAGGCGCGCGCGGATGCGGTGAAGGGGTATCTCGTGACGAAGGGGATCACGCCGCAGCAGATGACCACGACGGGCGTCGGGCCGGATCAGCCGATCGCGTCGAACGATACGACGGATGGCAGAGCGAGGAATCGGAGGATCGAGTTTCGGGTGGGGCAGTGAGGGGGCTTTACCGCGATCCCTGTCGCTTTCTTGAGCATCACGTTGCCCTGATTTAGACCTCGATATACGACACCGACTGCGACGCCACGAGTTTCGGTGGCGGTGAGCACTGGCAGATGCAAAGATCGTCGCTCAATGCGGCCTCGCGCCCATCGGGGCCGGTGCTCGAAATCCGGGCGCCGGCGCATTGGATCTTGCCCGTCGTTTTGCAGACTGGGCACCACACCGGGTCATGCTCGTACGCCTGCTCGCTGGCCCCGATGTGGTCGCTGCGATCACCGGCCCGCACGAGGCCGCCGGCTGTCGTCGTGTCACCCTTCACGATGTCATAGCGTCGCATGTCGTCCTCGCTTACACCGCGCCCGGCCGCAAGCGCAGGCTGTTCAGCAGCGTATCCCACGTTTGCAGCGCGCCCGCTTCATCGACGGGCGATGTTGCCTCCTCGGGCTTCAAATCGGGACTGCTCGCGCCGAGCACCATTTGAATGGCTGTATGTGGCTTCGCCAATGTGCTTGGGTCGCCCGGCGCGAGCAGATAGAAGCGATACGACGTGATCTCGCCTTCTTTCAGTGCGAACAGCACTTCCTCGGCGTCCATCCCGGCCACCGTGCGCTTGCCCTGCCGCAATATGCGGTAGCTGCCGCTCGACACTCGGTCCAGTTGCGCGCGCAGCTCGGGCAAGGTCTTGGTCAGCGGTGCTTTCTGGTCCGCGTCGACCGCATCGCGCATGTGGATCACCAGCAGCGCCGGCCGACCCGGCATCAGCGCAAAGGACTGACTAACCTCCTCGGTAGAAGTTGACGAGCCAGTGGCAATTCCTCCGTCGAAGCAGAATCCCGATTCGGTCGGCACCGACCAGTTGTCGCGTGCTTTGATCCGGCGATAGATGCCGTTATAAATATCTTCGACCTGACCAATTGCCGCCGATCCAATGCCGCCAGTTGTATGGAAGAGAGTATTGTTTTCGTAAATATATCCTTCCGTATCAAATGGTAATTTGACAGTTTTTGCCACGCCACTCTGATACACAAGGACTCTTGAGGTTTTTGTCGGGGAAAACGCTTTCTCAAGCCAAGCATGCCCCGTTTTTTCTTCCAAATTTACAGGATTAAAACGTTGTTTGGTACGATATTCTTTTTCCAGTCCATCAACCTTCGCTTGATAGACGGCAGGCGGTACGTTGTACTGTGTCTCCAGCTTCTCCCCTTGGAATTCATATCGCTGATTCGTGATTTCGCTCGCCGCAGGTCGATCGAACACGAAGCGGCCAATACACCACGGGCGCGACTTGGACAACAAAGGGTTCGTCATGGTAGGTTCCCCGGAAAACGTTATCGAACAAGCACCCACGCCTGCCACTAGAAACAGCAATCGGCCAATTCGTGTCAGCATTTCGGCTCCGGTGCATCCTGTGCAATTTGCACGATACTGTAGAGTAACGCCCAGCGTACCCATGGATGGTTATAGCTTTCCTGATGCACGTAGCCTCCTTGGTCAAACACCATTTGCACGCCTGGGGCTGCACCGCCATTGGCGCCACGCGCGGGCGCTTCGGCCGACCAGACTGGCACGGTGCTATCGCCTGGCACAATACCGTTCTTGTCAGGATCGGGGGCATCGCTACCAGGCGGTAGTATTGGCGTTTTCTGAACCTCGAATTCGATGCTAGTGTTGCGCGCGTCCAAGTGCACGCGCAGCGTCCCAGTATGCGTATCACCGTGCTTGTCGCTCAAAAACCGCGCGGCGCGCAGTTCTTCCTCCGTTACGTCCGCTGGCACGTTCCCCTTCCAGACTACCGTGCCCCACGCCAAAAGATCAGCCAGCTTCTTGCCTTTCTCGATCGTCGGTTTGCCGTGGCTGTCGCCCGACGTGGTTATCCCTCTGGGTTTCAAATCCCTACCCCCATAGGCAATATATGTTTTATCATGGTATGTATTTTTTATTTTACTTTGATTAAATACCACATTCTTCATTGTTTCCGCAAAATTATCAAACACCGTCTTCTTTCGCGGCATTTTATCCAGGCGATCCTTCACAATTCCGGCCGGATCGAGCAACGAAGCCGACTGCTCGGGTACTAACCCATACCACTTCGGATTAATATAAAGTTCGTTGTATACATCGCCTTGCTGCGGCAACTTCAGAACCGGTTGACCATTGAGCCGCGCAAAGATCCACCATGCCTCGCCGTTGTGGTAATCCGGCATCGGCAGCAATTCCAGCGTCCCCGGCGCATTCGCCGCTACCGCCACGAACTCACCCGCATCTCTCCCGAGCAGGGCTCCATTGACGAAACCGTTCAACCCGCCCTCGCTACCGCCGCCGGTACGGAACCGCTTCGCCGCGATCGGCGCGCCCGTGGCCGGCAAGACGTTATGAAACACCCCGTGCAATAGACCCGCTGCCCCGTGCATCGCGATCGCCATGCGCGCGACCAATCCACCCATCGAGTGCGTAAGGATGATCGCCTTGCCGCTATCGTTCTCCGCGATGATCTCCTTGATCCCCATCAATCGCATCGACTTGCCGGTTTTCTTATCCTCGAAATCCGCGCCCTCGATCACTTGTTGCGCCGACTTTTCATTCGATTGAAGCCAGTTGTATCCGATCGCATACACCCTGTACTGGTATTTCATGAAGTGCTGGAATACCTCCGAATCTTTCGTGAACGCCTGCCCCCGGCCTTGCGCACCAGCGTCGATCGCCCCATAGTCGGACGGCTCGGTGCCCAACACCGGCTTGAGCGTCCACTTCACGCCGTCGGGATCGGATTCGATCCACTTCCCCTTGGGCTCCCCCAGGTGCATCGGCTCGTTCAGTTGCTCCTGCAACCATGCCAGAACGGGTTGGTAGCTCGACCGGTACACAGAGCCCCAGCCCCGCCGACGCGCTTCCGCCTCGTCGACGTACTGGTCTTTCGTGGCGTCCTTGTCATGCTTGCCGGCACTGACCGGCCCGAAAGGCGTCACCACAGCCACTGTTGGGTCGAACTGCTTTTCTCGCGTGGACGCTCCCTTAAACCACATGCCAAGCAGCGTTGGCAGTGCACCCAGATCCCCCAACATGCCGTCCGTGTTCGGCGCGAAAAACATCTCGTCACCGGTTTCCGTATTCACCAACGGCGAACCCATCACTCCAGGTAAAAAAATGACCGGAATGATCGGACGCACGTCGCACAACAGTTCCTTGCGCCGCGTGTCGCTCGCCGGCGTCAACGTGAATGTCCCATAGGACGATCCGTCCGCATGCGTGCGTCCGGTCTGCCGTACGACCGCCTGTTCGGCATCGTCATCGAACGGTGAACTGCTTTGATGATCCGTCTGGTTATCACTCATCGTGGCTCGTGCAATGTCTGTGGATCGGTCAAGATGGTTCACGTCGATGCGTCGCCCGCGTTCGAACCCGGCCGCAACGCGCGCAGCATCACCGCCTCAACGTCCTCGCTCTTCTGCTCGGCCACGTGGCCCAACTCATTCGTCATCCCTTTAAGGCGAGTACCATCGGCGCGCACCACCTCATACGGATGGTTCTTCAGCACCTCGCCCGTGATGCGATCGCGCAGCACGTACGGGTCGTTGAATTTCGCCTGCGGCAGGCTGTTCATGTGCTGAGCAACCGAACCAGGCCCCTGACGACTGAACGATGCCGACCGGATCGTCCGCGGGCCTTGCGTGCCATCCTCAATGCCTGCTGCGACCCATCTCGTGTACGAACCGCCGGCCTTGACGATGATTTCATCGGCGTCGAGCACAATGCGCTTGGCCTTCACGGTGGCCGTTTTCCCCGCATGAATGGCCACATCACCGGTATTGGCCGATATTTTGATCGGGCCTTTCGCCGTGACGAAGAACGCACCGAGCTTCTGCGCGAAAAAGCTGACCTTCTCCGCCGCTGCCACGAACAATGATTTGCCGGTCGCGATGTGGGTGTGCTCGTGACTGACGATATTCGCGTGTCCGTCAGCCACGATATGTGCCGAACGGTCTGCGACCAGCGCAACGTCTTTCGGCGTCGAAACCAGAATGTTCGGTTGTGCGAATCCATTCGCACTGCCCGTACCACCACCCGCCGTCACGCCACCCGACGTTTCGCCCGATACCGGATGCCGGATGTCCGTTGATAGCCCATCTAGCGCGTCCTGCCCGGCTTGCAGCGATTCCGCCTGCGCCGTCGTGCTCGCACTCGACAACGACTCGACCAGCATCCCCGCCTGCTGCAATCTCGATCTCGCCTCGTCCACGCACATCTGCTCGTCGTCGCAGGCTTTCGGATGCGTGCTGATCGAAAGACCCTTGCCGGCACGCATTGCGCCGTATTCGTCCGCGTGCAACGTGAAGCCGGCGCCGAGATACCGGCCACGCGTGTTTCCGTTCTGTCGGATCAGATAACCCAGCGCGAGCGATGAATAGCATTTGCCGGTATAGCTGACGATACGCGTGCCGCCCTGATTCGTTGCGTCGTCGTGCACGAATGCATTGAATGCACCGGTCTTGCCGAAGCCGTTCGACTTGAAGCCCGATTGCAGCGCATTCGAATGGAACGGGGGCGGCGTCGTGCCTCCGTTGATGCGCCCTGCAATGAACGGCTTATCGCAATCCCCATTCCAGTAATCGACGACGACCCAATCCCCGGCCCTTGGCACATGGACTGAGCCATAGCCGTTACCCGTGTCGGACTGGAACGACGACAACCACGGTGAAGAATTGAATGCGCCGGACGGATTCTTGCGATCCCATGCGAACTGCACCCTCACCTGATTTCGCTCGTTCGTCCACGCTTGCGCGCCGTTCGGGGTCACAACGAGCGCATGCTCGGCTGACATCATCGGTTTCGGATGCTCGAACGGGCTGCGGTATTCCACCGTCGCGGACTGCGCCTCCACCTCCAGCACAAAATATCCGGCCGTACCATCTGCCGCATGCCCCGGCGTCTTGAATCGCTCGCGATGAATCGCCTGTTGCTCGGCAAGCGTCGCACGAAGGCTGTGCGGAAACTCGACCGTCTGCCGACCGATCGGCACGTTGTTCTCGATGAACCAGCGCGCCTCGACTGCGAGGAATTCCCGGTTTTTTGAATCGGTATCCGGATGGCGGGGATGATTGTTCAGCACGAACCTCAATCCCGCATCGAGCCACCGCACGCCGCCCACCCCGAAATGCCGGTTGGCCTGGGCGTCCCATGCCTGCACCCGGCGAATCGCGCGGGCCGCGCCGCTGTCCGAGTTCGGGTAGCCATAAGCAGTCGATTCGTACACCGTCATCGGTACGCCTGGAATACCTTGCTCGATCCTCTGCCGCCGATACGGTATCCAATAGGTGGTCGATTCAAGTGTGCTCTCGGCCGGGTGATCGTAGTAACCAGGACGCTTGTAATCAAAAGCGCGCGACATATAGCGCATGCTTTGCATCGTCTGCACGGTGGCCCAATGGGCCATCCCGTCCGGCTCGTCAGCGCCGTTCGCCCGCACATATTCAACCGGTTTCGCTTCCGGCAGCGAGGCCACCCGATCGACGATGACAAGCGTCGTCTGCGACGCTTCTCCATCGCCGGTATTCTCGTGAACCCAGTAAAAATACCAACCCTCGGCCTCGGCCAGGCGATTCACGAAGTGCAGATCGGATTCGCTCTGCCTGCGCCATGAGTGCGTCTCCGGTTCGGACGACAGAACGAAACGATACTGCCCGCGCAGTTGCGGATACCGGTTGAATATGTCGGAGACGATCTCGCATGATGTTTTCTCGAGCCAGCCTTCCTCGTTGTTCGTCTTGTCGAGAAAGACCAGCGCCGACGAAAATTCAATCTGGTACGTCGATAAACTGCCATCCCCGCCAAGGTAGGCAACCCGATGCACAAACCCGTGGATCGGGCCGTAGACCGGGATACCGAACGGAGCGGTAATCTGCTGAATCCAGAGCGAGACCGGCTGGTGCATCAGTGACAGCAGCGCCGTGTCGTCACATAGCGATGCAGCATCGATGGTCCACGTATAGTTGCGGCCGATTCGGGCCGAACCTCGCGCGCGCAGCGGAACCAATGCATTTTTTCCGAGTGGCGTGTCCAGCATCAACAGCCGATCATGCTGCAACAGCCCCCGTTGGATCGACTCATACAAATCTCGATATTTCAGTTCCCCGAATGATGGAGGGCTGAGTACCATTTTCGTTGTCCTATCTCTCAGGTTCGACCACCCAAGAGAAATCGACACGAAGGATGGTCAGCACGCTACGCCACGGCCGCGTTTGATCGAACGATTCTAGCGGCGCGCGCGACGGGCCGACTGATAAAAGTCAAAGCTTGTTCGTGATCCGAAATAGACCTAGCGGCACGGCGCACTCGGTCCCGCAAAATCAGACGTGCAGATACCCAAACGGCAGATTGCGCCCAAGCTCGCGATGGGGGATGGTTACACAACACGAACCCCTCAATGCAGCCCGCACATCAGGAGGAAATGCGCGAGGTAAACGAAGCGCGGGCCGCAGGTGTTAGAGCACCCACGGCCCGCTGACCACAACCAACTCTCCAGAGGAGTTAGTCATGGCTGACGCCAATCATAAGACACAACATCCCTTCCCGGATAGATTCGTGACCGTCCGGGAGTCTCAACGATATCGTCCCTACTGGGATACCCAGTTCCGCAAATACGCGCCGCCGAAGTATTACCCATGGATAAAGCTCTCGGGACGTTGGATCGAGCATGCCGGATTCGAACCGTGGCGAAAGGTCAAAATCACGGTCGAGTACGGCAGGCTGACGATCACCCCTAGTTAAACGACCGGAGGGCTGCTAACGCAGCCCTATGCCGAACCGGCGCACGCGATGCGTTCAAAGACATTCTCGGGCGACGGAGTACAGAGGTGGTGGCATGAGTAATAGCAGGACGCCTTCTACAACTGCGGCGGCGAGCAGTTGATTGTACGGCTGTCGGCCGACCTGACCGCCCAGTTCGGGCGCGGCTTCAGCGCGGACAACCTCGAGAACATGCGGCGTTTTTTTCTTCGCCTATCAGCGGCCCGAGATTTCCGAGACGCCGTCTCGAAAATCGGGTAGCGAGCTGTCCGCCGAGAAATTGGATTGCCCACCAAGGTCATGGCAGCCAACTACCGAACCGTGCTGCCCGATGCCGAGTTGTTGCAAAAAGAGCGCCAGAGAACGCGGCGGATGCTGGAGTCTCGTGTAGCGATGCGTCCCAAGGCTCGCCAACGATAGCAGTGCGCCCCCCGGCGTTCCGCCGTCAGGCGCACAGGCAGGCCCCTGACAGGCCCCTAGACCCTCGTGCCCGGAGGTCAGCGGCCCGTGCGCCGAGGCCAAATCCTCGCGCACGAAGGCCGTAAACTCGTACGCCGGGATCAAACACTCGCGCACGAAGATCAGAGACTCGCGCGCCGAGATCGAACCCTCATTCAGACGGAGGTCCAAGGCTCGCGCACTGAGGTCAATCCTCGCGCATGAAGGCCGGAGACCCATCTGCCGAGGTCGGAGGCCCGTGCGTCGAGGTCAAACCCTCGTGCACACGGAGGTCGGAGGCCCGTGCTCGACAGTCAACCCGCGCGATTGAAGGTCGGAGGCCCGCGCGCTGAAGTCAAATCCTCGCGATCGGCACTCTGAGGCCCGAATGCGGCGCTCAAACCGCCGTGCGCGGCGCTCCGAGGCCCGAGTTCGGCAGTCAAACCCTCGCGCACCGCGCTCAGCGGCACGAGCACCGAGCGCAAATCTCGGCGCCCCGCCGTCCGGGCTGCACGCGCCGGCCGCTCACTCCCCCTTCACCCCCAGCAACTCCCGCAGATGCGCGAGCGACCCGTCGTCCTTCACGACGCTCTCGAGCCACAGATGCAGCGGCATATCCGCCCACTCGGCCGCCTTATCGGCGAGATACGCAACCGGGCTATGCGGCTCCGTCTGCCGGAAATACTTCGCGACGGCCCTCAACTGCTCGACGGCCTGCGCACGGCCGTGAATCCCGGCGATCGCCACCGGTCGCGCACCGGCTTGCATCTGCATCGGCGTGTTCTCCGAATGAAGCGGTGTCGTGAAGCTCGGCTCGGCTCGCTCCGGCACGCCGTCCTGCATCGCCTTCGCCTGCGGCACCGCATCGCTATACCCCTGCTCGCGCGCAAACCGCTCCGCGAGCCCATACACATCGCGATACGTATCCCGCGCCTGCCTGAAGCTCGGCGCCGCATCCCCCGCCCGCCGCTCGAGCTCCTGCTCGAACGCCTCTAGCGCCGCTTCGAACGCCTTCAAATCGGCAAGCAACGCCGCATAAAACGCCACCGGCGTCATCCGCTTCGACGCATCGATCTGCTCGACCGACGGCTTGCCGCGCGTAATGTCGTCCGCATGCTCCGGATCGCGCCGCACCGCCTGCGCGACGTGTTGCGCGACATCCCAGTCGACCATGCTGAACGCGTTCGACGCGCCGTCGGTCAGCGGCACCGCGCGCAGCAGTTCGGCGGTACGCCCCGCGAGCCACGCGACGTTGCCGAGCCGGTACTCCGCGTCGTCGCCGTCCGACAGCGGATGCACGGTGTCCCAGAATTCGCGGCACAGCCCTTCGAGCAGCGCGTAGCCCTGCGTCAGCCCCTTCACGCCCTCCTCGATCCCGAGCGCCTCGGTCAGCCACACCGCGAGCCGCAGATCCTTCGTCTGCGTGCGCAGCAGTTCAGTCGACCGGTCGACGACGAAGCCCCAGTCGGCCTCCTTGATCTCGGTCACCCATTCGCCCTGGTCGAGCGACGGGTCGTCGAAACGGCGCGCATGTTGAATCGCGTCGAAGTCGGACGAAAACAGCAGGTCGTCGCCGCACGGCGACGTGTCGCTGACCGGCGTCAGCAACTCGGTGAGATTGATCGGCATGGCTCAGGTCATCCAGTGATGCTTCAATGCTTCGTCACGCGCCGCACATCGCGGCGCTCATTCAATCGTGTACTCGAATTCGCCCGCGTCGTCGGCGCGCACCGCGATCCGCGCGATCGCGCCGCCTTCCGCGATCCGGCCGAGCACGTGCGTCGCGATCTCCGGCAGCAGCGTGCCGTTCAGGATGTGATCGACGTTGCGCGCGCCCGAATCGACTTCCGTGCAGCGCGCGAGCACCGCGTCGACGAGCGACTCGTCCCATTCGAACGCCGCGCGATGATTCGTCTCGATCCGGCTGCGAATGCGTTCCAGCTTCAGCTCGATGATCTCGGCGAGCACGTCGTCGGAGATCGGGTAGTACGGCACGACCTTCATCCGGCCGAGAAACGCCGGCTTGAACGTCTTGTACAGTTGCGGTCGCAACGTTTCAGCGAGCGCGTCCGGATCGGGCAGCTCGTCGGCGGTCTTGTTCAGGCACGCCTGCATCACCGCCGACGATCCGACGTTCGACGTCAGGATGATCAGCGTATTGCGGAAGTCGATCTCGCGGCCTTCGGCGTCGTCCATCGCGCCCTTGTCGAACACCTGGAAGAACATCTCGAGCACGTCCGGGTGTGCCTTCTCGACCTCGTCGAGCAGCACGACCGAATACGGATTGCGGCGCACCGCCTCGGTCAGCACGCCGCCCTCGCCGTAGCCGACATAACCCGGCGGCGAACCTTTCAGCCCCGACACGCTGTGCGCTTCCTGGTACTCGCTCATGTTGATCGTGACCATCTTGCGTTCGCCGCCGTACAGGATGTCGGCGAGTGCGAGCGCGGTCTCGGTCTTGCCGACACCCGACGGCCCGACGAACATGAACACGCCGCGCGGCTTGTTCGGATCCTCGAGGTTCGCGGTTGCGGTGCGCACGCGCTGCGCGATCGCTTCGAGCGCGTGATCCTGGCCGATCACGCGCGCGGCGAGCAGCGGCTGCAGGTTCATCACGGTGTCGATTTCGTCCTTCACCATCCGGCCGAGCGGAATGCCGGTCCACGACGCGACGATCTCCGCGACCACGTGCGCGTCGACCTGCAGCGGCACCATCGGCTCCGCGCCCTGCAGCGCGTGCAACGCGGCGATGCGTTCCGCGAGCTTGTCGCGCGTCGCCGGCACGTCGACCGGGGCGCCGTCCGTCGCAGGCGCAGGCGAATGTGATGACGAAGACGCGCGCGCCGCATCGAGCACCGCGCGCAGTTCCGTGATCTCGGCGACGATCGCCCGCTCGCCGTCGTAGCGCGCCTCGTCGGCCGCGAGCAGCGTGCTCGCCGCCTCCCGTTCGGCACGCAGTTCGCCGAGCCTTCCGGCAAGCCGCTCGTCGGGCGACGCGCCGCTCGCGACCTCGCGCTCGAGCGATGCGATCTCCGCGTCGATCCGCTCGATTCGCTTCGTCGTATCGTCGATCGCGGCGGGCGTCGCGCTCTGCGCGAGCGCGACCTTCGCGCACGCGGTGTCGAGCACGCTGATCGCCTTATCCGGCAGCTGGCGGCCACTGATGTAGCGATGCGACAGGCGCACCGCCTCGGTGATCGCGTCGTCGAGAATCCGCACGTTGAAGTGCTGCTCCATCAGCCCGGCCATCCCGCGCAGCATCGCGGCCGCGAGCGGCTCGCTCGGCTCCTCGATCTTCACGACCTGGAAGCGCCGCGCGAGCGCCGCGTCCTTCTCGAAATACTTCTTGTATTCGCTCCACGTGGTCGCCGCGATCGTGCGCAGCTCGCCGCGCGCGAGCGCCGGCTTCAGCAGGTTCGCCGCGTCGTTCTGGCCGGCCTGCCCGCCCGCGCCGATGATCGTGTGCGCCTCGTCGATGAACAGGATGATCGGATGCGGGCTCTTCTTCACCTCGTCGATCACGCTCTTCAGCCGGTTCTCGAATTCGCCCTTCACGCTCGCGCCGGCCTGCAGCAGCCCCATGTCGAGCACGTGCAGCGCGACACCGCGCAATGGCGGCGGCACGTCGTCGGCCGCGATGCGCAGCGCGAGCCCTTCGACGACCGCCGTCTTCCCGACGCCCGCCTCGCCGGTCATGATCGGATTGTTCTGGCGGCGCCGCATCAGGATGTCGATCGCCTGGCGGATCTCCGCGTCGCGGCCGATCACCGGGTCGATCCTGCCGTCGCGCGCGCGCTGCGTGAGGTTCGTCGTGTACGTATCGAGCGCGGGCGTCTTCGACGGCCCCGCCGGCCGCGCGACGCCGGCCGCCGACACGTCGGCCCCCTCGGCCCCACCTGCCCCGTCGGCCGCCTCCGTCTGCCGCGGCTCCACTTCGGCGG
This sequence comes from Burkholderia guangdongensis, assembly GCF_013403875.1. Classification (GTDB taxonomy): domain Bacteria; phylum Pseudomonadota; class Gammaproteobacteria; order Burkholderiales; family Burkholderiaceae; genus Burkholderia; species Burkholderia guangdongensis. Next base: position 90,111 of record NZ_JACBNX010000012.1, on the reverse strand, counting down.
ACCCGCTGGTCAGCTCGTCGAACTTGTGCTTCAGGTCGGTCACCCGCACGTCGGCGAACTGCGCGGACATCCGCTGCGCGAACTGCGCGAGATCGGGCGCGCTCAGCAACGCGAGCAGCAGATGCCCGGAACGCATGCGGCCGAGCTGCGAATCGAGCGACGCGATCAGCCACGCCTGCTCGAACAGCGCGATCAGATGCACGGAGAACACCGGCGTGCGCGTATTGCCGGTCTTCAGCCGCGTGAGCTCGCGTTCGAGATCCGCGCGCAGCGTATGCACGTCGATGCGGCTCGCGCGCAGCGCGAGCGTCAGATCGGAAGCCGGCTCGTCGAGCAGCGCGAGAAACAGATGCTCCAGATCGACCTCGTAGTGACCGCGCGACAGGCACGCGCTCGCCGCGCGCTCGGTCGCCTGCCGGCACAGCGGATTCAGTTTGGTGATCAGGGTCTTCAGGGGCGTGCTCATGGAAGCGGTCTCAGGTTCGTTTATGTCTGTCGTTGTCAGTGAATCACGTGCAGCTCGTAGCGCGCGTCGTCGCGGTTGCGTTCGGCGTCGCGCGTGCACAGGAACGCGTCCCAGCCGAGACGCGAGCCCGCGCCGAGCACACTCGCGCCGACTTCCTCGTGGCGCAGCACGAGCGTGACCTCGTATTCGAGCGTGACGCCGGCGAGCAGCGTCAGCATCCGTTCGAGCGCGAGCGCCTGCGCGCCGCCGGGCAGGAACGCCTCGTAGTCGCGCTTCGACAGCGGCCCGATGACGAGCCGCGCGCGCATGTCGCGCTGCCACACGCGCTCGCCGACGAGCGCCGCGCCGCCGAGCGTCGCGTTGACTTCGCCGAGCACGGTGAGCTGATCGGGCGGCACGTCGTACCACTTGCCGATGAACTGATCGACGCGCACCGGCGCGCGAAAGTAGTCGGACAGCGTGCGCTGCAGATACGCGGCCGACATCGGCCGGTGCCGCGCGGCGAGCGCGTAGCCGGCGACGGCCTCGTCCAGCAGGCCGCCCGGCCCCGCCTGCAGGCTGTCGCGCACGTCGTCGCTCGCGATGCCCGCGATCGAGAGCAACAGTGGCAGATAGCGCTCGTCGCGATCGAGCTCGTAGTGCAACGGCAGCCGGTACTTCTTCCACGCCGAGTAGAACAGCGCGGTCGCGCGGTTCGAGAACACGTCGAAGAACGCGCGCGCCGCGCGATCGCGCTTCAGGTACTCGCGCGCGACGATCTGCTCGGTGTAATGCAGCGGCAGCGCGCCCTGCCCGCCGAGCAGCCCGAAGAACGCGGGCGTCAGCTCGACGCGGCCGAGCTCGCCGGATACGAGCGCCGCGTCGCGCGCGCCGGCGTCCTTCAGCGCGCCGCCGGCTGCGTCGAACGAATCCGCGCGCTCGATCTCGCTCGCCGGAAAGCCGAGCGACAGCGTGTTGCGAAAGCCGATCCGCTGCGCGACGACGTCGCCCTGGCGCCACGCGCCGGGCGCGTCGGTGGCCTGCCGCGCGAACCAGCCCTCGAGCACGCGCACCGCCTGAAAGAACTCGAAGCGATGCGGCTCGTCGAGCAGCTGGCCGACTACGCCAGGATCGATTCGCCGGTGCGGGGTTTGCATCGGATGATCTCCTCGCCGGTCCGCTTCGACACGACGACCAGTTGGACAAAGCTGTTCAGGTGCACGTACAGCCCGAAGAAATGGTCGAGCACGCGCACGAACGACGCGAGGCTCGAGCCGACGAAATGCTCCTCGTCGATCGTCACGCGCACCTCGATGCCGCGCACGAACGTCGCGAACGGCTTGCCGGGCAGCCACTGCACCGCGCCGCGCTGCTCGATGCCGACGAGCCCGTCGATCTGGCGCATCGACACCGCGGTGCGGCGCAGGTCGTACAGCGTGAGCATCTCCTTGAGCGGCGCGAGCCCGTGATCGACGAGCGACACATGATTGAGCGCGAGATGCGACACGAGCCGCCAGTGCGCCGAGCGGCCGCGCTCGAAGCGCGCGCTGGGCGTCGGCCGGCGCAGCATCGACACCGAGCCGCTATCCTTCGCGCCGCCTTGCTGGAACAGATCGCCGCCCTCGAGCCCGAACGCGAGCAGCGCGGGCAGATCGCGGTTCGTGCAGGTCAGGTCGAGGCTCAGCGTGTCGGTCTGCGGCGAGCTCGGCTCGAAGTCGATGTCGACGATCGAGATCTCGGTCTCGTAGCCGGGGCTGCGCTGCGCGACCTGCTCGTTGCGGCGCGCGAACCAGTAGTGGCCGACGCGCGCGGCCTCGCCGTGATGCAGCGAATAGAACGGCCGGAACTCGATCACGCTCTCTTCGTGTGCCTCCTGCCGCACGAGCTTCACCGAATCGATCGAGTACACGTCATACGCGAACGCGCGCCGCGACTCGGCGATCACCGGATACGACACCGCGCGATGCGTGATGCGGATCGGCTCGCCGTGCTGGCGGAACAGGTTCACGATCGGCGTGCAGAACAGGCGGAAGTGGCTCGCGCTCAGCAGCTCGAGCAGGCGCGCGACGTGCGAATCGCCGCGCACGTCCCGCAGCACCAGATGCAGCGTCGCACGCCGGCAGCGGCCGGCCGCGCGCGCGATCGCCGCGAGATCGAAGTCGACGAAGTCGAACTTGTCCGGGAACGCGAAGTATTCGGTCAGCAGCCGGTACGCGGGGTGCGACTTCGCCGGATAGTCGATCAGCGCGTCGGCCTCGTCGTAACCGGCCTGCGCGATCGGCGGCTTGCGCAGCGCGGCCCAGCGGCCGTTGCGCTCGGGCTCGACGTACGCGCCGAGCACGTTCACGAACAGGCAGTCGATCAGCGCGGCGACGAACGACTGCTCGCCATGCAGATGCGCGCGCAACGGCGACGCCTGCAGCGCACCGAGATCGAGCTGCGGCGCGAGCGATTCGAACGTGATCGAGATCACGCCGGTCGCGTTCGGCGGCAGCACGGTCGCGCTCGGCGCGAGCGCGACGGGCGTGTAGCGCGCCTCCGAGATGCGGATCGGCGCGAGCGTCACGTCATACGCGGTGCGGAACCGGCACTCGGTGCCGCGGATCGGGCGGGTCGTCAGCCCGGTGCCGCGCGGCACGACGACGGCGCCCGTCTGCTGCCCCGGGGGCCCAAGCGCGAACTGCGCGATCGAGCACGACGGAAACGGCCGCAGATAGTGCGGATACAGTACCTCGAGCAACGCTTCGGTGAATTCGGGGTAGTCGTCGTCGAGCTTCTTGTTGATCCGCGCGCCGAGCAGCGCGAACGACTCGATCATCCGCTCGACGTGCGGATCCTCGCAATGCTCGCCGGACAGCGCGAGGCGCGCGGCGATCTTCGGATAGCGTTCGGCGAAGTCCCGCGAATAGCGCCGCAGAAACGACAACTCGCGCTCGTAATACGGCAGCAGCTCTTCCATCGATGAACCCCGAACTTTTTCCTTAATTGCCGGACGCGCGCCCGCGCGGGGCGTGAAGACACCGCGCGTTACGACGCCTTCGCGCCCCGGGCGCGCGTGACCGAATACTGCAGCGTCGACGGCTGCAGCATCGCGTCGAAACTGACCGGCTCCTCGGCCGGATGCACGACGAGCAGCGCCTGGATCGCGAAATAAAGCGCGTTGGTCGACTGTTCGTTGAGCTCGAACTTCACCTGCACCTGCTGCAGGCGCGGCTCGTGACGCGCGATCGCCTGCTGGATCGACTTGCAGATGAACGTGCGGTCGTAGTGACTCACGAGGCTCAAACCCGCGAAATCGTTGAGCCCGTAGGTCAGCACCGAACTCTGGCACTCGGGCAGCGCCGCGAGATCGTCGTCGTTGAACGCGATGCGCGTGTTGAGGATCGCCTCGACGTCGCGGGCGACCGTGCTCTTCAGCTCGTCGAGCGACAGCTGCCGCATCGCGGCCGAAGCCGGCTGGTGCGGTTCATCGTCGTACAGCTTGTCGAGAAAACTCGGTTCGAAGCGTTTCATCAGGCAGCGCAATACAATGCGCACAGCAAAGCGCAAAGCAAAAACGGCAACGGGACGCCGCGCGCCCCGTTGCCGCAGTCGACGTCAGACCGCGTAGGTCTTGTCGTTCTTCGTCAGGCTCCAGGCGCCCTGCGTGTTGCCGCCCTGGTTGCCGCCGATCTTCTGCTGCGTCTGCTTCCACTGCACGGCCGCATACTTCAGCGAGAACGTTTCGGTCGGCAGGCCTTCCTGCTGCACGCTCGGCGTGACGCTCGAGATGATCACGTACTTGAGCTTGACCTCGAGGTACTTCACGCGCTTGCCTTCGCCGTCCGCGCGCATGAAATCGATCGTCACTTCGTCGAACGTCGTGCCGCCCGACGCGTGCTGGTACAGCAGCGGGCTCGACGAATCGATCTCCTTCGTGAACACCATGTCGCCGTGCTCGCAGCGCTCCGACGTATGGCCGCCGGCCGTCGACGCGGTCGCCGAACGCGGCTGGATGATCGAGTGATCCCAGGATTTCAGTTCGATCCATCCGGCGTGGTCCTTGTCAGCGGACTCGCCTTTGATGGCGGGATTACCGAACTTCAGATACATGTCTAGCATGGCCCTTCTACTCCCCAAAGAGGTGGTTTTAACGTCCTACCCAGGCGGCCCGCCCGGGCGATCTCACTTCGCTTATGAATTTGCCGGTTTGGGCAGATCAGCGACAAGGCGCAAAGAAATCGAGAGTTCGTCGAGCTGGAAGTGCGGCCGCAGGAACGCGACCGAACGATACGAGCCCGGCTTGCCCGGAATCTCTGCCACTTGCACGGAGGCCTCGCGCAGCGGGAATTGCGCCTTCTGTTCCTGCGTCGCGTTGTCGTCGAGCAGTACGTATTGCGAAATCCACCGGTTGAGGAACGACTCGACGTTCTGCGCGGATGCGAAGCTGCCGATCTTGTCGCGCATCATCGCCTTCAGGTAGTGCGCAACGCGCGACACCGAGAAGATGTACTGCAGCTGGGCGGACAGAACGGCGTTCGCGTTCGCGCTGTCGGTGCTGTATTTCTTCGGCTTCTGCACCGATTGCGCGGCAAAGAACGCGGCGTAGTCGGAATTCTTGCAATGAACGAGCGGGATGAAGCCGAGATCGCTCAGCTCCTTCTCGCGGCGGTCGGTGATCGCGATCTCGGTCGGGCACTTGAGCGCGATTTCGCCGTCGTCGGTCTTGAACGTGTGGGTCGGCAGATCCTCGACGAGCCCGCCGCCCTCGACGCCGCGGATCGCCGCGCACCAGCCGTAGTCGTCGAACGCGGCCGTCAGCCGCGCGGCGAACGCCCACGACGCGTTGCACCACAGGTACTTGTCGTGATCGGTGCCGTCGACGTCCTCGACGAAGTTGAAGTTCTCGGCGGTCTGGCCGTCCTTCGGATTGAACGGCAGGCGGCCGAGGAAGCGCGGCAGCGTGAGGCCGACGTAGCGCGAATCCTCGGAATCGCGGAACGACTTCCACTTCGCGTATTCGACCGTGTCGAACACCTTGCCGAGATCGCGCGGGCGGCCGAGATCGGCGAACGATTCGAGGCCGAGCAGCTCCGGCGACGCCGACGCGATGAACGGCGCGTGCGCGGCCGCCGCGACGTGCGACATCTGCTCGATGAAATACAGGTCTTCCGGCTGGCGCGAGATCTCGTAATCGCCGATCAGCGTGCCGAACGGCGCGCCGCCGAACGTGCCGAACTCTTCTTCGTAGACCTTCTTGAACAGCGCGCTCTGGTCGAACTCGGTCGCGGCCTTGAAGTCGCGCACGAGATCGCGCTTCGGCGCGTGAAGCGCCTTGATCTTGATCGTCTGGCCGGTGTTGCTTTCCTTGACCAGATAGTCGAGGCCGCGCCACGTGCTTTCGAGGCGCTGGAACTCGGGCGCGTGCATCACCGCGGAAAGCTGGTCGGAGATCAGCCGGTCGAGCTCCGCGACGCGCGCGTCGATCGTCGCCGACAGGTTGTCCGATACGATCACCGTGCCGTCGAGCACCTGATGCACGAGCTCGCCGATCAGGTCCTTCGCGCGCGCATGCTCGGATTCGGATTTCGCGACCTTGCTCTTCTCGACGATATCGTCGAGCAGTGTTGTGCCGTCGGCGTATTCCGCGCCGCTCGTCTGGGCCGAAGCCGTTTGCTGGTTCATTTCAGTACCCCGTCCTCATTCGCCCGCTCATTCGCTCTCTCATTCGCCATCTTTATCGCCGCCGGTGCCCTTCGCGAGCGCTTGCAGCTGCTGCGTGTTCTTCAGCACTTCAGAGAGCAGATCCTCGAGCTTGTCGTTGCCGGCGAGCTTGTTGCGCAGGTCGGCGAGCTTCGAGCGCGCCTCGAGCAGGCGCTTCAGCGGCTCGACCTGCTCGACGACGTCGTCCGGACTGAAATCCGACAGCGCGCGGAACTTCAGGTCGACCGCGAACTTGCCGCCTTCGCCGCTCAGCCGGTTTTCCACCTGGAACGCGGCGCGCGGCTCGATCGCCTTCATCACGTCGTCGAAGTTGTCGCGGTCGATGTTCACGAACTTGCGGTCGCGCAGCTTCGGCTGCTCGACCTCGGACTGGCCGGCCAGATCGCCGACGACGCCGACGACGAACGGCAGCTCCTTGATCTCGATCGCGTCGCCCTTCTCGACCTCGTAGGTCAGCTGCACGCGCGGCGGCCGCACTTTCTGCAAGCGTTTCTGAATGCTTTCCTTCTTCGCCATTTGCGGCTCCCGTGTTCGGTAAGTGGTACGCCCGCGCTCAGCGCAGTGCGCTGAACGGATCGCCGCTCTTCGCGGGCGCCGTCGCCGGCGCGGTCGCGGCCGGCGACGGATTCGCGGCCGCCGGCGTGGCGGCGGCGTTCGCGGTCGTTTCGGTCTGCACCTTCGCGTGACGCACGATGCGGCGGCGGCGCACGACCGGCTTCTGCTGCTCCGGCGGGAACAGCGCGGCCTCGCCGAGCGTGTCGCGCAGCTGCTTCGCGAGCGCCTGCGCGTCCGACTTCGCGTCGCCCGCGAGCGACGCGTCCTGGCGCAACTCGCCGAGCGACTGGGTCGCGATGCGCAGCCCCGACACCGCGAGCACGCTCTTCGCGGCGCGGTCCGTCTGGTCGCGCTGCAGCGCTTCCTGCGCGGCGACGATCGCCTGGCCGTAGTGGTTCTGCGCGAACTGGATCTGCGCGATGCGCGACCACGGCTCCTCGCGCGTCGGGTCCGCCTTCGCGAGCGACTGATAAAGACCGATCGCCTTGTCCTGATCGCCCGACTTCGCAACGGCGTCCGCATCGGCCAGCGATTTGTTGAACGCGTCGGCGGTCGGCGGCACGTTGTTCTGTGTCGCACAGCCGGCGATCACGCCGCAAGCCAACACTACCCCAGAAAATTTTGCGAAGAGACGGTCTTTCATCGTTTTATCACCGGCGCGTGAGCGTGAGTTTTAAATCTCGTTAGGTTTCAGGTTCTTTTGCTTTGCGGGATGCGCGCGGGTATAGTACCGATCAATTTTTCATAATTCAATCTTTGCGTGTCGAGTAAATCCTTTTAAATTGGAGCGCCACGCTCAAAAAGCCCTGTTCGGAAAAAATGAAACGGCGTTTCACCTATTTTTGAATTGGCAATATTTACTTATTTGGCGCATTGCAATCCGATCTTCAGGAAAATTTTTCCTGATTCAGATGGGTGCGCACGCAATCAATCGATGCGCGAGCCGCCGCCGGCGATCGCGCGATGGAAGGACCGTTGACATCGGGAGCACGAGGCGGCAAGCCGGACACACCATGAATTCGTATCTGATTCGCTACACGCTACCGCTCGCCGCGTGCGCACTGCTGGCCGGCTGCGCGGCCGGCGTGCCGCTGCTCGGCAGCGCCGCCACCGCCGTCATGCAGGCGGCCGGGATCGGCAAGCCCGACCTGCCCGATTCGCAGAAGCCGCCGCGCGACATCGGCATCACGCTGTACGCCGCGCAGAACCTGAACGCCGCGAACGACAATCGTCCGCTCGCGCTCGTCGTGCGCCTCTACGCGCTGAAGGATCCGACGTCGTTCCAGCAAGCGCCGTTCGACAGCTTCACCGATCCGGACAAGGAAAAGGCCGCGCTCGGTGCCGATCTGCTGAGCGTGCGTGAAGTCACGCTGATTCCGGGCCAGCGCTATGCCGCGACCGAAAAGGTTTCGCGCGAGGCGCAGGCATTCGGCATCGTCGCGCTATTTCGCGATCCCGCGATTCAGCGCTGGAAATTGACGTTCGATCCGGCGAAGTCGGAGAAATCCGGCATAATCATCGGCCTGCACAATTGCGCGATGACGGTCACGAACGGCAGCGTGATCGCGCCTCAACAGGGAATGCCGTCGCAGCCGCTCAATATGCTGTCGGCCGTGACCTGCGGCTGAATGCCGCCGGATGTAAGCGTGACGTATGAATGTCAATTAACAGGATTTAACATTTGACGATTTAATTCGGGCGCGAGCGTATCGAATACCGCGCGATTACCGCGCATCGAATCTTTCGCACTGGATCTTTATTAACCGGGTTTGACATGAGTTATTCGGCCAAGGTGCTGTGGGGGGAAGGCCTGTTCCTCCGGCCGCAACACTTCCAGCGGCAGGACGCGTACCACGAGGCGCGCCTGTTCGAATCGATCCAGGCGATCCAGCCTTACAACTGGGGCGTGCGTTCGGTGCGCTTCGACCGCGACGCGCTCGGCAGCAACGTGCTGCGCGCGAGCGAGCTGTCGCTCGTGTTCCCGGACGGCGCGCTGTACGCGGCGCCGCAGGCCGACGCGCTGCCGCCGCCGGTCGCGCTCGACACGCTGCCCGAGGGGATCAACGAATTCGTGTTCTATCTGGCGCTGCATCCGCTGCGCGAGAACGGCACCAACTACAGCGACGATCCGGCCGCCGGCTTCATGACGCGCTTCGTCAGCGAGCAGACGAGTATCGGCGACCACTTCACCGATGCGGCCGAGGCCGACATCACGTTCCTGAAGACGCAGGTGAAGCTGATCTCGAACAACGAGCCGCGCGACCAGCTGCTGTCGGTGCCGCTCGTGCGCGTGCGGCGCACCGCGACGTCGGGCTTCGAGATCGACGACAGCTTCGTGCCGCCGTGCCTCGCGATCGAGGCGTCGCCGATCCTGCACCAGCGGCTGCGCCAGCTGATCGACGCGCTGCAGGCGAAGGTCAACGCGCTGTACGGCTTTCACCGCGAGCCGTCGAAGAACATCATCGAGTTCCGCTCGGGCGACATCGCGTCGTTCTGGCTGCTGCACACCGCGAACGCCGCGTTCGCCGCGCTCGCGCACCTGCACCAGCACGCGGCGCTGCATCCGGAGCGGCTGTTCCAGGAGCTGCTGCGCCTCGCGGGCCAGCTGATGACGTTCTCGAAGAACTATGCGCTCGCCGATCTGCCGGTCTACCGGCACGAGGATCCGGGCCCCGCGTTCGCGCAGCTCGACACGATGCTGCGCGAGCTGCTCGACACCGTGATCTCGACGCGCTACTTCGCGATCACGCTCGACGAGGTGCGTCCGTCGTTCCATCTGGGCCGGCTCGACTCGGGCAAGATCGACGACAAGACCGCGTTCTACCTCGCGGTGTCGGCGGACATGCCGAGCGTCGAGCTCGTCGACGCCGTGCCCGCGCGCTTCAAGGTCGGCGCGCCGGACGACGTCGACAAGCTCGTGCTGTCGGCAATGCCGGGCGTGCGGCTCACGTACACGCCGCAGGTGCCGCCCGCGATTCCGGTGCGCCCGGGCGCGTGCTACTTCGCGCTCGATTCGCGCGGCGCGCTGTATGAGCGCATGCTGCAGGCCCAGTCCGCGATGATCTACGCGCCGACTGGCATCAACGATCTGAAATTCGAACTGATCGCGGTCACCTCATGAACTACGCGCCCTCTCTGCTCGGCGGCAGCACGCCGCCGCCCTCCATGCAAACCGCGGCGTCGACCGATAGCGCGTTCCAGGCGCGTTCGCTGCTCGATCTGCTGTACGACGGCTTCTTCATGCTGTTCCTGCTGAAGAACGGGCGCGAGCCGGACAGCGCGCAGGAGTTCAGCACGCGGATTCAGGAATTCCTCGGCGAATTCGAGCGCGGCGCGAAGCGGCTGAACATCGCGGCCGAAGACGTGTATGCGGCGAAGTTCGCGTTCTGCGCGGCCGTCGACGAACTCGTGCTGTCGTCGCAGTTCAAGATCCGCGCGGACTGGGAGCGCCGGCCGCTGCAGCTCGTGCTGTTCGGCGAGCAGCTCGCGGGCGAGAAGTTCTTCCAGTCTCTCGAGGACTGCCGCGCGCAGGGCGCCGCGCGGCTGCAATCGCTCGAGGTGTTCCATATGTGCCTGCTGCTCGGCTTTCGCGGCAAGTATCTGCTCGAGGGGCCGGAGAAGCTCGCCTACCTGACCGCGCGCCTCGGCGACGAAATCGCGCACATGAAGGGCAAGCGCGCGCCGTTCGCGCCGCACTGGCCGCTGCCGGACCAGATCGCGCATCGGCTGAAGCGCGAGGTGCCGGTGTGGGCGATCGGCGCGGTGTTCGGGCTCGTCGCACTGCTCGCGTTCCTCGGGCTCAATTCGTATCTGAAGAACCATACGCTGCAGGCGCTGGCGCCTTATTCGCAGATCATCAAGGTCGGGCCGGAATCGGCAAATCTGACGATTTCGTTGCCGTGAGCGTGGGTCGCCGGCTGGACGGTCATGCGTGAGGACGAAGTCGGCGATGATGATGCGGACATGCCGGGGGGCAGCACGGTCATGCTCGGGTGCGGGCTGTTCGTCGTCGGGTTGCCGTGCTGGTGGGTCGTCGCCAGCATGCTCGACTCGCTCAGGGCGCACCCGATCATCCCAGCGGTGTGGCCGCGGTATGTCGGTGTGATCGGGTTATTCATTCCGCTGCTGTTCGGAATGGCGTGGAAGTACGACGCGAATCGGGCGCGGCATATTCCGTGGCTGGTGGTGGGATGGGTGGCTGGTGGGATTCTGGTCGGGCTGCTCGCGAAATGCGCGTTGATTATCGTTCCGCCTGCCGGGTGAATGCATTCGATACTTCGCACTCCAGATGAGTAGTCGGTGGATCTCGTGGGGGTTGCATGGATCAACCAATAGGCAAATACAACGTCAGCGTTGCATTGGCTGTGCGCCGGAAGCCGAATCCTTCGTAGAACGCTGCCACTGCCGCATCCTTGGCATCCACGACTAGCACGCGCCCCCCCATAGTTTGCCGCACGGACATGGCTAGATTGACCGCATGGCCCAGTAACAACTGACCGTAACCCCTACCCTTTTCGGTTTGCGACACAGCCAATCGCCCTACCCGTATCGCGGGCACGGGGTATGCGGGTAGGCGCTTGCGGTCTTCCTCACGCAGTTCGCCCAGATGAACCTGCGCAGCAGACAGCGAACAATAGCCGAGGATTCGCGCGGGCAATGCGTCGTCGATCAAAACATGGGTGGTAGCAATACCATCGCGTTGATGCTGCCCGGCCCGGTGGTGAAGGTAGTCGTCCAGCGCGGCAACGCCGCAGGCGAAGCCGCCGCGGTCATGATTGCGACCATCAAGGACAGTGAAGACAAGCGCCATGCGTTAGCGCTGCGCCAGACGGGCAGCGGCATCCATCGCCTTTTTGAGGCGATCATTGGGACGAAACGGCTCGTCCAGTGCGGCGAGAAAGCGGCGCGACTCCTCTTCCGATAGCGTGACGACAGCATCAGCCGCGATGGTTGTATCGGCCTCGCGCAGCACGGCATCGCGCACGAAGGCAGACACCGCCATTCCGCGCAGCGCAGCGGCTTTGGCGATACGATCCTTGTCACGGGATTCAAGGCGAAGATCAAGGCGAGCGGTAGCGGTCGTCATGGCAGGCTCCTTTGTGTACGGAATTATACCGTACAAACCTGCGAGGCGTGTGTGAACTGACCAGTGATTTCCACGCGGCCGAGGATCACTATCTGAGCGATTGCGAGCAGACTGGACGCAAGCCGCAAAAGCCGGCGTCGGGAAAACTGATGTTGCGCATCGATCCGGACGTACATGCGCGCGTTGGCATCGCCGCCGCGATGTCCGGTGAAAGCGTCAACCAGTGGTCGGAAGAAGTATTGGGGGGCGCTGCTCGCGAAGTCCCGGAGCACGCCACACACGCATGACAATCATTCAGCGCTGCGACCGGCATCTGGAAACGCGAAGGGGTTACGCAAACTTCACGTAACCCCTTGTCAGATATGGTGCCGGCTGCAGGACTCGAACCCGCCACCTGATGATTACAAATCAACTGCTCTACCAGATGAGCTAAGCCGGCGTAAGCCCGAAATTCTACCTCATTTCACGATCTTGAGGCGAGGCCGACCACCCTTCGAGCCGTCTCCATCGCCATCGGACGTCGGCGGCTCGTCCGCGCCTTCCGACGGCTCCTCGTTCGCACCGCTGTCACTCACCGGCACATCGCCATCATCCGCCGCGCGCTCCACCGGCAGATCCTCGTCGATCATGCCCGCATCACCGCCCGCCTCCGCCGCCTCGACCTGGAACGCCATCCCCTGCCCGTTCTCGCGCGCATAAATCGCAAGAACGTTCGCCACCGGAATCTCGATCTTGTGCGCCTGCCCGGAAAACCGCGCGGTGAACTCAATCCACTCGTTGCCCATCTGCAACTGGCTCGTCGCATCGAAGCTCACATTGAGCACGATCTCGCCATTGCGGACGAACTGGCGCGGCACGCGCGTCGAATTGTCGACCCTCACCGCGATGTGCGGGGTGTAGCCGTTGTCGGTGCACCACTCGTAAAGCGCGCGCAGCAGATACGGCTTCGTTGAAATCTCTTGCATCACGATCCTCGAACCGGAGCGGCGCGCGGCCACCCGCGCCGCCGCTCCGTCATGCCATTAACGACGCATGACCTTTTCGGACGGCGTCAGTGCTTCGATATATGCCGGGCGGCTGAAGATCCGCTCCGCGTACTTCATCAGCGGCGCCGCGTTCTTCGACAGCTCGATCCCGTAGTGATCGAGACGCCACAGCAGCGGCGCGATCGCGACGTCGAGCATCGAGAACTCCTCGCCGAGCATGTACTTGTTCTTCACGAAAATCGGCGCGAGCTGCGTCAGGCGATCGCGGATCGCCAGGCGCGCCTTCTCGTGATTCTTCTCCGCCGCCTTGCCCTTCTCGTTCTCGAGCGTGCTCACGTGCACGAACAGCTCCTTCTCGAAATTGAGCAGGAACAGGCGCGCGCGCGCGCGCTGCACCGGGTCGGCCGGCATCAGCTGCGGATGCGGAAAGCGCTCGTCAATGTACTCGTTGATGATGTTCGACTCGTACAGGATCAGATCCCGCTCGACGAGAATCGGCACCTGACCGTACGGATTCATCACCGCGATGTCTTCCGGCTTGTTGAACAGGTCGACGTCGCGAATCTCGAAGTCCATGCCCTTCTCGAACAGCACCAGCCGGCAACGCTGGGAGAACGGGCAGGTCGTGCCGGAATACAGAACCATCATAATTTGCATTTCCTCAAAAAAACCGAGGGCCGGCGCGTGGAAGAACCGTTCCACGGGCTCTTCGTTGCGCCGACCCCACGCCGGTCACGGCGTGTTTACTTGATATCTTTCCAGTAAGCGGCGTTCAGCCGCCATGCGAGGAAAGTCAGGAAGCCGAGAAACACCAGCACCCAGACGCCGACGCGCTTGCGCGTCTGCTGGGCGGGCTCGGACATCCAGGTCATGTAAGCGACCAGATCGGCTACCGCAGCATCATAATCCACCGGTGACAGCGTCCCCGGCGTGAGCTGCTTGAAGCCGACGAGCTGGTGCGTCTTCTCGCCCGTCTCCTCGTTCACCGCATCCTCGTATACGGGCGCGCGCTGCCCCTGCAGTTGCCACAGCACGTGCGGCATGCCGACGTTCGCGAATACCGCGTTGTTCCAGCCGGTCGGCCGCGTATCGTCGCGGTAGAAGCTTCGCAGATACGTATACAGCCAGTCGCGGCCGCGCGCGCGCTCCTCGACGGACAGATCGGGCGGTGCCGCGCCAAGCCAGCTCTTCGCGTCGTCGGGCCGCATCGCGATCGTCATCGTGCTGCCGACCTTGTCGGTCGTGAACAGGAGATTCTGCTCGATCTCCTTCTGGGAAATGCCCAGATCCGTCAGACGGTTGTAGCGCATCAGGCTCGCGCTATGGCAGTTCAGGCAATAGTTTACAAACAATTGCGCGCCGTGCTGAAGCGAAACGAGATTTTCCGTGTTATCGGGCGCGCGGTCGAGCGGAAATTCGCCCTCCGCGGCCTGTGCCGGCGCAACCAGCAGCGCGCAGGCGGTCGCACCGATCAGCGCGAGCGTCGAAAGCAATTTCTTCATGTCGTTCTCTCCTCGCTCACGTTAATGGGGCTTGAAGCGCACGCGCTCCGGCGGCTGCTTGAACGTGCCAAGCGGTGTCCAGACCGGCATGCCGAGGAAGAAAGCGAAATAGATCAGCGCGCACACCTGCGCGATCAAGGTCCTCCCCGGCGAAGGCGACTGCGTGCCGAGGAATCCGAGGGTCAGGAACGTGACGACGAAGATCCCGTAGAACACCTTGTGGAACAGCGGCCGGTAGCGGATCGACTTCACCGGGCTGCGGTCGAGCCACGGCAGGAAGAACAGCGAGACGACCGCCGAGCCCATCACGACCACGCCCCAGAACTTCGATTCCGTCAGGTACATGAACACGACCATCGCGACCGACAGCACCGGCAGCCCGAGCTTCCACTTGCCGCGCGCGCGCACGAGCGCGAGCAGGCCGAGCAGCAGGATCACGACCATCAGCACGATCTTGAACGGGTCGGTCGTCGCGCGCAGCATCGCGTAGAACGCGGTGAAGTACCAGACCGGCGCGATCTCGGGCGGCGTCTGCAGCGGGTTCGCCGGCACGAAGTTGTTCGCCTCGAGGAAGTAGCCGCCCATCTCCGGCGCGAAAAACACGATCGCCGCGAAAATCATCAGGAACACGCAGACGCCGAGGAAATCGTGCACCGAGTAGTACGGATGGAACGGGATGCCGTCGAGCGGAATGCCGTTCTCGTCCTTCTTCGCCTTGATCTCGATGCCGTCCGGGTTGTTCGAGCCCACTTCGTGCAGCGCGACCAGGTGCGCGACGACGAGCCCGACCAGCACGAGCGGAATCGCGATCACGTGGAACGCGAAGAAGCGGTTCAGCGTGACGTCGGACACCACGTAATCGCCGCGAATCCACAGCGACAGGTCCGGACCGACGAACGGGATCGCCGAGAACAGGTTCACGATCACCTGCGCGCCCCAGAACGACATCTGGCCCCACGGCAGCAGATAGCCCATGAACGCCTCGGCCATCAGGCACAGGAAGATCGCGCAGCCGAAGATCCACACGAGCTCGCGCGGCTTGCGGTACGAGCCGTACATGAGCCCGCGGAACATGTGCAGGTAGACGACGACGAAGAACATCGACGCGCCCGTCGAATGCAGGTAGCGGATCAGCCAACCCCACGGCACGTCGCGCATGATGTACTCGACCGACGAGAACGCGAGCGTCGCGTCGGGCTTGTAGTTCATCGTCAGGAAGATGCCGGTGACGATCTGGTTCACGAGCACGAGCAGCGCGAGCGAACCGAAGAAATACCAGAAGTTGAAGTTCTTCGGCGCGTAGTACTCGGTGACGTGCTTCTTCATCGTCACGGTCCACGGGAACCGTGCGTCGATCCAGCCGGTGAGGCCGGTCGTCGTGACTTCGTTATGGTCCGTCGCCATTTACGCTTCTCCTTTCTCGTCCTTGCCGATCACGATCGTCGTCGCCGACGTGAACATGTATGGCGGAACATCGAGGTTCTGCGGAGCGGGCTTGTTCTTGAAGACCCGGCCGGACAGATCGTAGGTCGAGCCGTGGCATGGACACAGAAAGCCGCCGGGCCAGTCGTCCGGCAGGTTCGGCTGAGGACCCGGCGTGAAGCGCTGCGACGGCGTGCACCCGAGGTGCGTGCAGACGGCCATCACGACGAGGATGTGCTTGTGCTCGGCGCGCGAGCGGTACTCGTTCGCGCAGTAGGCCGGCACCGGCATCGAATACGGATGCTCGGAAGTCGGATCGGCGACCTCCTGGTCGGCCTTGACGACGTCGGCGAGCATGTCGTCCGTGCGGTTCAGGATCCACACGGGCTTGCCGCGCCACGCGACGGTCATCATTTCGCCGGACTTCAGGCCGCCGATGTCGACCTCGATCGGCGCGCCAGCCGCCTTCGCCCTCGCAGACGGCGCGAGCGACGCCGCGAAGGGTATGACAGTGGCGACACCTCCGACGCCACTTGCTACGGATGTCGCAATCAGCCAGGTACGGCGGCCGCTGTCGACGCGTTTCTCTTCCTTGTCTCGCATCACACGCCCCACTTCCAAGTTGAATATTCCGTCACGACTTTCAAGTCCGCCGCTAGTTTGCGCGAATGGAGTCGCTATTTACAAGGCCCGGATACGAAAATCCCTTCGAAGTGGTTGATAGTCAAGGGTTTCCCCGCACCGCCCGAATCACGCGCCAAAACGGTTTGTAAGCGTTCGCTGCATTGATCGATTTCGATGCGGTGCCGCAAATCCCGCGCTCAGACCGGATTGTGAATATCGATAAACAGGTGTTCGATACCGAATTGTTCGGATAAATGGGTGCCGAGCGCCTGGATACCGTAGCGCTCGGTCGCATGGTGCCCCGCCGCAACGAACGCGACGCCGCTCTCCGCGGCCGCGTGCGTGACCGGCTCGGACACCTCGCCGGTCAGGAACACGTCGGCGCCGGCGTCGATCGCCGCGTCGAAGTAGCTCTGCGCGGCGCCGGTGCACCACGCGATGCGCCGCACCTGCTGCTCCGGATCGCCGAGCACCAGCGGCGCGCGGCTGAGCGTGTGCTCGACCTTCGCGACGAAGTGCTCGAGCGTGACCGGCATCTGCAGCGTCGCCATCCAGCCGAGGTCGAGCTCGCCGAAGTGCGCTTCGCCGATCAGCCCGAGCCGGTCGCCGAGCTGCGCGTTGTTGCCGAGTTCCGGATGCGCGTCGAGCGGCAGATGGAACGCGAACAGGTTCAGGTCGTTCGCGAGCAGCAGCTTCAGCCGCCGGTGCTTGCGGCCGGTGATCTGCGGCGCCTCGTTGCGCCAGAAGTAGCCGTGATGGACGAGCACCGCGTCCGCGCCCCAGTCGAGCGCCGCCTCGAGCAGCGCGACGGAAGCCGTGACGCCGGTCGCGATCTTCTCGATCTTCCGCCGCCCCTCGACCTGCAGACCATTCGGGCAGTAGTCCTTGAAGCGGGCAGTGTCGAGGGTATTGTTCAAGTACAATTCAAGTTCGATCCGATCCATATAAACCTCTCGTCGATTCAGATGCTTAGACGCTTCTGGCTGTTCTTCGCACAGGCGGTCACGGTGCTGCTGGCGCTGATGTTCATCGTCGTGACGCTGAAGCCGCAATGGCTGCAACGCCAGGGGCAACTCGGCAAGCAGCTGTCGGCGCCGATCGTCGCGCTGCGCGAGGTTGCGCCCGGAATCGGCGGCGCGCCGGCGCAGACGTCGTACGCGGACGCCGCGCAGAAAGCGATGCCGGCCGTCGTGAACGTGTTCTCGAGCAAGGACGGCTCGCTGCCGCCCGATCCGCGCGCGAAGGATCCGCTGTTCCGCTACTTCTTCGGCGATCACGCGCACAAGCAGCAGGAAGAGCCCGCCGCGAACCTCGGCTCGGGCGTCATCGTGAGCCCGGAAGGTTACATTCTAACGAACCAGCACGTCGTCGACGGCGCGGACCAGATCGAGGTCGCGCTCGCCGACGGCCGCACCGCGACCGCGAAAGTGATCGGCAGCGATCCGGAGACGGACCTCGCGGTGCTGAAGATCAACCTCGACAACCTGCCGACGATCACGCTCGGCCGCTCGGACCAGGCGCGCATCGGCGACGTCGTGCTCGCGATCGGCAACCCGTTCGGCGTCGGCCAGACGGTGACGATGGGGATCATCAGCGCGCTCGGCCGCAATCACCTCGGCATCAACACGTTCGAGAACTTCATCCAGACCGATGCGCCGATCAACCCGGGCAACTCGGGCGGCGCCCTCGTCGACGTGAACGGCAACCTGCTCGGGATCAACACCGCGATCTACTCGCGCTCGGGCGGCTCGCTCGGCATCGGCTTCGCGATTCCGGTGTCGACCGCGCGCAATGTGCTCGAAAGCATCATCACGACCGGCTCGGTCACGCGCGGCTGGATCGGCGTCGAGCCGCAGGACGTCACGCCGGAGATCGCGGAATCGTTCGGGCTGCAGCAGAAGTCGGGCGCGATCGTCGCCGGCGTGCTGCAGGGCGGCCCGGCCGACAAGGCGGGGATCAGGCCGGGCGACATCCTCGTGTCGGTCAACGGCGAGGAGATCACCGACACGACGAAGCTCTTGAACGTCGTCGCGCAGATCAAGCCGGGCACGCCGACGAAGGTGCACGTCGTGCGCAAGGGCAAGGAGTTCGACGTGAACGTCGTGATCGGCAAGCGCCCGCCGCCGCCGAAGCAGGCGGCGACCGATCAGCAGGACAACGAGGAAGAGTGACGCGGCGGATCAGCCCGCCGTCTCACTCTTCTCACCCTTCTCACCCTTCTCACCGTTCTCGCTCTCGTCGGCCGCCGGCTTCGGCACGAACAGCCGCGCGGCGATCACCCCGGCCTCGTAGAGCACGATCAGCGGCAGTGCGAGCATCAGTTGCGAGAACACGTCCGGCGGCGTGACCACCGCCGACACGACGAACGCGCCGACGATCACGTACGGCCGGATCTCCTTCAGCTTCTGGATCGTCAGCACCCCCATCCGCACCAGCAGCACCACCACGATCGGCACCTCGAACGTCACCCCGAACGCGATGAACATCCCCAGCACGAAACTCAGGTAATTGTCGATATCGGTCGACATCTCCGCGCCCAGCGGCGCGTTGTAGTGCGCCATCACCCGGAAGATCGTCGGGAACACGAGGAAGTACGCGAACGCCATCCCGCACATGAACAGCACGTAGCTGCTGCCGACCAGCGGCGCGATCAGCTTCTTCTCGTGCTGATACAGCCCTGGCGCGACGAACGCCCAGATCTGGTACAGCACGATCGGCAGCGCGATCACGAGCGCGACGAGCATCGTCACCTTCATCGGCACGAAGAACGATCCCGTGACGTCGGTGACGATCATCTTCCCGCCCTTCGGCAGGTTCTGCATCAGCGGCCGCGCGAGCAGTCGGAAGATGTCGGGCGCCCAGTACACGAGCCCGAGGAACACGACGATCACCGACAGCCCCGCGCGGATGATCCGGTCGCGCAGCTCGACGAGATGGGAGATGAAGGTTTCTTCCGGGCCTTCGTCCGGTTTGTGCTGGGGGTCGCTCACGCCGGCCCTCGGTTGATCAGAAGAAGCGCACGGGACGGCGCAGGCTCGCGGGCTGATGGCGCGCGACGCGCGCGGCGCCCGATTGCACGTGTGTGCGGTGCGTGGTTGCTCGCTTGTACCAGGCCGGCATCGCCGCCTGTTTCACGCGCCAGTTGCGCCGCTTCGGCGCCGGCGCGCGGCTGACGTGCCACAGCGACCCGCCGGACGCCGCACCACCCGCGCCCGCCGCGCCCGCCAGTTCAGCGGCGGCCGCGTCGGTCGCGCCGACGGCCGAGCCGAATGCCGAGTTCAGCTCGCTTTCGTGCTGACGCAGATTCTCGTGAATCGTGCTCTCGACGTTGCGCGCGGCCGCCTCGAAGTCGCTTTTCATCGTGCGCAGCGCGTCGAGCTCGATCTCGCGCGAGACCTCGGCCTTCACGTCGTTGATGTAGCGCTGCGCGCGGCCGAACAGCGCGCCCGCCGTGCGTGCGACGCGCGGCAGGCGCTCGGGGCCGAGCACGACCAGCGCGACCACGCTGATCAGCGCCATCTTCGAAAGACCGAGATCGAGCATCGGAAGCGTCCGTCAGCGTGCGGTCGTTACGACTTCTGCGAGTCGGAGCGCGTCGTCTCCTTCGCGTCGACGTCGACCGTGCCCGAGCGCGGGAGCTGCTGCGGATCGGACGGCGCGTCGCCGTCGCGCATCCCTTCCTTGAAGCCCTTCACCGCGCTGCCCAGATCGCTGCCGATATTGCGCAGCTTCTTCGTGCCGAACACCAGCGCGACGATCAGCAGCACGATCAGCCAGTGCCAAATACTCAGTCCACCCATGATCCACCTCTCCTCAACCTCGCCGCTCGCGGCGCAAACCGCCGGCGCCACGCCGGCATTCGAATGAAAGCGAAAACCCGGGTCAGCCCATCCGCTGCCACGGACGCGGGCCGGCCAGAATGTGCGCGTGCAGGTGATAGACCTCCTGCCCACCGCCCGGCCCCGTGTTGATCACGGTCCTGAAGCCGGTATCGCCGCCCCGGTAAGCGACGCCGAGCTGCTCGGCGAGCCGCGCGACGAGGACGAGCATTCTACCAAGCAGCGGCGCGTCGTCCGCGCTCGCCGCCGACAGCGTCGGCAGGTGCTTGCGCGGAATCACGAGCACGTGCGTCTCGGCCGCCGGGCGGATGTCGCGGAACGCGACGAACTCGTCGTCCTCGTGCACCTTCGTGCTCGGAATCTCGCCCGCCGCGATCTTGCAGAACAGGCAATTCGGATCGTGACTCATGATGCTCCTGAAACGCCCGCGCCGCCGGTCAGAACCACGCTTGCGGATCGAGCGTCTTGTTGTCGTTCAAAAACAGCCATCCCTTGATGATACGGTACAGCGCCCACACGCAGGTCGCCCCCAACAGCGGAAAGCCGACGCCGGCGAACACGATCGGGTACCCGATCGAAAGCGCGGGTGCGAACGTGAACGTCAAGCCGGCCGCGTACATGAGCGCGATACCCACCACGTACCCGATCAGCGTCCGCCAGAACGTGCGGATCTGCCACTCGACATGGTCCGCATACGGCGTGCCGGCCACGTCGTCGCGCTTCACGTAGTCGATGATGAGCGCAACGAGGCTGGTGATGCCGCCCGTCAGCCAATGCACCGCGTACAGCGCATAGAGGATGTGGGTCAGCGTGCGCAGTCCGTTCAGACGCTCGTCATCGGACGGGTTCCGGTAGGCGGGCGGCGGGAGCTGACTTGGCGTTTCAGTCATGATGCTACCTCCGTTCGATGACAATTTTCACCGAGCTGGTGCGCTACCGCCGCTATGGCGCGTCAGCCGCCGTTTTCCTCGCGCTCGCGGCGCTTGCGCATCGCCTTCTCCTCGATCCCCGACAACCCCTCGCGGCGCTCGAGTTCGGCGATTACGTCGGACGGGCTCAGATCGAAATGGGACAGCATCACGAGGCAGTGGAACCACAGGTCCGCGACCTCGCCGACGAGCGAGCTCGGCGCGCCGCCCTGGCGCACGTCCTTCGCGGCGAGCACGACTTCCGTCGCTTCCTCGCCGATCTTCTTCAGCACCGCGTCGTCGCCCTTGTGAAACAGGCGCGACACGTACGAGGTTTCGGGGTCGCCGCCCTTGCGGCCGTCGATCACGGCCGACAGGCGCAGCAGCGTATCTTCGATCGATTGCGTCATTTGTAGATGTGTTCGGGATCTTTCAGCACCGGCTCGACCGCGACCCATTCGCCGTCGCCGACGGTGCCCTCGAATTTCTGGAAGAAGCACGAATGCCGGCCGGTGTGGCACGCGATGCCCGACACCTGCTCGACCTTCAGCAGCACGACGTCCTCGTCGCAGTCGAGCCGCACCTCGTGCACGTGCTGCACGTGGCCCGACTCCTCGCCCTTGAACCACAGGCGCTGGCGCGAGCGCGAGAAATACACCGCACGCTTCAGCTCGATCGTCTTCACCAGTGCGTCGCGGTTCATCCACGCGAACATCAGCACGTCGTTCGTCGACGCCTCCTGCGCGATCACCGGCACGAGGCCGTTGTCGTCCCAGCGAACCTTGTCGAGCCACGCGGGCATCGACGTTGTCGTTTCCATGGTCATCTCAGCCTCCGCCGGGCCGCCCCAAGGAGGCTGAGCGCCCCCTCGGGGGGCAGCGAGCAACGCGAGCGTGGGGGTCGTTTCATCTCACAGCCTCACCGGAATGCCCTGGTCGGCCATGAAGCGCTTCGCCTCGCCGACCGTGTGCTCGCCGTAGTGGAAGATGCTCGCGGCCAGCACTGCATCGGCGCGGCCGTCCTTGATGCCGTCCGCAAGATGCTGCAGCGAGCCGACGCCGCCCGACGCGATCACCGGCACCGGCACCGCGTCGGACACGCCGCGCGTCAACGCGAGATCGAAGCCGGACTTCGTGCCGTCGCGGTCCATGCTCGTCAGCAGGATCTCGCCCGCGCCGAGCTCGGCCACCTTCCGCGCCCACTCGATCGCGTCGAGCCCGGTGCCCTTGCGGCCGCCGTGCGTGAACACTTCCCAGCGCGGCGGCTCGCCGTCCGCGGACACGCGCTTCGCATCGATCGCGACGACGATGCATTGCGAGCCGTATTTGTCCGCCGCGTCGCGCACGAGCTGCGGGTTCGCGACCGCGGACGAATTCATGCCGACCTTGTCCGCGCCGGCATTCAACAGGCGCCGGACGTCCTCGACCGCGCGCACACCGCCGCCGACCGTCAGCGGAATGAACACCTGCGACGCGACCGACTCGATGATCGGCAGAATCAGGTCGCGCTGGTCGGACGTCGCGGTGATGTCGAGGAACGTGAGTTCGTCGGCGCCCTGCTCGTCGTAGCGGCGGGCGATCTCGACCGGATCGCCGGCATCGCGCAGCTCGACGAAATTGACGCCCTTGACGACGCGCCCGGCGGTCACGTCGAGGCAGGGGATGATGCGTTTAGCTAGTGCCATGATGTTGGGCCAAATGCCCCGGTTGGAGCCGCCCGCGCGGGCGGCCTGGGCGAACGCACGCGAGCGGTTTCAGGCGTCGTCGAGTTCGCCGTTCAGTTCATCCGCGCGTTTCTGCGCGGCCGCGAAGTCGAGATCGCCCGAGTAGATCGCCCGGCCGCAGATCACGCCTTCGACGCCGTCCCCTTCCACCTCGCAGAGCTTCTCGATGTCGACGAGGTTCGACAGCCCGCCGCTCGCGATCACCGGAATGCCGACCGCCTGCGCCAGCTTCACGGTGGCTTCGATGTTGATGCCCTGCAGCATCCCGTCGCGACCGATGTCCGTGTAGACGATCGACTCGACGCCGTAGTCCTCGAACTTCCGCGCGAGATCGATCACTTCGTGGCCGGTCAGCTTGCTCCAGCCGTCGGTCGCGACCTTGCCGTCCTTCGCGTCGAGGCCGACGATGATGCTGCCCGCGAACGCGGTGCACGCATCCTGCAGGAAGCCCGGATCCTTCACCGCGGCGGTGCCGATGATCACGTACGACAGGCCCGCATCCAGATACTTCTCGATCGTCTCGAGGCTGCGGATGCCGCCGCCGAGCTGCACCGGAATCTCGTTGCCGACCTCGCCGAGAATCGCCTCGATCGCCTCGAGATTCTTCGGCTTGCCGGCGAACGCGCCGTTCAGATCGACGAGGTGGAGTCGTCGTGCACCGAGATCGACCCATTTGCGGGCCATCGCCGCGGGATCCTCGGAGAAAATCGTCGCCTGGTCCATATCGCCCTGTTTGAGGCGCACGCATTGACCGTCTTTAAGATCGATGGCCGGAATCAGCAGCATAGCAATCGGGTTCGTCAGGGAAAAAGAATGGAGGGAGACGCGCGCCGGCCAATCCGGCACCGCGCCGTCCCGCTAGTTTAGTACATCTCGTTCGGCGCAGATCGGCGCAAACCGGCGCGCCAGGCCCGTGCGGCGGGGCCCGCGCATCGCGTTCATGGTTTCCAGTGTACGAAGTTGCGGTACAGACGCAAACCAACCTCCGCGCTTTTCTCCGGGTGAAATTGGGTCGCGAAGAGATTGTCGCGCGCGACCGCCGACGTAAACGGCGCGCCGTACAGCGTCTCGCCGACCGTGTGCGCCGGATCGTCCGGCTGCACGTAGTAGCTGTGGACGAAGTAGAAGTATGCGTCGTCGGGCACGCCGTCCCACAGCGGGTGCGCCCGCGTGTGGCGCACGCGGTTCCAGCCCATCTGCGGCACCTTGAAGCGCGAGCCGTCGTCCTGCAGCTGGCCGTCGAGCGCGAAGCGCACGACCTTGCCCGGCAGCAGCCCGAGGCCCTTCGTGTCGCCCTCGGCGCTCCAGTCGAACAGCATCTGCTCGCCGACGCATACGCCGAGCAGCGGCTTCGTGCGCGACGCTTCGATCACCGCCTCCTGCAGCCCCGATTCGCCGAGGCAGCGCATGCAGTCCGGCATCGCGCCCTGGCCGGGCAGCACGACGCGGTCGGCCGCGCGGATCGCCGCCGGCGTATCGACGATCGCCACGTCGGCGGCCGGCTCGGCCTTCCTGAGCGCCTGCGCGACCGAGCGCAGGTTGCCCATCCCATAGTCAACAATCGCAATTTTCATTTCAGCCTCCGCCGGGCCGCCCCAAGGAGGCTGAACGCCCCCTCGGGGGGCAGCGAACAACGTGAGCGTGGGGGTAGTTTCATTTGAGTGCAGGCAGTAACGCCCTCAGTCCATTGACGATGAATTCCACCGCCAGCGCCGACAGCATCAGACCCATCAGCCGCGTGGCGATGTTGATGCCGGTGCGGCCGATCCATTTCGCGATCGGCTCCGCGAGCCGCATCGCGACGAAGCACAGCACGGCCAGAATCGCGCCGATCGCGACGAGGCCGGCCCGCTCGTACCAGTGCCGCGCGTTCGCCGCATAGACGATCGCGGTGCTGATCGAGCCGGGGCCCGTCAGCAGCGGAATCGCGAGCGGCACGACCGCGATGTTGCTCTTCATCTCCGCCTCGTCGCGCTCCTCCGGCGTCGAGCGCGTGTTGCCGGCCTGCGCGTTCAGCATGTTGATCGCCATCAGCAGCATGATGATCCCGCCGCCGACCTCGAGCGAGCCGACCGAAATCCCGAAGAAATCGATGATCTGCTGGCCGAGCAACGTCGTGATCGTCATCACGCAGAACACCGACACCGACGCGATCCGGATCGTGCGATGCCGCTCGGCCTCCGTCTGGTTCGCGGTAAGGCTGAGAAAAAACGGCACCGCGCCGACCGGGTTGATCAGCGCGAGCAGTGAAATGAACGATTTGAGCAGATCCATCGCAAGCCGGCGCGACGCGCCGAAGCGGTGAGCTTGGCGTTCGCGTCCTTTCCGTTCGTCAAAGGCTGCCCTTCGTCGACGGGATCTGCCCCGCCGCGCGTTCGTCGAGCTCCACCGCCATCCGCAGCGCGCGCCCGAACGCCTTGAACACCGTCTCGAGCTGATGGTGCGCGTTGATCCCGCGCAGGTTGTCGATGTGCAGCGTGACGCCCGCGTGATTCACGAAGCCGCGGAAGAATTCGATCGACAGGTCGACGTCGAACGTGCCGATCCGCGCGCGCGTGAACGGCACGTGGAATTCGAGGCCCGGCCGGCCGGAGAAATCGATCACGACGCGCGACAGCGCCTCGTCGAGCGGCACGTACGAGTGACCGTAGCGGCGGATGCCCTTCTTGTCGCCGACCGCCTTCGCGACCGCCTGACCGAGCGTGATGCCGACGTCCTCGACCGTATGGTGATCGTCGATGTGGGTATCGCCATGCGCTTCGACATCCAGATCGATCAGGCCGTGCCGTGCGATCTGGTCGAGCATGTGGTCCAGGAACGGCACGCCGGTCGCGAGCTTCTGCTGGCCGGTGCCGTCGAGGTCGAGCTTCACACGGATCTGCGTTTCGCTGGTATTGCGAACGACTTCCGCCACACGCATGGTGATTCCTTGAATGAGTCTGAAAAATGGGGGTTGATCTTTGCGCGCCGCTGCCGCCACCGTCGCCGCCGTCAGGGCCTCGCGGGCAGCGCGAGCTTCAGTGCGGCCAGCAGGCGGGCGTTTTCGTCGGGAGAACCGACGGTCAGCCGCACACATTCGGCGAGCAATGGGTGCATTTTACTCACGTTTTTGATCAGCACCCGCTCGGTGAGCAACGCATCGAACACCGCGGCGGCGTCCGGCACGCGCACGAGCAGGAAATTGCCGGCGCTCGGGAACACCGTCGCGCCCGGCAGCGCGGCCACCGCCTGCGCGAGCCGCGCGCGCTCCGCGCGCAGTTCGGCCGCCTGCGCGTCGAGCACGTCGAGGTGGTCGAGCAGAAAATCGGCGGTCGCCTGCGTGAGCACGTTGATGTTGTATGGCGGGCGCACCTTGTCGAACTCGGTCAGCCACGCGGGCAGCCCGACCAGATAACCGAGCCGGATGCCGGCCAGGCCGAGCTTCGACACCGTGCGCATCACGACGACGTTGTCGAACGCCGCCGCGCGCGGCACCCACGTGCGCTCGGCGAACGGCTGGTATGCCTCGTCGATCACGACGAGGCTCTGCCCCGCGGCTGCGACGATCCGTTCGATGCCGGCATCGTCGAACAGCGTGCCGGTCGGGTTGTTCGGGTACGCGAGATAGATCAGCGCGGGCCGATGTTCGGCGATAGCCGCGAGCATCGCGTCGACGTCGAGCGTCAGGTCCGCCGCGAGCGGCACGCCGACGAACTCGAGCTGCGCGAATTTCGCGGACATCTCGTACATCACGAAGCCCGGCACCGGCGCGAGCACCTTCGCGCCCGGCTTCGCGCACGCGACCGACATCATGCTGATGATCTCGTCCGAACCGTTGCCGAGCAGCACGTCGCAGGCGGGCGGCACGTGCATCGCCGCGCGCAGCTTGTCGATCAGCGCGGCCGGCCGCGGCGCCGGATAGCGGTTCAGCGCGACCTGCGCGAGCCGCTCGCCGAGCGCGGCCGCGAGCGGCGCCGGCAGCGAATACGGGTTCTCCATCGCGTCGAGCTTCACGAAGCCGGTCGCGTCCGGCACCGGATAGCTCGTCATCGCGAGCACATCGCGGCGGATGATGTCTTGTGGCGTGGTCATGGTCGCAAGCCGGCGTGCTTGGCGCCGGCATCAAGGTCGGCAGAGCGGCGGCACGCCGCCCTGCCCGTGGTCTCCTGCGGGGCGTCGAGCGTCAGCCGCCCTGTCTCATCCGGTACTCGGCGCTGCGCGCATGCGCCTGCAGCCCTTCGCCGTACGCGAGCTCCGACGCGATCTCGCCGAGCGTCTGCGCGCCTTCCGCGCTGACCTCGATCACGCTCGAGCGCTTCAGGAAGTCGTACACGCCGAGCGGCGACGAGAAGCGCGCGGTGCGCGACGTCGGCAGCACGTGGTTCGGGCCCGCGCAATAGTCGCCGAGGCTCTCGCTCGTGTAGCGGCCGAGGAAGATCGCGCCCGCGTGGCGGATCAGCTTGCCCCACTGCTGCGGCTCGAGCGCCGAGATTTCGAGGTGCTCGGGCGCGATCTCGTTCGCGATCTTGCACGCCTCCGCCATGTCGCGCACCTTCACGAGCGCGCCGCGGTTTTCGAGCGACGTGCGGATCACGTCCTTGCGCGGCATCGTCGGCAGCAACTCGTCGATCGCCTTCTCGACGCGCTCGATGAACGACGCGTCCGGGCACAGCAGGATCGACTGCGCGAGCTCGTCGTGCTCGGCCTGCGAGAACAGGTCCATCGCGACCCAGTTCGGATCGGTCGTGCCGTCGCACAGCACGAGGATCTCGGACGGCCCCGCGATCATGTCGATGCCGACCGTGCCGAACACGCGGCGCTTCGCGGACGCGACGTACGCGTTGCCCGGCCCGCAGATCTTGTCGACGGGCGGCACCGTCGCGGTGCCGTACGCGAGCGCGCCGACCGCCTGCGCGCCGCCGATCGTGAACACGCGATCGACGCCGCCCAGGAGCGCCGCGGCGAGCACGAGGTCGTTCTTCACGCCGTCCGGCGTCGGCACGACCATGATGATCTCGCCGACGCCGGCGACGCGCGCCGGAATCGCGTTCATCAGCACCGACGACGGATACGCGGCCTTGCCGCCCGGCACGTACAGGCCGACGCGGTCGAGCGGCGTGACCTTCTGGCCGAGCACCGTGCCGTCGGCCTCGGTGTACTGCCAGCTGTGGCTGCCGCATTCGATGCGCTGCTTCTCGTGATACGCGCGCACGCGCGCGGCCGCCGCCTCGAGCGCCGCGCGGCGCTTCGGCTCGAGCCCTTCGAGCGCGGCCTCCAGTTCGGACTGCGGCAGCTCGAGCGCGGCGACGCTCGTCGCGTCGAGCCGGTCGAAGCGGTTCGTGTAGTCGAGCACGGCGGCGTCGCCGCGCGCCTTCACGTCGGCGAGAATGTTCGCGACCGACTGCTCGATCGCTTCGTCTTCGCTCGCCTCGAACGCGAGCACCGCGCGCAGCGCGGCGCCGAAGCCTGCGCTCGTCGAATCGAGCTTGCGGATGGTGAGTGGCATGGCTGGGTCCGTTTCGGTGACGCTCACGCGCCGTTCGCGAGCGACGCGCGTTCGAACGCGTCGAGGAACGGCTTGAGCGCGGCGCGCTTCAACTTCAGCGCGGCCTGGTTCACGACGAGGCGCGACGAGATCTGCATGATCTCCTCGACCTCGACCAGATTGTTCGCCCTGAGCGTACTGCCCGAGCTGACGAGGTCGACGATCGCGTCGGCGAGGCCGACGAGCGGCGCGAGCTCCATCGAGCCGTACAGCTTGATCAGGTCGACGTGCACGCCCTTCGCGGCAAAGTGCTCGCGCGCGGTTTCCACGTATTTCGTCGCGACGCGCAGCCGCGCGCCCTGGCGCACCGCGTTCGCGTAGTCGAAGCCGGCCGGCACCGCGACCGACATCCGGCAGCGCGCGATCTGCAGGTCGATCGGCTGATAGAGGCCCGAGCCGCCGTGCTCGATCAGCACGTCCTTGCCGGCGACGCCGAAATCGGCCGCGCCGTATTCGACGTAGGTCGGCACGTCGGTCGCGCGCACGATGATCACGCGCAGGTTCGGGTCGGTCGTCGGCAGGATCAGCTTGCGCGACGATTCCGGATCCTCCGCGACCTGCACGCCGGCGGCGGCGAGCAGCGGCACGGTTTCCTCGAAAATGCGGCCCTTCGAAAGTGCGAGGGTCAGCGGCGCGTTCATGCGTGGCTCCCGGTGACGCGGCGCACGTTCGCGCCGACGGCGGTCAGTTTGGCTTCCATGCGGTCGTAGCCGCGATCCAGATGGTAGATGCGGTCGACGAGCGTTTCCCCGTCGGCGACGAGGCCGGCGATCACCAGGCTCGCGGACGCGCGCAGGTCGGTCGCCATCACCTTCGCGCCGGACAACTGCGGCACGCCGGTCACGAGCGCGGTGTTGCCGTCGATCGTGACGTTCGCGCCGAGCCGGTTCAGCTCCTGCACGTGCATGAAGCGGTTCTCGAAGATCGTCTCGATCACCTGGGACGTGCCGTCCGCGATCGCGTTCAGCGCCATGAACTGCGCCTGCATGTCGGTCGGGAACGCCGGGTATTCGGACGTGCGGATCGTCACCGCCGACGGCCGGCGGTCCATCTTCACGCGCAGCCACGACGGGCCTTCCTCGATCGTCACGCCCGCTTCGCGCAGCTTGTCGATCACCGCGTCGAGAATGTGCGGCCGCACGCCCGTCAGCGTCACGTCGCCGCCCGCGGCCGCGACCGCGCACAGGAACGTGCCGGCCTCGATCCGGTCCGAGATCACCGCGTGATGCGCGCCGTGCAGCGCGTCGACGCCCTGGATCACGAGCCGGTCGGTGCCGATCCCGTCGATCTTCGCACCCATCGCGACGAGCAGGTGCGCGAGGTCGCTGACCTCGGGCTCGCGCGCGGCGTTCTCGATGACGGTCTCGCCGTCGGCGAGCGTCGCGGCCATCAGCAGGTTCTCGGTGCCGGTCACGGTGATCATGTCGGTGACGATCCGCGCGCCCTTCAGCCGCTTCGCGCGCGCCTCGATGAAGCCGTGCTCGATGTTGATCTCGGCGCCCATCGCCTGCAGGCCCTTGATGTGCTGGTCGACCGGCCGCGCGCCGATCGCGCAGCCGCCCGGCAGCGACACCTTCGCCTCGCCGAAGCGCGCGACGAGCGGCCCCAGCACGAGGATCGACGCGCGCATCGTCTTCACGAGCTCGTACGGCGCGACGAGGTTGTCGACGCGCGACGCGTCGAGCTGCACGTGGCTGCCCGTCATCTCGCTCGTGACGCCCATCTGGTTCAGCACCTTCAGCGTCGTGCGGACGTCCTGCAGGTTCGGCACGTTGTCGAGGTGCACCGGCTGCGCGGACAGCAGGCTCGCGCACAGAATCGGCAGCGCCGCGTTCTTCGCGCCGGAGACCGCGATCTCGCCGGAAAGCCGGCGGCCGCCTTCGATCACGAGCTTGTCCATCCCATGTCCCTGCGTATCCCGATTGGCGGCCGGGTGTGCCGTGGCGACGCTTTCTACGGCGTCGCGCTCGTTGACGGTGACTTGCACTCAGTTTTTCCGGTTATGCGTTCTGCCATTCGGCGGGCGTCAGCGTCTTCATGCTGAGCGCGTGGATTTCCTGCTTCATGCGATCGCCGAGCGCCGCGTAGACGAGCTGATGCCGCTGGATCGGCCGCTTGCCCTCGAACGCCGGCGACACGATCGTCGCGAAAAAGTGCTGGCCGTCGCCTTCGACTTCCAGATGCGTGCAGGCGAGCCCGCCCGCGATGTATTGCTTGACCTGTTCGGGGGTCGGCAACATGGAATGCTCCTTCACAGTGCGCACGCGCCGCCCGGCGCGCGCGCGTCGTATTCAATGACGCAGCTTGTAGCCGGTCGACAGCAGCCGCATCGCGAACAGCGCGAGCAGCACGAAGAACCCGGCGACGATCGCGAGGCTCGCGAGCGGATCGATGTCGGACACGCCGAAGAACCCGTAGCGGAAGCCGTCGATCATGTAGAAGAACGGGTTGAGCCGCGACACCTCGCGCCACACCGGCGGCAGCGAATGCGTCGAATAGAACACACCGGACAGGAAGGTCAACGGCATGATCAGGAAGTTCTGAAACGCGGCGAGCTGGTCGAATTTTTCGGCCCAGATCCCGGCGATCAGCCCGAGCGTGCCGAGGATCGCGGAGCCGAGAATCGCGAACGCGACGATGTAGAGCGGCGCCGCGAAGCTCATCGGCACGAACCAGACCGTCACGACGAACACGCCCGTGCCGACCGCGAGCCCGCGCACGACCGACGCGAGCACGTACGCGCCGAACATGTCGAGATACGACAGCGGCGGCAGCAGCACGAACACGAGGTTGCCGGTGATCTTCGACTGGATCAGCGACGACGAGCTGTTCGCGAACGCGTTCTGCAGCACGCTCATCATCACGAGGCCCGGCACGAGGAAGCTCACGTACTCGACGCCCGGATAGACCTCGACGCGGCCGCGCAGCGCATGGCCGAAGATCGTCAGATACAGCAGCGCCGTGACG
The DNA here is from genome assembly GCF_013403875.1 of Burkholderia guangdongensis. Lineage (GTDB taxonomy): Bacteria > Pseudomonadota > Gammaproteobacteria > Burkholderiales > Burkholderiaceae > Burkholderia > Burkholderia guangdongensis. Next base: position 58,827 of record NZ_JACBNX010000012.1, on the reverse strand, counting down.
ATGGGCGCGAGCACCGTCTGGAACGACACCTTCCAGAAGCGCAGGATTTCCTTGTAGAACAACGTGCGAAAACCGTTCATGCTAAGCCCTCGATCGCGCCGGCCCCGTTCATCACCTGGACGAACACGTCCTCGAGGTCGGCCTTGCGGACCTCGATCTCGTCGAATGCGCAGCCTTGCGCGCGGCACTGAGACAGAATCCGCTCGACGTCGTCGTAGCTCGTGAGGCGCAGCAGATGCTCGCCCGGCGCGCGGGCGGCCGGATCGCTCTCGAGCGCGCGCAACTCACCGGGCAGCGAGCCGTTCGCGAGACGCAGATAGAGCTGCAGCCCGGCGAAACGCTGCAGCAGCGCGCTGGTGCGGTCGAGCGCGACGACCTCGCCGCGGCGCAGCATCGCGATCCGGTCGCACAGCGACTCGGCTTCCTCGAGATAGTGCGTGGTCAGCACGATCGTGTGGCCTTCGCGGTTCAGCCGCGCGATGAATTTCCACAGCGTCTGGCGCAGCTCGACGTCGACGCCGGCGGTCGGCTCGTCGAGCACGATCACCGGCGGCCGGTGCACGAGCGCCTGTGCGACGAGCACGCGGCGCTTCATCCCGCCGGACAGCGCGCGCATGTTCGCGTCGGCCTTCTCGGTGAGATCGAGGTTCGCCATCACCTCGTCGATCCAGTCGTCGTTGCGGTGCAGCCCGAAATAGCCGGACTGGATCCGCAGCGTCTCGCGCACGGTGAAGAACGGATCGAACACGAGCTCCTGCGGGACGACGCCGAGCGCGCGCCGCGCGGCACGGAAGTCCTTGACGACATCGTGGCCGCGGACCGAGATCGAGCCTTCGTCGGCGCGGGCGAGGCCGGCGAGAATGCTGATGAGCGTGGTCTTGCCGGCGCCGTTCGGACCGAGCAGGCCGAAAAACTCGCCTTCGTCGATCGACAGGCTGACGCCCTTGAGCGCCTGAAGCGATTTGTAGCGCTTCTTGACGTGACGGATTTCTATGGCTGACATGACTGTGCCGGCGGCGCAACGGCCGCGGCGCCTATTCGGGCTGGAAGCGAAAGAAAAAAGGGGCCGATAGAAGGCCCGCAAAACGCTTGATTATACGGGCAAACCGGCAGCGCCTGCCTGCGCCCGGATGTGCGCGGCCGGCGACGGAGGCAGGGTCAGTGTCGGCCGTCGATCAGCGCGTCGACGCCGTATGCGTGCGCGAGACTCGCGAGCTTGGGCGGGAGATTGACGATGTCGAGGGTGGCGCCGCGCGCCTGCGCGGAGCGCTGCCAGGCGAGCAGCACCGCGAGCGCGGACGAGTCGAACTGCGCGAGCGCCGCGCAATCGACGGCGGTGTCGCCCGCCGCGATGCGCGAAAGGCCCGCCGCGAGCGCGGCCTTCGCGCTCGCGTGGGTCAGCGTGGTGCCAGCGTCGAAGTGGCTCACGACAGGCGACTCACGATGCCTGCTTGCCGGACGCAAGCTGCTGATTGCGCTGCGACAGGAACTGGATCAGGCCGTCCACGCCGCTTTGCTGGATCTTCTCGTTGAACTGCTGCTGATACGTCTGGATCAGCCACGCGCCGAGCACGTTCAGGTCATACACGCGCCAGCCCTGCGCCGTCTTGTACAGACGGTAGTCGATCTGCACCGGCTGACCGTTGTTCATCGCGACCGTGCGGACCACGACGTCGGTGTCGTCCGGGCTCGCGCGGAACGGCGGGTACTGGATCTGCTGGTCCGGCTTCAGTTGCGCGATCGCGCCCGAGTACGTGCGGATCAGCAGCTGCTTGAACTGCTCGACGATCTGCTGCTGCTGCTCGGGCGTCGCGGTGCGCCAGTTACGGCCCATCGCGAGCTGCGTCGTGCGGCGGAAATCGGCGTACGGCAGGATGTCCTTGTTGACGATCGTCGTGATACGGCCGATGTCGCCCTGCCGGATTGACTGGGTGCGCACTTCGTCGAGCACCTGCTGCGTCGCGGACTTGATCAGCGCCTGCGGATTCGACTGGTCGACCTGCGCGTAAGCGGCACCGCCGAACGAGAACAGCGCGGCGAAAACGGGGATCAGGAACAGTTTCTTCATAAGATATGGCCTGCGTGAAGGAGTCGATGCGTTTCTTGGAGCCGGTAGGTTACGCGCAAGTTCGCGTTCGCTACCGGCTGAATCGTTTCCGGCTGTAACGATTGTAAATTGGGGTCAGTGAATCTTGAAGCTCGGGAAGCTCGGGAAATGCGGCAGCCCGCTCGGCGCCGGCGGCACCACCTGCATCGGCGGCACGCTCGTCGCGCTCGCCGGATTCGGCGACGACGCGCCCTCGGCCGGCGCCGCCTGCGCCGACGACGCCGGAACCGGCGCCGACGCGGAGGCCGGTGCCGCCGCCGCCGCCGGTGCCGAGCCAGCCCCGGCAGCGGGCACCGCCGCCGTCGCGGATGCCGCGACCGGCGCCGCTGCGCCTGCCGCCGCCCCGGCCGAACCTTCGTCCGGCAGGTCGTACTTCGGCAGCGCTTCGGAACTGGAATCCGACACGCCGGCCTCGCCGCGCGCGTTGCTGATCAGCATCTGGCGGCGCTGCAGGTAAGCGTTGCGCACGAACGAATACTTGTCGATCGCGGCCGCCTCGAGCACGTCGCCGGCACCGAGCAGGTTCGCGCGCGCGTTCACGAGATTCAGGCCGTAGATGCCCCAGCTCAGGCTATCCGGCTTCACGTACGTGAGTGGATTGCCGACGTAGTCGACCGCGAGCCCGGCGCCGTCGCGCACCGTGCTCGGGCCGAGCAGCGGCAGCACCAGGTACGGCCCGGACGGCACGCCGTAGCGGCCCAGCGTGACCCCGAAATCGGCCGTGTGCTTCGGCAGATTCGCCTGCGACGCGACGTCGAACAGCCCGCCGACGCCGAACACCGTGTTGATCACGACGCGCATGATGTCGCTGACGCCGTCGGTGATCCGCAACTCGACGAGGTTGTTCGCGGCGATGTACACGTCGCCGATGTTCGAGAAGAAGTTCGTCACGCTGTCGCGCACCGGCTGCGGCACCACCCGCTGGTAGCCCTTCGCGACCGGCTTCAGCGCGTACGTGTCGACGGTGTCGTTGAACTTGTACATCGTCCGGTTGAAGCCTTCGAGCGGGTCGCCCGGGGTCGGCGTCTGCACGGTGGCGCAGCCGCTCAACGCGGCGGCCGCGCCGATCGCGATGGCCGTCTGTCTGATGCGCATCGTCTGCATGATCGTTCCCCTCTTCTGTCGTTCTTGCGGTTATTGCGATGCGGCAGACGCCGGAGCGGGCACCGCCGGCGCGCTGGCGGCCGGCTTCGCGCCGTTGCCGCCCGCGTCGGCCGCCTTGCTGTACAGGAACTGGCCGATCAGGTTCTCGAGCACGATCGCCGATTGCGTCATCGTAATCGTGTCGCCGGCTTTCAGCATCTCCGTGTCGCCGCCCGGATCGAGCCCGATATATTGCTCGCCGAGCAGGCCCGACGTCAGGATCTTCGCGGACGAATCCTTCGGAAACTGATATTGCTTGTCGAGATCGACGGTCACGAGCGCCTGATAGGTGTTCGTGTCGAAGCCGATCGAGCCGACGCGGCCGACCACGACGCCCGCGCTCTTCACCGCCGCGCGCGGCTTCAGCCCGCCGATGTTGTCGAATTTCATCTTCACCGGGTACGTCGCCTGAAACGACAGGGAACTCATGTTGCCGACCTTCAGCGCGAGGAACAGCACCGCGAGGAAGCCCACCACCACGAACAGGCCGACCCAGAAGTCGAGAGCAGTCTTTTTCATCGTCATCCCAAATTAGCTGCGCATCAGCTGAACATCAGCGCGGTCAGCAGGAAATCCAGCCCGAGCACGGCGAGCGACGCATACACGACCGTCTTGGTCGTCGCGCGCGACACGCCCTCCGGCGTCGGCTTCGCCTCGTAGCCCTGATACAGCGCGACGAACGTCACCGCGAATCCGAACACGACGCTCTTGATCACGCCGTTGCCGACGTCGCTCCACACGTCGACGCCGCCCTGCATCTGCGACCAGAACGCGCCCGGATCGACGCCGATCAGGATCACGCCGACGAAGTAGCCGCCCATCACGCCGACCGCGCTGAAGATCGCGGCCAACAGCGGCATCGTGATGATCCCGGCCCACATGCGCGGCGCGATCACCGTCTTCAGCGGATCGACGGCCATCATCTCGAGCGCGGTCAACTGCTCGCCCGCCTTCATCAGCCCGATCTCGGCGGTCAGCGACGTGCCCGCGCGACCCGCGAACAGCAGTGCGGTGACGACCGGCCCGAGCTCGCGCACGAGCGACAGCGCGACGAGCAGGCCCAGCGCCTGCTCGGAGCCGTAGCGGTTCAGCGTGTAGTAGCCCTGCAGCCCGAGCACGAAGCCGACGAACAGCCCCGACACCGCGATGATCACGAACGAATAGTTGCCGAGGAAGTGGATCTGCTTCGTGACAAGCCGCGGCCGGCGCAGCAGCGGGAAGAATTCGAGCACGAGGCGGAGGAACATCCGCGCGCCGTAGCCGGTGCGCTCGAGGCCGCCGATGACGAAACGTCCGATCGAGCTGATCATGCGCGCCCTCCGCCGAGCCCGAAATCCGTCGCGAGCGGCGGACTCGAATAATGAAATTTGAACGGGCCGTCCGGCGCGCCGTCGATGAACTGGCGCACGCTCGGATCGGTCGACGCGCGCAGCTCGTCGGGCGTGCCCTGCGCGAGCACGCCGCCGTTGGCGAGGAAGTACACGTAGTCGGCGATCGCGAACGATTCCGGCACGTCGTGCGTGACGAGGATCGACGTCGCGCCGAGCGCCTGGTTCAGCGTGCGGATCAGGTTCGCGGTGATGCCGAGCGAAATCGGATCGAGGCCCGCGAAAGGCTCGTCGTACATGATCAGCTGCGGATCGAGCGCGATCGCGCGCGCGAGCGCGATGCGCCGCGCCATCCCGCCCGATACCTCGGACGGCATCAGGTCGCGCGCGCCGCGCAGGCCGACCGCGTTCAGCTTCATCAGCACGAGATCGCGGATCAGGTCTTCGGGCAGATCGGTGTGCTCGCGCAGCGCGAACGCGACGTTCTCGAACACCGACATGTCGGTGAACAGCGCGCCGAACTGGAACAGCATCCCCATCTTGCGGCGCAGCGCGTACAGGCCGTCGCGCGTCTGCGCGCCAACGTCGGCGCCGTCGAACAGCACCTGGCCGCGGCGCGCGCGCACGAGCCCGCCGATCAGGCGCAGCACGGTCGTCTTGCCGCAGCCCGAGCCGCCCATGACCGCGATCACCTGGCCGCGACCGAAGCGCAGGTTCAGGTTGGACAGCACGAGACGATCGCCGTAGCCGAAGTCGACGTCGCGAAGTTCCAGCAGGGTGTCGGAGGAAGATGAGCTCACGGAGCTGACAATCCTGTAACGCAGAACGCCGAATTATAGGGCCTGCATCGGAATGATGTCGTGAAGCCGCCCAGGCCGTTCCGTCAGTGATCGTCGGATTATCCGGGAAAAGCTCGCTGCAGCGCGGCAAGCGCGGCCCGGTAGTCGGCCGCGCCGGTCACCGCGCTGACCACCGCGACGCTGCCGACGCCGGTCGCGAGCACCGCCGGCAGCGTGTCGGCGCCGATTCCGCCGATCGCGACGAGCGGCGCCTGCGCGAGCGCGAAACGCGCGTAGCGGGCGATCCGCTCGAGACCCTGTGGCGGCGCGGCGACAGCTTTCGTCGCGGTCGCGAACACCGGGCCGAGCGCCAGATAGCTCGGCCGCACGGCGAGCGCGCGCAGTATCTCGTAGTAGCCGTGGCTCGACAGGCCGAGCCGCAGCCCCGCGCGCGCGATCGCCGCGAGATCGGCGGTCTCGAGATCTTCCTGACCCAGATGGACGCCGTACGCGCCGGCATCTGCGGCGATCTGCCAGTGATCGTTGATGAACACGCGCGCATCCGGATAGCGGCGCCCCGCCGCGACCGCGCGCACGACTTCGGCGCGCAGCCGCTCCGGCGCCGCATCCTTCACGCGCAGCTGCACGGTGCGCACGCCCGCGTCGAGCACGCGCTCGACCCACTCGGCGCTCGGCACGACCGGATACAGCCCGAGACGCGCCGGACACGGCGCGAACGGCGGCTGCGGCGCGGGCGGCAGATCCGCGATCCGGGGAAAGCGCGCGGCATCGCACGGCCACGCGTCGGCGGCACGCGCGTCGTCGCCGTCGCGCCACGCGAGCGCGAGCACGAGCGCATCGAGCGGCGCGAAACCGCAGTCGAGGAACGCGGCGAGCGCGGCGATCCAGTCCTCCGCGAGCGGCTCGGCCGCGTCGAGCGCGTGCCGCGCGCCCGCGCGATGCAGCACCGCGCGGCGCGCGCCGAACTCGATCACCGTGACGTCGGGCGCGGCCGGCCGCGACGCGGCCGACGCGATCGCGCGCGCCGCATGGTCGCCGTTAGACACGACGATCACATCGCCGTCGGACGGCGTGTCCGGCAGCGCGACGCACACGCGCCATGGCGCCGCGCCACGCGGCCACGTGCCGAGCCGCGCGCGAATCCGCCCGGCCGCGTCGGCCAGCTCATCGGCCGGCGGCCAGAACAGATCGGCGAAGTGCGCGCTCACGCGCAGCCCCCGTCCTGGTGCCAGAACGGCATCCCGACGACCGGCGTGCTCGCGTGCGCGGTCTCGCGCGCGTCCATCGGGCCGGCCAGATAGGCGGCGCGGCCCGCTTCGACGCCCAGCGCGAACGCGCGCGCCATGATCTCCGGATGCGTCGCCTGCGACACCGCGGTGTTCAGCAGCACGCCGTCGAAGCCCCACTCGATCACCTGGCACGCGTGCGACGGCACGCCGAGCCCCGCGTCGACGATCAGCGGCACGTCCGGCAGCCGCTCGCGCAGCACGCGCAGCCCGTACGGATTGAGCACGCCCTTGCCGGTGCCGATCGGCGCGCCCCACGGCATCAGCGCCTCGCAGCCGACGTCGAGCAGGCGCCGGCCGATCACGAGATCCTCGGTGCAGTACGGCAGCACCTTGAAGCCGTCCTTGATCAGCTGCGCGGCCGCGTCGATCAGGCCGACCGGGTCGGGCTGCAGCGTGTAGTCGTCGCCGATCAGCTCGAGCTTGATCCAGTCGGTCTCGAACACCTCGCGCGCCATGTGCGCGGTCGTCACGGCCTCGGCGACCGTCTGGCAGCCGGCCGTGTTCGGCAGCAGCGGCACCGCATGGCGCTTCAGCAGATCGAAGAAGCCGGCCTCGGCCGAGCCGCCCGTCATCTGGCGGCGCAGCGCGACCGTCACCATGCCGGGCCGCGCGGCGGCGATCGAGTCGGACAGCGACTGCAGCGACGGATAGCGCGACGTGCCGAGCAGCACACGGCTTGCGAAGGTTTCGCCGTACAGCGTCAGTGCGTCGGCGGGAGGAAGGGACGTCATGTCGGAATGCCTCGAATAACAATGGGCCGGCACGATGGCCGGCATTCAGCCGCCCGCGACCGGATGCACGACGTCGAGCCTGTCGCCCGACGCCAGCGCGCGCGCCGCGTGCTGCGTACGCGCGACGAAATTGCCGTTCAGCGCGACCGCGTACGGCGGGCGCGCGCCGAACGCGGCAAGCGCGTCGGCGACCGTCGCGCCGTCGGGCAGCGTCAGCATCTGTTGGTTGATCTGGATATCCATGAGAGCCTGGTCGGATTCGGGGACGGCGCGCGTCAGGCGGGCTGGCGCGCGTCGTTGCGGTGATGAAGGAGCGTCGGCCAGCGCGCCGCGTCGCGCCATGCGGCGAAGCCGTCCGCGTCGCGCAGCGCGCCGGTGAGCGCCGCCTCGGCGAGCGCGACCGCGCTGCGCGCGACTTCGGGCGCGATCATGAAGCCGTGCCGGTACAGGCCGTTGACCGCGAGCGTCGACGCGCCATCCCAGATCACCGCCGGGCGGTGATCTGGCAGCGTCGGCCGGCAATGGGCGTTCAGCTCGAGGATGCGCGCCTCGCCGAACGCCGGATGCACGGAGAACGCGGCGCTCAGGAGCTCGAGCGCGGAGCGCACGGTGACGGGCGACATGTCCTCGCCTTCGACCTCGGTCGCGCCGATCACGTAGCGGTCGTGCTCCTTCGGCGCGATGTACAGCGGATAGCGCGGATGCAGCAGCCGCACCGGCCGCGTGAGCCCGATGCCCGGCGCATGCACGCGCGCGACCTCCCCGCGGATCCCGCGCAGCGCGGGCAGCGCCGGCTTCGCGCCGAGCCCGCGGCAGTCGATCGTGAAGTGCGCGTCGGGCAGGTTGCGTTCGTCGACCGCGACGTGCCAGTGCGTGTCGACGCGGCGCTCGGCGAGCCCGGCGGCGAGCGCGGCGAGCGCCTGGCGGTTGTCGAGCTGGCCTTCGCGCGGCAGCAGCAGCCCGCGCGCGAAACGGCCCGCGAGCGCCGGCTCGGCGGCGTCGACCTGCGCGCCCGCGAGCGTCACGAAACCGCCTTCGACCAGCTCGCGCGGCGCGTTCGCGCGCACGCGGCGCTCGAACAGCGGCGCTTCCGCGCGATCCGCGTGGTGCCAGACGACGAGCGTGCCGTTGTGCTGGAAGAACACGGGCTCGGGCAGCTCGGCGAGCCACTGCGGCCACAGCGCGAGCGACGCGGCGCCGAGCTCGGTGATCAGCAGCTCCGCGCTCGCGGCCTCGGCAAGCGGCGCGAGCATCGCGGCGGCGATCCACGCGGCGGCGCCGGAGCCGTCGGCGGCGCCCCGCTCGTACAGCGCGACGCGGTGTCCGTCGCCGGCGAGCCGCCACGCGATCAGGCGGCCGACGAGGCCGCCGCCGAGCACCGCGAAATCCGGCCGGCTAACGTGCGCGTTCATCGGCATACCTCCGGCGACGACGCACGGCGATGCGCACGCGGCAACGGTTTCGCGAGCCCGCGCGGGACGAGACAAAAAACTGAAGATTGATCGGCCATCGTATCCTTCCGTAACGCGCGAACGCGCGCACCCAAAAGGACGAAACCGGCAGCAAAGGCCGGCCGGGCGGATCGTGGCGCTGACAATGGGGACGTGAGCCAGCGCGGCCCGGCGGGAAACGGAAACTTCCCGCGCCGGTATTATCCGGATCGGGTGCGAAGGGTCTCTCTCAGCCTCGCCGCACCGCCCGGACTCGTCGTCCACGGCACGCGAAGCACCCCTGTTTCGTCGACGGACATTAGACCATAAAAGCGGAAACGCCGGCAAACGGTCCGGCGTCGGGGATTTCGCGAATCGGCGCGCGCGGGTCTGGCACAATGTCCAATAGCCGGCCGGTGGCGGACGTCGTCGCCGCGCGGCGCCCGGCGTGCGCGCCGGCCACGCCCGGACTCATTTCAAGAAGCTCATGACCCAACCCACCCTCATCGCCCCCTCCGCTCCCGTTACGCCGCCGGACGACGAGCGCCCGGTCTCCGCGTGGCGTCTCATCAAGCCCTATTGGGTATCGTCCGAATGGAAGATCGCGTGGGGGCTGCTCGTCGCGATCGTCGCGATGAACCTGTGCGTCGTCTGGATCAACGTTCAGTTGAACCAGTGGAACGCGCAGTTCTACAACGCGCTGCAGTCGAAGAACGTCCACGACTTCCCGCACCTGCTGATGCAGTTCACGGTGCTCGCGTTCGCGTTCATCATCCTCGCGGTGTACGGACGCTATCTGCGCCAGATGCTCGGCTTCCGCTGGCGGCAGTGGCTCACCGACCGCTTCCTCGGCGAGTGGCTCGGCGACCGCGCGTTCTACCGGATCGAGCGCGACCGCCTCGCCGACAACCCCGACCAGCGGATCACCGACGACCTGCAGTCGTTCGCGACGACGACGCTCGCGCTGTCGCTCGATCTGCTGTCGACCGTCGTCACGCTCGTGTCGTTCATCACGATCCTGTGGTCGCTCGCCGGCGCGCTGACGTTCTCGCTCGGCGGTTCGCCGATCCAGATTCCCGGCTACATGGTCTGGGCCGCGGCGCTGTACGCGGTCGGCGGCTCGCTCGTGATCCAGAAGGTCGGCCATCCGCTCGTGTCGATCAACTATCAGCAGCAGCGCGTCGAGGCGGACTTCCGCTTCGGGCTGATCCGCGTGCGCGAGAACGCCGAGCAGATCGCGTTCTACGACGGCGAGCCGACCGAGAACGGCAACGCGCGCAACCTGTTCCAGCGCATCCGCGACAACTGGTGGCTCGTGATGAAGTACACGAAGCGGCTCACGTTCGTGCTGAGCTTCTACGGGCAGATCGCGATCATCTTCCCGCTCGTCGTCGCGGCGCCGCGCTATTTCGCGGGCGCGTTCTCGTTCGGCGTGCTGATGCAGATTTCGTCCGCGTTCGGCACCGTCAGCGATTCGTTCTCGTGGTTCATCAACAGTTACAGCACCCTCGTCGAGTGGCGCGCAACCGTGAACCGTCTGCGCGAATTCGCGCGCGTGATCCGCGCGTCGCACCTGAAGGAGAGCGTGTCGCCGGCGACCGAGCACGGCGGGATCAACCTCCACTATGTCGACGCGCCGCGGCTCACGACGTCGTCGCTGAAGCTCGCGCTGCCGAACGGTAACGCGCTCGCCGACATCGGCAGCGTGACGATCGAGCCCGGCTCGCGCTGGCTCGTGCGCGGCAAGTCCGGCTCCGGCAAGAGCACGTTCATGCGCGCGCTCGCGGGCCTGTGGCCGTTCGGCGACGGCGCGATCGACGCGCCGGTCGGCGCGCGGATGATGTTCGTCCCGCAAACGAGCTACCTGCCGATCGGCACGCTGAAGGCCGCGCTCACGTATCCGTCGCCGGCCGATGCGTTCACCGACGACGCATGCCGGGACGCGCTGCGCGCGTGCCATCTCGCCAGCTACGCGGCCCGGCTCGCCGAGACCGCTCACTGGACGCGCGTGCTGTCGCCGGGCGAGCAGCAACGTCTCGCCGGCGCGCGCGTGCTGCTGCACGCGCCGGATTTCCTGTTCCTCGACGAGGCGACGAGCGCGCTCGATTCGGATAACGAAGCGCGTCTCTATCACCTGTTCAACGAGCGACTGCCGAAGACCGCGATCGTCAGCATCGCGCACCGGGAATCGCTCGAAGCGTTCCACGGCCACACGCTCGACGTGCGGCGCGTGATCGATAGCGACAAGGTGGCGGCGTGAAACGCCCCCCACGCTCACTGCGTTCGCTGCCCCCCGAGGGGGCGGCTGCCATCCACGGCCGGCTCTGCAGAGCCGGCCGGCTACGCAGGCGCGGAGCAGTGCTCCGCGAATTCCCTGCTACGCCCCTTGGGGCGGCCCGGCGGGAGGCAGCTTGAACTCACGGATCGCGCTGATCACCGGCGACCTCGCGGAACCGGGCGTCGCCGCGCTCGCGCTCTGACGCGCGCGAGCGCCCTTCGGCACCGAGACGGATACCGGAATCCCGCATGCACATTCTCGTCCTCGGCGCCGGCGTGATCGGCGTCACCACCGCGTACCACCTGCGCGAAGCCGGCTGCGACGTGACCGTCGTCGAGCGCGAGGCCGACGTCGCGCAGGCGACGAGCCTCGGCAACGCGGGCGTGATCGCGCCCGGCTACGTAACGCCGTGGGCCGCGCCCGGGATGCCGGGCAAGATCCTCAAGTACCTGTTCAGGCCCGCGTCGCCGCTGATCTTCCGGCCGACGCTCGACGCCGAGCAGTGGCGCTGGATCGCGCGCTGGCTCGGCGAATGCGAGCTCGCGCGGTTTCGCGTGAACAAGCAGCGGATGCAGCGCGTCGCGTACTACAGCCGCGCGTGCCTGCACGCGTTTCGCGACCGGCATCCGTTCGACTACGGCGCGAGCCAGGGCTATCTGCAGCTGCTGCGCAGCGCGTTCGACGTCAGGATGGCGCAGCCGGCGCTCGCGGTGCTGCGCGACGCGGGCATCGCGTATCGCGAGCTCGACGCGGCCGGCTGCGAAGCGGTCGAGCCCGGGCTGCGCTGGGCGCGGCACGCGCCCGTCGGCGGCATCTACCTGCCCGACGACGAAGCCGGCGACTGCGCGCGCTTCACGCGCGAGCTGCGCACGCTGTGCGAAGCGAACGGCGTCGCGTTCCGCTTCGGCGTCGACGTGAAGGGGATCGCGGTCGCCGGCAACAAGGCGGTCGGCGTGCAGGTCGGCCTCACGTCGACGAACGGATCGAAGCGGCGCGAGGCGCTGATCGAAGCGGACGCGATCGTCGTCGCACTCGGCGTCGACAGCGCGGCGCTGCTGCGGCCGTACCGGATCGACGTGCCGCTCTATCCGGTGAAGGGTTACTCGGCGACGCTCGACGTCGTCGACGACGAGAAGGCGCCGCGCGCCGCGCTGATGGACGAATCGCTGAAGACCGCGATCACGCGCTTCGGTCCGACGCTGCGCGTCGCGGGCACCGCGGAGCTCGGCGATCGCCGCGCGACGCTGCGCAAGCAGGCGCTCGACACGTTGATGAAGGTGCTCGACGACTGGTTCCCGCATGCGGCGGACCGCGCGTCGGCGCGGTTCTGGGTCGGGCGCCGGCCGATGACGCCGGATGGCCCGCCGCTCCTCGGCGCGAGCGGCATCGACCGGCTGTGGCTGAACGTCGGGCACGGGTCGACCGGCTGGGCGATGTCGATGGGTTCGGGGAAGGTGCTCGCGGATCTCGTCACCGGGCGCGAGCCGGAGATCGATCTCGACGGGCTCACGCTCGCGCGGTATCGCGGGGGTTAGCGGAAAGTCAGCCGCAGTTAGCGGCGCCCGCCGCCGGGTCGTCGAGCATCGCGACCGGCACCGACACGATCGGCCGATGCTGCGCGCCCTGGTGCGACAGCAGGCTTTCGAACAGCGTGATCATGTCGCAGCGCAGCGCGGGCGGCGCGCGCAGCATCCCGCCATGAGCCGGCTGGCCGACCGCGTCGCGCGGCAGCCGCGCGAGCGTCACGTGCGGGCGGAACGGCCGGCGATCGACCGGCAGGCCGATGTCGACGAGCGTCTGCGTGAGCGCGTCGTTCAGCGCCGCGAGCGCCGGTTCGGCCGCGAGTTCGGCGACGATCAGCCGCGCGCGCGGCATGCTCGGCCACCACGCGAGCCGCTCGACGCGCTGCGGCGGCAGCGCGACCGCCAGCCCGGCGAGCCGCGCGGCGAGCAGATCGCACTTGTCGCGATCGACCGCGCCGAGGAACGCGAGCGTCACGTGCAGTTGCGCGACCTGCGTGCGCCGCGCGCCGTGCGCGACCGGCAGCGCGTGCAGCGCGTCGCGCGACGCGTCGTCGGGCATCAGTGCGACGAATGCGCGGAGCTGGTTGCCGTTCATGTGGGTTCGTTCCGTTGAATCGCGGCGGGCGCGGACTTTTTCAGGTTAGGCGATCCGTCGACGTGAAACGGCCCGGCGGCAGCGGTCGACGTAAAAAAACCGGGGACCTCGCGGACACCCGGCGCTTCCGTCACGAAGTAATAGCTTGCGAAATTCTCAATTTTCCAAATCGAGCCCCCCAATTCAGGATATTCGATTGCGCCCCCTCTTCCGAGGCATATAGCGATTTGCACCCGCGCGCATGAGAATTTCTAATTATTTCGCCACCCGAAACCATCAAACCGATCTTAATCGCACGGGACAATTATGCTTGCGTCACTGCAATTTCAGATGCAAACAACTCCCATTTACACTAGAATCCAACACGCTGGCCTGTTCGAAACGAGCATAAATCATGACATTCCAGCGGCTGCCTATCGGTGCACGCCTTTCACTTTACGCCGCTGACTTATTCAGCCTCTGAATTGAATAAGGCAATGCAAGATTGGCTTGATTCACAACATAATCTTTCGAGAGGTAATACTCAATGCAATGCAACTCGGGGATCTCGATTATCGGTGACAGTCTCAGAGAACTGAGCGCGGCAGAAATCCTGCTGGTCGGTGGTGGTTACAACCCGGACGGCCCTGCTATTCCGGGTGTTCGGAGCCATTGGTGGGCAAGTGTTAGCCGGGGGTTCAACAGTGCACTGGACGGTGCTGGCCGTGGCGCGCTGATCGGAGGCACTTTGGGCGCGGCACTGGGTGGTCCGCCAACAGCCGCGCTGGGCGCTGCCGCTGGTGCTGTATACGGCGCCGGCATGGTTATCCTGGTGCAATAACTGCGGCGTGCCATATCGACTGATGTCCCAGCCGACCAATACCATGAAGCGAGTCGTGAGCGCTGTCGTACACAACTGCATTGGATTCTTCGGTAGTGCAGTATTTTTTGCATGCGGACTGCTGGTATCGTTCGGCCGGCTCGCCGAACAACCGTCAATTCCGAGTCGAATCGGAGGCGGAGTGCTCGCCGCTCTATTCTTATGGGTAGCGCTGTGGTACGGCGCACGCCTAAAGAATTGTTGGCGAAGTCGTTTATAACATGAGCGGAAAGTTTGCCGGCCCACGTCGGCCTGTATTCCGAACCGGCATCTAAACGCCAACGAAAAAAAACCGAAGGCTGGATCTCGATCCAGCCTTCGGGGCTCATTTCACACGAGCGGATATTCACCTCCGCCCGCCGCCGCCCAACCTCAGCGCGGCAGTTCCGAGCTGCCCATCAGATACGCATCGACCGACCGCGCACACTGGCGGCCTTCGCGGATCGCCCAGACGACGAGCGACTGGCCGCGGCGCATGTCGCCCGCCGCGAACACCTTGTCGACCGACGTGTAGTACGCGCGATCGCCTTCGGTCGACGCGCGCACGTTGCCGCGCGCGTCCTTGTCGACGCCGAATGCCTCGAGCACCGGCGCGACCGGCTGCGTGAAGCCCATCGCGAGCAGCACGAGATCCGCCTTGATCTCGAATTCGGAGTTCGGCACTTCCTGCATCTTGCCGTCCTTCCACTCGACGCGCGCGGCGACGAGCTTCTCGATCTTGCCGTTCTTGCCTTCGAAGCGCTTCGTCGCGACCGCCCAGTCACGCTCGCAGCCTTCCTCGTGCGACGACGACGTACGCAGCTTGATCGGCCAGTACGGCCACACGAGCGGCTTGTTCTCCTCTTCCGGCGGCTGCGGCAGCAGCTCGAACTGCGTGACCTGCTTCGCGCCGTGACGGTTCGACGTGCCGACGCAGTCCGAACCGGTGTCGCCGCCGCCGATCACGACGACGTGCTTGCCCTTCGCAAGCAGCTGGTCCGGCAGCTTGTCGCCGGCGTTGACCTTGTTCTGCTGCGGCAGGAAATCCATCGCGAAGTGGATGCCCGCGAGCTCGCGGCCCGGCGCCGGCAGGTCGCGCGGCGTCTCGGAGCCGCCAGCGATCACGACCGCGTCGAACTCGTCCTTCAGCACGTCCGGCGAAATCGTCTCCTTCGCGGTGCTGCCGATCGACTCCGGCAGCGGATCGCGGCCGATGAACACGCTCGTCTTGAACGTCACGCCTTCCGCTTCCATCTGGCGCATCCGGCGATCGATCAGCCACTTCTCGAGCTTGAAGTCGGGGATCCCGTAGCGGAGCAGCCCGCCGACCCGGTCGTTCTTCTCGAACACCGTCACGTCGTGGCCCGCGCGCGCGAGCTGCTGCGCGGCCGCGAGGCCCGCGGGGCCCGAGCCGACGACCGCGACCTTCTTGCCCGTCTTGTGCGCGGCCGGCTTCGGGTGCACCCAGCCTTCGGCCCACGCCTTGTCGATGATCGCGTGCTCGATCGACTTGATGCCGACCGGATCGTCGTTGATCCCAAGCGTGCACGCGGCTTCGCACGGCGCCGGGCAGATGCGGCCCGTGAACTCGGGGAAGTTGTTCGTCGAATGCAGCACCTCGATCGCGCTACGCCAGTCCTGGCGATAAACGAGATCGTTGAAGTCCGGGATCACGTTGTTCACCGGACAACCGTTGTTGCAGAACGGGATGCCGCAATCCATGCAGCGCGCGCCCTGGACCTTCGCGTCGTCGTCGGCCAGCGCCGCGACGAACTCCTTGTAATGCTTCACGCGCGTGAGCGGTGCTTCGTACGCCTCGTGGCGGCGTTCGAACTCCAGAAAACCGGTTGCCTTGCCCATAAGGTTCTCGTCTGAATCTAGTATTCGGGTGGGGAGCCGCGCGCCGGTTCGTCACCGGCGCGCGGCGTTCACGTCATGTCTCGTCGTCGCGTCAGGCTGCGATCGCTTCCTTCGCCGCCTTCTTCGCGCCGATCTCGCCGAGCGCGCGCTTGTATTCGTGCGGGAACACCTTCACGAACTGGCGGCGCGCCGCGTCCCAGTTTTCCAGCAGCGACTTCGCGCGCGGCGAGCCGGTGAACTGGAAGTGACGCTCGATGAGACCCTTGAGCAGCGCTTCGTCCGTCGTGCCCGCGTGCCAGAGCGCGCGGTCGACCGTGCGTTCCTGCTCGGCCTGCTGCAGCACCGGATCGAGCGCGACCATCGACTTGTTGCACTTCGCGGCGAACATGCCTTCCGGGTCGTACACGTACGCGATGCCGCCCGACATGCCGGCCGCGAAGTTGCGACCCGTTTCGCCGAGCACGACGACCGTGCCGCCCGTCATGTATTCGCAGCCGTGGTCGCCGGTGCCCTCGACGACCGCCGTCGCGCCCGAGTTGCGCACGCAGAAGCGCTCGCCCGCGACGCCACGGAAGAACGCCTCGCCTTCGAGCGCGCCGTACATCACCGTGTTGCCGCAGATGATGTTCTCTTCGGACTTGCCTCGGAAGTCGTTGGTCGGACGGATAATGATCCGGCCGCCCGACAGCCCCTTGCCGACGTAGTCGTTGCCGTCGCCGACGAGATCGAGCGTCACGCCCTTCGCGAGGAACGCGCCGAAGCTCTGGCCCGCCGTGCCCTTCAGCTGGATGTGGATCGCGTCGTCCGCGAGGCCGTCGTGACCGTGCTTCTTCGCGATCACACCGGACAGCATCGCGCCGACCGTGCGGTTCACGTTGCGCACCGGCTGGATGAACGACACGTGCTCGCCCTTGTCGATCGCGGCGCGCGCCTTGTCGATCAGCGTATGGTCGAGCGCGCGCTCGAGACCGTGATCCTGCGTCTCGACGTGGCGCGGCGCGACGTCCTCGCAGCCTTCAGGCTGATGGAACACGTTCGTGAAGTCGAGGCCCTTCGCCTTCCAGTGCTCGATGCCACGACGCATGTCGAGCAGATCCGCGCGGCCGACGAGATCGTCGAACTTCGCGATGCCGAGCTGCGCCATGATCTCGCGCACTTCCTCCGCGATGAAGAAGAAGAAGTTCACGACGTGTTCGGGCTGGCCCGAGAACTTCGCGCGCAGCACCGGATCCTGCGTCGCGACGCCGACCGGGCACGTGTTCAGATGGCACTTGCGCATCATGATGCAGCCTTCGACGACGAGCGGCGCCGTCGCGAAGCCGAACTCGTCCGCGCCGAGCAGCGCGCCGATCACGACGTCGCGGCCGGTCTTCATCTGGCCGTCGGCCTGCACGCGGATGCGGCCGCGCAGGCGGTTCAGCACGAGCGTCTGCTGGGTTTCGGCGAGGCCGAGCTCCCAAGGCGTACCCGCATGCTTGACCGACGACAGCGGCGACGCGCCGGTGCCGCCGTCATGGCCGGCGATCACGACGTGATCGGCCTTCGCCTTCGCAACGCCCGCCGCGACCGTGCCGACGCCGACTTCCGACACGAGCTTCACCGAGATGCTCGACACCGGGTTCACGTTCTTCAGGTCGTGGATCAGCTGCGCGAGATCCTCGATCGAGTAGATGTCGTGGTGCGGCGGCGGCGAAATCAGCCCCACGCCCGGCACCGAGTAGCGCAGCTTGCCGATGTAGTCGGACACCTTGTGGCCCGGCAGCTGGCCGCCTTCGCCCGGCTTCGCGCCCTGCGCCATCTTGATCTGGATCTGGTCGGCCGACGCCAGATACTCGGCCGTCACGCCGAAGCGGCCCGACGCGACCTGCTTGATCTTCGAGCGCAGCGAATCGCCGTCCTTCAACGGAATGTCCGCGACGACCTCTTCGCCGATCACCGACTTCAGCGTCTCGCCGGCCTTGATCGGAATGCCGCGCAGCTCGTTGCGATAACGCGCTTCGTCCTCACCGCCTTCGCCGGTGTTCGACTTGCCGCCGATCCGGTTCATCGCGATCGCGAGCGTCGCGTGCGCCTCGGTGCTGATCGAGCCGAGCGACATCGCGCCCGTCGCGAAGCGCTTCACGATATCCTTCGCCGACTCGACGCTCTCGATCGGAATCGCCTTCGTCGGCTCGACCCTGAACTCGAACAGGCCGCGGAACGTCATGTGGCGCTTCGTCTGATCGTTGATCAGGTTCGCGTATTCCTTGTACGTCTGGTACGAGTTGCTGCGCGTCGAATGCTGCAGCTTCGCGATCGTGTCCGGCGTCCACATGTGGTCTTCGCCACGGATCCGGTACGCGTACTCGCCGCCCGCATCGAGCATGTCGGCGAGCACCGGGTTGTCGCCGAACGCGTCATGGTGCAGGCGGATCGCTTCCTCGGCCACCTCGAACAGGCCGATGCCGCCGACCTTCGACGCGGTGCCCTTGAAGTACTTGTCGACGAGCTCGCTCGCGAGGCCGAGCGCTTCGAAGATCTGCGCGCCCGTATACGACATGTACGTCGAGATGCCCATCTTCGACATCACCTTCTGCAGGCCCTTGCCGACCGCCTTCGTGAAGTTGTAGATCGCCTTGTCCGCCGACAGGTCGCCCGGCAGGCCATCGGCCATCTTCGCGAGCGTTTCCATCGCGAGGTACGGATGCACGGCTTCCGCGCCGTAGCCGGCGAGCAGCGCGAAGTGATGCGTCTCGCGCGCGGAGCCCGTCTCGACGACGAGGCCCGTGCTCGTGCGCAGCCCATGCTCGACGAGGTGCGAGTGGATCGCGGACGTCGCGAGCAGCGCCGGAATCGCGACGTGTTCGGCGTCGGTCTTGCGATCCGACACGATCAGGATGTTGTAGCCGGACTTCACCGCGTCGACGACTTCCGCGCACAGCGACGCGAGGCGCGCCTCGATGCCGGCCTTGCCCCACGCGACCGGATAGCAGATGTTCAGCTCGTACGACGCGAACTTGCCGCCCGTGTACTGGTCGATCGCGCGGATCTTCGCGATGTCCTTGAAGTCGAGCACCGGCTGCGACACTTCGAGACGCATCGGCGGGTTGATGTTGTTCGTATCGAGCAGGTTCGGCTTCGGGCCGATGAACGACACGAGCGACATCACCATGTTCTCGCGGATCGGGTCGATCGGCGGGTTCGTGACCTGCGCGAACAGCTGCTTGAAGTAGTGATAGAGCGTCTTGTTCTTGTTCGACATCACCGCGAGCGGCGAGTCGTTGCCCATCGAGCCGACCGCCTCCTCGCCCTGCTGCGCCATCGGCGCCATCAGGAACTTCAGGTCTTCCTGCGTATAGCCGAACGCCTGCTGGCGGTCGAGCAGCGCGGCGCCGTCGGTGCGCCCGGCGGCGACGTCCTCGGCCTTCGGCTCGATCTCGTCGAGCTTGATCCGGACCGCGTCGATCCAGCTCTTGTACGGCTTCGCGTTCGCGAGGTTGTCCTTGAGCTCCTTGTCGTCGATGATGCGGCCGTGCTCCATGTCGATCAGGAACATCTTGCCCGGCTGCAGGCGCCACTTCTTCACGATCTTCGACTCGGGGATCGGCAGCGTGCCCGCTTCCGACGCCATGATCACGAGATCGTCGTCGGTCACGATGTAGCGCGCCGGACGCAGGCCGTTACGGTCGAGCGTCGCGCCGATCTGGCGGCCGTCGGTGAACGCGATCGCGGCGGGGCCGTCCCACGGCTCCATCATCGCGGCGTGGTATTCGTAGAACGCGCGGCGGTTCTCGTCCATCAGCGTATGCTGCTCCCACGCTTCCGGAATCATCATCATCACCGCGTGCACGAGCGGATAGCCCGCCATCACGAGCAGTTCGAGACAGTTGTCGAACGATGCGGTGTCGGACTGGCCCGGATAGATCAGCGGCCAGAGCTTCGGCAGGTCGTCGCCGAGCACGTGCGACGCGATCGCGCCGGTGCGCGCGTTCAGCCAGTTCACGTTGCCCTTCACCGTGTTGATCTCGCCGTTGTGCGCGATCATCCGGTACGGGTGCGCGAGTTCCCACGCGGGGAACGTGTTCGTCGAGAAGCGCTGGTGCACGAGCGCGAGCGCGGACACGGTGCGCGGGTCCTGCAGGTCGCGGTAGTAGACGCCGACCTGGCCGGCGAGCAGCAGGCCCTTGTAGACGATCGTGCGCGCGGACATCGACGGCACGAAGTATTCCTTGCCGTGCTTGAGCTTCAGCGCCTGGATGCGGTGGCTCGCGGTCTTGCGGATCACGTAGAGCTTACGCTCGAGCGCGTCGGTGACCATGATGTCCTTGCCACGGCCGATGAAGATCTGGCGGATCACCGGCTCAGTCGCCTTCACGTTCGGCGAGATCGGCATCGCGTGGTCGACCGGCACGTCGCGCCAGCCGAGCACGACCTGGCCCTCGGCCTTCACGGTGCGCTCGAGTTCCTGCTCGCACGCGATCCGCGACGCGTTTTCCTTCGGCAGGAAGATCATCCCGACGCCGTACTCGCCGGCCGGCGGCAGCGTCACGCCCTGCTTGCTCATATCCTCGCGATAGAACGCGTCCGGAATCTGGATCAGGATACCCGCGCCGTCGCCCATCAGCGGATCGGCGCCGACCGCGCCCCGGTGATCGAGATTCTCGAGGATCTTCAGACCCTGCTCGATGATCTCGTGGCTCTTCTTGCCCTTGATGTGAGCGACGAAGCCGACGCCACAGGCGTCGTGCTCGTTTTGCGGATCGTACAGACCTTGCGCGGCGGGAACCGCTGCGTGCGGCTGGTGGTCGTTCATGGGGACACCGTCTTAAAGGGGCCTCTGGGGCCGTTGAACCAGATTCTTGTTGCCGCCGGTCCCGCTCCGTGCAGGAGGCGGCGCGGCCGACAGTGGGTGGACGAATTTCGCCCGAAACCACCGGAATTCGGAATATACGCGACGAATCAAAGGAATAGCAATAAAAACCTGATGGTAAGACCCCAATTAAACAGATGCGTTGATCCGGTGCAATTTTATTAGGGCTGCATCAACGTGGTGCAAAAAGAAACGGCGCCGTGGCGCCGTTTCTCGATCCACCGACCCGCCGCGCGCTACTGCTGCACGGGCGGATTGGGATTGCTCTCGCGCACCTTGCGGGGCCGGCCGCGCGGCAGCGGCGACACGCGCCGGTTCGCGGTGCGCGCCGCCCATTCGCGATAGGTGTCGCCGCCGAGCACCCAGCCTTTCAGCGTCGCCTGCTGGAGCTGGTCGGCCTGCCGTTCGTCGAGCGGCTGCTCGCAGAGCTCCTTGTACGCGCGCTGACGCTCGAACGGCGTGTTGCCGAGCGCCCAGTACAGCGGGTGATCGGTGATCAGGCTGTCGACGGTCAGGCCGATGTGGTGCCGGTAGCTGGACCAGCGATACGCGTCCGCGGCTGCGACGAGCTGCGCGCGCACCGGGCTCAGCTCGACGACGCGGCTCGCGAGCAGGAAATACCGCTCGCCCTCGATGACGGTTGCGCGATAGCGGCCTTCCCACAGCGTGCCGCGTCTCGAATAACGCCGGTTGAAATGGGCGACGTAGCGCCGGCCGACCGCCTGCATCGCCTTCGGCAGGCTCGCTTCGTCGCTCGGCGTCACGAGCAGTTGCACCTGGCGCGGCAGCAGCACGTACGCGTGCACCGCGAGGTGATGGTCACGCGCCGCGGCCTTCAGACAATCGATGAAAAGCTCGTAGTCCTGGTCGTCGACGAACGCGGGTTGCTGATCCAGGCCGCGCAGAATCACGTGCTGCGGCTGATCGGGTACGTAAAGTCGTGCTAGCCGTGCCATGCTGAATGTCCGTTTGATCGCGTGGGGAAAACCCGAAGGTCCGGTTGCCCGCCGTCGCGCAAAACCCGCGCGGCGTGGCGGATATCGACCATGCGGCGCCTAGGGAGAAAACTCTAGCCTGCGGCCTTGTTCGGTTTTAAACGCAGTCGTCATAATGAGCAGCCTTTTCTGGAGGAGACAAAGGAATGAAACAAAAACTGGCCATTACGGGGGCCGCCGCACTCGCATTCGCGTTCGCGGCGGGCTCGGCACACGCGCAATCCGCGGGCAGCCTTTACTTGAGCACCGGCTGGTTCCACCTGGCGCCGCAGGACAGCAGCGACCCGCTGACCGTCGAAAGCGTCGGCGGAAGCCCGGTGAACCAATCGATTCCGAACACCGGCGCGGGCATCAGCGATGCCGACACCTTTGGCCTCACGGCCGGCTATTTCGTCACCGACCACATCGCTACCGAGTTGGTCTTCGGCATTCCGCCAAAGTTCGACCTGACCGGCAAGGGCCAGTTCGAACCGTTCGGCAAGATCGGCCAGGCCTACCAGTGGAGCCCCGCGCTGCTCGTCAAGTACTACTTCAACGACGCAAACGCGAAGTTCCGGCCCTATCTCGGGATCGGCGCCACCTATATCTGGTTTACCGGCACGAAGATCACGAATTCGGCATTCGAACAAAACGTCCTCCAGGGTCCGACCAGCGCGACGGCCAGCAACCAGTGGGCGCCCGTTTTCAACGGCGGCTTCACCTACAACTTCACCGACCACTGGTTCGGCGGCCTGTCGATCTCGTACATCCCCGTCAGCGCCACCGCGACGCTGACGACGGCCCGCGCGACACCCGTCGGCACCCTCACCCAGGTGTCGAAGGCCAAGATCAACCTGAATCCGATCGTGACTTACCTGAACGTCGGCTACCGTTTCTAAGCGTAGTCGAATATTTGGGGAATGGTTAATCCCGCTGCAATTTGTAGCGGATTTTTCCTCAAGTAACGGGTTCGTGATATGAAACGTCCCGGGCGGGGCGACCAGGGATGTCGTTTGTTGCGCGTTCAGGCCCTCGCGGGAAAGCCGCCGACGCTCAGACGATTGCGTCGAGCGCGTGCGGACCGATCGTGTCGATCCGGTCCGTGCAGACCGCGTCGACGCCCCAGCCAACGAGCGTCCTCGCGCGCTCGGGGTCGTTCACCGTATAGACGAGGATCCGCAATCCCGCCGCCTTGATGCGGCGCACCAGTGCCTCGTCGAGCCGCGCTTGGTTCGCGTGCAGCGACACGCAGCCGAGCGCGCGCGTCTGTTCCGGCCAGTCGGCCGGCACCGCGTCGTAGAGCATCCCGCGCGGCAGGTCCGGCGCGGCGTCACGCGCCGCCCGCAGCGCGTCGAACGAGAACGACGACAGCAGCGGCGGCACCGCCGCGCCGCGCCAGTACGCAGCCGCGTCGAGCGCGACGCGCCGCCCGGTCTCGCGCTCGCGGCCCGGGCACGGCTTGATCTCGACGTTCGCCGCGAGCCCGAGCGCGAGGCAGCGCGCGGCGGCCGCGGCGAGCGTCGGCATCCGCTCGCCCGCGAAGCGCGCGTCGCGCCACGCGCCCGCGTCGAGCGCCGCGATCGTCGCGTAGTTCATTTGCGCGGCCGCCCCATGGCCGTTCGACGTCCGGTCGACCGTGTCGTCGTGCAGCAGGAACGTCACGTCGTCCGCCGACAGCTTCGCGTCGAACTCGACCATCGCATGACCGCGCCGCGCGCCTTCGTCGAGGCCCGCGAGCGTGTTCTCCGGCGCGAGCGTGCCGCCGCCGCGATGCGCGACCACGCGCGGATAGGGCCAGGCATTCATGCGTGCACCTCGCTCGTGAAGGCGGTTCAGCCGGCGCGCCGGCCGGTCTCGGGATCGAGGAAATGACCGCTCATGACACTCAGTTGTCGTCGATGACGAACAGGCGCTGATACTCCTTCAGTGCGAAGCGATCGGTCATGCCGGCGATGTAGTGTGCGACGAGACGCGGCTGCAGCGCCGCGTCGTCGGTCTGGTACGCGGGCGGCAACAGGCGCGCGTCGCCGGTGAACGCGTCGAACAGGCCCGTCACGACGCGCTGCGCCTTGTTCGCCATCCGCATCACCTTGTAATGGCGATACAGGTTCCCGAACAGGAAACGCTTGAGTGCCGCCGCCTGCGCGGCGACGGCTTCGCTGTGCGCGACGAGCGGCGGCGCCGCCCGCACGTCGTCGAGCGACGCGGGCGCGACGCGCGCGAGGTTGCGCGTCGTCTGCTCGATCAGATCGACGATCAGCGTGTTGATGATCCGGCGCACGGTCTCGTGCACGATGCGGCGGCCCTCGAGACGCGGAAACTCGGCGAGCGCGGCTTCGTAATGCCGCTGCCAGAGCTCGACGTCGGCGAGCTGACCGATCGTGATGAGGCCGGATCGCAGGCCGTCGTCGACGTCGTGGTTGTTGTACGCGATCTCGTCGGCGATGTTCGCGAGCTGCGCCTCGAGCGACGGCTGACGCCCGTGCAGGAAGCGCTCGCCGAGTTCGCCGAGCTTGCGCGCGTTCTCGCGCGAGCAGTGCTTCAGAATCCCTTCGCGCGTTTCGAAGCAGAGGTTGAGGCCGTTGAACGCGCCGTAATGCTCTTCGAGCTCGTCGACGACCGCGAGGCTCTGCAGGTTGTGCTCGAAGCCGCCGTGCTCGCGCATGCACGCGTTCAGCGCATCCTGGCCCGCATGGCCGAACGGCGTGTGGCCGAGATCGTGCGCGAGCGAGATCGCTTCGACGAGATCCTCGTTCAGCCGCAGGTTGCGTGCGACCGAGCGCGCGATCTGCGCGACTTCGAGGCTGTGCGTGAGGCGCGTGCGAAACAGGTCGCCTTCGTGGTTCACGAACACCTGCGTCTTGTATTCGAGGCGGCGGAAGGCGGTGGAGTGAACGATGCGGTCGCGATCGCGCTGGAACTCGGTGCGTGCTGCGGGCGGCGGTTCCGGATGGCGGCGGCCGCGCGAGTGCGACGCATGCGCCGCATACGGGGCGAGGAGATGCGCTTCCAGCGCCGCGAGCGTCGGCGGCGCGGCCACCGGCGCGGCATCGGACACGGGTTCACGAACGGATTCGCGCCGGGGCTCGCGTGCCGACTGGCTGGATGTCTCGCTCACCATCTCCTCCACGTCAAGGGTTCAAGGGTGTCGGGCTATCCGACTGCCACCGTGCGCCGCGGTTCCCCGACGCACCGGCGCGTGGCGGCGCCGCAATGCGTCAGCCGACCGTCGCCGCCAGCGTCGCGAACACCGCTTCGTCCGGCGCGGGCGTGATCAGCGTCTCGCCGAAGCGCTTGAGCAGGATGAACTTGATCGCGCCGGCCTCGGCCTTCTTGTCGACGCGCATCAGGTCCATATAGCGCGCGTCGCCGAGCGCGGGCCCGCGCGTCGGCAGATGCGCGGCCGCGATCACCGCGTTCAGGCGCTGCCGCGACGCGTCGTCGAAGAGGCCGAGCCGCACCGACAGATCGCCCGCCATCACCATCCCGCAGCCGACCGCCTCGCCGTGCAGCCATTCGCCATAGCCGAGCCCGGCCTCGATCGCGTGGCCGAACGTATGCCCGAAGTTCAGGATCGCGCGCAAGCCGCCCTCGCGCTCGTCGGCCGCGACGACGCTCGCCTTGATCTCGCACGAACGCTTCACCGCATGCACGAGCGCGTCCGGCTCGCGGCGGTTCAGCGCGCCGACGTTCGCCTCGATCCAGTCGAAGAATCCGGCGTCGGCGATCGCGCCCGTCTTGATCACCTCGGCGATGCCGGCCGCGAGCTCGCGCTCGGGCAGCGTGTTCAGCGCGCCGATATCCGCGATCACGGCCTGCGGCTGATAGAACGCGCCGATCATGTTCTTGCCGAGCGGATGATTGATCCCGGTCTTGCCGCCGACCGACGAATCGACCTGCGACAGCAGCGTCGTCGGCACCTGGATGAACGGCACGCCGCGCATGTAACACGCGGCCGCGAAGCCCGTCATGTCGCCGATCACGCCGCCGCCGAGCGCGACGAGCGTCGTCTTGCGGTCCGCGCGCCCGGTCAGCAAGCCGTCGAAGATCAGGTTCAGCGTTTCCCAGTTCTTGTACGCTTCGCCGTCGGGCAGCACGACCGTCGACACCTGCTTGCCGAGCGGCGCGAGCGCGGCGCGCAGCGCGTCGCCGTAAAGCGGATCGACCGTCGTGTTCGTGACGATCGTGACGGACGAGCCCTTGATGTGGGGAGCGAACAGTTCGGTGCGGCCGATCAGGCCGGCGCCAATGTGAATCGGGTAGGCGCGGTCGCCCAGATCGACGTTGACAGTAATCATGCTTGTAGCGGCTTGGTGGCGATGCCCGCCAGTTCGAGTTGCATCAGCACCGTGTTGACGAGCCCGTTCACGGACGGACGGCCAGTCTCGATGATGAAGTCCGCGCATTCGCGGTAAAGAGGGTCGCGCACCTCGTAGAGCGCTTCGAGACGCGCCTTCGGATCGCTGGTCTGCAACAGCGGACGATTCTTGTCCTTGCGCGTGCGCAACCAAAGATCGTGCGGATTGGCGCGCAGATAAATGACGATGCCGCGCGCTTTCAGACATTCGCGATTTTCCGGACGCAGCACCGCGCCGCCGCCCGTCGCGAGCACGATGTTCTCGCGCTGCGTGAGCTCGGCGATCACCTGCGTCTCGCGATCGCGAAAGCCGGCTTCGCCCTCGAGCTCGAAGATGACGGGAATCCGCGCGCCGGTGCGCGCCTCGATCTCGTGGTCGGAATCGAAGAACGGCCTGTCGAGCCGGCGCGAGATCGCCCGGCCCACGGTGGTCTTACCCGCTCCCATGAGGCCGACGAAAAATACGTTTGCGTGTGGGTCCCGCGCTTGCAACGGCTTCCTCTGCTTCAATCTTGCTGGTGTGTGGCGCAGCTTACTGGCAAAGCGGCTGCCTTGTCGAGCCTGGGCCGGCGGCATCCGGGCCGGTTACGGCTTTGGTGTCACCCGTGCCCGCGCCCGCCGCGCCGCGTTCGCCACCGCCCGCGCCGACGACGGTCGGCGTGATGAACACGACGAGCTCGCTGCGCTGCTCGCGCCGCGCCCGGTGCCGGAAAAGCGCGCCCAAAACCGGTATTTTGCCCAAGACCGGCACGCGCGTCACATCATGCCTGTCCAGTTGCTCGTAGATGCCGCCTATCGCGACCGTGCCACCGTCCTCGACCTCGACGCGGGTCTGCACGTGCTTCGTATGGATCGCCGGGCCGGCCGACGTCTGCTCGCCGATGCTGTCCTTCGCGACGTTCAGATCGAGCACGACCCGGCCGTCCGGCGTGATCTGCGGCTCGACCTCGAGCTTCAGCGTCGCCCGGCGGAACTGCACGCCGCTCACGCCGTTGCCGACCTTCGCCTGATACGGCACCTCGGCGCCCTGCTCGACGATCGCCTTCGCCCGGTCGGCGGTCACGACGCGTGGTCGCGACACGATCTGGCCCCGCCCGTCGGCCTCGAGCGCGCTCAACTCGACGTCGAGCAGGCGGCTCAGCGGCGCGGCGAACAGCGTGAGCCCCGCGGTCGCGGCGTCGAAGCCGCCGAGCGGCCGCGCACCCAGATCGAGCGTGTTGCGCCGGTCCGCCGGGCTGCCGGCAGTTTGCCCGGCGTCGCCGTCGGTGGACGGCCGGAGATCCCGCACGCGCATCGCGAGCCGCACGCCCAGGTTCCGCGAGAAACCCTGCTCGCCCTCGACGATGCGCGCCTCGATCCGAACCTGCCGCGACGGCCGGTCGATCGCGTCGATCAGCTCGGCGATCTGCGCGATGCGCGGCGCGAGATCGGTCACGAACAGCAGGTTCGTCCGCGCATCGGCCGCCGCCGCGCCGCGCTTCGACAGCACGCGTTGCCCTGCGGCACCTGTCAGTAGCCGCTGCACGTCTTGCGCCCGTGGGTAGTGCAGCGCGAACGTATGGCTCGCGAGCGGTTCGAGGTCGGCGGCCCGCGCATGCGCGTCGAAGCGTTCGCGCTCGCGTGCGGCGAGATCGGCGGCCGGCGTCACCCAGATTACGTTGTCGCGTCGCGCCATCACGAGGCCGTGCGCATCGAGCAGCGTGTCGAACGCGTGCCGCCAGCGGACGTCGTTCAAGCGCAGTGAGACCGTGCCTTTCACGCGCTCGCTGACGATGACGTTCAGGCCCGTGAAGCGCGCGAACGCGTCGAATGCGGCGGCGAGGCTCACGCTGCTGAGGTTCAGCGAGATGCGCCGGTCGTCGTCCGCGTCACCGGGCCGGTGCGCGGATGCGTCGCTCAACCTCGCCGGCGGCGGCAGCGGCACCGGAGGCCCTTCGAGCGCGGACGAAGAGGGTGCGGCAGCGACGGGCGGCGGCGCGGGTGGCGGTGCGGGTGGTGACGATTCAGCAAACGGCGCGCCGTCGTCTGCCGGCGACGGCGACGGCAGCGGCACATCGGGCGAATCCGCGTACTGCCGGGTCGGTGAGCCATCCGGCGATAGCGGCGGGAGAGGTGGCAGCGGCGGCAGCGCCGCGACCGCCCCGTTCGCATGCAACCCGATGCATGCCGCCGCCAGCCACGCATATCTCGTCATGACGGGCTCCCCTCATCCAGATCGATTCTGCGCGGACCGCCCGGCGTCGCGAGCACCACGCCATCCGGCGCGACGCGCAGCAAACGCGCGTGGCCGAGCGCTTCCCCGGTCGAAATCGCGGTAATCGAGCCGGTGCCGTCGTCGAACAGTGCAAGGCCGCCCCGACCGTCGCGCAGCACGCCCGCGAGACGCGCCGACGCGGCATCGGTCTCGCCCGGGTCGTCCACGCCTCGGCCGAACGGATCCCCTGCGTCCGCGAACGCGTCGATCTGGTCGCCGGCCGATGCCGCGCCATCGACCGGCAACGCCGGAAATACGTCGAGCGTCATCTCGATCCGTAGCGCCGCCGCGCCGCGCTCGACGCGCGTCGTCATTGGCACCGCGAGCGCGGGCAGCGCCGCCAGCCCGCCGACCGTCCGGCGCAGCGCCGGAAAATCGCCGCGCGCGACGATCCGCACCGCGCGACGAGCGCCCGGCTGCGCCTGCTGCTCCCGCGGCTCCTGCTGCTCCTGCTGCGCGGGTTGTGCGGGTTGTGCGGGTTGCGGTTCGAGCACATCGAGTCGCAGCCCGCTCGATGCGGCGAGCTCAGCGAGCTTCAGCGCGAGCGTCGCCCAATCGGGCGCGCGCCCGGCATCCGTCGATGCCGCGGCGCTCACGTCCGGCTTGCGCCGCGCCGCTTCCGCCAGCACGCGATCGGCGGCTGCAGCGCGTGCCGCGGCCGCGTCGAGCGCCGCGCGGCTCTGCGCGAGACCGCTCCAGTCGGCCTGATCCGCGAGAGACGCGCCCCCAGCGAACACCGCGCCGAACGCGACCGCGTATCCCGCCGCCCGCCCGACAACACACCGCGCACCCCGCCATCGCACGCCAACCAGCCACGCCCAGTCTGCCGTCATCGCCGTCATGTCCGCCCCTCCGTCACGGTCCGGCGGCGCACTGCGTCGTCAGGCGGCACCGGCCAGCGCACCTGTACGGAAAACCGCAGCGGCATCCGCGCGATACTCGCCGGCTCCGCTGCCGCGGCCGGCGTCGTCGCGGGCTTCAGCGCATCGATGTCGAACGCCCACGCCTGCCGCTCCCGGGCGATGCGCGCGAGCCACCGCGCCGCCGCCGGATAGTCGACGGCCCGTGCATCGAGCACCGCGCCGTCCGGTGTGATGCGCAGCCCGTCGAGCCGCACGCCGTCGTCGCGAAAGCGCGCGAGCAGCACCAGCAATTCCGCGGTGGATCGGTAAGGCGCCGCAAGCCGCGCAGCCTGCCGCCGGCGCTGGTCCGCCGCCTCCAGCAGCCGCAGCGTGCGCTGCGCTTCGCCGAGCTGCGCGTGCCGCTGCCGCATCCGTGCTTCGAGCGCCACGCGCTCGGCATCGACGCGCGCGCGCGTCCACGTCGCCCCGGCCACCCACATGCCTGCGCCGAGTGCGCCGAGCAGCATCGCTACGCCATACAGCGCCACCACCCGGCGGCGCATCGCGCGCGCGTCGCGCTCGCGGTGCGGCAGCAGGTTGAAACCGCCGAGCCAGGCCCGCCAGGCCTGCGGCGTATGCGGCGACGCCGCGCCGATCGGCCGCGCGCTCATGCCCACACGCCCTTCAGCGCCAACCCGAACGCGACCGCGAACGACGGCGAATGCAGATCCGCGTGCGCGGCCGCCCGCGCGTCGCCGGCCCAATGCACACTCTCGAAAGGCAGCGCGACCGCGCCGAGCAGGTCGCCGACGTCGGCGAGCGACACGCCGAAGCGCGCGAGGCAGCGCACGTCGCCGGCGACGAACGCGCAGCCCGCCGGACGTTGCGCAAAGGTGCGCAGCGCATCCGCGAGCGCCGCATGCGCGCGGTCCGGGAAGTCGAATTGCAAACTGGCCTGTGAAGCGGCCTGCGAATGGGCCTGAAAAGCGGCCTGAAAAGCCGCCTGCGAACCGGCCGGTGAACCGCCCGCGCCATGCTCGAGCCACCAGCCTCTCACGCCCTCGTCACCGAACCAGATCGCGAAATACGGTTCGTCCGCGTCGAGTTCGTGCAGCGCCGCATAGCGCAGCGCGCGCAACGCGGCGATCGACTCACCGTCAACCGCCGTCAGGTCGACACCGGCCAGCGCGGCCGCATCGATCCGTCGCTGCAAATGGCGCTGCGATGCCACCGCGATCGCAACCTCGCCCGGCCGCCCGCCACGGCACCCATCATGCCCGTCGTGCCGCCAGTCGAACGCGAGCGCATCGGGCGCCAGCCCCGACACGCGCTCCGCCGCCTGTCGCGCCGCCTCCGCGACGTCGTCGCGCCCCGCGAGATCGAGCCGCGCGGTCCGCAATTCGTCGTCGCCGAGCCCCATCACGCCGCGCGCGTCGCACCGCACGCCGCGCGCCGCCAGCCGCGACGCGGCCGCCGCCAGCGCCGGCCCGACCGCGTCCCAGCGCCCGCCTTCGCGCCCGTTCGTGTCGCCGAGCGGCTCGATCTCGAGCCCGTCGAGCCGCACGTCCGCGCGGCGCCCGACCCGGCTCAGCACCACCACCCTCACCTCGCCCGCACCGACGTCGATCCCCGTCGCCGTGCGCCTGCCCCGCGCAAATTGCACACATTGCACGAATTGCGCCGCCCATCGTCCGGTCATCCTCGCCTCCCTCTGCCGACGCGGCCCCATGCCGCGTGCCCTTATCCGCATTCTGCGAATCGGCGCCCGCGCCCGGCAGTCGGCCGAACGGCCAACGTCCCCGCCTGGTCCGCGATTCCCGCCCGCGGCCGCGCTATTCTGGCGACACGACGACCCGGGCTCGTGCCCGGAAAGCCGCCCGCGGCGGGCCGGTCATACCGGCCGGCTATAATTGCGGGACTGTAATCTGGTGTGCCTATGCAATCCACGACTCCCGCGTCCCCGCCTCCCGCCCCGGCGCCGCGCAAGCGCCCCTGGTGGCTGAGCGCACTGCTCGGCCTCGCCGCGCTGTTCGTGACGCTCGCCGTCTGCGGCGGCCTCGTGCTCGGCTACGCATACGTTGTCGCGTCGCGAAACATGCCGTCGCTCGACGCGTTGACCGACTATCGGCCGAAGGTGCCGCTGCGCATCTACACGGCCGACCACGTGCTGATCGGCGAATTCGGCGAGGAGCGGCGCGACATCGTCCGTTTCAAGGACGTCCCCGATTCGCTGAAGAAGGCGATCCTCGCGATCGAGGACGCGCGCTTCTACGACCACGGCGGCGTCGATCTGATGGGCATTCTGCGCGCCGGCATCGTCGCGCTGACGAACGGGCACGCGACGCAAGGCGCGAGCACGATCACGATGCAGGTCGCGCGCAACTTCTTCCTGTCGAGCGAAAAGACGTACACGCGCAAGATCTACGAGATGATGCTTTCGTACCGGATCGAGCAGGCGCTGACGAAAGATCAGATTCTCGAGGTCTACATGAATCAGATCTATCTCGGCCAGCGCGCGTACGGCTTCGCGGCTGCCGCGCGGCAGTACTTCGACAAGGACCTGAAGGACATCACGCTCGCCGAGGCCGCGATGCTCGCGGGGTTGCCGAAGGCGCCGTCCGCGTACAACCCGGTCGTCAATCCGAAGCGCGCGAAGGTACGTCAGCAATACATCCTGCAGCGGATGCTCGAGCTCGGCTTCATCACGCGCGACCAGTACGACCAGGCGATCGCGCAGCCGCTCGTCGTCAAGAGCCCGAACCGCGAATACAGCGTGCACGCCGAATACATCGCGGAAATGGTCAGACAGATGATGTACGCGCAGTATCACGAGGAAACGTATACGCGCGGCTTCAACGTCGTCACGACGATCGATTCCGCCGACCAGGAACTCGCGTATCGCGCGCTGCGCCGCGGGATCATGGATTACGAACGGCGCCACGGCTATCGCGGGCCCGAAGGCTTCGTCGCGTTGCCCGACAACGAGGACGACCGCGAGCAGGCGATCGACGATGCGCTCGTCGACCACCCGGACAACGGCGAACTGATTTCGGCCGTCGTCACCGTGGCGAGCCCGCGGCAGGTGACGGTCAAGTTCGTCGACGGCTCCGACGCGACGGTCGACGGCGACAACCTGCGCTTCGCCGCCGGCGCGCTGTCAGCCGCCACGCCGCAGAACCACCGCATCCGCCCGGGCTCGATCGTGCGCGTCGTGCGCAACGACAACGGCACGTGGGCGATCACGCAGCTTCCGCAGGTCGAGGGCGCATTCATCTCGATCGTCCCGCAGGACGGCGCGATCCGCTCGCTCGTCGGCGGCTTCGATTACAACAAGAACAAGTTCAACCACGTGACGCAGGCGTGGCGGCAGCCGGGCTCGTCGTTCAAGCCGTTCATCTATTCGGCGTCGCTCGAAAAGGGCCTCGGGCCCGCGACGGTCATCAACGACGCGCCGCTCTACTTCAGCGCTGCGGAAACGGGCGGTCAGGCGTGGGAGCCGAAGAACTACGGCGGCGGCTACGATGGCCCGATGACGATGCGCACCGCGCTGCAGAAGTCGAAGAACCTCGTGTCGATCCGAATCCTCAGCCACATCGGTCCGAAGTACGCGCAGCAGTACATCACGCGTTTCGGCTTCGACGCCGATCGCCATCCGGCCTATCTGCCGATGGCGCTCGGCGCGGGGCTCGTCACGCCGCTGCAGATGGCGGGCGCGTACTCGGTGTTCGCGAACGGCGGCTATCGGGTCAATCCGTACCTGATCGCCGAGGTGACGGATCCGGACGGCGCCATCGTCACGCGCGCGCAGCCGCTCGTCGCCGACGCGAACGCGCCGCGCGCGATCGACGCGCGCAATGCGTACGTGATGAACAGCCTGCTGCAGAGTGTCGCGCAACGCGGCACCGGCGCCCGGACCAACGTGCTCGGCCGCGCCGACCTCGCGGGCAAGACCGGCACGACGAACGATTCGCGCGACGCATGGTTCGCCGGCTACCAGCGCACGCTCGCCGCGATCGCATGGATCGGCTACGACAATCCGCGCAGCCTCGGCGACAAGGAAACCGGCGGCGGGCTCGCGGTGCCGGTCTGGATCGAGTACATGGGCGCCGCGCTGAAAGGCGTGCCCGAGTACAAGCCGACGATGCCGGACGGCGTCGAGACGCTCGGCGGCGAGCTCTACTTCGCCGATTTCACGCCGGGGCACGGCTTCGTGTCGACGGTCGGCGTCCCGCGGGCGCCGCAGGTGCAGACGGTCGAGGATGCCGTGCCTCACGTCGACGAGCAGGAAAAGCAGGACATCATGGATATGTTCAGCCACCACTGATCGGCCGCGCAGCGTTCTGCCATGAGAAAGGCGGCCCACGTGGGCCGCCTTTCTTTTACATGCATGCGCGCGGCCGGCGCGCCGGCGCACCGGCACGCCTCGCGCCGTCAGGCGCTCAGCACCACCGGCATGCCGGCCTGCTGCGTCGCGTATTCGGTGAGCGCCGCGAAGAATTCGCCACCGGTGCGCGTGTCGCGCCATGCGCCGTCGACATAACGGTAATGGAAGCCCCCCGCCTTCGCGGCGATCCACACTTCCTTCATCGGCGGCTGCAGGTTCACGATGATCTTCGAGCCGTTCTCGAACGTCAGCGTGAGCACACTGCCGTTGCGCTCGAGATCGATGTCGGCGTCGCCGTCGTTCGCGGCGTCGACGGAACGCTCGACGGCCGCCAGCACGGCTTCGGCACGGGTCAGGTAATCAGTATCGGGCATGCTAAACTCTGTCGGTTCAATTGTTCAGGGACGATCATGCGAGTCGTTTTCCGGATGAGCGCGATTGTAGCGGCTTTGGCGATTCTTGCAGGCTGCGGTCAACGCGGTCCGCTCTATATGCCGTCCGTGCCGCCGCTGCCGCCGAAACCGGCCGTGCAAACGGCGCCACCGTCGTCGGACGTCACGCCGGCCGACGATTCCGCGGCCGACAGCACGCCCGACACCACCGGCACGCCGCTGATGCTGACGCCCGACCTGCCGGCGAGCGGCGCCGCGCCGGCTTCCGATCCCGCGCAATAACGCTTCCGGCCGGCGACACCCGGCCTCGGGCGCCCCCAAAAAAAAGCGATGACAAAAGAAAACCGCCGGGCACGCAGTGCGCCGGCGGTTTTCTTTTGTCGAACGAGCGTGGAGACGCTTACAGCTTGCCGTAGCTGTGCAGGCCCGACAGGAACATGTTGACGCCGAGGAACGCGAACGTCGTGACGAGCAGGCCGGTGAGCGCCCACCACGCCGCAACCGTGCCACGCAGCCCTTTCATCAGACGCATGTGCAGCCACGCCGCATAGTTCAGCCAGACGATCAGCGCCCAGGTTTCCTTCGGATCCCAGCTCCAGTAGCCGCCCCATGCTTCGGCCGCCCACAGCGCGCCGAGGATCGTCGCGATCGTGAAGAACGCGAAGCCGACCGCGATCGACTTGTACATCACGTCGTCGAGCACCTCGAATTCGGGCAGGCGATCGGCGAGCACGCCGCGCTCCTTCATCAGGTACGCCACGGCGACCATCGCCGACAGCGCGAAACTGCCGTAGCCGATGAAGTTCGCCGGCACGTGGATCTTCATCCACCAGCTCTGCAGCGCGGGCACGAGCGGCTGGATCTGCTGCGCGTCGCGCGCGACCGAGTACCACATCAGGAACCCGACGGCCGCGCTGATCACGAGCAGCACGAACGCGCCGAGCGCGCGCGTGCCGTAATGGCCTTCGTAGTACAGATAGAGCAGCGCGGTGATCAGGCTGAACAGCACGAACACTTCATAGAGGTTCGAAACCGGAATATGACCGATGTCGGCGCCGATCAGGTACGACTCGTACCAGCGCACCATCATCCCGGTGAAGCCCATCAGCACCGCGGCCCACGTCAGCGTGTGGCCGATCGCGCCGCCGGTCGCGGAGCGCGACAGCATGCCGATCCAGTAGAACAGCGTCGCGAGCACGAACAGCGCGCTCATCCACAGGATCGCCGACTGGCTCGACAGGAAATACTTGAGGAAGAACGTCGAATCGGCGCGGGACAGGTCGCCCTGATAGATCTGGATCGACAGCAGCGACATCACCGCGATCGCGGCCATCAGCAGCCGCGCGGGCTTCCAGCGCCAGCCGAGCGTGATGAGCGCCGGCGTCGCGCCGACGAGCACGAGCTTGTCGTAGTAGCCCATGTGCTCGTTGTAGTGCCCGAGCGCGAAGCCGGCGCCCGCGACGAGCGCGAGCGCGAACAGCCAGTCGATCAGCGACAGGCGCCGCAGGAACGGACGCTCGTCGAACAGCGGCGACGACACGGCGGCAGCCGCATGCGGCGCGCGGGAAGGGGAAGTTTGCGTGAGATCCATGATGTTACCGGGGCGAATCCTCAGAACCGACGCCAACCGGCGCGCGGGGTGCCGACGCCGGGGCGGCGTCGCGGGGCACGGCGCGCAGGGCGGCGCCTGCCGCGTCGCGCGTCTGCACGAACTCCTTCTCGAAGTCGAAGGTCTTGCGGGCAGTCGACATCGCCATGACGACGTCGGTGCCCGAGCCGGGAACGTCCTTGAGCCAGAACCAGAGGCGCCGCTCGCGCACGTAGAACATCGAAAAGATGCCGACGACCAGAAGCAGGCTGCCAAGATACACCAGATTCTTGCCCGGTGCGCGCGTCAACTGAAATACCGAAGCTTGCACCTGCTTGAATGAGTCGAGCTTCAGATAGACCGGCGCGCCGTACAGGAAACTGTCCGACAACGCGTTGATCGCGTTCTGCACGAAGCGGACCGTATCGGCGCTCTGCTGCGCGGCCGGCTCGCCGGCGCGGGTGCGCGCGATCTGCCAGACCTCCCACATCGAGCCTTCCAGCATCCGCAGCAGCAGGCCCGCCGCCTTCTGCTGCTCGGCCTTCGGCACCGAGCGGTCGATGAACGCCGCGACCGCCTGGAAGCCGCCGATCGGCTGGCCGTTCGCCGCGCGGCCGATACTGTCGTCGCCGCCGGCAAAGAGCGTCAGCACCTTCGATGCACTGTCCTGCAGCCGGCCGCGCAATGCCACGTCGGCCGACGGCAGCGAGCGCTGCGCGAAGCTGGCTGCCGCCTGCGCGCGCACGGCCGGATCCGCGAGCGCCGCGCGCAGCTGCATCCATTCGCCGATCGAATCCTGGCTGTCGGCCGGGATCCGCATGTAGCGGAACGGATCGTTCGGCGTGTCGCGCACGCCCGCGAGGAATACGCGGTCGCCGCCCATGTCGACGGGCAGCATGTAGTTGTTGAACTCGCGCGCCTGGCCGTCCTTGCCGCGCACCTTGTACTGGACCGACGGGCCGATGTTGTGCAGTTGCATCGGCTTCGCGCTCTTCGCGCCGGAACCGAGCCGCTCGTCGAGCGCCTGCTCGAGCGTGTGCGTGGTCGCAACGCCGCGCACGTCGGGCCGGCCATTCGCGTCGGCCATGTTCTCGACGTTGATCGCGCGGAAATCGGCGAACTCGATCGTGTCGCCGCCGGCGCCCGGCAGCGGCACCGCGTTGCCGATCGCGCCCTGGATCGGGAACGTCTTCGTGCCGACGCCCGTCATCGGATACGCGGTCATCTGCATCAGCGAGCCGCCGTCCTGGAAGCTCGACTGATAGATCGACACGCCGTCGTACGTGAACGGCTTGTTGACCTCGACGCGGGCCGGAACCCGCTTGCCGGTCGCGCGGTCGATCACGACGATATCGCTCGCGAACAGCTTCGGCATCCCGGTCGAGTAGTAGTCGACGATGAACTTGTTCAGCTGGATCGAGAACGGCAGATCCTGGATCAGCGAGCCGTTCGGCTGGTTCAGGATCGCGGTCGACGCATACTGCCCCTCGGGCACAAACACGTAGCCGCGGAACGTCGGGTTCGATGCCGACAGCCGGTGCTCGGGCGAGATTGCGCTGATCGTCGCACTCGTGTTCACCGGCGTCTTGCCGAACAGCCACATCTGGAATTTGATCGGCAGATTGCTGTCGAGCAGGCCGCCGAGGCAGATCACGACGATCGCGAGGTGCGCGAAGATGTAGCCGATCTTCGTCATCGCGCCGCGCTTCGCGGCAATCAGCGTCGCGCCCTCGGTCTCGCGCACGACGTGCTTGTAGCCGGCCTTCGCGACGAACGCGGACAGCGACGCGGTCGCCGCCGCGCGCGAGCTGCCCGCCGAGAACTCCGCCTTGTGATGGAACGCGCGCAGGCTGCCTTCGCGGACCTTGTCCTTCCAGCTCTTCATGTCCGCAACCATCTTCGGCCCGTTGCGGATCACGCACAGCGAGATCGAGATCACGAGGAAGATCAGGATCATCATGAACCACCACGCGCTGTACACGGTGTAGAGACTCAGCGCGCGGAAGATATCGGCCCAGAACGGGCCGAACTGGTTCACGTAGTTCGGGTACGGATCGTCCTGGGTCAGGACCGTGCCGATGATGCTCGCGATCGACAGCACCACCAGCAACGCGATCGCGAAACGCATCGAGCTCAGGAGCTCGATTGCGCGCCGTGCGGCGCGCGGGCCCGACTTCGACTGCAACCCAGACGTGGTAACGCTCATTCCAACTCCAACTGACAACAAAAAAGGGCAAGGCGGCCGCGACGGCGGCGCCCCACCCTTTTCTTGTTCTGACACCGGCTACCCTCCGGGCGGCCGGTCAATTTCCTGCTCGCGCGGCGATCAATGCAGGCCGGCGATGTAATCCGCCACCGCCTTGATCTCGCCGTTCGACAGCCGCGACGCGATCTGATGCATCGGCTCGCTGTTGTTGCGCGCGCCGGCACCCTGCTGGAACGCGTTCAACTGCGCGACCGTGTAGTCGGCCCACTGCCCGGACAGCCGCGGATACTGCACCGGCAGCCCCTGGCCGGTCGGCCCGTGGCAGGCCGCGCACGCGGGCACCGCTTTCTCCGCGATGCCGCCACGGTAAATCTTCTGCCCGAGCGGCACGGTCGCCGCATCGCGCGCGACGCCCGGCTTCGGCGTCTGCGACGCAAAATACGCGGCCACGTTCTGCATGTCCTGATCCTTCAGCGCGCTCGCGAAGCCGACCATCACCGAATTGACCCGCGCCGGCTTCTTCGCGCCCGGCTGGACCTTGAAGTCATGCAACTGCTTGACCAGATACTCCGGATGCTGGCCAGCCAGCTTCGGGAAATTGCCCGTCGCGCTGTTGCCGTCGGCGCCGTGACACGCCGCGCACACCTGCGTCGCAATCGCCTTGCCACGGTCCAGATCCGGTTTGGCCGCATCCGCCGCATCCGCCTGTGCTACGAAACCTACGAGTCCTGCTGCAAACTGAAGCACCATCAGAGACTTGCAC
Source organism: Burkholderia guangdongensis (assembly GCF_013403875.1). Classification (GTDB taxonomy): domain Bacteria; phylum Pseudomonadota; class Gammaproteobacteria; order Burkholderiales; family Burkholderiaceae; genus Burkholderia; species Burkholderia guangdongensis. Next base: position 20,296 of record NZ_JACBNX010000012.1, on the reverse strand, counting down.
AGTCGATTCATTCGCACACCCTGTTTCGTCTTGTGGGAATTTGAGGTTCTGCAATAAACGACGGCGCTCAGTCTACCGCAGAAGCGCGCCAGACGGGCGCCGGTGCCTTCGGTAAAACCGTCGTATTGTACAATATCGTGCTGAAAGCCCCAGCGCCTATCGGGGCTACCCCGCCTCCACCCCGCGGCTCGCGCCGCCCCGTCGCCCCCCCGGTTCCCATGGCCTTTCTGCTCCACCAAGCCCGCTTCTACACGACCGTCAACCACCTGCGCGACCTGCCGCCGACCGTGCAGCCGGAGATCGCGTTCGCGGGCCGCTCGAATGCCGGCAAGTCCACGGCGATCAACGTGCTGTGCAACCAGAAGCGGCTCGCGTTCGCGTCGAAGACGCCCGGCCGCACGCAGCACATCAACTATTTCTCGGTCGGGCCGGCCGCCGAGCCCGTCGCGAACCTCGTCGACCTGCCCGGCTACGGCTACGCGGAAGTGCCCGGCGCCGCGAAGGCGCACTGGGAAATGCTGCTGTCGTCCTATCTCGCGACCCGCTCGCAGCTCTGCGGCCTGATCCTGATGATGGATTCGCGCCGCCCGCTGACCGACCTCGACCGCCGGATGATCGAGTGGTTCGCGCCGACCGGCAAGCCGATCCACACGCTGCTGACCAAATGCGACAAATTGACGCGGCAGGAAAGCATCAATGCGTTGCGCACGACGCAAAAGGGGCTCGATGCGTATCGCGACTCGGGCGTCAAAGGCGCGCTGACGGTGCAGCTTTTCTCGGCGCTCAAGCGCACGGGGCTCGACGACGCGCACACGCTGATCGAGAGCTGGTTGCGGCCGGCGGCGGCGGACGAAGATGGCGGTGCTGTAGCACAATAGCCGGACGACGCGTTTCGGCGCGTGTCCTGGACGGGGGTCGTCGATTCGGCCGGCTCATAAAAAAACCCGCCGTTAAACGGCGGGTCAAACAGCCTAATCGAATAACGACAGGCACCCGCTCAGGGAGGAGAAGCGGGGAGCGACGCATAATGCGCGGCGCTCGATCGCTATCATATACCAACGTTTCAGAAAATTACCGAGGGTTGCGCAAGCGCCCTTGCTGCCCTGATTTCGCCCAACGCCATGAGCTTCCATCCGCTTCATCGTCCGCGCCGGATGCGCCGCGACGACTTCTCCCGCCGCCTGATGCGCGAAAACCGCCTGACTACCGACGACCTGATCTACCCGGTGTTCGTCGTCGAAGGCACGAACGAGCGACAGCCGGTGCCGTCGATGCCCGGCGTCGAGCGCGTGTCGGTCGACTTGCTGATGCACGTCGCCGAGCAGTGCGTCGAGCTCGGCGTGCCGGTGCTGTCGCTGTTTCCGGCCATCGAGCCGGCGCTGAAAACGCCCGACGGCCGCGAGGCGACCAATCCGAAAGGCCTGATCCCGCGCGCGGTGCGCGAGCTGAAGAAGCGCTTCCCCGAGCTCGGCGTGCTGACCGACGTCGCGCTCGATCCGTACACGAGCCACGGCCAGGACGGCGTACTCGACGAACATGGCTACGTGATCAACGACGATACGATCGAGATCCTGGTCGATCAGGCGCGCGCGCAGGCCGAAGCCGGCGTCGACATCGTCGCGCCGTCGGACATGATGGACGGCCGGATCGGCGCGATCCGCGAGATGCTCGAGAGCGACGGCCATATCCACACGAAGATCATGGCCTATTCGGCGAAGTACGCGTCGGCGTTCTACGGCCCGTTCCGCGACGCGGTCGGCTCCGCGTCGAACCTCGGCAAGGGCAACAAGATGACGTACCAGATGGATCCGGCCAACAGCGACGAGGCGCTGCGCGAAGTGCGCCTCGACATCGAGGAAGGCGCGGACATGGTGATGGTCAAGCCCGGGATGCCGTACCTCGACATCGTGCGCCGCGTGAAGGACGAGTTCCGCTTCCCGACCTACGTGTACCAGGTGAGCGGCGAGTACGCGATGCTGAAGGCCGCCGCGCAGAACGGCTGGCTCGATCACGACAAGGTCGTGCTCGAATCGCTGCTCGCGTTCAAGCGCGCGGGCGCCGACGGCGTGCTGACCTACTTCGCGCTCGACGCGGCGCGGCTGCTGCGCGGCGCCTGAACACGCGCGGCGCTTACACCGGCCGCGCGCCGCTTATACCGACGGCACGGCCGCGTGATCGAGGCTGCGCAGGAAAGTCTCGGCGGCCTGATAGCCGACCACGCGCGCGATTTCCTTGCCGTCGTGGTCGAAGAAGATGATCCCGGGCGGGCCGAACAGGTTGAAACGCTTCAGCAGCGCCTGGTCGTCCGCGTTGTTCGCGGTAACGTCCGCGCGCACCAGATGGAGCTGTGCAAGCCGCGCCTCGACGCGCGGGTCGCTGAACGTCAGGTGCTCCATTTCCTTGCAGCTCACGCACCAGTCCGCGTAGAAATCGAGCATCACCGGCTGCGCGGACGTCTTCAGCAGCGTGTCGAGCTGCGCATTCGAGCCGACCGACGCGAACGCCGGCCCTTCCTGCGCGGCGGATGCCGCGCCGGCGGTCGTGCGTCCGGCGAGCACCGCGAGCGGCTTCACCGGATCGGTCGACCCGGCCGCGAGGCCGACGAGCAGCGCGGCCGCCCAGATCGCGAGCGCGGCGCCGAGTCCACGCCCGAGGCGCCGCCAGATCAACGCGCGCGCCGCTTCCCCGTGGGACGGCGCGCCCGCGTGCGGCGTGAACAGGCCGAGCGCCGCGGCGGCGGCGAGCAACCACAGCGCCGCGAGCATCATCCGGAACGCGCCGCCGAGCGCCGGCCATACGATCCACAGCGCGGCCGCGAGCAGCACGATCCCGAAGAACACTTTCACGCCGTCCATCCACGCACCCGCGCGCGGCAGCAGCGCGCCCGCGCCGACGCCGACGATCAACAGCGGCACGCCGAGGCCGAGGCCCATCGCGAACAGCGCCGCACCACCGAGCAGCGCGTTGCCGGTATGCGCGATGAACGCGAGAACAGCGAACAGCGGCGCGGTCATGCACGCGCCGACGACGAGCGCCGACAGCGCGCCCATCGCCGCGACGGCCGCGAAGTGGCCGCCCTGCCGGCCGGCCGACGCGTGCGCGGCGCCGCTCTGCCAGCGCTGCGGCAGCGCGATGTCGACGCCCGAGATCAGCGACGCCGCGAACGCGGCCAGCAGCACGCCGAACGCACCGAGCACCCACGGATTCTGGAGCCACGCGCCGAGGCTCTGGCCGACGAGCGCGGCCGCGATGCCGAGCGCGGTATAGACGAGCGCCATCCCGATCACGTAGGTCAGCGACAGCGCGAAGCCGCGCGCATGCGTCGCGCGCGTACCCTGGCCGATGATGATCGCCGACACGATCGGAATCATCGGATACGAGCACGGCAGCAGGCTCAATACCATCCCGGCGACGAAATACAGCGCGACGACCGTGAAGAAGCCCCGCCCTTCGAGCAGCGACTGCGCGTAATCGGCGCTCGTCACGCGATCGAGCCAGCTGCCGCCGGCGACGTCCGCCCCACCGGCGATGGCAGCCGTGGCACCGGTGGCGCCGGACGGCGCCGCCGCGTTCAGCGCATCGCCGTCTACCTTCACGACGTGCTGCGCGGGCGGATAGCAGATCCCCTCGTCCGCGCAGCCCTGCGACGTGACCGCGAGCTCGAACGGCCCCGCCGCCTGCTTGACCGGCACGTGGATCGTCAGGTCGCCGCGATAGGTTTCGACGTTCTTGCCGAAGGTCTGATCGAACTTCACGTGGCCGCCGGGCATCTGCGGCTCGCCGAGCGTCGCCTGCCCGCTCTTGACCGCGAACGCGAATCGCTCGCGATACAGGTAATAGCCGTCGGCGATCTTGAAATGGACGTCGACCTGCCCGGGCGACTCGCTCGAGCTGAACTTGAACGCGACCGCCGGATCGAGGAAATCGTCGGCGGCCCGGGCCGGCCGAACGCCGCCCGACAATGCGATGCCCAGCGCGCACGCGAGCGTCAGCAGGAACATGAACAGCGCACGCGCGCGCACGCCGGAAGCGATACCGTTAAACATGAAATAGACGTTGAGTTTCGCGGGTCACCCACTCGCCGTACCCGGCCGACGCGGTCGTCTGCCACGAGACGATCTCCGGCGTCTGGTACGGATGGCGTGCTTGAATAAATCGTTCCAGTTCAAGCGCGCGCACCGGGCTCGTCTTGAACAGCAACTGAATCTCGTCGGCGGTCTCGACCTTGCCCTGCCAGTGATAGCGCGACCGGATCGCACCGAGTTCGGACACGCACGCGGCGAGCCGCGCGGCCAGCGCGCCGTCGGCGAGCGCCCGCGCGGCGGCCGCATCCGGCACGGTCGTCAGCATCAGCACCACCACCATACGCCCCTCCGAATCGTTCGACCGCGTGTGTGCGGTATCGTAGCGCAGCCGGCGCGCCGCTGCCGTGCCGCGCTGCGGCAATTCGCCACACGCCGGCCCGCCAAAACAAAAAGGGCCAAGCAATCGCTTAGCCCTTTCTGCACGGTGCCGAGACGCTTATTCAGCTTCTTGGACGTTTTCCGCTTCGACCGGTTCCGGACGATCGAGCAGCTCGACCAGCGCCATCGGCGCGTTGTCGCCGACGCGGAAGCCGAACTTCAGGATGCGCAGGTAGCCGCCCGGACGGTTCGCGAAACGCGGACCGAGCACGTCGAACAGCTTCGCGACCGAATCGCGATCGCGCAGGCGGTTGAACGCCAGGCGACGGTTCGCGAGCGACGGCGACTTGCCGAGCGTGATCAGCGGCTCGACGACTTTACGGAGTTCCTTCGCCTTCGGCAGCGTCGTCTTGATGACTTCGTGCTCGATCAGCGAGTTGGACATGTTACGGAGCATAGCCAAACGGTGGCTGCTCGTGCGGTTCAGTTTCCGCAGACCATGACGATGGCGCATTTCAGTTTCCTTGATTCGAAGTTTTGATCCAGCTCTTCTATCGCATCCAGCGGATGCACGGGCCGGTCATGAAAATGGCAAGAGGCGGATTCTAAAGGAAAATCCGCCTCTTTGCCAGGGACGGTAACGACGGGCTTACTTGTCGAGACCGGCCGGCGGCCAGTTCTCGAGCTTCATGCCCAGCGTGAGACCGCGCGAAGCGAGCACTTCCTTGATCTCGTTCAGCGACTTGCGGCCGAGGTTCGGCGTCTTCAGCAGCTCGTTTTCGGTGCGCTGGATCAGATCGCCGATGTAATAGATGTTCTCGGCCTTCAGGCAGTTCGCCGAACGGACGGTCAGCTCGAGGTCGTCGACCGGACGCAGCAGGATCGGATCGATCTGCGGTGCGCGCGACGGCGCTTCCGCGGCCGTTTCCGTGCCTTCCAGCGCCGCGAACACCGACAGCTGATCGACGAGGATGCGCGCCGACTGGCGGATCGCTTCTTCCGGCGTGATCACGCCACTCGTTTCGATGTTCATCACGAGCTTGTCGAGGTCGGTACGCTGCTCGACACGCGCGCTTTCAACTGCGTAGCTGACGCGGCGAACCGGCGAGAACGACGCGTCGAGCACGATGCGGCCGATGATCTTCGCGGTGTCTTCGCCATAACGGCGGACGTTGCCCGGCACATAGCCGCGGCCCTTCTCGACCTTGATCTGCACGTCGAGCTTGCCGCCCTTCGACAGGTGCGCGACCACGTGATCCGGGTTGATGACTTCGCAGTCGTGCGCGAGCTCGATATCACCGGCCGTCACGACGCCTTCGCCTTCCTTGCGCAGCGTCACCGTCACTTCGTCGCGGTTGTGCAGCTTGAACACCACGCCCTTCAGGTTCAGCAGCAGGTTGACGACGTCCTCTTGCACACCATCGAGCGTCGAATACTCATGCACGACGCCCGCGATCGTCACTTCGGTCGGCGCATAGCCGAGCATCGACGACAGCAGAACGCGACGAAGCGCGTTGCCCAAGGTGTGGCCGTAGCCGCGTTCAAACGGCTCCATCACCACTTTCGCGTGGTTCTCGCCCAGCGATTCCACGGCGATGATCTTGGGTTTCAGCAAACTGGTTTGCATAGGTTTTCCTTTTCAATACCCTCGGCTCGTTACACCGATAAGGCTGACCGGTAACAACCAGAAAATAAACAGCCGAGGCTCCACCTTGCGGAACGCAATCGGAGTACCTCGGCCGTCAATTGGCTTAGCGCGAATACAATTCGACGATCAGGCTTTCGTTGATGTCGCCGGCGATGTCGGCGCGCTCCGGCATTTGCTTGAACGTGCCTTCGAACTTCTTCGCGTCGACTGCAACCCAGCTCGGCATGCCGCCTTGCTCGGCCAGCGACAGCGATTCGACGATACGCGCCTGCTTCTTCGACTTTTCGCGGATCGCGACCACGTCGCCAGCCTTCACTTGCTGCGACGGAACGTTCGCGACGACGCCGTTCACCGTGATCGCCTTGTGGCTCACGAGCTGGCGCGCTTCGGCGCGGGTCGAGCCGAAGCCCATGCGATAGACGACGTTGTCGAGGCGCGACTCGAGCAGTTGCAGCAGGTTTTCACCCGTGTTGCCCTTGCGGCGGTCGGCGTCGGCGAAGTAGCGGCGGAACTGACGTTCGAGGACGCCGTAGATGCGCTTGACCTTCTGCTTCTCGCGCAGCTGCGTGCCGTAGTCGGACGTACGGGCGCCCGACGTGCGGCCGTGCTGGCCCGGCTTGCTGTCGAGCTTGCACTTGTCGGCGAGCGAGCGGCGTGCGCTCTTCAGGAACAGGTCGGTGCCTTCACGGCGGGACAGCTTGGCCTTGGGGCCGATATAACGTGCCACGTTGAATTCCTTTATCAATCAGTCACGCGGACGAGAATCCGCGCTAGTTCGCGCCCTTTGGGGCGAACGGTGGGCTTAGTCAATAAAAAAAGCATAGCCCGTCGACGCTACGCGGCGACAGGCAATACGCCGACCACATCGTTAGATGCGGCGACGCTTCGGCGGACGGCAGCCGTTGTGCGGAATCGGGGTGACGTCCGAAATCGCGGTGATCTTGATGCCGAGGCCATGCAGTGCGCGCACTGCCGACTCGCGACCCGGACCCGGGCCCTTGATCCGCACTTCCAGATTCTTCACGCCGTATTCCATCGCGACGCGACCGGCCGACTCGGCAGCGACCTGAGCAGCGAACGGCGTCGACTTCCGCGAGCCCTTGAAGCCCTGGCCGCCCGACGTCGCCCACGCCAGCGCGTTGCCTTGGCGATCGGTGATCGTGATGATCGTGTTGTTGAACGACGCGTGAACGTGGACCACACCTTCAGCGACGTTCTTCTTGACCTTTTTGCGTACGCGTTGCGCCGCGGTGTTCGAAGCCTTAGCCATTACGTTTTCCTGTAACTGTCAGTTCCGCTTACTTCTTCAGCGCTTGCGCTGCACGACGCGGCCCCTTGCGGGTACGTGCGTTCGTACGCGTACGCTGACCGCGCATGGGCAGACCCTTACGGTGACGCACACCACGGTAGCAACCCAGATCCATCAGGCGCTTGATGTTCATCGTCACTTCACGGCGAAGATCGCCCTCGACGACAAACTTGCCCACTTCTTCACGCAGCTTTTCGAGGTCTGCGTCGGTCAGATCCTTGACCTTCTTCGAGAATTCGACGCCGGATGCGACGCAGATGCTGCGTGCGCGCGTGCGGCCGACACCGAAAATCGCCGTCAGGCCGATCTCGGTATGCTGGTGATTCGGGATGTTAACCCCTGCGATACGAGCCATTGTTTTTCCTCAAACAAAAAGCGCAAAGAAACGCGCAATCAGCCTTGACGCTGCTTGTGACGCGGATCCGAACTGCAGATCACGCGAACGACGCCTTTGCGCTTGATGATCTTGCAATTGCGGCAAATGCGCTTAACCGAAGCCATCACTTTCATGATATTACCCTTTTTTCAAATCACTTCGCCCGGAACACGATCCGCGCACGCGACAGATCGTAAGGCGTCAACTCAACCGTCACCTTGTCGCCGGGAAGGATACGGATGTAGTGCATCCGCATCTTTCCGGAGATATGCCCCAACACGACATGGCCGTTTTCCAGCTTCACGCGGAAGGTCGCATTCGGAAGGTTTTCGATCACCTCGCCCTGCATCTGGATTACATCGTCTTTGGCCATAGGTCCTTTCAACGCATTGGGACGTTGCTGCCCTTGAAGTTGGCCTTCTTGAGCAGCGACTCATACTGTTGCGACATAACGTACGACTGCACCTGCGCCATGAAGTCCATCGTGACGACGACAATGATCAGCAGCGACGTTCCACCAAAATAAAACGGCACGTTCCAGCGCAGCACCAGGAATTCCGGCAGCAGACACACGAAGACGATGTAGATCGCACCGGCCAGCGTCAGACGCGTGAGGATGCGGTCGATATATCGCGCGGTCTGCTCGCCCGGACGAATGCCCGGCACGAACGCACCGCTCTTCTTCAGGTTGTCCGCGGTTTCCCTGCTGTTGAACACCAGTGCGGTGTAGAAGAAGCAGAAAAATACGATCGCCAGCGTGTACAGCAGCACGTACACCGGCTGGCCCGGCTTCAGCGCTTCCGCCACGTTGTGCAGCGTGTCGGAGAACCAGCTCTTGCTCGAACCCGAGCTGAACCAGCCCAGGATCGTCGCCGGGAACAGGATGATCGACGATGCGAAGATCGGCGGAATCACGCCCGACATGTTCAGCTTCAGCGGCAGGTGGGACGACTGCCCGCCGTAAATCTTGTTGCCGACCTGGCGCTTCGCGTAGTTCACGAGGATCTTGCGCTGACCGCGCTCGATGAACACGACCACGTAAGTCACCGCACCGATCAGGAACACGACGATGATCGCCGAGATGATGCTCATCGAACCCGTGCGCACCAGCTCGAACAAACCACCGACCGCATTCGGGAACCCTGCCGCGATCCCGCCGAAGATGATCAGCGAAATGCCGTTGCCGAGGCCCCGTTCGGTGATCTGCTCGCCGAGCCACATCAGGAACATCGTGCCCGTCACCAGCGTGACGACCGTCGTCAGGCGGAACAGCATGCCCGGATCGATCACGAGCCCCGGCTGGTTCTCGAGCGCGGCCGAAATGCCGAATGCCTGGAACGTCGCGAGCACCACGGTGAAATACCGCGTGTACTGCGTGATCTTCCGTTGCCCCGCCTGGCCTTCCTTCTTCAGCGCCTCGAGCTGCGGCGAGACGATCGCCAGCAACTGCATGATGATCGACGCCGAGATGTACGGCATGATCCCCAGCGCGAAGATCGTGAAGCGGGAAAGCGCGCCACCCGAGAACATGTTGAACATGCCCAGGATGCCGCCCGCCTGGCTCTGGAACAGCTTCGCCAGTTGATCCGGATCGATGCCCGGCACCGGAATATGCGCGCCGATGCGGTAGACGATCAGCGCCAGCAGCAGGAACACTGCACGCTTGCGCAGATCGCCGAACTTCGCCGTGCTTCGACCGGGTTTTGCAAGACTCGGGCTGTTAGCCACGTACCTTCTCCGATGCAAATGCCAGTGACGATGCGTGACTCACGTCACTCGGCAAACGAACCGCCTGCCGCTTCGATCGCCGCACGCGCACCCTTGGTGGCGCCGAGACCCTTCACGACGATCTTGCGCTTGATCTCGCCGGTGGCGATGATCTTCGCGCTCTTCGTCAGCTCGCCGACCAGGCCGGCTTGCTTCAGGGCGAGCAGATCGACTTCGTCGACCGGCAGCTTCTCGAGGTCGGAGAGGCGCACTTCACCGACGAATTCCTTCGTCAGCGACGTGAAGCCGCGCTTCGGCAGACGACGCTGCAGCGGCATCTGACCGCCTTCGAAGCCGACCTTGTGGAAGCCGCCCGAACGCGATTTCTGACCCTTGTGACCACGGCCAGCCGTCTTGCCGAGGCCCGAACCGATGCCGCGGCCGACGCGACGCTTCGCGTGCTTCGCACCTTCTGCCGGCTTCAGGTTATTCAATTCCATATCAACTCCTTGATCCGTAGTCGGCCGCTTAGCCGATGACCTTAACAAGGTACGAAACCTTGTTGATCATCCCGCGCACCGCCGGCGTGTCCTGCAGCTCGCTGACCGAGTTGAGTCGGCGCAGGCCCAGGCCACGCACCGTCGCGCGGTGCGTTTCACGGGTGCCGATCAGGCTCTTGACGAGCTGAACCTTGACAGTTTTTTCAGACATGGTGTCCACCCTTAGCCCAAGATTTCTTCGACGGACTTGCCGCGCTTCGCCGCGATGTCGCCGGGGGTCGACTGCTTGCGCAGGCCGTCCAGCGTCGCACGGACGAGGTTGTACGGGTTCGTCGAACCGTGGCTCTTCGCCACCACGTTCTGCACGCCCATCACGTCGAACACGGCGCGCATCGGGCCGCCAGCGATCACGCCGGTACCGTCCTTCGCCGGAGCGAGGAGGACCTTCGATGCGCCGTGCTGGCCGTGCACTTCGTGCTGCAGCGTGCCGCTCTTCAGCGGCACCTTGAACATGTTGCGGCGGGCTTGCTCCATCGCCTTCTGGACGGCGACCGGCACTTCCTTCGCCTTGCCCTTGCCCATCCCGATACGGCCATCACCGTCGCCGACCACGGTCAGTGCGGCGAAGCCGAGAATCCGGCCACCCTTCACGACCTTGGTCACGCGGTTGACCGAAATCATCTTTTCGCGAAGGCCGTCGTCGCGTTCGTCAGCCTGAACTTTCGCTTGCATCTTTGCCATGACGAATTCCTTCCCTTAGAACTTGAGCCCGGCTTCACGCGCGGCCTCGGCCAGCGCCTTCACGCGGCCGTGGTAGCGGAAGCCCGAGCGGTCGAAGGCGACGGATTCGATGCCGGCGGCCTTTGCTTTCTCGGCGATACGTTTGCCGATCAGCGTCGCGGCGGCGACGTTGCCACCCTTGCCCGACTTGTCGGCGAGTTCGGCGCGCACTTCCGCTTCGAGCGTCGACGCGCTGGCGAGCACCTTGGTGCCGCACGGCGAGAACACTTGAGCGTAGATGTGCGTGTTCGTGCGATGCACGGCCAGACGCGCGACCTGCAGCTCAGCGATCTTGATACGCGTCTGTTTAGCGCGGCGCAGGCGAGATTGAGTCTTATCCATGATTGCGCACCCTTACTTCTTCTTCGTTTCTTTGAGGATCACAACCTCGTCGGAATAGCGCACGCCCTTGCCCTTGTACGGCTCGGGCGGACGGTAGCCGCGGACTTCCGCTGCCACTTGGCCGACTTGTTGCTTGTTGATCCCCTTGATCACGATTTCGGTTTGCGTCGGGGTTTCAGCCTTCACGCCTTCCGGCATCTGGTGCACCACCGGGTGCGAGAAACCCAGCGACAGGTTCAGCTTGTCGCCTTGCGCTTGTGCACGGTAGCCAACGCCAACCAGCGTCAGCTTGCGCTCGAAACCCTTGGTCACGCCTTGCACGGCATTCGCGATGATCGCGCGCATCGTGCCCGACAGTGCATTCGCTTCGCGGCTTTCGTCGACCGGCGACAGATTCAGCGTGCCGTCGTTGTTCGCCACGTTCACGAGCGGATTGACCGCTTGCGTGATGGTGCCGAGCGGGCCCTTGACGGTGATTGCACCGTCGGCCAGCTTGACTTCCGCGCCTTGCAGCGCGATCGGGCTCTTACCTACTCGAGACATGTTTCTCTCTCCTTTCGGTTAAGCGACGTAGCAGATGACTTCGCCGCCGACGCCCGTAGCGCGCGCCTTGCGGTCGGTCATCACGCCCTTCGGCGTCGACACGATTGCCACACCGAGGCCATTCATGACCTGCGGAATCTCGTTGCGGCCGCGGTACACGCGCAGACCCGGCTTCGACACGCGCTCGAGGCGTTCGATGACCGGACGGCCAGCGTAGTACTTCAGCGCAATGTTCAGCTCGGACTTCGCGCCTTCGCTCTTCACCGCGAAATCGTCGATATAGCCTTCGTCTTTCAGGACTTGTGCGATCGCAACCTTGACCTTCGACGACGGCATTGCCACCGATACCTTCTCGACCATCTGCGCGTTGCGGATGCGAGTCAGCATATCGGCGATAGGATCACTCATGCTCATTTACGTTTCTCCTATTACCAGCTCGCCTTGGTCAGGCCAGGAATCTCGCCACGGAATGCGATTTCACGAATCTTGTTACGCGCGAGGCCGAATTTACGGAACGTGCCACGCGGGCGGCCCGTGATCGCGCAGCGATTGCGCTGACGCGTCGGGTTTGCGTTGCGGGGCAGTTGTTGCAGCTCAAGGCGTGCTTCGTAGCGCTCTTCTTCCGACTTGCTTTGGTCTTCGATGGTCGCCTTCAGCGCTTCGCGCTTCGCTGCGAACTTCGCGACCAGACGGGCGCGCTTCTTTTCACGTTCGATCAGTGCCAGTTTAGCCACGGTAACCTCAGTTTCTGAACGGGAACTTGAAGCTGGCGAGCAGTGCCTTCGCTTCGTCGTCGGTCTTCGCGGTGGTCGTGATGCTGATGTTCAGCCCACGCAGCGCGTCGATCTTGTCGTAATCGATTTCGGGGAAAATGATCTGCTCTTTCACACCGATGTTGTAGTTGCCGCGGCCATCGAATGCACGGCCCGACACGCCGCGGAAATCGCGAACGCGCGGCAGCGCAACGGTCACCAGACGATCGAGGAATTCGTACATCGCCTGGCCACGCAGCGTCACCATCGCGCCGATCGGGTAGCCCTGGCGGATCTTGAAACCTGCGATTGCCTTGCGAGCCTTCGTCACGACCGGCTTCTGGCCTGCGATCTTCGTCAGGTCGCCAACGGCGTTGTCGATGATCTTCTTGTCAGCGACCGCTTCGCCAAGACCCATGTTCAGCGTGATCTTGGTGATGCGCGGCACTTCCATGACCGACTTGTACCCAAACTTCTCGATGAGGCCGGGCACAACCTTTTCTTTGTAAAACTCTTGAAAACGAGCCATTTTTATACTCCGCTGCGTCAGGCGCTCAGCACGGCACCGGTCGTCTTCAGGAAGCGAACCTTCTTGCCTTCCTCGACCTTGATGCCAACCCGCGAAGCCTTGCCGTTCGCGTCGACCAGTGCGACGTTCGAAATATGCAGCGGCATCGTCTTCGCTTCCACGCCGCCCGTCGTACCCTTCATCGGGTTCGGCTTCACATGCTTCTTGACGAGGTTGATACCCTCGATCGTCACATGCTCCGCGCCGACGGCCAGCACCACACCGCGCTTGCCCTTGTCCTTACCGGCGATGACGAGGACTTCGTCACCCTTGCGAATCTTGTTCATCGCGACTCCTTACAGCACTTCCGGCGCCAGCGACACGATCTTCATGAATCGTTCGCTACGCAGCTCACGCGTGACCGGCCCGAAAATACGGGTGCCGATCGGCTCGAGCTTGTTGTTCAAAAGCACAGCGGCGTTGCCGTCGAACTTGATCAGCGAGCCGTCCTGACGGCGAACGCCCTTGGCGGTGCGAACCACCACGGCGTTGTAGATTTCGCCTTTCTTCACGCGCCCACGCGGCGTTGCTTCCTTGACGCTCACCTTGATGATGTCGCCAATGCTGGCATAACGACGCTTCGAGCCGCCGAGCACCTTGATGCACATGACTTCACGCGCACCCGTGTTGTCGGCTACTTCAAGCCGAGATTCGGTCTGGATCATGGTTTGTCTTTCCCAACTTAATCCGGATGCACCACCATGATGCACACGGTCAGTCTTGGTCCCGTCAGCCAATCGGCTGCTTGGGTCTGAACAGCAGCGACGGCAAACGAAACCCGCCATCGCAATTCGGTGATTCTTTCGGCCAGGCTGGCGCCTGCCCGCTTCCCCCACCATCACTTCGCCCGCGACGGGGCTCCCACAAAGAGGGAAGACCGAGATTATACAAGATAATCTCGGTCACGCAAGCAAAAACTTTGCGTTTTCAAGCACTTCAACTAGAAGTGCCTGTTACTGCCTGTTCCCGCTCAGATCACGCGGGCTGCCTCGACAAGACGCGACACCGCCCAGGCCTTCGTCTTCGAAACAGGACGGGTTTCCTGGATTTCGACGAGATCGCCTTCGTTGTAGGTGTTCGCTTCGTCATGCGCGTGGTACTTCTTCGAACGCACGACGTACTTGCCGTAGATCGGGTGCTTCACGCGGTGCTCGACCAGCACGGTGACGGTCTTGTCCATCTTGTTGCTGACGACCCGACCGACGAGCGTCCGCTTCAGCGAGGTTTTTACGCTATCGTTCATTTCTGGTTCGCCTTCTGAGTCAGGACGGTCCGCACGCGTGCGATGTCGCGACGAACCTTCTTCAGCTGGCTCGTGTTCGTGAGCTGCTGGGTCGCGAGTTGCATGCGCAGGCCGAATTGCGCCTTCAACAGGTCCGACAGCTCCTTGTTGAGCGCGGCCTGGTCTTTCTGGAGAAGTTCGGAAGCCTTCATGTTTTCTCCTTAGGCGCCGAGCTGACGCACGATGAACGCCGTCTTCAGCGGCAGCTTCGCTGCAGCCAGACGGAACGCTTCACGCGCCAGTTCTTCGGATACGCCGTCCATTTCATACAGCATCTTGCCCGGTTGGATCTCGGCGACGTAGTACTCCGGGTTACCCTTACCGTTACCCATACGCACTTCAGCCGGCTTTTGCGAAATCGGCTTGTCCGGGAAAATGCGGATCCAGATGCGGCCACCACGCTTGATGTGACGCGTCATTGCACGACGCGCCGCCTCAATCTGACGCGCGGTCAGACGGCCGCGACCGAGCGCCTTCAGGCCGAAGTCACCGAACGACACTGCGTTGCCGCGCGTCGCGATACCGGTGTTACGACCCTTCTGCTCTTTGCGATACTTCCTGCGTTTCGGTTGCAGCATCGTTATTCTCCAGTCTTGCCGTCTTCCGGCTTGCCGGTGCCACGGCGCGGACCGCCACGGCGAGCACCCGGAGCACCGCCTTCGCCGTCACGGCGCGGACGACGGTCGCCCGGACGCGCGTTGCGACGCGGACGCTTGTCTTCGGTCACTTCTTCCACGACCGGCGCATCGTTGCGGCCGAGCGTGTCGCCCTTGTACACCCACACCTTGACGCCGATCACGCCGTACGTCGTCTTCGCTTCCGAAGTCGCGTAGTCGATGTCCGCACGCAGCGTGTGAAGGGGCACGCGGCCTTCGCGGTACCACTCGGTACGCGCGATTTCGATGCCGTTCAGACGGCCGGCGCTCATGATCTTGATGCCCTGGGCACCCAGACGCATCGCGTTCTGCATCGCACGCTTCATCGCGCGGCGGAACATGATCCGGCGCTCGAGCTGTTGCGTGATCGAATCGGCGATCAGTTGCGCATCGGTTTCCGGCTTGCGGATCTCTTCGATGTTGACGTGAACCGGCACGCCCATGCGGCGTTGCAGTTCCGTCTTCAGCAGTTCGATATCCTCGCCCTTCTTGCCGATGACGACACCCGGACGCGAGCTGAAAATCGTGATGCGCGCGTTCTTCGCCGGACGCTCGATGATGACGCGGCCAACCGAAGCGTTCTTCAGCTTCTTCTTCAGATACTCACGGACGCCGATGTCTTCCTTCAGCATCGCCGCGAAATTGTTGTTGTTCGCGTACCAACGCGAAGCCCAATTGCGGCTGACAGCCAGGCGGAAGCCAGTCGGATGAATTTTCTGTCCCATCGTATGGCTCCTTAATTCCCGACCGTCACGGTGATGTGACAGGATTGCTTCTCAATGCGGTTACCGCGGCCCTTGGCGCGCGCGGTGAAACGCTTGAGCGATGCCGCCTTGTCGACGTAGATGCTCTTGATCTTGAGCTCGTCGATATCGGCGCCTTCGTTGTGCTCCGCATTCGCGATCGCCGACAGCACGACCTTCTTCACGATGCCAGCCGCCTTCTTCGGCGAGAACGTCAGAACGTTCAGCGCCTTGTCGACCGGCAAACCGCGGATCTGGTCAGCCACAAGGCGCGTCTTCTGCGCCGAGATGCGGGCACCGCGATGAATTGCTTTCACTTCCATCTTGATAGCCCCTTATTTCTTGGCCTTCTTGTCGGCCGCGTGACCCTTGAACGTACGGGTCAGTGCGAACTCGCCAAGCTTGTGGCCGACCATGTTTTCCGAGATGTACACCGGAACGTGTTGACGGCCGTTGTGAACGGCGATCGTCAGACCGATGAAATCCGGGAGGATCGTCGAACGACGCGACCAGGTCTTGATCGGTTTTTTGTCGCGCGAAGCTGCAGCCGCCTCAACTTTCTTCAGCAAATGGGCGTCGCAGAACGGACCTTTTTTAACAGAACGTGCCATTGCCTACTCCTTAACGCTTGTGACGGCGCTGGACGATCATCGTCGTCGTGCGCTTGTTGCGACGCGTGCGGAAGCCCTTCGTCGGCGTGCCCCACGGGCTCACCGGGTCGCGACCCGCTGCCGTCTTGCCTTCACCACCACCGTGCGGGTGATCGACCGGGTTCATTGCAACGCCACGCACCGTCGGACGGATACCGCGCCAGCGGTTCGCGCCTGCCTTGCCGATCTGGCGGAGGCTGTGCTCTTCGTTGCCGACTTCACCGATCGTCGCGCGGCACTCGATGTGCACGCGGCGGATTTCACCCGAACGCAGACGAACCTGTGCGTACAGGCCTTCGCGTGCGAGCAGCATCGCCGACGTACCAGCCGAACGCGCCATTTGCGCGCCCTTGCCCGGCAGCATTTCGATGCAGTGGATCGTCGTACCGACCGGGATGTTGCGGATCGGCAGCGTGTTACCTGCACGGATCGGCGCTTCCGAGCCCGACATCAGCTGCTGGCCCACCGTCACGCCCTTCGGCGCGATGATGTAGCGGCGCTCGCCGTCTGCGTACAGCACCAGCGCGATGTTCGCGCTGCGGTTCGGGTCGTACTCGAGACGCTCGACCTTCGCCGGGATGCCGTCCTTCGTGCGACGGAAATCGATCACGCGGTAGTGCTGCTTGTGACCGCCGCCCTGGTGGCGCGTCGTGATGCGACCATTGTTATTGCGACCGGCCTTCGAGCTCTGCGAGTCGAGCAGTGCCGCATGCGGCTTGCCCTTGTGCAGTTCCTTGTTGACGATCTTGACCATCGCGCGGCGACCCGGCGACGTCGGTTTGACTTTGACGATTGCCATGGTTAGTTGGCCTCCGCTTCAAAGTTGATTTCCTGGCCGGGCTTCAGGCACACGTATGCCTTCTTCACGTCCTTGCGACGGCCCATCGAACGGCCGAAACGCTTCTGCTTGCCCTTCTGGACGAGCACGTTGACGGATTCAACTTCAACCTTGAACAGCAGCTCGACTGCCGCCTTCACTTCCTGCTTCGTGGCATCCGGTGCGACTTCGAACACGACTTGCTCGTTCTTGTCGGCAACCAGCGTCGCCTTTTCCGAGATCACCGGTGCGAGCAGGACCTGCATCAAACGATGATCGTTTTTGCGAATCTCGCTCATGACAGCAACTCCTCGATCTGGGCGACCGCAGCCTTCGTGACCAGCACTTTCTTGAAGTAGATCAGCGACAGCGGGTCAGCGTAGCGCGGCTCGACAACTGCCACGTGCGGCAGGTTGCGCGACGCGAGGTACAGGTTTTCGTCGACCGTGTCGGTAATGATGAGCACGGAATCGAGACCCATGGCCTTGAACTTTTCGGCCAGCAGCTTGGTCTTCGGCGCTTCGAGGATGATGTCCTCGACGACCGACAGACGGCCTTCGCGGGCCAGCTGCGAGAAGATCGAGCAGAGGCCTGCGCGATGCATCTTCTTGTTGACCTTGTGCGAGAAGTTTTCTTCCGGCGAGTTCGGGAAAATCCGACCACCGCCACGCCACAACGGGCTCGACGACATACCGGCACGAGCGCGGCCCGTACCCTTCTGGCGCCACGGCTTCTTCGTCGTGTGCTTGACTTGCTCGCGGTCCTTCTGGGCGCGGTTGCCCTGGCGAGCGTTCGCCTGGTAAGCAACGACGACCTGGTGGATCAGCGCTTCGTTGTAGTCACGGCCGAACACGACGTCCGACGCGTTGACGACAGCACCTTCCTGACCATTTGCATTCAGGAGCTTGAGTTCCATTATTTCGCCCCCTTGGTCTTCACGGCCGGCGTCACGAAAACCTTGCCGCCCTTCGCGCCCGGCACTGCACCCTTGACGAGCAGCAGATTGCGCTCGGCGTCGATGCGAGCGATTTCGAGATTCTGAACCGTCACCGTCACGTCACCCATGTGACCGGTCATGCGCTTGCCCGGGAACACGCGACCCGGATCCTGCGCCATACCGATCGAACCCGGCACGTTGTGCGAGCGCGAGTTACCGTGCGATGCACGGCCGGATGCGAAGTTGTAACGCTTGATCGTGCCGGCGTAGCCCTTACCGATCGACACGCCTTGCACGTCGACCTTCTGGCCCACTTCGAACAGATCGGAACCGACGACGGCGCCGTTCGACAGCTCGGCCGCCTTCGATGCGTCGATGCGGAATTCCTTGAGGATTTCACCGGCTTGAACGCCGGCTTTGGCGAGATGACCTGCCAGCGGCTTCGTCACGCGCGAGGCGCGGCGGGAGCCGAATGCAACCTGAACGGCCGTATAGCCGTCGGTTTCAACAGTCTTGATCTGCGTCACGCGGTTGTCCGACACGTCCAGCACGGTCACGGGGATCGAGTCCCCTTCGGCCGTGAAAATACGGGTCATGCCAACCTTGCGACCTACGAGTCCAAGGCTCATCGTTTTCTCCATTCCCGACTGCGATTGGTCGGGGCTAATTTACAAAACGCCGGGCTCGCAACGGGTTGCGGGCACTCGGCCTTTTCCGCAAATACGCGAAAAGCCCAACATTATAGCTTGACTTTTCGTTTTTCGCAAGCAATCAAAGACTTAGCGCCAACCGGTGCACTGGGCGGCGCTGGAAGCCTTACTGCAGCTTGATTTCCACGTCGACGCCAGCCGGCAGATCGAGCTTCATCAGCGCGTCGACCGTCTTGTCGGTCGGATCGACGATGTCCATCAGGCGCTGGTGGGTGCGAATTTCGAGCTGATCGCGCGACGTCTTGTTGACGTGCGGCGAACGCAGGATGTCGAAACGCTGGATGCGGGTCGGCAGCGGCACCGGGCCACGGACGATCGCACCAGTCCGCTTTGCCGTGTCGACGATTTCGGCTGCCGATTGATCGATCAGACGGTAGTCGAAAGCCTTCAGGCGGATGCGGATTTTCTGTTGCTGCATGTCGATTCCTTGAAAAGAGCACGGCGATGTTGCATCGCCAGGTCATATAAAGAACGTGAGACCGAGTGCCTGCGGGGAGCGAGGCGCTTGGTCTCGGGCGGTACTTCTGCTGCTAAACAGTGGATTCTACACGAAATTTTGGGGTGGTGGTACGGTTTACCGTGGTCCGTTAGACCCGAACGATGGCGCTGCCCGTCATGGCCGCCCGTTGGCGCATTTGACAACAGCTTCATCTGTTGGCATATTCGCCAACATGAAAGCTCGATTGATCCATCGCGACCGGATGGCGTTCGATGACGGCGCAATCCTGGAAATGATCATTTGGGAGGTGCCGACACCGGTCGCGGGAAGTTCGCATCGCTATAAGTAGCGACTGTTTTATGGCTACGCCGGCAACCGTGTCGTCGGATACGACAACGAGCGGCCAAAGGGCGACCATCGGCACATCGACGGCGCGGAAGAACCATATCGATTCACGACCCCGGAGGACTTGATCCGGGACTTTATTGCGGCAGTCACGCGCAGGAGAGCGTCATGAAAACCGCCACCATTCGCATTCGACGCGACACGGCGACCGCGCTTGCAGAAATGGGCGAGCGCTTTGTCAAGGCGTGGCACGAAGGTCAGTCCGACACGCACACGTTCGAGTTTGCATCGCCCAAAGCATTGTTCTCGGTACTGACACCGAAGCGCTGGGAATTGATCGAACGTCTGCAGGCCCTTGGCGAAGTCAGCTTGCGCGCACTTGCGCGCAGCCTCGAGCGTGACGTGAAACGCGTTCACGAGGACGCCGCCGTGTTGCTCGACTGGGGGCTGATCGAGCGCACACCAAACGGCAAGCTCCACGTTCCCTACGACAAGATCCATACCGAGTTCGATCTGCTCGCAGCAGCCTGAGACCCCGGCGGGGATCGGAAAACACAAAACCGGGCGCCAGCCAACAGCTGGACGCCCGGTTCCGGACGGTACTACCAGGAAAAACGCGGACCCTGACCGGATCCGCGAATCACCGCTGTTACTCGATGATCTTGGCGACGACGCCGGCGCCGACGGTACGGCCACCTTCGCGGATCGCGAAGCGCAGACCTTCTTCCATCGCGATCGGCGCAATCAGCTTCACCGTGATCGACACGTTGTCGCCCGGCATCACCATTT
>NZ_JACBNX010000011.1 GCF_013403875.1 Burkholderia guangdongensis | reverse complement strand
GTAACGTCGTTGCCAAGTGGACCGGCTCCCGGCACGATTGGAAAGGCGCGATGACGCAGTTTGCACTGCTTTACCCGGAGCGATTCAATATCGGAATCTGAGTCTCAACCCGCCTCACACACGAAATTCCGGATACCTCCAGCCGTTCGCCTGCATAGCGTGAAGAACCGTTAATGACCGGCCCCCCTCCCTCAGCCGGCTGAAATCGATCTGGATCTGCCGGTCGCCTCAACAGGCCGGCGGCGATCGCTTTCGAAGTGAAGGAGACATTTGAATGACAGCATGCCGACGGCAGCTTCGCTGGCTGGGTGGCCGTTTGCGCCCCTTCGATTCGTCGAAAAAGTGTCAACCTATTTCAGGACGGGTCACAAAAAACAAAAAAGCCGTGGGACGAAACCATCCTCACGGCTTTTACTGCAAGACAATGACTCACTACACCAGTCGCACCGCCCCCAGCGTCCTACGAGAGCTCCCAACCCTCAAACATCAATATTCCCCGCCCTCAACGCATTACTCTCGATAAACGCTCTACGCGGCTCGACCTCATCCCCCATCAGCGTGGTAAAGATCCCATCCGCCGCGATCGCGTCCTCGATCTGCACCCTCAACAACCGCCTGACTTCCGGATTCATCGTCGTATCCCACAGCTGCTCCGGGTTCATCTCCCCGAGCCCCTTATACCGCTGCTTCGACACGTTCCGTTCCGCATCGGCGATCAGCCACTTCATCGCGCTCTTGAAGTCCGTCACGGCCATGCTGCGCTCACCGCGCTTGATCACCGCGCCTTCGCCGATCAGCCCCTTGAACAAATTCGCGGTGTTCACCAGCTGCTGATAATCCGCCGTCAGCTGAAACTCCTCATCAAGAACGGAAACACGCACATTCCCATGATGCGGCCGCTCGATGCGCAACGACCGCAGCTCGCGCACCGGGTCATACGCCGGCACCACACGCACTTCATCGTGCTTGTGCGCGCTGTCCTCGAGCGCGGCCTGCAGCGCCTTCGCGGATGCCTCCGTCGCCTCCTCGCTGCCCAGATCGATCGCGACGCCGTCCATGATCGCCTCGAGCGCCGCCGGGTCGTACAGCCGGGCGAGCCGGTCGATCACGCTCTGCGAGAGCAGATACGAACGCGCGAGCTCACCGAGCGCGTCGCCGGTGATCGGCGTCGCGTCCGTGCCCGGCACCAGCGCCGAGCCCTGCAGCGCGAGCCGCAGCATGTGCGCGTTCAGCTCCGAGTCGTCCTTCAGATAGCGCTCGTCCTTGCCCGCCTTCACCTTGTACAGCGGCGGCTGCGCGATGTACACATAACCGCGCTCGACCATCTCCGGCATCTGCCGATAGAAGAACGTGAGCAGCAGCGTGCGGATGTGCGCACCGTCGACGTCCGCGTCGGTCATGATGATGATCCGGTGATAGCGGAGCTTGTCGAGGTTGTAGTCGTCCTTGCCGATCCCGCAGCCGAGCGCGGTCACGAGCGTGACGATCTGCTCGGACGCCAGCAGCTTGTCGTAGCGCGCCTTCTCGACGTTCAGCACCTTGCCGCGCAGCGGCAGGATCGCCTGGAACTTGCGGTCGCGGCCCTGCTTGGCCGACCCGCCCGCCGAATCGCCCTCGACGATGTAGATCTCCGACTTCGACGGATCCTTCTCCTGGCAGTCCGCGAGCTTGCCCGGCAGCCCGACGCCGTCGAGCACGCCCTTGCGGCGCGTCATCTCGCGCGCCTTGCGCGCGGCGTCGCGCGCGCGCGCGGCCTCGACGATCTTCCCGCAGATGATCTTCGCGTCGTTCGGCGTCTCGAGCAGGAATTCCTCGAGCGCCTTCGCGACCATTTCCTCCACCGGCGCGCGCACTTCCGACGACACCAGCTTGTCCTTCGTCTGCGAGCTGAACTTCGGCTCGGGCACCTTCACCGACAGCACGCACGACAGCCCTTCGCGCATGTCGTCGCCGGACGTCTCGACCTTCGCCTTCTTCGCGATCTCGTTGTCCGCGATGTACTTGTTGATCACGCGCGTCATCGCCGCGCGCAGGCCCGTCAGGTGGGTGCCGCCGTCGCGCTGCGGAATGTTGTTCGTGAAGCAGAGCACGTTCTCGTTGTAGCTGTCGTTCCACTGCATCGCGACCTCGACGCCAACGCCGTCCTTCTCCGCGTTCACGTGGAAGATCGTCGGGTGCAGCACGGTCTTCGTCTTGTTGATGTACTCGACGAAGCCCTTCACGCCGCCGACGAACGCGAAGTCGTCTTCCTTGCCGCTGCGCAGGTCGGTCAGGCGGATGCGCACGCCGTTGTTCAGGAACGAGAGCTCGCGAATGCGCTTCGCGAGGATGTCGTAGTGATACTCGACGGTGCCGAAAATCGTCGGATCGGCCATGAAATGCACTTCGGTGCCGCGCTGCTCGGTGTCGCCGGTCACGAGCATCGGCGAGGTCTCCACGCCGTTGCGCGCCTCGAGCACGCGGTTCTGCACGACGCCGCGGTGGAATTCCATCGCGTGCTTCTTGCCGTTGCGGCGCACGGTGAGGCGCAGCCAGCTCGACAGCGCGTTCACGCACGACACGCCGACGCCGTGCAGGCCGCCCGACACCTTGTAGCTGTTCTGGTCGAACTTGCCGCCCGCGTGCAGCTCGGTCATCACGATCTCGGCGGCCGAGCGCTTCGGCTCGTGCTTGTCGTCCATCTTCACGTCGGTCGGAATGCCGCGGCCGTTGTCGGTGACGGAGATCGAGTTGTCCGCGTGGATCGTCACGTGGATGTCGTTGCAGTGCCCGGCGAGCGCTTCGTCGATCGAGTTGTCGAGCACTTCGAACACGAGGTGGTGCAGACCGGTGCCGTCCGACGTGTCGCCGATGTACATCCCGGGACGCTTGCGCACCGCCTCCAGACCCTCGAGGATCTGGATCGACGAGGCGCCGTAGCTGGTGTCGGGCTGCGAATTGTGCTGTTCAGTCATGGTGTGTTCCGGTTCTGCCCGGCGCGCTCGGACGCGCCATAAAAACGCCAAAGGGGCTCGCAGCCCCCTGGTGAGTGTCGTGTGCGCCGGCGGCGTCAGATGCGCATCGGCATCACGACGTATTTGAATTCGTCGTTCTCGGGTACGGTGATCAGCGCGCTCGAGCTTGCGTCGCCGAGGCTCACCTGCACGGTGTCGACCTTCAGGTTCGCGAGCACGTCGAGCAGATACGTGACGTTGAAGCCGATGTCGACCGTGTCGCCCTGATACGCGATCTCGAGCTCTTCCTGCGCCTCTTCCTGATCCGCGTTCGTCGACATGATCTTCAGCTGGCCCGGCGCGATGATGCAGCGCACGCCCTTGAATTTGTCCGACGTCAGGATCGCCGCGCGCTGCAGCGAGCGCTGTAGCTCTTCACGGCCGATCTCGAACGTGTTCTTGTGCGCCTTCGGGATCACGCGCTGGAAGTCCGGGAACTTGCCCTCGACGAGCTTCGACACGAGCTCGACCTGGCCGAACGTGAACTTCGCCTGCGTTTGCGCGATGTCGATCTTGACCGTATCGTCGATGTCCTCGAGCAGGCGCTGCAGCTCGAGAATCGTCTTGCGCGGCACGATCACTTCCTGGCGCGGGAACGCGCCTTCGATCTTCATCGACGAGAACGCGAGGCGGTGGCCGTCGGTCGCGACCGCCATCAGCTGGTCGCCGTCGACGACGAGCAGCATCCCGTTCAGGTAGTAGCGGATGTCCTGCTGCGCCATCGCGAAGTGGACCATGCCGAGCAACTGGCGGAACGCTTTCTGCGGCACCGAGAGGCTCGCGCCGAAATCCTTCGACTGCGCGACCGTCGGGAACTCGTCGGCGGCCAACGTTTGCAGCGCGAAGCGGCTCTTGCCGGACTGGACCGTCAGGCGCTTGTCCGCGAGCGACAGCGTGACCTGGCCGTCGGGCATCGCGCGCAGGATGTCGAGCAGCTTGCGCGCCGCGACGGTGGTCGCGATCTGTTCGCCGCCGACGCCGAAGCCGGCGCGCGTCGTGATCTGGAGTTCGAGGTCGGTCGACAGGAACGACACGTCTTCGCCGGTCTTGGTGATCAGCAGATTGGCGAGGATCGGCAACGTATGACGGCGTTCGACGATGCCGCTGACCGTTTGCAGCGGCCTGAGGAGGGTGTCTCGTTCGGTCTTGACCAGTTGCATAGAGTTCCTTCGTTGAGATGACGGCCTGCAAGCCTCGCCACGCTCCGCCGGACGAGCCGGCAGGCCCCCGCCGGAGCGGTCAAACCCATATTGTGCCTGAAAACCGCATTGCCCCCTCTAAATTGGGGCGGTTTCGGGTTTTGCAACGGCGGGCGGGATCAGCCCTTCAGCGTCTGCTCGAGCACGTGCAGCTCGTGGTTGAGCTGCGCGTCCTTCGTGCGTTCGTCGGCGATCTTGCGCACCGCGTGCAGCACGGTCGTGTGGTCGCGCCCGCCGAACAGCTCGCCGATTTCCGGCAGGCTCTTCTGCGTGAGCTCCTTCGCGAGGTACATCGCGATCTGGCGCGGCCGCGCGATGTTCGCCGGACGCTTCTTCGAATACATGTCGGCGACCTTGATGTTGTAGAAGTCGGCGACGGTCTTCTGGATGTTCTCGACCGAGATCTGCCGGTTCTGCACGGTCAGCAGATCCTTCAGCGCTTCCTTCGTCAGCTCGATCGAGATCTCGCGGCCGTGGAACTTCGAGTACGCGAGGATCTTGCGCAGCGCGCCCTCGAGCTCGCGCACGTTCGAGCGCAGATGCTTCGCGACGAAGAACGCGACGTCCTCCGACAGGCTCACGCCCTCCGACTGCGCCTTGCGCATCAGGATCGCGACGCGCATCTCGAGCTCGGGCGGCTCGATCGCGACGGTCAGGCCCGAATCGAAGCGCGAGATCAGCCGGTCGTCGATCCCGGAGATTTCCTTCGGATACGTGTCGCTGGTGATGATCACCTGCGCCTTGTTCGCGACGAGCGCCTCGAACGCGTAGAAGAATTCCTCCTGCGTGCGCGACTTGCCGGAGAAGAACTGGATATCGTCGATCAGCAGCAGGTCGAGCGAGTGATAGTAGCGCTTGAAGTCGTCGAACGCCTTGCGCTGGTACGCCTTCACGACGTCGGACACGTACTGCTCCGCGTGGATGTAGCGGATGCGCGCGCCGGCCTTGTCGAGCAGCAGCTGGTTGCCGATCGCGTGGATCAGGTGGGTCTTGCCGAGGCCGACGCCGCCGTACAGGAACAGCGGGTTGTACGAGATGCCGGGGTTGTCCGCGACCTGGATCGCGGCCGCGCGCGCGAGCTGGTTCGCCTTGCCGGTCACGAAGTTGTCGAACGTGAGGACCGGATTCAGCTTCGAGCGCTCGTACATCGAGTCCGTCTCGCTCGCCGCGGCCGGCGCGGCGCCCGCGCCCGGCCGCCACGTACGGCGTCCGGCCGCTGCTTCGTGCGCGGTGAGGCTCGGCAGGTCGAGATCGGCGGCGTCGTCGGCCGTCAGTTGCGCGAGGCTCGCCGCGGCGATCGACGCAGCCGGCATCCCACCGGCAGCACCCGCAGCGTTCGCAGCGGCTGTTGCCGCGGCGGCGGTGGCCGCGATGGCGGCCGCGGGGCCGCCCGGCGGCAGCGGCGCGCGCGGCGCCGCCGTCGCCCCGGTGGCCGCGTGACGCATGCCGGCTTTCGGATCGAGGACGAACTGGACTTCGATCGGCGCGTTCCAGAAATCGCGGGCCAGATCGGAGATCCGGCCCGAGAACTGGCTCTTGACCCAATCGAGCTTGAAGCGGTTCGGCGCGGCGATCGACAGCGTGTTCGCCGCTGCGTCGAAGGCGACCGGGGCCAAGGGTTTGATCCACGTCACGTACTGCTGGGGCGTCAATTCACGCTCCAGTAGCGCGGAACAGTGTTGCCAGAAATCGTTCATCAAGTTGCTGTCGTTATTGGTTGCACGCACGCTGGCGGCCGACTCTTGTCGCGGATGCGCAACAAGGCCCGATACGGTTGCGCGAGCGTGCTTCGGGCGCCGGCGTCACAGCGGCTGCAGGCAGGGCTGGAGGCGGGCGGCGGGCCGAAGCGGCATGCGGGATTCTTGGAGATAAGGCGAGATTCTACCGCCAAACGCGGTCCGAGCGGGAGTTATCCACAGGGGCGCGGGGTGGTTGCCGGGGGCGGATCGCACAGGCCCGAGCCGGCTGCATCGCCGCCGCGCCTGCGCGGGAGCCGCTCGCGCGGCATCGTAAAGTATTGACCGTCAAGAGAAAAACGGTTTAAATAGCGGGTTCCGCGAAAACCAATCCTGTATTTCCGGCGATTGCGTTCGCACGACGGCCTGCCGGTAATGGCGTGTGGTCGGCACGCGGTCCCTGAATTCCCGACATTCTCGAACAAGTGAGAGCATCATGAAACGTACTTACCAACCGTCCGTGACGCGCCGCAAGCGCACCCATGGCTTCCGCGTCCGCATGAAGACCGCCGGCGGCCGCAAGGTCATCAACGCTCGCCGCGCGAAGGGCCGCAAGCGTCTCGCGATCTAAGGCGGGCGCTCGCGTGTCCGCCGTCCGCAGTTCTGCGGGCGAGGCCGCTGTCGAGCCGGGTGCGAATCCGTTGCAAGCGAAAGCCGCCTTTCCCAAAGCTGCGCGACTTCTGAAAACGGATGAATTTTCATCCGTTTTTCGTTTGCGGCCGTGGCGGCGCTCCGCGCACTTCGTCATTTACGGCAAGCCGACCGGGCAACCGGCGCGGCTCGGGCTCGTCGTCGGCAAGAAGTACGCGCCGCGGGCGGTCACGCGCAATCTCGTGAAGCGGCTCGCGCGCGACGCGTTCCGCTTGCGCCGCGCGGAGTTCGCCGGCTGGGATCTGCTGCTGCGCCAGCACGCGAAGTTCGACAGGAAGGCGCTGCCGAGCGCCGCGTCCGCGCCGCTCGCGGCGATGTGCGCGAGCGAAATCCGCGAGCTGCTCGACCGGGCGGTTCGGGAGATCGCTCGTCGTGGCGCGGCGACGCCGACGTCCGGCTGACGCCGCCGCTTGATGGCCGCCGCTTGCCTGTCGCTTGAGCCCGCTTCACGCGGGCGGCGTTTGCGCGTGCTCGACGGACGCGGCCGACCGGCCGGGTCCGTACTGTCGTGCCCGATTAGCCCTGACGCGGCGTATCCGACGCCGCCCTCGCCATGCAAACGGTATTGATCGCGTTGCTGCGTTTCTACAAGGTTGCCGTGAGCCCGCTGCTCGGCAGCCGCTGCCGTTTTTATCCTTCCTGTTCGGATTACGCGCGCGAGGCAATCCAGTATCATGGCGCCGCGCGCGGTGCGTATCTCGCCGCGAGGCGCGTATGCCGATGCCATCCGTTTTCCGCGGGCGGCATCGACCTCGTCCCGCCGCCCACCTCCGATACACGCGCCGGCGCCTCCGCCGACGCGCAGTCCCATCGACTCTGAGACAACGCATGGATATCAAACGCACCGTCCTATGGGTGATCTTCTTCGTGTCAGCTGTCATGCTGTTCGACAACTGGCAGCGATCCCATGGACGCCCGTCGATGTTCTTCCCGAACGTCACGCAGACGAGCGCGCCTTCGGCCGCGAACGGCACGCCGGGCGCCGCGAGCGCGACGGCATCGACGGCGACACTGCCGGCCGCCGCGGCCGGCGTCGCGCCTGCCACGACGGCACCCGCCGCACCCGCGCAGCTCGTGAATTTCTCGACCGACGTCTACGAAGGCCAGATCGACACGCGCGGCGGCACGCTCGCGAAGCTCGTGCTGAAGTACCCGAGCCCGGGCAAGGGCGCCGATGAATCGGTCACGCTGTTCGACCAGTCGCCGTCGCATACCTACGTCGCGCGCACGGGCCTGTTCGGCGGCGACTTCCCGAACCACAACGACGTGTTCACGCCGGTCGCCGGCCCGACGTCGCTGACGGCCGACCAGAACACGCTGAAGCTGTCGTTCGAATCGCCGGAGAAGGGCGGCGTGAAGGTCGTGAAGACCTACACGTTCACGCGCGGCAGCTACGTGATCGGCGTCGACGAGAAGATCGACAACGTCGGCACCGCGCCGGTGTCGCCGACCGCGTACATGGAGCTCGTGCGCGACGGCGAGGCCGTCGACGGGCCGCGCTTCACGCACACGTTCCTCGGGCCGGCGGTCTACAGCGACCAGAAGCACTTCCAGAAGATCACGTTCAGCGACATCGACAAGAAGAAGGCCGACTACCTCGAAACCGCCGACAACGGCTGGGTCGCGATGGTCCAGCACTACTTCGCGTCCGCGTGGATTCCGAAGGAAGGCACCGCGCGCAAGAACTACGTCGAGCAGTTGTCGCCGGGCCTGTACCGCGTCGGCGTGCAGCAGGCGGTCGCGACGATCGCGCCGGGCCAGTCGGCCGACGTGTCCGCGCGGCTGTTCGCCGGTCCGGAAGAGCAGCGGATGCTCGAGGGCATCGCGCCGGGCCTCGAGCTCGTGAAGGATTACGGCTGGGTGACGATCATCGCGAAGCCGCTGTTCTGGCTGCTCGAGAAGATTCACGGGCTGGTCGGCAACTGGGGCTGGGCGATCGTGCTGCTCACGCTGCTGATCAAGGCCGTGTTCTTCCCGCTGTCGGCCGCGAGCTACAAGTCGATGGCGCGGATGAAGGAGATCACGCCGCGCATGCAGGCGCTGCGCGAACGCTTCAAGAGCGATCCGCAGAAGATGAACGCCGCGCTGATGGAGCTGTACAAGACCGAGAAGGTCAATCCGTTCGGCGGCTGCCTGCCGGTCGTGATCCAGATCCCGGTGTTCATCTCGCTGTACTGGGTGCTGCTCGCGTCGGTCGAGATGCGCGGCGCGCCGTGGATTCTGTGGATCCACGACCTGTCCGCGCCGGACAGCCTGCTCGGCACGCTGCCGATCCTCAACGCGCCGATCGGTCTGCTGCCGATCCTGATGGCCGTGTCGATGTTCGTGCAGACGAAGCTGAACCCGACGCCGCCGGACCCGGTGCAGGCGAAGATGATGATGTTCATGCCGCTCGCGTTCTCGGTGATGTTCTTCTTCTTCCCGGCCGGCCTCGTGCTGTACTACGTCGTGAACAACGTGTTGTCGATCGCGCAGCAGTACTACATCACGCGCACGCTCGGCGGCGCGAAGAAGAAGCCGGCGGCCTGACGCCCGACTCGACGGACGGGGCGCTTCGAGCGCTCCGTTCGACCGGGTTGTCGCAATGCAAAAAGCCGCGTGGCGTGAGCCGCGCGGCTTTTTGCATGGATCGGATGGTTTCGCGCGACGGGTGCCGGCTCAGCGCTTCGACGTCTCGCCGTAGAATTGCGCGACCAGTTCCTGAACCAGGTAGCGATGATGCGGTGACAGCGCCTCGATTTTCGACGCAAGCTCGATCGTTTCGGGCGTCGGCGGATAGCGTTCGTCGCGCGGCAGCGGTTGCGGCGTCGAGCGCGCCGCGGCATTCGGCGGCGGGCCATAGTGCAGCCAGTGCAGATCGACGCGAAGCCATTCCGCGAGCGTGCGCAGTTTATCGGCGGTCGGAATCGTACGGCCGGTCAGCCATTTGTGCGCGGTCTGCGGCGAGACCGGGTGCTCGCCGCGATGCCGGAGATTGAAATGCAGCGCAAGCTCGGTCGCACCCGTGATCTTCTCCGGGCTGCGCAGCAAGGCGAATTTCAGGCGTTCGGTGAACGCCGTTTTCTCATCGGATGTCGGCATGGCGAGATTGTGCAATTCGACCGGCACGCAGGAGACAACCGATGAGGCTAGACTTAGCCTGATCAGGCGGCATCCGGGCTAACGGCGTGCTCGACCGGGCCCGCGCCGGAGCCGTTGGCGGTCAAGCCGATCCGGCCAGCATTTCGTCCATTTGTTATCTCGAATCTCCATTGTTATTGAGATTTTTATTATCGTAATTGGGATAAACCGGGAGACGCGTGCTGTCGGGGCGGCCGGGCGTGGGCCGCGCGCGCGGCGGCAGGCTACAATGCCGGCGTCCCGAGGCCCGCGCCGCAGCGCGGGCGCGCCGTTTCACCGCTGATCCTGCCCCGACTGCCATGCTCGCCACCGATTCCGATCCGATCGTCGCCATTGCCACCGCTGCCGGGCGCGGCGGGATCGGTGTCGTCCGCGTGTCGTTCGGGCGAGGCGGCGAGGCGGCCGCGCTGCCGTTGCTCGACGCGCTGCTCGGCCAGCGCATCGCGCCGCGCCATGCGAGCTACGTGCCGTTCCTCGATGCGCACGGTGCGACGCTCGACCGGGGCATCGCGCTCTATTTCCCGGCGCCGCATTCGTATACGGGCGAGCACGTGCTCGAGCTGCAGGGGCATGGTGGGCCGATCGTGATGCAGCTGCTGCTGCAGCGCTGCCTCGACGCGGGGCGCGGATTCGGGCTGCGGCTCGCGGAGCCGGGCGAGTTCACGCGGCGTGC
This sequence comes from Burkholderia guangdongensis, assembly GCF_013403875.1. Taxonomy (GTDB): domain Bacteria; phylum Pseudomonadota; class Gammaproteobacteria; order Burkholderiales; family Burkholderiaceae; genus Burkholderia; species Burkholderia guangdongensis. The sequence continues at coordinate 157,513 of NZ_JACBNX010000011.1, read as the reverse complement.
GTTCCTGAACGACAAGCTCGATCTCGCGCAGGCGGAGGCGGTTGCCGACCTGATCGAGGCGAGCACCGAGGCGGCCGCGCGTTCGGCGGGGCGCTCGCTCGACGGCGCGTTCTCGCGGCAGATTCATGCGCTCGTCGACGACGTGATCAATCTGCGGATGCTGGTCGAGGCGACGCTCGATTTTCCGGAAGAGGAGATCGACTTCCTCGAGGCCGCGGATGCGCGCGGCAAGCTCGCGAGCATCCGCGCGCAGCTCGCGCGCGTGCTCGGCGACGCGCGGCAGGGCGCGCTGTTGCGCGAAGGGCTGTCGGTCGTGCTCGCGGGGCAGCCGAACGTCGGCAAGTCGTCGCTGCTGAATGCGCTCGCGGGCGCGGAGCTCGCGATCGTCACGCCGATCGCGGGGACGACGCGCGACAAGGTCGCGCAGACGATCCAGGTCGAGGGGATTCCGCTGCACGTGATCGACACGGCGGGGCTGCGCGAGACCGAAGACGAGGTCGAGCGGATCGGCATCGCGCGCACGTGGAGCGAGATCGAGCGGGCGGATGTGGTGCTGCACCTGCTCGATGCGCGAGTCGGGATGACGCCCGACGACGGGACGATCGCCGCGCGGTTTCCGGCGGGCGTGCCGGTCGTGCGGGTGCTGAACAAGACGGATCTGACGGGCGTGTTGGCGTCGGTTGCGCGGGTGGGAGGGGCGGAGGGGACTGACGCCGGCCGCGCGGATGCGGGTAGCGCCTGCGCGGGTCGCTCGGATCTGTGCGAGGTGCGGCTGTCGGCGAAGCGCGGCGACGGGATCGATCTGCTGCGCGGCGAATTGCTGCGGATCGCGGGCTGGCAGGCGGGCGCGGAGGGCGTGTATCTCGCGCGCGAGCGGCACCTGATCGCGCTGCGCGCGGCGCAAGCGCATCTGGAGATGGCGGCCGCGCATGCGGAGCAGCGCGCTCAGGCGCTCGATCTGTTCGCGGAGGAGCTGCGGCTCGCGCAGGAGCAGTTGAACGGAATTACCGGGGAATTTACGTCGGATGATTTGCTGGGGGTGATTTTTAGTCGGTTTTGTATTGGGAAGTGAGGGGCTGCCGCGGGGGGCGACGTCGCGCCGCGGAGGCGGCGGGGGGATTTCGGTAAAATTAAACGTCTATCGGGCACCGGGGCAATCTCGGCGAGTCAACTTTCTGGAGGGAGGTGCGCATGAAGCTTACAGGCGTCGGCCTATATACCTTCCATGAAGCGGCTCGGCTTACAAAAATCCCGCTTCGAGACCTGCGCCGGTGGTTGAGCGGCTACTCATACCGGGACAAGAAGCACGAAGCGCCGGTTGCTGTCCCCGCCCTCTGGGAAACAGAATTTGATGATCAGGTGGATGGCATCAGCTTCCACGATCTCCTCGAAGTTCGGTTTGTGCGGGCGTTTCGCCAGCATGGCGTCAGCTTGCAGACCATCCGTCTGGCAAGCCAGCGAGCGCGTGAGCTATTCGACACGAACTACCCGTTCACTTCCCGCAAATTCCGGACTGACGGCCGCACTATTTTCGCGTCCGCCATGGAGGAAACCGGGGAGACCGAGTTGCTGGATCTGGTCCGGAGGCAGTATGCGTTCCGGAAAATAATTGAACCATCGCTGTACAGCGGCATCGAGTTTGGTCGGGATCAGGTGGCGGCGAGGTGGTACCCAACTCTGCGAAGCAAAGCGGTTGTGCTTGATCCTGAGATTGCGTTCGGAAAGCCGATCGTCACGGATGGCGCCGTCAGGACGTCGATCCTGTATGACGCATTTGCCGTGGAGGGCGATAAGAATTTCGTTGCGAGGCTTTATGAAGTGCCGGTTGCCGCTGTCGACGCGGCGATCGCTTTCGAAGAAAGCCTGATAGCCGCGTGAGATTCTTCGTTGACAACAACCTGCCACCGGCCTTGGCAAAGGCCTTGCATGCGCTATCCGAGCCTTGGGGGCATTCGGTTGCCCACCTGAAGGAAATGTTCTCCCCAAATACGATCGATTCGGATTGGATCGATGCTTTGTCTAATGAGGGGGGATGGTCCGTCATCACCCACGACAAGCTAAACAAAGGGCTGGAACGGGAGGCGTTGCGGCGAGCAGGGTTGATCGTCTTTTTTCTAGACAAAGGATGGTCGAATCACCAGTTCTGGGATAAGGCGCATAACCTGGTGCGCTGGTGGCCGCGGATCATCGAGCAGTCCGAGGGGATCAAGGGCGGAGCCGCATTCAAGGTTCCTTACAATTTCTCCGGTAAGGGGCAGTTCGAACAGGTCACCCTGTAGGCGCGCAGTTTTTGGCATACGCGAGGGCACACAAATGCGCGATATAGGGATGGGCCTCCTGCGTCCACGGCGGATGCCCGCCCGCAGCCCGAGCGGATGACAGAAAACGTCGACGTGCCGCTTCCCGAAGGGCACGGCGTGTCGGTGCGCTTCGCACCGTCGCGGGCGTTCGATCCGGCGGCGTTCCCGTCGGGCGGCGCGGGGATGGTCGGGACGGCCGACGACGTGCTGCGCGTGCTGGAGGCCGCGTACGAAGGCATGTCGGGTGCGCTCACGCTGGCGATGCGGGACGCCGTGTACGGTGTCTGAGGTCTGGCGCGAGCGCGTATTCGGCTTCGAGCGCGCGCTCGTCATCCGCCGCCGTCAATCCCAGTCGTGGTGGTGATGGTAGTAGCCGCCGCCGCCGTAATAGCCGTTCGCGGGTACGACGATGCAGCCGCTCAGCAGTGCGGCGACACCGATGATCAAAATCAGGGTTTTCATGGCGATTTATCCGATCAGGAACGATTTGCCGCCAGCATATCGGCGACTTCTCGCCGCGGCTGTAAGCAATCGTTTCCTGACCGTACATGCGTAACGGCGCATTAACGCGCGCTGCTTTCGACCCTTCCGCGAGCCGCCATGCGCTTCGCGTTGCGCCGGCGCGAACGACGCGCGGCGTCACCCGCGCCCGCCGCGCTCAGACCCCGAGCCCCGGCCCGTAGTTGCCGGCGACCCAGCGCGTGACCGCGTCGATGTCGTCGTAATCCTGCTCTGGGAGCCCGTCGAGCATGACCAGCACTTCGTTGCTCGCGCCCGCTTCGCGGGCCGCGTCGACGAGCGTGTCCTTGTTCGCCGGATACTTGATCGAGGCCAGCACGTCCGCGATCTGCAGATCGATCGTTTCGTGCGGAATGTCGGGGGATCGGGTGTCGTTCACGTCAGTCTCGCAGTCGGATCGATACGGCACGCGTGGCCGGCGCGTGCGAACCACGCGCCCGCGTCGGATGCGGGCGTGCAGGGGAGCGGCGGCGTGCGACGGACGCTCAATGTCCGCGTCGCACGCGTCGCCAAGGGTGTTTCCAGTCGATATGCGGCGCGTTCTCGTCGCGCGGATGCTGCCGCCGATGTTCCTGCCAGAGTTCATCGGAAAACAGCACGGCCACGATCACGAGCGGCAGTATCAGAAACGCACCGAGGATCACTTGCTCGATCACGGTAGCCTCCCTTCGTGCGCGCAGAATCTTTAACCCATTCTAGGCTGGTACCGGCACGCTGTCCGGCGCCCAACTTCATTTTCTTACAATGCGCGCGGGCGGCAATCCGGCATTTCGAGGGTGTCCGGAATTCACTCAGGGGAAAATGCGGATTCGAATTGGCCATTGAATGGCACGCCGAATGCTTTGGAATTCAAAATATCGCACCCGGATTTTCCGCGCGACGCGTCGCGGCCGGTTATTTTCGACATCACGCGTTGCGCATCAAGGCCGCCGTGCGATTCGGGTAAATTCGGAGTGTGGCGCTATCTGGCATTTTTCTTGTATGTGACCGAAATGGTGGCTCATCGCAATAAATCGGGCGTTTTCTGTTGCGACTTTATGTGCGGCGCATCAAAATAATCCGGACGACGAAATGGATTATCCAAACCGTTCAACGGAATCGGGCCCGTTTCGCTCAGTGCCTTGCGGTAGAACGTTTCGCGGGCGCCGTGTTGCGTCATTCATCGCGCATTCAGCGAATTCGCCGCGCCGCGATGCGCCCCCGAAACCGCGCTGCGCAGGGTGCGACAATTCGCCGCTATTGCGAGTGCACAACGAATGTGCTTGCTATCGCCGTCACGTCTTCTAGGATCAAAGGCGCGGGTTCACGATCACCTGTAAGCACATAGCTAAACCGCGAGCCTGATGGCCGCGAGTACGGAGACTCAAACATGATGAAGCGAACCGGTGTTTTCATTGCGCTCGTCGGTACGTTTGCCCTGGCATCGGTTGCCCAGGCCGGCGGCGATTCCAGCGTCAAGCCGCAGCAGGAAATCCAGCTGACGCAAAACGCATTCGGCTGTCTGTCGAAGGACAGTCTGGATTCCGTGCTGACGCACGAGCACGACGGCAAGGATCAGGCGAAGCAGCAATATTTCGACGATTTCCGTTGTCTGTCGGTGCCGGCAGGCCAGCGCTTCCGCGTGGTGGCCGTCGACAACGGCGAGGTGCAATTCGTCAGCGCCGACAACAGCGACCAGCAAGGTCTGTGGGCGCCTTCGCGCTTCATCAAGCAGTAACCTTCCGTCGATCAGCGGTAACCTGCGCGTGCCGGCCCAGGCCGGTGTGCGGCACCCGAACGCGGCCCGGCATGATGCCGGGCCGTTTGCGTCTTCGTGGCGACCAGAGGCGACCAGAGGCGACCAGAGGCGGCCAGCGACGGACCGTCGGGCCGGGCATTCGGTATCATCACGGCCCGGACCGACTCGATAGCCCGTCAGGGCCTCTCCCACATGGCGCTCAAATCCACGATCTACAAAGCCGAACTGCAAATCGCCGACATGGATCGGCATTACTACGCCGATCACGCGCTGACCGTCGCGCGCCATCCGTCGGAGACCGACGAGCGGATGATGGTGCGCATCGCCGCGTTCGCGCTCAACGCGCACGAGCGGCTCGAGTTCGGCAAGGGGCTGTCGGACGTCGACGAGCCCGATCTGTGGCTGAAGGATCTGACGGGCGCGATCGACGCGTGGATCGAGGTCGGCCAGCCCGACGAGCGGCGCATCGCGAAGGCGGCCGGGCGCGCCGCGCAGGTCACCGTGATCGCGTACGGCGGCAAGACGTCCGACATCTGGTGGCAGGGCGTGCGCGGCAAGGTCGAGCGGCTGCGCAACGTGCAGGTGCTGTCGCTCACCGACGGCGTTGCGGCGGCGCTCGGCCAGCTCGCGCAGCGGTCGATGCGCCTGCAGTGCACGGTGCAGGACGGCGCCGCGTGGCTGTCGAGCGCCGAGCACGATCCGGTCGCGATCGAGTGGACGATGCTGAAGCCGCGCGACGGCGTGTGAGCGCACACTTCGGCGTGCGCGCGCCGCGCGATCACGCGATCACGCGATCACGGGCGGCGGCCCCTTGAGCTCGAGCATGTTGCCTTCGGGATCGAACAGATAGAGCGACGGCCCGTAGCCGTCCGCGCCGTAGCGTTCCTCGACGGTGCCGGGGTGCGCGCCGTGCGCGGCGAAGTGCGCGATCAGCGCGGCCGCGTCGAACGGCTCGACGCGCAGGCACAGGTGATCGAGATTGCGTCCGGCGCCGGGCGGCCCGCTGTCGGGGCGGTCGATCTTCGCGCCGACCGTGAGCAGGTCGATCAGCGCGGTGCCCGCGCGAAGCTGCACGAGGCCGAGATCCGGCTGCTCCTTCTCCACGCGACAGCCGACGGCGTCGCAGTAAAAGCGGGTCATCGCGGCGACGTCGGTCACGCGCAGCACGACATGATCGATGCCGCGGATCGTCGGTTTCATCGGGGCGGGCTCCTTCGCGGTCCGGTTCATCGAGTGTAGACCACACCGGCGGCGGCGCTTGCGGCACCCCCGTCAGGATCGCAGGCAAAAAAAAGCCCGTTCGCGATGAACGGGCTGAATCCATATCAGGAGGAGACATGGAGGAGACAGGTCCAACTATACACATCGGGATGGTGCAACGCAATATTTCTTGTGTTAAAAAACGTCAGGGCGACAGTTCGTCGCATTTGCGCTGCAACATAAACATGACCGGACGGTGACATTTTCCGGGCCGCATCCTCGATGCCTGCCGCGAATGACAGCGCAAGATTCGGCGCGCATCGGCGCGCGCGGATGCGTACAGTGGCACCATCCACACTGAGCATGCGAGGGTTCCGATGACTTCCGCCTATTCGACCGACGACGCCCGCTGGGCCGCGCTGACCGGCCGCGATCCGCAGGCGGACGGCGCGTTCTATTACGCGGTGACGACGACCGGCGTGTTCTGTCGCCCGAGCTGCGCGTCGCGGCTGCCGCGCCGCGAGAACGTCGCGTATTTCGACGATCCGGCCGCCGCGCGCGCGGCCGGGTTCCGGCCCTGTAAGCGCTGCCAGCCCGAAGGGCTGCCGCGCGACCTCGAGATCGTGAATCGCGCGTGCGCGGTGCTCGATGCGCATCCGGAGCGGCTCACGCTCGCGCAGCTCGGCGACGCGGTGCACGTCAGCCCGTTCCATCTGCAGAAACTGTTCACGCGCATCGTCGGCGTGTCGCCCCGCCAGTATCAGGCCGCGCGGCGCGGCGCTGCGCTGCGCAATGCGCTCGAGCGCGGCCAGCCGGTCACGCAGGCCGCGCTCGACGCGGGCTTCCAGTCGCCGTCGCGGCTCTATGCGTCGGTGCCGCGCGAACTCGGGATGTCGCCGTCCGCGTTCCGTCGCCAGGGCGCGGGGCTGCGGATCGAGTACGCGAGCGCGTCGACGCCGCTCGGCATCGCGCTCGTCGCGGCAACCGCGCACGGGATCTGCCGGATCGCGTTCGGCGACGATCGCGCGTCGCTCGTCGATGCGCTGAAGGACGCGTTCGCACGGGCCGAGCTCGTCGAGGCGCCCGCGCGGATCGCGCCGTTTCTCGCGCAGATCGATGCGTATCTGAACGGCTCGCGCCGCGCGTTCGACCTGCCGCTCGACATCGCGCCGACCGCGTTCCAGCAGCGCGTCTGGGAGGCGCTCGCGCGGATTCCGTACGGCGAGACGCGCAGCTACACCGACATCGCGCAAGCGCTCGGCGCGCCGAGCGCGGTGCGGGCGGTCGCGGCCGCGTGCGCGTCGAATCCGGTCGCGCTCGCGATTCCCTGCCATCGCGTCGTGCAGAAGGGCGGCGCGCTCGCCGGGTATCGCTGGGGGCTGCGCCGCAAGGCCGCGCTGCTCGACGCGGAAGCGCGCCGCGCGCACGACGACGAGGCCGCCGTCACGGCGGACGACGCGGCTTGAGCGGCGCGCCTGTCCCGAACGGCGCGTTTGTCCCGATCGATGCGCCCCTCCCGATCGACGGCGCGGATGCCGCGCCGTCCGTGCGGCTCGAGCTGCGGTTTCGCGCACCGTACGACTGGCCGCGCGTGCTGCGCTTCTTCGCGGGCCGGGCGATTCCGGGCGTCGAGCAGGTCGCGGGCGGCGTGTATCGCCGGATCGTCGAGCACCGCGGCGCGGTCGGGCGGCTCACCGTCGAGCGGCATCCGCGCAAGCACTGTGTCGTCGCGACCGTCGACGGCGCGGCGGCCCGGTATGCGGACGCCGCGTTCGCCGCGCGCCTCGCCGCGATGTTCGATCTCGGCGCCGATCCGCACGCGATCGGCGCGCAGCTCGCGCGCGATCCGTGGTTCGCGCCGCTCGTCGACGCCGCGCCGGGGCTGCGCGTGCCCGGCGCGTGGTCGGGCTTCGAGCTCGCGGTGCGCGCGATCGTCGGCCAGCAGGTCAGCGTGAAGGCGGCGACGACGATCGTCGGCCGGCTTGTCGAGCGCGCGGGCGAGCGCATGAATGAGCGTGTCGGGGCGGACGACGGCGGCGCGCCCGCGTGGCGCTTTCCGACGCCCGACGCACTCGCCGCGTGCGACGTCGCGCGGATCGGCATGCCGGGCAAGCGCGCGGCGGCGCTGACCGGGATGGCGCGCGCGGTCGCGGCGGGCGACGTGCCGCTCGCGCCCGCGCCGGCCGATTTCGCGGCGGCGCGCGAGGCGTGGCTCGCGCTGCCGGGAATCGGCCCGTGGACGGTCGAGTATCTCGCAATGCGCGCGTGGCGCGATCCGGATGCGTGGCCGGCGTCCGATCTCGTGCTGATGCAGTCGATCGCCGCGCGCGATCCGTCACTCGACCGGCTGGCCGGCCAGCGGCGCCGCAGCGAAGCGTGGCGGCCGTGGCGCGCGTATGCGGCGCTGCATCTGTGGAACGAGGTCGCGGATCGCGCGGGCGCGGCGCGGGGTGGGTGAGGTCGGCGCAGGGGAGGTGACGCCGGCGCGGGGCAGTTGACGTCGGCGCGACGGGCGCGCTTTTCCCGAATACCCCGCCGAAAAGTCAGGTCAAGCGCGGGTTTCGGCGAGATGTTAAAGTGCCCGCTACCAAAGGAAGCGACCATCAATCCTGCCTGGCCGCGCGAGCGTGGCCGAGCCTGCATTTGCGCATTCATGCCGAACACCATGACCCACCGCCAGACCGATTTGCTGCTGAATCGCCTCGACGTGCTGAGTACCGGCCCGACGCGACAGCATCTGCCTGACGGCCTGCGCGGCATCGAAAAGGAAAGCCTGCGCGTCACGCGCGACGGGATGATCGCGTTCACGCCGCATCCGCGCGCGCTCGGTTCGGCGCTCACGCATCCGTCGCTGACGACCGACTATTCGGAGGCGCTGATCGAGCTGATCACGCCGGCCGAGCACGACGCGTCGATCACGCTCGAGCGTCTCGACGCGCTGCATCGTCTCGTCTACGCGTCGCTCGGCGACGAGATGCTGTGGACCGAATCGATGCCCGGCCTGCTGCCCGCCGACGACGAGATTCCGATCGCGGAGTACGGCACGTCGAACATCGGACACCTGAAGACCGTCTATCGCCGCGGGCTCGCGTATCGCTACGGCCGCACGATGCAGTGCATCGCCGGCATCCACTACAACTACTCGCTGCACGAGGAAGTGTGGCGCCGCCTGCATGCGGAGGAAAACTCGACCGCGAGCCTCGTCGACTATCAGTCCGAGCGCTACCTCGCGCTGATCCGCAATTTCCGCCGCACGAGCTGGCTGCTGATGTACCTGTTCGGCGCGTCGCCGGCGCTCGATACGCGCTTCCTGCGCGGCCGCCCGCACACGCTCGACACGTTCGATGCCGACACGCTGTATCGCCCGTACGCGACGAGCCTGCGGATGAGCGATCTCGGCTACTCGAACACGACCGCGCAGGCCGCGCTGCAGGCCGACTACAACACGCTGCCGGGCTATCTCGACGGGCTGTCGAAGGCGGTCAGCGAGCCGTATCCGCCGTACGAGGCGATCGGCACGCATCGCGACGGCGAGTGGGTGCAGATCAACACGAACGTGCTGCAGATCGAGAACGAGTTCTACTCGACGATCCGCCCGAAGCGCGTCACGTATTCGGGCGAGCGGCCGCTGCATGCGCTCGCGTCGCGCGGCGTGCAGTACATCGAGGTGCGCTGTCTCGACATCGATCCGTTCGAGCCGACCGGCATCGCGATCGACACCGCGCGCTTCATCGATGCGTATCTGCTGGCGTGCGCGCTCGACGAGAGCCCCGCGCTCGACGGCGACGGATACAAGGAAGCGAACGCGAACTTCGGCCGCGTGACGATGGAAGGGCGCAAGCCCGGCCTCACGCTGTCGCGCGACGGCAGCGACGTCGACATGCACGCGTGGGCCGACGAGCTGCTTGCGAAGATCGACGCGATCGGCCGCCGGCTCGACGAGATTCGCGGCGGCGACGCGCATGCGCGCGCGATCGCCGCGCAGCGCGAGAAGTTCGCGGATCCGGAGTGCACGCCGTCCGCGCGCGTGCTGCGCACGATGCGCGAGCGTGGTCAGTCGTTCCTCGACTTCGCACGCGCGCAAAGCGACGCGCATGCCGCGCATTTCCGCGCGCGGCCGCTGTCGGCCGACGACGCGCGCGCGGCCGCCGCGCTCGCCGAGCAGTCGCTCGTCGAGCAGGCGGAGCTCGAAGCGAAGGAAACCGGATCGTTCGACGCGTTCGTTGCCGCGTATCGTGCGTATACGCTGAACCGCTTCAGCGTGTGACCGCTCGTGTGCCGCCGCCCCGTTCTCGCGGGCGGTGGCGCATCATGCGTCGTGACGCGACGCGACTTCCCCCGCACTTCCGCCCGGCACGATGCACGCGAGAAACGCGTCGATCGCCGGGCTGTGCCGGCGCGCTTTCAGGTAGTAGATGTATTCGTCGATCGTCGTGTCGACGCCGGACAGCGTGATCGCATGCAGATCCGGATGCCGTTCCGCTTCGCCGCGCGGAAAGAGGCTGCCGCCGACGCCGTGCAGGATCGCTTCGCGAATCGCCTCGCGGCTGCCGATCTCGGCGGTCGACGTTGGCGCGACGCCGGCCTTCGCGAGAATCTCCTCGGTGCAGCGGCGCGTGACCGAGCCTTCCTCGCGAATCAGCAGGCGTACGTCGGCGAGGCGTGCCGCGTCGATCGCGTCGACGCGCGCGAGCGGGTGGCTGCGATGCACGACGAGCACGAGCGGATCGGTCGAGATCACGCGCCGCTCGAGCCCGTCCGCGTCGTTGAGCTGCGACGACACCGCGAGATCGATGCGGAACTCGTGCAGCGCATTCAGGATATCTTCCGAATTGCCGATCCGGCACGTGAGCGCGATCGCCGGGTGCGCGTTCGAGAAGCGCCCGACCGCGTCCATGATGTAGTACGGCCCCGTCGCGCCGAGCCGCAGATGGCCTTCGAACAGGCCGCCGACGTTGCGTAGCATGATGTCGGCCTGCGCTTCGAGATCGATCATCTTCTCGACGAGCGGCAGCAGCGCGACGCCGGTCTCGGTGACCGCGAGGCGGCGCCCGCTGCGATAGAACAGCTCGACGCCGTAGAGCTGCTCGATCTGCCGGATCTGCGCGGCGATCGTCGGCTGACTGACGCCGAGATGCCGCGCCGCACGCGTGATGCTGCCCTGACGGACCGTCGCGTGGAACGCCTTCAGCTGATCGAACAAAATCCCGTCCTCTTCTCCTGCCGTGTCGCGCGACAGCTTAGCGCGACGATGTGTCCGCCGCGTGACACGCGCACGGACGAGCGTGTTTCGTCGGTTACGCGCGATAACGGCGCCATGGCGCAGCGATAGCGAACGCCGGTGGCGCACCGGCGCTTCGTGCAAAAAAGCTGAGGTAGTCCGAAAGAAATCTGATGGAACCGGTCACTGCGGGGACACGCGCCGATGCGTTAATGACCGCATTCGTCATCCACGGACCGATCCCCATGCGTCGAATCGATTCGCGCGCCGTCTGCGCGGCGCTGTTTCTTTGCCTCGCGCTCGCCGCGTGCGACGGCGGCGGCAGCGCCGGCCCGTCGTCGGCGCCATCGTCGAGCGCGCCGAGCGCGAACAGCCAGCAGGCGGCGAACGCCGAGGACAACCCGCCAGGCCCGCCCGTCATGCACTGGGCGCCCGACTCCGGCGCGAGCAACGCGCACTGATCCGCCAGCCGCACCCCTCCTTCATTCCGACAGATAAACAGGATTCCTCATGTCTTCGAAAAACAGACGCGACTTCCTACGCCTCGCCGCTCAGTCGGCGGGCGCGATGGCTGCCTACGCGGGCTTCCCGCCCGCAATCCGCAAGGCGCTCGCGATGCCCGCCGCGACGCGCACCGGCACGATCCAGGACGTCGAGCACGTCGTGATCTTCATGCAGGAGAACCGCTCGTTCGACCATTACTTCGGCGGGCTGCGCGGCGTGCGCGGCTTCGACGATCCGCGTCCGCACGTGCTGCCGAACGGCGCGCCGGTATGGCAGCAGCCGCCGGCGTCGGTGTTCACGAAGAACTATCATTCGCGCGGCCTCGATCCGTCGGCGAAGTACGTGCTGCCGTTCTACCTCGATCCGAAGCAGACCACCGAATATCAGCCGGGCACGAACCACGGCTGGAGCAGCGGCCATCTCGCATGGAACAACGGCTTCTACGATCAGTGGGTGAACCAGAAGCAGGACGTGCTGACGATGGGCTATCTGAAGCGCGACGACCTGACCTATCACTACGCGCTCGCGGACGCGTTCACGATCTGCGATTCGTACTTCTGCTCGACGCCCGCCGACACCGCGCCGAACCGCATCTTTCTGTTCACGGGCACGATCGACCCGCGCAACATCTACGGCAATCCGCCGAACGGCCCGGGCATCGGCGAGCGCGACAACGTGAACGGCTATACGTGGACGACCTATGCGGAGCGTCTGCAGAACGCGAACATCAGCTGGAAGGTGTATCAGGGCGGCACCGGCATCCCGGGCGACGCGACGGACAACTTCACCGACAACTCGCTGATGTTCTTCAAGAAGTTCCAGGTGCAGGAAGGCGCGAGCGGCCCGCTCGTCGACAAGGGCGCGTCGAACCACACGCTCGCCGAGCTGAAGGCCGACGTGCAGGCGAACCAGCTGCCGCAGGTGTCGTGGATCGTCGCGCCGGCCAAGTACAGCGAGCATCCGTCGTCGTCGCCGACCGACGGCGCGTTCTACATCAACATGGTCATCGAGGCACTGACGTCGAACCCCGACGTGTGGGCGAAGACCGTGCTGATCCTGAACTACGACGAGAACGACGGCCTGTTCGACCACGTCGTGCCGCCGATGCCGCCGCTGTCGAGCGGCCAGAACGCGCAGGGCATGATCTCGTCGAGCCTGATGTCGAACATCGGCGACGAGTATCTCGACCTCGGCCAGTATCCGCACGAGATGGGGCCGATGATCCCCGGCGCGGACCCGGGCGGGATTCAGCCGATCGGCCTGGGCACGCGCGTGCCGCTGATCGTCGTGTCGCCGTGGTCGAAGGGCGGCTGGGTCTGCTCGGAGATGTTCGATCACACGTCGGTGCTGCGCTTTCTCGAGGCGCGCTTCGGCGTGCATGAGCCGAACATCAGCGCGTGGCGCCGCTCGCTGTGCGGCGACCTGACGTCCGCGTTCGACTTCTCCGGCCAGCCGGACACGTCGACGGTCAGCTTCACGGTGCCGCAGCACATCCAGACGGCCGGCCAGGCGTACCAGGTGCCCGCGCAGCAGACGATGCCGGCGCAGGAGCCCGGCACGCGGCCGGCGCGCGCGCTGCCGTACGAGGTGTTCGTCCAGAGCCGCGTGAGCGGCCACGACGGCAACCTGTGGCTCGACCTCGCGAACACGGGCGGCGCGGGCGCGGCGTTCTACGTGTACGACCGCCTTCAGACGGCCAACCCGCCGCGCCGCTACTCGGTCGCGTCGCAGGATACGCTGACCGACTACTGGAGCACGTCGTCGTCGCAGGGGGCGTATCACTTCGCGGTCTACGGCCCGAACGGCTATCTCAGCGAATTCCAGGGCAACGTGCAGACCGCGACCGACGGCCATCACGCGAACCCGGACGTGCGGATCGGCTACGACGTGCAGAACCGTCAGGTCTACCTCGAGCTGCGCAACACGGGCGCGGCCGCGTGCAGCATCACTGTCGGCAACGCGTACAGCAACGCGCACGCGCGCCAGTACACGCTGCAGCCGGGCCAGACGCAGCAGGATCATTGGGAGCTGAGCTCGAGCCACGGCTGGTACGACCTGAACATCGCGGCGACGACGGTCGGCGGCGCGACGGACACGGTCGTGCGCCGCTTCGCGGGCCACGTCGAGACGGGCCGGCCGAGCCAGAGCGATCCGGGGCCGGTGAAGGGCTGACCGGCGGGGCTGGCCGGCTGATCGGCACATTGCGCCAGAAACGCCGCGGGGCCGGTGCAATGCCGGCCCCGCGGTGTTTTTTTACGCGTTGTTCGCTCAGGCCTTGTCCGCTTACGCCTTGTCCGCTTACGCTTTGTCCGCTTTCCCGGCCGCGCTCGCGAGTTTGGACAACCACGTGTCGACGATCCACGGCTGCCGGTGCGCGTCCTCCGCGCGTTCCTTGCGGCGGATCGCGTTGCGTACCGTGAGCGACCCGACGTAGCGAAACGGCTCCGGCGGGAAATGGCCGAGCGGGCCGCGCGTGATCGGGCTTCTCGTCCACGCGTTGTCGAGGCCCAGCACGAGCGACGACAGGATCTGCCCGCCCATGTACGTCGGCCCGACGCCGTTGCCCGAATAGCCGAAGCCGTAGAACACGTTCGGCGCGTCGTCGAGGCGCCCGAAGAACGGGAAGCCGGTGACCGAGCGGTCCGACGGGCCGTTCCAGCTCGCGGTGATCGGCACGCCGGCGAGCGACGGGAAGAATTCGTGCAGGCTCTTCGTCAGCTGCGCCTCGTACGGCGAGCGCTGGTCGAACACCGGCGCGATCCGCCCGCGCCACGCGAACGTGTTGCCGCCCTTGCCGAGCATCAGCCGGCCGTCCGGCGTGCTGCGGTAGTAGTAGACGAAGATCCGCGAATCGAGCACCGACACGCCGTCGACGAGCCCGGCTCGCGCCAGCAGCTCCGGGCATTTCTCGGTGATGATCATGTCGCTCGACACGACGGCGATCGTCCGCTCGAACTGCGGAAAGCGGCTCGCCATCCATGCGTTCAGCGCGAGCACGAGCTTGCCCGCGGTCACGCTGCCGGTCGGCGTGCGCACGGTGACGGGCTGGCCCGGCGTGAAGTCGAGCATCGGCGTGCGTTCGTAGATCCGGATGCCCATCTCGCGCGCGACGCGGCGCAGCCCGCGCACGAGCTTGCCCGGATGCACGGTGGCCGCGATCGGCGAGAACACGCCGTCGAGATTGCGCGCGGAGCCCGAGCGGCGCGCGACCTCGGCGGGCGGCAGCGGCGCGTAGCTGTGGATCCCGCACGCGGCGAGCGCATCGAGCACCGGCGCGAGCGTGCCGACCTGCGCGGGCGACGTCGCGGTATACAGCGTGCCGTCGAGCCGCAGTTCGGCGTCGATCCGGTGTGCGCGGCAGAAGTCGGCGATGTGCTGCACCGCCGCTTCCGATGCCTTCACGAGCCGGATCGCCTCTGCTTCGCCGAACAGGCGCCGCAGCGTCAGGAATTTCGCCGACCACGTGAGCAGGCAGCCGCCGTTGCGGCCGCTCGCGCCGGCGCCGCACAGATCGCGCTCGATGATCACGACATCGAGCGCGGGGTTCTGCTGCTTCGCCTGAATGGCGGTCCAGAGGCCGGTGAAGCCGCCGCCGACGATGCAGACGTCGGCTTTCGTCGCGCCCTGCAGCGCGGGCGCGAGTTCGCCGTCGTTGAAGAGCGCTTGTTCGATCCAGAAGGGACGCATAACGGACTCTTCGGTCAGGCCGTTTCTTCGGCGGACACGCGCGCGACACCCATCGCCTCCAGCGTGTCGGCGATCGCGGCGACCGCGCCCGGAATGCCCGCTTCGCCGAAATGGCCGATGCAGCCGACGCGGAACGTCTCGACTTGCGTGAGCTTGCCCGGATACAGAATGTAGCCGCGCTTTTTGACTTCCTGATAAAAGGTCTTGAAATCGTAGTTCGGATCGTCAGGCGCGTGGAACGTGACGATGATCGGCGCCTGCACCGATGCGTCGAGGAACGTGCGCAGGCCGAGCGCGGCCAGCCCGTCGACGAGCGCCGCGCAATTGCGTGCGTAGCGGCCGCCGCGCACGGCGAGCCCGCCTTCCTCGAAGTATTGCGTGAGCGCCGCGTCGAGCGCCGCGACGACGTGCGTCGGCGGCGTGAAGCGCCATTGCGTCGTGCGCTGCATGTACGTCCACTGATCGTACAGGTCCATGCTCAGCGAATGACAGTTGCCCTCGCAACGTTCGAGCGTGCTGCGCTTCGCGATCACGAAGCCCATCCCCGGCACGCCTTCGAGGCATTTGCCCGATGCGGCGATCACCGCGTCGAACGGCGTCGTGCGCGCGTCGATGTCGATCGCGCCGAACGAGCTCATCGCGTCGACGATCAGGCCGCGTCCGTGTTTCGCGACGACCTGCGCGACCTCGTGCAGCGGATTCAGCACGCCGGTGCCGGTTTCGCAGTGCACGAGCGCGACGTGCGTGATCGTCGGGTCGGCCGCGAGCACGCGATCGACGTCGGCCGGTTCGACGCGTTGCGCTTCGGTGTAGTCGAGCGTCGTCAGCTTGCGGCCGAGCACGCGGCAGATCTTCGCGATCCGCTGGCAGTACGCGCCGTTGTTCGGCACGAGCACGTGGCCGTCGCGCGGCACGATCGTGCCGATCGCGGCCTCGACCGAGAACGTGCCGCTGCCTTGCAGCGGCACGCATTCGTGCGTGCCTTCGCCGTGCACGATGCGCAGGATCCGCTCGCGCAGCCGCGCGGTGATCTGGTTGAAGTCGGTGTCCCACGAGCCCCAGTCGCGCAGCATCGCCTGCCGCGTGCGGTCGGAGGTCGTCAGAGGGCCGGGGGTGAGCAGAATGGGCGTAGCGGCGAGCGTCATGTCGATTCCTCGATATGGGGTACTGGGACAAATAGTGGAGCGGCGACTCGATAAGGCTTCAATCGGAGCTTCAACGGCGATTCGGCTGGCGCCAGGCCTGCGTCCTGCGCAGCAGCCCGTGCGACACGCACGCGAACAGCACGCATGCGAACGACGACGTCGCGAGAATCAGCGTCGCCATCGCGGCGGCGGGGCCGATCTGGCCGGCGTCGTCGAGGTTCAGGATCGCGACCGACGCGGGCTGCGTGTCCGGCGAGTACAGGAACACGACCGCGGACACGGTCGTCATCCCGTTCACGAACAGATAGCGCGCGATCAGCAGGATCGCGGGCAGGCAGACGGGCACCGTGACGCGGATGAACGTCTTGTAGAACGGCACCTTCAGCGACGCGGACACCGCCTCGAACTCGCTGTCGATCTGGCGCAGCGCGGTGACCGCGGTCAGATGACTCGACGAGTAGTAGTGGACGACGGTGACGATCGCGAGGATCGCGAACGAACCGTACAGGCCGTTCAGCGGATTGCCGGGCGCGTTGAACAGGAAGATGTAGCTGATGCCGAGCACGAGGCCGGGCACGCCCATCGGCAGGATCGCGCAGAGGCTGATGAACGTGCGCAGCCAGCGTGCGCAGCGCGTCTTCTCGATCAGGTACGCACCGCCGAACACGACGATCGTGCCGCCGGTGGCGACCGCGAGCGCCATCTTCAGGCTGTTCAGGTATGCGTCGAAGATGCCGGCCGCGACGAGGCCCATCCGGTAGTGCTGGACGCCGAGGCTCATCTGGTACGGCCAGAACTTCACGAACGACGCGAACACCGAGATGCCGACCACCGCGATGAACAGTGCGCAGACCGTGCCGCAGTACGCGAGCATCGCGAAGTCGAAGCCGCGCGACGGCTTCGGCTGGTACGGCGTCGAGCGCGCACCGAGCTGCGACTGCTGCCGGCGGCGGATGAAGAAGTCGATGCCGAACGCGATCAGCGCGGGGAACAGCAGCATCAGGCTGACGACCGCGCTACGGTTGAAGTCCTGCAGCCCGATGATCAGCTTGTAGATGTCGGTCGACAGCACGTTGTACGAGCCGCCGATCACGACCGGCACGCCGAAGTCGTTGATGCACATCGTGAACGCCACCATCGTCGCGCTGATGAGCCCGTACTTCGCGCCGGGCAGCGTGATCGTGAAGAACTTGCGCAGGCGGCTCGTGCCCATCGCGTCGGCCGCTTCGTAGAGCCGCCCGTCGGCGAGCGACAGCGCGGTCACGAGGATCATCAGCACGTGCGGGAACGACGCGTACACGAGGCTCGCAACGATGCCGGGCAGCCCGTAGATCGAGTGGCCGTGCAACAGCGGCTTCAGCAGCCCCGCGTTGCCGAACCAGTAGATGAACGACACGGCGGACAGCAGCGTCGGCGCGAGCAGCGGCAGCAGCGCGATCGTGCGCACCGCGTTCTTCAGCGGCATGCACGAGCGCGTGATCGCATACGCGAACGTGAACGCCATCGGCACGACGATCGACGTGACGAGCGCGCCGACCGTCAGCGAATGCCCGACCGAGCGCAGCACGCCGCTGTTCGCCAGGTACGTGCCGAAGTTGTGCAGCCCGATGAAATGGCCGTCCGCGTCGACGAAGCATTTCTGCACGACGATCGCGAGCGGCAGCAGCAGGAACAGCGACAGCAGCCCGGCCATCACGACGAGCGCGAGCTGCGCGACGCGGTCGTGCCAGTGGGTCGTCTGCCGGACTTCGGCAGGCGCGGACGCGCCGCGGCGGCGCTCGGATAGCACGGCGTTCATAGCGGGCGCTCCTTGACGGACGGAAACACGCGGACATGCTCGCGATCGAGCGCGAGATCGAACGACGCGCCGGCGCGCAGGCCGGTGCGGTCGACTTCGTGGAACGACAGATCGGCGACGATCTCCTGCGCGGCGAGCCCGTCGACGCGGAAGCTCACGCGGCAGAACGCGCCGAGGAACTCGAGCTTCTCGACGCGGCCGGTGAGCCGGTTGTCGGGCGTGTCGCCCGGCACCGCGATGCGGATGTCCTCGGGGCGCACGTAGACCGACACCGGTGCGCCCGCCGCGGGGCGCGTCGCGCCGCGCTGGCATTCGAGGCCGACGTCGCCCGCGCGCAGCGTGCCGTCGCCCTGCATCTGCGCGGAGATCGAGTTGACCTTGCCGATGAAGTCGGCGACGAACGGCGACGCCGGCTGCCGGTAGATCTCGAGCGGTGTGCCGATCTGCTCGATCACGCCGTGGTTCATCACGACGATGCGGTCGGCCATCGACAGCGCCTCTTCCTGATCGTGCGTGACCATGATCGTCGTCAGGCCGAGGCTCTGCTGCAGCGCGCGGATCTCCTGGCGCAGCCGCACCCGCACGCGCGCGTCGAGCGCGGACAGCGGCTCGTCGAGCAGCAGCAGCCCGGGCGACGTCGCGAGCGCGCGGGCGAGCGCGATCCGCTGCTGCTGGCCGCCGGACAGCTGGCCCGGATGCTTGCGATGGCTGTCCGGCAAACCGACGAGCTCGAGCAGCTCGTGCACGCGCGCATCGATCGCCGCGCGCTTCATCTTGCGGTTGACGAGGCCGTACGCGACGTTGTCGTAGACGGTCAGGTTCGGGAACAGCGCGTACGACTGGAACACGATCCCGTAGTCGCGCAACTGTGGCGGCAGCCGCGAGATGTCGCGGCCGCCCTGCGTGATCTGGCCGGACGTCTGCGCCTCGAGCCCCGCGATGATCCGCAGGAGCGTCGTCTTCCCGCAGCCGGACGGCCCGAGGAAGCAGATCATTTCTCCCTTCATCACGCTCAGGCTGATGCCCCGGAGCACCTGCGTGTCGTTGTACCGCTTGTCGATGCGTTCTACGCTCAGATAAGGTGCCATCATTGCTGCTCCGCCTTCGCGCCGTAGCGCTGCTGCCAGGTATCGAGGATCGACTGACGGTTCTTCGCGGACCACGTGAAGTCGTTCTTCACGAGCAGATCCGCGTAGTTGTCGGGGATGCCGGACAGCTTCTTCGCGACGCCCGGATACGCGACGATCGCCCACCAGCGCGCGGTGATCGCGTTCGCGTCCTTGCTCGCCATGAAGTCCGCGAGCTTCTTCGCTTCGTCCGGATGCTTCGTCGTCTTCATGATCCCGGTCGCTTCCATGTCCCAGCCGAGCCCTTCCTTCGGGAACACGAGATCGATCGGCGCGCCCTGCTCCTGCAGTTCGTGGCCGCGGAACTCGAACGAGATGCCGATCGGGAATTCGCCGGTGCCGGCGAGCGTGCACGGCTTCGAGCCCGAGTGCACGTACTGCGCGACGTTCTTGTCGAGCGCATCCATGTACTTCCAGCCGCCGTCCTTGCCGAGCGTCTGCAGCCACGCGGTCACGTCGAGATAGCCGGTGCCGGACGACACCGGGCTCGGCATCACGATCGCGCCCTTGTAGATCGGCTTCGTCAGGTCGGCCCACGACGTCGGCTTCGGAATGTGGCGCTGCTCGCCGATCACGCGGTTGTAGCAGATCGTCGCGCCCCAGACGTCCATCCCGACCCAGTGCGGCGGCGTGTTCGCATCGCTGTACTTGCGCGTGAGCTGATCGAAGCCCTTCGGCGCGTACGGCATCAGCATCCC
This sequence comes from Burkholderia guangdongensis, assembly GCF_013403875.1. Taxonomy (GTDB): domain Bacteria; phylum Pseudomonadota; class Gammaproteobacteria; order Burkholderiales; family Burkholderiaceae; genus Burkholderia; species Burkholderia guangdongensis. Next base: position 137,576 of record NZ_JACBNX010000011.1, on the reverse strand, counting down.
CTGCAGATCGAGCACCGTGAGGCTCGACGCGGCGAGCCCGAGCACGACGTCCGCGCGCGGATTGTTCTTCTCGGCGAGCAGCTTCGCGGTGACCGAGCCGGTCGAATCGCGCACCCAGCGGATCTCGATGTCGGGATTCGCCTTCTCGAACGCATCCTTGTACGGCTTCATCGCCTCGTCCTCGAGCGCGGTGTAGACGAGCAGCGACGTCTTCGCCTGCGCCGCCTGCGCGACGCCCAGCGCGACCGACGCCGCGAGCGCACAGCGAAGCACGCCCGACGCCCATGTGCCCGAACGCTTGAATACCGGCTTTCCGTTCATCTTCAGACCCCTTGACTGTGGTGCCGCAACCGCGGCGAATGGGTGGTGATCTTTCTGCCTGCTACATACAACCGGTTGCCCTCTGTTATCTGCATGTTGTTGACAATCTACAAATCATCAATTTTAATGTCAAGCATGGAATTCACGAAGTCGGCGCGTCGCGGGCGCCGGCGGCTCAACCCCTCCGATCAGAAAGGACTGTCATGAACGAAACCCCTGTTTCCGTAGAAGTGAACGGCCGCCGCTACAACTGGATGAGCCGGCCCGTCGTCGTCGTGTGCGTCGACGGCTGCGCTTACGAATATCTGGAAGAGGCCGCCGAGGCCGGCGTCGCGCCGTTCCTGCGCACGCTGCTCAAGCCGGGCACGGCGCTGAAGGGCGACTGCGTGGTGCCGAGCTTCACGAACCCGAACAACCTGTCGATCGTCACCGGCGTGCCGCCCGCGGTACACGGTATCAGCGGCAACTATTTCTTCGATCGCGAAAGCGGCACGGAAGTGTTGATGAACGACCCGAAGTACCTGGTCGCGCCGACCGTGCTCGCGACATTCGCGGCGCAAGGCGCGAGCGTCGCGGTCGTCACCGCGAAGGACAAGCTGCGCCGGCTGCTCGGCAAGGGGCTGAAGGGGATCTGCTTCTCGTCCGAGAAGGCCGACGAGGCGACCCTCGACGAGAACGGCATCGACAACGTGCTCGAGCTCGTCGGCAAGCCGGTGCCGAGCGTGTACAGCGCGGATCTGTCGGAGTTCGTGTTCGCCGCGGGCGTGCGCCTGCTCGAGACGCGCAAGATCGACCTGATGTACCTGTCGACGACCGACTACGTGCAGCACAAGCACGCGCCCGGCACGGCCGGCGCGAACGCGTTCTACCAGATGATGGACGCGTACCTGAAGCAGCTCGACGCGCTCGGCGCGGTGATCGCGATCACCGCCGATCACGGGATGAACGCGAAGCACGACGAGGACGGCGAGCCGAACGTGATCTATCTGCAGGAGCGTTTCGACGACTGGCTCGGCGAGGACGCCGCGCGCGTGATCCTGCCGATCACCGATCCGTACGTCGTGCACCACGGCGCGCTCGGCTCGTTCGCGACGGTCTACCTGCCCGACGGCGCCGATGTCGACGCGCTGCGCACGAAGCTCGCGGCCGAGGACGGGATCGAGCTCGCGCTGACGGGCGCCGACGGCTGCGCGCGCTTCGAGCTGCCGCCCGCGCGGATGGGCGACCTGATCGTGATCTCGAAGCAGGACGTGGTGCTCGGCACGCGGCGCGTGAAGCACGACCTGTCGGGCCTCGACGTGCCGCTGCGCTCGCACGGCGGGCTGTCCGAGCAGACGGTGCCGCTGGTCTTCAGCAAGCCGGTCGCCGCCGACGTGACCGGCCGTGCGCGGCTGCGCAATTTCGACGTGATCGACATCGCGCTCAATCACCTTCAGTAACGCGAACGCTTCCGTAAAGAGGACTCACTGATGAACGCCATTGCAGAACCGACGGCCGCCGCCGACATCCGCCACGAAGCGCTGCGGATCGACGGCGAGAAGATCCATCGCGACGCCGTGATCGACGTGCGCAATCCTTTCGACGGCTCGCTCGTCGGCACCGTGCCGAAGGCGACGCTCGCCGACGTGCGGCGCGCGTTCGCGGCCGCGCATGCATACAAGCCGACCCTCACGCGCTACGAGCGCGCGGCGATCCTGCGGCGCGCGGCCGACCTCGTGCGGGCGCGCACCGGCGAGATCGCGCAGCTGATCACCGCCGAGGCCGGCCTGTGCATCAAGGATTCGACGTACGAGGCGGGCCGCGTCGCCGACGTGCTGACGTTCGGCGCCGGCGAGGTGCTGAAGGACGACGGCCAGATCTTCTCGTGCGATCTGACGCCGCACGGCAAGAAGCGCCGCGTGTACACGCAGCGCGATCCGCTGCTCGGCGTGATCTCGGCGATCACGCCGTTCAACCACCCGATGAACCAGGTCGCGCACAAGGTTGTGCCGGCGGTTGCGACGAACAACCGGATGGTGCTGAAGCCGTCGGAGAAAGTGCCGCTGTCCGCGTATCTGTTTGCCGACATCCTGTACGAAGCCGGGCTGCCGCCGCAGATGCTGCAGGTGCTGACGGGCGACCCGAAGGAGATCGCCGACGAGCTGATCACGAACCCGTCGATCGACCTGATCACGTTCACCGGCGGCGTGTCGATCGGCAAGTCGATCGCCACGCGGATGGGCTACCGGCGCGCGGTGCTCGAACTCGGCGGCAACGATCCGATCATCGTGATGGAGGACGCCGATCTCGACGAGGCGAGCACGCTCGCGGTGTCGGGCTCGTACAAGAACTCGGGGCAGCGCTGCACCGCGATCAAGCGGATGCTCGTGCACGAGGCGGTGGCCGACCGCTTCACCGAGCTCGTCGTCGAGAAGACGCGCGCGTGGACCTACGGCAATCCGGCCGATCCGAAGGTCGACATGGGCACCGTGATCGACGAGGCCGCCGCGCGCTTCTGCGAGCAGCAGGTCAACGATGCGATCGCGCGCGGCGCGCGGCTGCTCGTCGGCAACGTGCGCGACGGCGCGCTGTACTCGCCGACCGTCGTCGACCGCGTGACGCCCGACATGCCGCTCGTCAAGCACGAGACGTTCGGGCCGGTGTCGCCGATCCTGCGCTTTCGCAACATCGACGAGGCGATCAGGATGTCGAACGGCACCGACTACGCGCTGTCGTCGTCGGTGTGCACGAACCGCTTCGACTACATCACGCGCTTCATCACCGAGTTGGAGGTGGGCAGCGTGAACGTGCGCGAGGTGCCGGGCTACCGGCTCGAGCTGACGCCGTTCGGCGGGATCAAGGATTCGGGGCTCGGGTACAAGGAAGGCGTGCAGGAAGCGATGAAGAGCTTCACGAACACGAAGACCTACTCGCTGCCTTGGTGAGTGGCGCGCGGCGGCCCGCCTGTCGGGCAGGCCGCCGCGCGGACGGGATCAATCGTCGTCGTGATGGTGATGCCGCCAGCCGCGGTGCCAGCCGTTGTCGTGCCATTCGCGGCGGTAGCGATAGTCGCCGTAGTACGGCGAGCCGTAATACACGGGCGCCGGCGGTGCGTAGTACACGGGCGGCGGCGGCGCATAGTACACGGGCGGCGGCGCTTCGATCACCGGCCCCGGAATACCGAGAAACACCCCGACGTCCGCGTGCGCGAACGCGCTCGCCGATACGCACGCGGCCGTCAGACCGAGCGCGCCCAAAAACAGAATCCGTTTCACCTTCACTCTCCCCGCCCGCGGCCGCAGCGGCTTGCGGGCGACATGTTCATCCATGCGTGAATGGTAAGCGTCGCCGGCGGCGCCGATGCGGCCCGGAGCGCCGCGCGTGTAACAGTCGGTAACCATGCGGCGCGGGCCTTCGCGGCCGCGATCCGTCACCGGCAAGGCGCGCGTGGCGCCCGGATTTTCGGACTATTACGAATTATTACCAATTGGGCGGGGGGAGGCGGGATGGGGCGGGGCGGATCGTCAGATTGCGTGCATCGCGACGAAGATCGCGGCGCCCGCGAGGATCAGCAGCAGCGCGTTGACGCGCGTGCGCATCACGCAGACGGTCGACACGAGCGCGAGCACGCGCGCGGGCCAGCCGCCGTCGAGCCCCTGCAGCAGCACCCACACCGACGCGAGGATCATTCCCGCCGCGACCGGCCGCAGCCCCGCCTCGAGCGCGATCTGCCAGCGCTTGCCCTGATGCCGCTTCCACACGTGCGCGACGCCGTAGATCAGGAACGCGGTCGGGCCGAACAGCGCGAGCGTTGCGATCACCGCACCCCAGAACCCCGCGACCTGCCAGCCGATCAGCGTCGCGAGCAGCGAGCCGGGGCCGGGCGCCATCCGCGCGATCGCGAAGTCGTTCACGAACTGCGTCGCCGTCATCCAGTGATGCACGTCGACGACCTGCCGCTGCACGTCCGCGATGATCGCCTGCCCGCCGCCGATCGTCGCGATCGACAGCGGCGCGAACACCGCGCCGAGCGCCGCGTAGCGTTGCGCGGCCGTCATCGGCGTTCGCCGCGCGGCGACGCGTCGCCCGCGCGCCGGTATTCGAGCGCGACGCTGACCGTGCCGCCGATCAGCACGGTCCACACGAGCGGCCAGTGCAGCACCGCGACCGCGACGAATGTGAGCGCCATCACCGCGAATGGCACGATGCGGCGCGGCAGCCGGCGCACGGCGGTCAGCGCCATCGCCATCGACAGTCCGATCGCTGCGGCCGCGGCGCCGGCGAGCGCGACGTGCGTCAGCGTGAAGCGCGTGAGTGTCGAGAACGCGACGCCGAGCAGCACGATCAGCACCGCCGGCGGCACGATGATCCCGATGAAGCCGGCCACCGCGCCGCGCCAGCCGCACATCCGGTAGCCGATCCAGATCGCGAGATTCTTCACGTTGACGCCGGGCAGCGCCTGCGACAGCGCGAGGCCGTTCAGGAATTCATCTTCGTCGAGCCAGCGGCGCTCGTGCACGAAGTCGCGCATCATCCGCCCGCTCAGCCCGCCGCCGAAGCTGGTCAGGCCGATCTGCGCGAACGCGAGGAAGACGTCGAGCATGCTCACGCTACCCTGTACTCGTGCGGGCTCTTGCCGGTCCAGCGCACGAACGCATGCCGGAAATTCGCGGCGTCGCTGTAGCCGAGGCGGCTCGCGATCTCCTCATTCGTCATCCGCGTCTTGCGCAGATACTCGATCGCGAGACTGCGCCGCACCTCGGCGAGCAGATCGCGAAAGGTCGTGCCTTCGGCCTCGAGCTTGCGGCGCAGCGTGCGCGGCGCCATCGCCAGTTCCTGCGCCATCGCGTCGATGCTCGAGAAGTGCCGCGGCATCTGCTCGACGAGCGCGCGACGCACCATCGACGCGTAACCACCCACGCGGGTCAGGTCCGCGAGGAACTGCTGGCACAGCTCGCGCGCCATCGCGTGCGTGACCGAGTCAGGCAGCGGCGGCGCGCGCTCGGCCCACACCGCGTCGACGCGTAACTCGTTGACGGGATGGCTGAAGCGCACCGGGCAGCCGAACACGTCCGCGTACGCACTCGCATGCGCGGGCGCCGGGAACGCCGCCCGTATCTCGGCGAAGCGGAACGCGTGGCCGTACAGATCGCGGCTCAGCGTCTGGTGCGCGGCATACGTGAATTCGAGCGCGAAGCGGTACAGCGGATCGTTCGGATCCGGCGACAGCAGCAGGTCGTAGTGGAAGATGCCGACGTCGCGCTCGCGCGTATAGGTGAAGTCGGCGAGCGGGCCCATCGCGCGCACGTACTTGACCGCGAAATCGAGCGCCGCCTCGCGCGTCGGGCTGCTCAGCAGCGCGTAGCCGTACATCCCGTACGCGGTCAGGCGCATCCGCATGCCCGCGCGCAGCGCGATCGCCGGATCGCGCGCGAGCCGCGCCGCGTTGGCGAACACCGTCGCCATCTGCCGGTACGACACGCGCGTCGACGGCTCGCGCAGCGCGGCCTCGTCGAGGCCGCTGCCGGCCAGCACGAGCGGCGGCGCGACGCCGTCCTCGGCCATCGTCGCGACGACGGCGGTGATCCGTTGCGGCCCGTAGGCGCGCGGTTCGAAGTCGGGCGGTGAGCGGTACAAAGTCGTTCGGTATCGCGGATGGCCCTGGCGCGGCCGGTGAGCAAGTGCCGCATCGAGGATAGCGAAGCGGGCGCGGGCGGCGGATCGGGGCTTTCCCGAGGTCTGACGATTGACCTCGAGCCGCCTTCCGTGTGGCGCGAGGCCGGCCGCGCGATTACTTCGTGATGTACCAGAGCGCGTCGGTGCTCGTGCCGGCCCTGGCCTTCTGCGGCGCGGGCGACGGTGCTTGCGGGGCCGGCGCGGGCGTCGTGACCGCTTGCGGGAACGTCGCCGGCTGCGGGCTCGCCTGCGGGGTCGTCGCCGGCTGCGAGTTCGCCTGCGACGGCGCGGACGACGGCTGGGAGATGTACCACAGCGCGTCGGTCGATGCCGAGCGTGTCGCCGGCGATGTCCGGCTCGCCGACGCGGTGGTCTGGCCGGCGACGCCCGCCGGCGGCGCGTTGCGCACGGCAACGTTTGCTTGCGTGGCGGCAGGAGTGGGCACCGGAGCGGGTGCGTTGCCGCTCTGAGCGGCACTGCCGGGCGTGCGCTGCGCGCGCGCCTCGAACGCCCCCATCTGAAACACCAGCGTCTGCTCGGGACGCGCGATCACCGCGTACGGAAACTGCAGATCCCAGCGCAGCAGCACGCGCGAGCCGGACGACGTCTGAGCGAAGATCGCGGGGACGTGCTTCATATCGGTGAACTGGACGAACACTTTCGAGCCGTCGTCGAACACCTGGATCGGCTTCGCCTGATCCGCGCCGGTGACCGTCCAGCCGAAGTTGTACGCGGCCGACGACGCGACGGCGGACCCGGACGCGCCGACCGGCGCGGGCATGCCCGGCGGCATGCCGGCGGATGCGGCGGCGCGCGAACGGTTCACTTGCGCGGACGTGACGTTGAGGCTCGCGAACGGATTGTATGTCTGCGGCGGCGTGAACGAGGGCGGGAGGATGGGCATGGAAGGATCCGACGAATCGGAGATGGATTGAACCGCATCATAGACCTTGCGCGCATACGCGAGGCGCTTGTCGGGCGACGCGGCGTTGTACGCGCCGATCGCGTTCCAGGTCGGGCCGAACTGGCGGATGTTCCGCGACAGGATCCACGCGCCGACGTATGCGTTCGTGCACGGATCGAACAGGCTCTGCTCGCTGATCCCTTCCTTCGCGAGCACCGGCAGCCACGAGCTGTTGATCTGCATGAGCCCGATGTCGGTGGTGCCGTTGCTGTTCGTGTTCACGCGATCGGGGCGCGTCCCGGATTCGACCTGCGCGATCGCGCGCATCAGGCTCACGTTGACGTGCTGAAACGCGGCCGCGTCGTCGATGCAGTCGGCCATCGCGTTGCCGTGCAGGGTGAACAGCGTGGCAAAGAGCGCGAGCGTCTTGAGCAGGAAGCGGCCGATCGGGCTGTGTTTCTCGGAATGCATGGTTGGTTGGAGTCGAATCGGCCGTCGGATTTTTTATTCAACGCAATAAATACCGGATTTGGCGATTTTTCGATTTTGATCGGGTAAAAATGACCCGAATGGGCGGGGCGAATAACGATCGTCCTGCGCATGAATCGAAAATCCGGAAGCGCGATTATTTTAAAACCGGCAGCGATTTCGTGAGCGCCGAAACGTTCAACTAATGTGAAATCGCCCGAATTCACCCGGCAAACGACGATTTTCCGGTCACGGGCGTCTGCGGGCAATCACGACCCGTGCGGGCGGGATATTGGCCCAGACGACGCAAGTCTCCGAGGTGACCAGGCCGGTGTGTCCGATCGCGTAGTGTCCTGGCGGCCGCAGGTCGTATGTGAACTGGATCATCACGCCGTGGCTGGACAACAGCCGGTGACATTGATCGACGATGGCGGTCACGTCTGCCCGAGGCAGCGAGCGTAGCGGCAGACACGAAACGATCGCGTCGACCGGGGTATCGGGCGGCAACAGCTTCTCGAGCCGTGCGGCGTCGCCTTGTACGATCGCGACGCCGGGGAAGCGTGCCCGCAAATGTCCTGCGAAAACCGGTGAGCGCTCGATGACGACGAGGCGCTCGCGCGCAACGCCGCAATCGAGCAGTGCCCGCGTGACCGCGCCTGTTCCGCCGCCGAGCTCGATCACCAGTCCGTCGCCTGCCGGCACCGCGCGGGCCATCCGGCGCGCGAGGTACGGCGAACTGGGGCAGAGCGCCCCGACGACGGCGGGGCGGCCGAGCCACTCCCGGAGGAACAGCGCGGGAGTACGCCAGGCGTCCGGCCAGATCATTGAACGACCTTGATCTGTTTCACCTTCAGCTTCGACGATTCGAACATCGGCTTGTCGTATTCGCCGCTCAATTCGACGGTGTTCTTTTCGCCGATGGTTTGCCCGTTCGGCCAATGCTTGATCTTGACCGGGATCTCGCCGGTGCCGTCGGAAAACTGATACTTGTCGTCATCGAGCTGCTTCGTGATGTGGCCGCGCAGCACGACCTGCTGATCGTCCTTGCCGGAGGCCAGCAGTTGCTTGACCGTCGTGGGTTGCGCGGCCGCATCCGCACCGGGGCCGGTGTACTGAGCGAGCGCCGGCAGAGCGGCAATGGTGAGCGCGAGCGCGATGATCGTCTTTTTCATGGAAATCCTCGTTGATGAGCACGTCGTGCCGGGATGGCGGCGACGGAAAGGATTGTGGGAAATGAAAGCTTAAGAGCAGGTGAAGGCGTTCGCGGACCGGGGCTGCATCTGATTCGGGCCGCTGACGCCGCGCTTACAGTCGATCGGTAGGGTGGACGTGCTGGGATAGTATGGCCTGAGTCGGTTCAGGGCAATGCGGGGAGGTTCCGGATGGGGCTCGGCAGATGGTTCGATAACACAATGCCGCGCTGGCTGATGCGCGTCAGATCCATCTTTGACCTTGGTTCATCTTGCTGACAACGCATTTGACTGTAGAATCGCGCGTGAGAGCCCATGTCATATTGGTGACAATAAGTAGGCAAAAAGTAATAAAGGGATAGAAATGGATGCGCAAGACATCGTGAGGGCGATGCGGGGCGGATTGCTTCAGCAAGATCGATTGCTGAAACTCGATACTCCGCTCGGGGCCGACGTGTTGCTACCCCAGCGCACCGTGGGCTGGTCCCGGATCGGCCGACATTTCGACTTCGCACTCGATGTCCTGTCGACGCGCAGCGACCTCAAGCTGAAGAAACTGATCGGGCAACCCGTTACGCTCTGGATTCAGCAGGCAGATCACGCCTATCTCCCCCGAAACGGTTACGTGTATGCCGTGCGAAGACTGGGATCGGAAGGCGGGCTGACCAGTTACCAGATCAGCTTTGCATCATGGATGCATTTCCTGAAATTTCGTCGCGATCAGCGCATCTGGCAGGACAAGCCTGTCGATGAAATCCTCAGGGATATATTCAACGCGCATCCGCAGGCGCAAGGTCGGTTTGACTTTGCACTATCGAGGGCGCTTCCGCCGAGATCGTACTGCACGCAGTATGAGGACGATTGGAATTTTGTCCACCGGTTGATGGAGGAGGAGGGCCTGTTCGGCATCTGGAAGCAGGCCGACGACGGCCAATCCCATACTCTGACTATCACGGATCGCCTGGATACGTGCGAGCCGCTCGCCGCACGATCTGTTCAGTTCTCCCGATACGGCGCGAACGATGAGGTTGACGCGCTGGTTCACTGGTCAGGCTTGCGAACCCTCCATAGCGCGACCCTGACTACTCGCACGTTCGACTACAAGCATCCGTCGCCACTCGCCAATCCGAAGGGCACCAATGTCCCGACTTTGTCGCACGAATTGCCGGAACAACTGGAGATGTACGAGTACACCGGCCCCTATACGTTTCTGGAGCGGGAGCGCGGCGATCATCTCACCAAAGTGCGCATGGAGGAATGGGAATCACGCGCCAAGCGGTTTTATGGTACGGGAGGGTTGCGCAGCGTCGATGCTGGGCGGTGGTTTGAGCTCGTTGGGCACCCGGAGCACGATCGTGAGTTTGGCGAGCGTCGCGAATTCGCCGTTATCGAAGTGGTGTGGCTGATCGAGAACAACCTGCCGGGATCGAGCCATCACGGAGATCTTCCGTACAGTCTGAAAGATCGACTGGCTGAAGCAAAAGCATGCCACGAAGGGCAGCCTGCTTCCCGCATCACGCATTTCGATGGCTCCGAGGGCTTCTTCCTGGTTGAGATCGAGGCGCAGCGCAAATCCGTGCCGTTTCGCAGCCCGTTCGAACACCATAAGCCTGTCATGCAGATGCAGACGGCGACTGTGGTCGGTCCGCAAGGACAGCGCATTTATACCGACGAGCTGGGCCGGGTCAAGGTGCAGTTTCACTGGGATCGGATCGGACAGCGCGATGGGCGCAGTTCCTGTTGGATCCGCGTGAGCCATCCGTGGGCGGGCCAGGGCTTTGGGATGATCCATGTCCCTCGAATTGACGACGAAGTCGTCGTGTCGTTTCTGAGTGGATCCCCGGACCGGCCGATCATCACGGGGCGCGTGCCGAACGGCATCAACTTTGTGCAGTGGAGACTGCCGGATAACCAGGCGCTATCGGGCCTGCGTTCTCGTGACCTCGATGGTCTGCAGGCGAATCAGATTGTGGCCGACGACACGCCGGGAAAACTACAGGTGCAAGTGTCGAGCGACCATGAGCAGTCACGCCTCGTAGTCGGGTACAACACACGCATTGACGGCAATGCAGGGCGAGGAGACGCGCGCGGTACCGGATGGGAGCTGGCCACGGATTCCTGGGGCGTGCTGCGTGCGAACCGGGGCATGCTGGTGACCACCGAGACGCGTTCGGGTGCGACGGCCGCGGCGAAAGACATGAGCGAGACCGTTGAGCGACTCGGGAGGGCGCAGCAACTGCATGCTGCATGATGCGCTGACGAAGATCGCGCAGCACAGCGAGGCGCAGGATGCGGACGGCCATCAGTCCGACATCGTCAACACTATCGCAGCGCAGAACGGGCAGATCCGGGGCGCGAGCGCGGGCAGCAGCGACGCGTTTCCGGAATTGTCGGAACCGCATCTGGTGATCGACGGCAAGGCGGGAGTCGAGATCACCACGCCAGCCACCGTGCATGTGGCGTCCCAGCAGGCCGCGATCACGACGGAAGGCCATATTGGTATTGCGAGCGGACGCAGCTTCTTTGCGACGGTGCGCGACACCCTTCGCCTGTTTGCGCAGACCGGGCCGATGCATCTTGTGTCGGCTGCGGGCGACATCGTATTGAATGCGTTGACGAAGTCCATCGTGGCGCGGGCGCAGAAGCAGATCCTGCTGGAAAGCGAGGAGATCCTGCTGCGCGCAAACAAATTTCGCGTCGAGGTCAACGGCAGCTTCTTGAACATGGACGCGAGCGGCGTTGTAAGCGGCACGACGGGAAAATTTACTGCGTACGCGGCGTCTCATGATCTGCCAGGTCCGAAGGACCAGATGGTCGAGCTGTCTCCGAAGAAGATCTGTGTCGAATGCTTGCTCAAGGCCGCTCGGGGCGGGGCGGCCTTGGTGCCCCGTTAATCCGGAGGTTCGTTCATGACGACGGGCGGACTTTTCCGTGACGGGCGGCGTGGGATCCAAGCCGTTGCCCTTGCTGCCGTGTTGGGCCTCGGAGCATGCGACAGGCACCCCGGCCCGATGGCGCAATCATTCGACCTGTCGAACCTGCCGAAGCACTACGATACGCTGGGTGTTGGCGCCTCGACCTTGAACTACACACCTTGGTACATCCACGAGTGGGGGCTTGAAGGTCCTGAAGGGTCAAGTGTGGCGGGTGGTGGCCCCAACGTATTTCCTGCGGAAGCAAACGGCAAACCATACGGCGGTAGCGGTGACATGTGCTGCAGCGACATCCCGTCGGTCTGGCAGCCGGATCTGAGGCTGACGGTGCGCTGGCTGGTTGACAAGAAGCAGGACGGCAAAACCCGAGGGTACCGGTACAAGGCCGAAAACGTCCGGATACCGAAATATGGACGAGTCATGGGAGGCTTGTGGGCGGTCTTCCTACCGGGTGACCGGGTCTGCATCATGGTGCCCGACGGCCAGAAGAATGATGCAAACGATCCGGACGTACGCCCCTCGGACAACGATCCGTACATCGCACAAGGGGTGGTGATCAGGAATGGAACCGGTTATCCCGGGATGGAGGAAGCACGCAATGAGTCTCAGATGGGCCGACCCGATGCCTAAGGGCGGGCGCGTGGCGGGTAGCGCCGCGGCGTTGAAGAAGGCGCGCGCGCTAGCGTGCGAACGGGTGCGAACGGTCAAACAGATCCGGACAGACCGATTTTACCGTTACGGGCGGCATGCGATCCAGGTCGCTGCCCTTGCTGCCGTGTTCAGCCTCGGAGCATGCGACAGGCATCCCGGGCCCATGGCGCAACCACTTGACCTGTCGAACCTGCCGAAGCACTACGACACGCTGGGTGTTGGTGCCTCGACCTTGAATTACTCCCCCTGGTACATCCACCAGTGGGGGATTGAGGGGCCTGAGGGGTCAGGTGTGGCCGGTGGGGGCCCCAATGTATGGCCGGCGGAGGCAGATGGCAAGCCGTCCGGTGGCGGTAAGGAAACGTGCTGCAGCGACATCCCTTCGATCTGGCAGCCGGATCTGAGACTGACGGTGCGCTGGCTTGTCTACAGGAAGCAGGACCACACGACGAATTGGTACAAGGCCGAAAACGTCCGGATACCGAAATATGGGAAGGTCATGGGAGGTTTGTGGGCGGTCTTTCTGCCGGGTGACCGGGTCCGCATCATGGTGGCCGATGGCCAGAAAGGAGATGCAAACGACCCCGGCATACGCCCTCCGGACAATGATCCATACATCGCACAAGGTGTGGTGGATCAAGAATGGAACCGGTTATACAGGGATGGAGGAGGTGCGCAATGAGTCTCAGCTGGGCTGACCCGATGCCTGAAGGCGGGCGCGTGGCGGATAGCGCCGCGGCATTGATCAAGGGGCGCATGCTGGTGTGCGATGCACTTATGTCCTGTCCCCAGACGCTTCACATCACACTGTTCTTTGACGGCACTAACAATAACGACTTACAGACCAATCCGTTTCGGGATTCTCTCGGTCGCACACATACCAACGTTGCCCGGCTCTATAACGCGGCACTGGATAAGAACGAACAAGGGATTTTCGCATTCTACATTCCTGGCGTGGGTACGCCGTTTAAAGAGATTGGCGAACAGGTGTACACGACTTCAGGTAAGTCGATGGCAACCGGCTTCGGTAGCCGTTGCGTGTGGGGCTATACAAGGGTGCTGAACGCTATATACAACGCCATCGCTTCCGACAAGACCCGAAACCTGATTCCGGATGGCGACGCCAACAGAGTTTGTACCGAAGTGGCCGATGGCCACAAACTTCCGCTGGTCGGCTACACCGACCGGCTGGGCCTTGCCCACAAGCAGGCAATCGACGAGGGACGATATCCGCAGACGGTCAAACAAATATGGATCAACGTGATCGGCTTCTCGCGCGGGGCTGCATGCGCGCGCGTGTTCGTGAACAAGCTGATCAATGAATGGGCATCGAATGGACGGATTGGTTACCAGACCGGCAGATATGCGCTGAACTACAAGGTCAACTTCGTCGGTCTTTTTGATACGGTTGCCTCCGTTGGACCGCCCGACTCGACCCGCGCAACCGTGGATTTCGGCACATTCGATGGGCACTTCGCGTTCGCTGACGACGGCCGGCTCGATATCCCGAAGGATGTGCGATTTTGTTATCACGCGTTCTCGACACACGAGCAGCGCATGAGCTTTCCGCTTGATTCGATTCGCAACGGAGACAGCTACGGTGGCGGTGTTCGCGAAGAGGTGGCCTATCCGGGGGTCCATTCGGACGTGGGCGGAGGCTATGCGCCCAACGAGCAGGGAAAGGGAGGGGCCACGTCGAAGGTCGGTGACGACAGCCACAAACTTAGCCAGATCCCGCTTCACGATATGTACCTGAAGGCTGCCAAATATGGTGTGCCTCTTCGGGGCAAAGACGATTTTGATCCAGAGTCTCCTCTTGGAAAAGACTTCGCACTCGACCCGTCATTGATCGCGGCCTTCAATGCATGGCGCAAGACTGTCGATAACGTCAGCAGCGTGGAGGACGCGTTGAAGATCGGGCTGGGCCAGATGCTGGCGTGGCGGACGCTGCGCGCGGAAATCGGCAATCCGCAGCGCTATGTCACAGGACAGGCGTTCTTCAAGCGGGCGCATGAAGACAAGATGACGCCGCACAAGGTTCAGCAGGCGCTTCCAAGGGTGGCGGAGAACGATGCGACCATGAGCAAGCTCAAGTCGCTGTACCAGCTTCTCCAGGCAAACGCCATGACCTCGTCGATCGGGGGATATGCGTCGTACATGAGCGCGCAGAAGGAACAGGCGACAGCGCTCGACAATGCAATGAACCGGCGCAATGAGCAGCTATGCGGCGCGATTGCGCATCCCGGTATCGACAACCCGAAACCTGCGCGCCCGGGGGAGGGGCCACTCGATGTCTCGACCAACGACCAGACCGACCTGCGGCAGGGCGCGGAGGAAATGCGGCTGCTCCTGGGGCACCTGTATCCGGACCAGTGCGAACGATGGCAAGTGAAGCGTACACAACATCCTCCCGTGATTGTCCCTGGTGGCTATCCGATCAAGGTGCCGCCGACGCTTTCTGTCGCGCACGACCAGCCCGGGAGCGACTCCCCCTGCGTCACGCTTGCGTTAAGCGGTGTGTTGCTGAACACAGCCTGGTCGACGCTTGTGCAGAACTACCGGGTGCAGGACGACGTAATGGCTGCGCCGTCGCCCGGCGTGGAATCGTTCCTGCGCCAGCACACGTCGCCCGACGCCGTGAGCAAACTGCCTGCCGGGGCCGTTACCCTGTTCGACGACTACGTCCACGATAGCCGCTGCTGGTTCCGGGTGCCGTATTTCCACGAGTACGCGCCGGGCGGGTATGGCTTTCCGCGCGTCGTGTTTGCTGGCGGGGACAAGCGCAAGGCCTATTTAGGCCTCGCATCAAATGCTGCGCCTCTGGATCTCGGCGATGGCAAAACCCAAGCCGGCTGGGCCTGACGCGGGCTGGACGGCTTGTCGATAAGCGGGATTTCAGATGGAACTACAAACTACGTCCCCACAGGTGAGCCTGATGGGGTTGGTCGACGCGGCAGTGTGTCCGCCGAAGGGGGTGCCTTTGCTGGAGCGTGCCGGCGTACCGTTCCGCTCCGTTTTCACCGGCCTGCCAGAAGAAGAGCTCGGACCGGCATCGCTGTTTTTGGCGCCGGTGAGCGACATCGAAGCGGACTGGATTGTCGAACTCGACCGACTCGATCTTCAGAGCCCATGCCTGTCGTTGATCTGGAGCCGCGTCGATATGGATGCGCTCGTCACGCATCTGCAGGCGTTCCTGTTTGCGGACATTGGCGACAACATGACCGCGATGGTCCGGTATTTTGACCCGCGCAACACCGGCGCGGTTTTCGACATATGGGGCGAACAGGTCCGCGGCATGTTCATGAGCCCGATCGAGCAGTGGATGTACCGAGGGCGCCACAAGGAGTGGCAGCCAATCCACAACGATTTGACGGCGAGCGCGCGGATCTGCCGCTCAGTCATGATTCGGCTGGAGCAGACGGACATTGACGTCCTCACGGCGCACACGGAGCCAGACGAGATTCTTGCGGTACTGATCGAGTCCGGCGTTGTCGACGGCGCGCGTCCCTATCTCGATCGGTTCGAGGACTTCATTCCCCGATACCTCCGCGCGGTGCAATGGGGGATCAGTGAGCCGGGGGATCGCCTGGTTTTCTGCCAGCATACTTACCTGTACGGAAAGGATTTCGATCAGCATCGGTTTGTCAACGATCTGCTGGTCCGGGGTCAGCAGTCAGGCGAGTCGTTTGGTGCCGCTATCACCCGTGTCCCGGTGGGTGTATGGGAGGAGATTGAGCGGATGGGGGGGCGTGACGCCGGGATTGCGCCGCAGTCAACCACGCTATAAGGAGGCGATATGGCATTGCAGATGATCGTGGTCGGCGACGCGACCTCGCATGGCGGGCAAGTGATCTCCGGTTCGGAAACCCACACCATCGGCGGTAAAAAAATTGCGCGCCTGCATGACCTGGTGGATTGCCCGGAAAAATATCCGGACGGTCGGCCGCACGGCGTCAACAAGATTATCGAGGCACATCCGACAGTGACGATCGATGGCCAGCGAGTTGCGTTGCATGGCCATCATACCGAGTGCGGGTGCACATTGGTTGGCAGCCTGACTGCTCGCGTGGGCGATTGAACCGATGGCATTCGAATCGACCTCGCGGGAACGCGGCGGCTGAACCTCGTCGCATGCGTTGAGTTTCGGGGGGAGAGGGAGGGCTCTGTCGAGGCCGAGAGGGTGGGGGCCGTTCGGGTGGCTAGGTTTGGGGATGACTGATCGTCCAGCGCCTGCTTTACAATCGGGCGGCTCCCGCAGCGCCGCCCAAGCCGCGCTCCTTCGACGACGACCTTATGCACCTGCCTTCGATCACCGCGTTGCGCGCGCTCGACGCGATCGCCCGACACGGTTCCGCTTCGCGCGCGGCCGCCGAGCTGTGCCTGACGCGCAGCGCGATCAGTCACCAGATCAACACGCTCGAGGAGACGCTCGGCTTCGCGGTGCTCGAGCGCGCGGGGCGCGGGATCGTGCTCACGTATCGCGGCGCGCGCTACATCCACGATGCGCGGCGCGCGCTCGGCATCCTCGAGGAAGCGGCGCACCGCAGCGCGGGCGGCGAAGTCGCCGGTCGGCTGCGCGTGAGCTGCGCGCCCGGTTTCGCGGTCTACTGGCTGAGCCACCACGTCGGGGCATTCCACCGCGCGTATCCGCACGTCGAGCTCAGCATCACGTCGCCGCGCACCGCCGACGAAGTCGGCCCGCGCGACGCCGACCTGTTCATCGCGTACGGCAACGGCGACTGGCCCGACTTCGCGATCGAGCCGATCACGTCGCTCAGCTATTTCCCGGTCTGCAGCCCGACGCTCGTCAACGCGCGCGGGCGCCCGCTGACGCTCGACGATCTCGCCGACGTGCTGCTGCTGCACATGGGCGGCCATACGGACTGGGTGCAGTGGCTGGCGACCGCCGGCGCGCATCACGTCGACGGGCGGCGCGGGATCGTGTTCTCCGAAGCGCCGTTCGCGCAGCAGGCGGCGATCTCGGGCCAGGGCATCGCGATCGGCGATACGCTGGTGAGCGGCGACGCGCTCGCGCGCGGGCTGCTGATCCTCCCGTTCGACGTGACGATGGATTCGCCGCGCGGTTACTACCTCGTCGCGACGCCGGAGCGCGCACAGCGCGCCGAAGTGCGTGCGTTCAGCGACTGGCTGCTCGAGGAGCACCGCGTGTCCGCACGCGCGTGGCGCACGCCGCCGCGGCAGACCTGAGTCGAGAAAAACCGCCGGAGTTTAAAAAAACTGACGTCTCGCGCTTAAATTCCTCGATTGTTGCGCCCTTTTTCGCCGGGTACAGTCGCTTCGCATCGCGGCGCAACAGATCGCGGCTCGCAAGCGGCCGGCCGCTCAATGAGGAATTCGATGATGAACGCAGAAGACCGCGCATTGCGCGTCGACGGCAAGCGGCTGTGGTCGCGGCTGATGGAAATTGCGCGGATCGGCGCGCTGCCGCACGGCGGCGTCGACCGGCAGGCGCTGACGGATGCCGACCGGCGCGGCCGCGATCTGTTTCGCCGCTGGTGCGAGGACGCGGGCCTGACGGTCGAGGTCGACCGGATCGGCAACCTGTTCGCGCGCCGCGCGGGCATCGACGACACGCTGCCGCCAGTGCTCGTGGGCTCGCATCTGGATTCGCAGCCGACGGGCGGCAAGTTCGATGGCGTGTACGGGGTGCTGGCCGGGCTCGAAGTCGCGCAGACGCTGAACGAGCGTGGCGTGCGCACGCTGCATCCGCTCGAGATCGCGAGCTGGACCAACGAGGAGGGCGCGCGCTTTTCGCCGGCGATGGTCGGATCGGGCGTGTTCGCCGGCGTGTTCACGCTCGACTACGGGCTGTCGCGAACCGACAAGGCGGGCCGCACGCTCGGCGACGAGCTCGCGCGCATCGGCTACGCGGGCGAGCGTGACGTCGGCGGGCATGCGTACGCGGCCGCGCTCGAGCTGCACATCGAGCAGGGGCCGATTCTCGAGCAGCGCGGGCTGACGATCGGCGTCGTGACCGGCGTGCAGGGGATGCGCTGGTACGACCTCGTGATCGAAGGCCGCGAAGTGCACGCGGGGCCGACGCCGATGGCCGACCGGCGCGATCCGTTCCGCGCGTTGTGCGAGATCCAGCAGGCGCTGTACGCGCTCGTCGATGGTCATGCGCCGGACAGCCGCGTCACGTTCGGCGATCTGTCCGTCGAGCCGGGATCGCGCAATACGGTGCCGGGCCGCGTCGTGCTGTCCGTCGATCTGCGCCACCCGGACGAGGCGACGCTGCAGCGGATGGAGGATGCGTTCGTCACGATCGCGGCCGACGCGTGCGAGCGGCATCGCGTGACGCACCGGATCGACACGGTCTGGCATTCGCCGGCCGTCCGGTTCGCGCCGTCGTGCGTCGACGCGGTCGAACGCGCGAGCGGCGCGCTCGGGCTGCCCGCGTGCCGGATGGTCAGCGGCGCGGGGCACGATTCGGTCTACCTGTCGCGCATGATGCCGACCGGGATGATCTTCATCCCGTGCCGCGACGGCGTGAGTCACAACGAGGCGGAGGAAGCGGAGCCGGCGCACGTCGAGGCGGGCGCGAACGTGCTGCTCGGCGCGATCGTCGAGCTCACGCGGGCGCGGATCTAGAGTCGGGTGGTATCCGCACGTCGGTGCGGGCATTTCAACTATTCAATAAGGAATACTAAATATGGAATTCAATCTCCGGAATCGTCGTGACGGTGGCAATACCCCGGCGCTGAAGGAATGGGGGGCGAACAGCGACTACGGCGTGCTGCGCGACGTGCTGCTCGGCCCGGCGGACAACTATCGCTGGCTCGAGACGAGCTCGCTGTCGAAGAAGAGCCTGCGCAGCGGGTTGCGTTTCGACGCGGACGTCGCGCGCCGGCAGCATGCGGAGATGGTCGACGCGTATCGCTCCGCGGGCGTCGACGTGCACTTTCACGAGGCGGATTCCGAACTGCCGTATCAGATCTTCGCGCGGGATTCGTCGGTGATGACGCCGTTCGGCGCGGTGATCACGAACATGGCGCAGTGGTGGCGGCGTGGCGAGAACTTCCGCGCGATCGAGACGTATCAGCGGCTTGGCATTCCGATCTACGACTACGTGACGGCCGGCACGTTCGAGGGGGGCGACTTCGACATCATCGAGCCGGGCTGCGTGCTGATCGGCTGGGAAGGCTCCGAGGGCCGCTCGCAGGAACAGGGCGCGCGCCAGCTGAAGGGCTGGTTCGAGAAGGAGGGCTGGGAGGTTCGGCTCTGCGATATCGATCCGTACTACGTCCATATCGACCTGATGGTCGTGATGCTCGCGCCGAAGCTCGCGGCGGTCTGCGTCGAGACGACCGACCCGGGTGTCGTCGACTGGCTGCGCGGCAAGGGGATCGAGATCGTCGAGGTGCCGTTCAAGGACACGATGGCGCTCGGCTGCAACGTCGTCGCGCTGGGCAACGATCGCGTGCTGCTGCCGCAGAGCAGCCACTTCCTGAAGGACCGGCTGAAGGCGTTGGGTTTCCGGATCTACGATCCAGCGATCGACATGATCGCGAACGGCGGCGGCGGCGTGCACTGCATGTGTCAGCCGTTGCGGCGGGATGCGGTTTGATGGGCCGAATATCGCACTGGAGCAAGTAAAAAGGCCGGTCAGCTTGGACTGACCGGCCTGGGAATCCATCGTGAACCTGCTGTACCGAACCCTTCGGTTAGACCCCTAAAATCAGGATTCGTGTTTTTCGAGCAAACTGCGCGCGAGTGCTCGAGCGGCATCACGGGCCTCGACGTCGCTTGAAAATTCCTGTTCGATATTGTGCTCCTCGGAGGCGCCTGGATCCTCTCCGATATGGCGCAGGTAGACAATTCCGCGATAACGTCCGGACATCGTCTTCATCACCCGAAGGCGCGCCACGTGCGTGTGGGTCGTACAGATTTCGTCATCCACGATGTTTTCCTTGCAGGCACCCTCGGCGAGGCCATACCGTCGGCACCGGTGCGGAGAGGTCAATGCTTGCCATGCATCCATCCCATGTGATGGGAATCCAGCCACTGAACCATTCCCTCGCCCGGATGTTCACTCCTGTAACGACGCGCCAACGCGAAAGCAGCAACAGCAACCGCCGCACAACCCACCACCCAACCGATCATTGACTGAGACATGGCAACCTCCTCGGGGAACGCGGCCATGACTGAATTTTAGGCGTCTTGGGGCAAGTATTCTCAAGACCGACATCATTCTCAAGTTGATCCGTCATCCCAATCATTTTTCCGGCGTGTGCGTGTGTTGAGAAGCGACTAAACTGAAATCGAGCTGGATTTCGGAGCACCATCATGATTGACGCTGAGCCAAACAGCACTTTTCGGCACCTGCCGCTGACATCCGAGCAAGATGCGGAAATCCGGCACTATATAAAGAGGAAAACGCAAAGGGGCGAACAATGGGATACCCCGGAGCTGGCGGCCATGCTCAGAGACATGCTCGATCCCCCTCTCGACGACGATGGGAAGCCTGGGGCCGACGTCGAGGAAACGAAACTGGCCTCCGAGTGTGCGGCGGCATCGATCGACGAGGCCATGGAACCTGTCTCCGCGAGCGAAGAGCGAAATGCAGCGATGGAAGCGGAGGAGATGAAGCACCCCAGACGGTAGCGTTTCGCCGTGCTCGAAGCTTCGAGCCGAAGCGGCTCTAACCGAATGTGAATTGGCGGCGTATAGTGGCGCATGACTTTCCTCGGTGTGCGCATCTGTGACACGGGGCAGATCGGCTAAACCCAAGACTCCCCGGATAAGCAGAGCCGTTCATGAAAATCGATCACAGTGCCATTCCCTACTATCTTGTCCTTCGTGCCGGCTGGCCGCCCTATGTGTTGAATGCGGACCACCTGGTGCTCCGCCGTGAAGCGAGTCCGCTGTTGCGGGCGTTTGCGCGAACGCGCGGCAGGTTCGCACGTCTCGATGGTATCGCGTGGAATACCTTTTCCGACGTTGAAGGCCTTTCAGTGGTCGAGCGTCAGGAAACATGGTTCTATGCGCTGATTGAAGGAACCGAGACAGAACATCAATTGCGATTGCTGACGACCCTCTGAAATTGACGCGAGGGCGATACGACCATAAGGAACCCCTTTTCGAGTTGAACGCAAAATCATCCAAATTTCGTCCGGCCGAATCAAACAATATGGACTACGTAACAATGGCCTGTCCCGCTATGATCGACGAAGGACCAATCTGGATACTTTAAGGCGCTTGAACGTCTTGCTGGATCACGGCACGCATGGGGGCCGCCGCGGCCGTGTTGCTCAGACCGACGTGCCAGTGCCGGGGAAGTTTGCCGGGGAGATTTTCTTGGCGGTGGATGCAGTGCTGATCATGCGTAACTTTGACACCTGCCCGCACGAGCTACAGACAAAAAAAAGCACCGCGATCGCTCGCAAGTGCTTGATTTCCTACAGCAGAATTCGGTGGTGGGGCGTGAGTGACTCGAACACTCGACCTACGGATTAAGAGTCCGCTGCTCTACCAACTGAGCTAACGCCCCAACAGAAGCAAGATTATGCATGGCATTTTCACTTCTGGCAAGCCCCTTCCATCACTTTTTTCAAAAATATGCACGGACCGCCGAGCGGCCGGGCTCCGGATACGACATGCGGTCGCTCGGCGCGCGCTCCCGGTATCATGATGCTCCTACGCGCTGCGCAACATTTCCTGAGCCCCTGAAGATGGACGAAAACGCTGTCCGCGAACTACTGGGCCGAATGGCCCCGTGGATTCGCGCGCTCGGTCTGACCCCCGTATCGATCTCCGACGAGAGCGTCACGCTGCGTCTGCCGTTTTCCGGTGAATTCCGCCATTCGGGCGGCGTGATCTGTGGCCAGGTGTTCACGGCCGCCGCCGATACCGCGATGGTCGTCGCGATCTCGGTCGCGCTCGGCGAATTCCGGCCGATGACCACCGTGTCGCTGAACACGAATTTCATGCGCTCGGTGCGCAAGGGCGATCTGCTCGTCACCGCGCGCGTGTTGCGCATGGGCCGCAACCTGGTGTTCGGTGAGGTCGAGCTGTTCGACGAAGACGGCAAGATGGCCGTCCACGCGACGTCAACGTACGCGCTCGTCGGCTGAGCGCGCGGTGTTCGATCAGATCGTCTTCGCGGGCGGCGGCAATCGCTGCTGGTGGCAGGCCGGTTTCTGGGACGTCGCGCAGCCCGCGCTCGCGCTGAAGCCGCGCGTGATCGCCGGCATCTCCGCCGGCGCCGCGACCGCGTGCATGCTGTATACGCGCGATTCCGCCTGGGTGATGCGTTATTACGAACAGGCGCTGAGCCGCAACCGGAAGAACGCGTACTGGGGCAATCTGTTCCGCCGCGAGCCCGTGTTCCCGCATTACCGGATCTACCGGCAGGCGCTGCTCGACATCTACGGCGAACCGTTCGCGAAGCTCGGCGACGCGCCGGAAATCCGCATCGGCGTGTCGCACGTGCCGCGCTGGCTCGGCGCGCGCAGCGCGGTCGTCGCGGGGATCGTCGCGTACAACATCGAGAAGTACGTGCGCAAGTCGCTGCATCCGACACTCGGCCGCACGCTCGGCTTCAAGCCGGAATTCGTGCGTGCGCAGTCGTGCGCGCGCGTCGACGAGCTCGCCGACCTGATCCTGCAGTCGTCGTGCACGCCGCCGTTCACGCCGGTGCTGCAACGTGACGGCCGGCCCGTGCTCGACGGCGGGATGGTCGACAACGTGCCGGTCGGCGCGCTCGACGCGTCGCCGGGCGATGTGCTCGTGCTGGTTACGCGGCTGTATCCGCGCCCGCGGATGTTCACGGTCGCGTACGGCGAGCAGCGGCGCCTCTACGTGCAGCCGTCGAGCAAGGTGCCGATCTCGAGCTGGGACTATACGAACGCGTCGCAGATGCGGCACGCGTACGATCTCGGCCGGCGCGACGGCGAGCATTTCCTCACCCGCGTCGGTGCGCTGACGGACGGGCGCATAACGGTCTGATGGCCTGACGGGCGGCGACGCGCGTTTGCCGTCCGCCGCCCGCGCGTCAACTTCAGCGTTTGCGAATCGGCTGCAGCGCTTCCGGATTGGCGACGCTCGACAGATCGCCCTGATCGAACGCGAGGATGTTCCTGAACGCGGCGCTGAAGTAGAGCTCGTAGCTTTCGCGTTCGACATAGCCGATGTGCGGCGTGCAGATCACGTTCTCCATGCGCAGCAGGCTGTAGCCCTGCAGGATCGGTTCGGTCTCGAACACGTCGATCGCGACCATCCCGGGCCGGTTGTGCGACAGCGCGTTGACGAGCGCGTTCTCGTCGAGCAGCTCGGCGCGGCTCGTGTTCACGAACAGCGACGTCGGCTTCATCCGCATCAGATCCTCCTGCTTGACGATGCCGTGCGTGTCGTCGTGCAGGCGCAGGTGCAGCGACAGCACGTCGCTCTGCTCGAACAGCGCTTCGCGGCTCTCGGCCGCGGTGTAGCCGTCCGCGCGCGCGGCTTCGAGCGAGTGCTCGCGGCCCCAGATCATCACGTTCATCCCGAACGCCTTGCCGTAGCCGGCGACGATGCGGCCGATCTTGCCGTAGCCCCAGATCCCGAGCGTCTGCCCGCGCAGTACCTGGCCGAGACCGAAGTTCGGCGGCATGGCCGACGTCTTCAGGCCCGATTGCTGCCACGCGCCCTGTTTCAGGTTCGCGACGTACTGCGGGATGCGGCGCTGAGCGGCCATCACGAGCGCCCAGGTCAGTTCCGCGGGCGCGACGGGCGAGCCGGTGCCTTCGAGCACCGCGATTCCGCGGTCGGAGCAGGCTTCGAGGTCGATATGGCTCGAGACGCGGCCGGTCTGGCTGATCATGCGCAGATTCGGCAGTTTGGCGAGCAGTTGCGAGGAGATCGGGGTGCGTTCGCGAATCAGCACGAGCGCTTCGACTTCCGCCAGACGGCTCGCGAGCTGGCCGAGCCCGCGCACCGTGTTGTTGAAGACTTTCACGTCGTGATCGGCGAGCATCTGGAAGCAGTTCAGCTTGCGGACGGCGTCCTGGTAGTCGTCGAGGATGGCAATTTTCATGGTAGCGGGAGTCGCGCGTTGAGGGCTGGGCGGGGGCCTCCGCCCGGTTTGAGGGCCGATATGATGCTATGCCGGACGGCCGTCTGCTGTATCACTTTTTAACAGGTTGTTACGCCCGCCCGCAATGGGCGCCGGCGGCGCGCGGATCCCCCGTGCCACATCAGACGAGTCGTTCCTGAATCTGCCGCTTGTCGAACGAAGTCTGCCTGATTGTTTCTGTTTGAGGAATAATTGAATCAAATTCACCGCGAAGCCGAGCAAGTTTGATCATTTTTCGCTGGATAAGCGCGTCGGTTGGGCAACTCTGCGCCATTTCGCGTGTCGTAGGAGAATTACGCATTTGCGTCTCTTTTTTGAAGCAGTAACAGCGGCAGGAGTTGTTTATGGATCATTTGCAGTCGATGCGAGTGTTCGTCAAGGTGGCGGATCTCGGCAGCTTTGCACGGGCCGCGAGCGCGATGGACATCTCCAACGCGGTCGCGACGCGTCACGTCGCCGATCTGGAGGGCCGCCTCGGCACGCGTCTGCTCAATCGCACGACACGCAGCCTGTCCCTGACGGAGTCGGGTCAGGTGTATCTGGAGCGTGCGCGCCAGATTCTCGACGAGCTCGAGGACGTCGAGCAGATGGTGGTCGCGCGCAATCACGAGCCGGTCGGCACGCTGCGCATCGTCGCGCCCGTCGTGTTCGGCCTGCACAATCTCGCGCCGGTCCTGAAGACCTATACCGAACGCTATCCGAAAGTCGTGCCGGATCTGACGCTGGTCGACCGGCAGGTCGATCTGGTCGAGGAAGGTTTCGACGTCGGCATCGTGATCGCGCGCCAGATGCGCAGCGCGAGCATCGTGATGCGGCGACTGACGACTGGCTGCATGATGGTCTGCGCGACGCCCGGCTATCTGGAGAAGCACGGCGTGCCGACTCACCCCGAGCAGTTGATGCAGCACCCGAGCCTGAGCCTGCCGTCCGAATACTGGGGCGACGAGCGGGTGTTCACGGGGCCGGAAGGCGAGGTGCGCGTGCGGCCGACCAACGTGGTCGTCGCGAACAACACCGAGATGCTGCGCCAGTTCGCGCTGCTCGGCATGGGGATCGCGATTCTGCCGAGCTACCTGAGCGGCGGCGACACCGCGCGCGGTCATCTCGTACGGCTGCTGAGCGACTATCGGCTGCCGCAGGTCGAGATCAACGTCGCCTATCCGAGCCGCCGCCATCTGCCGGCCAAGGTGCGGACTTTCATCGATCACCTCGTCGAGCACTTCAATCAGACTTCGGATCCGTCGGCCGGCGATCCGGCGGCCGATGAGCAATGGTCGACGCAGCGTGTACCCGTCGCCGACCCGCTCGGCGCCGAAGCGCTGGCGACGGCATCCGATGCGGCCGATCCGGCGCTGTCACCCCGCCTGCCGGCGAAGGCGCCGCGCACGCGGGTTGCCGTGCCTTCGCCGCTCTGAGCTGATGCTCAACTCCCGGCATTTCATTCGGAACGGGCAATAAAAAACGCGGATCGGTTGCGATCCGCGTTTTTTTACGACCGAACGCTTCGGCGCGGCGCGCCGATCGCGTCACGAACCGGTCTTGCGTGACGTCGTCTTGCGTGCGGCGGTTTTGCGGGCCGGTGCCGGTTTTTCTTCCGCGCCTTCCGTCACCGTTTCCGCTTCGTTCGTCGCCGATTTTGCCGTCTTCTTCGCGGCGGGCTTCTTCGGCTCCTTCTTCTCGAATTCGAAGCCGATCTTGCCGTCCGGCTGCTTCACGAGAAATGCCTTGAAGCTGCGGCCGGTTCGCGCCGACTTGAAGCCCGGCAGCAGATCGGTGCGGCCGTCGACGAGCAGCTTGCCCATCTGCTCGCGCGTGATTTCCTGCTGCAGGATCACCTTGCCGGAGCGGAAATCGCAGGTCTTCGGGTTCGCGACCGAGTGCTCGCACACGTAGCTCATCCCGTGCTCGAACACGCGGCCGCTGCATTTCGGGCACGCGCCGACCGGCTCCTGCGCGGAGAAGTCGGGCGCTTCGCCGTCTTCGCCGCCCTGATCCTGGCCGAAATCGAACTCGAGCTTGTAGTTCTTCGTCTCGTCGTCGAGCGTGAGCTTCAGGATCGCCGAGAACGGCCGCCCCATCTTGCTGCGGAAACCGGACAGCGGACCGATCTCCTTCTTCTGCAGCAGCTCCTCGACTTCCGCAATTTCGAACTGCCGGCTGCCCGGGATCTTCGAGATCGAAAATTCGCACTTCGTGCACGCAAAACGCCGGTAATTCTCTTTGACTTGCCCGCCGCAGTTCGGGCACGGCGTTTCGAGCGTCGCGTAGTCGCCGGGAATCGTGTCGGAATCGTATTCCTTCGCGCGCTTGACGATGGTCTGCGTCATGCGGGCGATTTCCTGCATGAACGTGTCGCGCGCGAGCTTGCCGCGCTCCATCTGCGAGAGCTTGTATTCCCATTCGCCGGTGAGCTCCGGCGCGGTCAGCTCCTTCACGTCGAGGCCGCGCAGCAGCGTCATCAGCTGGAATGCCTTCGCGGTCGGGATCAGCTCGCGGCCTTCGCGCACCAGATACTTCTCGCCGAGCAGCCCTTCGATGATCGCCGCGCGCGTGGCCGGCGTGCCGAGCCCCTTCGCGGCCATCGCCTCGCGCAGCTCGTCGTCCTCGACGAGCTTGCCGGCACCTTCCATCGCGGACAGCAGCGTCGCTTCCGAGTAGCGCGCGGGCGGTTTCGTCACGAGGCCGTGCGCGGCGACCTTGTCGGTCTTGACCTTCTCGCCCTTCTGGATCGGCACGAGGTTCGCGTCCGCGCCTTGCGCGTCGCGGCCGTACACCTGCAGCCAGCCCGGCTCGACGAGCACCTTGCCCTCGGTCTTGAAGTGATGGCCGGCGACTTCGGTGATCCGGGTCGTGACCTTGTACTCCGCGGCCGGGAAGAACACCGCGAGGAAGCGCTTTACGACGAGGTCGTAGAGCTTCTGCTCCGGCTCGGACAGCGACTTCGGCGCCTGCAGCGTCGGGATGATCGCGAAGTGGTCGCTGATCTTCGAGTTGTCGAAGATCCGCTTGTTCGGCTTCACCCAGCCCTTGTCGAGCACCTGCTTCGCGTGCGGCAGGTAGTTGTGGCTTTCCTTCAGCATCTCGAGCGTCGACTGCACGGTGCCGAGATAGTCTTCCGGCAGCGCGCGCGCGTCGGTACGCGGATAGGTCAGCACCTTGTGCTTTTCATACAGCGCCTGCGCGAGCCCGAGTGTGTTCTTCGCGGAGAAGCCGAAGCGGCTGTTCGCTTCGCGCTGCAGGGTGGTCAGGTCGTACAGCAGCGGCGAAAGCTGCGTCGACGGCTTCGATTCCTCGGTGACCGTGCCGATCTGGTCGCGGCAGGCCGCGACGATCGTTTCGGCCGCGGGCAGGCTCCAGAGCCGCGAATCACGCTTTTCCGGATCGAATTCGTCGCGCTTGAATTTCGGATCGAACCATCGGCCTTCGTAGAAACCGGCCGCACCGACGAACTCGGCACGCACTTCCCAGTAATCGCGCGGCACGAACCGGCGGATTTTCTCTTCGCGTTCGACGACGATCGACAAAGTTGGCGTCTGAACGCGGCCGACCGTCGTCAGGAAGAACCCACCGCCCTTGCTGTTGAACGCGGTCATCGCGCGGGTGCCGTTGATGCCGACGAGCCAGTCCGCTTCCGAGCGGCAGCGGGCGGCGTCGGCGAGCGGCTGCATGTCCGAGTCGCTGCGCAGATGCGCGAAGCCGTCGCGGATCGCGGCCGGCGTCATCGACTGCAGCCACAGGCGCTGCACCGGCTGCTTCGCCTTCGCGTGCTGCGCGATCAGGCGGAAAATCAGCTCACCCTCGCGCCCCGCGTCGCATGCGTTGATCAGACGTTCGACGTCCTTGCGCTTCAGCAGCTTCGTGAGGACCTTCAGCCGCGATTCGCTTTTTGCGATCGGGTTCAGGTCGAAATGCGGCGGAATGACGGGCAGATGCGCGAAGCTCCATTTGCCGCGTTTGACTTCGTATTCCTCCGGGGCGGCGATTTCCAGCAAGTGGCCGACTGCCGACGAAAGGACGAAGTCGTCGCTCTCATAGTATTCGTCATGCTTGGTAAAGCCGCCCAAAGCGCGCGCGATGTCGTTCGCGACAGAAGGCTTTTCCGCAATGATCAGTGCTTTGGACATGACAGGTGTGTGTTGGTGGACCGGGCTCGCCCCGGTTGTAGATCCCTTTTACGACGGCTTTATAGCACACGCCGCCGCGACGGCAACCGGCGTGCGAAAAGCGGCTCATCATAGTGGGGGCCCGCGGCGGCGGCAAGCGCCCGGCGTGGCGGGCCGCCGGAACGCGCGCCGGAGCGGCTCGCAGGCCACCGGCTCAGGGGCTCGCCGGCCACCGGCTCAGTGGCCCGCCGGCCAGCGACTCGGGGGCCCGCCGACGAGCGGCTCAGGGGCCTGCCGACGAGCCGCTCAGGCCTCGACGACGAGCAGGTTACGCAATTTCGGTGCATGCGGCGAGCCGGGCACCGCGGCAAGGTCGGCCAGCATCCGGTCGACGATCGACGCGTGCGGCAGCACGGTGCCGAAGAAGCGCGCGGCGTCGGCGTCCTCGATCAGGATCGTCGGGAAGTTTTCGACGTCGAGCTCATCGAGCCGGTCGGCGTGCGTCTCGATGTCGATCCAGACGAAGCAGGCGTCCGGATGCGCATCGGCGAGCCGGTCGAACGCCGCCGCATAGTCGCGGCAGGTGCCGCACCATTCGGCGCACAGGCAAGCGACGAGCAGCGTGGCGGGATGGCGGAGGCGCTCGGCGATCCGATCCGCATCGGTGTCGAGATTCAGCGCGGGCATGACTTTCCTTGCAGGTTCGTTGGCGGTGCGGCCGCCCCTATGCGCGGGACTGTAGCACGCCGGGCGCACCGCGCGCTGACGGCGCTGTGGCGGGTGCGGCGGGTATGTTCAGGCGGACGAAGCGCGCGCCGGGCAGGCTCGCGACACGTCCGGCGAGCTCGAGCGCGAGCAGCGCGCGGTGCAGCGCGTCGTCTGGCAGGCCCGCGTGCTCGGCGAGCCATTCGAACGTGACGGGGCCGTAGCCGAGCGCGGCGATGACTGCGCACTCGTCGGAATTCGCGACCGGGGGGGATGGGGCGTCGTCGTCGGGTGCAGGTGTGCTGCGCGGTATGCCGCACTCGCCGAATTCCTCGAGCACGTCCGACGGCGCGGCGGTGAGTTTCGCTCCGTCGCGGATCAGCGCGTGGCAGCCTTGCGCGAGCGGCGCGTGGATCGAGCCCGGCACCGCGAAGACGTCGCGCCCCATCTCGTTCGCGAGCCGCGCGGTGATCAGCGACCCGGATCGCGGCGCGGCCTCGACGACGAGCACGCCGCGCGCGAGCCCGGCAATCAGCCGGTTGCGCTGCGGAAAGTGCTCGGCGCGCGCCGGCGCGCCGAGCGGCCATTCCGACACGATCGCGCCCCGCGCGGCGATTTCGTGCGCGAGTGCGCGATGCCGGGCCGGATAGACGAGGTCCGCGCCGGTGCCGATCACCGCGATCGTGCTCGACCGGCCGTCGAGTCCGCCACGATGCGCGGCGCCGTCGATGCCGAGCGCGAGGCCGGACACGATCGCGAAGCCGGCGTCGGACAGGCTTCGTGCGAAGTGCGTCGCGTCGGCGAGGCCCTGCGGCGTCGCATGGCGGCTGCCGACGACCGCGACGCTGCCCGCGTGCAGCAATGCCGTGCGCCCCTTTACATATAGCAGCGGCGGCGGGTCGTGCAGATCGGCGAGCCGTGGCGGATAGGCCGGGTCGCCGAGCGTGACGACCGAGTTGCCGGGTGCGTCGAGCCAAGCGAGTGCCGCGTCGGTATGCGCGGCCAGATCGGCGGGCGCGTTCTCGCGGAGCGTGCGTGCGGCAGCGGGGCTGCTGGCCGCCGCGATCGCGTCGTCCGGCGCGTCGAACAGCGCGGCCGGCGATCCGAACGCGTCGAGCAACGCGCGCGCAACGGCCGGTGGAATGCCGGGTGTGCCCGCGAACCGCAGCCATGCGCGCAGCTCGGCCGGGCTCAGCGCGCGCGGCGACATGACGACGCCGTTGAACGCGACGCACAGCGGTTGTCGGGCCGGCATGCTAGAATTTTCATCATCCGAAATAATCCGATGGGGCTGCATGCACGCACATGCAGCCGGTTGCGGGAAGAGTGAGCGCGAGCGTTGATTCGCCGCGTATCCACGTCATCTTCCTCGCGCCCCGGCGCTGCGGACAGTCGGCCGAGTGGCCAACGCGCCGGATGCCGATTCACCCGATTACCGAACATCATGGCTTTGCTGAACATCCTCCACTATCCCGACAAGCGCCTGCACAAGATCGCCAAACCGGTCGACAAGGTCGACGACCGGATCCGCAAGCTCGTCGCCGACATGGCCGAGACCATGTATGCCGCGCCCGGCATCGGCCTCGCCGCGACGCAGGTCGACGTGCACGAGCGCGTGATCGTCATCGACATTTCCGAGGAGAAGAACGACCTGCGCGCGTTCATCAATCCCGAAATCGTCTGGTCGAGCGACGGCCGGCAGATCTACGAGGAGGGCTGCCTGTCGGTGCCGGGCGTGTACGACGAGGTCGAGCGCCCCGAGCGCGTGAAGGTGCGCGCGCTCAACGAGCGTGGCGAGCCGTTCGAGCTCGACTGCGAGGGCCTGATGGCCGTGTGCATCCAGCACGAGATGGATCACCTGATGGGCCGCGTATTCGTCGAATACCTGTCGCTGCTCAAGCAGAGCCGGATCAAGACGAAGATGAAGAAACTCGAACGCGCGATGTGACGCGCGTTCGCTCTGCTCGACCGTTTCCATGACACATTCGTTGCGCGTCATTTTTGCCGGCACGCCGGAATTCGCCGCGGCCGCGCTGGCCGCGATCCATCAGGCCGGTTTTCCCGTGCCGCTCGTCCTCACCCAGCCGGACCGCCCCGCCGGGCGCGGGATGAAGCTGCAGGCGAGCGCGGTGAAGCGCTACGCGCTCGAGCACGGGATGCCCGTCGCGCAGCCGCCGTCGTTGCGCCGTGCGGGCAAGTTTCCCGCCGAAGCCGCCGCGGCGATCGAGCAATTGCGCGCGACGCCGCACGACGTGATGGTCGTGGCCGCCTACGGCTTGCTGTTGCCGCAGGAAGTGCTCGACATTCCGCGTTTCGGCTGCATCAACATCCACGCGTCGCTGCTGCCGCGCTGGCGCGGTGCGGCGCCGATTCACCGCGCGATCGAGGCGGGCGACGCGGAAACCGGCGTCACGCTGATGCAGATGGACGCCGGGCTGGACACCGGCGCGATGCTGCACGACGCGCGGCTGCCGATCGCGCTCACGGACACGACCGCGACGCTGCACGACAGGCTCGCCGACGCCGGCGCGCGGCTGATCGTCGACGCGCTCGCCGAGCTCGAGCGCACCGGCAGCCTGCCGGCGACGCCGCAGCCGGCCGACGGCGTGACTTATGCCGAGAAGATCGGCAAGCACGAGGCCGCGCTCGACTGGCGCAAGCCCGCGGACGTGCTCGCGCGCCAGGTGCGCGCGTTCGATCCGTTCCCGGGCGGCGTCGGGTCGCTCGATGGCGCGGCGCTCAAGCTCTGGGCGGCCGAGCCCGTTGCGTCGAGCGGCGCGGCGGCACCCGGCACGATCGTCGAAGCGGGGCCGGAGGGCGTCGTCGTCGCGTGCGGCGCCGGCGCGCTGCGGGTCACGCAACTGCAGAAGCCGGGCGGCAAGCGGCTGCCCGCGCGCGAATTCCTGGCCGGCGCGCCGCTCGCCGCCGGGCAGCGCTTCGCGTTGCCCGAGGCGGGCGCCGAGGTGGGCTGATAGCCGTTCTGCCCGTCATTCGACACGCACCGCGCGCGGTGCGCAATCGGCCGAACGGCCGAGTCGCACGGCGTGGTGCACGCGCGTAGAATTTCCGTGCGTTCACCCGGTTCCGAGGTTCCCATGCTTGGCATCACTCACTTCGGTTTCTTCATCCTGGCCGTCTTTCTGCTGAACATCACGCCCGGCCCGGACACCGCGTACATCGTCGGCCGCAGCGTCGCGCAAGGGCGCGGCGCGGGACTGATGTCCGCGCTCGGCATCTCGGCGGGCTGCTGCGTGCACGCGCTCGCCTGCGCGTTCGGCCTGACCGCGCTGCTCGCGGCGTCGGCCGCGGCGTTCACCGTGGTCAAGCTGATCGGCGCCGCGTACCTGATTTATCTGGGCGTGAAGATGATCGTCGCGAAGCAGGCCGCCGCGCCGGTCGCGCCGCGCGGCACGGCGAGGACGCTGCGCCAGCTTTTCCAGCAGGGTTTCCTGACGAACGTGCTGAATCCGAAGGTCGTGTTGTTCTTTGTGTCGTTCTTCCCGCAGTTCGTGTCGACGGATAGCGCGCACAAGACGCTCGCGTTCCTGTCGCTCGGCGCGGTGTTCGTCGTGATGAGCACGATCTGGAACAGCCTGATCGCCTGGATCGCCGGCAGCGTCACGCGGCGTTTTTCCGGCAAGCCCGGCGTCAGGAAGTGGCTCGACCGCACGGTCGGCAGTGCGTTCGTCGGGCTTGGCCTCAAGCTCGCGATGTCGCGGCGTTGAGATTGAATTTCCGCGCTCCGCCCTTATCTAACGAAACGCTTACAATCATCGCCGCGCCCGGCCCGGGCGCGCGGCGGTAGCCGCATTCGGACAAGGAGTGGATGTATGTTCAATTGGGTCAAGACGGCGGTCCTGATGGCCGCGATCACGGCGCTGTTCATCGCGATCGGCGGCATGATCGGCGGGTCGCGCGGGATGACGATCGCGCTGCTGTTCGCGCTCGGCATGAATTTCTTTTCGTACTGGTTCTCCGACAAGATGGTGCTGAGCATGTACAACGCTCAGGAAGTCGACGAGAACACGGCGCCGCAGTTCTACCGGATGGTGCGGGAGCTTGCGACGCGCGCGGATCTGCCGATGCCGCGCGTCTATCTGATCAACGAGGATGCGCCGAACGCGTTCGCGACCGGCCGCAATCCGGAGCACGCGGCCGTGGCGGCGACGACCGGCATTCTGCGCGTGCTGTCCGAGCGCGAGATGCGCGGCGTGATGGCGCACGAGCTCGCGCACGTGAAGCATCGCGATATCCTGATCTCGACGATCACCGCGACGATGGCGGGCGCGATCTCGGCGCTCGCGAACTTCGCGATGTTCTTCGGCGGCCGCGACGAGAACGGCCGGCCGGCCAATCCGATCGCCGGCATCGCCGTCGCGCTGCTCGCGCCGATCGCCGGCGCGCTGATCCAGATGGCGATTTCGCGTGCCCGCGAGTTCGAGGCGGACCGCGGCGGTGCGCAGATCTCCGGCGATCCGCAGGCGCTCGCGTCGGCGCTCGACAAGATCCACCGCTATGCGGCGGGCATCCCGTTCCCGGCCGCCGAGGCCCATCCGGCCACCGCGCAGATGATGATCATGAATCCGCTGCATGGCGGCGGTCTGCAGAATCTGTTCTCGACGCACCCGGCGACCGAGGAGCGTATCGCGCGTCTGATGGAGATGGCGCGCACCGGGCGCTTCGACTGAGTAACCTTCTTCCGCGTCAAGCCCGATGAAGTGAATCGTCCCAAGGTGTGTTGATTTTGACCATGGCATTGAGCACGGTCAGGAGCTTGCGCATGCAGGCAACGAGCGCGACCTTGGACAGTTTGCCGGCGGCCTTCAGGCGTTGAAGAAGGCTCTGATGGCGGGGTTGTAGCGTGTCGCGGTCAACGTGGCCATGTACAGCACGCGACGGATCGCGAAGCGGCCACCTTGAACCCGTCGTCGCCCATTGCGTAACTCAGGAGAGGCGTTAGCCCGGCGATCCACCGTCGTACCCCATGCCGTTCGGCGTGGTGGCGTCGGGTAGCCCCATCGCCTTCCGTAGACGATGGAGGTTGCGTGCGACGACGACTTTGCTGTCCGTGACGGTCGGAGTTTTGTGCAGCTCGCGCCATTGCTCGGTCACCTGGACGGGGGGCAGGTCAAACCTCCGCAACCAGGCTTCCGTTGCCACGGTGGTGTTCAGGAGCGGCGCGGTACTGTCAAGCGTTCCGCTTTGGAGGATGTCCATCTTATCGGCAACGATGGGGCGCAGCGCGGCGTTGAGTAGCACGTACGCGGGCGGTGGCAGCGGTGGCTTGCCCGGTCCGGCGGAAATGCCGGATTGCGGGGCAACCCCGGCTTGAATGATCAAACCGCCGTCGCCCAAGGGCTGGCGTACGTACCAGTCAGGCGGCAGCGTGAGCGACGGCGAACCGCCGGCCGCGCGCACGAGTTCACCGTCCAGCGCGACGATCCAATCCACGGTTTTGATCTTGCCGATCAGATCGACGGTACTTACACCCATCGGATCACCCACATCGATCCCCGGTCCGTAGCGGCGCGCATAGAAATACTCGCTCGCTTCGTTCGGGTCACGCCCCATTGGTGGGACGTTGACCGCGAAACCCGCGTGTCCGTGGACCGTTGGCAAGGCTTCGCAGAAGGCGGCGAACAGCGCCTGGAACACGCCCGGGCGTTGTTCGAGGAAGGCTCGAGGCACCGTGAAATCGAGTACGTCCATCCCGCGGTTGAGCTTCGCTTGCCAGTCCGCGATCGTGAACACGGCGAACTCGTACAACCCTGTCGCGAGTTTGTGGGCGGCGCTTGTGACCTGCGCAACCAGTGCTTCGTCGGCGGGCACCGTCTTCGCTAGTGCGTCGAGACCGGGGGCCTTGTCGAGCAACATGGGCTGCTCGCCCTCGGTGTAAAACCACCGCAGCGGACCGTCCTTCGACGGTTTTTCCCCGGCGGCGACCTGTAGCGCGTGGAAATACTCGTCGATCGTCGCGCGGTACTGCTCGAAGCACTTCACGATTGCGGTGCGCACGGCGGGCGTGTGACCGTCACGGAAATACACGACGCCACGCACCACGAGCGCGGCGCCCGTGATCCCTTTCCGGTACGCCGGCTCATACACACCAAACGGCAGGGTGTCCGCACGGCGAGGGTCCGCGATCCAGCGTTTGATCTCGTCTTCAGTCATGTCTCATCGTTCCATCACGGGAAGGCGGGCACCGGCGGCAACGGTGGCAGCGCGGGCGGAAATCCGCTCCCGCTCGACATCGAGTGTCCGCTGCTTCCGCCCAGCAGTTCGTCCATGTCGGACGACGATTTGGACTGTCGCTGGCTGGATTTTTCACCGTCCGGTTCGTCGTCACCACAACCGCATTCGGCCGGGCCGAGCGGCACGAACTTCGACCGCGATCCCGCGATGCGGACGTAATCCCGTTCCTGGTTGCGTCCGTAATCGTCGGGAGGGAACTTGAACTCGACGACCTGCTTGATGTTCGATTGCACCGGCGGTTGCGTGGGGTCGTTGACGATCACCACGTCCGGGCGGCGCAGGTTCCCAGCCCCCGCTTTGTACATCTCCCGACCGCCGGGCCAGAAGTCCTCGATCCATTGTCGCAGATCCGAATGGGGGCGCAGCGGATCTTCCGGGTCAGTCACCGGCTCCGGCGGCACGGCTTTCATGTCGTACGTCTGCTCGGGGCGGTACTCGGTCGGTGTTCCCGTCTCCATCCGGGAAGTCTCGTTCGCGAAGTCCAAGCGTTGCTGCACGCATTTCTGGCGCTGGATTCGACCGTTCCGCGTGGCGACGCCGATCTTCTTGCACTTGCAGAGTACCTGGCACAGCACCACGCGGTCTTTCTTCGAGAGGCGACCGTTGACCCCGACCCGGGTCGTTTGACCCTCGGGCGACATCCCACCGATCGCGGAACCCGGACCGTAGTCGCTCATGCGACGCCCTCGCTCCCAGGCTGGTTGAAGGTCAACGACAAGGCGTCATGACCGTCCAGCCAGTCGGTAAACCCTTTGGTGTCCGTTTTCCCTTGGACCACCCGTCCGTCCGCAGAGCGCACGGTATACGAGTGACCGGCGACCGGCTGACGGGTGGTGTCGTCGAGCACCTGGAAGCGTCCGCGGTGGGGCGTCTGCGGGTTGGTCTCGGGCAGGACGCTCTTCCCACCACCAATGGCGCCGCCGGGACCGGACGTCGGGGACGCCGTAGTGGTGTTTTGCGAAGCGATCAAGGTTGCTCCACACGCGGTGACATCCCCGTGTGACGCAACCGGGCGGCCATCGAAACTAACGCCCAGTGGCTTCACGGTGACGATGGGGAACACTCCACCGCAGCGTGGGCACGACACCATGTCGCCCAGTAGCGCGATCGCTTTGTCATCGGATTTGTTCAACGGTGAGCAGGTCAGGATCTTCCCGCCGTGGGAGGTTGAATCGCCCTCCCGGATAAACGCGAAACTCATTCAGCATTCCTCTGACCAAAGTGGTGAAGGAATGTAGCATGGTGGGTTTTCCCTAGGCCACCCTGTCGACGTTATCAGTTTTCATGCGTTCCTCGTAAAGATGATGATCGGTCACGGCACGTCGGTTCGGCGTCACGCTTGCGCCGCGTGCTCCCGGTGTGGTCTCGCCAAGCGACGCAAGCCCCGCGCGCTACAATGCCCGGTTTGGGATCGCAGCGGCGTTGCGCCGCGACGATCCCGCTGCTCGCAGACGCCAAGACTCGATGACACGACCACGCTCTTCCGCCCAATCCTCGCCCGGCCGCCCGGCGCGTCTTTCCGCACTGCATCTCGCGCCCGATTCGCTCGGCTTCGCGCTCGATGCGGCCGCGCAGGCGATCGACGCGGTCGAGCGCGGTACCGCGCTGCCGGCCGCGCTCGCCGCGACGATCGCCGGCATGGCGCCCATCGCGCAAAGCGCGGCGCGCGGCGCGACGCAGGACATCGCGTATCGGACGATGCGGCGTCTCGGCAGCGTGGATTGGCTGATCGGCCGACTCGTCAGCAAGGCGCCGCCGGCGCATATTCGTGCCGTGCTCGCGGTCTCGTTCGCGCTGCTGCTCGACGACGCGGACGCCGCCGCGTATCCGCCCTTCACCATCGTCGACCAGGCGGTGACCACGATTGGCGCGCGGCGCGAGTTCGTGTTCGCGAAAGGGCTCGTCAACGCGGTGCTGCGGCGCTTCCTGCGCGAGCGAGACGCGCTCGTCGCCGCGTTGCAGGCCGATCCGGCCGCGCGCTGGAATTACCGCCGCTGGTGGATCGACGCGGTCGAGCGCGCGTGGCCGAGTGACTGGCAGGCGATCCTCGCGGCGGGCGACCGGCCCGGCCCGCTGACGCTGCGCGTGAACGCGCGCCGCACGACCGTCGACGCGTATCTCGCGTCGCTGCGCGAGCACGGGATCGACGCGACCCAGGTCGGCGCGCACGCGGTGCGGCTCGCGTCGCCGCTGCCGGTCGAGCGTATTCCCGGCTTCGCCGACGGCGTCGTGTCGGTGCAGGACGCGGGCGCGCAGCTCGCCGCCGAGCAACTCGGCGCGGCCGACGGGATGCGCGTGCTCGACGCGTGCGCGGCGCCGGGCGGCAAGACCGGCCATATCCTCGAGCTCGCGGACGTCGAGGTCGTCGCGCTCGAGAGCGACGCGACGCGCGCCGCGCGCATCGGCGAGAACCTCGCGCGCCTGTCGCTCGTCGCCGACGTGTGTGTCGGCGATGCCGGCGCGCCCGCGCAGTGGTACGACGGCCGGCCGTTCGACCGCGTGCTCGCGGACGTCCCGTGCTCGGCGTCGGGCATCGTGCGCCGCCATCCGGACATCCGCTGGCTGCGTCGCGCGGCCGACATTCCGGCGCTCGTCGCCGAACAGCGGCGCATTGTGTCCGCGCTGTGGCCGCTCGTGAAACCAGGCGGCGAATTGCTGTACGTTACGTGCTCGATCTTTCCGGAAGAGGGCGAGATGCAGGCGGCGTGGTTTGGAGGCGCGTTTGAAGATGCGGTACGATTGGACGCTCCCGGCCAGCTGCTGCCCACCGCGTCCAGCGGGCCTGACCAGAACACCGATCACGACGGATTTTTCTACGCGCGGTTTCAGAAACGGTGACCATCAAACACCTTTTTCCACTCCGGCTCGCGGCCGCGCTGATGATCGCGCTGGCGCTGTGTCTCGCCGTCGCGGCGCCGGCGCGGGCCGATTCGATCGCCGTGCAGCGCGCGTCGCTGCAATCCGACGGCGGCGGCTGGAGCCTCGATGCCCGTTTCGACTTCGAGCTCAACAACAGCCTCGAGGATGCGGTCAACAAGGGCATCCCGCTGTACTTCACGACCGATTTCGAGCTGACCCGCGCGCGCTGGTACTGGTTCGACGAGCAGCCGGTGTCGGTTACGCAGACGATCCGCCTGTCGTTCCAGCCGCTCACGCGCGAATACCGCGTGTCGACGGGCGGCCTGCAGCTCGGTTTCGCGTCGCTCGCCGAGGCGCTCGCGGTGATCAAGCACGTGACGTCGTGGCACGTGATCGACCGCGGCCAGGTCGCGCAGGGCGAGACGTACACCGCGTCGGTGCGGATGCAGCTCGACACCGCGCTGATGCCGAAGCCGTTCCAGGTCGACGCGGTGAACAATCGCGACTGGACGCTCGCGTCCGACTGGAAGCGCTTCAACTTCACGGTGGCCGAACGTGCTAAATAAAGTGCGCCGCGAGACGAGCGGAAAAAGCCTCCTGATTCGCGTGATCGTGTCGACGGTCGCGCTCACCGCGCTGCTGCTGCTCGTGCTGCTCGCGGCCGCGAGCGCGAACACCGAATTCTTCGACCGGTACTACTCGTGGCTCTACGCGACGAACATCATCGTCGCGCTCGTGTTCCTGCTCGTCGTCGTCGGGCTGATCGCGATGATCGTCGTGCGGCTGCGGCGCGGCAAGTTCGGCACGCGGCTGCTCGCGAAGCTCGCGGTGTTCTTCGCGCTCGTCGGCGTCGTGCCGGGCGGAATCATCTACATCGTGTCGTACCAGTTCGTGTCGCGCAGCATCGAATCGTGGTTCGATGTGAACGTCGAGACCGCGCTGACCGCCGGCCTGAACCTCGGCCGCGGGATGCTCGACGCGTCGCTGTCGGATCTGCAGACGAAGTCGCGGCTGATGGCCGACCAGCTCGCGAGCGCCGACACGAATTCGAACGGCACGACGCTGACGCTGCTGCGGCTGCGCGACCAGTTCGGCGTGCAGGACGCGACGATCGTCGAGCCGGACCGCGGCGGCACGGGCGCCACGCCCGGCCTGCACATCGTCGCGCAGGCGTCCGGCAACTTCGCCGCGTTGATCCCGGACGACCTGCCGACGGATCTGATGCTGAGCCAGGCGCGTGAGCACGGCGGCTACGCGGCGATCGAGGGCGAGGTCGACGGCGATCCGCGCGCGCATGGCGCGAAGGGGGCGCTGAGGCTGCGCGTCGTGCGGCGCATTCCGGATGCGAGCACGTCGCTGTTGCAGCCGGCCGAGCGCTATCTGCAGCTCACGCAGCCGGTGTCGACGACGCTCGCGCGCAATGCGGACGCGGTGCAGCGCGCGTATCGCGAATATCAGGAGAAGGCGCTCGGCCGCACCGGCCTGCGCAAGATGTACATCGGCACGCTGACGCTCGCGCTGTTCCTCGCGACGTTCATCGCAATGATGCTCGCGCTCGCGCTCGGCAACCAGCTCGCGCGGCCGCTGTTCCTGCTTGCGCAGGGCACGAAGGAGGTCGCCGAGGGCGACTACACGCCGAAGCGCGAGATCAAGACGCGCGACGAGCTCGGCTTCCTCACGCAATCGTTCAACGCGATGACGCGCCAGCTCTCCGAGGCGCGCCTCGCGGTCGAGCGCAACCGGGTCGCGCTCGAGCATTCGAAGACCTATCTCGAAAGCATTCTCG
This sequence comes from Burkholderia guangdongensis, assembly GCF_013403875.1. Lineage (GTDB taxonomy): Bacteria > Pseudomonadota > Gammaproteobacteria > Burkholderiales > Burkholderiaceae > Burkholderia > Burkholderia guangdongensis. The sequence goes on along the minus strand of NZ_JACBNX010000011.1, from coordinate 97,676 downwards.
CGAACCTGACCGCTGGCGTGTTCGTGCTCGACCGCCAGTTCCGGCTGACGACCGCGAACCGCGGCGCCGAGCGGATCTTCCGGCAGCCGTTCAACGGCCTGATCGGCGCGACGCTGGACCAGATCGGCGTCGCCGCCGGGTTCGGCGCGATGGTGCGCAAGGCGTTCGCGGATCGCGAGGCCGCGTCGGCCGGCGGCGAGAGCGATCGCGGCCACTGGCAGCAGCAGTTCGCGGTTGAGCTGCCGGGCGAGGCCGATCCGCTGACGCTGCTCGTGCGCGGCACGCGGCTCGTGTCGGCCGCCGAGGCGCGCGCGGACGATCCGCAGACGTCCGGCTACGTCGTCGTGTTCGACGACATCTCCGACGTGATCTCCGCGCAGCGTTCGGTCGCGTGGGGCGAGGTCGCGCGCCGGCTTGCGCACGAGATCAAGAATCCGCTGACGCCGATCCAGCTGTCCGCCGAGCGACTGCAGATGAAGCTGCACGACAAGCTGGAGCCGCATGACGCGGATGTGCTCAAGCGCGGCGCGACGACGATCGTCAACCAGGTCGCCGCGATGAAGCGGATGGTCGACGATTTCCGCGAATACGCGCGCACGCCGCCGGCGGTGCTCGCGAACCTGCAGTTGAACGATCTGGTCAGCGAGGTGCTGAGCCTGTATGGCGTCGGCGAGGGCAAGAGCACGATCGTCGTCGAGCAGGCGCCGCTGCCGGTGATTCGCGGCGACGCGACGCAATTGCGGCAGGTGATCCACAACCTGCTGCAGAATGCGCAGGATTCGGTCGCCGAAGTCGAGCATCCACGTGTGTTGCTCGAAACCAAGACAGTAGAATATGGCGATCCCGACGCCGAGGGCAAAACGCGCGTCGCGGTGCGCCTCACCGTGTCCGACAACGGGCCGGGCTTTCCGGCGCGCATTCTGACGCGCGCATTCGAGCCTTACGTGACGACGAAGTCGAAGGGCACGGGCCTCGGGCTCGCCACGGTGAAGAAGATCGTCGACGAGCACGGTGCGCGAATCGATCTGCGCAACCGGATGCACGGCGAGACCGTCGAGGGCGCGCAGGTGTCGATCCTGTTCCTGCAACTGGCGGATGATCTGCCGGGCTCCGACGATGGAGTGCAGCGAGCGGCGGCGCTTGCAAAGACAAAAGCAACTGTGCAGACAAAGGCAGCGTAAATGGCAACCATCCTGGTGGTAGATGATGAAATGGGCATCCGGGAATTGCTCTCGGAGATCCTCAGCGACGAAGGCCATGTCGTCGAAGTGGCGGAGAACGCGCAGGCCGCGCGGGCGTACCGCCTGAATCAGGCGCCCGATCTCGTCCTGCTCGACATCTGGATGCCCGACACCGACGGCGTGTCGCTGCTGAAGGAGTGGGCGAGCCACGGGCAGCTGACGATGCCGGTCATCATGATGTCCGGGCACGCGACGATCGACACGGCGGTCGAGGCGACGAAGATCGGCGCGCTCGATTTCCTCGAGAAGCCGATCGCGCTGCAGAAGCTGCTGAAGTCGGTCGAGCACGGGCTCGCGCGCGGCGCGTCGCCATTGCCGGTGAACTCGGCGGCGAAGACGGCGGCCGGGCCGGCGACGGTCGCGTCCGCGGCGGCGCTGCCGACGCTTGGCGACGACGTCGCCGCCGCGCTCGGCCTCGCGGGCCAGACGGCGGCGATTCCGTTCGACATCCCGCTGCGCGAGGCGCGCGACGCGTTCGAGCGCGCGTACTTCGAGTATCACCTCGCGCGCGAGAACGGCAGCATGACGCGCGTCGCCGAGAAGACGGGCCTCGAGCGCACGCACCTGTACCGCAAGCTGAAGCAGCTCGGTGTCGAGCTCGGCAAGAAGCCGTCCGAAGGTGCGATGTAAAAAATTTCGCGAAAACGCTTGAGGGGCGTGGGAAAGGTCGCTATACTCTCTTTTCTTCGTTGGCCCGGTAGCTCAGTTGGTAGAGCAGCGGATTGAAAATCCGCGTGTCGATGGTTCGATTCCGTCCCAGGCCACCAAGTATCCAACCCCAAGAATCGTCAGGTTCTTGGGGTTTTTCGCTTGTGACGGGTGCCGTGGCGGCGCGGCGGCCGATTTCGGCGCGGCGTGATAAAATCCGAGCCCGCTCAATGACTTAAGCGCGTGGCGTCCGCGCAGCAAAGGTCTGTCCGGGCAAGACGCGGCGCCGAATTTCGCGCGATCGGCGGTATAACCGCCGGCCGTCTTCGACGCCGGCGGCGCTGCCTATACTGGTCGAGCCGGCGCATCGCCGGCACGCGTCGGACCGTCCGGCGGCAGCCGGCCGCCGGGGCGCAGCGCGACGCGAGCCTACATATTCACGGAGTATCACGGTGATTCGGACAGACGCTAAGGACGGCGCGCTCGTGTTGTTTTCGGGCGGGCAGGATTCGGCGACGTGCGTCGCATGGGCGCTCGAGCGCTATCAGACGGTCGAGACGCTCGGCTTCGACTACGGCCAGCGCCACCGCGTCGAGCTCGAGTGCCGCGAAGGCGTGCGCGATGCGTTGCGGCGCGAGTTTCCGCACTGGGACGAACGGCTCGGCGACGATCACATGATCGACCTGTCGGTGCTCGGCGCGATCAGCGATACCGCGATGACGCGCTCGATCGAGATCGAGACTGCCGCGAACGGCCTGCCGAACACGTTCGTGCCGGGCCGCAACCTGCTGTTCATGACGATCGCCGCGGCGGTCGCCTATCGGCGTGGCCTGCGCGTGCTGATCGGCGGGATGTGCGAGACCGACTTCTCCGGCTATCCGGACTGCCGCGACGATACGATGAAGGCGCTGCAGGTCGCGTTGAATCTCGGGATGGACACGCGCGTCGTGCTCGAGACGCCGCTGATGTGGCTCGACAAGGCCGACACGTGGCGCCTCGCCGAGCAGCTCGGCGGCGAAGCGCTCGTCGAGTTGATTCGCGTCGAGACGCACACGTGCTACGTCGGCGAGCGCGCGGAGCTGCACGACTGGGGCTTCGGCTGTGGCGAATGTCCGGCGTGCAGGCTGCGCAAGCGCGGCTACGAAGCGTATCTGAAGGGCGAGCCGGTGACGGAAGCACCGTGACGCGCGGCGCGCGGTGAATGTGATGGTTTGATGGACGACGAACGGCGCGAGCCGGACGAGGAACGATGACTTACGCGGTCAAGGAAATTTTCTACACGTTGCAGGGCGAGGGCGCGAACGCCGGACGCCCGGCCGTGTTTTGCCGGTTCGCCGGCTGCAACCTGTGGTCGGGCCGCGAAGAGGACCGTGCGGATGCGGTGTGCCGCTTCTGCGACACCGATTTCGTCGGCACCGACGGCGAGAACGGCGGCAAGTACCAGAGCGCCGCCGAACTCGCCGCGAAGGTCGCGAGCCTGTGGCCGGAAGGCGAGACGCATCGCTTCGTCGTCTGCACCGGCGGCGAGCCGATGCTGCAGCTCGACGCGCCGCTCGCCGACGCGCTGCACGCGGCCGGCTTCGAGATCGCGATCGAGACGAACGGCTCGCTGCCGGTGCTCGAGTCGATCGACTGGGTCTGCGTGAGCCCGAAGGCCGATGCGCCGCTCGTCGTCACGAAGGGCAACGAGCTGAAGGTCGTGATCCCGCAGGACAACCAGCGCCTGGCCGACTACGCGAAGCTCGACTTCGAGCATTTCCTCGTGCAGCCGATGGACGGTCCGTCGCGCGACCTGAACACGAAGCTCGCGATCGACTGGTGCAAGCGTCATCCGCAGTGGCGCCTGTCGATGCAAACCCACAAATATCTGAACATTCCCTGAGCCACCGCTCCTGACATCGTGCTGATTACCCGAAAACTCGAATTCGACGCGGGCCACCGCATCCCCGATCACCGCAGCCAGTGCCGGAACCTGCACGGGCATCGCTACGTGCTCGAAGTCACGCTGCGGGGCGATCTCGTCGATGTCGAGGGCGCGCCCGATCGCGGGATGGTGATGGATTTCGCCGACGTGAAGGCGCTCGCGATGGAGCACCTGGTCGGCAAGTGGGATCACGCGTTTCTCGTCTATGCGCGCGACGACGTCGTGCGCGCGTTCCTCGAGCAGATGGCGGACCACAAGACCGTCGTGCTCGACCGCATTCCGACCGTCGAGAACCTCGCGGCGATCGCGTTCGACATTCTCGCGAACGTGTACGACGCGCATTACGGCATCAATCTGCGCCTCGAGCGCGTGCGCCTGTACGAAACGCCGAACTGCTGGGCCGACGTCGAGCGCGAACCCGGCCGCTGATCTCCTTCGTTTTCCTGTCTTTCGGGGCCGGTTCGTGCCGGTCCTGTCTTCCCGCTTCCTGCGCATCACCTGCCCGCCGCGCTATGATCGTTTCGTCGCGGCGCGATCGGTGCCAGCCGCGTCTGGCGCAAGCGCGTCTAGCCGGCCGTGTCTAGCCAACCGCATCTAGCCAACCGCGTTTGGCGCAAGCGCGTCATATTCGACCGGCTCGTCCGACCAAGCCGTTGACGCGATCGCGCCGGGCCCGCCGGTGCGCCGCCGCTCGCCCGATCCATCCGCACGCCCGCCAGGAGGCCGTCGATGAGCACGTTCACGAACTCTCTCAAACAGCGTCTGCACGACGGTGACGAACCGATGTTCGGCCTGTGGCTGACGCTCGCGAGCGACGCGGCCGCCGAAGCGCTCGCGCATGCGGGTTTCGACTGGCTCTGCATCGACATGGAGCACGCGCCGAACGACAGCCACGACGTTGCGTCGCAACTGCGCGCGCTGGCCGCCGCGCATCTGCCGGGCGAGCCGGTGGTGCGCGTGCCGGCGCGCGACGCGTGGCTCGTGAAGCGCGCGCTCGACGCGGGCGCGCGCACGCTGATGTTCCCGACGATCGACACGCCCGACGACGCCGCGCACGCGGTGCGCCTCACGCGCTATCCGTCGCCGGATGCGCCGGACGGGTTGCGCGGCGTCGCCGGGATCGTCCGCGCGAGCGCGTACGGGATGCGGCGCGATTATCTACCGACCGCGAACGCGCAGATCGCGGTGATCGCGCAGATCGAGTCGGCGCGCGGCGTCGACCAGGTCGAGCGGATCGCCGCGACGCCGGGCATCGATGGCCTGTTCGTCGGCCCCGGCGACCTGTCCGCGAGCCTCGGGCATCTCGGCGATGCGCGCCATCCGGACGTCGAATCGGCGATCGCGCGCGTGCTCGCGGCGGGCCGGCAGGCGGGCGTCGCGGTCGGGATCTTCGCGAACGATACGGCGTCGGCGCGACAGTATCGCGAGGCCGGCTTCCGGCTGATCGCGCTGTCCGCCGACGTGAGCTGGCTGTTGCGCGCGACGCGGCAGGCGCTGCAGGAGGTGAGGTCATGAACGGAATCGGGCGCGTGTGCCGCCGGGCGGCGATGCGTGCAACAGGCGCGATGCGTGCATTGAGCGCCGGCGCGGCGCTTTCGCTGGGCGTAGCCGGTGTCGCGGGCATCGCGGGCATCGCCGGGACCGGCGACGCGTTCGCGCAGGCGTCCGGCGGCCACGCGCAGCCGGACGCGAAAAGCGAGACCGCGTCGGCGATTGCCGACTACAACGCCGGCAACACCCGCGCGGCGCTGGTGCAGTTCCGCGATGCGGCCGAGCGCGGCGATCGCCTCGCGCAGTTCGACTACGCGATGATGCTGCTGACCGGCGAAGGCGTGAGCGCGAACGTCGACGAAGGGCTGCGCTGGCTGAAGCGCGCGGCGGGCGCGAACATGTCGCAGGCGCAGTACGTGTACGGACGGATGTTCGACGACGGCGATTTCGTCGCGCGCGATCCGGCCGAGGCGCACCGCTGGTTCCTGAAGGCGGCGCGGCAGGGGCACGTGCAGGCGGAGCTCGCGCTCGCGAACCAGTTCCTCGACGGGCGGGGGACGCCGCGCGACAACCGGCAGGCGTTCATCTGGTACAAGCAGGCCGCCGATGCGGGCGAGCCGACCGCGCAGTACGTGACCGCGTCGTTCTACGAGCGCGGCGGCGACGGGGTCGAACGCAATCTGAACATCGCGCGCGCGTATTACGCGGCCGCGGCCGCGCAGGGCGACGAGACCGCGGCGCTGAAATACGAAGGGCTGAGCGCGCGGCTGAGGGCCGAGCATGCGGCGCACGAAGGCGGCGCGCACGGCGCGTCGGACGCGAGCCCGCACCGGACGCCGCAGTAGCGGAGCGCGCCGCCGGCCCCACTCAACTCTTCATCAGCCTTCTTTGCCGCCCGACGCTCATGATCATCCCGATCGCGACCCCGAGCGTGATCAGCGCGGTGCCGCCGTAGCTCATGAACGGCAGCGGCACGCCGACGACCGGCAGCACGCCGCTCACCATCCCGACGTTGACGAACGCGTACACGAAGAAGCCGAGCGTCAGCGACCCGGCGAGCAGCCGCGCGAACTGCGTCGAGCCCTGCGCGGAGATGAACAGCCCGCGCACGATCAGCGCCATGTACAGCGTCAGCAGCACGAGGCCGCCGACGAGGCCGAACTCCTCGGAGAACACCGCGAAGATGAAGTCGGTGTGCTTTTCGGGGATGAACTCGAGGTGCGCCTGCGTGCCCTTCAGATAGCCCTTGCCGACCGGCCCGCCGGAGCCGATCGCGATCACCGCCTGGATCGTGTGGAAGCCCTTGCCGAGCGGGTCGGACGTCGGGTCGAGCAGCGTGCACACGCGGTGCTTCTGGTAGTCGTGCATCAGCGGCCACTGCACCTGCGGCTGGCAGATCCGCGATTCGAACGTCGCGATCATCGCGACCGCGATCACGCCCGCGGCCAGCACCGGCACGATCAGCTTGAACGACAGCCCCGCGAGATAGATCACGAACAGGCCGGTCGCGAACACGAGCATCGCGGTGCCGAGGTCCGGCTGCTTCGCGATCAGCGCGACGGGCACGAGCAGGATCACGAAGCCGGCCGCGAAGTCGTACCAGCGCAGGCCGCCTTCGCGGCGCTGGTAGTACCACGCGAGCATCAGCGGCGTCGCGATCTTCAGCACCTCGGACGGCTGGATCACGACGCCGACGTTCAGCCAGCGCTTCGCGCCCTTCTTCGTCACGCCGAACAGCGCGACCGCGATCAGTAACGCGACACCGAACGAATAGAGCGGCACCGCGAAGCGCATCAGCGACTGCGGCGGGATGTTCGCGATCGCCCACATCAGCACGAACGTGAGCATGATGTTGCGGAGCTGGTCCTCGACCTTGCCGGGCATGTCGATCGTCGCGCTGTACAGCGTGACGATCCCGACGCACAGCAGCAGGAACACGATCAGCGCGAGCGGGCGGTCGAAGCCCGCGAACATCTGCCTGACCTTGTCGATCCAGGCGCGCTTGTCGAATTGCATGCCTTTCTCCGTCAATGAGCGGCGGCGCCCGCGCCTTTCGCGGCGGGCGTCGCACGATTGTCTTCACGCGGCGCGGCCGCGTACGGCTGCGCGTCGCTCGCCGGCGGCACGCGGTGCGGCTTGCGGTGCAGCAGCGCCGCGCGGCGGTTCGACAGCACGTTCGCCGCGAGCGGCGCGGAGCTGGCCGAAGCGGCGTCGGCTCCCGCCTGCGGCGCGCTCGAGCCGGCCGCACCGGCCGCCGAGGCCAAACCCGCAGCGCCCGACGCGGCGGATGCACCCGACGCGGCATCCACCGCGCTCGCGGGCGCCGGCACGACCGGCTGCGGCAGCGCGGTGAAACCGGCCGCGACTGCGACCGGCTTGTTCGCATCGCCGATCACCGGCGCGTTGATCGGCTCGGTCGCCGACGCGGCGGCGGCCACCGCGGCCGCCTCGTTCTGCTTGTTCTGCTCGTCGACGAGATAGAAGTCGAGCACGCGCCGCGCGATCGGCGCCGCGGCCTGTGCGCCCCAGCCGCCGTTCTCGACGATCAGCGCGACCGCGATCTTCGGATGGTCGGCGGGCGCGTACGCGATGAACAGCGCGTGGTCGCGCAGATGCTCGGCGAGCATATGGCTCGTGTATTTCGCGCCCTGCAGCGAGAACACCTGCGCGGTGCCGGTCTTGCCGGCCGCGAGGTACGGCACGCCGCGGAACACGCTGTACGCGGTGCCGGACGGGCTCTGGATCACGTTCTCCATCCCGCGCTTCACGACGTCGAGGTCCGACGGCTTCAGCGGAATCACGCCGCTTTCCTTCGGCACGGTCAGATGGCGCTCGCGCGTGATCGGATCCTCGATCTCCTTCACGAGGTGCGGCTTCATCACGACGCCGTTGTTCGCGAGCGTCGCGGTCGCGTGCGCGAGCTGCAGGATCGTGTACGAGTTGTAGCCCTGGCCGATCCCGAGGCTGATCGTTTCGCCGTCGTACCACTTCTGCAGCGCGGGCTTCTTGAACGCCTTTTTCTTCCAGTCCGGCGACGGCAGCACGCCGCGCGCCTCGCCGGCGATGTCGATGCCGGTCAGCTGGCCGAAACCCCACGGCTTCATGAAGTTCGCGATGTTGGTCACGCCGAGATCGCGCGCGAGCATGTAAAAGTACGTATCGTTCGACACCGTGATCGCCTTGACCATGTCGACCGAGCCCTGGCCCGTGCGCACGTCGTTGTGGAACGTGTGGTTGCCGAACGTGAAGTAGCCGGGGTCATAGATCGTGTAGCCCGGCGTGCGCTTGCCGAGCGTCAGGCCCGCGAGCGCCATGAACGGCTTGTACGTCGAGCCGGGCGGATAGAGACCGTGCAGCGGACGGTTCAACAGCGGCTTGTCCGGCGAGTTGTTCAGATCGTCCCAGGTCTGCTGGTCGATCCCGTCGACGAACGAGTTCGGATCGAAGCTCGGCGCCGACACGAACGCGAGCACGTCGCCCGTGCTCGGCTCGATCGCGACGAGCGCGCCGCGCTTGCCCGCGAACGCCTGCTCGGCGATCTGCTGGAGCCCGATGTCGAGCGACAGCACGAGGTTGTCGCCCGGCGTGGCCTGCGTGCGCGACAGCGTGCGCACTGGGCGCCCGCCCGCGGTCACCTCGACTTCCTCGAAGCCGGTCACGCCGTGCAGCTCGGTCTCGTAGCTCTGCTCGACGCCGATCTTGCCGATGTAGTCGGTGCCCTTGTAGTTGTTCGCGTCGCGGCGCGGATCGTAGGTGTCCGGATCGCTGTCGTTCTCGTCGCTCATCGCGTCGATCCTGTCCTGATCGCGCTTCGAGATCCGGCCGATGTAGCCGATCACGTGCGCGGCCGTGTCGCCGAGCGGATACTGGCGGAACAGGCGCGCGCGCACGTCGACGCCGGGGAAGCGGTAGCGCTGCGCGGTGAAGCGCGCGACCTCGGCGTCGGTCAGGCGGGTGCGGATCGGCAGGCTTTCGAAGTTCTTCGAGTCCTCGAGCAGCTTCTTGAAGCGGCGGCGGTCGCGCGCGTCGATCGGCACGATCTCGGCGAGCTTGTCGATCGTGTTGTCGAGCGTGTCGTCGAGCTTCGACGGCGTGATCTCGAGCGTGTACGCGGAGTAGTTCTTCGCGAGCACGACGCCGTTGCGGTCCATGATGAGCCCGCGGTTCGGCACGATCGGCGCGACCGAGATGCGGTTCTCGTCGGCCTGCAGCGCGTACTTGCCGTGCTGCCAGACCTGCAGGTAGAAGAAGCGGCTCGCGAGCAGCCCGAAGCAGACGAACACGAACAGGCCCGCCGCGGCGACGCGCACGCGGAACCTCGATAGCTGCTGCTGGGTATCGTTGAATTCGGTCATTGCTCCGGCGCGGCTCAGATCGGCCGCGTGTCGTCGGGGTCGACCGGACGGCGCTGCGGCATCAGCAGCAGATGGCTCGCGACCGGCCACAGCGCGGCCTCGACGAAGCCGTCGACGAGATAGCCCCAGCCCGGGAAGGCGGCGCCCATCAGCAGGCGGATCACGAACGGCACGAGCTGCGCGACGATCAACAGCGGCGCGACGTACAGGATCTGCACGCCGAGCGGCATCCACAGCACGCGGCGGTGAATCGTGATCGCGCCATACGACAGCAGCGTATACGCGAGCGCGTGCTCGCCGAGCAGGCTCGCGTCGTGCACGTCCATCAGGATGCCGAGCGCGAACGCGACGCCCATCCCGACCTTGCGCGGCTGGTGGATGTTCCAGAACAGCAGCACGAGCGCGACGCAGTCGGGCACGCCGGGCAGCCGGCCCCACGGCATCAGGTTCAGCAGGAACGCGGCCGCGAGGCTGAACACGATGAAGGACGGGTTGACCGGCTGCAGGATGTATTGCGGGCGGCTCATCACTCGTCTCCCTGGAGCTGCGCGGCGGTCGGCGGCGCGGGCTGGGCCTTCTCGGCGCGGGCCGGCGCGGGCTGCGCTTCGGGCGCGGCCGTCGCGTGCGCGGCGGGCTTCGCGTCGAGCTTCGCGCCCGCGGGCGCCGCCGCTGCCCCGGCGGCCGGCTTCGCGCCGGCGCGCGGCGTGGCGGCCGGCACGGCGGCAGGCGTGGATACCGCCGCCGGCTTCGCGCCCGCCTTGTCGCCGGCTTTATCGCCCGCTTTCGCGGCGCCTTTCGCGCCCTTCTTGCCGCCCTTCGCCCCCTTCGCGTCGGACGCGGGCTGATCGGGCTCGGCCGGGCGCGGCGGGATGTCGTTCTGGTAACGAAGCGCGAGCATCTGCCGCGCGCCGCGCACCGACGCGACCGGCAGGCAGGTCACGTGCGCGAACGCGGTGTCGGCGAGCTTGTCGACGCGCACGACCTTCGCGACCGGCAGCCCCGGCGGATAGACGCCGTCGAGGCCGCTCGTGACGAGCTCGTCGCCGGTCACGAGATCGGCGCTCGTCGGCACGAAGCGCAGGTCGAGCGTGTCGCCTTTCGGCGTGCCGTAGATCACGCTGCGCAGCCCGGTGCGCAGCACCTGCACCGGAATCGCGAGATCGCGGTCGGTGATCAGCGTGACCTCGGACTGCAGCGGGAACACGCGCGTGACCTGGCCGACGACGCCGTCCTCGTCGACGACCGGCGCGCCGTGCTGAATCCCCTGCTGCGTGCCCTGGCCGATCACGATCCGCTGCGAGAACGGATCGGCGGTGTCGTACTGGATCTCGACCGGCGTCGATTGCGTCGCGATGTGCTGGCGCAGGTCGAGCACCGCGCGCAGGTGCGCGTTCTCGGCGACGAGCACCGCGGCCTGGTTCGCCTGCGTCGACAACTGCAGGTTGCGCGTGCGCAGTTGCTTGTTCTCCTGCCGCAGCGTCGCGCCCGTCGTGGCGATGTCGGCCGCGCCCATGAACAGGTCGCGCGGCACGAGCGCCGCGCGCTGCAGCGGATAGAGCACGGTGCCGAGCACGCCGCGGACGATTTCGAGCGTGTTGAAGCGCGCGTCCGACACGAGGAGCGCGAGCGCGAGCGCGACAAAGAAGATGAGCCGCGCGAGGGCGGGCGGGCCTTGCTTGAATAGGGGCGGCGGACTGAATTCCATGGTCGGCGCCGGGCGCGAGTGATCGGTTGGTGATTCAGATGCGCAAACGGCGCGGCGGTTCGATCGAAGTGAACGAGCCGGCCACGCCGTGCGTCAGACGACGCTCAGACGATCACTCGTACGAGAAGATGCTGCCCAGCTTGTCCATGCGCTCGAGCGCCATGCCCGAGCCGCGCACGACACAGGTGAGCGGATCTTCGGCGACGAGCACCGGCAGGCCGGTTTCCTCGGCGAGCAGGCGGTCGAGGTCGCGCAGCAGCGCGCCGCCGCCCGTCAGCATCATCCCGCGCTCGGCGATGTCCGCGCCGAGTTCCGGCGGCGTCTGCTCGAGCGCGATCTTCACCGACGACACGATCTGGTTCAGCGGATCGGTCAGCGCTTCGAGAATTTCGTTGCTCGAGATCGTGAAGCTGCGCGGAATGCCTTCGGACAGGTTGCGGCCCTTGACTTCCATTTCCTTGACCTCCGAGCCCGGGAACGCGGAGCCGATCTCCTTCTTGATCGCCTCGGCGGTCTGCTCGCCGATCAGCATCCCGTAGTTGCGGCGGATGTAGTTGACGATCGCCTCGTCGAACTTGTCGCCGCCGACGCGCACCGAGCCCTTGTAGACGATGCCGCCGAGCGAGATCACGCCGACTTCGGTCGTGCCGCCGCCGATATCGACGACCATCGAGCCGGTCGCCTCCGACACCGGCAGGCCCGCGCCGATCGCGGCGGCCATCGGTTCCTCGATCAGGTAGACCTGCGACGCGCCCGCGCCGTGGGCCGCTTCCTTGATCGCGCGGCGCTCGACCTGGGTCGAGCCGCACGGCACGCAGATGATGATGCGCGGCGACGGCGAGAACATCCGCGATTCGTGCGCCTGCTTGATGAACTGCTTGATCATCTGCTCGGTGACCGTGAAGTCGGCGATCACGCCGTCTTTCATCGGGCGGATCGCCTCGATGTTGCCGGGCACCTTGCCGAGCATCTGCTTGGCTTCCTTGCCGACCGCCTGAATCGTCTTCTTGCCGTTCGGGCCGCCTTCCTGGCGGATCGACACGACGGACGGCTCATCGAGCACGATGCCCTTGCCGCGCATATAGATCAGGGTGTTTGCGGTGCCGAGGTCGATCGCCAGATCGTTGGAGAAATAGCTGCGCAAAAAACCGAACATTCAGAATCCTGTGTCGCTCTGGGCCGGCCCTGCGGAGCATGTGCTCAGGCGAAGGACGGCAGCGGAAAAAATAACAGCCTCGGATCGGGGCGGGATGCGGCCGCCACTCAAGCGCGAAGCTGCGTATGGAAATCTACCGGGGCCGCATGACGCCCGCGTCGCCCGCCGAGCGGGGCGGAGCTGCGGGAAATGGCGGCCGGGTCTGGGTCGAACGCGTAATGATACCTTATAATTTCGCGGTATTTGAATCGAACCGGCGGGTATTTTTCCCGCTTCGTACCCGATTTTCGTGGGCGGACCGCCGCCCCCCAACCCACTGACGCAGCGACGTTTTGCCGCACGCTGCGCAGCCTAGTCTTTCCGGTGACCGCATGGCTCTGACCCTGACCGATGTGAAACGCATCGCGCACCTTGCGCGGCTCGAAATGGCCGACGCCGACGCCGAGCACACGCTCGGCCAGCTGAACGAATTCTTCGGGCTCGTCGAGCAGATGCAGGCGGTCGACACCGCCGGCATCGCGCCGCTCGCGCACCCGATCGAGCAGATCCAGGCCGTCGCGCAGCGTCTGCGTACGGACGCCGTCACGGAGGCCGTGAACCGCGACGACAACCAGCGCCCGGCGCCCGCGGTGCAGGACGGCCTCTACCTCGTGCCGAAAGTGATCGAGTAAGCGCTCGACGCCACGCGCGCCGGTGCCCCGCCCGCGCGCCCAAGTCAAGCCAAGCCAAGAATTCCCAGGAAATCCACTTCATGCACGCAAAAAGCCTGACCGAACTGCGCGCCGCGCTCGACGCCAAGGAATGCTCGGCCGTCGAGCTCGCGCAGCACTATCTGAAACGGATCGACGCGGCGCGCGACCTGAACGCGTTCATCCAGGTCGACGCCGATCTCACGCTCGCGCAGGCGAATGCCGCGGACGCGGCGCTCGCGCAGGGCGTCGCCGGCCCGCTCGCCGGCCTGCCGATCGCGCACAAGGACGTGTTCGTCACGCGCGGCTGGCGCTCGACCGCCGGCTCGAAGATGCTCGCCGGCTACCAGAGCCCGTTCGACGCGACCGTCGTCGCCCGCCTGCAGGCGGCCGGCATGGTCACGCTCGGCAAGACCAACATGGACGAGTTCGCGATGGGCTCGTCGAACGAGAACTCCGCGTTCGGCCCGGTGAAGAACCCGTGGGACACGCACGCCGTGCCCGGCGGCAGCTCGGGCGGCAGCTCGGCCGCGGTCGCCGCGCGGCTCGCGCCGGCCGCGACCGGCACCGACACCGGCGGCTCGATCCGCCAGCCGGCGTCGTTCGCCGGCATCACCGGGATCAAGCCGACGTACGGCCGCGTGTCGCGCTACGGGATGATCGCGTTCGCGTCGTCGCTCGACCAGGGCGGCCCGATGGCGCAGAGCGCGGCCGACTGCGCGCTGCTGCTGAACGCGATGGCGGGCTTCGACGAGCGCGACTCGACGAGCCTCGAGCGCGACGATGAGGACTTCACGCGCCATCTCGGCGAGAAGTGGACGCCGGACGCGAGCGCCGGCAAGCCGCTCGCCGGCCTGCGCATCGGCCTGCCGAACGAATACTTCGGCGCGGGCCTGGCCGACGACGTGCGCGCGGCGATCGATGCGGCCCTGAAACAGTACGAAGCGCTCGGCGCGACGCTCGTGCCGGTGTCGCTGCCGAAGACCGAGCTGTCGATTCCGGTCTACTACGTGATCGCGCCGGCCGAGGCGTCGTCGAACCTGTCGCGTTTCGACGGCGTGCGCTACGGCCATCGCGCGGCCGAATACCGCGATCTGCTCGACATGTACAAGAAGTCGCGCGCCGAAGGCTTCGGGCCCGAGGTGAAGCGCCGGATCCTGGTCGGCACGTACGTGCTGTCGCACGGCTACTACGATGCGTACTACCTGCAGGCGCAGAAGATCCGCCGGATCATCGCGCAGGATTTCCAGGAAGCGTTCGCGCAGTGCGACGTGATCATGGGCCCGGCGTCGCCGACGGTCGCGTGGGACATCGGCGCGAAGGGCGACGATCCGGTGCAGATGTATCTGGCCGACATCTACACGCTGTCGGTGAGCCTCGCGGGCCTGCCCGGGATGAGCGTGCCGTGCGGCTTCGGCGCGGACGCGAACGCGAAGCGCCCGGTCGGGCTGCAGATCATCGGCAACTATTTCAACGAAGCCCGGATGCTGCAGGTCGCCGACGCGTACCAGCGCGCGACCGATTGGCACAAGCAAGTTCCGGCGGGGGTGTAAGCATGGCTGTGACTCAATGGGAAGTCGTTATCGGTCTCGAGACGCACGCGCAGCTGTCGACCGTCTCGAAGATTTTCTCGGGCGCGTCGACGCAGTTCGGCGCCGAGCCGAACACGCAATCGTGCGCGGTCGATCTCGCGCTGCCGGGCGTGCTGCCGGTGCTGAACCGCGGCGCGGTCGAGCGCGCGATCCGCTTTGGCCTCGCGATCGACGCGACCGTCGCGCCGCGCAGCGTGTTCGCGCGGAAGAATTACTTCTATCCGGATCTGCCGAAGGGCTATCAGATCAGCCAGTACGAGATCCCGGTCGTGCAGGGCGGCCAGATCACGATCCAGGTGCCCGCGAATGAAAAGGCCGGCAAGGACGCGTATTCGAAGACGATCAACCTGACCCGAGCGCACCTCGAGGAGGACGCGGGCAAGTCGCTGCACGAGGACTTCGCCGGGATGACCGGCATCGACCTGAACCGCGCGGGCACGCCGCTGCTCGAGATCGTCACCGAGCCGGAGATGCGCAGCGCCGCCGAGGCCGTGGCCTATGCGAAGGCGCTGCACGGGCTCGTCGTGTGGCTCGGCATCTGCGACGGCAACATGCAGGAAGGCTCGTTCCGCTGCGACGCGAACGTGTCGGTGCGCCCGGTCGGCCAGGAGAAGTTCGGCACGCGCGCGGAGATCAAGAACCTGAACTCGTTCCGCTTCCTCGAGGAAGCGATCAACTACGAAGTGCGCCGTCAGATCGAGCTGATCGAGGACGGTGGCGAGGTCGTGCAGGAAACGCGCCTGTACGATCCGGACAAGCGCGAGACGCGCTCGATGCGCAGCAAGGAAGACGCGCACGACTACCGCTACTTCCCCGATCCGGACCTGATGCCGCTCGTGATCGGCGCGGACTGGGTCGAGCGGGTGAAGGGCGAGATGCCCGAGCTGCCGGCCGCGATGCAGCAGCGCTTCGCCGGGCAGTACGGCGTGTCCGCGTACGACGCGGGCGTGCTGACGTCGAGCAAGGCGATGGCCGCGTACTTCGAGGCGGTCGTTGCGAAGGCCGGTGCGGCGAACGCGAAGATCGCCGCGAACTGGCTGATGGGCGACGTGTCGTCGCAGCTCAATCGCGACGGCATCGACATCGACGCATGCCCGGTGTCGGCCGCGCAGCTTGCGCTGGTGCTGCAGCGGATCGCGGACGGCACGATCTCGAACAAGATCGCGAAGGAAATCTTCGTGACGATCTGGGACGAGAAGGCGACCGACGAAGCCGCCGCCGACCGCATCATCGACGCGAAGGGCCTGAAGCAGATCTCCGACACCGGCGCGCTCGAAGCGATCATCGACGAGGTGCTCGCCGCGAACGCGAAGTCGGTCGAGGAATTCCGCGCGGGCAAGGAGAAGGCGTTCAACGCGCTGGTCGGCCAGGCGATGAAGGCGACGAAGGGCAAGGCGAACCCGGCGCAGGTCAACGAACTGCTGAAGAAGAAGCTCGGCTGAGCGTACGCGGCGCGCTCGATCGCGCCGCACGTCAAACGGAGGGCCGCATGGCGAAACGAGCATCGCTCGACGATTTCCTGGTGCCGTACCATACGAGCAAGAAGGCCGCCGGATTCGCGCTCGACGCGTTCGATCCGGCGAAGAAGCCGTTCACGCAAGGGTCGAAGCGCGGCGATCGCGAGCGGCTCGCGGCGCTGGGCGCGGCGCTCGACGCGCAGCAGGAGCGGCTTCACACGCAGCGCAGAAAGCGGGTGCTGCTGGTGCTGCAGGGGATGGACACGAGCGGCAAGGACGGCACCGTGCGCGCGGTGTTCCGCGAGGTCGATCCGCTCGGGCTGCGGATCGTGCCGTTCAAGGCGCCGACGCCGCTCGAGGCCGCGCACGACTTCCTGTGGCGCGTGCATGCGCAGGCGCCGGCCGCGGGCGAGCTCACGATCTTCAACCGCAGCCACTACGAAGACGTGCTCGTGCCGCGCGTGCTCGGTGCGATCGATCATGTCGAGTGCGTGCGCCGCTACCGGCAGATCCGCCAGTTCGAGGAGATGCTCGTCGAGAGCGGCACGACGATCGTCAAATGCTTCCTGCACATCTCGAAGGGCGAACAGCGCGCGCGGCTGCAGGCGCGCATCGACGATCCGGACAAGCACTGGAAGTTCGACATCAGCGACCTCGACGCGCGCAAGCACTGGGATGCGTATCAGTCCGCGTACCGCGACGCGCTCGCCGCGACGTCGGCGGAGCATGCGCCGTGGTACGTGATCCCGTCGAACTCGAAGCCGCATCGCAACCTGATGATCGCCGAGCTGCTGCTGCGCGCGATGACGGACATGGAGCTCGACTATCCGCCGCCGAAGCCCGAGCTCGCCGGCGTGAAGATCCGCTGACCGCCCTTTCTCTTTCAACGGGATACACAACATGCTGCGAGTGATTACCGCGAACCTGAACGGCATCCGTTCGGCCGCGAAGAAAGGCTTCTTCGAATGGCTCGGCGAGCAGAACGCCGATTGCGTGTGCGTGCAGGAGATCAAGGTGTCGGCCGACGATCTGCCGGCCGAATTCGTCGAGCCGCACGGCTTCACCAGCTACTTCCACCACGCGGAGAAGAAGGGCTACAGCGGTGCCGGCCTGTACAGCCGCCGCGAGCCGGACGACGTGATCATCGGCTTCGGCAGCAGCGAGTTCGATTCCGAAGGGCGCTACGTCGAGGCGCGCTACGGGAAGCTGTCGGTCGTGTCGGTGTATGTGCCGTCGGGGTCGAGCGGCGACGAGCGCCAGCAGGCGAAGTACCGTTTCATGGATGAGTTCATGCCGCATCTGGCGGAGCTGAAGAAGAAGCGCGAGGTGATCTTGTGCGGCGACGTGAATATCGTGCACAAGGAAATCGACATCAAGAACTGGAAAAGCAATCAGAAGAACTCGGGCTGCCTGCCCGAGGAGCGCGCGTGGCTCTCGAAGCTGTTCGACGACGTCGGCTATGTCGACGTGTTCCGCACGCTCGATTCCCGGCCCGAGCAGTACACGTGGTGGAGCAACCGTGGGCAGGCGTACGCGAAGAACGTCGGGTGGCGGATCGATTACCAGATCGCGACGCCGGGCGTTGCCGGTACCGCGAAAAGCACGTCGATCTTCAAGGACATCAAGTTCAGCGATCACGCGCCGCTGACGGTCGATTACGACTACGAGTGATGTGCGTGCCGCGGGGTCACCGCCGCGCGAACTTGCGCCTTTGCGCGCTGATCCCCGCGTAATCGGGCAGCGTATCGACACGCTTGCCGACTGCCTTCGCGTACACCGGCATCAGGTCCGGCAGCCGGTTCAGCAGATCCTGGCGGCGCGCGGCGCTGTACGGATGCGTGTAGATGAAGCCGGTGCTCCGGTTCGCGCGCGTCGCGACCGCGAGCTTGTCCCACAGCGTGATCGCCGCGCGCGGATCGAAGCCCGCGCGCGCGGCGATGTCGCCGCCGATCACGTCGGCTTCGGTCTCGTCGGTCGCGTCGTAGTGCAGCGTCTGCAACTTGTCGCCGAGATTCAGCGCCTGCGGCAGCGGATCGCCGAGGCCGAACAGCGGCGGCGGCGGCGCGCTCGCATGCAGCGACGTCGGCGCCGCGCCGCTCAGCAGCCCGCGCGCATGCTCGCGCAACGCGTGCGCGATGCAGTGCGCGAGCAGCACGCCGAGCTCGTCGTCGTTCAGGCGGATGTGGTCGAGCAGCCCGCCGTACACGAGTATCTTGCCGCCCGGCAGGCACGCGACGCGGATGTCGCGCGAGCGGATCGCGTTTACGTCCCACGTCCAGCCCTTCACGCGATCGTTCCACTTGACCGCATACGGCGCGAGCCGCGCGACGATCGCGCGCAGATGCTTGACGCGCGGCAGGTTCGCGTCGAGCAGGCGGCCGCTCTGCGTGGCGGCCTGCACGATCTGCATGTATTCGCTCGCGGTCAGCTGCTCGAGCAGCGGTGACGGCATCAGCGTGCGGAACGCGATCGCGTTGCCGAAGCGGATCTGCTGCGGGGTCGGCGTGTACGGTTGCGCGGGGACAGCGCCGCCGATCGGCTGCGCGGCGTCGGCGGCCGGCGTGGAGCCCGGCGCGGGCGCGGCGGCGCTCGGCGCCGCCGGCGTGGTCGGTGCAGCCGGCGCCGCCGCGCTCGCCGCCGCTTCGGGCGGCGCGGCGCTGTCGGCCGCATGCGCGAGCGCGGCGACGCCGAGCGTCAGCGACGCGACGATGTACGCTGCGTACGCGGCGTGCGTCGCGTGCACGATGCGGCGCCGGCGGTCACTGCGCACGGGCGACTCCGTTGTTGCCGTTTTGCGCGCGGCTGCCCCACGGCGCGACCTTGAACAGCAGCAGCATCCCGGGAATGCCGAGCGCCGCGCAGACGAGAAAGTAGTCGAACCAGCCGATCTTCGCGACGACGTAGCCGCTCCCGGCCGCAGCCAGCGTGCGCGGCACGGACGAGAGGCTCGTCAACAGCGCGAACTGCGTTGCCGCGTAGCGAGGATCGGTCGTGCTCGCGATGTACGCGGTAAACGCCGCGAGCGTGAGGCCGGTCGCGAACGTCTCGAAGCCGTAGATGGCCGCCATCAGCACCGGCTGCGCGCCGGCCTTCGCGAGCCACGCGAAGCCGAGTGTCGATACGATCTGCAGGATCCCGAAGATCCACAACCCACGTGCGATCCCGATCTTCACGAGCCACACGCCGCCGACGATCCCGCCCGCGAGGCTTGCCCAGAACGCGGTCGTCTTCGCGATCACGCCGATCTGCGTCTTGTTGAAGCCGAGGTCGAGGAAGAACGACGTCGACAGCGTGGTCGCCATCGTGTCGCCGAGCTTGAACAGGAAAATGAACGTGAGCACGAGCAGCGCACCGACCCAGCCGTCACGCCGGATGAACTCGACGAACGGCAGCACGACCGCGTCGAACAGATTGCGCGGCGGCGCGCCGTGCGCGGCGGGCTCGCGCACGACGAGCGTCATCAGGATGCCCGGCAGCATGAACGCGGCGGTGAGCGGAAACACCACGTTCCACGGCAGATGATCGGACAGGATCAGCGACAGCGAGCCCGGCACGAGCGCCGCGATCTTGTACGCGTTCACGTGCACCGCGTTGCCGAGCCCCTGCTCGGTGTCGCGCAGCAGCTCGCGGCGATACGCGTCGATCACGATGTCCGCGCTCGCGCCGAAGAACGCGACGAGCATCGTCAGCGCGGCGGCGGTCCCGATCGATTCGCGCGGCGAGACGAAGCCGAGTTTCGCGATCGCGCCCGCGACGAGCAGTTGCGTCACCAGCAACCAGCCGCGTCGGCGCCCGGGCCGCCAGCCGGGCAGACGTGGCGCGAAGCGGTCCATCAGCGGCGCCCACAGGAACTTCCATGTATACGGCAGCATCGTCAGCGCGAAGAGGCCGATCTCCTTCAGGTCCACGCCTTCCGAGCGCAGCCACGCCTGCACGAGATAGACGAGCGTAAACAGCGGCAGCCCGGACGTGAAGCCGAGAAACACGCAGATCAGCATGTGCGTGTTCAGGTAGGCTCGCCAGCCCGGATGATCGACGTGAGCGGTGAGTGCGGGCGCCTTGCGTGGCGTTTTCGACATGAGAGGGAGCAGGATTGCGTTGACGACAAAGGGCGGCGCGGGCCGACGCGGCGCGGCCGGCGCCGCCGTTCGTCAACGGCCGCGCGTCAGCTGCGCTTGACCCGGTAGACTGCAAGACTACCACGCCAGTTCGCTCCCCATCGGATCGGCTGGCCTCCGTGCAGCACGACGCGGTCGAGGATCGTGATCCCGACTTCCGGCGCGAGCGCCTCGAAATCCTCGATCGTCAGCACACGCACGTTCGGTGTGTTGTGCCACTGGTAGGGCAGCGACTTCGACACCGGCATCCGGCCGCGCAGCACCGACAGCCGGTGCGGCCAGTAGCCGAAGTTCGGGAACGACACGATGCACTCGCGCCCGACGCGCGCGGTCTCGCGCAGGATCGCGGCGGTCTGGTGGATCGTCTGCAGCGTCTGCGACAGGATCGCGAAATCGAAGCTGTGATCCTCGAACAGGCGCAGCCCGTCCTCGAGGTTCTGCTGGATCACGTCGATCCCGTTCTTCGCGCTCGCGAGCACGCCCGCGTCGTTCAGCTCGATGCCGTAGCCGGTCACGTCGAGCTCCTGCATCAGCAGCGTCAGCAGCGAGCCGTCGCCGCAGCCGAGGTCGAGGACGGTCGAGCGCGGCTCGACCCAGCGCGCGATCGCGCGGAAATCGGCGCGCGCGGACAGCGCGTTGATGGCTTGCTGGTTCATGCGCCTACCTCGCTGGCGATACGTTCGTAATAGGCCCGGAGCAGATTGTGATAGCGCGCGTCGTCGAGCAGGAACGCGTCGTGGCCGTGCGGCGCGTCGATCTCGGCATAGGTGACGGAGCGGCGGTTGTCGAGCAGCGCCTTCACGATCTCGCGCGAGCGCGCGGGCGCGAAGCGCCAGTCGGTCGAGAAGCTCGCGATCAGGTACTTCGCCTTGCCGTGCGCGAGCGCGGCGGTGAGGTTGCCGTCGAACGCCTTCGCCGGATCGAAGTAGTCGAGCGCGCGCGTGATCAGCAGATACGTGTTCGCGTCGAAGTAGTCGGCGAACTTGTCGCCCTGGTAGCGCAGGTACGATTCGACCTCGAACTCGACGTCGAAGTTGAAGTTGTACGCGTCGAGCGCGCCGTCGGCGCGGCGCAGCGCGCGGCCGAATTTCTCCGCCATGTCGTCGTCGGACAGATACGTGATGTGGCCAATCATCCGCGCGACGCGCAGGCCGCGTCTCGGCTTCACGCCGTGCGCGTAGTAGTCGCCGCCGTGGAAGTCCGGGTCCGACAGGATCGCCGAGCGCGCGACCTCGTTGAACGCGATGTTCTGCGCGGACAGCTTCGGCGTCGACGCGATGTCGATGCAGTGCGCGACGCGGTCCGGATACATCAGGCTCCACGCGAGCGCCTGCATTCCGCCGAGGCTGCCGCCCATCACCGCGGCGAAGCGCTCGATGCCGAACGCGTCGGCGACGCGCGCCTGCGCGTGCACCCAGTCCTCGACGGTCACGACGGGAAAGCGCGCGCCGTACGGCTGGCCAGTGGCCGGATCGGCGCTCATCGGCCCGGTCGAGCCGAAGCACGAGCCGAGGTTGTTCACGCCGATCACGAAGAAGCGGTTCGTGTCGAGCGGCTTGCCCGGCCCGACCATGTTGTCCCACCAGCCGGCGCTGCGCGGATCGTCCGCGTAGACGCCGGCGACGTGATGCGACGCGTTCAGTGCATGGCAGACGAGCACCGCGTTCGAGCGCGCGGCGTTGAGCTCGCCGTACGTCTCGACGACGAGCTGATAGTTGCCGATCACGCTGCCGCTTTGAAGGCGCAGCGGTTCGGCGAAATGCATGGTCTGTGGAGCGACGATGCCGAGCGATTCCATTCGTTCCGCCTTACTTGGATGACTGGGCGGCCAGATGGTGTCGGCGAAGCGCGGAGTCGAAGATGCGCGGCTGACGACCTCTTTAGCCGCATTTATAGTGAACCGCCGGGATCGACGCCCCGGCCGGTTCGCGCGCCCGCAATCGAGTCTGCAAATCGGCGCGCTTCCGACCTGTCGCCCGGAAGGCGACAGTCGGCAGAGTATAGCGGAAATGTCACTGCAGGATCAGCCGCAACTGCGCGTCGGCCTGCTCGGTCGGCGCCTTCGTGAAGCCGCTCGTCGCGAAGCGGTGCCAGCGGCCGATCACGTAACTGATCACGAGGCTCGCGCGCAGCGCCGGATCGTAGTCGCCGGGCAGCGGCACCGCGGCGTCGGCCGGGTGTTCGGCGTCGAGCGGCGCGCGGGACTCCGTCAGCGCGACGCGCAGGCACTGCTTGACGGTCGCCTCGACGCGCTCGAGCATCCGGTCGACGCGCTCGCCGAGCCGTTCGTGCTCGCCGACGAGCGCCTCGTGCGTCAGCACGCGTGTCATCCCGGGATTCTTCGCGGCGAAACTGAGCAGCATCAGCGCGATCGCGCGCGCCTGCAGCACGCCGTCGGGCTCCTTGGCGGCGATCTGGTTGATGAGGCCGAAGAACGTCGCCTCGATGAACTCGATCAGGCCCTCGAACATCTGCGCCTTGCTCGCGAAATGGCGGTACAGCGCGGCTTCCGACACGTTGAGCCGCGCCGCGAGCGCGGCCGTCGTGATCTTCTCGCGCTTCGGCGCCTCGAGCATCGACGCGAGCGTCTGCAGAATGTGCACGCGCCGTTCGCCCGGCTTCGGGCGCGTGCGCGGCAGTGTGTGTTCGTCGGTTACGCGGGTGTCCTGCGGGTGATTCGGCTGCATTTCTGTCGCCCCGATCGAGTGCCCAGTCGCAGCGATTTTAACGAACGAATCCGCTCGTCGACATAGTGCGGCCGGCCGGTGCTCGGCAGATGGCCGGGCAGGTGGCCGGTGATCCAGACCGTGCGGATCCCGAGCCGCTTGTAGCGCTTCAGGTGGCTGCGCGTATCCTCGACGAGGATCGCGTCCGCGAGCCGCGCGCGCACGTCGCGCAACGTGCGGCGCAGCATCGTCGCGTCGGGCTTCGCGCGCCAGCCGCGGCGGTCGCGCATGTGCTCGATCGCGATCACGCGCTCGAACAGCCGCTCGATCCGCAGCGCGCGCAGCACCGCGCGCGCATAGTTTTCAGGCGCGTTGGTCAGCACGAAGCGGCGGCCCGGCAGGGCGGCGACCCGCCGCGCGAGGCCGCGCTCGGCGCGCAGCATCGCGGGCAGATCGGCGAACGTGTGGACCGCGCGCAGAAAGTCGTGCGGATCGATCGGATGGTGGCGGGTGAGGCCGAGGAGCGTGGCGCCGTAGCGCTGCGTGTAGCCGGTGCGCAGGCGGTCGGCCTCCGCGCGCTCGACATGCAGCGTATCGACGATGTACTGCGTCATCGCGCGGTTGATCTCGGGGAAGATCGCGTGCGACGCGTGATGGAGCGTGTTGTCGAGATCGAACAGCCAGACCGGGCGGCCGGCGCGGGGCCGGCTGCGCGGCCGGTCGTGCACGCGGCGCCGGCGCGGCGCGGGAGGGGGCGCGCCGGCGCCGGGCGTGGCCGGCGCGGCGTGCGTGCGGCGTGCGCTCAATGCGAGCGGATCATCGTGCCGAACGGCTGCTCGGTCAGGATTTCGAGCAGCACCGAGTGCTCGATCCGGCCGTCGACGATGTGAACCGACTTCACGCCGCTCTTCGCGGCGTCGAGCGCCGACGAGATCTTCGGCAGCATGCCGCCCGAGATCGTGCCGTCCTCGAACAGCGCGTCGATCTCGCGCGCGGACAGATCGGTGAGCAGGTTGCCGTCCTTGTCCATCACGCCGGGGATGTTCGTCATCATCACGAGCTTCTCGGCGTTCAGCACCGTCGCGAGCTTGCCGGCGACGAGGTCCGCGTTGATGTTGTACGACAGTCCGTCCTCGCCGAAGCCGATCGGCGAGATCACCGGGATGAACGCGTCGTCCTGCAGCGCCCGCACGACCGCCGGATTGATCGCCTCGACCTCGCCGACCTGGCCGATGTCGATGGTCTGGCCCGGATTGTCGCGATCCGGCATCAGCAGCTTGCGCGCGTGGATCAGGCCGCCGTCCTTGCCCGTCAGGCCGACCGCGTGGCCGCCGAAGTGGTTGATCAGCATCACGATGTCCTGCTGCACTTCGCCGCCGAGCACCCATTCGACGACTTCCATCGTCTCCTCGTCGGTCACGCGCATCCCCTGGATGAACGTGCCCTGCTTGCCGATCTTCTTCAGCGCCTGGTCGATTTGCGGGCCGCCGCCGTGCACGATCACCGGATTGATCCCGACGAGCTTCAGCAGGATCACGTCGCGCGCGAAGCCCTGCTTCAGGCGCTCTTCGGTCATTGCGTTGCCGCCGTATTTGATCACGATGGTCTTGCCGTGATAGCGGCGGATGTACGGAAGCGCTTCGGCGAGGATTTCGGCTTTCAGCACGGGGGCGATCTGCGAGAGGTCGATGGGCTCGGACATGGCGGCGGCTCGGGCGGGTCGGGTTGAAACACGGCGAATTGTACAGGAGTGGCGCAGTGCAGCATCGGGTTTTTGGCCGTTCGGCAGAGGGGCCGGATGCCGTGCGGCCGACGGCCGGCGCGGCGTCGCTGGCCGATCGGCCGACGTGCAAAATCGGCGCGGCGCGCTATGCTTGAAGGCCATGACCGAGCCCGCCACCTCTCGCCGTTCCGAGCCGCATCGCGCGCGCTGCCCGCAATGCGGGCGCGCGTTCGACTGCGGCGCCGGCAGCGAGCCGTTCACCTGCTGGTGCGCGGCGATGCCCAGCCTGCCCGGCGGCGCCCAACCGGCGGACGGCGCGCGCTGCCTGTGCCCCGGCTGCCTCGCGGACGCGCTCGCGCAGCGCGATCCGGCGCGCCCCGGTGGCGGCAGCAGCGGCGGCGGCAGCAGTAGCGGCGGCAGTAGCGGCGGCGGCGGCGGGGCCTAGCGGCGGGCGCTTCGTCAGGGTCGCAACGTCAAACGGGTACACTGCGGGAATGCAGCGAATCACCACCACCGGCCGCGTCAACCTGAGCCATCTTTTCTGGTTGCGCAACCTGGCGATCATCGGCCAGCTCGCGACGATCGGCGTCGTCCAGACTTTTGTCGGCGTGCACCTGCCGATGCCCGCGATGCTGCTGATCATCGCGCTCGAGGTCGTGTTCAACGGGCTGACCTGGGTGCGCGTGCTGCGCGCGCGGCCCGAGACCAACTTCGAGCTGCTCGGCCAGCTGTGGGTCGATCTCGGCGCGCTGTCGGCGCTGCTGTTCCTGTCGGGCGGCACGACGAACCCGTTCGTGTCGCTGTACCTGCCGTCGCTCGCGATCGCGGCGGCGGTGCTGCCGTGGCACCTGATGATCTGGCTCGCGGCGTTCGCGGTGTCGTGCTACGCGGCGCTCGGCTTCGATTCGGTGCCGCTCAATCTCGACAATCCCGCGAACCTGTTCGAGTACTACCGCGCGGGGATGTGGGTGAACTTCATGGTGAGCGTCGGGCTGATCGCGTGGTTCGTCGCGCGGATGTCGAGGGCGCTGCGTCAGCGCGACACGGCGCTCGGCGACGCGCAGCAGCTGCTGTTGCGCGACGAGCGGGCGGTCGCGCTCGGCGTGCAGGCGGCCACCGTCGCACACGAGATGGGCACGCCGCTGTCGACGATCGCGATGCTGACCGAGGAGCTGCGCGACGCCGCGCGCACCGACGCCGGGCTCGCCCGCTACGAGGCCGACCTGAAGGTGCTCGACGAGCAGATGATGCTGTGCACGTCGGCGCTCGCGCGGCTGAGGAGCCGGGCGAGCGCGCCGTCGAGCCGCCAGCCGGTCGACGAGTGGCTCGACACGTTCGTCGAGCACTGGCGGCTGCGGCATCCGCACGTGCGGTTCGAGCAGGTGGGCGCGCGGCCCACGGGCGTCGCGCTCGACGATCCGGTCGCCGCCGGGCAGATCCTGACGATCCTGCTGGACAACGCGGCGCGCGCGAGCCCGCAGCGCGTGACGCTCGGCGCGACGATCGCCCGCGACGGCGCGAAGGGCCAGGAGCGCATCGCGTTCGAGGTGTGCGACGACGGGCCGGGCATTCCGCCCGTGCTGCGCGATTCGCTCGGCGCGATGCCGGTCGACAGCACGCAGGGCGGCCACGGCGTCGGCCTGTATCTCGCGTTCAACGCGGCGGCGCGGCTCGGCGGCGACATCGAGCTCGCCGATGCGAATCCACGGCGCGCCGGCGCGCCGCCCGGCCGCGGCACGCGGGCGGTGCTGCGGCTGCCGGTGGTGCGCGACGATCAACGGAAATCCCCAGGGGGCGCGGCCTAGCCGCCGCCCCTTTACGTCAGACGGAGAAATTTCATGAGCGACAACAATTTTCTGGTGATCGACGACAACGAGGTGTTCGCGGGCACGCTCGCGCGCGGCCTCGAGCGGCGCGGCTATGTGGTGCGGCAGGCGCACGACAAGGACGCGGCACTGAGGCTCGCCGCGGCGGACAAGTTCGAGTTCATCACGGTCGACCTGCATCTCGGCGAGGATTCGGGCCTGAGCCTGATCGCGCCGCTGTGCGATCTGCAGCCCGACGCGCGGATTCTCGTGCTGACCGGCTATGCGAGCATCGCGACCGCGGTGCAGGCGATCAAGGACGGCGCCGACAACTATCTCGCGAAGCCCGCGAACGTCGAGTCGATCCTCGCCGCGCTGCAGACGAACGCGAGCGAGGTGCAGGCCGAGGAGGCGCTCGAGAACCCGGTCGTGCTGTCGGTCGACCGGCTCGAGTGGGAGCACATCCAGCGCGTGCTTGCCGAGAACAACAACAACATTTCGGCGACCGCGCGCGCGCTGAACATGCATCGCCGCACGCTGCAGCGCAAGCTCGCGAAGAAGCCGGTGCGGCAGTGAGCGCGCGCGGTTAAAGGGTTACAGCAGGGTTAAAGCAGGGTTAAAGCACGTAGCGCGACAGATCCTCGTTCTGCGCGACTTCGCCGAGCGCGCGGTCGACGTACGCGGCATCGATCGTCACGCATTCGCCCGCGCGGTTGCCGGCGGTGAACGACACGTCCTCGAGCAGCTTCTCGATCACCGTATACAGCCGCCGCGCGCCGATGTTCTCGGTCTTCTCGTTGACCGAGAACGCGATCTCGGCGAGGCGGCGGATCCCGTCGTCGGCGAAATCGAGCTGCACGTCCTCGGTCGCGAGCAGCGCCTGATACTGTTTGACGAGGCTCGCGTCGGTCGCGACGAGGATCGCCTCGAAGTCTTTCACCGACAGCGAGTCGAGCTCGACGCGGATCGGAAAGCGCCCCTGCAGTTCCGGAATCAGGTCGCTCGGCTTCGCGAGATGGAACGCGCCGCTCGCGATGAACAGCACGTGATCGGTCTTCACCATCCCGTATTTCGTGTTCACCGTCGTGCCCTCGACGAGCGGCAGCAGGTCGCGCTGCACGCCCTGCCGCGACACTTCGCCGCCGCCGCCCTCGTTGTTGCGCGACGTGATCTTGTCGATCTCGTCGAGGAACACGATGCCGTTCTGCTCGGCGTTCTGCACGGCCTTCGCCTTCACTTCCTCGTCGTTCAGCATCTTCGCCGCTTCCTCGTCGGTCAGCAGCTTCAGCGCTTCCTTGATCTTCACCTTGCGGCGCGTCTTCTTGCCGCCGCCGAGGTTCGAGAACATCGAGCGGATCTGCTCGGTCATCTCTTCCATCCCGGGCGGCGCCATGATGTCCATGCCGCCCGTCGGCTGCTCGACGTCGAGCTCGATTTCCTTGTCGTCGAGCTGGCCTTCGCGCAGGCGCTTGCGGAACGTCTGGCGCGTCGCGTTGTTGTCGTCGTTCGCGTGATCGGCGCTCGCGCCGAAGCCGACCGCGCGCGGCTGCGGCAGCAGGATGTCGAGGATGCGGTCCTCGGCCTGGTCGGTCGCCTTGCTGCGCACCTTGCGCATTTCCGCTTCGCGCGTCTGCTTGATCGAGATCTCGATCAGGTCGCGCACGATGCTGTCGACGTCGCGGCCGACGTAGCCGACCTCGGTGAACTTCGTCGCCTCGATCTTGACGAACGGCGCGTCCGCGAGCTTCGCGAGACGGCGCGCGATTTCGGTCTTGCCGACGCCCGTCGGCCCGATCATCAGGATGTTCTTCGGCGTGATTTCCTGGCGCAGCGGGTCGGCGACCTGCTGGCGGCGCCAGCGGTTGCGCAGCGCGACCGCGACGGCCTTCTTCGCGTTGTCCTGGCCGATGATGTGCTTGTCGAGTTCCGAGACGATCTCGGCAGGGGTCATGGTGCTCATGGCGGGATCCTTACTCGATGGTCTCGATGATGCGGTTGTGGTTCGTGTAGATGCACATGTCGCCGGCGATCGCGAGCGACTTTTCGACGATGTCGCGCGGCGACAGATCGGTGTTTTCCGCGAGCGCGCGCGCGGCGGCCTGCGCGTACGAGCCGCCGGAGCCGATCGCGCAGATCCCGCCTTCCGGGTCGAGCACGTCGCCGTTGCCGGTGATCACGAGCGTCGTCGTCGCGTCGGCGGCGATCAGCATCGCCTCGAGGCGGCGCAGCATCCGGTCGGTGCGCCAGTCCTTCGCGAGCTCGACGGCCGCGCGCGTCAGGTTGCCCTGATGCTTCTCGAGCTTCGCCTCGAAGCGGTCGAGCAGCGAGAACGCATCGGCGGTGCCGCCCGCGAAGCCGACGAGCACCTGATTGTTATAGATGCGCCGCACTTTCCGCGCGCCGCCCTTCATCACGATATTGCCGAGCGTGACCTGGCCGTCGCCGCCGAGCGCGACCTTGTCGCCGCGCCGCACGGAAACGATCGTCGTGCCGTGAAATTGCTCCATCTGCGTTCCTTGAGAAATACGGGGAAGGGACGGCGCGATGCGCTGCCCGGGCGGGCGCCGGGGCCATCGGCGGCCGGCGCCCGCATTCGGTTCATTTTAGGGCGGGCGCCGCGATATCAAGAGCGCGGCGACGCGGAATTCGGCGGCGCGCCGACGGGCGCTGGCGCGGGCACCGGCGCAGGGGCCGGTGCGGCGCTGAAAAAGAAAAAGCGCGCGGGATTCCGCGCGCTTTCGTCAAGCGTGGTGTAGGCGATGCGCCGGCCGCTCAGTCGCCGAACAGCTTCTGACGCAACTCGCGGCGCTCCTGCGCCTCGAGCGACAGCGTCGCGGTCGGGCGCGCGAGCAGACGCGGAACGCCGATCGGCTCGCCGGTTTCCTCGCACCAGCCGTAATCACCGGCTTCGATGCGGGCGAGCGACTGCTGAACCTTCTTGAGGAGCTTGCGTTCGCGATCGCGCGTACGCAGTTCGAGCGCGTGCTCCTCTTCGATCGTCGCGCGGTCGGCGGGATCGGGCACGATCACCGTTTCACGCAGGTTCTCGGTCGTCTGGCCCGCATTGCGGAGGATTTCCGCCTGCAGTTGCTCCAGCCGATTTTTGAAGAAGGCGAGCTGATCCTCGTTCATGTAATCCTTGTCGCTCATCTTCAGGATTTCGGCTTCGGTCAAGAGTTTCTTCGTCATCTGCTTGCTTCTTCAATGTGCGGCAAACGGAACATATTGCCTGCACTTTGGGATTACCCGCAACAGCGCGTGCAATTATTTGCGATGCGTTGCGGCGGGGCCGAAAGCCTCGGGAATCCGGTTCTCAAATGCCAGGTCATCCCTGGCGCCGTCCCGCGCGCGCGGCGAACCGGGTGTGCTGCGCGGCAGACACGCATCGGTCGCGGCCGCGGTGGCGGTCACACGATCCGGAGCGCTTGCGAAGCTCGGGCGATTGCCCTGCAAGAACCGAGCCTGTTTTATGCCGCTTTCCAGCGGGCACGTATTGTAACTGAATCGCAAGTCTGCGCCGTATCGGGTCGATCCCCGGTCGGCTGCGCCAATATCTTGAAAATATAGCGCGCAAACGACGAAAAAGCGATGACGTCGAAACGGGCGCCGACGGCCGCCCGCGCGCGCGCCGCGGCCGACTGGCGGCGCGCGGCGGCGGCGCTTACCGGCACGCGTACCCGACGCGTCAGGCGAGGCAGGCGTCGAGGCCGTCGGTGATAAGATCCTGCGGCAGGTCGACGCCGATGAACACCATCTTGTTCGTCTTCTTCTCGGCCGGCAGCCAGCGCGCGGCGAGATCGCTGCCCATCATCTGGTGCACGCCCTGGAACACGACCTTGCGGTCGACGCCCTTCATGTACAGCACGCCCTTGTAGCGCAGCAGCCGCTCGCCGTAAATCTGCAGGATCCCGCCGAGGAAATCCTCGAGCTTGTTCGGATCGAACGGGCGGTCGTTGCGGTACACGAACGACTTGATCTTGTCGTCGTGATGCGCGTGGTGGTGGTGCCCGTGATCGTGGTCGTGGTCGTGATCGTGCGCGCACTGGCCGTGATCGTGATCGCAGTCCGCGTGATCGTGACCATGATCATGGTCATGCGCGTGATCGTCCTCGGCGAGGAAGTCCGGATCGATCTCGAGCTTCGCGTTCAGGTTGAAGCCGCGCAGGTCGAAGATTTCCTTGATGTCCGCGTCGCCGAAGTTCACGACGCGGATCGCCGCGCGCGGGTTCATGTGCATCAGCCGGTGCTTCAGGTCGGCGAGCACCGTGCCGTCGACGAGATCCGACTTCGTGACGAACAGCCGGTCCGCGAAACCCACCTGGCGCTGCACGACCTCGTGCTCGCCGAGCTGCACGTCCGCATGCTTCGCGTCGACGAGCGTGATGATCGCGTCGAGCAGGAAGTCGTCGGCGATCTGGCTGTCGACGAAGAACGTCTGCGCGACCGGGCCCGGGTTCGCGAGGCCCGTCGTCTCGATCACGACGCGATCGAAGTCGAACTTGCCTTCGCGCTTCTTCTCCGCCAGATCGCCGAGCGCGCGCGCGAGGTCGCCGCGGATCGTGCAGCAGATGCAGCCGTTGCTCATCTGGATGATCTGCTCGGTCGAATCCTGCACGAGGATCTCGTTGTCGATGTTCTCCTCGCCGAACTCGTTTTCGATCACGGCGATCTTCATGCCGTGCTGTTCGTTCAGGATGCGCTTGAGCAGCGTCGTCTTGCCGCTGCCGAGAAAGCCGGTGAGGATGGTGACGGGAGTGGCCATGTCGATTGCCTGTCGTTCGTGAATCGGGGTCAAAAACGGAATCAAAAGCGGAATTCGGGCGCGCCCGAAGCCGGGCGCAGTCCGTCTATTGAATCACACCTGTCAAGCGCCCGCTCCGGGCCGGATGGCCGACAATGGGCGCGCGCGCTCGACAGATCGGGGCGCTCACGCGATTTGCAACAGCAGGCCCTTCAGATATTCGCCTTCCGGGAACGCGGTCAAGAGCGGATGATCGACGCCGGCGCCGAGCCGCTTCAGAATTCGCGCGTCGACCTTCGCGTCGGCGGCCGCGCCCGCGACGATCTTCTGGAACAGGTCCATGTCGATCGCGCCCGAGCACGAGTACGTGAACAGCAGGCCGCCCGGGCGCAGCAGCCGGAAGCCGCTCAGGTTGATGTCCTTGTACGCGCGCGCGGCGCGGTCGACGGACTCGCGCGTCGGCGCGAACTTCGGCGGGTCGAGCACGATCAGGTCGAAGCGCTCGCCTTCGTCGACGAGCCGGCGCAGCGTCTTGAACGCGTCCGCGTCGAGCCAGGTCGCGCGCGCGGCGTCGAAGCCGTTGATCTCGACGTTGCGCCGCGCGATGTCGAGCGCGCCACCGGACGAATCGATCGACACGACGCGCTTCGCGCCGCCGCCGAGCGCCGCGAGCGAGAAGCCGCCGGTGTAGCAGAAGCAGTTCAGCACGTCGCGCTCGCGCGCGTATTGCGCGACGAGCGCGCGGTTGTCGCGCTGGTCGATGTAGAAGCCGGTCTTGTGGCCGTTCGGCACGTCGACGTGGTAGCGCACGCCGTTCTCGATCGTCACGAGCGCGTCGGGCGGCGCAACGCCTGCGAGCACGCCGGTGATCTGCTCGAGCCCTTCTTTTTCTCGGATCGACACGTCCGAGCGCTCGTACACGTTCGGGCAGCCGGTCGCGCCGACGAGCGCGGCGACGATCGCGTCCTTCCACGCGTCGACGCCCGCCGCCATGAACTGGCAGACGAGCTGGCCGGATGCCGGCGACGCGTCCGCGTGGCCCGCCGCGTGGCCCGCCGCGTGGCTCTCCGCGTGGCCGTCCGCCGGCGCGTTCGCGGTCAGATACTGATCGACGATCAGCCCCGGCAGCCCGTCGGCCTCGCCGAACACGAGCCGCACCGCGCCGGTGCCCGACACCATCTCGCGCCGGTGCGCGACCGCGCGCTGCACGCGCCGCTTGAAGAACGCGTGGTCGATCGGCTCGTTCTCGTCGAAGCTCCACACGCGCACGCGGATCTGCGATTGCGGGCTGTACGCGCCGCGCGCGAGAAAGCGGCCGTCGGCCGCGCGCACGACGACGGTCGCGCCGGGCGCGGGCTTGCCGTCGACGCGGTCGATCGCGTTCGCGTAGATCCACGGGTGACGGCGCAGCAGCGATTTGTCCTTCGACGGTTTGAGCGTAACGGTATGCATGTCTGAATCGAAAAAGGCCGCGTAGTCGCGCGGCGTCGCAAACGGGAGGGGCGCGCGTCAGTCGCGCTTCTTCGCGCGCGGATGCGCGCTGTCGTAAATCTTCGCGAGGTGCTGGAAATCGAGCGACGTATAGACCTGCGTCGCCGCGATGCTCGCGTGGCCGAGCAGCTCCTGCACCGCGCGCAGGTCGCCGCTCGACTGCAGCATGTGCGTCGCGAACGAGTGGCGCAGCACGTGCGGATGCACGTTCGCCGGAATGCCGGCGACGAGCGCCGCGCGCTTCACGCGCTCGCGCACGACGCCGGGCGCCATCCGGTTGCCGCGCACCGACAGGAACAGCGGATGCGGATCGTGCTTCACGAACTCGCCGCGCACCGCGAGCCATGCGTTCAGCGCATCGATCGCCTTGCCGCCGACCGGCACCTTGCGCTCCTTGTTACCCTTGCCGCGCACGGTCACCTCGGCTTCCGCGAGATCGAGCCAGCCGGCGGAGCGATAGCCGTCCGCGTGCGCATACACGACGTCGAGCCCGACCAGCTCCGCGAGCCGCAGCCCCGACGAGTAGAACAGCTCGAGGATCGCGTCGTCGCGCAGGCCTTCGGTCGTACCGGGCCGCGGCGCGTTCATCAGCGCGACCGCGTCGTCGATCGACAGCGCCTTCGGCAGCGTCT
This sequence comes from Burkholderia guangdongensis, assembly GCF_013403875.1. Classification (GTDB taxonomy): domain Bacteria; phylum Pseudomonadota; class Gammaproteobacteria; order Burkholderiales; family Burkholderiaceae; genus Burkholderia; species Burkholderia guangdongensis. The sequence goes on along the minus strand of NZ_JACBNX010000011.1, from coordinate 64,242 downwards.
TCGCACGCTTCGGCGCGCGCACCGCGGCAACCGGATTCGCCGGCATCTCGACGCGCATCGCGAGCCAGCGATAGAACGCGCGCCAGGCGGACAGCCGATGCGCGATCGAGCGCGCGGACAGCCCGCCCGCGTGCGCGCGCGCGACCGCGCCGCGCATGTCGACCGCGGTCAGCGCGTCGAGCGGGCGGCCGTTCGCGAGCTTCTTCAGCTCGTCGAGCGCGTGCGCGTACGAAAGCAGCGTGTGATCCGACAGCTTTCTGATGTGCCGCAGGTGCGACAGGTAGTCGGCGATCGGATCGTCGGTCATCGGCGGGTAGTGTGGCTCAGTGCGGCTCAGTGCGGCAGCAGACGCGACAGCGCGGCGCTCGCGAGTGTGCCGATCTGCGCGAGGAAGTCGGTCGCCATGCCGTCGTGGAAGCGGCGCGCGTCCGGCGAGCCGAGCACGAGCAGGCCGAACGTCGGCGCGTCGGCGGCGGCCTGCGGCGCGCGCAGCGCGATCAGCGCGACCGACGTGGCCGGGCCGGACGGCGGCGCGGGCTGAGTGTTGGTGCCGTTGGCGCCGTTGACACCATGGGCGCCGTCGGCGCCATCGATCGCTTCCGCGGCCGACGAGGTCGCCACCGCCGCGACCGGCGCGAGCCAGTGCGCGGCCTCGAAGCCGGTGTTCGCGCCGCAGTACGGCGTGACGAGCCCGTTCGCGAACAGCCGCACCTCCTCGCCGACCTGGCGAGCGAAATCGGCCTGCGCATACGTGCCGGCGACGTCCCACACGCGCAGCGCGGTTTGCGGTACGTCGAACACGTCGGCGAGGCCGTCGGCGATCGCGCGCGGCAGCGCGTACGGATCGCGCTCGGCGATCACGCGCGCGGTCCAGCGGTTGAACTTCGCGGCGAGGCTGTCGTTCTCGTGGCCGTAGCGCATCAGCTCGGACAGGCGGCGCTCGAGGTGCTTGTTCTTGTCGCGCAGCATCTCCATCTGCCGCTCCTGCAGCGAGATCGCCGCACGGCCGTGCGGGCTCGCGAGGCGGATCGTCGCGAGCAGCTCGGCGTGCTGCGCGAAGAATTCGGGGTTGGCGAGCAGGTAGTCGGCGACTTCGCGATCGTTCATGGGGCGGGAGAGCTCAATCGGAACAATTTAAAGGGTCAGACGGCGAGCTCGATCTCGCCTTCGAAGACGGTCGTGGCCGGCCCGGCCATCGTCAGCGGCGCGGCTTCGTCGCGCGCGCCGTCCCATGCGATCGTCAACGTGCCGCCGTGCGTGTGCACGGTGACCGGCGAATCGAGCAGCCCGCGCCGGATGCCGGCCGCGACGGCCGCGCACGCGCCGGTGCCGCACGCGAGCGTCTCGCCGGCGCTGCGCTCGTACACGCGCAGTTTCACTTCGTGGCGCGACACGATCTGCATGAAGCCCGCGTTCACGCGCTGCGGGAAGCGCGGATGATGCTCGACGAGCGGGCCTTCCGCGAGGACCGGATACGCCTCGACGTCGTCGACGATCTGCACCGCGTGCGGATTGCCCATCGACACCGTCGACACCCAGCGCACGTCGTCGTTCGCCGCGCCGTTCAGGTCGAGCGGCCACAGCGTGTCACGGCCTTCCGCGCGGCCGTCGAGGCCGGCCGCTTCGAACGGCACGCGCTCGGGCGCGAACGCCGGCGCGCCCATGTCGACGACGACCTCGCCGTTGTCCTGCATCGTCAGCGTGATCACGCCGTGCTTCACCTCGACGCGCACGCTGCGTTTGGTCGTCAGCCGCTTGTCGAGCACGAACTTCACGAAGCAGCGCGCGCCGTTGCCGCAGTGCTCGACCTCGCCGCCGTCGCAGTTGAAGATCCGGTACTTGAAGTCCGCACCGTCGACGGCCGACTTCTCGACGAGCAGCAACTGGTCGGCGCCGACGCCGAAATGGCGGTCGGCGAGCGCGCGCACTTGCGCGCCGGTGAGCGACAGCGCGCGCGTGTAGCCGTCGAGCACGACGAAGTCGTTGCCGGCGCCTTGCATCTTGGTGAACGAAAGTTTCATGGGCGCTATTGTATGCCGCGTGTATGCCGCGCGGGCGCGGTCAGTAGAGGCTCGGTTCGCCGGGCGGGCGGGTCTTGAAGCGCTTGTGGACCCAGTAATACTGCTCCGGCATGAGCGGAATCTGCTCCTCGAGGAACGCGTTCATCCGGCGCGCGTCGATGTCGTCGTCGCCGGTCGGATAGTTTTCCCACGGCTTGAACACCTTCAGCCGGTAGCCCTTGTAGTTCGGCAGCACCTCGCCGATGAACGGCAGCACCTGCGCGCGGCCGGTCTGAGCGAACCGGCCGACCGCGGTCAGCGTGCACGCGGGCACGCCGAAGAACGGCACGAACGTCGAGTTGCGCAGCCCGTAGTCCATGTCGGCGCCGAGCATCACCGGCTTGCGGTCGCGCAGCCAGCGCAGCACGGTGCGCGCGCTGTCCGCGCGGCCGGCCAGCTCGGCGCCGAAGCGGCTGCGGCCGGCCTTGGAGGCGGCATCGACCCACGGATTCTTGATCGGCGTGTAGAGCGACCCGCAAATGCGGCCGAGCTCGAGATTGATCGCCATCGAGCCGGCTTCGATCCCGACGAAATGGAAGCCGAGCAGCAGCGTCGGCGGCATGTCCGGATCGGTGAGGTCGACCGCGCTTTCGACCGTGTACAGCTTGCGGAAGGTTTCCTCCGACGCGAACCATTGATAGCTGCGCTCGACGTAGCTGCGGATCGCGTGGCGGAAGTGCATCGACGCGACTTCCTCGCGGCGCGCATCGCTCCATTCGGGGAAGCAGAGCCTGAGGTTCGTGTGGACGATCCGCCGGCGCTTGCTCGGAATCTGGTAGAGCAGCCAGCCGAGGCCGTCGCCGAAACGCGCGGTCAGGCCGTACGGCAGGCGCGCGAGCAGCTTCAGGAATCCGATCGCGAACAGTGAGCCGACGCGGGCTAGCATGCGATGTCTCCGGGGAGCCGGCGAAGTGGCCGGGGAATCTGACCGGAAAGCGGGCCGACAAGCGGGCCGACAAGCGGACCAACAAGCGGACCAACAAGCGGACCAACAAGCGGACCAACAAGCGGACCAACAAGCGGGCCGGAAATCCGGTCGGGAAGCAGGCCGAAAATCGGGCCGGAATGCGGGCCGGAAAGCGATGGAAAAAACAGGGGGCGATGAGGCAAGGGGGCGCTCTGTGACAATTCCGGAAAGCCGCTATAATACGGGCTTCGCCGAGTTAAATGACAACTTGCGGGGCGAAGCCGGCCGGCGCGACGCGCGCCAACCGGGTCTGTAATCCGCTAAAGCGTCGCCGCTTCAGGCCGATCGAAGCTGGCTACGTGAAGTCAAATCGTAACCAACGAGGGAGCCCGAAAAGTGGCAAACGACTATCTCTTCACTTCCGAATCCGTCTCCGAAGGCCACCCGGACAAGGTCGCCGATCAAATCTCCGACGCGATTCTCGATGCGATCCTCGAGCAGGACAAGTATTCGCGCGTAGCCGCCGAAACGCTGTGCAACACGGGTCTCGTCGTGCTCGCCGGTGAAATCACGACGGCCGCGAACATCGACTACATCCAGATCGCGCGCGACACGATCAAGCGCATCGGCTACGACAACACCGAATACGGGATCGACTACAAGGGCTGCGCGGTGCTCGTCGCGTACGACAAGCAGTCGCCGGACATCGCGCAGGGCGTGGACCGCGCGCACGACGACAACCTCGACCAGGGCGCCGGCGACCAGGGCCTGATGTTCGGCTACGCGTGCGACGAAACGCCCGAGCTGATGCCGCTGCCGATCCACCTGTCGCACCGCCTCGTCGAGCGCCAGGCGAGCCTGCGCCGTGACGGCCGCCTGCCGTGGCTGCGCCCGGACGCGAAGTCGCAGGTGACGATCCGCTACGTCGACGGCAAGCCGGATTCGATCGACACCGTCGTGCTGTCGACGCAGCATGCGCCGGACATCGAGCTCGCCGCGCTGCGCGAGGCGGTGATCGAGGAGATCATCAAGCCGACGCTGCCGAAGGATCTGATCAAGGGCGACGTGAAGTTCCTCGTGAACCCGACCGGCCGGTTCGTGATCGGCGGCCCGCAGGGCGATTGCGGCCTCACCGGCCGCAAGATCATCGTCGATACCTACGGCGGCGCGGCTCCGCACGGCGGCGGCGCGTTCTCGGGCAAGGATCCGTCGAAGGTCGACCGCTCGGCCGCGTATGCGGGCCGCTACGTCGCGAAGAACATCGTCGCCGCGGGCCTGGCGTCGAAGGCGCTGATCCAGGTGTCGTACGCGATCGGCGTGGCCGAGCCGACGTCGGTGATGGTCAACACGTTCGGCACCGGCCGCGTGTCCGACGCGACGATCACGAAGCTCGTGCGCGAGCACTTCGACCTGCGTCCGAAGGGCATCATCAAGATGCTCGACCTGCTGCGCCCGATTTACGAGAAGACCGCCGCGTACGGCCACTTCGGCCGCGAGGAGCCGGAATTCTCGTGGGAAGCGACCGACAAGGCGCTGGCGCTCGCGGAAGCGGCCGGCGTCGAGCCGGCGGTGCGCGTCGCGTAAGCGGACGCGCCCGGCCGAGCCGGGCGTCTGATTGAAACGAAACAACCCGATCGTGCATTGGCACGGTCGGGTTGTTTCGTTTACGGCTTGAGTTGATGAGTCGCAAGGCCGCCTCGGATCGAGAGTGAGACACTGGATTTCATGCATCGAATGATCGATGGATTTTCAGATTCGCCGGATCTGGCGAATGCTCCTTCCGAAGGACCATGAATGACGCCGTGCTGCTGCGCTGGAAGTGGTTGTGCTATCTGCAGGGCGCCCTTGCGCTCGAGGCATTTTCGGCCCCCGTTCTGGTGCTCTTCTACACGTCCTATGCGGGTTTCACGATTGCCGAATACACCACGATCATTTCGCTGATCTTCGTCTTTCTATGGTGGCTCGAAATACCGATGGGCGCGCTCGCCGATCGATATGGCAGAAAAAACGCGCTCGTCGCCGGGAATGTGGTGTATCTGGCGGCCATGGCTTGCCTGGTCGCGTTCGGTCATGCCGTTTCGCCGTGGCTCGTCGCGTTGTTGTTCGCTTGCGGCGGCGCGCTGGCGACGGGTGCGTTTCAGGGAATGATGTTCGATGCATTCGCGCAGAGCGGCCGCGATGCCGACTTTCATGCGATAAACGCGCGGGCGACGAGTCTTTCGATGCTGGGCAGCGGGGCGGCTGCCGTCGCGGGGGGCTGGCTCGCGGCGCGCTCGCTCGCGTTGCCGATGGTCGTGGACATCGGCGTGCTGGGCGCGTTGACGCTGGCATTGGCTGTCTGGCTCGAAGAGCCGGCGCGCAGGGCCGACATTCGACGTGCGAGCGTCGCGGCGATCGTTCGCGACGGCGTCATCGGATGCGTGTCGAATCGCCCGTTGATGGCGGCCATGCTGATTGCCGCGGCCGCGTTTGCATGTCTGCGCGCGGGCTTCAATTTTTACCAGCCGTTGCTGCGTGACAGCGGCACTAGCGTCGAAACGATCGGGTGGATCTTCGCGGCGATGTATGGCTGCTCGTCACTGATGGCCTACCTGTTCAGCCACATCAGGAAATCGACGCTCGTGTCGAAATGGCCGCCGATCATGCTCGTGCTGCTTTTGGCCGTGGCGGCTGCCGCGCTTGCCGTGCCCGGCGCATCGGCATCGACTGCCTGGATATTGTTCGCGATTGCCTGCCATCAGCTTGTCCGAGGCATGGTGCCGTCCTACACCGCCTACCTGATCAACCGGTGCCTGCCGCCTCACGCAGCCAATCGGACCACGATTCTTTCAGGCGCTTCGCTGGTGCGTGCCGTGTGGGCCGCGTTGCTCGTCTGGAGCAGCGGGCTGGCAGCGGAAAGCATCGGTTCCGGTGCCGCTTTCGTGTTGTTGAGCGCCATTTCGGCGGTCGTGATAGCCGCTATTTGCTACTTTCGCACCGATGCTCATGAAACCCACCTGGCGCCGCATCCTCCCGGAGGCGATTAGTCTGTGCACGGCGGATGTATTCCCGCGCGCGCGTTTTCTCGAGCTGTGCCAGTCGATCAGGATGACCGGCGAAGCGACGGACGTGTTCTGGCAAAAGTGCGTCGCGCACAGAATCATCGTCGAACGGTCGATTCGAGTATGCGCGCAGCCGGCCTGCGTGTGATGTGGTGGAGCGGAGAGCGGAGGCAGCGTAGGCTGCCTCCCATTCGGTTATCGCGTCGCGAACGCGAACCAGCCGGTGCTCGTCGCCTGGCGGCGCGGGCGGTTGATCCGGCGCTGCGGGCCGTGCGCGCGCCGCAGCGCGAGCGCGCGCAGCGACGACGGCTTCTGCAGCAACGAGCGCAGCCCGGTGCGGCGCACGAGCACGTGCGCGTTCATCATCGAGAAGAACGCGCGGAACCACGCGCGGATGCCTTCGAGGCGGCCGTGCTGCAGCTTGCGCCCGGCGAGCGCCTGCGAGCGCGCGCGATGATGGCGCAGCGTGCGGTGGGGAAGGGTCGGAGCGACGCGCGAGGGCGCGCGGCTGACACGGGAAGTCAAGCGGAATGGCATGTGAACGGCGTCTGGCTTGCTGGATCGCGCCCGCGTGGAGCGCTTGGTGTATGAATGGCCTCGTAGGGCGCCACATCCTGTCGAATGCGACTGCATCTGGGTCTGCGGGCCTGCCCGAATCGACAGGGTTTACCGAGGCTACAGCCGAATCATGACGCGCAAAAGTCGCGGATAACCCTCGTGCCTCGATCGACATGCGTGCTGCTTGTCGGTGAGGCAGCGAAAGCGCGCAACAGTTCCCCGCTTGCGACCGAACGGCGCAGGTTCGATGTCCCGCCGTCGCGCGCAATCCGGGGCCGATTTACAATCGAAACATTCACAAAAAATACATCGAGCAACCCATGTCTTTTCTGCAGTCGGAAACGGTGCGCGAGCAGGTCGCGGAATTGCGTGAACGCGGCTTCGTCGTCGCGCCCGGGCTCGTCGGCGCCGAGCAGTGCGCCGCGCTGAAGCGGCTCGCCGAGCGCCAGTTGAGCGAGGCCGCGCAGCCGGTCGAGTTCGAAGCGGACCTGCGCTATCCGGGCGCGCCGGAATCGAAGCATGCGCCCGGCGGCCACACGGTGCGGCGCCTGCTCGACGCGTATACGCGCGATCCGTCGTTCGCGGAGCGCGCGGTCGCGCCCGAGATCGCCGCGTGGATGCGCGAATATTTCGGCGAGCAACCGGTGCTGTCGCGCGCGCATCACAACTGCATGATGACGAAGCATCCGGCGTACGGCAGCCTGACCGGCTGGCATCGCGACGTGCGCTACTGGTCGTTCGAGCGGCCCGATCTGGTGTCCGTGTGGCTCGCGCTCGGGCCGGAGACGGACGAGAACGGTGCGCTCTGGCTCGTGCCGGGCTCGCATAGCGCCGAATTCGGGCCGGAGTGCTTCGACAGCGCGAAATTCTTCCGCGGCGATCTGCCCGCCAACCGGAAGATGATCGATGCGGCGGTGTGTCCGCCGCTCAACATCGGCGACGTCGTGTTCTTCCACTGCAACACGCTGCATTCGGCGGGGCAGAACCGCTCGGATCAGGTGAAGTTCTCGCTCGTGTTCACCTATCACGGCGCGAGCAACCGGCCGATCGACGGCTCGCGCTCCGCGTCGAAGCCCGAAGTACCGTTCTGATCCGAACCCGCGCGGCGGCGCCGCCCGCCGCCCGCCGCCCGCCGCCGTATGGTCGGTCAGCGTCTGCCGCCCGGCATCGCGAGGCCGATCAGGCCCGCGAACATCGCGGTTGCGCCGCCCGCGATCAGCAGGATCGTCTTCGTCGCCGGCGAGCCGGTGAAGAATTGCGACACGTGATCGTTGATCGAATGGAACGACTGGCCGCCGAAGTACAGCAGCACCACGCCGCCGACGATCAGCGCCACCGAGATGGCCTTCGTCATGTCAGCCTCCGCCGGGCCGCCCCAAGGAGGCTGACCGCCCCCTCGGGGGGCAGCGAACGAAGTGAGCGTGGGGGATGTTTCATATCAACCCTCTGGAACGATGGATCAGGACGCCGCAGTGTAGGTGAGCGATGCGGCCGCGTCCATCGCCGTGCGAACCGGTGCGGCGTCCGCTACCATAGCCGTCCGCAGATTGTTTCCGCGCGTTCGCGCCGCGTGCGCGGCCGGCGCGCTTCATTCGACGTCCCGACAGGAATTCTCATGGCCTACGTAGCAGCTTCCGAACGCTATGCCGACATGGCGTATCGCACGTGCGGCAAATCCGGGCTCCGGCTGCCCGCGCTGTCGCTCGGCTTGTGGCACAACTTCGGCGACGCGACGCCGATCGACACGCAGCGCGCGATCCTGCGCACCGCGTTCGATCTCGGCATCACGCACTTCGATCTCGCGAACAACTACGGGCCGCCGTACGGCAGCGCGGAGACGAACTTCGGGCGCCTGCTCAACGAAGACTTCCGGCCGTATCGCGACGAACTGCTGATCTCGACGAAGGCCGGCTGGGACATGTGGCCGGGCCCGTACGGCAGCGGCGGCGGCTCGCGCAAGTACGTGCTCGCGAGCCTCGACCAGAGCCTGAAGCGGATGGGGCTCGACTACGTCGACATCTTCTACTCGCACCGCTTCGACGCGCACACGCCGCTCGAGGAGACGGCGGGCGCGCTCGCGTCCGCGGTGCAGCAGGGCAAGGCGCTGTACATCGGGATTTCGTCATACTCGGCCGCGAAGACGCGCGAAATGGCCGCGCTGCTTGCCGAGTACAAGGTGCCGCTTTTGATCCATCAGCCCGCGTACAACCTGCTGAACCGCTGGGTCGAACGCGAACTGCTCGACACGCTGGACGGGATCGGCGCCGGCAGCATCGCGTTCACGCCGCTCGCGCAGGGGCTGCTGACGTCGAAGTACCTGAACGGCGTGCCGACCGATGCGCGCGTGAACCGGCCGGGCGGCGGCTCGCTGAAGAGCGAGCATCTGAGCGCGGAGAATCTCGAGCACGTGCGCCGGCTGAACGCGATCGCCGAGCGGCGTGGGCAAAGCCTCGCGCAGATGGCGCTCGCGTGGGTGCTGCGCGACGGCCGCGTGAGCTCGGCGCTGATCGGCGCGAGCCGTCCGGAGCAGGTGCGCGAGAACGTCGGCGCGCTGAAAAACCTCGCGTTCTCGGCCGACGAACTCGCCGAGATCGATCGGTACGCGACGGAAGGCGGGATCAATCTGTGGGAGAAACCGTCGACCGATCAGGCGATCTGACGGGCGACGAAGAGCGCCGAAGGGCTTGCCGCGACGGGGGCGCGGCGCAACGACGGTGCGCGCGAAATGTGCACAACACGCGCCCGGAATGCGCCCGGAATGCACACGACGGGCGCGACGCACCGCTAAATCAACGCGGGCAGGCCTTCGACGAGCAGCATCGCGACGCCGACGCCGAGCATTGCGCCGAGCACGCGCAGCAGGTTATGGCGGAATTCGGTGGCACATGGAACCGCGCCGAGAAACAGCGCGCCGGCGAGCGCCATCGGGATCAGCAGAATGAAATCGCCGATCGTGAAATAGGTGGTCATGCGTGTCTCCTATTTTCGTCGTGGCCGGCCCGTTCTCGCGGGCGGTCATTTCGAGTATAGGAAACGGCGCGCGGTTTTCTCTAGCCGAATGATTAAAAGTCGGGCGAAAAGCGCGGTGCGCGATTCGTCAGGCTGCGCCCGCGCGTTCGCGCCGGCGCAGCCACGCGGCGGCGGCGAGACCGGCGACGAGCAGCGTCGCGACGAGTGCCGCGACGCCCGGCCAGCCGAACGTGCTCCACACGTGGCCGCCGAACGAGCCGACGACGCTCGAGCCGACGTAGTACGCGAGCAGATACAGCGCGGCGGCCTGCCCCTTGCCCGCTTTCGCGAGGCGGCCGACCCAGCCGCTCGCGACCGGATGCCCGGCGAAGAAACCGAACGTCACGCACGCGATGCCGGCGACGATCGCGGCGACCGGATGCAACAGCGTCAGCGCGACACCCGCGAGCATGATGACGAGGCTCGCGATCAGCACGCGGCCGCGGCCGAACGAGTCGGCCATGCGGCCGGCCCACGGCGATGCGACGACGCCGACCAGATAGACGACGAAGATCGCGCCGATCGTCGACTGGCTCATCCGGTACGGCGGCGCGAGCAGCCGGTAGCCGAGGTAGTTGTACAGCGTGACGAAGCTGCCCATCAGCAGGAATCCCATCGCGAACAGCACCGGCAGCTCGAGGCCGCCGCTCAGGTGCCGCGCGAGCGCCGCGCGATGATCGGAGAGCGCGAGCCCGCGGCTCGGCGTGAAGTGCCGCGACGGCGGCAGCAGCGCGCGGAACCCGAGCGTCGACGCGAACCCGAGCACGCCGATCGCGCCGATCGCGACGCGCCAGCCGACCAGATCCGCGAGCACGCTCGTGATCACGCGCCCGGCCATCCCGCCGATCGCGGTGCCGCCGACGTACAGGCCCATCGCGAGGCCGAGGCCGTCCGGATGCACCTCCTCGGCGAGATAGGCCATCGCGACCGCGGGCACGCCGCCGAGCGCGATTCCCACGAGCGCGCGTAGCGCGAGCATCTGCGGCCAATGCGGCACGAACGCCGTGCCGAGCGTCAGCAGCGACGACAGCGTCAGCGACGCGGTCATCAGCCGGTGGCGGCTCAGTCCTTCTGACACGAAGCCCGCGACGAATATCGCGAGCGCGAGTGCCGCGGTCGAGAACGACACCGCGAGGCTGCTCTGCGCGGGGCTCACGCCGAACGCCTGCGAGAACGCGGGCAACAGTGGCTGCACGCAGTAGAGCAGCGAGAACGTCGCATAGCCGGCGAACAGCAGCGCGATGCTCGCACGCCAGTAGCTGCGCGAACCGCGTTCGAGATAGGCGTCGGAAATGGGAGACGCCGCGGCGCGCGGTGTCGGGGATGCGGTTCCGGGCGGGACGGTCACGCGATGTCTCCAGGGGGCGGAACGAAAGGCGTCACGATACGCCGATTGCGCGATTCGTGCCGTCCCGCGTCCGTCTCGTGTCGTCGCACGGCGCGCGACGGGCGCGAATGCCGGGCCGTCACATCCGGCAGGGTATGATGAGGGCATCCCGCGCGCCAGGCGCGCGCGGGAGCGAGTGGTTGATTCGAGACAGCCGGCAAGATCGCGGCACAGTATCCGCACCTTTTTCTTTGCACGCTTCGATAAACCGTGAACAATGGGAGACGCGCGGCCGGCGACAGCACGGCCGCGCGGATCGTGCCTTGCCCGGCCGGATGGCGCGGGCCGGGCTCAAAAAGAGTGGGGAAACATCATGCATATCGGGTCGATTGTCTGCACTACCCATATCGCGGTGCCGAAGGGCGCACGCGGGATCGTCCAGCGCATCCTGGGCGACATGGCGATGGTGACCTGGTACGTGGGCGTGCCGGGCCAGTCGAAGGAACTCAACACCGAACCGTTCTTTCTCGAGGATCTGATCGACACCGGCGAATCCGTGCTGCCGGCCGGCGCGGCGGTGCACTGAACGTCGGCACGCTCGTCTTTCGGTCCGGCGCGGAGCACAATGCGGGGCATGAACGAACTCCCCGCCACTGACACCGCCCCCGCTGCCCCGCCGTTCGCCGGGCTCACGCCCGAGCGCGTGCTCGATGCGCTCGACAGCGTGCTGATCCCCGCCGGGCTGCGCACCGACGGGCGCCTGCTCGCCCTCAACAGCTACGAAAACCGCGTGTATCAGGCCGGCATCGAAGACGGCCCGCCGATCGTCGCGAAGTTCTACCGTCCCGCGCGCTGGTCCGACGACGCGATTCTCGAAGAACACGCGTTCGTCGCCGAACTCGCTGAGCGCGAGATTCCGGCGGTGCCCGCGCGGGCGTTCGACGGCCGCACGCTGCACGCGTTCGAGGGCTTCCGCTTCTCGATCTTCGAGCGTCGCGGCGGCCGCGCGCCGGATCTCGACCACAGCGGCACGCTCGAATGGCTCGGCCGATTCATCGGACGGATTCACGCGGTCGGCGCGACCGAGTCGTACGCGTTCCGGCCCGCGCTCGACATCCGCACGTTCGGCTACGAGCCGCGCGACTATCTGCTCGCGCACGATTTCATCCCGGTCGACGTGCGGCCCGCGTACGAAACCGTGCTCGCGCTCGCGCTCGAGGGCGTCGAGGCCGCGTTCGAGCGCGCGGGCGAGATCCGGCTGTTGCGCGCGCACGGCGATTGCCATCCGAGCAACGTGCTGTGGACCGACGCCGGCCCGCATTTCGTCGACTTCGACGACAGCCGGATGGCGCCCGCGGTCCAGGATCTGTGGCTGCTGCTGCCGGGCGACCGCGAGGGCGCGTCGCGCGCGCTCGCGGATCTGCTCGCCGGGTACGAGGACTTCTGCGAATTCGAGCCGCGCGAGCTGCATCTCGTCGAGGCGCTGCGCACGCTGCGGCTGATCCACTACGCGGCATGGCTCGCGCGGCGCTGGGACGATCCCGCGTTCCCGGCCGCGTTCCCGTGGTTCAACACGCATCGGTACTGGGAAGCGCGCGTGCTCGAATTGCGCGAGCAGATCGGCGCGATGCAGGAAGGGCCGCTGTGGCCGGTGTGAGTGGCGTGGACGGTGTGAGCGCGCGCGGGTGCACCGCGCCCGCTTCGTTCAGAGCTTCAGCATCATCCTGATCACGGCCGCGAAGCGCTTCCCGTAGGGCGGCGCGATCAGCTCGCGCACGTTCCAGCGCGCCTGCGTGAGCACCGGCTTCATCTTCGAGAACGCGACGAAGCCGTCGTAGCCGTGATACGCGCCCATCCCGCTCGCGCCAACGCCGCCGAACGGCAGGCTGCCGCACGCGATGTGCATCAGCGTCTCGTTGATCGTCACGCCGCCCGAGATCGTCTCCTGCATCACGCGGTCGATCGTGCCGCGGTCGTCGTCGAACAGATACAGCGCGAGCGGGCGCGGCCGCGTGTTCACGTACGCGATCGCTTCGTCGAGCGTCTCGTACGGCACGAGTGGCAGCAGCGGGCCGAAGATCTCTTCCTGCATCAGCTGCGATGCATCCGGCACGTGCGTGACCGCGCACGGCACGAAGCGGCGCAGCGACGGATCGGACGCCGCGTCGGCGAGCGGATGCAACTGCGCGCCGGCCGCCTGCGCGTCGCTCGCGAGCCGCTGCAGCCGCGCGAAATGGCGATCGGACACGATCGACGTGAAATCGGCGTTGCGCGCGAAATCCGGGTAGAGCTTCTCGAGCCGCGCGCGGGCGCGCTCGATGAACGCGGCTTCCATGCCGCGCGGCAGCAGCACGTAGTCGGGCGCGATGCAGGTCTGGCCCGCGTTCAGCGTCTTGCCGGTGACGATCGAATCGACCGCGGTGTCGAAGCGCGCGTTCGGCCCGACGATCGCCGGCGACTTGCCGCCGAGCTCGAGCGTAACAGGCGTCAGATGCTCGGCGGCCGCGCGCATCACGTGCCGACCGACCTGCGTCGAGCCGGTGAACAGCAGATGATCGAACGGCAGCGCGCTGAACGCGGCGCCGACGTCGGCGTCGCCGTTCACGACCGCGACGTGCTCGCGCGCGAACGTCTTCGCGATCAACTGCTCGAACAGCGCGGACGTGCGCGGCGTCAGTTCGGACATCTTGACGATCGCGCGGTTGCCGGCCGCGAGTGCGCCGATCAGCGGGCCGACGGACAGCATCACCGGATAGTTCCACGGCACGACGATGCCGATCACGCCGAGCGGCTGCGGGATCACCTTTGCGCGCGCGGGGCGCAGCCACTTGTTCGTCGCGCGGCGCATCGGCTTCATCCAGCGCTTGCCGTGCTTCAGCGCCTCGTCGATCTCTTCCTTCGACGTCCAGATTTCCGACAGCAGCACCTCCTGCTTCGCGCGATGGCCGAAGTCGGCGCTGATCGCGTCGGCGAGCGCGTCGGCGTTGTCGAGCACCATCGCGCGCAGTGCGCGCAGATGCGCGGCGCGCACGTCCCACGCCGGAAACGGCGCGCGCAGATAGGCGGCGCGCTGGTCGCGCAGCAACGAGGTCAGTGCGGCGAGCGCGGGGTCATCTTGCGGGGCCAGTTCGGGCAGATCATTCTTCATGTCGATTCCTCGGAGCGAGTGCGGCGGCGGGGATGTCCCTGGGTCGTCGCATTTGCGCGACGGTCGATGCGAATGGAGGCAAATGTCAGCCGCGACGCGGCGCGCATGGCGCGGCCCGCATCCGCGTGCGGCGCGCCCAAAGAATCCACGCATCTTAAATTTAGTTCACGCATACGTTTAGAGGAATCGCTCTTGATTCGGTGCGCCGTGCGCGTGCGCGGCATTCCTAAAATGGCCGGACATCGAAAGAATTCGGCTCAGCCGGACGACGCCATTCGTGGACAGGAACGGAGACGTGACATGCAATACGACTACATCATCGTCGGGGCGGGTTCCGGCGGGTCGAGCCTCGCGGGCCGGCTCGCCGACGCGTGCCCCGAGGCGACGATCGCGCTGATCGAAGCGGGGCCGCATACCGACAGGAACCTGCTCGTGAACATGCCGGCCGGCATCGCGGCGCTCGTGCCGTTCAAGCTGAAAACGAACTACGGCTACGAAACCGTCCCGCAGTCCGGCCTCGGCGGACGTCGCGGCTATCAGCCGCGCGGGCGCGGGATGGGCGGATCGAGCGCGATCAACGCGATGATCTACACGCGCGGCCATCCGCTCGACTACGACGAATGGGCGCAGCTCGGCTGCACCGGCTGGAGCTGGCAGGACGTGCTGCCGTACTTCCGGCGCGCGGAAGGCAACCAGCGCGGCGCAAGTGCGTGGCACGGCGCGGACGGCCCGCTGACGGTGTCCGATCTGCGCTTTCGCAATCCGTTCTCCGAACGATTCATCCAGGCCGCGCACGCGGCCGGCTATCCGCTGAACGACGACTTCAACGGCGAGAATCAGGAAGGCGTCGGCTTCTATCAGGTCACGCATCGCGACGGCTCGCGCTGCAGCGTCGCGCGCGCCTACATCTACGGACGCAGCCGGCCGAACCTGCACGTGATCACCGACGCGACCGTGCTGCGCGTCGCGTTCGACGGCAAGCGCGCGAGCGGCGTGTCGGTTGCGCGCGGCGGCCGGGTCGAGACGCTCGGCGCGCGCGCGGAGGTCGTGCTGTCGGCCGGCGCGTTCAACTCGCCGCAGCTGCTGATGTGCTCGGGGATCGGGCCGGCCGACGCGCTGCGGCGTCGAGGGATTTCAGTCGTGCACGACGCGCCCGACGTCGGTGAGAACCTGATCGACCACATCGACTTCATCATCAACACGCGCGTGAATTCGTCGGAGCTCGTCGGCGTGTGCCTGCGCGGGCTCGCGAAGATGACGCCCGCGCTCGCGCGCTATCTGTCGAGCCGGCAGGGGATGATGACGAGCAACGTCGCGGAGGCGGGCGGCTTCATCAAGAGCGAGCCGGGGCTCGATCGTCCGGATCTGCAACTGCACTTCTGCACCGCGCTCGTCGACAACCACAACCGCACGATGCACTGGGGCTTCGGCTACTCGCTGCACGTGTGCGCGCTGCGGCCGAAGAGCCGCGGCACGGTGGCGCTCGTGAGTAGCGACATGCGCGATGCGCCGCTGATCGATCCGCGCTTTTTCAGCGATGCGCGCGACCTCGATCTGCTCGTGAGCGGCGCGCATGCGATGCGGCGGATCCTGTCGCAGACGCCGCTCGCGTCGCAGGGCGGGCGCGAGCTGTACACGAATCCGCATCAGACCGACGAGCAACTGCGTGAGACGATCGTCGAGCGCGCGGACACGATCTATCACCCGGTCGGCACCTGCCGGATGGGCACCGATCCGGCCGCGGTCGTCGATCCGCAATTGCGCGTGCGTGGCGTGGACGGGCTGCGTGTCGTCGATGCGTCGGTGATGCCGACGCTGATCGGCGGCAACACGAATGCGCCGTCCGTGATGATCGGCGAGCGCGCGGCGGATTTCATCGCGGCCACGCGCAAGGCGGGGGCGGCGCGCGGCGAGGCGGTGTCCGCGCTGCACGGGCGCTGAGCCGCTGACTTGCGGACCTGCTGATCCGCTGATCCGCTGATCCGCTGATCCGCTGATCCGCTGATCCGCTGAGCCGTGTGCGACCGGGCGGATGTTCAGGCGAACGTATCGACGAGGCCGACCTGCCGCTGAGGCGCGATGCCGGCGGCGGAAGCGGATGGCGCGGCGTCGGCCGACGCGCCGCCGGCTGATGCCGGCCCGTTCGCGCGCCGCGCCGGCTGGCCGCCGGACGACGCTTGTTGCGGGTTCTGCTGCGACGACGCGAAGCCGCCGTCGCTGACGGTCGCGCTGCCGAGGCCGAGCCCGCCCGCTTCCATCGCATCGCGCAGCTTCGGCAGCGCGGCTTCGACCGCGTCGCGCACCTGCGCGTGCTGCGACACGAACAGCGCGTGCGCGTGATTGTCCGCGACGCGCAGCACGACCTGCAGTGGGCCGAGGTCCGGTGGATTCAGCGTCAGCTCCGCGCTCTGCTGGTGCGCATTCGACAGGAACACGACCTTCTGGCTCAGCGCGTCCGTCCAGTCGGCGGTGCCGACGTGCGGCGCGAGCGCGTGCGCGCCCGAGGTCGCGGCGGCGATTGCGCCGGCGGCGGGCTGCTGCTGCGTGACGGTGGCCGCGGTGGCCGCGGCGGCGAGCGTCGCCTGGGCGGTGTTCGTTGCGTCCGGTTGCGTGGCGGGCGCATGCGCCGTGTCGGTTTTCGCGGTGGCGACGCCGGTGCTCAGCGACGAGGTGTCGGTGGTCGACTGTTGCGTCGACTGGGTCGCGAGCGTGCCGTTCGCGTCGGCGAGCGTCTTGCCGAACGCCGGCGCGTTCGGCGTCAATGACAGCGTGCCCGGTGCGGCAGCTTGCGGCGCCGCGCCCGGCGTGGCGGCTGCTGTGGCCGGCGCGCTCGTGGCGCCATCGGCGAGATTCGCGAGGGCGGCCTGCAGCGCATGGGAGATCGGCGTCGTCGTGTCCGTGGCGTCCGTGGCCGGCGGCGCGTCGTCCTGCACATCGGCGGCGGCTGTATGGCCGATCGTCTGGAGCTGCACTTGCGCGTCGGCGGCCGTTTGCGCGGCGGGCGGTGCGGGCGGTGGCGGCGCGAGGTCGGGACGCGCGAGCAACTGCGCCTGCACGGCCGCGGCGGCGGCGAGCGCGGCGGCATTCGGCGTCGCGTCGGACGCATCGTCGGTCTTTTTGTCGCCGGACGAGGTGGACGGCTGCGTGCCGTCGGCCGACGTCGATGGCGCGTCCTGCACGGTGGAGGCAGCGGACACCGTCGTGGCGGCGAACGATGACGCCGCCGCGCGGGGCTTCTGCGCGGCGCCGCTCTGCTGCGGCACCTGTCCAAATGGCGTCAAGGCCGACGATGCCGCCGAGGCCGATGTCGATGTCGATGTCGATGTCGATGTCGATGCCGATGCCGATGCCGATGCCGATGCCGATGCCGATGCCGCGGCCATCGCGCCGGCGTTTTGCGCGGCGACGCTTGGCTGCAGCGCCTGCCCGAACAGCGTCGCAGTCGACGAAGCCGCCGGCGCAACTGCCGCGCCGGAATTTTGCGCGGCGACGCTTGGCTGCAGCGTCTGCCCGAACGGCGTTGCAGCCGACGTCGCCGACGACGCAACTGCCGCGCCGGACTTCTGCGCAGCGACGCTTTGCTGCAGCGTCTGCCCGAATGGCGTCGTCGCCGAAGCGGACGGCGACGACGCGTCGCTCGCGGTCGTCGGCGCGGGCGCGTCGCTCTGGCGTGCGTTCTTGGCGGAGACGGCGCCGGCGATGTCGAGCAGCGCGCCGGCCAGGGACAGTGAAGGCATCGGAATTCCCGGAATCGAAAAGGGGCCGCTCAGGGCGACTTCGCCGCATCGGCGCGCATCCGCAGCATCTTCGCCGCGTGCTCGTCGGCGTCGCGCTGCTCGCGCTTTGCGTCGCGCTGCGCATCCTGCGTCGCCGCGCGCGTCTGCAGGACTTCGAACGAACCGACCACGCGCTTCTTGTGCAGCCAGTGCGGGCGTGCGTCGTCGAGCCGCGCGTCGGCGGCGGCGAGCACGCGGCGCTGCTGGTCGATCGCCGTGTCCAGCGTGTCGATGAACGCCTGGAAGTTCCGCCAGTTGCCGGCCGGCATCCCGCTCTGCGCGGACTGCGCGAAGCGCGCGTGATAGTCGTCGCGATACCGCAGCAGCGCTTCGAGCTGCTTCGACGCGTCGGCGCGCTCGCGCTGCGCGACGCCGAGCCGCTTGGTCGCCGCGTCGAGATCGCCCTGCGCGCGCTCGAGCAGGATCTGCAACGGAAAGCGTTGAGCCATGATCGTCAGCCTCCTTCGTATTCGAACAGCGCGTCGAGCCCGGCGAGACTCGCATCGAACGGCGCGCATTCGCGAAAGCCCTGTTGCAGGAACGCCTCGATGCGCGGATACAGCGCGATCGCGCGGTCGAGCTGCGGATCGCGGCCCGGCGCGTACGCACCGACCGCGATCAGGTCGCGGTTGCGCTGGTAGCGCGACAGCATCTGCTTCAAGCGGCGTACGCGGTCGAAATGCGCGTCGTCGATCAGCGCGGTCATCGCGCGGCTGATCGACGCCTCGACGTCGATCGCCGGATAGTGGCCGGCCTCCGCGAGCGTGCGCGACAGCACGACGTGGCCGTCGAGGATCGCGCGCGCGGAGTCGGCGATCGGATCCTGCTGGTCGTCGCCCTCGGTCAGCACCGTGTAGAACGCGGTGATCGAGCCGCCGCCCTCCGGGCCGTTGCCGGTGCGCTCGACGAGCGCGGGCAGCTTCGCGAACACCGACGGCGGATAGCCCTTCGTCGCTGGCGGCTCGCCGATCGCGAGCGCGATCTCGCGCTGCGCCATCGCGTAGCGCGTCAGCGAATCCATCAGCAGCAGCACGTGCTTGCCCTGGTCGCGGAAATATTCGGCGAGCGACGTCGCGTACGCGGCGCCCTGCATCCGCAACAGCGGCGACACGTCCGCGGGCGCCGCGACGACGACCGAGCGCGCGAGCCCGTCCTCGCCGAGGATCTGCTCGATGAACTCCTTCACTTCGCGGCCGCGCTCGCCGATCAGGCCGATCACGATCACCTCGGCGCTCGTGTAGCGCGCCATCGTGCCGAGCAGTACCGACTTGCCGACGCCCGAGCCGGCGAACAGGCCCATTCGCTGTCCACGGCCGACGGTCAGCAGCGCGTTGATCGCGCGCACGCCGACGTCGAGCACGTGATGGATCGGCTCGCGCTCGAGCGGGTTGATCGACGGCGCGGACAGCGGCGCGTCGTCCTTCGCCGCGAGCGGGCCGAGGCCGTCGAGCGGACGGCCCGCCGCGTCGACGACGCGCCCGAGCATCTGCCAGCCGACCGGCAGCCGCTTCGCGCCCGCGAGCGGATCGGCGATCGGCGCGCTCTCGCGTGGCCACACGCGCGCGCCGGGCAGCACGCCGGCGACGTCGGTCGTCGGCATCAGGAACAGCCGCTCGCCGGAGAAGCCGACGACTTCCGCGTCCGCGCACGGCAGCGCGCTGCCGGGCGGCAGCTCGATCGTGCATTCGGCGCCGACCGACAGCCGCAGGCCGATCGCCTCGAGCACGAGCCCCGCCGCCCGCGTCAGGCGCCCGCACGCGCGCAGCGGCAGCGCGCGCGCGTTGCGCGCGGCGAGCCCGTCGAGATGCGCGCGCCAGTGCGCGAGATGCGGGTTGTCCGGTGCGTTCGGCGCGTTCGGCGCGTCGGCCTTCATCGGCGCGGGCGCGGCGTGCTCCGACGCAGCGTGCGACGCGAGTTCGAGCTCGCGCTCGAGCGGCGTGAGTGCGTCGTGCGCGAACGCATCGGGCGTCGCCGTCACCATGCGCCCGCCTTGCCGAGCGCGGCGGCGACGCGCTGCCAGCGGGTCGGCAGCGTCGCGTCGACTTCGCCGGTCGCCGCCTGCGCGCGGCAGCCGCCGCGCTCGATCGCCGCATCGGTGCGCACGCTCCAGCCGAGCGCGTCGAGTTCCTCTTGCAGATACGCTTCGACGATCGGCAGGTCGGCCGGATTCACGC
This sequence comes from Burkholderia guangdongensis, assembly GCF_013403875.1. Lineage (GTDB taxonomy): Bacteria > Pseudomonadota > Gammaproteobacteria > Burkholderiales > Burkholderiaceae > Burkholderia > Burkholderia guangdongensis. The sequence goes on along the minus strand of NZ_JACBNX010000011.1, from coordinate 44,242 downwards.
ACAGATGCGGCGCGCCCTGCAACGCGGGCTCGGCCGCGAGCACCTCGCGCACGACCGCGACGAGCGCGGCCGGATCCTGCATCACGTGCTGTCGCACGACCTGCTGCGCGACGTCGAGCGCGAGCTGCGCGAGGTCGCCGGCGAGATCGTGCTCGACGGCCGCGATCGCCTCCCGGAACGACGCGGCGAGCGCCGCGAGCCGCGCGGCTTCCGCGCGCGCGTCGGCCTGGCCGACCTCGAAGCCCTTCTGGCGGCCCTGCTCGTAGCCGGCCTGATAGCCGAGCGCCTGCCCCTCGACATGCCCGGCGGCCATCCCTTCCGCATGCGCGGCGTCGCGCACGCGCTGCAGCTCGGCCGCGAGCGCGGCGGCGGCCGCCGCTTCGTCGTCGACCGGCGGCGCCGGATCGAACGACGTCATCTCCCAGCGCTGATACGCGGAGAGCGGCTTCGCGGGATGGCGCAGCGGATCAGACATACGCGTCTTCCGCCTTGCCGCCGAGCGCGATCTGGCCGCTCTCGGCGAGATTGCGGACGATCTGCAGGATCTTGCGCTGCTGCTGCTCGACTTCCGACACGCGCACCGGCCCGCGCGCGTCGAGATCCTCGGCGAGCAGCTCGGCCGCGCGCTGCGACATGTTCGACAGGAACTTCTGGCGCAGCGCCGGCGGCGCGCCCTTCAGCGCGACGATCAGCGCCTCCGATTCGACTTCCTTCAGCAGCATCTGGATCGCCCGATCCTCGAGCTCGAGCAGGTTCTCGAACACGAACATCTGGTCGACGATCTTCTGCGCGAGGTCCGGATCGTACTGGCGCACGCTCTCGAGCACCGATTCTTCGTGCACGCTCTTCATGAAGTTCAGGATCTCGGCGGCGGTGCGGATGCCGCCCATCGGGCTGCGCTTCAGGTTGTCGCTGCCGGACAGCAGATCCTTCAGCACGTCGTCGAGCTCGCGCAGCGCGGCGGGCTGGATGCCGTCGAGCGTCGCGATCCGCAGCAGCACGTCGTTGCGCAGGCGATCGGTGAAGCACGACGCGATCTCGGATGCCTGGTCGCGGTCCAGATGCACGAGGATCGTCGCGATGATCTGCGGATGCTCGTTCTTGATCAGCTCGGCGATCGACGATGAGTCCATCCACTTGAGCCCTTCGATGCCGCTCGTGTCGCTGCCCTGCAGGATGCGGTCGATCAGCACGCCGGCCTTGTCCTCGCCTAGCGCCTTGGTCAGCACCGAGCGGATGTACTCGCCCGAATCGAGCGACAGCGCGGTGTGCTGCTCGGCTTCCTTCGCGAACTCCTGCAGCACGGTCTCGACCTGATCGCGCGTCACGTTGCGCAGCGCGGCCATCGTCGCGCCGATCTTCTGCACTTCGCGCGGCGCGAGAAACCTGAAGACCTGCGCGGCTTCCTCCTCGCCGAGCGACATCAGGAGCAGCGCGCTTTTCGTCAACCCTTCAGCGTTCATCGGACACCCAGCTCTTCACGACGGTTGCAACGATCTTCGGATCCTGGCGCGCGATCGTGCGTGCGAACTCCAGGTTGCGTTCGTAACGGTTCCGCTCGTTCTCGAAGCCGAGCAGCGCGACGTCGGTGTCGGCGTCGGCGGCCGCGGCTGAGCGCTCCGGCGACGGCAGGCCGTCGAGCGCGACCGGGTCGTTCGGCGACGCCAGCGCGCGCGCCGGCTCCGGCGGCGGGAACGCGCGGCGCATCGCCGGGCGCACGAACATGAAATACAGCGCCGCCGCGGCCACCGCGATGCCGAGCCACTTCGCGGCGTTCATGCCCATCTGGATCATGTCGGGCTGGCGCCACCACGGCAGGTTCGCGAGCGGGTCGGCCTCGCTCGAGAACGTGCTGTTCACGACGTTGACCGAGTCGCCGCGCTTCGCGTCGTAGCCCATCGCGTCCTTCACGAGCTGCTCGACCTGCGCGAGCTTGTCGGCGGCGAGCGGCTGCATCGTCACGTGACCCTTCGCGTCCGCGACCGGCTGATAGTTGACGACGACCGCGACCGACAGCCGCTTCACGCTGCCCACCGGCTGCTCGAGGTGGCGGATCGTCTTGTCGACCTCGTAGTTGGTCGTCTGGTCCTTGCGGTCGCTGACGGGCGTCGCGGCCGGCGCGCCGGGCTGCGCGGCGCCGTTCGCGACGATCGGCGCGGACGCCGGCTGCGGCGGCGTGTTCGACAGCGCGCCCGGCACCCCCGACGCGTTGCCCTGCTGGAGCTCGGTCGACGCGCTCGTCTGCTGGCTGCGGATCGCGGCCTGTTGCGGCGTGCCGTTCGGGCCGTAGCTCTCCGAGGTCTGCTCGACCTTCGAGAAATCGATGTCCGCGCTGACCTGCGAGCGCGCGTTGCCGGTGCCGAACAGCGGCGCGAGGATCGCGTCGATGCGCTGCTGCGTGTTGCGCTCGACCTGCTGCACGTACCGGAGCTGCGTCGCGTCGAGGCCCGCGTTCGCGGACGGCTGCGTGAGCAGGTTGCCGTCCTGATCGACGATCGTCACGTTCTTCGCGGGCATGTCGGGCACGCCGGACGCGACCATCCGCGTGATCGCGAGCACCTGCCCGTCGTCGAGCACGCGGCCCGGATACAGATCGACGAACACCGACGCCGACGGCGCCTCGCGCTCGCGCACGAACACCGACGGCTTCGGGATCGCGAGATGCACGCGCGCGCCGCGCACCGCGTTGATCGACTCGATCGTGCGCTGCAGCTCGCCCTCGAGCGCGCGCTGGTAGTTGACCTGCTCGGCGAACTGGCTGATCCCGAAGCGCTGGCTGTCCATCAGCTCGAAGCCGACCGAGCCGCCCTTCGGCAGCCCCATCGCGGCGAGCTTCAGGCGCGTCTCGTGAACCTGGTTCGACGGCACGAGGATCGCGCCGCCGGCGTCCGCGAACTTGTACGGCACGTTCGCCTGCTGGAGCGCGGCGATGATCGCGCCGCCGTCGCGGTCGGACAGGTTGCTGTACAGCACGCGATAGTCGGGCGCGCGGCTCCACAGCACGAGCGCGACGAGCGCGGCGAGCGCGAGCGAGCCGATCACGATCAGCGGCAGCTTCGGATTGCCCTTCATCCGCGTGATGCCGGACATGCGCTCGGCGAAGCCGCCGAGCCCGAGATCCGCGCCGGCGCCGCCCGTGCCCGGCATCGCCGCGGCCGCCGCGGCGTGCGGCACCGCGCCGGCGAGGCCCGTGCGGGCGTCGGGATTGATCAGCGAATTGGCCTGCGAATCCATGCGTCGAGGTTCTCCGGGTAGCGTGGCCCGCCCCGGACCGGAGCGGACGGACAATGGCACGGTGGAATTATCGGGACGCGACCGCGCAATCGATCGCCGGAATAGAGCCGGGTTTCGGCCGTACTTTCTCGGCTTCGGCGCGGGGCGCGATTGCTATCCTGCTTCTCGATCCGGCATCGGGCGCCGCCCGGCGCGCGCTGCCGGCATCCCACCTTTCGAGCGCTTCACAGGAGAAAGCATGACCGCGAACATCGGCGGAATCGGTTCGGTGCTGCAGCAGATGCAGACGATGGCCGCGCAGGCGGCCGGCGGCACGGCGAACGCGGCGGCGGCGACGGCCGCGACCGGCTCGGGCGCGGCGACGCTCGGTACGTTCTCGGGCGCGCTGCAGGCGTCGCTCGACAAGATCAGCGGCGACCAGCAGAAGGCGCTCGGCGAGGCGCAGGCGTTCGAGGTCGGCGCGCCGAACGTGTCGCTGAACGACGTGATGGTCGACATGCAGAAGGCCAACATCGGCTTCCAGTTCGGGCTGCAGGTCCGCAACAAGCTGGTGAGCGCGTATCAGCAGATCATGCAGATGTCGGTCTGACCGCGGTGGCCGGCAGTCGCGCCCGGGCCGGCCACTAAAGCTTTTCCAATCCCTTCCGATAACTTCAGAAGATCGCCGCGCGTTGCGCCACACCGGCCGCGGCACCCTCTATTCCCCCGCACGATGAAGGAGAGGCGCATGTTTTCCGCAGCACACGCTGGAGCCAACGCGTACGCGCGCGTCGGCGTCGAGACGGGCGTGATGGGCGCGAGCCCGCATCGGTTGATCGCGATGCTGTATCAGGGCGCGCGGCAGGCGATCGCGCTGGCCCGGATGCATGCGCAGCAGGACAACGTCGCCGCGCGCGGCGAGGCGGTCGGCAAGGCGATCCGCATCGTCGAGAGCGGGCTGCAGCTGGCGCTGAACCGCGAAGCGGGCGGCGACATCGCCGCGCGGCTCGACGCGCTGTACGGCTACATCTGCCGCCGTCTCGTCGAGGCGAACGTGCACGCGAGCGAGCCGATGCTGATCGAGGTCGACGGACTGCTCGCGACGCTCGAGGAAGCGTGGACCGGGATCGGCCCGGAGGCCGCACGGATGGCCCCGCAGGCCGTGGAACAGCCGCGATGAACCGCAAGGCCGACTATTTCGCGCGCTACGAGGCGATCGCGGACGTGTCCGCGCGGATGCTGAACGCGGCGCGCACGGGCGACTGGAGCGTGCTCGCGGGGTTGCAGGACGAATACCGGCAGCTCGTCGACGGGCTGCGGGAGGCCGCGGACGGCGTCACGCTCGACCAGGCCGAGCTCGGCCGCAAGCTCCGCCTGATTCGCCGGATCCTCGCCGACGACGCGGCGATCCGCGATCTCGCGAGCCCCGACGTCGCGCGGCTGTCGACGTTGCTCGAGGTGCGCCGCTCGACGAACGTGCTGAAGGATTTCTACCGGGCGCGCGCCTGAGCGAGTGGGGCGCCGCATCGGCGCCGGGCGCGCTGCCTGTTGTTCCGCTTCGTTCCGCTTCGTTCCGCTTCATTCCGCTTCGTTCCGCTTCGTTCCAATTCTCGTCCGGCTCGCGCCGGGATGGACCATGACCGGTATCGACCCCGTAGCCGCCGCCCTGCTGGTAAGCCGCCTCGACAGCCTGCTGACCGGCAGCGTGCTGCCGTCGGCCGGCGGGGCGCCGGCTGCGCGCGTCGGCACGCCGGCAGCCGGCGCGGCGGCCGCGCGGCCGTCGGCCGATCCGGCGGCGCTGGCGCTGCGGCAGGCGTCCGCGCAGACCGCGTTGTCCGACGTCGCGCTCGCGCTCGATGCGATCTCGCGCTACGGCGGCGACGCGACGCCGCCCGTCGTCGGGCAGGCGCCACTGCTCGCGGATCCGGCGGTGCTGCTGGCGGCGGCGGTGCCGCAACCGGGCGTGGCCGAAGGCGGCGCCACGGTGGTGATCGCCGATGCGAGGCCGGCGGCGACGTTGGCGGCGACGTCGGCGGGCGATCCGGTTGCGCCATCCGCGTCCGGGCAGGTGAGCGGCGCGCAGGCTGCTCAGGTTGCGGCTCAGGCGGCGCCGTCGACGCCGCTGCGCGACGCGCTCGCGCAGGCGGTGAGCGACAGCGGTCTGTTCTACGAATCCCATCTCGCGCAGTGGCTGGCCGGCCAGCGGCCGGCCGCCGCGCTCGCGCGCGAGCCGCAGGCGCGCTTGACGCGGCCGGCCGAGCCCGATGCGACCGACGACCCGTTCGATGCGCTGCTCGCCGAGTATCCGCCGCAGGCGGGCGGGGCGGCCGTGCCGTCATCGTTGCAGCAGCCGTCGCCGGCGCGGGCGTTTGCGTCTCCGCTCGATGTGCCGCCTGCGCGCACGTCGGCGGCGCTGTCCGATCCGCCTGCGGCGCGCGCGTCGGGATCGCCGCCGGGTCAGCTATCCGCGCGCGCTTCCGGATCGCTGCCCGATTTGCTGCCGAATTCGCCGCGCGGTTCTCTGTCCGATTCGCTGCGGGGTTCGCTTCCCGGTTCGCCGTCTGATTCGCTGGGCGGTTCGCTTCCCGATTCGCTCTCTGATTCGCTGCGCGGTTCGCTTCCCGATTCACTGTCTGATTCGCTGCGCGGTTCGTCTCCCGGTTCGCCTCCTGATTCGCGACCCAATTCGCTCCCCGATTCGCTCCCCGATTCGCCGCCGTCCGCGAACGAAGCGCGCGCATTCCGCACGTTCCTGCCCGCCGATCTTCCGGTGTCGCAGCGGTTTGCCGCGATCGCAGGCGATCCGCGCGCGGCCGCGCCTGGCGTGCGCGCGCTAGCCGTGCTGGCCGATGCTTCGCCGGATCTCGCTGCGCCGCCGCTCGTCACGCTGCACCCGGCGACCGTGACGCTCGTGCGCCAGCAGCTCGACGTGCTCGCGACCGACCAGTTCCGCTGGATCGGCGAGGCGTGGCCGGGCGCGCGTCTCGACTGGACGATCGAGCCCGACGACACGGGCGCGCAGACCGCGCGCGGCGACGACGCGGGCGACGGTATCGCGTGGCGCACGCGGCTCACGCTGAGTTTGCCGTCGCTCGGCACCGTCGATGCGGAGCTGGTGCTGAACGGTGAGCAGGTCGTCGCGCGGCTGCGTGCGAGCGAGGCGGGCGCGGCGCGGTTGACCCGGTACGAGGGCGCGCTGCGGCAGCGGCTGCACGCGTCGGGGCTGACGCTCGGCGGGCTGTCGGTCCGCGCGGTCGATGGGGCGCCGGATGCGCTCGACGTCGCGGCGGCGCGTGCTGCCGCGGCGGCCTACGCGCAGGCGTCCGATGGCGTCCGCCCCGCCGTAGCGTCGCCCGGCGCCGGCGATGTCGACGGTTTCAATGGTTTCAGCGGTTTCAGCGGTTTCGGCGATGGAGCGGCGCGATGAGCGACCGGAGCCGCAAGCGCGCGGCCGCGCTCGTCTACGACGCGAAGGGCGGCGACACCGCGCCGCGCGTGATCGCGAAAGGCTACGGAGCGGTCGCCGAGATGATCGTCGCGCGGGCGCGCGACGCCGGGCTCTACGTGCACACCGCGCCGGAGATGGTGTCGCTGCTGATGCAGGTGGACCTCGACGCACGGATTCCGCCGCAGCTCTACCAGGCGGTCGCCGAGCTGCTCGCCTGGCTGTACGCGCTCGAGCGTAACGACGCCGACGCCGACACGGTTTCCGGCGGCGTCCCGCCCGGCTTCCCGCTGCCGCCGATCCGCTGAGCCGGGCGCCGGCGCATGCGCGGCGGCCGATTGAGTCGCGTTGCAATTTATGTAATGATACGCGTTCTCATTTAATTTCAAGCGAGCGGCACGTGGATGAAACGTGGCCGAAACGTGGACAACGCGTGCCGCCCGTGGTCCGAACGAATGGAACGAAACGCGTGAATGCGCCCGAAACGATCGACATCCCGCCCGCCGTGAAGCCGGCGGCCCGCCCGCTGGCCGAGGCCGAACGGGCCGCGCGTGAGCGCCGGTCGCGCCGCGCGGTCTTCATCAAGTGGCTGCGCAAGGTGCACGGCTGGGTCGGCCTGTGGGGCGCGGTGCTCGGCCTGATGTTCGGCGTGACCGGCGTGCTGCTCAATCACCGCGCCGGGCCGATGCGGATTCCGGTCGGCACGCCGCAGGTCGACGCGCTGCAGATCGCGCTGCCCGATCCGTCGCCCGCGACGCCCGCCGCGATGGCCGCCTGGCTGCAGCGCGAGCTGAGCTTCGACGGCCGGCCGGGCCGGATGCGTCGCGAGGCCGCGCAGCCGGTCGCGTGGGGCGACCGGCACGTCGTGCAGCCGGAGCACTGGCAGCTCGGCCTCGTCGGGCCGCGCCACAGCGTGCAGGCCGAGTACTGGGTCGGCAACGGCTATGTGTCGGTCAAGCGCACCGCGAACACGTTCGGCGGCGTGCTGAAGAGCCTGCATCGCGGCGATGGGCTCGGCATCGGCTGGATTCTGCTGATGGACACGATCGCCGGTTCGCTGATCCTGCTGTCGCTGACCGGCGTGCTGCTGTGGACCGAGCTGAACAAGCGCCGCACGGTCGGCGTGGTGCTCGTCGCGGGCTCGGTCGCGGCGGCGCTCGCCGCCGGCCTCGCGTGACGCACTAGCGCCCGCATCGGCGCCTGCGCCTCTGCGCCTACGCCTACGCCTGCACCAGCGCCTGCACCAGCGCAGGCACCAGCGCCTGCGCCGTCAGACGCCGCACGCGTCCTCGCCGCGCGCCTCGATCTCGCGCGCGGCCTTCGCACCTTCCACCTGCACGATCGTCGGCAGCGACACGCCGTTCTTCGCGGCCGTCACTTCGGCGAGGATCGAGATCGCGATCTCCGGCGGCGTGCGGCTGCCGATGTAGAACCCGGCCGGCCCGTGCAGCCGCGCGAGCTCCGCGTCGCTGAGATCGAACTCCTTCAGCCGCTCGCGCCGCGCCGCGTTGTTGCGCCGCGAGCCGAGCGCGCCGACGTAAAACGCGGGGGTCTTCAGCGCCTCCATCAGCGCGAGATCGTCGAGTTTCGGGTCGTGCGTGAGCGCGATCACCGCCGAGCGCGCGTCGAGCTTCATCTCGAGCACCGTGTCGTCGGGCATCGTGCGCACGAGCTTCGTGCCGGGCACGTCCCACGCGTCCGTGTACTCTTCGCGCGGATCGCAGACCGTCACCTGATAGTCGAGCCCGACCGCGATCTGCGTCAGATAGCGCGACAGCTGTCCGGCGCCGATCACGAGCATCCGGTAGCGCGGCCCGTGGACGGTCACGAGCCGCTCGCCGTCGAACGCGAGGCCAGCCGTCGCATCCGCGTCGGCGAGCGTCGCGCGGCCCGTCGCGAGCGCCAGCGTGCGCGTGACGAGGCGGCCGCACTCGATCGCGTCGCACAGCGCGGCGAGCCCGCTCGCGCGCGTGAGCGGCTCGAGCACGAGCTGGATCGTGCCGCCGCACGGCAGCCCGAAGCGATGCGCCTCCTCGGCCGTCACGCCGTACTTGACCGCCTCGGGCCGTGCGTCGGCCGCGATGCCGGCCGCGTGCACGCGGGCGATCAGGTCGTCTTCGATGCAGCCGCCGGACACCGAGCCGACGACGAGCCCGTCGTCGCGCACCGCGAGCATCGCGCCCTCGGGGCGCGGCGACGAGCCCCACGTCTTCACGACCGTCACGAGCAGCGCGCGCCGGCCTTCCTCGATCCAGCGCGCGCTCGTCTTCAGCACGTCGAGATCCACACTTTCCATCGTCGTTTCCTTTCCTTGCCTTGCCGCATGTCGGATGCGCCTGCCGGGCCCGGTGCGCAATGACAAGGATTATGAACCCGACGTCGCGCGGCTGCCGCGCGGCATGCGTCAGTGTCCGTGCTGGCCGTGCGCGAGCTTCGAATGGCGGCGCGAGTACAGGAAGTAGATCGCGAGGCCGATCACGAGCCAGGTGGCGAACGCGATCCACGTGATCGCCTGCAGGTTCAGCATCAGGAACACGCACGCGGCGACCGCGAGCAGCGGCAGGACCGGCACGCCCGGGCAGCGGAACGCGCGCGGCAGGTCCGGATGCGTGCGGCGCAGCACGACGACCGCGATCGACACCATCGAGAACGCCGCGAGCGTGCCAATGTTGATCAGCTCGGCGAGCACGTTGAGCGGCACGAGCGCGGCGATCAGCCCGAAGAACAGGCCGACGATCCAGGTCGTCAGGAACGGCGTCGCGAAGCGGGGATGCACGCGCGACAGCGTTCGCGGCAGCAGGCCGTCGCGCGACATCGCGAAGATGATCCGGGTCTGCCCGTAGCTCATCACGAGGATCACGGTCAGCATCCCGAGCACCGCGCCGAGGTCGATGAAGCCCGCGACCCACTTCTCGCCGGCGACCTGCAGCGCGTACGAGATCGGGTGCGAGACGTTCGCGTACTGCGCGGCCGGCACGATGCCGGTCGCGATCGCCGCGACCGCGACGTACAGCACCGCGCACACGGCGAGCGACGCGATGATCCCGATCGGCAGGTCGCGCTTCGGGTTCCGGACCTCCTCGGCCGCGGACGATACCGCGTCGAAGCCGATGAACGCGAAGAACATCACCGCGGCGGCGCCGAACACGCCGTTCCAGCCGTGCGGCATGAACGGATGCCAGTTCGCGGGCGTCACGTGGAACACGCCGACGGCGATCACGAGCAGCACGATCGACACCTTGATGAACACCATGATGTTGTTGATGCGCGTCGATTCGCGGATGCCGACCGACAGCAGCGTCGTGATCACGAGCATCACCGCGAACGCGGGCAGGTTGAACCACGTCGCGGTGCCGGGAATCGCGCCGGGCGCGGCGGTGAGCACGGTCGGCAGCGATACGCCGAAGCCCTGCAGCAGCGACTGCAGGTAGCCGGACCAGCCGACCGACACCGCGGACGCGGCGAGCCCGTACTCGAGCATCAGATCCCAGCCGATGATCCATGCGACGAGCTCGCCGAGCGTTGCGTACGAATACGTGTAGATCGAGCCGGCGACCGGAATCGTCGACGCGAATTCCGCGTACGACAGCGCGGCGAGACCGCACGCGATGGCGGCGATCACGAACGACACCATCAACGCGGGGCCGGCCTGCACGGCGCCGGTGCCGGTCAGCACGAAGATCCCGGTGCCGATGATCGCGCCGATGCCGAGGAACGTGAGGTCGATCGCGCCGAGCGCCTTCTTGAGCCCGGCGGCGTGCGCGCCGGCGATCATCAGATCGACGTTTTTCTTGCGGAAGAGAGACATGACTTGGATGCCCGCACGCGCGGCCGCGTGGCGGAATCGGATGAAAAGCGGCGATTTTAGCCGATTTGTCAGAGGACGCTCCGGCCGTGGGCCCGGCGGGATCGTCCAATGAAAACAAGCGCTTGCGGAGCGCGGCGGGCGCGGCATGCCCGCGCGGCCCGTGCTCGCCGGTTTCAGCAGCCGGCGGGCGCCATGTCGACGAGCTGGTTGCGCATCACGTAATAGGTGAGCTCGGCGTTGTTCGACAGCTTCATCTTTTCGAGCAGCCGCGTGCGATAGACGCTGACCGTCTTGACCGACAGCGACAGCGCGTTCGCGATGTCGGTCAGCCGCTTGCCGGACGCGAGCATGCAGAGCGTCTGATATTCGCGGTCGGACAGCTTCTCGTGCGGCAGCGGGTCGTTCTCGAACGCGACGTACTCGACGATCGCCTCGGCGACGGCCGGGCTCACGTACCGGCGGCCCGACGCGACCTGCTGGATCGCGGCGATCATCTGCGCGACGTTGACCGTCTTCGACAGATAGCCGGCGGCGCCGGCCTTCAGCGCGCGCACCGCGTACTGGTCCTCGCGATACATCGAGAACATCAGCACCGGGGCGTTCGGCGCGCGGCGCTTGATGCGCTTCAGCAGCTCGAGCCCGTTCGTGTCGCCAAGCGAGATGTCGAGCAGGATCACGTCGTACGCGTGGCGGTCGATCTGCGCGAGCGTGCCGACGTCGTCCTCGGCCTCGTCGACCGCGCGCGCGATGCCGCGGTCGATCAGCAGCTGACGAACGCCTTGCCGGACGATCGCGTGATCGTCGACGAGCAGAATGTGCAAACTCATCCCTTCCTCACGAATGCGAAACGCGCCTTGCCGGCGCCGAGCCCGCGCACAGCGCGTGCCATGCGAAGCGCGCGACGAGCCGCGTGCCCCGGCCGCCGTCGCCCGAGCCGATCTCGAGGCCGCCGCCGAATGCCTCGGCGCGCGCGCGCATGCCCGAGAGCCCGTAGCCGCGGCGGTGCGAGCGCGAGAAGCCGCGGCCGTCGTCGACGGCGATCAGCGACAGATGGGTCGAGCCGGCGTCGATCCACACGTCGACGGATTTCGCGCGCGCGTGCTTCGCGACGTTCGACAGCGCTTCCTGCGCGACGCGGAAGATCGCGAGCGCGCCGGGGCTCGAGAGCTCGAGCAGGCGCGCGTCGGCCGCGCAGACGAAGCCGGTGCGCAGCCCGGCGCGCTCCGCGTAGTCGGCGATCCACGCGGCCAGCGCGCCGACGAGGCCGCCTTCGAGCGCGACCGACCCCTGTTCGGCGACCAGCCGACGGTTCGCATTGGCGGCGGTGTCGAGCGCGCGCTGCGCGAGATCGAGCGCGCGCCAGCAGTCGTCGGGTGCGTCGGCCGGCAGCCAGGTGCTGATGTTCGCAAGCGCGAAACGCGCGGCGGTGAGTTCCGCGCCGAGCCCGTCGTGCAGCTCGCCGGCCAGATGGCGGCGCACGGCTTCGTCGGCGCAGAGCAGCTCGGCGGACAGCTGCGCGATCCGCGCGGCGAGCGCATCGCGGCCGGTGGCGGCGTCGCAACATGGCGTCGCGCCGGCGGGCGGCTGCTGCAACGAGGACGGGAACGTGACGTCGGCGCTCAGGGGCGCAATAAACGGCGTATCCATGACTCTCCCTGCTGTCAGAAGGCTCTACTCGGACCGCTCGGCAACAACGGGTATCGACGATGGGAAGGACGGACACCGCCCCGCACGAGTCGTCGGGTAAAACGTAACAAATTTCGACGAGTGTAACAAAGTGTTTCTATCTTTCTTTGTCCTTTCAGTCGAGCGAATGTCGTGAATCATGTCTCTAAATTTGGCAAATGATCGGCAATGTCGGCTATTTTCGGTCAATTCATTATCGTCAGGACGAACCCGATGTAGGACAAATACCGACGCGGCAGTGGCGTAAAGACAACGTCAGAATGTAACAAATTGAGATGAGCTATTCGTCTATTGTTACAAATTCCCGGAACGCGGACGAAAAAAAACCGGAGCTTTCGCTCCGGTCTTTGACGCAGGTTAACCGCTGGTTCGACGGATCAGGATCAGTCGACGAACGCGCGCTCGATCACGTAGTGGCCCGGCGCGCTGTTCTTGCCTTCGACGAGGCCGGCCTGCTTCAGCAGCGCGGTCGTGTCCTTCAGCATCGCGGTGCTGCCGCACAGCATCACGCGGTCGCTCTCCGGCGAGAACGACGGCACGTCGAGATCCGTGAACAGCTTGCCCGACGCGATCAGGTCGGTGATGCGGCCCTCGTTCTCGAACTCCTCGCGCGTGACGGTCGGGTAGTAGACGAGCTTTTCCTTGATGATGTCGCCGAGGTACTCGTGGCCCGGCAGGTCGTGCTTGATGAAGTCCATGTACGCGAGCTCGCCCTTCAGGCGGCACGTGTGCGTGAGGACGACGCGCTCGAAGCGTTCGTAGATGTCCGGATCGCGGATGATCGACATGAACGGCGCGAGGCCCGTGCCCGTCGACAGCAGCCACAGCGTCTTGCCGGGCAGCAGGTTGTCGGCGATCAGCGTGCCGGTCGGCTTCTTGCCGATCAGGACCGTGTCGCCGACCTGCAGATGCTGCAGCCGCGACGTCAGCGGGCCGTTCTGGACCTTGATGCTGAAGAACTCGAGGTGATCCTCGTAGTTCGGGCTCACGATGCTGTATGCGCGCGTGAGCGGCTTGCCGTCGACTTCGAGGCCGACCATCGTGAATTCGCCGTTATTGAAGCGCAGGCCCGCGTCGCGGCTGCAGGTGAAGCTGAAAAGCGTGTCGGTCCAGTGGTGGACGGATTGGACTGTGGCGGTGTCGAATTTGCTCATGACTTCGAAAATGGAAGCGTATGTCGAAAAACGAGGGCGACGGCCCGATCCCGGGGATCGGCCGGCAGACGCCGGACACACGCGCCTTCTCGATCACTGACGGTGAAATGACGGCGTATTTTACCTTGCTTGCGAGGTTCGCGGGCTTGACCCCGGCCGGCACGCGGATTTTGCGCGACGTCAGCGATCGGCTGCGAGCTTCATTCCGAGGCCGACAAGCGCCACGCCGCAGAACGCGTCGAGCGGCCGGCGCACCCGCCGGTAACCGCGCTGCGCGCGCGGGCTCGCGAACAGCAGCGCGACGCTGCCGTACCAGCCGGCCGACAGCGTGCCGATCGTCAGCAGCACCGCGCCGTCGAACCAGCCGGGCACGTGCGCGGGCAGCATCGCCGCGAACACGCTGGTCCAGAACGCGCACGATTTCGGGTTCGTCAGACAGGTGAAGAGCCCGGACCGGTAGGCGCGCAGATAGTCGCGCAGATGCGGCGCCGGTTGCGGCTGTTGTGTCGCTGCGTCGGGCGCTGCGTCGGGCACGACCGCGGGCGCCGGATCGCGCCGCGCGCTCGCGCGCAGCAGCTTGAAGCCGAACCACGCGAGATAGATCGCGCCGCCGATCCGGATCGTTTCGTAGAGCCACGCCAGCTGATGCAACACGGCCGCGAGGCCGAGCAGCGCGAGCGACGCCCAGATCACCGACGCGGTGCCGACGCCGAGCGCGGACGCCGCGCCGACGCCGCGGCGCCCCGCGAGCGACAACTGCGAGATCATGAAGAAATTCGGGCCGGGCGTGATCGCGGCGACGAGGTAGACAACGGCGATTTGCAGCAGGATCGGCAGCAGGGACATGGCGGCGCGGGGGCGGGCGGGACGATCCGCTACTTTACCCCGTGCAACGCGGGTGCGCTTCGCATTGCGCTCAGGCCGGATCGAGCCGCAGCCGCGCGATGTACGGCAAATGGTCGGACAGCCATGCGGTTTCGCCGGACGGCGCGCTCCATTCGAGCGGCGTCATCCCGCGCACGAACATCTTGTCGAGCGCGAGCGCGGGCGAGAATGCGGGGAACGTGCGGCCCGACTCGCCGAGCTGCGTCGCGACCTCCGACAGCCCGATCTCGGCGAACAGCGGAATTGAATCGCTGCGCCAGTCGTTGAAGTCGCCCGCGAGCACGAGCGGGCCGTCTTTCGCGTGGCGCACGATCCAGTGCGCGATCCAGTGCATCTGGCGCAGCCGCGCCGCGCGCGTGAGCGCGAGGTGCGCGCACAGCAGCGTGACCGGGCGCGAGCCGGCGAGCGTCGCGCGCGCAACGAGCAGCCCGCGCCGCTCGAAGCGGTGCGCGGAGATGTCCCAGCGGCCGCCGAGGTCGAGCGGATGCGGCGACAGGATCGCATTGCCGTGTCGCCACGACGGTTTGAACACGTTCGGGCCGAGCGCGATCTGCCAGTCGAGCGCGCTCGCGATCTCGGTTGCCTGGCAGTGCCAGACGTCGTCGACGGGATCGTCCATCGGCGAGCCGAAGCCGGGCGCGAGCGCCGTGCGCGGCATCCGGCGCGCCATCGCCTCCTGCAGGAAGTAGACGTCCGCGTGCGTCGACTGCATCCAGTTGCGCATCGCGTTCCAGGCGGTGAAGCCGAGCGGCGAGCGGCCCTTGTGCAGGTTCCAGCTGACCGCGGTCAGTTCGTCGGGCGCGGCGTGCGGCTCGGCGTAAGGCAGTGCGACGGCGTTGGCGGCGGCGGACATGGCGGGTCAGTCCTTCGCGACGTGCGCGCGCACGCGGTAGACGAGTTGCGGATGGTTCGCGATCAGCGTCCAGTCGGTCCAGCTCGTTCCGCCGACCGCGAGGCCCGGATGGCTCGCGACGATCTGGCGCGGCGACGCCGGCATGCACGGATCGGCGTTCGGCGTGGCGCTGTCGTCGTCGAGTGTTTCCTGCACGTCGAGCGCGAGCGTGATCGCGCCGCCGTCGGCCGCGAGCGGCGCGACGGTGACCGCGCGTGTGCGCTCGGCCGGGAACACGCGCGCCTTGTCGCCGCAGCCGACCGACACCGACGCCGGATAGTGGTGCGTGTCGGTGCGGGTCTGACCCACGGTGGTGGTCTCCTTGAACGTGTCGATCGTCTGGCCGTCGCGCACGACCTGGATCTCCCACGCAACGGCAGCGGGCGCGGGGCTCTGCGCGTGGGCGGCGAGCGCGGCGCTCGCGAGCAGGGCGGCCAGGCCGTGTCTCAGCATGAAGCCTCTCCGGAAATGCGCGGCAAGCGTGGGACGGACGCACATCTTACGCTCGAACGCCCCGAACGCCCGTGAACCGTCGATGATAAACGCGTGCGCGAAAGCATGCAGCGCATGACGGGTATCAGCAGCACCCGCGCCCGGCTGCTCGCTTGCGCGGGCGCCTGGGCCCGCTACACTGAAATCGAAAGGGTCTGATGGTGCGCACGGCACGCGTTGGCGGGAACGGTGGTCGAGAAGCGGTGGCGAGGTTGGTATGACGACGGCGATGGTGAAGCAGGAACTGGCGGTGGCGTCGTTCAGCACGGTCTACGATCTGGAGCAGGTCGAGACCGCGCTGAACGATCTGAACGAAGGCGCGAGCGATGCGCTGCGCGCCACCTACGAGAGGATGCTGAAGGCGGGCAATCTGCGCTTTTGCGTAAAGCCGAACCGGATGCCGTCGTTCGACGCGCTGAACGACGCGCTGCCGAATTTCGGCGAGCCGCTCGACGACGTGCGCAAGCAGGTCGCGCTGTGCCTCGAGACGGACGACCGTCTCGAGCTAATGCCGATCCTGCTGCTCGGCCCGCCCGGGATCGGCAAGACGCATTTCGCGAAGGCGCTCGCGCTGCTGCTCGGCACGTCGTATCACTATGTGCCGATGAGCTCGCTGACCGCGGGCTGGATCCTGTCGGGCGCGTCGTCGCAGTGGAAGAACGCGAAGCCCGGCAAGGTGTTCGACGCGCTCGTGAACGGCAGCTACGCGAACCCGGTGATCGCGGTCGACGAGATCGACAAGGCCGGCAGCGACGCGCAGTACGATCCGCTCGGCGCGCTGTACGCGCTGCTCGAGCACGACACCGCGCGCGCGTTCGTCGACGAGTTCGCGGAGGTGCCGATCGACGCGGGCAACGTGATCTGGATCGCGACCGCGAACGAAGCGCACGCGATTCCGGAGCCGCTCCTGAACCGGATGAACGTATACGAGATCGCGGCGCCGGACGCGGCGGGCGCGCGGCGCATCGCGCAGATCATCTACGGCGAGATTCGCGCGGCGCACGCATGGGGCCGGCGTTTCCCGGAAACGCTCGGCGACGGCGCGCTCGACGTGCTCGCCGCGACGCCGCCGCGCACGATGCGCCGCGCGCTACTGCACGCGTTCGGCGCGGCGCGGCTCGACGGGCGCGACGCGATCGAGCCGCGCGACATCCGCGCGGACGAGGGGGCGGGCAAGCGCCGGCCGATCGGGTTCTGACCTTTCCGTCGGTCCGACGTACAATCGATTTCTCCTCCCTCGACGCGCTAGCGGCGCGAATGGTCATGGAGCAGACGGATTGTGTAGTGATCGGCGCGGGCGTCGTCGGGCTCGCGATCGCGCGAGAGCTCGCCGCGCGCGGCCGGGAGACGCTGGTGCTCGAGGCCGCCGACGCGATCGGCACCGGCACGAGCTCGCGCAGCAGCGAGGTGATCCACGCGGGGCTCTACTATCCGCGCGGGTCGCTGAAGGCGATGTCGTGCGTGCACGGCCGCGACCTGCTGTACGAATTCTGCGACACGCATCACGTGCCGCATCGGCGCACCGGCAAGCTGCTCGTCGCGACGTCGGCCGCGCAGGTGAAGCAGCTCGCGGCGATCGCGGCGCGCGCCGAGGAGAACGGCGTGCTCGACTTGCTGCCGCTGTCGCGCACCGAGGCGCAGGCGCTCGAGCCCGAGCTCGAATGCGTGCAGGCACTGTTCTCGCCGTCGACCGGCATCGTCGACAGCCATCAGTTGATGCTCGCGCTGCTCGGCGACGCCGAGCGCAACGGCGCGTTCTGCGTGCTGAAGTCGCCGGTCGAGTCGATCGACGTGCTGCGCGGCGCGCGCTTCGTCGTGCGCACCGGCGGCGACGCGCCGACCGAGATCGAGGCCGCGTGCGTGATCAACGGCGCGGGGCTCGGCGCGCAGGCGCTCGCGCGCCGCACGCACGGGCTCGATCCGCGCTGGGTGCCGCCGCTCTATCTCGCGCGCGGCAACTATTTCAACCTCGCCGGGCGCTCGCCGTTCCGGCATCTGATCTATCCGATGCCCGACCGCGCGGGGCTCGGCGTGCACCTGACGCTCGATCTCGCCGGCCAGGCGCGCTTCGGGCCCGACGTCGAGTGGATCGACGCACTGCGCTACGACGTCGATCCGGCCCGCGCGGACGCGTTCTACGCGTCGGTCCGCGCGTTCTGGCCCGGGTTGCCGGACGGCGCGCTGCAGCCGGCGTACGCGGGCATCCGCCCGAAGATCGCCGGGCCGGGCGAGAGCGAGGCGGATTTCGTCGTGCAGGGCGCCGCGCAGCATGGCGTGCGCGGGCTCGTGAACCTGTTCGGCATCGAGTCGCCGGGGCTGACCGCGTCGCTCGCGCTCGCGCAGCGGATCGGCGAGATGACCGCGCACGGCTGACGCGCGCGGTTTTTCTCTGCGATTTCTTTTATCTCCGGCATTTCGGGGCGCACATTCGTGCGCGACGGGCGTATGCTTTCAACCTGCTGCCGCCAGAGCAGCTTTCAAACTGATAACGTTGGAGCGAGTCCTCATGAAAACATCCCGTCGGAGTTTCCTGATTTCAAGCGTGGGCGTCGTATCCGCGCTGGCGCTGTCGCGCGAAGCGCTCGCCGCCGATCTGCCGATGCTGCCGGAAAGCGATCCGACCGCCCAGTCGCTCGGCTACAAGGCTGACGCAACCAAGGTCGACAAGGCCAAGTATCCGAAGTACGCGGCCGGCGAACACTGCGCGACGTGCATGCTGTATCAGGGCAAGGCGGGCGCGGCCTCGGGCCCGTGCGGCGCATTCCCGGGCAAGCAGGTGTCCGCGAAAGGCTGGTGCAGCGCCTACTCGAAGAAGGCGTGACGGCGCGCGGCATCGTGCGGTGCCGCATGCGAACCCATCCGCGAAACGCCCGCCATCGTCCGATGGCGGGCGTTTTCGCATGACGCTTGAAAACAATTGCGCGGCTTTTTACACTCGCAGCACAACGGCGGCCCGGCGAGAGCCAACAAGGACGACACGCGCATGGCGACGATTGCGGGTTCAACGAAGCTGGTGCGGCCCGAGCGCGCGCTGAATCGGCGCGCGGTGGTGGCGGCCGTGATCGGCAATGCGCTCGAGTGGTACGACTTCTCGGTCTACAGCTTTCTGGCCGTCGTGATCGCCGAGCTGTTCTTCCCGGCGTCGAACGAATATGCGTCGCTGATGCTGACGACCGCGACGTTCGGCGTCGCGTTCGTGATGCGGCCGATCGGCGGCATCGTGCTCGGCCTGTACGCGGATCGCGCGGGGCGCAAGGCCGCGCTGTCGCTCGTGATCCTGCTGATGACGGCCGGCATCTTCCTGCTCGCGATCGCGCCGCCGTACGCGGCGATCGGCGTCGGCGGGCCGCTCCTGATCGTGTTCGGCCGGCTGCTGCAGGGCTTCTCCGCGGGCGGCGAGTTCGGCAGCGCGACCGCGCTCCTGATCGAGGCCGCGCCGTTCTCGAAGCGCGGCTTCTACGGCAGCTGGCAGATGGCGAGCCAGGCGGCGGCGCTGCTGATCGGCGCGCTCGTCGGCGCGGCCGTCACGCGCGGGCTGACGCCGGACGCGCTGCGCGCATGGGGCTGGCGCGTGCCGTTCGTGCTCGGCCTCGCGATCGGGCCGATCGGCTTCTACATCCGCCGCCGCCTCGGCGATTCCGAGGCATTCCTGCATGCGCGGCAGAGCGCGCGCCGCGCCACGCTCGGCGACGTGCTCGCGCGGCACGGGCGCGAAGTGCTGTGCGGGCTCGGCGCGGTGATCGCGCTGACGGCCACGATCTACGTGCTGATCAGCTATCTGCCGACTTTCGCGGTGCGGGAGCTCCGGCTGCCGTATGCGCAGTCGTTCTACGCGGTGATCGTCGGCAACCTGCTGCTCACCGTGCTGTCGCCGCTCGCGGGCGCGCTGTCCGACCGGATCGGGCGGCGCGGCCTGTCGTTGTGGTCGCTCGGGATCACGCTCGTCGCGATCCTTCCGCTGTTCTCGTGGCTCAACGACGCGCCGAGCATCGAGCGGCTGATCATCGTGCAGGCGACGCTGTCGGTGACGCTCGCCGGCTACTACGGGCCGTTCGGCGCGCTGATCGCCGAGCTGTTTCCGGCGAACGTGCGCTCGACCGGCCTCTCGCTCGCGTACAACGTCGCGGTGATGGTGTTCGGCGGCTTCGGGCAGTTCATCGTCACGTGGCTGATCAGGACCACCGGCTCGCCGTTCGCGCCGACCTATTACGTGATGGGCGGGATCGCCGTGTCGATCGTCGCGGTCGCGTTCGTGCCCGCGCGCAGCGCGGATCTCGACGCGCGGCGCGTGCGGTGAGCGTTGGGTTTTCCTCCAGCTTGTTCCAAAACTGCAAGGTCAAGTAATATCCGCGTACGCCGGCTCCTACCCGGGGCCGGATCAGACAAAGACCTGGAGGAAACATGGCTCATCATCGTCTGTTGCGCTCCCTGCGCGTTACCGCGATTGCAGGTGTTGCAGCGGCATCGATCGGCGTCGCGGGATCCGCGTTCGCCCAAATCCCGAACAAGACGCTCGTCTACTGCTCGGAAGGCAGCCCGGCGGGCTTCGATTCGGCGCAGTACACGACCGGTGTCGACTTCACCGCGTCGACGTTCACCGTCTACAACCGTCTCGTCGAGTTCGTCCGCGGCGGCACGAAGGTCGAGCCCGGCCTCGCCGAGAAGTGGGACGTCTCGCCGGACGGCAAGGTCTACACGTTCCATCTGCGCCACGGCGTCAAGTTCCACACGACCGACTTCTTCAAGCCGACCCGCGAGTTCGATGCGGACGACGTCCTGTTCACGTTCGACCGGATGCTCGACCCGAACAACGCGTTCCGCAAGGCGTACCCGGTGTCGTTTCCGTACTTCACCGACATGGGCCTCGACAAGCTGATCACGAAGGTCGAGAAGGTCGATCCGTACACGGTCCGCTTCACGCTGTCCGAGCCGAACGCGCCGTTCATCCAGAACATGGCGATGGAGTTCGCGTCGATCCTGTCCGCCGAGTACGCGGACCAGCTGACGAAGGCCGGCCGCGCCGCCGACATCAACCAGAAGCCGATCGGCACCGGCCCGTTCGTGTTCCGCAGCTACACGAAGGACGCGACGATCCGCTTCGACGGCAACCCCGACTACTGGAAGAAGGGCGAAGTGAAGATCTCGAAGCTGATCTTCTCGATCACGCCCGATCCGGGCGTGCGCGTGCAGAAGCTCAAGCAGAACGAATGTCAGGTGATGAGCTATCCGCGCCCCGCCGACATCGCGACGCTGAAGGCCGATTCGAACGTCGACATGCCGTCGCAGCCCGGCTTCAACCTCGGCTATCTCGCGTACAACGTCGAGCACAAGCCGTTCGACAAGCTCGAAGTGCGCGAAGCGCTCGACATGGCGATCAACAAGAAGGCGATTATCGATTCGGTGTACCAGGGCGCCGGCCAGGCCGCGTCCGCGCCGGTGCCGCCGACGCAGTGGTCGTACGACAAGAACCTGAAGGTCGCGACCTACGACACCGCGAAGGCGAAGGCGCTGCTCGGCAAGGCCGGCTTCCCGAACGGCTTCGAGATCACGCTGTGGGCGATGCCGGTGCAGCGCGCGTATAACCCGAACGCGCGCCTGATGGCCGAGATGATCCAGGCCGACTGGGCGAAGATCGGCGTGAAGGCGAAGATCGTCACGTACGAGTGGGGCGAGTACATCAAGCGCGCGCACGCGGGCGAGCAGGACTCGATGCTGATCGGCTGGACCGGCGACAACGGCGATCCGGACAACTGGCTCGGCACGCTGCTCGGCTGCGAGGCGGTGAAGGGCAACAACTTCTCGCGCTGGTGCTACAAGCCGTTCGACGATCTGGTCCAGAAGGGCCGCACGACGACCGGCCAGGACGCGCGCACGACGATCTACACGCAGGCGCAGCAGATCTTCGCGCAGCAGCTTCCGTTCTCGCCGATTGCGAATTCGACGGTCTATCAACCGGTGCGAAAGAATGTCGTCGACATGCGCATCGAGCCGCTCGGCTATGCGCGCTTCGATGGCGTCAGCGTGAAGTAACGCGGCGGGCGTAAGCTGTCGCGACGACCGGCTGGCTGACTCTGGATCCGGCGGCGGGAGGCCCAGTGCCTCCCGTCGCCGGTCGCACATTTCCGCTCAGAAAATACGAGACGCATCATGTTCCGATTCGTGTTGCGCCGCGTGGGCATGGTGATTCCGACCTTCATCGGGATCACGATCCTCGCGTTCGCGCTGATTCACCTGATACCGGGCGACCCCATCGAAGTGATGATGGGCGAGCGCGGCGTCGACCCCGCGATGCACGCTGAAGCCATGCATCGCCTCGGGCTCGACCTGCCGCTGCCCGTGCAATATGTCCATTACATCGGCCGCGCGCTGTCCGGCGACCTCGGCACGTCGATCGTGACGAACACGGGCGTCGCTGGCGAGTTCTTCGCGCGCTTCCCGGCGACGGTCGAGCTGTCGCTGTGCGCGCTCGTGTTCGCGCTCGCGGTCGGGCTGCCGGCCGGCGTGATCGCGGCGCTCAGGCGCGGCACGATCGTCGATCACGGCGTGATGGGCACCGCGCTGACCGGCTACTCGATGCCGATCTTCTGGTGGGGCCTGATCCTCATCATGGTGTTTTCCGCGACGCTCGGCTGGACGCCGGTGTCGGGCCGCATCGCGGTCGAGTACGACATCCCGCACGTGACCGGCTTCATGCTGATCGACTCGCTGCTGTCGACCGACGAAGGCGCGTTTCGCTCGGCGGTCAGCCACCTGATCCTGCCGTCGATCGTGCTCGGCACGATCCCGCTCGCGGTGATCGCGCGGATGACGCGCTCGTCGATGCTCGAGGTGCTGCGCGAGGACTACATCCGCACCGCGCGCGCGAAGGGGCTGTCGCCCGCGCGCGTCGTCGTCGTGCATGCGCTGCGCAACGCGCTGATCCCGGTCGTCACCGTGATCGGCCTGCAGGTCGGCACGCTGCTCGCGGGCGCGGTGCTGACCGAGACGCTGTTTTCGTGGCCCGGCATCGGCAAGTGGCTGATCGACGCGATCGGCCGCCGCGACTATCCGGTCGTGCAGGGCGGGATCCTGCTGATCGCGACGCTCGTGATCCTGGTGAACCTGGTCGTCGATCTGCTGTACGGCGTGCTGAATCCGCGCATCCGCCACACGAGGTAAATCATGAGCGACCTTCAAAACGCCCTGTCGCGCGAGACCGCGCCGGTCGGCGGCCGCACGCTCGCGTTGCGCGAATTCTGGGCGAACTTCTCGCGCAATCGCGGTGCGGTCGGCGCGGGCATCGTCGTGCTCGCGCTGGTTTTCGTCGCGGTGTTCGCGCCGCTGATCGCGCCGCACGGCCCGGCCGAGCAGTATCGCGACTTCGTGAAGATTCCGCCCGCGTGGCTCGCCGGCGGTAACTGGAAATTCATCCTCGGCACCGACGAAGCGGGCCGCGACATCCTCTCGCGCCTGATGTACGGCGCGCGGATGTCGTTCTGGATCGGCTTCGTGTCGGTCGTGCTCGCGCTGATTCCGGGCGTCGTGCTCGGGCTCGTCGCCGCGTTCTTCCAGAAATGGGCGGACACGGCGGTGATGCGCGTGATGGACGTGCTGCTCGCGCTGCCGTCGCTGCTGCTCGCGGTCGCGGTCGTCGCGATCATCGGGCCGGGCCTGACGAACACGATGCTCGCGATCGCGATCGTCGCGCTGCCCGCGTACGTGCGCCTCACGCGCGCGTCCGCGCTCGGCGAGCTGCAGAAGGAGTACGTGACGGCTTCGCGCGTCGCGGGCGCCGGCACCGCGCGGCTGATGTTTTCGCAGGTGCTGCCGAACTGCACGGCGCCGCTGATCGTGCAGGCGACGCTCGGCTTCTCGTCGGCGATTCTCGACGCGGCCGCGCTCGGCTTCCTCGGCCTCGGCGTGCAGCCGCCGACCGCCGAGTGGGGCGCGATGCTCGCGTCGGCGCGCGACTACATCGACAACGCATGGTGGATCGTGACGATGCCGGGCCTGTCGATCCTGATCTCGGTGCTCGCGATCAACCTGCTCGGCGACGGGCTGCGCGACGCACTCGATCCGAAACTCAAACGGATGGCATGAATATGCGTGACCTACTGACCATCCGCAATCTCGCGGTGAATTTCAACGGCCTGCCGGCCGTCGACGGGATCAGCCTGTCGATCGCGCCGGGCGAGGTCGTCGGCGTCGTCGGCGAATCGGGCTCGGGCAAGAGCGTGACGATGATGGCGCTGATGGGCCTGATCGACGCGCCGGGCATCGTGACCGCGGACGAAGTGACGTTCGACGGCGTGGATCTGCTGAACGCGCCCGCGAAGGCGCGCCGCAAGATCATCGGCAAGGACATCGCGATGGTGTTCCAGGACGCGCTGACGAGCCTGAACCCGAGCTACACGGTCGGCTACCAGATCCGGGAGGTGCTGAAGCTGCACGAGGGCCTGCGCGGCGACGCGCTGAAGCGGCGCGCGCTCGAGCTGCTCGACCAGGTCGGGATTCCCGACGCGAAGAACCGCATCGACACGTTCCCGCACCAGATGTCCGGCGGGATGAACCAGCGCGTGATGATCGCGATGGCGGTCGCGTGCAACCCGAAGCTCTTGATCGCCGACGAGCCGACGACCGCGCTCGACGTGACGATCCAGGCGCAGATCATGGACCTGCTCGTGACGCTGCAGAAGGAGCGCGGAATGGCGCTCGTGCTGATCTCGCACGATCTGGCCGTGGTGTCGGAGGTCGCGCAGCGCGTCGCGGTGATGTACGCGGGCGAGATCATCGAGACGAACCGCGTGCCGGACATCTTCAGCGAGCCGCATCATCCGTACACGGAAGCGCTGCTCGCGGCGATTCCCGAGCACAACAAGGGCGCGCGACGCCTTGCCGCATTGCCGGGGATGGTGCCGGGCCGCGACGATCGTCCGACCGGATGCCTGTTCGCGCCGCGCTGCAAGTACGTGGTCGACGGCTGCGCGAAGGCGCGCCCGGCGCTCGCCGAGCTCGAGCCCGGCAACGACGCGATGCGCGCGCGCTGCATCCGTCCGCTCAACCTTTCTCGCTCGAACCCGACGGGAGGCGCACGATGAATGCAGTCCAGGCAACGCCTCATGCGGGGCACGACGAGCCGGTGCTGGTTGCCGACGCGCTCGCGAAGCACTACACGGTGAAGCGCGGCATGTTCGGCACGGGCACGGTGAAGGCGCTGAACGGCGTGTCGTTCTCGCTCGCGCGCGGCAGAACGCTCGCGGTCGTCGGCGAGTCCGGCTGCGGGAAGTCGACGCTCGCGCGGCAACTGACGATGGTCGAGGCGCCGACGTCCGGCTCGCTCGCGATCGACGGCAACGACGTCGCCGGCGCCGATCGCGCGGCGCTCGCCGCGCTGCGCCGCCGCGTGCAGATGGTGTTCCAGAATCCGTTCGCGTCGCTGAATCCGCGCAAGACCGTCGAGCAGACGCTCGGCGAGCCGCTCGCGATCAACACCGCGCTGTCCGCGTCGGCGCGCGCGGAGCGGATCGCGCAGATCATGCGCACGGTCGGCCTGCGGCCCGAGCACGCGAAGCGCTATCCGCACATGTTCTCCGGCGGGCAGCGGCAGCGCGTCGCGATCGCGCGCGCGATGATCCTCGATCCGCAGATCGTCGTCGCCGACGAGCCGGTGTCCGCGCTCGACGTGTCGATCCAGGCGCAGATCCTGAACCTGTTCATGGATCTGCAGCAGCAGTTCAAGACGAGCTACGTGTTCATCTCGCACAACCTGGCGGTCGTCGAGCACGTCGCGGACGACGTGATGGTGATGTACTTCGGCAGCGTCGCGGAAATCGGCGACAAGGCGACGATCTACGCGCGGCCGCGCCATCCGTACACGCGCGCGCTGATGTCGGCGACGCCGGCGATCTTCGAGGCGGACCGGAAGATCCAGATCAAGCTGCAGGGCGAGCTGCCGTCGCCGCTCAATCCGCCGTCGGGCTGCGCATTCCATCAGCGCTGCCCGTACGCGGTCGAGCGGTGCCGGGCCGAGGAGCCGAAGCTGCGCGACGTCGACGGGCGGCGCGTCGCGTGCCATCGTGCCGAGGAGGTGGGGGACACGCATGCGTGAAGGCCCGGCGGCGCGCGGCCTCGCGCGCCGCTCGCGCATCGGCGGCACGTGCATCGAGCGCATCGAGCGCGTCGAGCACGCATGCCGCACCGCACGCCGCTGGAGCGTGCGCGCGGTGACCGGCGCGGCGCTGGCCGCCGCGTGCGTGGCGGCGGGCGTCGGCGTGCCCGTGCGCAGCGTGCATGCGCAGGCGGGTGCGCTGGCGGGCGCACTGGCGGCGGCGTCGCTGCGCCCGTCGCCGGTGCCGCCGCCGGGGCTCAGCCTGCCGGGCGCCCGCGTGCCGTCGGCCGGCGGCGCGCCGCACGCGCAGCCGGCGCGGATGCCGTTCTACGTCGCGACGAAGGGCAGGGTCACGATCTACCTGCTCGGCACGCTGCACACCGGCGACCCGGCCGACTATCCGGCCGGGCAGCCGTTCCGCCGGCACATCCTCGCGGCGCTCGCCGCATCGCCGACGCTCGCGCTCGAGCTGTCGCCGGACGATCTGCTCGAATCGCAGGACGACGTGACGAAGTACGGCGTCTGCAATGACGCGTGCCTGCCGCGCCTGCTGACGCCGACGCTCTGGCATCGGCTTGCCCGGCGGCTGCACGGCAATCCGGCCGCGCTCGCCGGCATCCGCAAGATGCGGCCGTGGCTCGCGTCGCTCGTCGTCGAGACGTACGATTCGCTGTCGGCCGGGCTGCAGACCGAGTACGGCACCGAGTCGCAACTGCAGAACGTGTTCCTGAAGAAGCACGGCGGCAAGGTCGTCGGGCTCGAGACGCTCGCCGAGCAGATGCACGCGTTCACCGGGCTCACGCTCGCGGAGCAGCGCGAGATGCTCGCGCAGGACATGGTGCAGACCCCCGCCGAAAACGCGGACGACGTGCGCGCGCTGCACCGGCTCTGGCGGATCGGCGACGCGGATGCGCTCGCCGCGTGGGCGAACGCGAAGTCCGAGCACCTCGCGCGCTCGAAGGCGCTGTCCGACGCGATCGACGACAGGATCGTGTACGAGCGCAACCGGCGCTTCGCCGCGCGGATGGCCGCGCTCGCGACGCCGAACCGGCCGCTGTTCGTCGCGATCGGCGCGCTGCATCTGGGCGGGCGGCGCGGTGTGCTCGAGCTGCTGCGCGAGCAGGGATTTCGCGTCGACGCGAGCTAGATTCGGCGCCGCCGGATGCCGTCCGGGACGCCGCTGTTTGAATGTTGGAGCGGCGCCACGCGGCGATAAGGAAAACCCTCGTTTCCACCGGATATCGCGTTTAAAACGATTGACATCCCATTTGCGCCGAACCTATTCTTCATCCCACAAGATTTGAAAAATTGAAAAGAAAAATAAAGTTCTACGGGGAATAAAAGAATAGCGCGGGGTGAGCGCGGCCGGCACGTACATGACGTGCCGGCTGCGGAATGACTGCATGCACGGCGGGGCCAACCATCGTCCGGTAGCAAAGCATGCGGCTGACTTGCGAATCCGACGTTCCGCCGTCCGGCCGGGGGCTGCAGCACAGGACGGTGGCGGACGTTTTTATTCGGGACTTCGCTGTCCGGCGCCGTTTCTAAAACGGTTCACGGGTGGCGATCGGGCGGACGAGGACGTTCGACCGGAAACCAGCAGACAAGCGCCGACAGGCGCTTTTTCTTTTTTCGCTTCGTTTCTTTCGGGAATGCGGCCATTGCCGCGGGATGGGTCGCGCGCGCTCAGGCGTCTTCGTCGGCCTGCAGCAGCGCGGGCGCGACGACGTCGACGCCGGCCGTTTCGAGCGCCGAGCGGATCCGCCGCGCGAACGCGAGCGCGTGCGGGCCGTCGCCGTGCAGGCAGACGGTCTGCGCGTTGAGCGGCACCCATTCGCCGCCGATCGCGCGCACGCGCTGGTGGCGCACCATGTCGAGCGTGCGCGCGAGCACGGTGTCCTCGTCGTCGATCAGCGCGCCGGGCTCGTTGCGCGGCACGAGCGAGCCGTCCGCGCGGTAGCCGCGGTCGGCGAACACCTCCTCGATCGCGGCGAGGCCGGTTTCCCGCGCGGCCGCGACGAACACGCTGTTCGCGAGGCCGAACACCGCGAGCGACGGATCGAAATCGTGGATCGCGGACACGACCGCGTCCGCGATCATCGGATCGCGCGCGGCCTGGTTGTAGAGCGCGCCGTGCGGCTTCACGTGCGCGATGCGGCCGCCCTCGGCCTGCGCGATCGCGGACAGCGCGCCGAGCTGATAGAGCACGCCCGCGTAGATGTCGGTGGCCGGCAGGTCCATTTCCTTGCGCCCGAAGTTCTCCGGGTCGTGAAAGCTCGGGTGCGCGCCGATCGCGACGCCTTTCTGGACGGCCCAGCGCACGCAGTCGCGCATCGCGTTCGCACCGCCCGCGTGCCAGCCGCACGCGATGTTTGCCGACGTGACGAGATCGAGCAGCGGCTCATCGTAGCCGCACCCTTCGCCAAGATCAGCATTCAAATCAATTTCCATGTTGGCCCTCGTCCACCTGTTCCGTGGTGCGCCGCTCGGATGCGGCGCTCGACTGGTCTCCTCTCAGGCCGCCTGTGAGCGTGTGCGTTCAAGCGTTTCTTTACGCATCGCGATTGCGATGTCGATCTGCCGCAAGTATGCGCGCTCGGCGGCGAGCGCGTCTCGCGCCGCTTCGGGCGTGGTTCGCACGAAGCGGATCGGCAGGTTCAGCCGGGCCTGCGCGAGCTTCCACAGGTCCGCGCGGATCACCGTGCCGATCTTCGGATAGCCGCCGGTCGTCTGCGCGTCGTTCATCAGCACGATCGGCTGGCCGTTCGGCGGCACCTGGATCGTGCCCGGCAGCACCGCGTGCGACAGCAGCTCCGCCGGCCGCTCGCGCGTCAGCTCTGGGCCGGCGAGGCGGTAGCCCATCCGGTTGCTGTTTGCGGTCACGAGCCACTCGTCATCCCAGAACGCCTGCTGCGCGTCGGCCGAGAACGATGCGTGCTCGGGGCCCGGCAGCGCGCGAACCGGCATCGCCCACGGCGCATGCGTGCTCCGGTGCCGGCGCGGCGGCGCGTCGACGCGTGCGAACGCGCACCACGCCGGCGCCTTCACGCCGAACTCCGGCGCGTCGGGCGCGACGCAGCCGGGCGCGCTCGCCGGCGGCGTGCCGACCGGCAGCCGGTCGCCGTCGCGCAGCGCGCGCCCGCCGAGCCCGCCGTAGCGCGACGCGAGATCGGTGCTGCGCGAGCCGAGCATCGGCAGCACGTCGATGCCGCCCGCGATGCACAGATAACCGCGCATGCCGCGCTTCGCGACGGGCAGCACGAGCGTCTGCCCCGCTTCGACGGGCAGGCTCCACCACGAATGGACGGGCCGGCCGTCGAGCGTCGCGCCGAACTCCGTGCCGGTGATCGCGATCCGCGTCGCGCGCGCAAAGCGGAATGCGGCCGGGCCGAGCGTGATCTCGATCGCGGCCGCGTCCGCGCGGTTGCCGACGAGCCGGTTGCCGACCGCGAGCGCGAGATTGTCGAGCGCGCCGCTCTGCGCGACGCCGAGATGGCGCGCGCCGTGGCGCCCCGCGTCCTGCACCGACGACAGCGGGCCCGCGCGCACCACCTCGACGCTCGACGGCGCGTTGCCCGGGCCCGTCACCTGCGGGCTCCCGCGACGGTGAAGCGCACGCGGTCGCCGGGCAGCAGGAGCGTCGGCGACGCGCCGGCCGGATCGAACAGCACGCGCGGCGTGCGGCCGATCAGCTGCCATCCGCCGGGTGCCGCGGCCGGATAGATGCCCGTCTGCGCGCCGCCGATGCCGACCGAGCCGGCCGGCACCTCGATGCGCGGCACCGCGCGGCGCGGCGTGTGCAGCGCCGCGTCGAGGCCGCCGAGATACGCGAAGCCCGGCTGGAAGCCGAGGAAGAACACCACGTATTCGCCGGCCGTATGGCGCGCGACGACTTCGTCCGCCGACAGCCCCGTATGCGCGGCGACGGCCGCGAGATCGGGGCCCGCGTCGCCGCCGTATTCGACCGGAATCTCGACGTCGCGCCCGGCTTCGTCGGCGTCGGCGGCGGTGAGCCACGCGTCGCCGAGCCTCGGCGCGAACGCGTCGATGTCGACTTCGAGCGGATCGAACACGACGGTCAGATTGTTCATCCCGGGCACGACGTCGACGACGTGCGGCCACGCGCGCGCGATCGCCGCGACCGCCCAGATGCGGCGCTGGCAGTCGAGCGTGGCGGGCGGCGGCACGGCGCAGACGAGCGCGGAATCGCCGAGCGGATGGATGGTCGGGGACGTCATCGGGCAAGCGGGCGTCGGGGGAGGGCGCGGGAAGTATACCGCGCCGGGAAATGAGCGATCACTACCGGGCGCGCGGGATCGGGCGCGCCCGACGTCGATGATACGCACGTGCCGAGCGGCGTGCCGAAGAGAAATGCGGCGGCGACGTGTCTTTTAAGTGTCGTTGTTGCTTGCGCCGGCGTTGTCTCAAAAATAGCAGGAGAAATGTTGCGTCAATCACGGTAATCGAGCAAGCGGGTGGAAGCGATCTTTAGACTTGCGTCATGAAAATGAAAGGTTGTCGATTTTCGTCTGATGTTTTGTTTTAAGTTGCGTGCCGAGAGACCATCCACACGCAACGCAGCATGAAAAGTATCGTCCCGGTGGCGCTTTCCGTTGCGCTGGCGGCGCTGGCCGGCATGACCGGCGCTTCGTCCGCGCAGCAGGCGCCCACCCACGTCACGCCCGGGCCCGAAGTCGAGCGGCGCCAGCAACGGCAGATCGATGACGCGAAGGCGCTGAATCCGGCGCCCGACGTGCTGACGCCGTCCGTGCGCGCCGAAGCGCCGCCCGATCTCGCGCATCTTCCGTCCGACCGGCCGTGCTTTCCGGTCCACCGCATCGTGCTCGTCGACAACGCGTTCGACTGGCTCGCGCCACTGCTGCAGCCGGCCGTCGGCGCGTGCGTCGGCCAGCACGCGCTGAAAGCGATTCAGGACGTGGCGAACAACGCGTTGATCGCGCGCGGTTACGTGACGTCGCGCGTGCTGATTCCACCGCAGTCGCTCGACGCGGGCACGCTGACGCTGCAGGTCGTGCCGGGCCGCGTGAGCGCGGTGCGCGCGGCCGCGCCGGCGATCGGCGTGCTGCGCGCGGCATTGCCGACGTCGGCGGGCGCGCTGCTGAACCAGCGCGACATCGATCAGGGCCTCGAGAATCTGCGCCGGCTGCAGTCGCAGGCCGATGCGACGTTCGACATCGCGCCCGGCGCGCGGCCGGGCGAATCGGACGTCGTGCTGCGGCCCGGCACCGGCAAGCGCTGGCATGCGGTGATCGGCGCGGACAACGCCGGCCTCGACTCGACCGGCAAATACGCGATGTTCGGCTCGTTCACGTTCGATTCGCCGCTGCATCTGTACGACCAGCTTCAGATCGCCGGCACGACCGATGCGCACGTCGGCGCGTCCGGGAAGGGCAATCAGTCGGCGTCCGCGAACTACGGCGTGCCGTTCGGCCATGCGCTGCTGACGCTGAGCGCGAGCCGCTCGCGCTACGCGCAGACGGCCGCCGGCTTCGACGGGCCGATCGCGTATACCGGCGCGCAGTCGCAGTGGCAGGCGGAGGTGTCCGGGGTCGTGCATCGCAGCGCGCATGCGCGCACCGACATTCACGGCGCCCTGTTCCACAAGACCAGCCGCAACGAGATCGACGGCGTCGACATCGACGTGCAGCACCGCGATCTCGTCGGCTACGAGCTCGGCATCGCGCATCGGCAGTACGCCGGTGACGCGATGCTCGACGGCTCGCTCACGTGGCGCGCGTCGCTGCCGGGTGTGTCGCATCGCCCTGGCACCGTGCTCGACGCGCCCGACTTCGATGGCAAGACCCGGCTCTTGCTCGCGAGCGCGAACGCGCAGCTTCCGTTCCGGCTCGGCGGCCACGCGCTGTCGTATCGCTTCGGCTGGCACGCGCAGGTCGCGCGCACACCGCTGCTCCCGTCCGACTACTTCTCGATCGGCACCCGCCACGCGGTGCGTGGCTTCGATCAGCAACTCACGCTCGCCGCGGAAAGCGGGTGGGCGGTCACGAACGAGCTCGACTGGCATCTGCCGGCGAGCGCGTTCGGCACGCATGCGCTGTACGCGGGCATCGATGCCGGCCGCGTGCGCGGGCCGGCTGCGCAGTACCTGCTCGGCCGGACGCTCGCGGGCGCGGTCGTCGGCATGCGCGGCAACGTCACGCCGAAGAACCCGCTCGGCGCGACGCTCAACTACGACGTGTCGGTCGGCTGGCCGCTGTCGAAGCCCGATGGCTTCGTCACGGGCGCGCCGACGCTGCTGTTTCAGGCGAGTGCGCTGTTTTGAGCGGGGAGTGGTTCCGTCGGGCCGCGCAGGTGGCGGCCCGGTCATGTGCAACAAGCAAACAAGGATGGTAACGATGGTGCAGAGGGTGCAGAGGGTGCATTCCGCAGGACAACGCAGTTATCTGAAACTCGCGTCGGCGACGGTCGCGGTGCTCGCGGCGTTCGGGCTCGCGGGGTGTGGGGGGGATGATGATGGGGGCGCGTCGGCTTCGCCCGGCGTGTCGCTCGATGAGGCGAAGCCGGGCGGGGGCGGTACGCCGGCGGCGGGCGGCGCGTCGATCGAAGAGGCAAAGCCGGGCGGAGGTGGCGGCGGTGCGCCGGGCTCGTCGGCGACGATCAAGGTCGAGGGCGAGTCGCTTTCGCTGTTCGGCGACGTGGCGACGGCGAGGGTGATGGTGCCGCCGGTTGCGTGGCGCGCGGATGGTTCGCTGCCGACCAACACGACGCT
Organism: Burkholderia guangdongensis; assembly: GCF_013403875.1. Lineage (GTDB taxonomy): Bacteria > Pseudomonadota > Gammaproteobacteria > Burkholderiales > Burkholderiaceae > Burkholderia > Burkholderia guangdongensis. Next base: position 11,832 of record NZ_JACBNX010000011.1, on the reverse strand, counting down.
GCGCAACGCGCGCGACGTGCCGGCCGCAGGGCTGAAGGAACTGGCGCCAGGCGCGTACGTCGAGCTGCCGACGTCCGACGACAGCGTGCTGAGCCTGTCGACCGGCACGATCACCGACATCGCCGGCAACGGCCAGTACGCGATCGGCCGATGGACGGCCGGCAGCGATTCGGCCGGCCACACGTACGCCGCGAATCAGGGGCAGGTATGGGCGGTCGGCGTGCCGATCCAGGTCACGATGGCGCTCGATGAGAAGTTGACGTGCTCGCTCGTCGCGTCGACGCGACCGACCGCGACCGACGGCAACACCGCGCCAGGCTCGCTCGACGACGCATCTGCAACGGTGCGTTTCGAGAAGGATGTCTTCGATCAATTCGTGCCGAAGGCGGACATTTCGTTGCGCTACTCGATCGGCAGCGACAAGGGGCAGTCGTTCGAAGGCGCCACATGGCTGGGCGCGATCCAGACTTCGACGGCAACGCGCTCGTCGCTGATGACGAGGCTCGTCGGCAGCGATCCGTCGAAGCCGTATCTCGTCGTGTCGTACGGCGTCAGTGCGCCGAGCACCGGCGGCATCAACGGCATCGCGGTGCTGAGCTGCAAGTAACCGCGTAGCAGCCCGGGCCGCCGGTGCCGAGCGGGCATCCGGCGGCCCGGCCGTTTCCTCTCGACAAGCAAAAAGCGATCATGAATTCGGGGATCTTTCGGCTGGTGTTCAGTGCGGTGCGCGGCATGCGGGTCGCGGTCGGCGAGCATGCGTGCGCGCATCGCGGCGCTGCGGGATCGCGTGCGCTTCGGCCGGTGCGGCTGGCGGGGCTGGCGCCGCACGCGATGCAGGACGATGCTTCCCGGATGTCGATCTGGTTCACCGCAAAAGCGGTTGCGTTCGCAACGTTGTGCGCATTCGGTATGCAGCCACTGATCGCCGATGCGAACCCGGCGACGTTGCCGATGACGCCGGATCGCAGCGGCCCGGCGCATCCGGTTATCGGCGTGTCCGCGTCGGGCGTGCCGCTGGTGAACATCACCGCGCCGAACGCGGCCGGGGTGTCGATGAACCGTTTTACGCAATACAACGTCGGCACGAAAGGTGCGGTCATCGTGAACAGCGGCCGCACCACGCAGACGCAGGTCGCCGGCTGGGTGCCCGGCAATCCGTTCATCGGCAACCGTGCCGCGCGCGTGATCGTCAATCAGGTCACGTCCGGCAACCCGACGCGGTTGCTCGGGCCGACCGAGATCGCCGGACGTCGCGCGAATCTCGTGATCGCGAATCCGGCCGGCATCACCTGTGCCGGATGCGGGTTCATCAACGCGCCGCGCGTGTCGCTCTCGACCGGGCTGCCGACGTTCGATGCGGCCGGCGGGCTTGGGGGCTTCGATGTGTCGCGCGGCCGGATCGGTGTGTCCGGTGCGGGGCTCGATGCGCACGGCAGCGCGATTGACCTGATCTCGCGCGCGATGACGATCAACGGCCAGGTGTGGGCCGATTCGATCGATGCGACGGCCGGCGCGAATCGCGTCGACTACGCGACGAACGCCGCACATGCGCAAGCGGACGACGGGCCCGCGCCGGGCGTCGCGATCGACGTGCAGGCGCTCGGCGGCATGTACGCGAACAGCGTGCGGCTCGTCGGCACCGAGGCCGGCGTCGGCGTGCGCGATGCGGGCGAGCTGACGTCGCTGACGGGGGATATTCGCGTGTCGAGTCGTGGCAACGTGACGATCGAGCCCGGCGCGCGCATCCAGTCGGCGGGCGACATGCGGATCGACGGCGAAACCGTCGCGCAGCGCGGCACGCTGACGAGCGCGCGGGCGGTCGATCTGGACGCGCGCGGCGCACTGTCGAACGACGGCACGATCGCCGCGGCAGGCGATGCGCGATTGAGCGCGGCGGCATCGCTCGACAACGGCGGGCGCGTGTTCGCCGGCGCGGATGCCGACGGCCGGCCGACCGGCGACGGCGCGCTGTCGGCTCGCGCGGCACGCATCAAGAGCGACGGCACGTTCGCGGCGGGCCGCGGTGTCGGGCTCGTTGCGGACGAGGTCGTGCTCGATCGCGGGTTCGTGAAGGCGGGCGGAGTGGTCGACGTCACGGCCGTGCGCATGCTGTCGAATGCGGGCGGCACGATCGACGGTCACGGCGTCACGCTGAAGGCCGGCACGCTCGTGAACGATGGCGGCGCGATCGGCGCGCGCGACGTTGCCGACCTGAATGCGCGGTCGGTGTCGAATCGCGACGGCTTGCTGTCGGCGGGGACACTGTGGGTGCGTTCGGCCGGCGGGCTCGACAACACGCAGGGGCGGATTTTGGCGGCGGCCGTCGACGTCGACATCGCGGGTGCGCTGACGAACACGGACGGCACGCTTGCCGCGACGCGCGACGTCATATTGCATGCGCAGACCGCGTCCAATCGCGGCGGCAAGATCGGCTCGACCGACGGCGCGCTGACGCTGACGACGCGCGGCGTCACCGACAATCGCGACGGCAAGCTGCTCGCGGCGAACCGCGCGACGCTCGGGAACGACGGCCTCACGAATGCATCGGGCACGATCGCCGGTGCGAACGTCTCGCTCGAGTCGGGCACGCACGAGATCGACAATACGGGCGGTGCGATCGCGGCGACGCAATCGCTGAAGTCGCGCTCCGGCACGTTCGACAACCGCTCCGGCGTGTTGCGCGCGGGCGGCGAGAGCGACGTCGATACGCATGGCCGCAAGTTCGACAACAGCACGCTCGCCGGCCGCGCGGGCGGTGGCCAAGTGCTCGGCGACGGTGTCGAACTTCGAGCAGGTGAACTGATCAACGCGACGGGCGCCGTATCGTCGAGCGGCACAACCACGATCCACGCGGCCTCTGTGACCAACGACGCCGGTTCGATCGTGTCGGACGACACGCTGTCGATCCACAGCGCGGGCGACGTGTCGAACGTCGCGGGCCAGATCGGCGGCAACGGCGACGCGAGCGTCACCGGCACGCGCGTCGACAACACGCGCGGTGCGCTGCAGGCGGGCGGCGCGCTCAAGGTATCCGCCGACACGATCCACAATGCGCAGACCGCGAACGCGACGCTGCCGACGACCGCCGGCGTGTCGGGACTGAGGGCCGGGATCGAAGGCGCGCGCGTCACGCTCGAAGCACTGCAGACGATCGACAACGCAGACGGCGCGATTCGCGCGGATCGCGATGCGTCGCTGCACGCACGGACGATCGACAACGCATCGGGCAGCATCCAGTCGCGCGGCGACGCGACGCTGGACGTCGCGGATACGGTCTTCAACGCCGGCGGCAACGTCAACGGCGAGCAGCGCCTGAAGGTGTCGGCGGACTGGCTCGACAACGGCGGCACGCTGCAGTCGTCGGGCGGCGTCGACGTGAAGACACACGGCGATCTGACGAACGGCGGGCGGATCATTGCAGGCCGCGACCTGACCGCGACCGCCGGCGGCACGCTCGACAACGTAGGCACGCTGTCGGCCGGCGGCGTCGCGAACGTGACGGCCGACGCGATTCACAACCGGCCGGCCGGCGAAATCGTCGGCAATGGCGCGACGAACGTGCACGCGAACCGGGGCGTCGTCAACGAAGGTCTGATCGACGGCGGCGCGACGAAGGTGACGGCCGGCGATGTTGTCGACAACACCGGCCGCATCTACGGCGACACGGTCGCGCTCGGCGCGCGCAAGGTGACGAACGGCCGGAACGCGCAGTCAGTCGCGGGCGTGATCGCGTCGCGCGGCGATCTCGACATCGGCGCCGGCACCGTGCTGAATCATGAGAACGCGTTGATCCACGCAAGCGGGGACATCCGCATCGGCGGCGCGCTCGACGATGCGCGCCGCGCGACGGGCGCGGCCGGCATCGTGACGAACAAAGGCGCGCAGATCGACGCGGGCGGCGCCCTGACGATCGTGACCGACCGCTTCGAGAACCTCAACGCGGATTTCAGAACCGAGAAGATTGAAGGCGGGACCAGCAAGCGAATCTGGTATCGCCTGGACGGGGCGCCCGACGACATCGACGCGTCGGACGTCTTTCTGTATCAGAAGAACAATCACCAGATCAAGCCGGGCGACGACTACACGTGGGGCCTCGACGAGGACGATCAGAAGCGCCTGTTGCTGCCGTCGGACGCGTATCCGCGCGAGAAGTTCGGGCGCTTCACGCATAACGGCGTCGCCGGCTACATCAACTCGGCCGCGATGCGACCGTTCGGGCGGATCGCCGGCACCGACGAGCTGTATCCGGAGATCTACCGCGAGATGGACCCGGCATTGTGGGACGCGTTCGGCATCGCGCAGCCGCAACAGCCGTGGCCGGACGCGTTCGTCGACGCGCCGGCGAGGAACGGCAGCCTTAAAGAAGGTTCTGTCAGCTCCGACGGCATTCCCGGCCCGAAAGGCTGGTTCGCGCTGAAAATCCCGACCGATAAGGACATGGGCGTGAATTTGCCGCCCCTTAAAAAACCGACGTCGTGTGCCGAATCGTCGGCGGCCGTGTGCGCGCCGATCAAGGAGAAGGTCGCGCAGTGGAGCGGCGCGCATCGGGCGCTGAATGCGGCGATCGCCGCGTATGACCGCGACGTGGACGCGCATCTCGTCGATCGCTGGACCGTGCATGATGTCGCCCTGACGTCGGCGAAGGACACCGTGATCGCGTCGCAACCGGGCGTCGTTACGTCGGGCGGCAAGATGAAGATCGATACGCCGTCCGGCGTGAACGACAAGAGCTGGATCTTCGCGGGCGACCGCAATCATCCGACCAACGTGCACAACGAAGGCGCGTGGGGCACCGAGACCTTCACCGGTACCGGCAACGCATGGACGACGTGGGTGGAATCGGGCGGCTTCGGCAAGGGCGACACGCGCAAGGCCAGTCGCGCCGATTTCGTGCCCGCGATTCCGCCGCGCACGTTCGAGCTGCCGGTCTTCGCGCAGGACCCGGCGAAACGCGTCGAGCCGGTGAAGCAGGTCGCCGCCGACGCGGCGGCCGCGCAAGGCACGAGCGGGGTTAGCGTGAGCGTGATTGCCGGCACGCGCGGGGATGGCGCGGGCGGTGCGGATGTCGGCATGGGCGGTGGCATCGGCGCCGTCGGCGGAATCGGCGGAATCGGCGGAATCGGTGGCATCGGTGGCGTCGCGCCGGACGTGATCCCGCCGGTGAACGCGAACGTTGGCGGCAATGTCGTGCGCACGGTCGCGCCGGACACGCGCGTGCCGAACAACGCGCTCTACCGCGTCGTGCGCGATCCGGGAAGCCGCTTCGTCGTCGAGACCGATCCGCGCTTCGCCGACTACCGGAGCTGGCTGTCGAGCGACACGATGCTCGATGCGTTGAAGATCGATCCGGGCACGGTGCTCAAGCGGATCGGAGACGGCTTCTACGAGCAGCAGCTGATCCAGCAACAAGTGATTCGCGCGACCGGCCAGCGCTTCGTTGGCGACTACACGGACAACCAGCGCCAGTATCAGGCGCTGCTCGCGAACGGCGTCGACGCGGCGCGGCAGTTCGGGCTGAACATCGGCACCGCGCTGACCGATACGCAGATGGCGGCGCTGACGAGCGACATCGTGTGGCTCGTCGAACAGTCCGCGACGCTGCCGGACGGCAGCCGGCAGACGGTGCTCGTGCCGCAGGTCTATCTGCGCGCGCACGCGGCGGACGTGACCGGCGACGGGACGATCATCGCGGGCCGGGACGTGCAGGTCGACGCGCAGGGCACGTACGAGAATTCCGGGACGATCGCGAGCCGGCGCCTGACGATCATTCGCGCCGATTCGATCGAGAATCGCGGCACGCTCGTGGGTGGTTCGATCAATGCGAAAGCGAAGCAGGATCTGAGCAATCTGGGCGGGTTGATTCAGGGGAACGCGGTCGCGCTGTCGGCAGGCCGCGATCTGAATCTGACGAGCACGACGCGCACCGCGCGTAGTGCGAACGGAGAGGCCACCGGGATCGATCGCGTGTCGGCGATCAACGCGGGCACGTTGCACGTGCAGGCGGGCCGCGACCTGAACGCGAACGCGGCGGCGATCGCGACGACGGGCAATGCGGCGCTCGTCGCCGGCAACGACGTGAATCTGAACGCGGTGCGGCAAAGCAGCCGCGATGCGACGAACTGGGACGGCCGCAATCGCTCCACACGCGAACGAACGATCGATGCCGGCACGCAGATTGCGGCGGGCGGTGGGCTCGCGATCGCGGTGGGCCGCGACGTCAACGCGACCGCCGCGTATGTGGGCGCGGCGGGTGCGATCGGCGTCAGCGCGGGCCGTGACGTGAACCTGAACGCCGGCGAGCACAGCGCGAGCGCATACGACGAGCGCTACCGCAAAGAGAGCGGGTTGTTGTCGTCGAAGTCGACGCACACGATTGATTCGGGTAGCTATACGAATGCGGTCGGCACGACGCTGTCGGGCGATACGATGACGGTCGTCGCGGGGCGCGACGTCACCGCGAAGGCCGCGACCGTTGCCGGCAGCGGCGACGTGGAGCTTGTCGCGGGGCGCAATCTGTCGATCACGACCGCGCAGACCGCGTCGAGCGAGCATCACTTCAGCGACGTGAAGAAGTCGGGGCTCGGCAGCGCGGGCGTCGGTGTGTCGTATGGGACGACCCGCACGACCGACACGAGCCGCGACACGGTGCTCGGCACGCAAGGCAGCCTGATCGGCAGCACCGGCGGCAGCGTACATATGCGGGCTGGCAACGCGTTGCACGTGACCGGGTCGGACGTCATCGCCGGGCGCGACGTGACCGGCGTCGCGAAGGAAGTGATCGTCGACGCCGCGCAGACGAGCCGGCATCACGACGAGACGCATGAAATGAAGAGCACCGGCATCTCGATCGGGATCAAGGCGCCGGTGATCGATGCCGTGCAGAACGTGAATCAGCAGGCGCAGGGGGTGGCCGCTAGTCGCGACGGTCGCGCGGCGGCGCTGCATGCGATCGCGGCGGCGGGCAGCGGCGTCGATTCGGTGCTTGCCGCGAAGGATGCGGCGGCGATGTCCGCCGCCGGGAAGATGCCGGAAGGCAAGCTCGAAATCAGCTTCGGTTCATCGCGCAGCAAGACGACGTTCACCGAGGACAGCTTGCAGCACGCGGGCAGCAGCGTGAAGGCGGGCGGTGGCGTCAGGTTTGTCGCGACCGGCGACAAGGCCGACGGGCAGGGCAATGTGACGATTCGCGGCTCCGACGTGTATGCGACGAACGTGCGGCTGCAGGCGAGCGACAAGGTCAATCTCGTCGGCAGCACGGATACGGACCGCACACGCAGCTGGAACGAGTCGGCGAGCATGAACGTCGGCGTATCGGTCGGGACGGGTGGATTCGGCGTGTCGGGTGCGATGTCGCGCGCGCACGGCGACGCGAACTCGGATGCGGCTACGCAGAACAACACGCACATCGTCGCGAGCGGGAAGCTCGCGATCGTCAGCGGCGGCGATACGAACGTCGCCGGTGCGAACGTGCGCGGGAAGCGGGTGACCGCGGACATCGGCGGGAATCTGAATCTCGAGAGCGTGCAGGACACGAGCCGCAGCGCCGCGCATCAGACGAGCATCGGCGGCGGCTTCAGCGCGAGCCTTGGCGGCGCGAGCGGCAGCTTCAGCATGCAGAAGGGGCGCGCGAGCGGAAGCTATGCGGGCGTGAACGAGCAGTCGGGGATTCAGGCGGGTGACGACGGGTTCGATATTCGCGTGACGGGGAATACGGATCTGAAGGGGGCGTATATCGCGAGTGATGCGACACGGGACAGGAATCACCTGACGACGGGCACGATCAGCTTCGAAGACGTGCGGAATCATTCGGATTACCGCGCGAGCAGTGCCGGCGTGAGCGCGGGGGGCGGCGTCGGGGACGGTGGTGCGAACTACAAGACGCGGGGCGTCGATTCGCGGAAGCCGGTGCAGGGCGGGAAGCCGGGTGAGCAGAAGGGCGAGCAGCAGGGCGAGAAGCAGGGCGAAAAGCGGAATGCGAATCCGGGCGGCGCGTTGCCGATGTTCGTCAGCGAGAGCGGGAGTGACGGCGCATGGACGCGCAGCGCGGTCAGCGAAGGGGCGATCACGCTCACGGATCCGGCGAATCAGAAGCAGGATCTCGCGACGCTGAATCGCGATACGACGAACCTGAACGGGACGGTGTCGCAGACACCGGATCTGCAGGATGTGCTCGGCAAGCAGGCCGACCTGATGAGCGCGGCGCAGGTGGCGGCGGAGACGATCGCGAAGCAGATCGGCGCGTTCGCGGACCAGCAGAAGGCGAGCGCGGAACAGGCGGCGGAGCAGGCGAGCGATCCGGAGAAGGCGGCGCGGTATCGGCGGGAGGCGGAGCGCTGGGCGGAAGGTGGGCGGTATCGTGTGACCGCGCATGCAGCGGGCGGAGCGGTGACGGGCGGGTTGACCGGTGGTGGGCTCGGAGCGGTGGGTGGTGCGGTGGGGGCGGGGGTGTCGGCGGGGTTGGCTCCGACGCTTGAGGAGGTCGGGCGGTCGATGAAGGGCGTGACCGGGAATGATGATGTTGATCAGATGTTGGGGAATGTGGCCGCGAATGCGATCGCCGGGGCCGCGGGGGCGGTGGTGGGTGGTGGGACCGGGGCGTTGGTGGGGGCGAGTGTGGATCGGTTCAACAGACAGCTTCACCAGAGCGAATACGATAAGGCGAAGCGTCATGCGAAGACTGTCGCGAAGGAACTTGGCATCAGCGAGCTGGAAGCGGAAGGGCGGATCGTTGCCGAGATACTGAAGAACTCGGACAAGCAGACGGCGGAGGCGTCGGGCGGGAAGCACGACTACGAGATTCGGCGGATCGTGGGTTGCCAGAACTTGAATTGCGATGGTTACAAGAACGATCCGCAGTATGCGAATCACGATTACAACGGCCAATACATCAAGCCGAATCAGGACGCGTATGACCGTGGGCAGCAGCAGTTGGGTCAAGGGCAGACGTATAACGAGTTGGTGACGTCGAACATCCAGAAGGATCCGGTGGGAGCGACGGTTGCCGGTGTGGGGATGATCGGGCTTGGTGTGGTGACGAGCGGCCCGCTGGCTTCGGCGGGAATGATGGGCGCCGGTGCACTGCTTGGCTTGGGAGCGAACGGCGGCGTGCAAATCGCGAGCGGTCAGCCGTTCGACTGGACGAGCTTCACGTTGTCGGGCGTGACCGGAGCGATATCGACAGGGATGCGGTTCGGTCCGGTGTTCCTGATGGGCGTGGGCGGGGCGTTGACTGGTTCGGCGTTACAAGGTCAGAACCCGAATGGGGCGATGGCGGGTGCTGCGGTTGGGACGGCGATCGGGTATCCGATTGGTGCCAAGGTTGAGGGCAAGCTCAATGGCGTGCTGAACCCTTGGTACCGGCAAGAGTGGCAGGACGTTGGTCTGGGGATGTCGAAATATGTCCCGCCGAGTGCTGTTCCATCGTGGGCGGGCGGAGTAGTTGGGGGCGCAATACAGGAGAAAACGGGAGCGGCTGTTCAGAACAAGCTCGACGGAGGCACTGTTAAGAAATGAAGTCGAAGACAAGCTTTGAATGGTTCCGTTGGATGCACAATGCGTTGCTTTGGCTGATTATTATGGGAATCTGCATTCCTATCAGCGAACTGATCGCTGGCCCCGCACTGCAATGGTTGCTGTACGACATCCCGTATCAATTGCCGACGTGGAATCGCGCGGGCCGAATGGCGGTGTTCATTGTGCTGTTCAGTTTGTTCGCGGGAACAGTGACGTGGTTTTGCGAAAAGAAGAGATCAGGTCGCTAGTCTGAACACCGAGCCCGGTCGATGCCGGGCTTGGTGTTCATGCCTGTTTCGAACGAGGGCGACGTCGAGGCCGTCGTTCGGTGGCGAATTGTTCTTCGTCGTGGATCCGGTCCTGGATCTCTTGTTCGGTCACCTCGCGATTGCCGATCCGGTAGTTGTGATCGGGGGGAGAACAAATCTTTACTATCCCAGGGATTGGCAATGAAAATCGTTAGTCGTTGGAGTTGGAGAACTGTTCTGATCGGTGTGTGGGTTCTGATTTGCGTAATTGCGTCCTTGATATTTGGGGTTGAAAATCCATCGAGGCTGGAATCCAAGATGAAGCTGGCTGCGATGAGCGCAGACATGGATTACGCCTTGCATGAAGGGGGGCGGTTGATCTCCAATATTCGAATGCAAAATTTGGCGGTGCGTTGCTGTACGTAAACATATTGAAAAATTCGTGGAATCATAAACTTGCGGATAAATATCGGGTGGCGCTGCTAGATCGAGGGTGGATGGATAAGCGCGTCGAAAAAGATCATTTTATGCTCCGTAAGAATAAAATTATTGCGACAATTGATTTGACTCTGACGTAGATAGCTCTCTCGGGCTACCTCGCGAAGTTTACGGCTTCTCAATGAAATATGGAGGTGACGCTTCCGGAATTTGCAAATGAATTTGGATTGGTTTAATTGGCAGTTGTGCGGCAATGATATGAAAGTGATCGCGGGAAACTCGGGGGCGATCGTGAGCCGCCATGTGGCCGATTATTGGGCTGAGCTTTGGTGGTGAATTGGTGTGTTGATGTGGCGGAAATTATTTCGCTGGGAAGATTTAAAAATTAGAGAGGGCTGGTTGAGATATGAAAAATAGGGTATTGGTTTATTCGATTTTCGGGGCTGTATTGGCAATTTCCTTGTTCGAGGGATTTGGGGCGCCTTTCATTCGCTCGGCGGATTTTGATTTTCGGGTTATGTTCATGGCGGGAGGCGCCAGTGCATTGGGTTTCGGAATATTTCGTCGCATTGGGCGGAAGCTAAATGCGCTTGCCGATTTGCCGAACGACTGGCGTCTGGAAACGGGGCGTTGGTTCTTTCCGTTCTTGCTGATTGCATTAATGCCGCCAATGTTGGGCGCATTTATCGGTTATCTGTTGCGTGAAAGCCCGATGGCCGTCATCGCGCTGATGTCGGCTAATGTCGTGTTGACTCCTTTGACCTATGGCATCCTTGCAATGCGAGTGACGAAAGAGCCGCTCGTCCATGTCTGTTTCTCGTCGCTTCTTGCGTGGTCGCTTATGCTCCCCTTCGGGATGCTCAACGGGCAGCCGCCGCAACTCTGGTTTGCTGGTTTCCCATTTTCAGCGTTGCTCGCCGTGGTCGGTTATCTCGCCGCACAAGGCATTAAGGCTATTCGGAATCGGTTCGTGGCCATTTAGTGCGGTTTAATCGGTGGCTTCACCAGAGCGAATGCGATAAGGCGAAGCGGCACGCGAAGACTGTCGCGAAGGAACTCGGCATCCGCGAGCGGGATGCGGAAGCGCGGATCGTTGCCGAGATACTGAGGAACTCGGACAAGCAGACGGCCGAGGCATCGGGCGGGAAGCACGATTACGAGATTCGGAGCATCGTGGGTTGTCTGAATCGCTGTGCAATATTGGTGTGGCGTGTCGAGCCCATGGAGCCTATCCGGAACCTTGTGTGTGAGGCATAAACTGATGGCCAAGGAGCCACTTTATGCCACGCAAACGCAAGGAAGAAGTGACGATTGAACCGGGCAAGGGCTTGAACCTTGACCCGGAGCTGATCAAGCAACTGATGCCCGGGACGCTGGACCGGGCGACGATCAACGAGCAGCTTGCCGCGCTCAAGAAGGCGATCTTCGAGCGCGCACTGGGCGGCGAGTTGGCCCACCACCTGGGCTACGAGAAGGGCGAAGCCAAGCCGGCTGGCAGTACAAACCACCGCAATGGCACGAGCCGCAAGCGCGTTGCGACCGACGACGACCTGCTCGACGTCGAGATTCCCCGCGACCGCGAAGGGACGTTCGATCCGGTGCTGATTGCCAAAGGCGAGCGGCGCTTCACCGG
>NZ_JACBNX010000010.1 GCF_013403875.1 Burkholderia guangdongensis | reverse complement strand
GTCGCGAGCGCCTCGCCCGCCTCCTTGCCGAAGCCGTTCACGATGTTGATCACGCCGGCCGGGAACAGGTCGCCGATGATCTCCATCAGCACGAGCACCGACGCGGGCGTCTGCTCGGCCGGTTTCATCACGACGCAGCAGCCGGCCGCGAGCGCCGGCGCGAGCTTCCACGCGGCCATCAGCAGCGGGAAATTCCACGGAATGATCTGGCCGACGACGCCGAGCGGCTCGTGAAAGTGATACGCGACCGTGTTGTCGTCGATCTCGGAGATCGAACCTTCCTGCGCGCGCACGCAGCCCGCGAAGTAGCGGAAATGGTCGACCGCGAGCGGCAGGTCGGCGGCCATCGTCTCGCGCAGCGGCTTGCCGTTGTCGATCGTCTCCGCGACCGCGAGCAACTTCAGGTTCTGCTCCATCCGGTCGGCGGCCGCGAGCAGCAGGTTCGAGCGCTCGGTCACGGACGTCTTGCCCCACTTGCGGCGCGCCGCGTGCGCGGCGTCGATCGCGAATTCGATGTCGGCGCCGCTCGAGCGCGGCACGCGGCAGAACGGCTGCCCGTTGATCGGCGAAACGTTCTCGAAATATTCGCCGTTGGCCGGCGGCACCCACTTGCCGCCGATGTAGTTGTCGTACTGCTGGCGATACGGATAGTCGACGTCGAGGCCGAGTTGCTTCAGATCAAAGGGATTCATTTTGTATCTCCTGTCCATGATGCTGGCTTGGGATATTTCGCTTCCTGAGCAAAACAGTTTGCGCCCCACCAAACCGGGAGCGGTTCAGTGTCAGCGGCACGTAGTTTTCGTCGTTGTGGCCGAGCCCTCCTTCGAACAATTGCGTCATGATTTTCGTTTCCTCATCTCACGCTGATGTCGACCGAACTTGGCGCATTAGCACCTGGTTCGGTCATATGCAAAACTGATTCTGGGCAGTCGGCATCGGTCTGATCCGGGTCGTCAGGCGTTGTGGCACCCTCAGCGCCTACTTCTTCCGCTGCGGCGGCAGATCGGTACAGACGCCTTCGTACAGTTCCGCAGCCATTCCGACCGATTCGCCGAGCGTCGGGTGCGGATGGATCGTCTTGCCAATGCCCTCGGCGTCCGCGCCCATTTCGACCGCTAGGCACACTTCACTGATCAGGTCGCCCGCGTTCAGCCCGACGATGCCGCCACCGATCACTCGATGCGTTTCCTCGTCGAAGATCAGCTTCGTGAAGCCTTCGTCGCGACCGTTCGCGATCGCGCGGCCCGACGCGGCCCACGGGAACACCGCCTTGCCGAACTTGATCCCTTCGGCCTTGCACTGCTCTTCCGTCTTGCCGGCCCATGCGACTTCCGGATCCGTATAGCCGCCGGGGCCGGCGCCGAGCATGTCGCACTCGATTACGTCGGCACCACTGAAGTCGCCGATGTCGGGTATTTGGACTTCAATGAGACTCATCGACTTTCCCTTCTTGGAGATGGTTTTAAAAATCCCTCAAAACTGCTGACAGCAGCTTGCCCAGAAAAATGAGCACCTTGCCAAGTGTTTAAACGCATGCAAGGAGAGTCATACTTACTGCCCGCCATCTCGCTTTCGCCTCACTTGTTTGTGCTCTGGGTGGCGCTCGCAAATACGAACATTGCTTAGATCGCACGTCTTAGCCGGAGGATATCCGGCAAACCGAAATCAAAGACGTTAGGTTGGACAAGACCTCGCGCAATAGCGACGTTGACAGCAATCTCATAGGCGACTGATCGTTCCCGCAACAATGCACTCAGCGCCTGCTCAATGATTTCCCGGTCTGCCGCTGACAAAGCATCCGGTTGAATAAGATCAACTCTGGACACGAAAATCTCCTGTAATACAAGTGCGAGCCGACCAAAAACGACTGTCCCATGTCGAATCAAAGAGGGACATCACACTTGTACGGGATGTCCGATTTCCTCCACCGATCCGACACTTTCTTGCCGCATCACCCCTGCAAATCAATTAGGCATTCTAATCTTTGAAATTCCAAAAAATTCAAAATAGACAACGTAGATCAACATGACGAAGTTAAGCAGGTCGACCCATGTGAGCGGGTCTCCACCAAAGCCGGGAACGATCGCTGACTCATGTAGGACGACCCCCGAAAACCAGCGTGTATAAATCACGAAAGAGATGACGCCCAGACTCCAGCATGCGATCGCACGGATCACCCGATCCGTGAAAGTGCCGAACCGATGCGGAAAATTGCCCGTCACGTTGGCCCAGAAGATCAGCCAGAATACGATCCACACACCGAGTTGCGCAGCCCAGCTCGGCAGCATCGATCCGATCTTTCCTAGCGCCTCGTCCGGAATCAGAATCGACTTTAGCAGCGCGAGATGTCCGAAATAGATTGCCGTCCCCAGCAGGAAATTGCCTGCAAACGCGGCAAATGCGATGTGACTTCTGTGCTTCAGCATGTTCCATGGCCAATTGTCGAAAATAAGAAAGGTCGTCAGCCACGCGACAATGACGGAATAAAACCAACCAATCACAACGGGTAGCGTCAGCAAGACTCCATGCGAAACGGAAGTGGATGACAGGTTGGGATAGACGAGTAGGAAATAGCCGAGCACAGTCAGACAACAACCATTTGCCAGTTGTGCGAATCCTCCTATCGCCGGGCTCAATCCGGCATCGGACCAGGGCCATCCACCCATTCCGGTAGCCACGATGCCGAAGCCGTAGAAACCAATTAGAACGATTAGGCCGGCTGCACCGTATCCGGCATTGCTTGCCGCGCTGAATGCAGGGTCCAGAAACCCGTAGCCATGCGCGATCGTGCCGGCAATGGCAAAGGCAAACAGCAGCGTCATACCCGTGGCGGCAAAGCCTCGCAGTGGTTGCTTCAAAGAGGAAAATCCGGCCATGCCGAAATTGAAGCCAATAAAGACGAGAACGAGGATGCCCCAAAAGAGGTACATGCCGAACGGTTGAGGGTAATACCGCCAGACCGCTATGGCGGGGTCGACGAACAGACGCCACACGCCAAGACTGACGACATGCACAATCAGAAATACCGCAATTGGAAATACAAACGGCCTGAACGTGATTCCCGCACGCCCCGTTGCGTAGGTCGACGGGGTATCGACGCTGGATTTGATGGGTTCCATATCACTCGTCTCCATTTGATTGTCAGCATGGGAAGTCGGGGGCGAGACTCGCAAGAGCGAATCGCGTGGTCGACAATCCTCGCTTCGTTGGCGCTATTCCCACCGGCTGCATTCAATCGTCGTTATCGACAGGCGGTGTCGTAGCCATCACGCTCGCGCGCAGCGCCGACATAACCGAGTCGATGAGCCCGTCAGACGGTGCCGCACCGGTTCGGGAAAGCGCCTGCTGTACGCTAACCACACGCCCGGCGTCGTAGCACCTTCCACTTTCGATGGCGTCCTCGAAAGCATTGGCACGCTGGTTGATCTCCTCAGGATCGGCGCTAACCAGCAGCACCGCGTGAGCTAACACGGCATGCATCGGCGCATGGGAGCCCGCACCCGATCGCACGCCACGCCAGTATTGCGCGGTACCAGCGAGCTTTCGTGCATCGCCCGGCGGACCCCAGGCAAGGTTGAAGCGTCCGTCGCAAAATGAGCCTTCCACCGCCTGCCAATGCGTCTGAAGTCCCAACGTGCCCAGCGCCTCGCGCAAGATTTCGCACAGATGCCTATAAACCCCTTCAGAAAGCGCCCCCACGGTGCCCCGCACCAGGTAGGCCAGGCTTAGGTTGAGAATGCCCGGCCCCTGCGGCACCAGCCCACCGCCAGACATGCGCAGAAAAACCGGGCAACCGCGCCGTGCGAACTCGGCGCGAGCGCTCTCCAGGGCGGCGAACCGCCGGTAACTGCGCGGCACCACCAGCGACAGCGGTGCCTGCCACATATGCGCGACGCACCGGCCTGTCTCGGCCAGCGACAGCAGCGCCGTCTCCGCAGCAAGAGGATCCGCGGCGCCGGCCTCGAAGTCGACGATGTCAAATGGCATAGGCTCACGAAATAGGCTGGCTCGAGGGAGCGGGGCGGCGCTTCGCTGCTTAGTGGAAGGTAAATCCGCCGTCCACGTTGACCGACTGGCCGGTGACGTTGTCCATCGTCGCGAAGAACAGCGCCAATCGCCCCATGTCCTGCGGCGTCTGTGCGCGACCTTGCGGAATGAGTGTGAGCTGGTGGCGAGCCCACGAGTCCTCCACCGATTCTCCGTCGTTCTTCCACTCGTCGGCCAGACGGTCCCACATGTACGTGCGCACGATGCCGGGACAGATGGCGTTAACTGTGATGCCCTCCTGCGCCACCTCCTTGGCCAGCGCGTTGGTAAAGCCCACCACAGCGAACTTGGAAGCACTGTAGTGCGCAAGGTTGGGAAAGCCTTCCTTGCCAGCGATAGATGCCACGTTGATGATGCGCCCCGACTGCCGCGCACGCATCGGCCCCAGCGCGGCTTTGCAGCCCAGGAAGGTACCTTTGGCGTTGACGTCCATGACGAAGTCCCAGTCTTTCTCGGTGAGATCCGCGACCGGGTGGATGTTGATGACGCCCGCGCAGTTGACGAGGATGTCCAGGCCGCCCAGTTCGGTCACGCTCTGATCGACCATGGCCTGCACCTGCGCGGCGTCGGTCACATCCACGCGGCGCACCAGCGCCTTGCGGCCCAGACTTCGCACGGCCTCCTGCGTGGCGCGCATGTCGTCCTCCAGCAGGTCGGCGATGAGGATGTCGGCGCCGGCCTCGGCCAGCGCCATGACGATGCCACGGCCGATGCCGCGCGCGCCGCCGGTCACGACGGCCGATTTGCCGGCCAGGGGAAGAGAAGCTTGCTGCATGAAAGTCTCCTTGGTATTGGTGCCTTGGCTTCGCCTCATCCGGCTACGGCCCAGCCGCCGGAGGCCCGGATAGGCAGATATGCTCCTCCCACGGAGGAGCCCATACTCACTTCATTCTGGGCTGAACGATGATTTTCACGGCTGATTCATTGTTGTGGATCAGGGTGTCAAATCCTTGCGAAATCAGGTCATCCAATTGAATGCGTTGGGTGATGAACGGCTCCAGATTGATCTTGCCGCCCTCTACCAGCTTGATGGTTTCCTGATGGTCGTTGCAATACGCGATCGTCCCGCGCACGTCCAGCTCCTTCATGACCACGCTGTGTACGTTGACGGTGGCCGGATGGCTCCAGATGGACACGATGACCACCACGCCGGTCGATGTGGTCGCGGCCACCAAAGTGTCCAGGACCTTGTTCACGCTGGAGCATTCAAACGCCACGTCCACGCCCTTGCCGCCGGTGATCTTCATCACTTCCGCGACCACGTCCACTTCGGTCGGATCCAGGATGTAATCGGCGACGCCGGATTCGCGGGCCTTTTCCTTGCGCGCAGCACTCAGCTCCGTGACGATGACGCTCAGGCCCTTGGCTTTCAGAATCGCTGACAGCAGCAGGCCAATTGGGCCGGCTCCGCCGACCAAGGCCACATCGCCAGCCTTGGCGCCGCTGCGGGTGAAGGCATGGTGGCCCACCGACAGGGGTTCGATCAGGGCAGCCTGATCCAGCGGAATAGCGTTGGAGATCGGGTGCACCCAACGGCGCTTGACGGCGATCTTTTCGGACAGGCCGCCGCCACGGCCGCCCAGGCCGATGAAATTCATGTTCCTGGACAAGTGATACTTGTCGCCCGGCCCCGTGGGCACGTCGTCGGCCACGATGTAGGGCTCCACCACCACATGCTGGCCGACTTCGATATCTGTCACGCCTTCACCCACGGCATACACCACGCCGGAAAATTCATGGCCCATCGTGATGGGAGCGGACTCCTTGGAGATCGGATGCGGATGGCCGCAAGGCGGAATGAAAATCGGCCCCTCCATGAATTCGTGCAGATCCGTGCCGCAGATACCGCACCAGGCCACGTCGATGCCGACGGTGCCGGGCTCCACGACAGGCTCGGGTATGTCTTCGATGCGGATGTCTCCGCGATCATAAAAACGTGCTGCTTTCATGGTTCGAATTCCTTGATTCACGGGTTCAGATGCCGGCGCAGCAGTGCATTCACCTCGTTGGCCTTCTCCATCTGCGGCATGTGGCCGGCGCCGTCGAGCAGTTCCACCTTCGCGCCGGCGGGCGCGGCCTTGGCATGGCTGCTCGGAATGACCCGATCCTGGCTGCCCCAGATCACCAGCACCGGCTTGCCGAAGCTGCCCAGCGCCTTGCCGGGCTGTTCGCTCTGCTTGCCGCCACCGAACAGTTGGGTGCCCAGCGCGCCGAGCGCTTCGGTCACGCCGTCCAGGCGCTTGTACTTGAGCAGATCGTCCAGCAGTTGGCGGCTCACCAGCGCGGTGTCGGCGAACAGCAGCTCGGCCACGGGCTTGAGTTCGCGGCGTGAATCGGTGCGCACGAAGCCGTCGGTGTAGTCGGCGTTGACCTCATCGCCGAAGCCGGCGCTGTCGATCAGCGCCAGCGAGGCCGCCTTCTGCGGCGCGTCCACTGCGATCTGCGCGGCCACGCCGCCGCCCATCGAGTGGCCGACCAGGTGCGCCGACGCCACGCCAATGACATCCATGAACTTGCCGACGAAAGCCGCCTGCGCCTTGAGCGTGGCGCCGGCCAGCTTGATCGTGGACTGCCCGTGCGCCGGCAGGTCCAACGCGATCACCGGGTGCTTCTCAGCCACCGCATCGAGGTTGAACAGCCAGTTGTTCAGGTCGCCGCCGAAGCCGTGGATGAAGAGCACCGGCGTGCCCGACTCCGCCCCGCGCCGCGCATAGCGCACGCGAATACCGTCCACCTCTGCATAGTCGAACGCAGGGCCGGCGTCTTCGTCGTCGCTGTCGGCGGCCGGCACCTCGAACGCGGCGATGTAGGCTTCGATCTCGGCATCGCTCACGTCCGTCTCCGCGAGCACGCCGAGCAGCGCCTTGACCGGCAGCGTCTCGCCGCTCTGCGCGACGATGCGGCGCAGCAGTCCGGCATCCGGGGCTTCTACCGAGTTGGAAATCTTGTCGGTATCCACATCGACCAGCGCCGTTCCGACTTCGATGCGCTCACCTTCCCGCACCAGCCAGTCCTGCACGGTGCCTTCGCGCATCTCCAGCCCCCACTTGGGCATCACGATCGGGGTAATCGCGGCCATCAGTTCTTCCCTCCGTTCATCGTGCGGCGCGCCGCTTCCGCGATCTGCGCGGCACTCGGGATGTACAGGTCTTCGAGCGCGGGCGAGAACGGCACCGGGGTATGCGGCGGGCAGACCATCTCGATGCCGGCCTTGAGCGCACCGAAAGCGTGCTGAGCAACCTGTGCCGAGATATCGGTGGCGATGTTGCAGCGCGGGCTAGCCTCGTCCACTACCACCAGACGGCCGGTGTTCTCGACCGTTTCCAGCACGGTGTCGATATCCAGCGGCGACAGCGTGCGCAGATCCACGATCTCGGCCTCGATGCCCTCCTTGGCCAGCGTCGTGGCGGCCTCCAATGCCCGATGAACCATCAGGCCGTAAGTGACAATCGATACGTGTTTGCCGTCGCGCACGATGTTGGCCTCGCCGAACGGAACCGTATACGAGTTCTCCGGCACCTCGCCTTCGAGGCCATACAGGTTCTTGTGCTCGCAGAAGATCACCGGATCGTTGTCGCGGATGGCCTGGATCAGCAGCCCCTTGGTGTCATAAGGCGTGGACGGGCACACCACCTTGAGGCCGGGAATGTGCGTGAACAACGGCGTAAGCATCTGGCTGTGCTGGGCGGCTGCCCGAAAGCCGGCGCCGACCATCGCGCGGATCACCACCGGCGTTTCGGCCTTGCCGCCGAACATGTAGCGAAACTTCGCGGCCTGGTTGTAGATCTGGTCGAAGCACACGCCCATGAAGTCGATGAACATCAGCTCGGCAATCGGCCGCATGCCGCACGCGGCCGCGCCGATTGCCGCGCCCACGTAGGCGGACTCGGACAGCGGCGTGTCGAGCAGCCGGTCGCCGTGCTTGGCGTACAAGCCCTTGGTCACGCCGAGCACGCCGCCCCACGCGTCCTTTTCGCCGTTCGCACCGGCGCCGCCGACGATGTCCTCGCCCAGCATGATCACGCTCGGGTCGCGGCTCATTTCCTGGTCGATCGCTTCATTGATCGCCAGCTTCATGCTCAATTTTCGGGCCATGGTTAAGTCTCCTGATTGGATGATTGGATCGGTCGTCGCGAAAGGATTTCAATAGCTGACGTAGACGTCCGCGAGCAGATCCTCAGGTCCCGGCAACGGTGCCGCCTTGGCTTCCACGACCGAATGCTCGATCAGCGCCGCGACCTCGCGATCGATCGCATCCAGCGCATCGCGCGAAATCACCTCCGCTCGCGTCACCGTGTGCGCGAACTTCTTGATGCAATCCTTGTTGCTGCGAATGTCGTCGAGTTCGCCGGGCGCGCGATAAGTCTGCGCATCACCTTCGAAATGGCCGTAGAAACGCACCGTCTTGCACTCGAGCAACGACGGCCCGCCGCCCTCGCGCGCGCGCCGGATGACTTCGCCCGCGGCCTCGTGCACGGCGAAGAAGTCGGTGCCGTCCACCGTCACGCCAGGGATACCGAAGCCAGCGGCACGATCGACATAGCTATCCACGGCGGTGCCGTATTCGCGCGCGGTCGATTCGGCATAGCCGTTGTTCTCGATCACGAAGATCACCGGCAAATTCCAGACTGCGGCCAGGTTCAGGCTTTCGAGAACGGTGCCCTGGTTCGACGCGCCGTCGCCGCAGAAGGTGATGCCAATCTCGCCTTTGCCGCGGAACTTGGCAGCCAACGCCGCGCCGCATATCAACGGCGCACCGGCGCCGAGAATGCCATTGGCGCCCATCATCCCCTTGGACAGGTCCGCGATATGCATCGAGCCGCCCTTGCCGTTGCAGGAGCCTCCCTTGCGGCCGTAGATCTCCTTCATCATCGCCACCGGGTCCACGCCTTTGGCGATGCAATGGCCGTGTCCGCGGTGCGTGCTCGCAATACGGTCGCCGTCACCCAGGTGGTGCAGAATGCCGACCCCGGTCGCTTCCTCGCCGGCATAGAGGTGGACGAAGCCGGGAATGTCTCCACGGCCGAAGTCGACGTGCAGCCGCTCTTCGAACTCGCGGATCGTGCGCATCTTGCGATAGACCGAGAGCAGCGTCTCCTTGTCGAGCGGCAGCCGACCCTGCCCTGCTGCGATGTCTGCTTCCATGTTTGTCTCCTTTTTCAGGTTTGGGGGGTGGGGGTGCGGAACTCGGAAGCGGGCAGGCTCGTGCCTGCACCGCTGCGCATCAGCTGCGCGCCTGCCGCATAGCTCATGCAGGCGGCCACGTCGATGCTGCGAAAGGCGTTCTCGTTCAAGGTCACGAAAACTTCGTCATGCTGATCGAAGGCAAGCTCGCGCTCGCCGTCGAGCGCGACGATGCCGGCACGCTGTTGCACACGCTGCGGCACGGCATGCTCGAGGCGGTGCCAGTAGGCGATCGGCACCGGCCGCATCAGTCCGGGCGCGATCGGCGCAATCAACTCGAAAGCGCAACGGCCCGGCCTGCCCAGCTCGATGGCCAGACCGCCGGGTTCGTCTCGGCCAATCGGTTCGAGAAGGCCGGCGATGGCAGACAGGCCGATTGCTTGTGGACTGGCATATGACACGTAGACCGCAGTCAGTGTGTCGGTCTTCCACACGGCACGCGCGCCGATGTACTGCTCGCGGGAGATGACCGCGTCCACCAGAGCGATATCGCGGCGCACCGCTCCGTTCGGCTCGCGAATCGTCACGTCCAGGCGCTTGTTGCTCGCGAGCGCGCACCATGCCGGGATACGCCCGCTCGCGAACAGGCCGGTCGCCAGCCCGGTGATGGTGGGCTCGCGCATTTCGGGAAAGGCATTGTTGGTGCCGGTGGAGAGGCCGACGATCGGTACGTCGCCGCACTCGCGAACCACGGCACGATGCGTCCCGTCACCGCCGAGCACCACGATGGCGGCTACGCCCGCCTCGCGCATCATGTGCGCGGCACGCAGCGTGTCGTCCACGCTGCCGGTGACCGGCATGTCCAGGTAGTCGACTGCCGCTATCGCGGCATCAGGCCCTTGCGAGCGCGCCAGATGCCGCTGCAGCATGACCCGCAGGCCTTCCCGGTCCGGCATCATCAGCACGCGGCCAACGCCGCCGGCGGCCAGCGCCGCCAGCAGCCGCAGGACGATATTCACGCGATCGGCCAGTTGCAGGCTGTTCGCGTTGGCGATCACCCGGCGAATATCGCGTGCCGAAATGGGATTGGCGATGATGCCAACCAGCGGAGGACGAACCAGGAAAGGTTCGCGCATGCCTGTCTCCTAATGTGCTTGTTCTGACAGGCGTATGTACCGCAACTTCCATGCCAGTGCCGCATCACACCGGATGAGCAGAAAATTTAGGGGAATACCCCGAAAATATGAGCATGAAATACAGAGTGGGGACGTGCGGCCGTGACAGATGTCACAGCTGCAGTTGCATCACGGTGGACAGGTGTATCGACCGGACGCGACGGCCGTGCATTCAGCGCCGGATATCACCTGCACCTGTGTCGCAGCGGTTTGGCGGCTGAATGCCATAGCGCGCCATGCGGCGGTACAGTGTCATGCGGCTAATGCCAATCTGACGCGCGACGGCACTCAGGTTCCAACCAGAGGCGCGCAAGTGCTGCATGAGCAACGCGCCCTCAGGCGGCAGCGTGTGCTGCTCCAATGCATCGGCCGAATTCACCGCTATGTCGGACACCACGCGCGCTTCAACAGTTGCTGCGGCTGTCTCGCCGACGCCTTCGGGCAGGTCACCCGCTTCGATGTGGCCATCGCTGCAAACCGCGCGCGCATATTCGAGTGCATTGCGCAATTCACGCAGATTGCCGGGCCAGCGATGGCGATGCAGCCGCTCACGCGCCAGTTCCGAGATCGTGAAACCGGGCGCGCCCTCCGGCACGGCAAGCACCTTCTGCACGAGCCAGTCTAGATCGGTGCGCTCGCGCAGCGGCGGCAGCACGAAGCGCGCACCGTTGAGACGGTAATAGAGGTCCTCGCGAAACCGCCCGTTGCTGATCAATTGATCGAGCGAGTGGTGAGTAGCCGAAATCACCCGGACATCGACGGGCACCGGACGCGAAGCGCCGATCGCCAGCACTTCGCCTTCGGACAGCACTCGGAGCAGGCGCGACTGTAACTCGCGCGGCATGTCACCAATCTCGTCGAGGAACAGCGTGCCGCCGTTGGCCTCCTCAATCAGACCACGCTTGGATCTGGAACTGGCACCCGAGAAGCTGTTCGGCAGATGCCCGAACAACTCGCTCTCAATCAGCGTTTCGGGAATCGCCGCGCAATTGATCGCGACGAACGGGCCATTGCGGCGTGAGCTCGCTCGATGAAGCGCCTTGGCCAGGAATTCCTTGCCACTTCCGGTCTCGCCGTTGATAAGCAGGTTGATGGGCGAATCGATCAGCTTGGCGGCACGTTGCAATTGCTGCTGCAATGCCGCATCTCCGCCGCATAGCGCCGCCAGCTCGGCCGGCAGCGGAGGCGACACGCTGTCCTGTATTCCATGATGCAAGACCAGCACCGGCGGCATAACGCTCAGGTAGAGCCATTTTCCGCTGTGGCTCAGCCGCACGACGCGCTGCTCGCTAGGTCGCGAATAGACGAACCGGCCCAGCTCCTCCGGACGCGCATCAAACAACGCCTCGAACCGCACGCCGAGCAGCGACGGTCCCATCGCATCAACACCCGGCTCGGCTATCAGCATTTGCTGAGCGCGGCGGTTATGGCCGGAGATTCGGCCGGCGGCGTCGAGTGCGATCAGGTACTCCGGATTGACTTCAAGGAATTCGGGCGCCGGACTGAGCTTGAGTATCCAGTCCTGTCGGTGCCGGCGCAGAAAATAAGCGTCCTCGATCTGGTTGACGTACATGCGCACCACTTGCAGCGCAAGCATCTGACTGTACTTGGCCTGCGGTGAACTCAGCGCGGAGATATCGAGAATCGCGTTGAGCTGGCCATACGAATCGAACAGCGGCGCGGCGGTGCAAGTCAGCGGAATATGCGTCGCATCGAAATGATCGCCCTGATGCACCGTCAAGGCCTGACCGGTCGCCAGCGCGGTACCCACAGCACAGGTGCCAGCGCCGTTCTCGCTCCATTCGGCGCCCAGATAGAGGCCGGCGCGACGCAAGGCTGCGTCCGCATTGGCATGGCCCAGGTAGTCGACGGTGACGCCGTCGGCATCCGTCAACAGTACCACGTAGCCCATCTCCCTCACTTGGCCGTACAGGGTTTCGAGGCCATGGCGGGCAATCCGCGTGAAATCGTCGATGCGTTGCTGGTGTTCGCGCAGGCGCATCTGCGGCAGGATACGCGCTTCCTGCATGCGGGCCGGATCAAGGCCGTACTGGTGCACGCAGCGCTGCCACGAGCTCTGGATGATCGCATCGTGCGCCCGCGCGGCTGCCGGCAACTCGCCGGTGGTCGTCAGGACCACGGTCTCGATGTGATCGCGTTGCCGCACGTCCATCGTTGTCTCCTGTGTCGATCGGAGTGAGCGCTTCAGCGCTTACTCCGATCCCATGGCGCGGTTGGCTGGAGTTGGCGCTTCAGCGCTTACTCCAGCCCCGCGGCGGTCCGAAGCGCCTCATGTTGGGCGCAACGGTACCGACCGGCGCGCGACGCCGGCTGGGTGCGTCAGGCGGCTCCTCCGGGAGCACCTGCCATTCCCTAGGTTGGGCCGCTAATGTAGCTGAGGGCACCGGATGTCGCAATACTGGCTGCGGCATCGCATCTCCATGCGTACAGGATCGGCGACAGGCAAATAAAGGCCACTTTTTTGCAAACCTACACACACCCGCCAACCACCCGACCCCCAATAAATCGCATTGACTTTGTATCTTTCGATATATATCTTTAGATATGTTTTCCGATATATATGGGACACGATCATGCGACACTGCTACCCCTACGGCCCGGCCGGTTGCACCGGTTACGGCCTCTACGGCTACTCGCCGCTGCTGGCGTTCTGGGAAGCGATCGGGCGCCATCGCCAGGACCGGCGCGGCGGTTCGTACGGCGGCGATTCGAATGGCTACGGCGGCTTCAGCGGCGGCGGCGACGACTCGCTGCCGCGCGGCCGCCAGTTCAGCGCCGACGACCTGCAACTGATGCTGCTCGCGCTGCTCGCCGAACAGCCGAGCCACGGCTACGAACTGATCAAGGCGCTCGACACCCGCTCGAACGGCTTCTACAGCCCGAGCCCCGGGATGGTCTATCCGGCGCTCACGTATCTGGAGGAAGTCGGCTTCGTGAACGTGCAGGTCGAAGGCAACCGCAAGCGCTACTCGCTCAACGACGCCGGGCGCGCGCACCTCGACTCGCAGCGCGAACGCGTCGAGATGCTGTTCGCGCGTCTCACGCATCTCGCGCGAAAGATGGAATTCATGCGCCGCGCGTTCGCGGGCGAAGCGCCGCGCGACACGCCGGACGACTTTCAGGGCTGGCTGCAGGAATTCGTCGACGCCCGCCTCGCGCTGAGGCGCGCGCTGCTGCGCCGCAGCGGTGCCGCCACCGACGAACAGCGGCGGATCGCGGAGATCCTGCGCCGCGCGACCGACGAAATCGAACGCCGTTCCGACGCGTGATCCACGCGAACGCAACCCGGAGAACCGATTTGACCCAGACACCCACCCCAACCCAAACCCAAACCACGCCCTCGTCCGTGGCGCGCGCCGTGACCCGCGTGCGCCACGCGATCAAGTTCCGGCTGCTGCAGGTCACGCGCGTGCACGCGGTGACGCCGCATCTGCTGCGCGTCACGCTGAGCAGCCCCGATCTGGCGGATTTCGAATCGTCGTCGTTCGACGATCACATCAAGGTCTTCTTCCCGCCGCCCGGCGCCGAGCGCCCCGCGATGCCGGAGATGGGGCCGAACGGCCCGGTGTTTCCGGAAGGCGAGCCGAAACCGGTCGCGCGCGATTTCACGCCGCGCCGCTTCGATCGCGCCGCGCGCGAGCTCGATCTCGAGTTCGTGCTGAATCATCCGGGGCCGGCGTCGCAGTGGGCCGCGCAGGCGCGCGTCGGCCAGTGGCTCGGCGTCGGCGGGCCGCGCGGCTCGTTCGTGATTCCCGACGATTTCGACTGGCACCTGCTGATCGGCGACGACACGGCGCTGCCCGCGATCGCGCGGCGGCTCGAGGAATTGCCGGCAGGCTCGCGCGCGGCGGTCGTGCTCGAAGTCGCGGACCGTTCCGCGCGGATCGCGTTCGGCACGCGCGCGCACGTGCATGAAATCTGGCGTTTTCGCGATGCAGCCGACGGCGGCGACGCGCTGCCGGACGCATTGCGCGACCTGCCGCTGCCGCCGGGCGACGGCTACGTATGGGCGGCCGGCGAGGCGCTCGCGATGCGCGCGGTGCGGCACCATCTGACCACGGAACGCGGCATCGACAAGTCGCGCATCCGTGCGTCCGCGTACTGGAGGCGCGGCGCGAGCGCGGTGCACGAAACGCTCGACGATTGACGCGACACGACGCGACGCGAAACCGGCGCGCGCCGCATCGAACTTGTTCGTTACGCGTCCTTACGCACGCCGATGCCCCGGAACGAGCGCATGCACGCTCTCGCCGATCCGCTCGAGCAGCGCCGTCACGGGCCGCCCGTACAGATGCGCGGCGAGCGCGCCCGCGGTGCCGACGAGCACGCCGCCCGCCATGTCGAACGGCCAATGCACGCCGACGTAGATCCGCCCCCACGCGATCGCCGCCGCGCAGAGCGCCATCACGATACCGGTCGCGCGCGTCGTGCTGCCGAGCAGCATGCCGACCGCGAGGCTCCACGCGAACGTCATGTGATCGCTCGGAAACGATCCGTCCGGCGCATGCGCGATCAGTTGCGTGCCGACGCCGGCCATGAACGGCCGCGGCGAAAACCAGAAGGTCGAGAACACCTGCCCGAGCGCGAGCGCGACGCACGCGCCGAGCCCGGCCTCGATCGCCTGGCGCCGCGTCGGCCGCGCGCCGCACAGCCAGGTCAGCAGCAGCATCGCGGGAATCGCATAAACGAGCCAGTCGGCCGCGAAGACCGCCAGCTTGACGACGCCGGGCTGCGGCGCCGGTCCCGCGTTGATCGCGGAAAAAAGGGTGAGATTGAGATTCTGCATGGCGGAACGGAAAACGTGGACGGGGCGAGCGCGCGGATACGCGTGGTCACCCGATGCTAGGGCGCGCACGCTTAAGCGATACTTAAGTGACAGTTGCGTGACGCTCGGCGGCGGCCCGAAAGGCTGCATTGCAGCACACTTTCACGAATTTGCAACATTTCGCGCGGAGAGTCTCCCGCAAACCCTCACCCATGTTCCCGAAAACCCTCACCTCAGCCCCGATCGTGTCACCATCCGGACCTGCAGCGATTGGCGTTTCGAGAACAGATCCCCCTATTGCGCGTTTCGAATCAACATTTGCACCGTCGATTCTCCGATTCGCGCAACAATCAATTCCAGCTGCGGCGTCGCACAATGCGCACGCGCAGGCATAGGATAGCGACACCCTCATCCACGACACGATCAACAACCAGGAGTCTTGCATGAAGCCGAGTGACGTCCGATCGAAGGCGTTTGCGATGCCGCTGACGAGCCCCGCGTTCCCGATGGGTCCGTACCGTTTCGTCGACCGTGAGTTCCTGATCATCACGTACCGCACCGATCCCGCTCGTCTGCGCGAAGTCGTGCCGGAGCCGTTGAAGATCACCGAGCCGCTCGTGCACTACGAATTCATCCGGATGGCCGACTCGACCGGCTTCGGCGACTACACCGAGAGCGGCCAGGTGATTCCGGTCGAATACGAAGGCCAGGCCGGTGGCTACACGCTCGCGATGTATCTCGACGACCATCCGCCGATCGCCGGCGGCCGCGAGCTGTGGGGCTTCCCGAAGAAGCTCGCATCGCCGACGCTCAACGTGAACACCGACCACCTGCTCGGCACGCTCGACTACGGCAAGGTGCGCGTCGCGACCGGCACGATGGGCTACAAGCACCGCGAGCTCGACATCGCCGAGCAGTCGAAGCGTCTCGCCGGCCCGAACTTCCTGCTGAAGATCATTCCGCACGTCGACGGCACGGCGCGCGTGTGCGAGCTCGTGCGCTACTACATGCAGGACATCGTGATGAAGGGCGCGTGGACGGGCCCCGCGTCGCTGAAGCTCGACCCGCACGCGCTCGCGCCGGTCGCCGATCTGCCGGTGCTCGAAATCGTCGAGGCGCGCCATCTGGTCGCCGATTTGACACTCGGACTCGGCGAAGTCGTCTACGATTACCTGGCTCAGTAACGTCTGCTGTCCTCTTTTCACCTTTCAAGTACGAAGGAAATTCGATCATGAGCAATCTGACTGGCAAAACCGCAGTGGTCACGGGCGCCGCGAGCGGCATCGGCAAGGAAATCGCGCTGGAGCTCGCGAAGGCCGGCGCGGCGGTCGCGATCGCCGACCTGAACCTCGACGGCGCGAACGCCGTCGCCGACCAGATCAAGCAGGCGGGCGGCAAGGCAATCGGCCTCGTGATGGACGTGACGAGCGAGGACGCGGTCAATGCCGGCATCGACCATGTCGCCGAAACGTTCGGCTCGGTCGACATCCTCGTGTCGAACGCCGGCATCCAGATCGTCAACCCGATCGAGAACTACTCGTTCGCCGACTGGAAGAAGATGCAGGCGATCCACGTCGACGGCGCGTTCCTGACGACGAAAGCCGCGCTCAAGCATATGTACAAGGACGATCGCGGCGGCGTCGTGATCTACATGGGCTCGGTGCACTCGCACGAGGCGTCGCCGCTGAAATCCGCGTACGTGACCGCGAAGCACGGCCTGCTCGGCCTCGCGCGCGTGCTCGCGAAGGAAGGCGCGAAGCACAACGTCCGCTCGCACGTCGTGTGCCCGGGCTTCGTGCGCACGCCTCTCGTCGACAAGCAGATTCCGGAGCAGGCGAAGGAGCTCGGCATCAGCGAAGAGGAAGTCGTGAAGAAAGTGATGCTCGGCAACACGGTCGACGGCGTGTTCACGACCGTGCAGGACGTCGCGCAGACGGTCGCGTTCCTGTCGGCGTTCCCGAGCGCCGCGCTCACCGGCCAGTCGTTCGTCGTCAGCCACGGCTGGTTCATGCAATGAAGCCGCGCGCCCGCACCGAAAAACAGGCCGTCGACGCGATGGAACTGCAACACGAGGCCGGCGCGCCTTCCGCGCCAGCGCTGCCCTACGAGACGATCGCGCTCGTGCTGCAGGGCGGCGGCGCGCTCGGCGCGTATCAGGCCGGCGTGTTCGAGGGGCTGCACGAGGCGGGCATTCCGCTCAACTGGATCGCGGGCATCTCGATCGGCGCGCTCAACACCGCGCTGATCGCCGGCAATCCGCCCGAGCGGCGCGTCGAGCGGCTGCGCGCGTTCTGGGAGACGATCTGCCAGCCGGCGTTCTTTCCGTCGCTGCCCGCGCCGGTCGAGTTCGCGCTGTTCAACAGCACCGACCAGGTCCGCACGCTCTTCACCGCGTCGCAGGCCGCGAGCGCGGTCGTGCAGGGCCAGCTCGGCTTCTTCGTGCCGCGCTTCCCGCCACCGATGCCCGGCGTGTCGAACGATCCGGACAAGGTCAGCTGGTACGACACGTCGCCGCTGCGCGACACGCTGCTCAAGTTCTGCGATTTCGACCGGATCAATTCGGGCGAGATTCGCGTGTCGGTCGGCGCGGTCAACGTCGGCACCGGCAATTTCATCTATTTCGACAGCACGCGCACGACGCTCGCGCCCGAGCACTTCATGGCGTCCGGCGCGCTACCGCCCGCGTTTGCACCGGTCGAGATCGACGGCGAGTATTACTGGGACGGCGGCATCGTGTCGAACACGCCGCTGATGGAAGTGCTGCGCGCGTCGCCGCGCCGCGACACGCTCGCGTTCCAGGTCGACCTGTGGAGCGCGCGCGGGCCGCTGCCGCGCTCGATGCCCGACGTCACCGAGCGCCAGAAGGACGTCCAGTATTCGAGCCGCACGCGCTTCGTCACCGACACGATGCAGCGCGAGCAGCGCTACCGCAACGTGCTGCGCCACGTGCTCGAGCAGGTGCCGGAAGCGCAGCGCAAGACCGATCCGTGGTGCATCGAGGCGCAGCAGATCGCGTGCGGCAAGAAGTACAACGTCCAGCACCTGATCTACAAGCAGAAGGCGTACGAGCATCACTACAAGGACTATCAGTTCGGTCTGCAGACGATGCGCGACCACTGGAGCGCCGGGCTCGCGGACATCCGCCGGACGCTCGCGGTCAAGAACGGCCTCGCGCTGCCCGACAACGACGCGGGCTTCGTCACGCACGACATCCACCGCAGGAAGTAGATCCGTCAGTCGTGCGGCCGGCGCGTGCGCCGGCCTTTTTCTTTTTTCGATTCGACCGTCATGCCGATTTTCATCGTCCTGTTCGCGCTGATCGCCCTCGGATGGGGCGCGGTTCAAACGTTCCACGCGATCGCCGCGCGCTTCGGCGAACCGGTCGCGGTGACCGCCGCCGTACTGGCCGCCGCGATCGTGATCGCGCTCGTCGCGTGGTGGATCAAGCGCGTTCGCGACGTCGCGCCGAACACGAAGGAAGAGGGCTGGACGCACGTCGCGCATCGCGCGTGGGGCGAACTGCGCGTATCCGCGACGCAAGGCCTGCTCTGGCTGTCGCACGACGGCACGGACGGCCGCTACACGCTGTCCCAGCTCAACGGCTGCGATGCCGAGACGATCGGCGGCCGCTGGCATCTCGTCGTGCGGGTTCGCGACGCCGCACGCGGCGAGTGGACACTGCCGATGACGAACAAACGCGACGCGCAGCGCTGGGCGCGCGTGCTCACGCTCGCGAAAGCGCAGCGGCTGTGACGTCCGCGCACGCGGGCGCGCGGGTGGAATGCGAGGTCCCGTAAACTCTCACCTTTGCGCGTTTTGCGCGACGGCGTCGCGCTGCGACGACACCACGACGATAGGGTTCGGTTCCAAAGGAGCATTCGCATGAGCGACAAGATTTATCGGATCGCGGTGATTCCCGGCGACGGCATCGGCCGTGAGGTGATGCCGGAAGGCCTGCGCGCGCTCGACGCGGTGACGGCCCGCTACGGGATTCGCTTCGATTTCACGCACATCGACTGGGCGAGCTGCGACTACTATGCGCAGCACGGCCAGATGATGCCGGACGACTGGAAGGCGCAGCTCGCGGGCGTCGACGCGATTCTGTTCGGCTCGGTCGGCTGGCCTGCGACGGTGCCGGACCACATCTCGCTGTGGGGATCGCTGCTGAAGTTCCGCCGCGAGTTCGACCAGTACGTGAACCTGCGGCCCGCGCGGCTGTTCGACGGCGTGCCGTCGCCGCTCGCCGGGCGCAAGGCCGGCGACATCGATTTCATGATCGTGCGCGAGAACACCGAGGGCGAATACTCGGCCGTCGGCGGCACGATGTTCGACGGCACCGAGCGCGAGATCGTCGTCCAGCAGTCGATCTTCACGCGGCACGGCACCGAACGCGTACTGAAGTTCGCGTTCGAGCTCGCGCAGCGGCGCGCGAAGCGGCTCACCGTCGCGACGAAGAGCAACGGCATCGCGATCAGCATGCCGTGGTGGGACGCGCGCGCGGCCGAGATGGCCGCGCGCTATCCGGACGTCGCATGGGACAAACAGCACATCGACATTCTGTGCGCGCGTTTCGTGCTGCAGCCGGATCGCTTCGACGTCGTCGTCGCATCGAACCTGTTCGGCGACATCCTGTCCGATCTCGGCCCGGCGTGCACCGGCACGATCGGGATCGCGCCATCGGCGAACATGAATCCGGACCGCACGTTCCCGTCGCTGTTCGAGCCGGTGCACGGTTCCGCACCCGACATCGCGGGCCAATTCATCGCGAATCCGATCGCGATGATCTGGTCGGCCGCGATGATGCTCGACTTTCTCGGGCACGGCGCGGGCATCGAGCGCGACGCACATGATGCAATCGTCGCGGCGATCGAGGCCGTGCTGCGGGACGGGCCGCGTACGCGCGACCTCGGCGGCCAGGCCGGCACGCGGGAAGTGGGGGAAGCGATCGCGGCGCGCATCGCGCGTTGACCGACGCGTGCCACGGATGCGCTTGAGGTGAGATTTTTCGGGAGCGTATCGATTCGGGAATCGGCTCCTGAATCGGCTCCCGTATTTCCTCACCGTCGAGCCGGGAACGACGCACTACAGTCCGAGATCGGACAGGCCCGGATGATCGTCCGGGCGACGTCCGAGTGGCCAGCGGAACAGGCGATCCGCGTCGCTGATCGGCAAGTCGTTGATACTCGCATGACGACGCGCCATCAATCCGTTGTCGTCGAACTCCCAGTTCTCATTGCCGTACGAGCGGAACCAGTTGCCGGCATCATCGTGCCATTCGTATGCGAAGCGCACCGCGATGCGATTGCCGCCGCACGTCCAGAGTTCCTTGATCAGCCGGTAGTCGAGCTCGCGCGCCCACTTCCGCTGCAGGAACGCGACGATCTCGTCGCGGCCGTTGACGAACTCGGCGCGATTTCGCCAGCGGCTGTGCGGCGTATACGCGAGCGACACGCGCCGCGGATCGCGCGAGTTCCACGCATCCTCGGCCGCACGGACTTTCTGCTTCGCGGTGTCGGGCGAGAACGGCGGAACGGGCGGACGGATTTCGTTGGAATCGGGCATAGCGCTCTCCAGCTCCAGGATGTCGAAACGCTCAGGCCGTCGTCCAGTCGAGAATCACCTTGCCGCTTTCTCCGGACAGCATCGCGGCGAAGCCCTTCTCGTAATCGTCGACCGCGAAGCGGTGCGTGATGATCGGCGACAGGTCGAGGCCGCTTTGCAGCATCGCGACCATCTTGTACCAGGTCTCGAACATCTCGCGGCCGTAGATGCCCTTGATCTCGAGGCCCTTGAAGATCACCTGATTCCAGTCGATCGCGGTCTGCGCGGGCGGAATGCCGAGCAGCGCAACCTTGCCGCCGTGATTCATCGCCTCGAGCATGCCGGTGAACGCGCTCGGCACGCCGGACATCTCGAGCCCGACGTCGAACCCTTCGTTCATGTGCAGTTCGGCCATCACGTCGCGCAGCGACTCGCGCGCGACGTTGACCGCGCGCGTCGCGCCCATCTGGCGGGCGAGGCCGAGGCGATAGTCGTTGATGTCGGTAATCACGACGTTGCGCGCGCCGACGTGCTTCGCGATTGCGACGGCCATGATGCCGATCGGGCCCGCGCCGGTGATCAGCACATCCTCGCCGACGAGATTGAACGACAGCGCGGTATGCGTCGCGTTGCCGAACGGATCGAAGATCGCGGCGAGATCGTCGGAGATCTCGGGCGGAATCTTGAACGCGTTGAACGCGGGAATCGCGAGATACTCGGCGAACGCGCCCTCGCGATTCACGCCGACGCCGATCGTGTTGCGGCACAGATGGCGCCGCCCCGCGCGACAGTTCCGGCAGAAGCCACACGTGATGTGACCTTCGCCGGACACGCGGTCGCCGATCGCGAAGCCGCGCACTTCCTGCCCCATCTCGACGATCTCGCCGACGTATTCGTGGCCGACGTGCATCGGCACGGGGATGGTCTTCTGCGCCCAGTCGTCCCATTTCCAGATGTGGATGTCGGTGCCGCAGATCGCGGTGCGGCGAATCCGGATCAGGACGTCGTTGTGCCCGACCTCGGGACGCTTCACGCGCGTGAGCGTCAGGCCGGGCGCGCGATCGAGTTTGGCGAGTGCTTTCATGTCCGGGCCTCCGTCAGACGATACCGAGCGACTGGCCGACGCGCACGAACGCGGCGACGGCCCGATCGATCTGCTCGGGCGTATGCGCGGCGCTCATCTGCGTGCGGATGCGCGCGCGGCCGCGCGGCACGACCGGGA
The DNA here is from genome assembly GCF_013403875.1 of Burkholderia guangdongensis. GTDB lineage: Bacteria > Pseudomonadota > Gammaproteobacteria > Burkholderiales > Burkholderiaceae > Burkholderia > Burkholderia guangdongensis. The sequence goes on along the minus strand of NZ_JACBNX010000010.1, from coordinate 152,589 downwards.
ACGAGAAGCCGATCACGTAGACGCCCTCGGCGAGCAGCGCATCGGCCATCTTCGTCGCGAGCTGCGCGTCGCCGAGCATCACCGGAATGATCGGATGCGCGCCCGGCACGAGCGTGAAGCCCGCTTCGGTCATCCGCTCGCGAAACCTCGTGCCGTTCTCGCGCACGCGCGCACGCAGCCGCGCGCCTTCGTCGCTGCCGAGCAACTCGAGCACCTTCAGCGACGCGGCGGCGATGCTCGGCGTCAGCGTGTTCGAGAACAGATACGGACGCGAGCGCTGGCGCAGCAGCGCGACGATCTCGCGCCGCGCGGCGACGTAGCCGCCCGATGCGCCGCCGAGCGCCTTGCCGAGCGTGCCGGTGATGATGTCGACGCGCCCTTCGACGCCGCAATGCTCGGGCGTGCCATGGCCATGCTCGCCGATGAAGCCGACCGCATGCGAATCGTCGACCATCACGAGCGCGCCGTAGCGATCGGCGAGATCGCAGACGCCTTTCAGATCGGCGATGATGCCGTCCATCGAGAACACGCCGTCGGTCGCGATCAGCTTGTAGCGCGCGCCGGCCGCGTCCGCTTCCTTCAGCTTCGCTTCGAGATCGGCGAGATCGTTGTTCCTGTAGCGAAAGCGCTTCGCCTTGCAGAGCCGGACGCCGTCGATGATGCTCGCGTGATTCAGCTCGTCGCTGATCACGGCGTCGTTCTCGTCGAGCAGGGTTTCGAACAGGCCGCCGTTCGCGTCGAAGCAGCTCGAATAGAGAATGCTGTCCTCGGTGCCAAGGAACGCGGCGAGCGCGGCTTCGAGCTGCTTGTGCACGGTCTGCGTGCCGCAGATGAAACGCACCGATGCCATCCCGAACCCGTCCTGATCGAGCCCGGCCTTCGCGGCGGCGACGAGACGCGGATCGTCCGCGAGCCCGAGATAATTGTTCGCGCAGAAATTCAGCACGCCGGCGCCGCCGGCGAGCCGCACCGCAGCCGCCTGCGGGCTCGCGATCTCGCGTTCGGTCTTGTAGAACCCGTCCGCGCGGATCTGGTCGAGTGTGCCGCGCACATGGGCGAGAAAGGCATCACGCATCGCAAAGCTCCTGACTGGATTTGCCGCCGCCGCGCTCGTGGCGGCGCAGCGGCCTGCTACTGTTATAGTCGGTCGCTCGATCGACCGCTCATTTCCGGTATTTCGAACTAAAATTCGAAATACCGAACAACTCTAAGCGAACGGAACTCAAATGGCAAGCTCCACGGGATCGCGTCGCGGCGCCGCGACGGCCGCTTCGACACCCGCTTCGACACCCGCTTCGACACCCGCCGCCGCGACGCCGCCGCGCGTCGGCGAACAGATTCAGCGCCTGCGCAACGAGCGCCAGCTGACGCTCGACGACCTGTCGCGCGCCGCGGGCGTCTCGAAATCGATGCTCTCCGAGATCGAGCGCGACAAGGCCAACCCGACGATCGCCGTCGCGTGGCGCCTGACCAACGCGCTCGGCATCACGCTCGACGAACTCTTCGCCCCGCCGCGCGCGCCGGAGATGATCCGCGTCGACGGCCCGCACGACATCCCGACGCTGTCCGGTCACGATGGCCGATATCAGCTCCGCGTATGGGGCCCGCTCGATCTCGCCGGCAAGTTCGAGTGGTACGAGCTGACGTTGCCGGGCGGCGGCGCACTCGTGTCGAATGCGCACGAGCCGGGCACGCGCGAGCATTTGACCGTGCTGCAGGGCGCGATCGAGATCGAGGCGGCGGCGACCGTGCGCCGGCTGAAATCCGGCGACACCGCGCGCTACGCGGCCGACGCGCCGCACGCGATCCGCAATCCGGGCAAAGCCGAAGCAAAGGCGCTGTTGATCGTGATCCATCGCTGACGGGACGTCCAGTCGGCCGAACGGCCAGTTGCGCTCTGTACTGTATATTTGTACAGTATACGGACACTCAGCCTTGCACGGGACCGGAACGGCCGCGCAAGCGCCCACGCTGACCGACAGGAGCCCGTGATGACCGAACAGGATTTGGCCGCCCTCAGCTTCAAGGCTGCGGCACACGATCTGGAGCAGATCGTTCGCCACGTTGCCGCGCGATACATCCGCCAGCGGGTTCCGCTGACCTGGCGCCTGCTACACGCGATCGAGGCGGAAGCACTGGCGGATCTCGGTTTCGCCAGCCGGCACGACGCCGGCATGCGGCAGTTGTTCGAGCGCCCGGCGGACATGGCTTTTCCGGAAACCGACGATCCGATCGATTTCGGGCGGTCGAATGCGTTGCCGGCCGTGTTCTCGTTCGCGGTTGCCGCATACGAAGCGGCGTCCGACGTCTCCGGCACACGCAAGCCGGCTCGATCGGCCCGGCCGGCGAAAGCATGGGGCGACTGAGCAACGCCGCCGCGATTTCTCTGGCGAACGTCGCTTTCGTGGGGCTACCATAGGCGCAACTAACGGAATAAATAGCATGTCTCCGCCGACACCCCCGAACGCTTCTCCAACGTCCGACGCGAAGGACTTGTTCGATCGCAGCGCATCCGACTGGCTCACCGCGCCGGAAGCCGCATTCGATGCCTGGTTGGCCACGCAAGACTTCCGCCGATCGTCGGCCGACGTCTACCGCGCGCAATGGGGCGCCTTCCTGACCTGGCTGCGTGCTCATCAAAAAAATCTGGTCACCGTCGATACCGCGTCGATCGCACACTTCGTCGGCGAGCTACCGATCAGGAAAACCCAGCGAATGCGTTACCTGCGGCTGATCGAGCGTGTGCTCGACCATATCCGCCGCATCGAGTTCGCGTCGACGAATCCCGCCCGTTTCATCGCTCAGGATGGCGAAGCGACCTGGCGAAAAGCGCGCGACAACGAGCCGACCGGATTCCTTTCGCCGTCTGAGCGCGCGAAGCTGATCGCGCATCTTTTTTCGCCGATCGCGGTGTCCGGCGCCGCGCATTGGCGGGAGCGTCGCGACCGCGCGCTCGTCGCCGCATTTCTCGGTGCGGGCGTGAAGACGGGCGAAGCGCGTGCGCTCACCATTAGTTGCATTACTTCGAGCGGCACGTCGTTGATCATTCCGTCGACGCATCCGGATTTCACGCGGGAAACGCATCTCGCGTCATTCGCGATCGCGCTGTTCGATGCATGGCTCATGGAGCGCAGGCATCAGGAGATACCGGGGGACCTGGTATTTCCTGCGTCGCCCGCCGGCCGTCCGATGCACAAGGCGACGATGCTGCGCGCCGTCGACGCGATCATCGAGGCGGCCGACATCACCGCCTCCCGTGCGGCGCGCGCGAGCCCGCAGACGCTGCGCAACACGTACGCGGCGGAGCTGTTCGAAAACGACGTTCCGGTGGAACGGGTCGGCAAATGGCTCGGGTTCATGCAGCCCATTTCGTCGCATCGTCTGCATCGGGCCTGGAAGAATTGGCGCGACGATCTGACGGACGGTGAGCCGGGCATCGCCGCGGACGCTCACTGATCCATTCGCGCAACCGGTGAGTCGGTGACGTGCGTTCCGCACGATACGTGAACGGCATGAGCGCGGCCCGATCACCTGTCTCAAAGCCTTGAGCGGTCGAACGCGGCCGTCCGCAGGCTCCCGAAAAATCTCACCTTGAGCCTCCCGTACCGGCTCACCTTCGATCGAATCGCCGGTCCGGACAGGGTCAACCGTGACGAAAACGCGAAACGGCCTCGAAGCGGGACGGCCTCGGTCCGGATGCATGCTCGCATTCCGGGCAGGACACTTCGAAACCGTCGGCACCGTGCGACAGTTCCGGTTCGCCGTCGCAATGCGGGCACGCGTCGGGCAACGGAACGTCTTGATCGAGTATGGTGCCGACGATGGAAAATGCATCGGCATCGAGCTTGCCGGTATCCGCGAGGCGCCGAATCAGCGTCGCGATCGCCGGATCCATCCCGCGATTCGCGCGCAATGTGCTCACTTCACGCGAAGTGGCATCCAGCTCGTCGCTTTGGGTGCGCAGTTGCTCTTCGAGGCGATCCGCGCGCGCCTTGGCCGCGCTGAGCTGCTGCAGAAAATCGAATTCCTTGCGCTGCACGTCGCGTTGCCCGGCCTGATAGGTGGACGCCATGCTCCTTAACGAATCGAGCTCGACGAGCATCGGCTTGACGCGCCGTTCGGCTTCCGCCACCGCATCCTTGATCTGCTGCGCATAGTGCTCGGTGCGCTGCTGGAGCTCGGCTTGCAGCGCGTCGATTCGGTCCCGCAGCGCGGCCTTCTGCGTTTGCTCGGTCTGGACGCGATCGGTCGCGGCCGCCAATTCCCTTTCCAGTCGGCTGACGGAGGTGAGTAACGTCGCCTCGTTGACCGAACCGTGCGTGGTTTGTGACGCGAGCTGCACTTCGAGTGCGGTGATGCGAGCCTGAAGCTGTTCGTTGCGGGCATCGCTGCGGGCAAGCGCCGCCTCGAGCGTTTCCTGACGAATCGTCGCATCGCGGAGTTGCTGCCCGGCATCGGCGATGTCGACCTGAATCTGCTCGCGATCCGCATCGAGGCTCTCGCGCGCGGCCTTCAGCGCTTCTTCATAGAGCGCACCAAGCAGTGCGCCGGCTTTGTCTTCGACGGACTTCGGAATGGCGGCCCCTTCGAGACGGACTTTCGATGCGGTGCGAATGCGTTCCCAGAAATGGTCGATGTCTTTCGGGATGTCGCTCGCGCTGCCAGTCTGGGTCAAGTCCCGGACGTTCGCCGCGGACGGACGAATACCGAGATCGAAAAACAGTCGCTTGCACGCGTGAAGCGAGAGTTCCTGGCGTCGCGCACCGGTCGTGCGCAGGGATTCCAGTTCATCTCGAATGACTTGGCGCATCTCGTCCAGGGTCATGACGGCACTCTCGGGCAATGGAACGTCTCGATCATAACGAAATACGTACTGTTCAATACTATTTTTCGAGGGTCGTTGTGATTTTGCGTCGACAGTGCCGGAAAGCCGCGCTGTGTGTGTCCGATTCCGTTCCGGTCTGGAGATTTCGTGAAACAAAGCGAAGAAACACGCCTAACCGTTTGTATCGATTGATTTTTTACGGCTGTTGGAAAGATTCGTCATTGTTTCACATGGCGGTGGGTGTCGGGTTGGAGGGGGTCTGTGGAAAACTCGTCGGGGTGAGTCTTGAGAGTATTAGAAGTAAACACCCTTGAACCCTTAGTTAAAAACGTTAACGCCACGGCACATCCTTGTCCAGCAAGGGTTTCCGGCCGGGAAGGTGAAGGTCTGCGGGATGCAAGGTGACCCTCTACAGGAGCCGAAGTGATGGGGTTCGGGGCATTGCGTGAGCCCTTCCGGGAAAGATCGTGAGCGGATTCGGGATCACAGCGGATCGAGGGTTTTCCCAAAGGTGAAGGTTTGCGGGACCTCACAGCCGGCAAGCGATTGCCAGACTTGCACAGGATCGACGCCTGTGCACAGCACAAAGGTGAGCGTTTTCGGGGCCTGTGCACAGCCTGGATGTTGCCCTTCTTTTAGGCAAAATTCATGAAAGGTGAGATTCCACGGGACCCGGCGCCACTTTGATGTGAGGATTTCCGGGAAAGAAGCCCACTTTGACGCCTCAAATGGGGTCGTCGGGATCCAAAGGTGAGGCTTTTCGGGAGTGGCATGCGGGTTTTCCCGGCAGGATCGACGAAAGGTGAGTTTTTTCGGGATTTCCTGGATGAACGCACCTTAGGCTCAAAGGTGAGATTGTTCGGGAGCCTATCTCGGCCGAAAAGACGCCATAGGTGAGCTTTTTCGGGACCAATTTTCAGCCATATTCTCCGAAAGGCCCGTCAGAACTACATGGCGAGCCTGCGGAGGCGATCGAATTTTTCGGAAAGGTGAGGTTTTTCGGGATTGAGCCGCCGGTCACCGCTGGCTCCGACACGCATCAAAGGTGAGAACATTCAGGAGCCGGCCGGTTCGCGGATCGCTTCAGCATCCGCACTTAAGTATCGGAGCGCATTGGGATTTTTGAATGCGAGGAAAGAATGGTGAGGTTTTTCGGGAGCAGTAGCCAATGCGCTTTCCCGCTCCTTTCCCGGCTAAGGTGAGATTTTTCGGGATGCTTTGGCTGCGGATTCCACGTGCGTCGGGCGTTTGTTCATCGTCGATGTTCCGAGCCGCGGTTGCCATTGGTGAGGTTTTTCGGGAGTTGGCTTCGACGACGCTCGATGCGCGGCCGCATCCGTCGCAAATCCGTGCCGGCCGACGTCGTCGCTGCCGCTCGATTCGCGCATTCCGGTCGAGGATTCGCGATCTGTATGGGCATACAGGTGATATCGTGCGTGTCCGAACGACTCACGACTCACGCGTGCTGGTGAGATACACGTGACGGCCGCGCAAGTCGTAAATTTGCGACGACGCGATAGGTGAGCCGATACGGGAGATGATTGCGCACCGGCGGCGGTGACGTGAACGCCGGCGTGCGCCGCGCCTGCCCCGATCTGTCGCGGTGAGCCCGATTGACGTGGATTCCGGAGCGGTGAGCATTTTCGGGAAACGGATCGGGTGAGCCGTGTTTTATCGGCGCGCTTCACCGGATATGGTGAGCATGCCGTTCTGGACGCGCATCACCACAAGCGCTATCCTTCCGGAAACTTCTCTTCTGACCCGACGCATGGCCACGAAGCGCGCCAAGAAAACCGATGTGGATGTGGTGAGTGCCAGTTCGGCCGAATTGCGTAAGGCCGTCGAGGCGATCGCGATTCAGCCGAAAAGCGGCAAGATCACCCTGCTCACGCGCAAGCTGTTCAACGTCCTGCTGGCCGTGGCGCAGCAGGCCGACGATTCGGGCGACACCTATCGCGCGCTGCTGTCGGACATCGTTGCGAACTCGGCGTTCGACTCGAACGACACGGCGCTCGTCAAGGAACATCTGCGGCGCATGGTGTCGGTGCAGGTCGAATGGAGCACCGGCACGTCGAGCCAGAAGCCGGGCCGCAAATGGGGGATCTCGACGCTGATCGCCGACGCCGAAATTCTCGAAGATCCGACGACGCGGCGCGTCTGGGTCGAGTTCTCGTTCGCGCCGAAGATCAAGAAAAAGCTGCTCGATCCGGTGCAGTACGCGCGGCTGAGCCTGCAGTTCCAGAGCCAGTTGCGCAGCAGCGCCGGCCTTGCGCTGTACGAAATCTGCGTGCGCTACCTGACGAACCCGAGCCATCTGACGATGCGCGAGCCTTGGGAGTGGTGGCGGCCGATTCTGTCCGGCACACCCGATACCGAGGCTGGCGACGAGGCGAAGCGCGAGTACAAGTACTTCAAGCGCGATTACCTGCGCCCTGCGATCGCGGAAGTCAACGCGGTGACCAACATCTTCGTCGAGCTGATCGAGCATCGGGAAGGACGGCGTGTCGCGGAGATTCAGTTCCGCGTGTCCGAGCGCAAGCAGCCGATGCTCGCGCTCGACGAGCATCCGAACGTGTTCGACAGCACGCTGGTCGACCGGATGGTGAAGCTCGGCATTCCGTTGAAGGAAGCGCAGACGCTGTATGCCGACAGCGAGGAGAACCGCATTCGCGCGGCGCTGCAGATGACGGAGCAGCGGATGCGCAGCACGTCGCTGCCGCCGGTGCGCAGCGCCGCGGCGCTGTTCAAGGATGCGCTGAAGAAGGGTTATGCGCCGCCGGTGGAGACGGTCGAAGCGTTGCCGAGCGGCACCCTATCCGCGAAGGGTGCGGCGGTGCAGCCGGACGATCTGAAGGCGCGCCTGTTGAGCGAGTACGCGGCGTACCGGCGCAAGGAGGCGAAGGCGCTATACGACGAACAGGGCGATGCGGAGCGCGAAGTCGCGCGCGAATCGTTCGAATCGGAGGCGCTGCCGTCGATGGGCTCGCATATGCGCGACGACTGGCATAAGCGCGGCCTCGATTCCAAACTGGCCGAGACGGCTTTTTTCGACTGGCTGGCCCAGAAGACCTGGGGCGCGCCGACGGATGGCGATTTGCTCTCCTTCACGTTGAATCAATCCCGGGCGGCATAAGCCGCCCGGTTTGTCTGCGCCCCCGACATCGACGCGGGGCCGCCACATTCCATCAGTCCGACGCCAACATCCGTTCGAGTTGCTCGAGCAGTGCGTCGCGCTTTTCCTTCGGAAGTCCGCGCAGACGCAGTTCGATGCGATCGTCGCCGTACGATTTCAGATCACCGATCGAGACGCCGTCGAGCTTGATTTCGAGACGCTGCGCGTATCGCTGGCGGCTCGCGGGCTTGGCGTTTTCCTGAGCGGCGGCCCTGCCCTTCACGATATCGGCGACCTGCCGCGTGCTCAGATCATCCGAGACGATTTTGTTGATGAGGCGCAGCGTCGCGTCGGTGCCACGAGCATTGTGATAGCGGCCGACCTGATAAGCCATGTTCGAGCCGAACCGGTCGGGGCGCGCAACCATTTCCTGCATGATCGCTTCGGGCAGCTTGCCGATCGACAGCGCCACGGCGACTGTCGATTCGTCGATGCCGAGTTGCTCAGCCAGTTCCTTCTGGCTCTGGAAATATCGCTCGTCGAGGAAGCGTCGCCAGACGATCGCGTTGTCGAAGACGGTTTGGGAGTCGCGCTGAACGTTCAGGTCGTAGCCGAGCTTGTAGCTCTGAATGCCGATCGGTAAATCGATGACGATCGCCTTGACCGTTTCCTTGTTCGCTTCCTTCAGTGCGCGAACACGTCGACCGCCGTCGCTGACGAAATACGAGCCGGGATGCTCGTAGTCGGGAATCACATGAATCGCCTGCTGCTGGCCCTGCTTCGCGAGATTGACGGCCAATTCGGCGATCGACGATTTCAGATAGAAGTGCCGCGGGTTGAACGGGCTCGGCTTGATGGCCTTCAGTGCCAGCTCGATGACTTGGCCCGGCGCGTAGCGATTCTCGAGGCGCCACGCACGGTATTGTGGCGATTCATCGGCCGGGGCGTCGATGGCGTTGTTGGCGACGTTGTCGGCGACCGGGGCCGGCCCTTCCTTTTTAGGGGCTTTGGCAGCGACGGGAGACGAAGCGTCCGCTTTGACGAGACCGTCGATCGCATTGAGCCGGTCGAGTGCGGTGCGTTTCTCGCTCGTCGTCGTGTCCGGCCGCGCCTGGAATCCTTTGGCGAATTGGGAGGGTTTCATGGGAGTCCTTTATGCGCATAAAGTCAGGGCAGCAGCGCGACGATCTCGTCGGCGCATGCGCGAATTTCCGTCGCCGCGAGCTTCGCACCGCGATCGTTCATCTGCAGCACGGTTTGACCGAGCGCCATCGCCTGCTTATACGCTTCGCGCGTCGGAATTTGCGTCTTCAGTAACGGGAAGCCGAGTTCTTCGAGCGCCCGCTTCAGTTCGCGGGTCAACATACGCTTCTCTTCGGTCTTGTTGAGCAGGAACACGGCGCGCAGATCTTCGTTCATGACCTGGGCTTGCTGGATCAGTTTGACGAGACCGACGCTCGACCAGTAATCGGCCGGAGACGACGACGTCGGGATAACGGCAATCGATGCGGCCAGCAGGACGACGCCCGAAACCTTTTCCGTGATCGACGGCGGGCAATCTACAACGATGATGTCGTAGTCGTTGATGAACTTCTTGATTTCGCGATGGATCTGGCCGCCGGCTTCCGCGAGATTGACGACGGGGAATGGAATCCCCGTTTCGCTATCGCCCGATGCGCTCGACCAATGTATCAGCGTGTTCTGACCATCGGCATCGACGACGAGGACACGCTTTCCTTTTTCGTGAAAAGCCGCGCCAAGATGCATGGCGATCGTGCTTTTGCCGACTCCGCCCTTTTGTTGAGTGACTGCAATGATTTCCGCTGCCAATTTTCACTCCTGTTTTGGGTCGTTGGAATTCTACAGGACGATATTTATATTTCAATGAATTTGTTGTTCGCTAACTACGTGTTAGCCATTTGGCCGACCTCTTTATGCGCATAAACCGGCGATGTGATGATGCCGCGCTGCGGAGACATGCTCGTGCGCTTGCGGACGTTCGGGCGCATGCATCGTGCGAGAGTCTCACTCGGTCAAGAAAGTGGCTCGCGCCGGGCTCCCGGCGAATGACGTGCGTCTTCGGATAAGTATTGCGAGCACGGCTCGAACTCACGCCGAGAGATTTATGCGCATAAAGAGCCCGCGCTCAAGGTGCTGGATCAGCGGTAGCAAGAATGGGTCGTCACCAGAGGTTGCTCGGGAGTGCCGGACGTGCCAAACCTCGAGCGTTTCAACAGCGCATCACGAGGGCGGCAACTCAACGCGAGGTTTATGCGCATAAAGTTGGCGGCCGGCCGATCCAATCCGACACCGCTCGCAGACAAACGACTGTCGCCACAGAGCCGATGGTTAGCCAGCCGGCCAGTCCGTTCCTTTCGTCAACTTCGTACCGAGGTCACGTTTTTCACCCGCCTCCATAGACCTGTCACGCAACTCGATCGGCCGAGCTCGCGGAATCGCTACAATACGTGGCCCCATCAGTCCAAGGTCGAACGATGATCACGATTTATCACAATCCCCGTTGCTCCAAGTCGCGTGAAACGCTGGCGCTTCTCGAAACGCTCAACCAAAGCGGCGCGCCGGTCACCATCGTCGAATATCTGAAAACGCCGCCGACGGTCGAGCAGTTGCAAACGCTTCATCGTCAGTTGAGTCGTCCGGTCCGCGACATGCTTCGCGACAACGAAGAACCCTACAAGACGCTCGATCTCGGCCGCGCCGATTTGACCGATGCCGAAGCCTATGAAGCGATCGCCACGCATCCGATCCTGCTGCAGCGGCCGATCGTCGTCTATAACGACAGGGCCATCATCGGCCGTCCGCCGGAAGACATAAAGGAATTGTTCGAATAAATTTTATATTTCTGATTCTTCGAATCCCGGAGGGTGCAATTCGTCCAGACAGCCCTCCGGCGGCCTCACTCCTGCGCGTCGTCCCGCCCGGTTTCTCCCCCGCCCGCAACCTTCGCCGCATCACGCAACAGCGCAATCTGCTTGCGATATTCTCGGCACCCGCCGCAAGCCGGCAGATGGATGCGCACGCGCACCCGCTCGTTCAGCGTCAACGCGCGATCGAGCGCATCCGACAGCAGGCGCGTCACGTCCTTACATTTCCCCAGTCCCATCGTCGCTCGTCAGCCCCTTCTCGGTCAGGCACGTGCGCAAGCGCGTACGCGCGCGATACAGCAGCACGCTGCAATGATTCGTCGTCAGCGTCAATTCCGTGCAAATGTCGGCGATCTCGAAATCGAGAAACTCGCGCATCATGAACACGCGTCCGATCTGCTCCGGCAGATGGTTCAGGCACATCTCGAACAGCGTCCAGAATTGCTGCTGCTGAAGCAGCGTCTCCGGCTGCGGCCATGGGCGCGGTTTCGCGTAGGGCGTCCAGTGACCGTTGTCCTTGAACAGTTCACGGTCGAGCGCCGATTCGCCGTCGAGCTCGGCATCGAGCGCCGACAGGCTGACCATGCGCTGCCGTACGCGCAGACTGTCGATCAGCTTGTTGCGCAGGATGCCGAACACCCAGGTCTTGTGGGCGGACAACCCCGCGAAATCGCTCGAATGCGTCCATGCGGCGGCCAGCGCTTCCTGCACCGCGTCCTCCGCCGCGTCAGTGTCACGTAGTTGCAGGCGCGCGAAGCGCAGCAGGTCGCGCCGCAATTGTGCGAGATAGGCCGGGTCGTCGTATGCGGCGTGCGAAGGCTGGATCGGCATGAAGGTCTCGAGTGGCGCCGGTCGCGACGTCGCCCGCGGCCGGTGCGAGCAGCTTACTGGGCAACGCGCGCGCCCGCAACGCACGTTCCGTCCCGAATGACATCAACACGCGCGGCCGCCTGCGCTATGCTTGCCGATACGCACATCGCGCGAACGGCATACGGCCGGACGGCCAATCTGTAACGGCGCGGCGAATCGACAGACTTATCCACAAATTCTGTGGAAAACTTTGTGGAAAGTCTGTCGCGCGGCCCCGCCGGGCGGCTCGCGGGCTGGCCTGCCTATAAACAGACCTTTACTGACTATCCCGAATCAATCGCTTCGATTCCTCACCACCGGAAGGAGAAATTCATGGCACATCGCATTGCGGTCGTCGTGGGCAGCCTGCGGCGCGAATCGTTCAACCGCGCGCTCGCGCACGCGGTGATCTCGCTGGCGCCGGCGGACTTTTCGTTCGAGTTCCTCGATATCGGCTCGCTGCCGCTGTACAGCCAGGATTACGACGCGGACTTTCCCGACGTCGCGAAGCGTTTCAAACAGTCGATCGAGGCGGCCGACGCATTGCTGTTCGTCACGCCCGAATACAACCGCTCGATGCCGGGCGTGCTGAAGAACGCGCTCGACTGGGGCTCGCGTCCGTGGGGCACCAACTCGTGGGCGCGCAAGCCGGGCGCGGTGCTCGGCACGTCGCCGGGCGCGACCGGCACCGCGCTCGCGCAGCAGCATCTGCGCAACGTGCTCGCGTATCTCGACGTGAGTCTGCTTGGGCAGCCCGAGATGTTCATCAAGCACGACGCGTCGCGCATCGACGCGCAGGGCAACATCGTCAGCGACGATACGCGCAAGTTCCTGCAGGGTTTCGTCGATCGCTTCGCCGGATGGGTACGCCAGTACGAGGCGGCCTGAACGCCCAAGCGCTGAAACTGCGCTACCGCGCGGCGCGGGCATCGCGCGCGTCGTGAATGCCGCGCAGGATATCGTCGAGCAGCGCGATATCGAATGGCTTCGACAGCACGCGCACGTTGACGCCGCGCGTGCGGTCGAGCTCCTCCGCATAGCCCGTCACGAGAATCACCGGAAGCCGCTGCGGCCGCCGCTCGAGCGCTTCGGCGAGATCGATGCCGTTCAGCCGTCCCGGCATGTGGATGTCCGAGATCACGAGATCGAAGTCGCCGCCGGCGGACGTTTCGTCGATCAGCTGCAGCGCGTCGTCGGCGTTCGCCGCGTAGGTCACGCGATGACCGAGCAGTCCGAGCAGCGCCTCGGTGCCGGCGGCGACTTCGTCGTTGTCCTCGACGAGCAGCACGTGCAGCCCGTCGGCCGCTGGCGCATCGCTCGCCGCCGGCGCGGCGGTGAGCGCCGGGTGCGCCGGACGCTCCGGTGCATCGTTCGCGTTCGCGCGCGGCAGATAGAGCCGCACCGACGTGCCCGCGCCGACCGCGCTGTCGATCGTCGCGAGCCCGCCCGAGCGCTCGCAGAACGCGAACACCTGTGGCAGCCCGAGCCCGGTGCCCATCCCTTTCGCCTTCGTCGTGAACAGCGGCTCGAACGCGCGCGAGAGCACGTCGGGCGCCATTCCCGAGCCGGTGTCGTCGAACGCGATCTGCGCGAAATCGCCGGTCAGCGGAAAACCGTCCTCGCGACGGAACGTCATGTTGCGCGCGCTGACCGTGAAGCGGCCGCCCGCCGGCATCGCGTCGCGTGCGTTGACCGCGAGATTGATCACCGCGAGCTCGAGCTCGGCGACGTCGACGCGGATCGGCCACAGCCCGGGCTGGATGTCGACGGAGAGCGACGACTTCAGCCCCAGCGACGTCTTCAGCAACTCGCGGCACGTGCCGAGCCATTGCGTGACGTCGATCGTTTCGCTGCGCAGCGGCTGCTTGCGCGCGACGCCGAGCAACTGGCGCGTCAGCGACTGGCCGTTCTTCAGCGCGCGCTCGATCGCGGCGAGCTCCCCGTCCAGATGCGCGCCGCCGCGGCGACGCATCAGCTGCACGTTGCTCGAGATGATCATCAGCAGGTTGTTGAAGTCGTGCGCGACGCTGCCGACCAGCGTACCGAGCGCCTGCATCTTGCGCGACTGCCGGTACGCGGATTCGATCGAGCGGCGCATCGATGCTTCGGCCTGCCAACGATCCCACGCTTCCTCCTCGGTCGCGAGCCGCTTCAGCGACAGCCAGATCACGCACCAGAGCACGACCGACGGCGCGAACATCGACACGAACAGCACGCTCAGGTGCTCGTACCAGTCGTGCCAGATCGCGGACGTCGGATACGCGCACGACACGTAGACCGGATAGCTGCCGACCTGCCGATACGCGACGATCTCGCTGTCCGAGCCGTGGCTGGCGCGCACGATGCCGGCGTGCGCGTCGCTCGCCGGCGTGCCGAACGGCGAGCGCTCGGCCTGCGCGGCGCCGCGCGCCGCGCCGGTGGCCGCGCCGAGCGCGGCGGACGGCGTTGGCGGGTATGACGCGAGCACCGCGCCGTCGGCGCGCGTGAGCGCCATCGTCATCGGCGTCTTCGAGCCGCCGAGCAGGTCGCGGTAGAACGCATTGAAGTACGATGCCTTCAGCGCGACCGACACCATTCCCGCGAACGAGCCGTCGCTGTGCCGCCGCGCGACGCCGGTATTGAACACGGGCGTGCTCGCAAGGCGCTGCGGCCCCGGCATCAGCCGCGAGATGTGCTCGATCACCTTGCCGTCGCGAATGCCGACGAAATCGTCGCGATTCGCGATCGATGCGTACGGCACGGGATAGTAGAGGCTGTTCGCGAGCAGCGCCCCGCTCGCGCCGAAGATCGAGATCGCGGCGACCTGCGGATAGCCGCCGCCGATCGAATCGAGCGCTTCGTGGATGTCGGATTCGTCGTTGCGCACGGTGGCGTCGTCGAGATCCTGGACGAGATCGACGATGCGTGCGTCGAGCGTCTCGTTCAGGTCGAATACCTTCAGCGCGTGCTCCTCGGCGACGCGCACGGTGCGCATCGTCACGTCGCTCGCGGCCGCTTCGCGCGTGCGCAGATCGTCGTACGCCATCACCGACACGTACGCGCACGGCAGCACGATCGCGGCGATCAGCAGCACGATCAACGTCACGCGGCGCACCGCGAAATCGTGCTCGGGCGCGCCGGATGCGTAGGGCGCGTCGTCCTGCCAGTCGTCGGCGGAGGTGGGAGCGCGGGGAGCGGCGGGCCGGTCGGACGTCATGAAAAAAGCGGGCGGGGCGAGACTCCCATCATAAACGACTTGCGAGCCGTGCCCCGGCGCCTTCAATCCTTCGCGATGTCGGCCAGCACGCCGGCCAGCACCGCCGGTTGCGACACGAACGGCGAGTGGCTGCTGTCGAGCAGATGCACGCGCGTCGGATTGGCCGGCACGAACGCGTCGGCTTCGTCGATGAAGCGCTGCTGCAGCGCGGGCAGGATCACGCGATCCTGCAGACACTTCACGTAATGACGCGGGATCGCGCCCCAGCGCGCCGCCGTCGTCGGGATCGCGGTCGCGAACGGCGCGGCCGGCACGTCGCAACTCATCAGGTTTGCGATCGCGTCGTAGTCCGCTTGCGATATGTCGTCGTACAGCGCGCGCTTCGCGCTCGCGCGATACGCGGCGTCGTCGCTGCGCGGATCGAGGCGCAGCGCGCCGGCCGTGCGCGGGCTCGCGAGCATCAACTGGCCGAGCATCTCGCCCTGATTTTCCGGTGCCCGCACGTAATCGAGCGCCGGCACACCCGATGCCGGCATGAACGCGGACAGATAGACGATCTTCGCGATTTTCTCCGGGATCTGCTCGGCGGCCGCGGTGATCGCGATGCCGCCCATGCTGTGCCCGACGACGACGACCTTGCCACGGCCGAGCGCGTACGCGTCGTCGATCGCCTGCATCACCTGCGTCGCATAATCGTCGAGGGTCGTGTTCGCCACCGGCGACGGCTCGGACGCGAACGCGTCCTTGTCGAGCGGCCGCTTCAGGTACGACGCGGGGAAGCGCGCGTTCAACCCGTGCGCGGGCAGGTCGCGCGCGATCGACAGATGGCCGCGCGCGGCGAGCGCGGCCGCGAGCGGCGCGTAGCACCACGCGCCGTGCCAGGCGCCGTGCACGAGCACGAAAATGGGGTGGGCGGAGCCGTCCGGGCGGGCGGCGGATTGCGTCGAGGCGGCTGAGGCGGCAGTCACGTGCGTCTCCATTCGAGTGTCGGACCGGCCCGCGGGCCGGTCAAACCGCCATATTAGTGACGATTGCCGATGATCCCAAGCCGTTCCGCATCGCGCGATGGCCGAAATACACCCCCGGGTTTGTCTCGTGCAGGCGACAATTCGTCCGATCCCGATTTGAAATCGGCGGCGATCGCGGTACTTTCGAGGTACTTTTTATGCTTTGACATCGAGCAGGTTCCCATGAACGTCGACTACCTGTTCTACCGGAAGCCGGACGCGCCCGGCCCCTATTCGCTCGACGATCTCGGCGACGTGCCGCCGTCGATCGGCCCGAGCGACGCGGTGCGCGCCGGGATCGCGCGGGTGTTCGCGCAGATCGACTGGCGCGAGTCCGACGAGGTGCCGGGCGCGTGGTTCGGCACCGGCGGCCCGGTGTTCCAGTTCACCGTGGAGCCGGACGGCCGCGTGACGAGCTTCATGGGCTCGCGGCTCGAGCGGCGGGCGATGCTGACACTTGCCCGCACGATGGGGCTGATCGCGCTCGACCTGCAGCGCGACGTCGTCTACGACTGACGCGCCCCGCGCCCGCCGTCCGCCCGTCCGCCCCTCCGTCCGTCCGCCCGTCCGCCCGTCCGCCCGTCCGCCCGTCCGCCCGTCCGCCCGTCCGTCCGTCCGCGCTTCCGCGCGGCGCCACGGGTGCGGCGGCAGTACGGTTCAAACATTGCTATACTTTCGGCCAATTCCGGGTTTACGCCGGTAATTTGTGCCTGTCTGCGCGCATCGTTCGCCCATCTCGCACGTATTTACCATCCCAGCCGGGCATGGCTTCTTCAATCGCCCAACGGGGCGCCTCAGTGGAGCTCGTCTTGGCCGTTTCCGATCTCGTCGTGGACGATCACGCAACCGATGCCGCTGCCGCCACGTCGGGCAGCTCCTTTTATCTCGCGATGCGCATTCTGCCGGCCGCGCAGCGCGACGCGATGTTCCAGGTGTACGCGTTCTGCCGCGCGGTTGACGACATCGCCGACAGCGACCTGCCGCGCGCCGAGCGCGCCGCCGGCCTCGACCGCTGGCGCGCGGACATCGACGCGTGCTTCGCGGGCCGTCCGCCCGCACGCCTTGCCGCGCTCGAGCGCGAGATCCGCGCGTTCGATCTGCAGCGCGACGATTTCCACGCGATGATCGACGGGATGGCGATGGACGCCGCCGAGGACATCTGCGCACCCGACGACGCGACGCTCGATCTGTACTGCGACCGCGTCGCGAGCTCGGCCGGGCGTCTGTCGGTGAGGATTTTCGGGATGCAGGAAGCGGCGGGGCGCACGCTCGCGCATCATCTCGGCCGCGCGCTGCAGTTGACGAACATCCTGCGCGACATCGACGACGACGCGGCGATCAACCGCTGCTATCTGCCGCGCGAATTGCTCGAGCGCGAACGCATCGCGCTCGCCGATCCGAAGACGATCGCGCGCGATCCGGCGCTGCCGCGCGTGTGCGCGACGCTCGCGGAGCGCGCGTTCGGCCATTTCGCGCAGGCCGACGCGGTGATGGACGCGTCGCCGCGCGCGTTGGTGAAGGCGCCGCGGATCATGTCGGGTGCGTACCGCTGCATTCTCGACGCGGCGCTCGCGCGCGGCTTCGACGCGCCGCGCGCGCCGATCCGCAAGCCAAAGGCGCGGATGCTGCTGATCGCCGCGCGCTACGCGCTGTTCTGAGCCGGGGCGATGCCGAGGACCGTCCATGTGATCGGCGCGGGGCTCGCAGGCCTGTCGGCCGCGCTGGAACTGCAGCGCCGCGGGCGTCGCATCGTGCTGCACGACGCGAGCGCGAACGCGGGCGGCCGCTGCCGGTCGTGGTTCGACGGCACGCTGAACGCGACGCTCGACAGCGGCCTGCATCTGGTGTTTTCGGGGCAGCGTGCGACGCAGCGCTATCTGCGCACGATCGGCGCGGCCGATCGGCTCGTCGGGCCCACGCATGCCGAATTCGCGTGCGTCGATCTCGCGTCGCGGCGTCGCTGGACGCTGCGGCTCGGCGGCGGGCGCTGGCCCGCGTGGATTTTCGATGCGGCCGCGCGCGTGCCGGACACGACGCCGCTTGATTACCTGTCGCTCGTGCCGCTCGCATTCGCGCGCACCGGCCGGTCACTCGGACAGACGATGCGGTGCGACGGCATTCTGTGGGACCGTTGGCTGAAGCCGATTTTTCTGACCGCGCTGAACGTCGAGCCGCGTCAGGCGACGGCCGAGCTGGTGCGCGCGTTCGTGCGCGACACGCTCGCGTCGGGCGGCCCGGCGAGCCGTCCGCTCGTCGCGCGCCACGGGCTCGGCAGCGCGTTCGTCGATCCGGCGCTGCGGCTTCTGCAGCATGGCGGCGCGGCGATCCGGCTGAACTCGCGGCTCGATGCACTGGAGTTCGGCGCGCACGGCAATGCGGTCGACGCGCTTCGGATCGGCGGTGCGCGCGTCGATCTCGAGCCGGGCGACGCGGTCGTGCTCGCGGTGCCGCCGGACGTCGCGCAGCCGCTCGTGCCGGATCTGCCGGCGCCGGACGCGTTCAGCGCGATCGCAACCGCCTATTTCGCGATCGAGCCGCCGGCCGGCTGCGCGCCGTACCTGAGCGCGATCAACGGCTCGATCGACGCGGTGCGCGCGGTCGACGGTCACCTCGTCGCGACGATCCGCGATGCGGCCGGCCGGCTCGATGCGCCGCGCGACGCGTTCGCGCGCGCGATCTGGCGGGACGTCGCAAGCGCGGTGGGTTTGACCGACGCGGAACCGATGCCCGCGTGGCAGCTCGTCGTCGAGCCGCGCGCGGCGTTCGCGGCGATTGTGCCGCAGGAAATGAAACGTCCGGCGTCGCGCACGCGCTGGACCAATCTGGCGCTCGCGGGCGATTGGACGGCCACCGGCCTGCCCGCGACGATCGAGGGCGCGATCCGCTCCGGCCTGCAGGCCGCGGACGTGCTCCAGACACGATAAGAGAGGGACCGATGAACGATCTCACCGATGTGCAAACGCTGGCGGCCGGTACCGCGCCGGCCGACCTCGACCTGGACGCCGCGGTCGCGCGCGCGACCGATGCGCTGCTCGCCGCGCAGAACGCGGACGGCCACTGGGTCTACGAACTCGAGGCCGACTCGACGATTCCCGCCGAATACGTGCTGCTCGTCCATTACCTCGGCGAGACGCCGAACGTCGAGCTCGAGCGGAAGATTGCGCGCTACCTGCGTCGCATCCAGCAGCCGGGCGGCGGCTGGCCGCTGTTCACCGACGGCGCGCCGAACATCAGCGCGAGTGTGAAGGCGTACTTCGCGCTGAAGGTGATCGGCGACGACGAGAACGCCGAGCACATGCAGCGCGCGCGCCGCGCGATCCACGCGATGGGCGGCGCAGAGATGTCGAACGTCTTCACGCGGATCCAGCTCGCGCTGTACGGCGCGGTGCCGTGGCGCGCGGTGCCGATGATGCCGGTCGAGATCATGATGCTGCCGCAGTGGTTCCCGTTCCATCTGTCGAAGGTGTCGTACTGGGCGCGCACGGTGATCGTGCCGCTGCTCGTGCTGAACGCGAAGCGGCCGATCGCGAAGAATCCGCGCGGCGTGCGGATCGACGAGCTGTTCATCAGCCCGCCGGTGAACACTGGTCTGCTGCCGCGCCAGGGCCATCAGAGCGTCGGCTGGTTCGCGTTCTTCCGCGCGGTCGATCATGTGCTGCGCGCGGTCGACGGGCTGTTCCCGACCTACACGCGCGAGCGTGCGATCCGGCAGGCGGTCGCGTTCGTCGACGAGCGCCTGAACGGCGAGGACGGCCTCGGCGCGATCTATCCGGCGATGGCGAACGCGGTGATGATGTACGACGTGCTCGGCTATCCGGAAGACCATCCGAACCGTGCGATCGCGCGCCAGTCGATCGAGAAGCTGCTCGTGATCCACGACGACGAAGCGTATTGCCAGCCGTGCCTGTCGCCGGTGTGGGACACGTCGCTCGTGTCGCACGCGCTGTTCGAGACCGGCGACGCGCGCGCGCAGCAGGCCGCGCAGCGCGGGCTGCAGTGGCTGAAGCCGCTGCAGATCCTCGACGTGCGCGGCGACTGGATCTCGCGCCGCCCGAACGTGCGGCCGGGCGGCTGGGCGTTCCAGTACGCGAACCCGCACTATCCGGACGTCGACGACACGGCGGTCGTCGTGATGTCGATGGACCGCGCGCAGAAGCTCGCCGGCAACGACGAATATCGCGACGCGATCGCGCGCGCGCGCGAATGGGTCGTCGGGATGCAGAGCAGCGACGGCGGCTGGGGCGCGTTCGAACCCGAGAACACGCAGTACTACCTGAACAACATTCCGTTCTCCGATCACGGCGCGCTGCTCGATCCGCCGACCGCGGACGTGTCGGGGCGCTGCCTGTCGATGCTCGCGCAGCTCGGCGAGACGGCCGAAACGAGCGAGCCGGCGCGCCGCGCGCTCGATTACCTGCTGAAGGAGCAGGAGCCCGACGGCAGCTGGTACGGCCGCTGGGGGATGAACTACGTGTACGGCACGTGGAGCGCGCTGTGCGCGCTGAACGCGGCGGGCCTCGGCCCGGACGATCCGCGCGTGAAGCGCGCCGCGCAGTGGCTGCTGTCGATCCAGAACAAGGACGGCGGCTGGGGCGAGGACGGCGACAGCTACAAGCTCGACTATCGCGGCTACGAGCAGGCGCCGAGCACGTCGTCGCAGACCGCGTGGGCGCTGCTCGGGCTGATGGCGGTGGGCGAGGTCGATCATCCGGCGGTTGAGCGCGGGATCGACTACCTGATCGCCGAGCAGAACGCGCACGGCCTGTGGGACGAGACGCGCTTCACCGCGACCGGCTTCCCGCGCGTGTTCTATCTGCGCTACCACGGCTATCGCAAGTTTTTCCCGCTGTGGGCGCTCGCGCGCTTCCGCAACCTGAAGCGCACGGGCGACACGCGCGTGACGGTCGGGATGTAACGGGTGACGTCTGCACGTACTGGCATGCAGCCCGTGATCGCCGTGACGGGGATGGCGTTCGAGGCGCGCATCGCGCGCGGCGACGGCGTCGACGCGGTGTTCGCCGCGCGCGCGGACCGGCTCGAGCGCGCGCTGTCCGAGGCGAGCGCGCGCGGCTGTGCGGGAATCGTCAGCTTCGGGACGGCAGGCGGCCTCGCGCCGGATCTCGCGCCGGGCGCGCTCGTGATCGCGGACGCGATCGACGGACCGTTCGGCCGCGTGGAAACCGACGCCGGCTGGAGCGCGCGGCTCGTCGCCGCGCTGCGCGACACGCCGGTGTGGCCGCGCGTGACGCGCGGTGTGATGGCGGCTGTCGGCGCGCCGGTCGTCGGCGCGCGGGAGAAGGGCGCGCTTTATCGTGCGAAGGGCGCGCTGGCGGTCGACATGGAGTCGCATATCGCGGGCGCGTTCGCGGCCGCGCGCGGCGTGCCGTTCGTGGTGTGCCGGGCGATCGTCGATCCGGTGTGGCGGACGTTGCCGCGCGCGGCGACGGCGGGGTTACGCGACGACGGCACCACCGCGATCCTGCCGATCCTGCGCGAGCTGGCCAGACAGCCGTCGCAGCTCGGCGCGCTGCTGCAGGTCGCCGGCGATGCGCGCGCGGCGCGCACGACGCTGATCCAGGCGCGGCACGCGTTCGAACGGGCGGGGGCGTTGAGGGTGGTTTGACGGGGGCGCGGCTTCCGGAGGCGCGATGGCCTGCGCGAGCGGCGGCTCTATGCGCCCGCGGTCATTCGCGCGCGATTGCCCTCAACGGCCTTGACGAGTAAAGAGACGGTTTCCGATCGGATCGGTAACGCCGATGCGAGCACCGACAGGCCGGCAGCATGTTCCGTGATTCGGTCGATGGTCTCGGCTGCCATTTTGTCGCCCAAGCCGCTCATTCCCGCAAGTTTCAGCAGGTGCGCTCGCGCGGGTGCGCGCGCTGCGCCGCAGATATCCATTTGATGCTCGCCCGCAGGACCGACGTTGAACGTCAGGTCGTACGCGGGCGACACTCGCCAGTGGCCGTCCCGTTCGAGCCTGAACGAAAAATTCTTCGCATGATCGTCGCGGTTGTTGAACACGACGTTGAATACGCACCGCTCGAACATTTTGCCGACTTCCCGCATGTCACCGGTCACGAAGCGGACCAGCCGCAGCAGATTCAGGTAATCGAGTTCCGGCATCCGGAAGTCGGCATGCGCGACGCCCGCCGCCGTATGGACCGGCACGCGCATACCGTCGCGGCGGTCGAAGCGTTCGATGCCGAACGCGGCGCCCGATTTGCCGAGATCGAAATGGCGGGTGGCCGGCATGTCGATGCCCGACGCGCGGGCCAGTTCCGCGTACAACGTCTCGATCGCGCATACTTCGCGATGCTCGGTTTGAGCGGGAAACTTGACCATCCACGGCACGCCAGGCGCCGCTTCGACGTTCCACATCCGGTTGCCGTCGAGATCGACGTTGACCAGCACCTTCGGGCGCGCACCATGTGGCGAGCCGCCCATCAGCAGCAGCTCGAGCAGCAGCGCTTCGCTGTCACCGGTCATCACGTCCTGGACTTCGGCCGCGATCGTGTGGAGGTCGACGTCGGCGAGGACGAGTGGGGCTTCGCTTTCGGGCGCGTAGGTCAGTGCGCCCATTCCGGTGTGGCCGATGACCGCGAGGCGATCGAGCGGCGATACCCGGGACGGTTCGATGCCACGCGAGCGAAACAGACGATCCATCAGCAGCATGCCCCAGCCATCGGGCAAGCTGTCGCTGACGAGGCCCGGCAGTCGGTGCTGGTGCGCCGGGAATTCGCCGAACGCCGCTGCCTGCAGCGGCAGCCTGAACGGAGAAAGCTGTAGACCGCGATCGAGCGCGGTCGGCGTGTATTCGAACAATAGCCGGCGACCGTCGTCGGCGAGCTGGCCGAGATCGAAGCGCTCGCCCCAGCCTTCATAGACGACCCGCAAGTGTTTCATCGCTTGTCCCCCGGAGTCGCCGCCGGGCGGCGGCGTGGCGCGCGCTGGCGTGTGCGGCTCGCTTCCTCCATCGCCCGAATCGAGTGCACCTTGATCTCCAGGATCTTTTCCAGGTCGGATGCGCGGCCCAGTGCCTGCGCGACGCGGAGAAAAGATTCCAGCGTCGCCTGACCGGTCGCTTCGAGGTTGCGCAGCGCGCGAACCGAGATGCCCGCGCGACCGGCGAGCTCCGCTTGCGAGAGCCCTTGCTGGAGCCTCAGCGCGCGCAGTCGCTGTGCGAAGGTTTGTGCGATTTCCGAGACCGAGGCGAGGTCGAACAGCATGACAATCCTCGTTTCACATAACAGGCAAAATTATACCTCTTAGGTAAAAAATGTGCCGTTAATGGGCGGAAATCTGCCTCATGCTGAAATTGACCTCATTCGATGCGCGATCCGATGCCGGGGGCGCGGCGCACGCCCGAGCCCTTATTCAGTTCGCCGCCGGGCTGCTGGCCGGCTCGGCTGCCCCAGTCCCCCCGGCCGGTGCCGCCGCGCCATCGCCCGGATCGTCGTACTTCGGCAGCCCCGGTGTTGCTGGTGCGTTGCCGGGCGCGTTCGCGCCGCCGCCCGAATCGCCCGGTTCGTTGTAGTTCGGCAGCGCGTTCGGCTCGGCGCCGCCGTGATAGGTCTGCGACTTGCGCTGCTGCAGATACGCATCGCGCACGAACGAATACTTGTCGAGCGCCGCCTGCTGCAGCAGGTCGGTCGCGCCGAGCAGGTCCGCGCGCGCGCTGACGAACTGCATCACGTACATCGGATTGCGCACGGCCGGCTCGATGTAGTTCAGCAGGTTGAAGCGCACGTCGACCGCGCGCCCGACGCCGTCGCGGAACGAGCTCGGCCCGAACACCGGCAGCACCAGATATGGCCCCGACGGCACGCCCCAGCGCGCGAGCGTGAGCCCGAAGTCCTGGTGATGTTTCGGCAGCCCGGCCTGCGTCGCGACGTCGAACAGACCGCCCACGCCGAACAGCGAGTTCATCACGACCCGCATCACGTCCTCGGTCGCGTCGGTGATGCGCAACTGCAGCAGGTTGTTCGCGATGTTGCCGAGATCGCCGATGTTCGAGAAGAAGTTGCTGATCGACGCGCGCACCGGCGTCGGCGTGATTTTCTGGTAACCCTTCGCGATCGGCACCGCGATGTGCGTGTCGACCGCGTCGTTGAACTTGAACACCGTGCGGTTCATCGGCTCGAGCGGATCGGCCGGGTCGCGGTTCGGGCCTGTCGCGCATCCGCTCAGCATCGCACCGGCGGCGAGCGTCGCCGCGAGAATTCGCTTATTCATGTTTTTCCTGCTTCCGTTGCGTGGCGCGCGCGGCGCGCGGTTTGCCCATCAGGACCGGCTGGAACACCACCGCGCCGATCAGCGTGCACGACAGCGCGAGCGCGAGCAACCGCCCCATGCTGGCCGTGCCCGGATGGTGCGACAGCCACAGGCTGCCGAACGCGGTCGCGGTCGTCGCAGCGCTGAACAGCACCGCATGCGTGAGGCTCGATTGCAGCAGCCCCGTCTGGCCGGCCCGCCATGCCATCACGAAATACACCTTGAACGCGACGCCGACGCCGAGCATCAGCGGCAGCGCGATGATGTTCGCGAAGTTCAGCGGCATCCCGAACAGCACCGTCAGCTCGAGCGTGACGACGCCCGACACGAGCAGCGGCACGAGCGTGCGCAGCACGTCGCCGAAGCGGCGCAGCGTGATCCACAGCAGGATCGTGATCGACAGGATCGACCACGCGGCCGCCTGCAGGAACGCGTGGATGATCGTGTCCGCCGAGTGCAGGATCGAGATCGGCCCGCCGATCGCGCTCGGCTCCGC
The DNA here is from genome assembly GCF_013403875.1 of Burkholderia guangdongensis. Classification (GTDB taxonomy): domain Bacteria; phylum Pseudomonadota; class Gammaproteobacteria; order Burkholderiales; family Burkholderiaceae; genus Burkholderia; species Burkholderia guangdongensis. The sequence goes on along the minus strand of NZ_JACBNX010000010.1, from coordinate 127,948 downwards.
AGCCTTCACCGCCTTCGCGAAGCGGCGCAGCATCACGTCGTCGTTCGGATCGACGCCCGCCGGCACCTTCGGCGAAATCTGCACGAGCGCCTGGCCGTCGGGGGCGATCCAGTCGCGCACGAGCTGCGGCGGCAGCGTGTCGCGCGTGATGTCCTGCGGCTGCAGCAGCAGCGCGAGCTGGCCGAGCGCAATGCGCAGCGGCGCCGAGAACGCGCGCTCCGCGCGCTCGCGCGTGGCGGCGTCGGCGGACGCGAGCTTCGCGAGCGATGCCGACAGATGCTGCGCGGCCGCCGCGCCCGGGCCCGGATGGTCCTCGGCCGCGTAGCCGAGCAGGTCCGACACGCGCTTGAGCGCGGCGACGCGCTGCGCGTCCGTCGCGCTCGGCGCGGCCGGCTGCGTCAGCGCGGGCGCCAGCTCGCTCGCGGCCGCGGCGATCGACGCACGCTTGTCGGGCTGATCGTCGGGGATGAACGTCGACAGCGTCGTCGTGCGGCCCACTTCGGGCAGCGCATCGAGCTTCTTCGCGGCCGCGTCGGCGGCGGCGAGCGACGGCGCGAGCAACGTCACGTCATTGACCGCCGCCTCCGGCGAATCCTTCAGCGCGAGCAGCGTCGCCATCGATTCGCTGTGCGGATCCTTCAGATGCAGCGGATTGAAGTCGAAGCGCAGGAACGCGAGCAGCGGCAGCGCGCCGATCACGACCGCGAGCGTGCCGATCAGGATCGGCTTGCGGTGCCGGGCCAGGTAGTCGTCGATCGGTGCGAGGCGCGGAAAGCCCGGCGCCTTCGCCTCGCCCGGCGGCGCGAACAGGCGCAGCAGCGCGGGCAGCAGCGTCATCGTCGTCAGCAGCGCGACGAACATCCCGACGCCCGCGATCAGGCCGAGCTCCGACACGCCGCGATACGCGGTCGGCAGGAACGAGAAGAAGCTCGCCGCGACGGCCGCCGTCGCGAGCAGCAGCGGCATCCCCATCGCGTGCGCGGCGCCGATCAGCGCATGGTCGATGCGCGGATCGCGAAAGCGCTCCTCGCGGTACTTCACGCCGTACTGGATCGCGAAGTCGACGCCCAGGCCGACGAACAGCACCATGAACGCGACCGAGATCATGTTCAGCGAGCCGACCATCATCAGCCCGAGCGCGGCGGTGACGACGAGGCCGACCGCGAGCGTGACGAGCACCGAACCGATCATCCGCTTCGAGCGCAGCGCGACCCACAGGATCGCGAGCACGACGAGCACGGTGCCGGCGCCGTTCAGCGCGGCACCGTCCTCGACGGACGCGAATTCCTCGTCGGCGAGCGGCTGCTCGCCGGTCAGCCGCACGGCCGCGCCGAAGCGGTGCTCGAGGTCGAGTGCGCGTGCGGTCGCGCGGATCGTCTCGCTGGTCTGCTCGCCGGCCTTCAGCGCGCCGTAGTTGACGACAGGCTGCACGGTCACGAACGCGCGCGCCGGCTGCCGCGCCGCGTCGGCGTCGACGAGCGCGCGCCACGAGAACGCGGCCGGCTTGCCGGCGAGCACGTCGTCGACGGTCGCGGCGCTGCGCGCGAGCAGCTTCGCCATGCCCGGCAGCTTCACCTGCCCGGTCTGCAGCGGCAGGCCGAGCGTGGTCGACAGCGTGGTCGCGAGTCCGGTCAGCGTCGGGTTCTTCGCGAGTTCGTTGACGAGCGGGCGCGCGCTCGCGAGCTGCTCGGCCGTCGTCGCGACCTGCTGCGGCGACAGGAACAGCAGCCCGTTGCGCTCGAAGAACGGCCCGCCGCCGGGCTCGGCGACCTGGCCGATGCGGCCGGCCGCGGCTTCTTTCTCGAGCGCGGCCGTCAGCGCGTGCGCGGCGGCGGCCGCGAATTCGGGCGCGGGCGCCTCGACGACCGCGAGGATCGTGCCGTCGCGCTGCGGGAACGCGCGGTCGACCGCGTCGCCGAGCGCCGCCCATTCGTGGTCGGCCTCGACGAGCTTGCTGATGTCGGTGTTGATCTTGAAGTGCTGCGCGACGTACACGCCGCTCAGCGCGGCGGCGACGAGCGACAGCACGACGACCCAGATCGGGCGCCGCACCGACAACACGACGAGCCGGACGAGAAGAGATGTCACCATGAGGCGGTGGAATGGGCCCAAAAACCAAAGTGCCCAAGTATACCGGTGCGTCGATCCGCCGGTCGCTTCGGCCGGACGGCCAGCGCCCGGCGGGCTTCGTCCAGCCTCGTCGGCCCCGTCCCGCCAGTGACAATCCCGCGTCAAAGGTAACAGTCGGTCACCGCGTGTCACGGCGCCGCCGGGCCCGGTATACTTGCCCGGGCCGGCCGCCGTGCCGCGCCGGCCCTTTTTTCCTCGAGTGCGATATCCGTATGAAACGTCATCTGTTTGCATTTCTCGCCGCGGCCACCGTATCCGTTTCCGCATTCGCGCAGAGCGCGCCGGTCGACGTCGTGCGCAACGCGGTCGAAGGCACCGTCACCGCGATGAAGGCCGATCCGGCGGCGCGCGGCGGCGACATGGCGAAGGTCACGCAGGTCGTCGAGGCGCGTTTCCTGCCCGCGACGAACTTCGAGCGCACGACGCGCATCGCGGTCGGCGACGCGTGGAAGCAGGCGACGCCGCAACAGCAGCAGGCGCTCTACGCGCAGTTCAAGCTGCTGATGACGCGTACCTATGCCGCGTCGCTCGCGCAGCTCGGCAGCCAGGACGCGAAGTTCTCGTTCAAGGCGGGCGGCGCGTCGGGTAGCGACGCGCTCGTGCAGTCGACGGTCACGACGCCGGGCGACAGCCAGTCGGTCGGCTATCGGCTCGGCAAGGTCGGCAACGACTGGAAAATCTACGACATCGACATGTCCGGCGCGTGGCTGATCCAGGTCTATCAGGGGCAGTTCAAGGCCCAGCTCGCGCAGGGCGGCATCGACGGGCTGATCGCGTTCCTGACGAAGCACAACGCGCGGACCAACTGAGCAACCGGGCGCCGCATCGCGCGGCGGTCGACGTGCGCGTAGGCGCGCTTTCGTACGCCTACGCGCGCTTACGCTCGTGCCGTGACTCGACCTGCACGACGATCTGATTGCGGCCACCCGCCTTCGCGCGATAGAGCGCGTCGTCCGCGCGCTTGAGCGCCGCCTGCACGCCGCCGCCCCATTCGGGCATGCAGGTGGTCACGCCGATGCTCGCGGTCAGCCGCGCGTACTCGCTCGCCGGATGCGGAATGTCGAGCGCGTGGATGCTCGCGCGGATCGATTCCGCGACCGCCACCGCGCTCTGCACGGTCTGGTCCGGCAGGATCACGACGAACTCCTCGCCGCCGTAGCGCGCCGCGTAGTCGGCCGGCCGGCGCAGGCAGCCCGCGATGCAGTGCCCGACCGCGGCGAGCGCGTCGTCGCCGGCCTGGTGGCCCTGCGTGTCGTTGTAGGCCTTGAAGTGATCGATGTCGACGAACAGCAGCGACAGCGCGTGCCGCGCGCGCGCGGCGCGGCGCCATTCGCGCACGAGCGTGACGTCGAGCATCCGGCGGTTGTCGAGGCCGGTCAGCCCGTCGGTGCGCGCGAGCGCCTGTAGCTCTGCCTCCGCGCGATGGCGCTTGCGCATCTGCACGTCGAGCAGCAGCGACAGCCCGACGAAGCCGATCGCGAGTATCGCCATCACCGAGCCGATCGGCACCGCGCGGTCGTACCAGGTCGCATAGATGTCAGATTCGGCCTCGGCCACCATGATGATCAGCGGCAGATTTTCCAGGTGCCGGAACACGTAAAGTCGCCGCACGCCGTCGATCGACGCGGTGTCCGAGAAGCTGCCTTCCGGCGCGTCCATGAAGCGCCGGAACGTGCTCGCCCGGCTGATGTCGCGCCCGATGATCGACGGGTCGTACGGCTGACGCATCACCATCAGGCCGTTCGTCTCGATCAGCGAGATCGAGCCGCGCCGGCCGAGCGTGAGGCGCGAGAACAGATCGTGGAAATATTCGAGCTTGATCGCGATCACCGCGGCGCCGCCGAACGAGCCGTCGGGCCGCGTGATGCGGCGGCTCAGCGAGATGCTCGGCGAGCCGCCGCGCATGTGCGAGCGGTACGGCGCGCTGACGAACAGGCCACCGTTCGGATGGTCGCGCTGGAACGTGAAGAATGGGTGATCCGCGAAGTTCCCCTCGCGCGGCTGGTCGACCGCGCCGTCGACGACGATGTTGCCATGCTCGTCGAGCGCGTAGATGCCGCCCAGATACTTGGCCGTCGTCGAGCGGTCGAACAGCACCTCGCGGCGCAGGTCCATCGGCAGCCGCTTGATCGCCGGATCGTTCTGCCCGTCGGCGATCGCTTGCAGCGACAGCGAATAGATCTCGACGTTGCGCTCGATATCCCATTCGGCCATCTGCGCGAGATTCTCGAGCGTCGTGCGCGCGCGCTCGCGTGCGTCCATCCGGCCCTGGTAGAGCAGGAGCCCGCAGAGCAGCAGCAGGATCATCGCGATGGCGAGACCGGTGTAGAAAATCAGATGCGGAACGAACAGCCGGTGCAGATGCGCGAATACGCGGCGCGTCGGGCCGGGCTCGCTGGGCATTGCATATTCGGTGTCTGCCATGTTCCGACGATCGGTGGGCTTCGCCGCCGTGCGACAGACGCAAGGCGGCGCGATGCGGTTGTATTCATGTGACTATCCGGGCGGCGATCCGTTTGGCGTTGCATGCCGGGCAGCCGCAGCCCTCGGTCGGGGCAGTATAGCGCGCGCATTGGCGCGTGGAGAACAGTAATCTGACGCTTTATTACGGGCGATATCACGGGATGGCGGAGGGGGTTTCGCAGTCGCGCGATGCCGGCGCCGGAACGAAAACGGGCGGCCCGTGGGCCGCCCGTCGAGTGCGCTGCGCGCGTGCGATTGGGTGTGTCGGTGTGTCGCGGTGCGTCAGTGCGTGTGCTGCGCGGCCTTGAACGCGAGGCGGAAGCGATGCAGCAGCGGCTCGGTGTAGCCGCTCGGCTGCGCCCGGCCCTGCAGCGTCAGCGCGAGCGCGGCCTGGAACGCGACCGATGCGTCGTAGTTCGGCGCCATCGGACGGTAGTTCGGATCGCCGGCGTTCTGCTCGTCGACGACGCGCGCCATCCGCTTGAACACGCCGAGCACGAAGTCCTCGGCGACGACGCCGTGACGCAGCCAGTTCGCGATGTGCTGGCTCGAGATGCGCAGCGTTGCGCGGTCTTCCATCAGGCCGACGTTGTTGATGTCCGGCACCTTCGAGCAGCCGACGCCCTGTTCGACCCAGCGCACGACGTAGCCGAGGATCCCCTGCGCGTTGTTCTCGATTTCGCGCAGGATCTCTTCTTCGCTCCAGTTCGCGCGCTCGACGATCGGCACGCTCAGCAGCCCGTCGAGCAGCGCGCCGCGCTCGCCCGCGTAGTCGATCTTCTCGAGTTCCTGCTGGACGGCCTGTACGTCGACGTCGTGATAGTGGAGCGCGTGCAGCGTCGCGGCGGTCGGCGACGGCACCCATGCCGTGTTCGCGCCCGCGCGCGGATGCGCGATCTTCTGCTCGAGCATCGCGTGCATCAGGTCCGGCATCGCCCACATCCCCTTGCCGATCTGCGCGCGGCCGCGCAGCCCGGCAGCGAGGCCGGCGAGCACGTTGCTGCGCTCGTACGCGGTAATCCACGCGGACGTCTTCATGTCGCCCTTGCGGATCATCGGGCCCGCTTCCATCGCGGTGTGCATCTCGTCGCCGGTGCGGTCGAGGAAGCCGGTGTTGATGAACGCGACGCGTGCCGCCGCCGCCGCGATGCACGCGGACAGATTCACGCTCGTGCGGCGCTCTTCATCCATGATCCCCATCTTCAGCGTGTTGCGCGGCACGCCGTACAGATCCTCGATGCGGCCGAACAGCTCGCTCGCGAACGCGACTTCCACCGGGCCGTGCATCTTCGGCTTCACGATGTAGATCGAGCCGGTGCGCGAGTTCCGCTTCGACTTCAGGTCGTGCAGCGAGCACAGCACCGTGACGACGGCGTCGAGAATCCCTTCCGGAATCTCGTGGCCGTCGCGGTCGAGCACCGCGCCGTTCGTCATCAGATGGCCGACGTTGCGCACGAACAGCAGCGAGCGGCCGTGCAGCGCCAGCGTGCCGCCGTCGGGCGTGGTGTAGGTGCGATCGGCGGCGAGCCGGCGCGTGAAGGTCTTGCCGCCCTTCGCGACTTCCTCGACGAGCGTGCCCTGCATCAGTCCGAGCCAGTTGCGGTAGAGCTGCACCTTGTCCTCGGCGTCGACCGCGGCGACCGAATCCTCGCAGTCGATGATCGTCGAGACCGCCGCCTCGACGACGACGTCCTTCACGTTCGCGAGATCCGAGCGGCCGATCGGCGTCGACGCGTCGACCTGGATCTCGATGTGCAGGCCGTTGTGCTTCAGCAGGATCGCGGACGGCGCATCGGCCGTGCCCTGGTAGCCGACGAACTGCGCGGGCTGCGCGAGGCCCGTTGCGCCGTTGTTCGTGTCGACGACGAGCTTGCCGCCGTCGACGCGATAGCGCAGCGCGTCGCGATGCGAGCCGGCCGCGAGCGGCGCCGCGCGGTCGAGCACGCCGCGCGCGTAGTCGATCACGCGCTGGCCGCGCACCGGGTTGTACACGGACGTGCGCTCGGCGCCGTCGTCCTCGGGCAGCGCGTCGGTGCCGTACAGCGCGTCGTACAGGCTGCCCCAGCGCGCGTTCGCGGCGTTCAGCGCGTAGCGCGCGTTCGACAGCGGCACGACGAGCTGCGGGCCGGCCTGCTCGGCGATCTCGCGATCGACGTTCTCGGTCGTCACCGACACGCTCGCGGGCACCGGCACCAGATAGCCGATCTTTTCGAGGAACGCGCGGTAGGCGGCGGGATCGCGGACCGGGCCGGGGTTCGCGCGATGCCACGCGTCGAGCTCCAACTGCAGGCGGTCGCGCTCGGCGAGCAGCGCGCGGTTTTTCGGCGCAAGGTCGTGCACCAGCGCGGAGAAATCGCGCCAGAACGCGTCCTTGTCGATGCCCGTGCCGGGCATCGCTTCGTTTTCGATGAACAGGCTCAGTGCTTCCGAAACCTGCAGTCCGTGATGGTCGATCATGTTTGCCTTCCGTGTGAAGAATATTCGTCGCGCGCGGATCGTGCCGCGACGCTTTGTATGCCAGGCCCGGCGGGGCGGGGCGTCCTGCGCGGACGCGACGCCGGATGCGGGCGGACCGTTCGGGCTGCCCGGCCGTCCGACGCAGGGGCTGGTTGCGTCAGGCAGGCCGGCGAACGGCGGCTAAACATCGATGATAACGTCATACGCGGCACTTGGGCGCCGGCATGCGTGGTGGGGAGGGTCTATCCGACGGGCGCAGGCGCGCGCAGGGGGCGGGGGAGGGGCGCGTCGCGCTCCGCCGGCCGGCGCTGGCCGGCGGAACATGCGTGCGGTATGGGTGTGTGATGCGTGCGTGATCCGGTCGTCAGGCCAGCTCGCCGATGCACGCGTCGAACTGCGCGACGAGCCGGTCGACGTCGGCCGCCGACGTGTCCGGGCAGATCAGCATCATGTTGTGGAACGGCGTGATCAGCACGCCGCGATTGAGCAGATACAGATGCACGATGTGCTCGAGTTCGCTGTCGAGCTGCTGCCCGGCGATCGTGCCGTTGCGCGGCGGTGCCGGCGCGAACTGAAACTCGGTGCGCGCGCCGATCCGCGTCACGCACCACGGCAGCCCGCGCTTCGCGATCGCCTGCTCGAGCCCCGACGCGAGGCGCGCGGCGAGCTCGAACATATGCGCGTACGCGGCGTCGGTCATCACCTCGGCGAGCGTCGCGCGGATCGCGTGCATCGCGAGCATATTCGCGGTCAGCGTCGTGCCGATACCCGAATGGCCGGGCGGCGCGTTCAGCTTCGCGTGCTTCGCGCGCTCCGCGAACGCGGCGCTGAACCCGTAGACCGCGCACGGCACGCCGCCGCCGATCGGCTTGCCGACGATGAGCAGATCCGGCTCGAGTCCGTGCGCGACCGCGTAGCCGCCGGGGCCGCTGCTGATCGTGTGCGTTTCGTCGATCGCGAGCAGCGTGCCGTAGCGGCGCGTGAGTGCGCGTGCCGCACGCCAGAACCCTTCGTCGGGCAGCACCATGCCGATGTTCGTCATCGCCGGCTCGGCGAGCACGCACGCGACGTCGCCGTCCTTCAGCGCGGCTTCGAGCGCGTCGAGATCGTTGAACTCGACGACGCGCGTGTACGCAAGCAGATCGTGCGCCTGGCCGAGCAGGCTGTCGCGCTGCACCGCGCGGCCGTCGACGAGATCGACGAACACGTCGTCGACGGTGCCGTGATAGCAGCCGTTGAAGACGACGATCGTCTTGCGGCCGGTCGCGGCGCGCGCCCAGCGCAGCACGAAGCGGTTCGCGTCGGTCGCGCTGAGCGCGAACTGCCAGTACGGCAGCCTGAAGCGGCGCGCAAGCTCGGCGGCGACCCACGCGGCGTCCTCGCTCGGCAGCATCGTCGTGTAGCCGCGCGTCGCCTGCTCGGCGAGCGCGCGGGCGACCGGCGCGGGCGCGTGGCCGAACATCGCGCCGGTGTCGCCGAGACAGAAGTCGACGTAGCGATGGCCATCGACGTCGGTGAAATGCGCGCCCTGCGCGTGATCGACGTACAGGGAGAACGGCGTCGACCAGTCCTGCATCCAGTGCAGCGGGACGCCGAACAGCAGGTGCTCGGCGGCTTGCGCGGACAGTGCGCGGGATTTCGGCATGGCGTCGGTGAACGCCTGGCGTTCGCGTTCGAGCAATGCGCGGGCGCGGGTGAGATCGACTCCGTGGCGAATCGGCAATTCAGGTTCCTCGGACGGGTGGTTGAATCACGGACTCCGAGCTTGTCATATTCCGCCGGCGCGGTCGATCCCGGTACGGTCGCGGACGGACGGGGTGCGATGCGAGTTTGTGCGCATAAAGATCGGGTGGCGTGTGAGGCTTTGGGTCAGCGGCTTGGAGTCTGCGGCTTTGGTAATGCAACTAACGGCCGATCCGCGCCGGCGCCACCCGTTACTTCAGCGTCTTGACCATGTATTCCTCGTCGTAGAATCGGCCGTCCACGAGGGTGGCGCGCGGCTCGGTGCCGAACCGGACGAATCCTTGCGCGACGTACAGGCGCTTCGCCGCGTCGTTGTTCGCGTTCACGCCGAGCGTCACCTGCACGCAGTGCCAGACGTCAGCCGCGTGCGCGGTCGCGGCGTCGAGCAGGCGTTGCGCGATGCCGCGGCCGCGGAACGCCGGATCGACGAACACGCCCCAGACGGTTGCCTTGTGGCGGAGTTGCGTGAGCGTCTCGCGGCGCACCCCGGTGATGCCGATCAGCGTATCCGCGTCGAATGCGCCGAAGACAGTCTGCGTGTCCGTCGTCCGGATGCGCGCTGCGACTTCGTCGAGAGAGCGGCTGTTTTCCTCGTCGCGGGTCGGCAGGAACGACGTCGGCGAGAGCTCGATCGCGCGCACGCGCAGCGCTTTGAAGCGGGCGGCGTCGGTGTCGTCGAGCTGGCGGATCGTGATCGTCGGAGTCGGCATATCGAGGCAGGCGGGATGAGGGTGGCCGAGCCGGTCTCGCGAGATCAATACCGCGAAAGCTGGTTGCCGTTGATCTGCACGCGATCGCCCGGCCGCAGGTCGCCCGGCGACTGCACGTCGAACGAGCGCATCGAGCCGTCGCTGACCTGCACGTCGATCCGGTAGCTGCTCGGCGGCTGCGCGGCGCCCATCTGCTGGCCGATCTGGTTGCCGGCGACCGCGCCGCCGAGCGCGCCGATCACGGTTGCCGCGTCGCGGCCGTGGCCATGGCCGATCTGGTTGCCGAGCACGCCGCCGATCAGCGCGCCGACGACGGTGCCCGCGACGCCCGACGGACCCACCGCGCCGCTGACCGGCTGGATGTTCGCGATCGTCCCGTACTGCGTGCCATACTGCGCAGCATACGGGTCGTTCGGGCCGCCGTTCGAGTACGGCGGCGCCGAGTTCTGCGGATAGCCGGGCGCGGGCTGCACGTAGCCCGGCTGCGAGTACGACGGTTGCGCGTATTGCGGCGGTTGAGCGTACTGCGGCTGCGCATACTGCGGCTGGGCCTGATAGCCCGGCTGCGCGCCGTACGGGGCATAGCCCGGCGCGACACACGCGGTCAGCGGAAGCGCCGCCGTGGCGACGAGCGCGGCGAACAGAACGGTTTTTTGAGTGGGTATGCGCATCATCGTGTTTCCTGCAACGGCATCGCGTTCGCGACGGGAATCGCCACTGGGCGAATGCGCGTGAGTATAAGGAAAGCCGGGATGGGCGTCCGGGCCGCGCGCGTAACAACGTGTAAAGTCTGTTGCCGCCGACATCCCGTTTGCCGCAAGGCCCGGAGCGCGCGAATTCACGGCCCCGAGCGCGGATTCGCGGTCCCGGGCGCGCACCGAAAACGCCGCCCGCATCGATGCCGCGAACTCCGCCCGGTGTCGTCGCGCACATCGCGGAATCGAATGCGTCGCATCGCAACATTTAATTGGTGCGGCCGGAGCGCGTCCGATATCGTGACCGCGATTCCCCAACACACGGCCGCGGCGCGCCGGATTCGCCATCGTGAATCGACGCGGCCGAAGGCCGGACATCACCGAGAGACTTCCCATGTTTGATCGCGTATTCATCAACGCCGTCGACCGAAACGGCCGCCCGCTGCATCTGGCCGTTCGGGACGGCCGCTTCGCCGCCGTCGGCGCCGAGCGCCCCGAAGGCGCCACCGCCGACACGGTCGACCTCGGCGGCCGGGTCGTGCTGCCCGGCTTCGTCGACGGCCACATCCATCTCGACAAGAGCTTCGTCGGCGACCGCTGGCATCCGCACGAGCCCGCCGCGACACTGCGCGAACGGCTCGCGGCCGAGAAGCGTCTGCTCGGCACCGCGCGGCCGATCGCCGAGCGCGCGGACGCGCTGATCGCACAGGCCGCTGCGTTCGGCACGGTCGCGATGCGCAGCCACGTCGACGTCGATGCGACGACCGGCCTCACGAACCTGCATGCGGTGATGGCGGCGCGCGAGAAGTGGCGCGGGATCGTCGACATCGAGCTCGTCGCGTTTCCGCAGGCCGGCGTCGTGTCGTGCGCCGGCACCGCGGACATGCTCGACGCGGCGGTGCGCGAAGGCGCGGGCGTCGTCGGCGGCATCGATCCGACGACGCTCGACGGCGACGCGGACGGCCAGCTCGACATCGTGTTCGGTATCGCGGAAAAGCGCGGCGCGAAGATCGACATCCATCTGCACGAGCCGGGGCAGCAGGGCATCGAGCAACTGCTGCGGATCGCGGCGCGCACGCGCGCGTCGGGTCTGCATGGGCGCGTCGCGGTCAGTCACGCGTATGCGCTCGGCGAAGTGCCGGCGGACGACGTCGCGCGCACGGCCGCGGCGCTCGCCGACGCGGGCGTCGCGATCCTGACGAACGCGCCCGGCGATTGCGCGTTCCCGCCGGTGCGGCAACTGCGCGCGGCGGGCGTGCACGTGTTCACCGGCAACGACAACATCGGCGACGCGTGGTGGCCGTACGGCAACGGCGACATGCTGCAGCGCGCGAATCTCGTCGGCTATCGGTCGGGCTTTTATACGGATGACGAACTGAACGTCGCGCTCGAAATGGCGACGCACGCGGGCGCGCGCGTGATCGGTAAGGATGGCTACGGAATCGAAGTCGGCTGCGAAGCGACGTTCGTCGCGGTCGATGCGCCGAACGCGGCGGCGGCGGTTGCCGGCGTGCCGGGCGCGCGCTGGGTCGTGCGGCGCGGCGTGCCCGCGACCGATGCGCCCGTCACGCCGAGGCTGAACTTCTTGCGGTGACGATCACCGCCGCTCGTGCTCGATCAGCTCGCCGAGCGCGAGCGCGAGCTCCTTGACGACCGGGTCGACCGTCGGCCGGTGCAGGATCGCGATGTCCATCGACTCGATCGGCACGAAGCCGTGCTTCGTCGTCAGCACCCTATGCTCGGCCGTGACCGCGCGCGCGGGCAGCAGGCTGATGCCGAGCCCGTCGGCGACCGCCGCCTGGACGCCGCTCAGGCTCGAGCTCGTGAAGCTGATCCGCCAGCGCCGGCCGCGCTCCTCGATCGCCTTGATCATGTCGTCGCGATAGAGGCCGCGCGGCGGAAACGCGACGATCGGAATCGGATCGAGCTCGAACGACGGCTGCGCCGCGCTGTCGATCCACTTCAGCTTCTCGGGCCAGCGCGCGACCGCTTCGCGGCTGTCGCGCCGCTGCTTGACGAGCACGAGGTCGAGATCGCCGTGATCGAACGCGTTGCTCAGATCGCGGCTCATGCCGCTCGTCACCTCGAGCTTGACCTGCGGATGCCGGCGCTTGAATGCGGCGAGCATGTGCGTCGTGCGGCCGGCGACGAAATCCTCGGGCACGCCGAGCCGCACCGTCAGCGCGACCGTCGCGCCCGATAGCGCTTCGAGAATGTCGTCGTTCAGCGTGAGCATCCGGCGCGCGTAGCCGAGCAGGATCTCGCCGGCGTCGGTCGGTTGCACGTCGCGCGTGCCGCGATCCAGCAACCGGTGTCCGGCCATCTCCTCGAGCCGCCGCACTTTCTGGCTGACCGTCGATTGCGTCGAATGGAGCCGCGCGGACGCGGTCGTGAAGCTGCCGCAATCGGCGACCATCACGAGCGCGCGCAGCAGGTCCAGGTCGAACAGCGGTCTAATCATCGTGTGTTTCGAAGAAGGCGGGAGTCGGTGTCGGCGCGGCGTGTCCGTCGCCGAAAGGGCGTCGCCATTGTGAGGCGGCTCGCGTCACTTTGAAAGCCCGACGAGCGGCTCGCTGAATTGCCCTCCGGATTGCGGACCGGATTGCGGACCGAATTGTCCATCGAACTGTCTACCGAATTGTCTACGATAGGCGCTCGGCGAAATCGAGAACGTGCTCGTGAAATGCTGGCGAAACGACACGGTCGAGCCGAAGCCGACGATGTCGGCGATGTGATCGAGCGACTTGTCGCTGGTCTCGAGCAGGCGCTGCGCGGCGTTCAGCCGATGCGTGAGGATCCACTGCGAAAACGATGTGCCGGTCTTGTCCCGGAAGCGTCGCGTGAAGTTGCGCCGGCTCATCCCGGCTTTCGACGCGAGCAGATCGAGGCACAGCGGCTGCTCCAGATGCTCGATCGCCCAGTCGAGCGTGATGCCGAACGTGTCGGTGCCCTCGGCGACCGGCAGCGGCGCCTCGATGTATTGCGCCTGATCGCCGTGACGCTGCGGCGCGACGACGAGGCGGCGCGCGATCCGGTTCGCGATTTCCGCGCCGTGATCCGAGCGGATCAGCTGCAGGCAGCAGTCGATCGCGGCGGCGGTGCCCGCCGACGTGAGGATGCCGTCGTCCTCGACGTACAGCGCATGGCGATTCAGCGTCACGCGCGGGAATTTCTTCACGAAGTCGTCGCTCCACGCCCAGTGCGTGGCCGCGGTGCGGCCGTCGAGCAGCCCCGCTTCGGCCATCACGAACGTGCCGAGGCACAGGCCGACGAGACGCGCGCCGCGGCGGCGCGCGTCGCGCAGCGCATCGAGCAGCGCGTCGGGCGCGCGTTCGTCGGGATCGCGCCAGGCCGGCATGATCACCGTATCCGCGTGATCGAGCGCGGACAGATCGTGCGTGATTTCGAGGTTGAATCCGGACATCGTCGACACGAGCCCGGGCCGTTCGCCGCAGACCAGCAGGCGATAACGTGGCGCGCCGAGGCGGGTGAGATCGTCGCCGAACACGATGCACGGCACGGAGAGATGGAACGGGCTGATGCCTTCGTAGGCGATCACTGCGACGGTATGCATGAGGTGCAAATCGGGCGCCGTTGCCAAGTTGGCCCGATCCTAGCACAACTTGTCCCGCGGGCCGCTTTCGCTGAACGTGCGCGCATTCGACACTGGCGCCTGTCTCGCATTGCACCCGGCACACGTTGTCATCCGGGCGACAGGCATCGCGAATTTCCCACGAATGAGGCTCAGACGATGAATCATCCGACTATCCGGACCCTCGCCGGCGCCGCCGCGCCGCATGCCATCGACGCTAAAAGCACCGCGTTGCTGGTGATCGATTTCCAGAACGAATATTTCGATGGCCGCCTGCCGGTGCCGAACGGCCTGCCCGCGCTGCGCAACACGCAGCGCCTGATCGCGTATGCGGATCAGAAGCGGATGCCGGTATTCCACGTGCAGCATCTGGCGCCTGCCGAGAGCCCGGTCTTCGCGGAGACGAGCAAGTCCGTCGAATTCCATCGCGAGCTGCAGCCCGCGCCGCATCACGTGGTGCTGCAGAAGACGTCGGTCAGCGTGTTTCCGACGACCGACCTCGACAGCCGCCTCAAGGCAAGCGGGATCAGGACGCTGATCGTCACCGGGCTGATGACGCATGCGTGCGTGGCCGGTGCGGCGCGCGACGCGGTGCCGCTCGGCTACGACGTGATCGTCGTCGACGACGCGTGCGCGACGCGCGACATCGATGCGCCGGGCGGTGTGATTCCGCACGACGTGCTGCATCGCTCGGCGCTCGCGTCGATCGACGACACGTTCGGCGCGATCGTGACGACCGACCAGTTGCTGAAGCTGCCGGCCGCGTAACGACACCGGGGGGCCGGGACGCCGCGCGGATCGCGCGGTTATTTTCGCGTTACACGTACAGATACCGGACGAGATGGAAGAACACCGGCGCCGCGAAGCAGATCGAATCGACACGATCGAGCATCCCGCCGTGGCCGGCGATCATCGAGCCCCAGTCCTTCGTGCCGAGCGAGCGCTTCACCGCCGACAGCACGAGCCCGCCGACGAAGCCCGCGATCACGATCGCGAGCGAGATCCCGAACGCGGCGCCGAAGCTGAACGGCGTCACGCGATACAGCGCGGCGCCGCACAGCGTCGCGAGCAGGCCGCCGCCGATGAAACCCTCGACCGTTTTCGATGGCGACAGCTGCGGCGCGATCTTTCGTCGTCCGAACAGCTTGCCGACGACGTACTGCAGCACGTCGCTGATCTGCACGACGAGCAGGAAGTAGAACAGCAGCAGCGCGTTCTCGCCCGCGTAGTGCGGAATGTCGAGGATCAGCACCGCGGGCGCGTGGCTCAGCCCGTACACGCAGACCATCAGCGCCCAGTTGATCTTCGCGTTGCGGCTCAGGAACTCGCGCGTATCCTGCGTGAGCGCCGACACGAGCGACATCGCGAAGAACAGATGCACCGGCACGAAGATCGAATACATCCCGTACCAGTCGATCGCGAGCAGCAGGTACTGAACCGGAATAGCGACGAAGAACGCGATGAACAGCGTCGTGTGGTCGCTCGCGGTGGTTGGTGTCAGCGTGATGAACTCGCGCAGCGTCAGATACGACAGCAGTGCGAATACGACGTAGGTCACGTTGTTGCCG
Organism: Burkholderia guangdongensis; assembly: GCF_013403875.1. Classification (GTDB taxonomy): domain Bacteria; phylum Pseudomonadota; class Gammaproteobacteria; order Burkholderiales; family Burkholderiaceae; genus Burkholderia; species Burkholderia guangdongensis. The sequence continues at coordinate 112,590 of NZ_JACBNX010000010.1, read as the reverse complement.
AGACCGATCGCGATCACCATCACCGCGATCATCGCCCACCACGCGTGGATTCGCTGGTTCAGGTTGACGATCGTCGCGCTGTTGCCGCCTTCGCGCGCGCCGAGGATCGCGCCGACGACGGTCGCGACGGCCAGCAGGCCCGTGACGCCCGCGACCAGTTCCCAGAAGAGTGTTCGCATGTTCGTTGTCCGGATCGGAAGCGGATGGGGTGACGCGCGCCGCTCAGCCCACGGGCCGGTGCGGTGCGAGCGCGACGAGCGCGTCGCGCATGCGGGTGAGGAACGCGGGCTTGTCTTCATGCTCGCCGCGGGCTTCGGGCGCGCCGAAATACACCTTGCAGATCAGCGGCACCGGCCAGATCGCGCCTTTCGGCATGATCCGCTGCAGGTTCTCCAGATAGACGGGCGTCAGCGCGACGTGCGGGAATTCGTTCGCGAGGTGGAACAGCCCGCTCTTGAACGGCTGCGGCAGTGCGTCGGCGCCCCGCGTGCCTTCCGGGAAGAGGATGATCGAATGGCCTTGCGCGAGCGCGTCGCGCACCGGCTCGAGCGGATCGCCGCCCGATTCGTGGTGACGGTCGATCAGCACGACGTTCAGCAGGTTCTGCGCGATGTGCCGCTTCAGCTTGCCGCTGTCCCAGTAGTCGCGCGCGGCGACCGGCCGTACGACCGCGCGCACGTCGCGCGGCAGCGCGGCGAGAATCGCGAGCGTGTCGATGTGGCTCGTGTGATTCGAGAAGTAGAGGGTCTGCGTCGCGGTCGACGGCGGCCGCTGCCAGACCGGATACGCGCCCGCGACGAGCCGCACGATCGCGAGCAGGAAGTCGCGCTGCCAGACATGCCGGATCTTCATCCGCGACGCTCCCGATCGGATGCCCGCCGCGACGTCGCGCGCGCGAGGCGGTTGATTTCCCGGTATGCCGGCGCCGCGCATTTCGCGCCGGGCGGCCTCTCTTTAACGTCTTTCAAATGGATATATCCGCGCTGACGAATCGAGTCGACGAAAATCGGCTTTTTGCACGAGCGCGCGAATGCGATTCGGCGGACAGGCTTCGACGCACTCGAGCCAGCGGATTATCGCGAGTTTCCGGATAAAACTCCAGACCGCCGCGCAATGCCGGTTTGCACGCGGCGTGGGCGAAAATCACCGCTTTAAATCCGGCCGCTTGACGCAAGCGTGGCACTCGGCGAGGATGACGCAGTTCTTTTCACCGGCGCTTCAATCGATTTCGACGCGCGGCCCTGAAACGGTCGTTAAATAACGATGAGCCTCTACGCACTCAAACCCAAATTCCAGAATAAGCTGCGTCCGCTCACCGAATCGCTGGCCGAACGCGGCGTCACCGCGAATCAGGTCACGCTTTTCGCGGCTGGCGGCTCGATCGTCGTCGGCGCGCTGGCCGGGCTCGGCGTGTTCGCGCGCGTGCTGTTCCTGCTGATTCCGATCTGGCTGTTCGTCCGGATGGCGCTCAACGCGATCGACGGGATGCTCGCGCGCGAGCATGGGCAGAAAAGCACGTTCGGCGCGTATCTGAACGAGCTCGGCGACGTCGTGTCGGACGTCGCGCTCGTGCTGCCGTTCCTGTCCGCGCCCGCGCTCGCGCCGGCCGACGTGTGGCTGTTCGCGATCGCGGCCGTGATCGTCGAGTGCGCGGGGCTGATCGGCCCGCTCGCCGGCGCGAGCCGCCGCTACGACGGCCCGCTCGGCAAGAGCGACCGCGCGCTCGCGCTCGGTGCGTTCGCGCTGTGGATCGGCCTCGGATTGCCGGTCGGCGGGCTCGCGCGCGGGCTGTGGTGGCTGCTGATCGTGCTCGCGGTCGTGACGATCGTGCGGCGCGTGCGGGCGGGCGTCGCCGAAGCGGGCGGCTGACGCCGCGACGCCCAATGAGCGGCGTCGAAACCATTCGACCCGAGAGGCGGCGTCGAAACATTCGAATAACGAAACGAGAGAGATGGCATGAGCGTACGCGTCGCCCAGCAGGCGCATTTCGCCACGCACGACGGCGAGCAACTGTTCTACCGGCACTGGCCCGCGACGGGCGCGCGCTGCCGTGGCGCGGTCGTGCTGCTGCATCGCGGGCACGAGCATTCGGCGCGCGTCGCGCACCTCGTCGACGAGCTCGACCTGCCCGATTTCGCATTCTTCGCGTGGGACGCGCGCGGTCACGGGCTGTCGCCGGGCCCGCGCGGCTACAGCCCGAGCGCGGCTGCGTCGGTGCGCGACCTGCAGACGTTCGCCGAGCACATCCGCGACGTGCACGGCATTCCGATCGAGGATCTCGCGATCGTCGGCCAGAGCGTCGGCGCGGTGCTCGCGGCGACCTGGGTGCACGACTATGCGCCGCCGGTGCGCTGCCTCGTCGTTGCGTCGCCGGCATTCCACATCAAGCTCTACGTGCCGTTCGCGCGCCCCGGCCTGCGCGCGCTGTACAAGCTGCGCGGATTGTTCTACGTGAACAGCTACGTGAAGCCGAAATTTCTCACGCACGATCCGGTCCGCATCGACAGCTATGCCGCCGATCCGCTGATCACGAGGCCGATCGCGGTCAACATGCTGCTCGACCTGCACGACACAGCGAAGCGGATCGTCGCCGACGCGGCCGCGATCACGGTGCCGACGCAATTGCTCGTGTCGGGCGCGGACTGGGTCGTCCATCGCGGCCCGCAGGATCGCTTCTACGAGCATCTCGGCGCCGCGCGCAAGGAGCGCATCGAGTTGCCGGGCTTCTATCACGACACGCTCGGCGAGCGTGATCGCGCACAGGCGCTCGCGCCGCTGCGCGCGTTCGTGCTGCGCGAATTCGACGCGCCGAGCCCGCGCGTGTCGCTCGCGGATGCCGACCGGCGCGGCGCATTCCACGACGAGTACGCGGCGCTCGGCCGTCCGCCCACGAATCCGTTCGCACGCGCGTACTGGGCGGTGACGCGTGCGGGGCTGAGGGCGTCGGGCGCGCTGTCGGACGGGATCGCGCTCGGGCTGCGGCTCGGCTTCGATTCGGGTTCGACGCTCGACTACGTGTACCGCGACAGCGCGCAGGGCCGCTTCGGGGTCGGGCGGCTGATCGACCGCACGTACCTCGATTCGCCCGGCTGGGTCGGCATCCGGCAGCGCAAGGTGCATCTCGAGCAACTGATCGGCGCCGCGATCGCGCGGCTGCGGCACGCGGGCGCCGCGGTGCGGATCGTCGACGTCGCTGCCGGGCACGGCCGCTACGTGCTCGATGCGATCGCGTCGGTGGCGCGGCAGGACGGCATCGAACCGGACGACATCGTGCTGCGCGACTACAGCCCGCCGAACGTCGATGCGGGGCGCAAGCTGATCCGGCAGCGCAATCTCGAATCGATCGCGCGTTTCGTGCAGGGCGATGCATTCGACGAAGTGTCGCTCGCCGGGCTCGAGCCGCGCCCGACGCTCGCGATCGTGTCCGGCCTCTACGAGCTGTTCGGCGACAACGCGCTGATCGAGCGGTCGCTGAGCGGGCTGTCGCGGGCGGTGCCGCCGGGCGGCTATCTCGTCTATACCGGGCAGCCGTGGCACCCGCAGCTTGAATTCATCGCGCGCGCGCTGAACAATCATCGTGGCGACGCGACGTGGGTGATGCGGCGCCGGTCGCAGGCCGAGATGGACGAGCTCGTCGCGCGCGCCGGGTTCCGCAAGCTCGAGCAGCGGATCGACGAGATGGGCATCTTCACCGTCAGCCTCGCGCAGCGGGTCGACACGCGATGAGCGACGTCGGCTCAAACGCGCGAGACCTCGCCGCTCGCCGCGCGGCGAGCGCGGACGACGCGTCGCTCGCATTGCGCGTCGGCTGGCTCGCCGTGATGGGGGCGGTGTTCTTCTCGACATACGGCTTCGCGAACTGGCTCGCCGCGCATCGCGCGTCGGTGCCGACGTTCGCGTTCGGCTGGGAGCACGCGATTCCGTTCGTGCCGTGGACGATCGTGCCGTACTGGTCGATCGATCTGTTCTACGCGCTGTCGTTCCTGCTCTGGACGCGCCGCGACGATCTGTCCGATCACGTGAAGCGTCTGCTGACTGTGCAGATGATCTCGGTCGCGTGCTTCATTGCGTGGCCGCTGCGCTTCGGCTTCGAGCGGCCCGAGGCCGGCCATCTCGCCGGCGCGCTGTTCACGCTGCTCGCCGGGTTCGACAAGCCGTACAACCAGGCGCCGTCGCTGCACATCGGCCTGCTCGTCGTGCTATGGGCCGTGTATGCGCGGCATCTGCGGCGGACAGCGTCGCGCGTCGCGCTGCATCTGTGGTTCGCGGCGATCGGCGTGTCGGTGCTGACCACGTATCAGCATCACGCGATCGACGTGCCGACCGGCGCCGCGGTCGGTTGCCTCGCGCTGTTCCTGTTCCCGTTGCGCGACGCGGCAGCACGCATGCCCGACGTCGACGCGATGCCGGGCGCGGCGAGCCGCCGGCTCGCGCGGCGTTATGCGCTCGCGGCGCTCGTCGCCGCGCTCGGCGCGATCGCGTGCGTGCCCGGCGCGGTCGGCTGTGCGCTTCTGGCCGGGTGGGGCGCGCTCGCGCTTGCGTGCGTCGCGGGGATCTACTGGCGAGGCGCACCGGGCGCGTTCCGCAAAGACGCGCAAGGACACTTCCCACCGTACATGCGGCTGCTGCTCGCGCCAACGATCGCCGGCGCGTTCGTCAATTCGCGCGCATGGACGTTCCGGCGCCCGGTGCCGGCACGCATCGACGCGCGCGTGTCGATCGGGCGCGCGCCGACGACCGGCGAGTTGCACCGGCACGGCTTCGACGCGCTCGTCGACCTGACCGCCGAAATGCCGCGCTGGGCCGCGCGCGATGCGTCGCTCGCGTATGTGGCGGTGCCGCAGCTCGATCTCGTCGTGCCGTCCGCGCAGCAATTGCAGCGGGCGGTCGATGCGCTCGCGCGCCTGCATGGCGACGGCCGCGACGTGCTCGTCTGCTGCGCGCTCGGCTACGGGCGCAGCGTGCTGTGCGCGGCCGCGTGGATCGCGATGCGGCGCGGGCTGCGCGATGCGCGCGCGGCGCTCGATGCGGTGCGCGCCGTGCAGCCGCATGCGGTGTGGTCCGACGCCGTCGTCGCGGCGCTGCAGGACTGGATCGATCGCGGTGCCGCGGCCATGCGGAACGGAGCGGGATGATGCGCGATTCGTCGGTGCCGTTCCGGATCGCCGCCGCGCGCGGCGTGCTCGACGCGGGCTGCTGGGCGAACGCGGCGACGCTCGCCGCCGCCGGCGCCGGCTGGTGGATCGCCGCGAGCTGGGCGCAGATGCCGGTCGCGCGCGTGCTGCTCGCGATCGTCAGTACCACGTCGGGTGGCGTCGCGCTGTGGCTCGCGCTGCGGATCGCGATCGATCGCCGGCTGTTCGCGGCGCTCGATCGCGCCGCGTCGGACCCGGCGCGCGAGCACGGCGATGCGCTCGCCGCGCTCGATCGCGCGCTCGCCGATCTCGGCTGGATCGACGGCGCGAAAGCGGGCAGGGCGCTCGACGCGCGCGTGCGCGGGACCATCGGGCTGTGCCGGCGAAGCGTCGTGACCGCATTCGTGCAGGGGTTTGCCGTCGGGATCGCGATTGCGGTCGGGGGCTTTTGAGGATAACTGATGATGGGGGCGATCTCGACGTTCTCATGGCTCGTGGCCGGCCTCGGCGTCACCGCGTCAGGCGCATCTGCACAGGAATTCGACATGCTGAACTACCCCGGGCCGCTCTTTCTCGCTTTCTATCCCACCGTGTGCGTGATCGCGTGGCTGCTGATCGCCGGCCTGCATCGATTCGCGTATTGGCGCCGGCCGTGGGGTGCCGCCGACGGCGGCACGCCGCGCCGACTGGAACCGGACGAGGTCGCGCTGATCGCGGGCGACGCGTTGCGGATGACTCAGGTCGCGACGCTCGCGCTGCTCGACGCCGGCGCGATTCACATTGCGCGGCCGCCGAAAGGCGCCGCATACGTGATCGCGGAAGATCGGCAGCCGCTCGGCCGCCATGGGGACACGTGGATATGGCTGACCCGGCAGAGTCAGCGCCGCGTGCGGTGGACGAAATTCCGCGACCGGCTCGTCGCCGAGGCGTCCGTGATGGCGGACGCGCTGCAGCGCGAGGGATGGATATGGGCGCCGCACGCGATGCGCGGGGCGCGGCTGGCCGCGCGCGCGATCGTGCTGCTGGTGCTCGGGCTCGGCGCGGCGAAGGTGCTGATCGGCCTGTCGCGCGGCCGCCCGGTGATGTGGCTGCTGGTCGAGATGGCCGCGTTCGCGATCGCGTACCGGGCGCTGGCCGCGCAGTTGATCGGCCTCGGCTGCGGTGGGCCGACCGCGGCCGCCGGTGCGGCGCTCGACGTGCATCGCCGGCGCGGCGAGGGCTTGTCCGGCGGTGGCGCGGCGCCGGACAACCTGCTGTGGAGCGTCGCGTTGGCCGGCACCGGCGTGCTGGCCGGCACGATCTGGGCCGAGTACGAATCGGCGCTGGTCGCGTCGCCGATCGCGTCCGGCGCGTCGATCGGCTCGGGTTCCGGCGACTCGGGCGGCGACACGTCCGGCGGTGGCAGCGGCTCGAGCAGTTGCAGCGCCAGCAGTGGCGGGTCGAGCGGCTGCAGCGGTTGCTCGAGCAACTGACCACCCCGGGTGCGGCCATCGGAGCCGCAAAAGCGCACGCTTCCAATATCGAAACACTCCTCGAAAACGTTTGCGACTACGAATGTTATATTGATTACCGCGTTGCACGTGAACCGGCGTTCACAAGCTTTCCAAATGCTTTCGCCGATCGATGTGCGCGCAACGAAATGAAAAACACAAATAAGGAGAGAGAGCCATGTGGCTGGCAAGCATAGGGGTCGTGCTGAATCTGTTGGCAACGCTGGGCGTTCAGGCGCAGACGGCCGACCTTCCCGATTCGTCCGGGAAGATGATCCTGACCATCGTCGTGCTGGTGTGGGCGCTGTCGCTGCTCGGGCTGATTCTGATCGCCGCGGGCAAGAAGAAGGCCGGCGGGATCCTGGTGATCGTCGGGTCGATCGCGTTCGTGCCGCTGGGGCTCGTCGCGATGATCGGCGCACGCAACGTGATGAAGGCGGCGAAGGATGACCTCGCCGAGCGCCGTCAGCTCGCGTCGACCGACGGCGGCGCGCCGCCCGCCGCATGAGCGAGACGGCGGGCGGGCAGCCGGGCGCCGGCATTCTGGCGTTCCGCGCGGACCGGCAGGCGGTGCCGATGATCGTCTGCGGATCGGTGCTGCTGGTGTTGTGCGCGGTTCTCGGTCTGTTGGACGACCGTTCCGCCGGCATGGGTGGCGCGATCAGCGGCTCGGTGATGTGCATCGTGATCGGCGTCTGGCGGCGCGCCAGCACGTACGTGACGTTCGATTCGGATTGCTTCGAGACGAAGCTCGCGCCGGTCTCGGGCTGGCATACGGTGCTGTACAGCGAAGTGACGCGCGTCGACGTGGCCGGGAAGATGCTGACCGTCGACTATCGGCCGCACAACGCGCCGGCCGGCGCGAAGCCGACGCGGATCAGGATTCGTCTGTCGCCGTTGCGCGAAGCGAACCGGCAGCGCTGCATCGATGCGTTTCGCGCGCGGCTGCCGGCGGCGGCCTTCGCGGCGGCGGAGGAGGGCCGTCGATGAACCGGTGATGAACCTTCGATGATCGCGCCGCTCGTCACACGAAAGTATGGGGTGCGCATACCAAATCATGTGCGCCCCGCATCCGTCGGTACGATGTCCGCCGCTCCCGCCGCCGCTCTATCGTGAGCACTTCGACGTGCAACGAAGCATCGGACCGGAGACTCACATGGGCACGAAAGTGGCGGAAATCATCGTGGACGTTCTCGAACAGGCGGGCGTCAAGCGCTGCTACGGCATCGTCGGCGACACGCTGAACCTGATCGCGGAGAACCTCGATCGCAGCTCGATCGATTGGGTCAGCGTTCGTCATGAAGAGGCCGGCGCGTTCGCTGCCGGCGCCGAGGCGCTGCACACCGGCAACCTGACCGCATGCGCGGGAAGCTGCGGTCCGGGCAGCCTGCACTTCATCAACGGGCTCTACGAGACCAACCGGAACCATGCGCCGGTCGTGCTGATCGCGAGCCAGGTATCGATGACCGAGATGGGCTTCGAGTTCATTCAGGAAGTGGATTTCAAGTCGGTCTTCAAGGAATGCTCGGTGTTCTGCGAGATGATCCTGACGCCCGAGCAGGCCAGAAAAAAGACGGTGCTCGCGTGCCAGACCGCGCTCGCGAAACGGGGCGTCGCGGTGCTGATCGTGCCGGTCGACATTTCCCATTGCGAAGTTCAGGAGGATTTTCCGTACCGCGTTCATCACACCCGCCCGACGATCCGGCCGAACGACGAGGAGATCGCCGGGATCGCGCACATCCTCAATGCCGGCCGGCGGGTCGCGATTTATGCGGGGAGCGGCTGCGAGAACGCGCTCGGCGAAATCGTCGCGGTCGCCGAGCGGCTCAAGGCACCGATCGCGCATACGTCGCGCGGCAAGTGTTTCCTCGAGCCGGACAATCCGTACAACGTCGGGATGACGGGCATCCTCGGCAACGAGGCCGGATACAACGCGGTGCTCAAGTGCGACACGCTGCTGCTGCTCGGCGCCGATTTCGCGTGGCGCCAGTTCTATCCGGACAACGCGAACATCGTGCAGATCGACATCAATCCGATGCATCTGGGGCGGCGTCATCACATCGAACTCGGCGCGGTCGGCGACGTCCAGCCGACACTGCAGGCGCTGCTGCCGCACCTGAGACAGAAAGAGGACGCGTCGTTTCAGACGGCGTGCGTCGAGCGCTACGAGAAGGCGATGGACGCGCAGACGAAGGCGCTCGTGCCGGGCCGCAACGACTCCATTCCGGGTTCCTATCTGACGTCGGTGCTTGACGGCCGCCTCGCCGACGATGCGCTCGTCTGCGCGGACGACGGTTCGCCGATCGTCTGGGCGCTGCGCGTGATGAAAGCGAACGGCAAGCGGCGCATCTACGGCAGCCTGCTGCACGGCACGATGGCGTCGGCGCTGCCGAGCGCGATCGGCCTGAAGAAGACCTGCCCCGATCGTCAGGTGATCGCGATGTGCGGCGACGGCGGGCTGTCGATGCTGTTCGGCGAACTGCTCACGTTGATTCAGGAAGCGCTGCCGATCAAGATCATCGTGTTCGACAACGGCAAGCTCGGCTTCGTCGAAATCGAACAGAAGTCCGAAGGCATGCTCGATACATTCACGCGGCTGAAGAACCCGGACTTCGGCAAGGTGGCCGAGGCGATCGGCCTGTGGGGGAAGACGGTCAGGCAGGCTTCCGAGCTCGATGCGGCGATCGACGCGTGGCTGGCCGAGCCCGGCCCGGCGCTGCTGAACGTCCTCGTCAATCCGCTGGAGCTGGTGAAGCCGCCGTTCATCGAAGCGAAGCCGGTGCTGGGCATGGCGTTGTACTCGGTTCGTGCGATTCTCAACGGGCGTGGTGCGGACGTGCTGGAGATGGTGCGAGAAAACTTTCTGTAAAGCGATGACCTGCCGCGCGTGCTGAAGCGCGCCGAAGCGCGCCGCGCTTGCCTGGCCACGGGCTAGGTTGCGGCCGGGCGCGCGCGCGGCGCGGCGGCCGGGAAGGTGACCGTGAAGGTGGCGCCGTGGCCGGCGTTGCCGTGCACGACGATTTCGCCGCCGTGCGCTTGCGCGACGAACCGGCAGATCGACAGGCCGATGCCCGCGGCGCGCGTCTTGGTCGTGAAGAATGGCTCGAACACGCGCTCCCGATCTTCATCGGCGACGCCGGGGCCGTTGTCCGACAGCGCGATCGCGGGATCTCCCGATGCCGTCGTTTCCGTCGACACGATGATCGTCGGCGCGCGGGCCTCGATGCTGTCGTGGTCTTCGATGTCTTCGATGCCGCGCATCGCTTCGAGCGCGTTCTGCATCAGATTCATCACGAGCTGCTGCAGCAGGACCGGATCCGCGAGCACGTCCGGCAGCGCCGGCGCAAGCTCGAACGCGAGCCGCGTGCCGCACGCGGCCGTCTCCCGCTCCATCAGCGGCGCGAGTTCCTGAAGGACTTCATTCAACGCGACGCGCACCGGTTGCGGCTCGGCGCGCCGGACACGCGCGCGAATCCGCTGGATCGTCTCCGCGGTTCGATGGCCGTCGTCGACGATGCGCTCGACGCACTCGCGAATCTCGTGAAGCGGCGGGTGCGGATGATTCAGCCATCGCAGGCACGCCTGGCCATCGAGCACGATGGCCGACAACGGCTGAGCGATCTCGTGCGCGAGCGAAGCGGCGAGCTCTTCGACCGCGGTCGCGCGCATCTCGTCGGACAGCGATGCCCGCATGTCGCGGATGCGCGTGCTCTCGGACGCCGACCGGCGATGCTGCGCGTCGAGCGCGTCGCGCTCGGCCTTCAGCGTGCCGACGGTCGCACCGAGCGTTTTCGTCCGGTACGCGAGCCATGAAAGCGCAATCGCCGATAGCGACAACGCGCCAAGTGCGATGACGTCGTTCATGTCCGTTCGCCGAAACCCGTTCGCGATCCGTCGGCGCGTATCGCGCGACGCGCGCGCGTCAGTTCCACCGGAGCGGCGCGAGCCCGAGAAGACCGGCCTTCTGCACGAGGTCGGCGACCGATCGCGATCCCATTTTGTGCATCACCTGTCCGCGATGCATTTTGACGGTGACCTCGCTCAGCGCGAGATCGGCCGCGATCTGTTTGTTCAGCGAGCCGCGCAAAACGTGCGACAGCACTTCGCGCTCGCGTGGCGTCAGCGTCGCGTAGCGCCGCTGCAGATCCGCATTGAGCTCGACGGATTGCCTTCGCGCGGCATCGCGCTCGATGCCGGCGGCCACCGCGTCGAGCACCTCCTGATCGCGAAGCGGCTTGGTCAGGAAGTCGACGGCGCCCGCCTTCATCGCCTTCGCGCACATCCACACGTCGCCGTGCGCGGTCATGAAGACGATCGGCACCGGATCGCGCCGCTGCGCTTCCTGGGTCTGGAACACCAGCCCGCTGTAGCCTCGCAGACGCACGTCGAGAAGCAGGCAACTCGGCACCTCAGGCCGCTCGAATTGCAGGAACGCGTCGCATGACGCGAACGACTCGGCGTGCATGCCCGTCGAGCGGAACAGGCTGGATAGCGCGTGGCGCTGCGAATCGTCGTCGTCGATCACGTACACGATGGATCGGGACAGCGCGGGAGGCGGTTCATCGAGGACATGAGCCATGATTCTCCTTTGCTGATGCGGGGCGCGAAGCGTCATTATCACGGCCGGCATTCACGCACGCAGCGTAGGTAAGATTTGCCGAACTCGCCGTTTTCCCGTCCGACGTTCGCGGTGCATTCGATCCACGCACGCACCCGCCGGACATCGGTATGGCCGGGCTATCCGAACGTCGGTCCTTTCGGCATCCCGACGGAGAGTGGCCGCGAACCGGCGCCGCGGCTATCGTGAATCGGGCGCGGCGCGTTGTCGGCCCGGCGCCGATCGTATCGTCATTCAGTGGAGGTTCGCATGCTCAAGGGTTATATGGTCCCGCTGTCGCCGTTGGGAAAGGCGTCGCTGAACCCGCCGCCGCCGTGGCACTACTCCGGCGACGTGGTCGGCATCGAATATTGGGCGGACGCCGACGCGGCGAAGGCAGTCCTGCCGCGCGGCCTCGATCCGGATCCGTCGTCCCACGGCCATGCGATGGTGCTGTTCATCGACTGGCAATTCACTGGCGAGAACGAAGAGCATCTCGATCCGGCGCGCTATCAATACCGTGAATGCCTGTTCCTCGTCGATGCGCTGCATAAGGGGAGGCGGGTGATGTGGTGCCCTTATATCTACGTCGACAACGATGCCGCGATCGCGCGGGGCTGGGTGCAGGGCTTCCCGAAGAAACTGGCCGCCGTTCATCAGACGCGTACCTTCGCCGCGCCCAGTGCGGCAGCCGCGCCGCTGGCGCCGGGCTCCCGCTTCGGCGCGAGCCTGTCGGTGCACGGCGAGCGTGTCGCGCAGGCCCGGATCACGCTGCGTCAGCCGGTGTCGGATCCGAAGTCGCTGCTGACGCGCCCGACCGTCAATCGCCGCTTCTTCCCGAGCCTGGCCGCGGGCGCGCACGACAAGCCGGCCGTCGACGAACTGGTGCTGTCTGTCACCGACAACCTGACGCTCGCCGACGCATGGAGTGGCGATGCCGAATTGCTGTTTCCGGACGTCCGGGGCGAAGAGATTCATGCGCTCGGGCTCGTCAAGGTCGGCGCGGGCTTCCGGTTCTCGCTCGCCTATTCGGTCACGGATCTGCAACTGCTCGAGGATCTGACGCGAACGTCGACGTGACGCGAGCCACGATGCGAGCCACGATGCGAGTCGTGATGCGAGCCGATCCGCGGCGGCGAGCCTAACTCGCGCGCAGCGGCCACGCGTTGCCGGAACGCGGGCCCAGCGCGCGGACGATCGATTCGAGCAGGCACGAGCCGTCGAACGGTTTCGGCAACACGCGGCACCATCCGGCGAGTTCGGCCTGTCTGACATCGGGTTCGTCGTGGCTCGCGCTGATCAGGATCACCGGTATCCGCGCGTCCTTGTCCCTGACCTGATGAATCAGCTCGACGCCGCTCATCGCCGGCATGTCGAGATCGGTGATCAGGCATTCGGTCACGTCGAAATAGAGCGAGTGCAGGAAGGCTTCGGCGCTCGGGAACGTATACGCGAAATAGCCGCAGGATCGAACGAACCCGCCGATCGCTTGCCGGACCGATTCGTTGTCGTCGACCACGGCAATCACATGCGGCATGTTCATCGCGTTTTTCCGGCGGACGGGCCGCGGCCGGAACGCCGGAAGCCCCTGCCATCGACGATACAACCGCCCGGCCGAAACGGGCGTCACACCAACGTATGGGGTGTCGCCATGCGTGCATCTGGAGGTTGCGCGCGCATCCGGTTTGCGTCGACGTTGGTGCGCGGGCGGGGGGGGCGGGCGGGGGGGCGGGTGGGGGTGCGAATAGCCCGGACCTGTCGGGAATCAAATGAGTTAAAGTACACGAGCCGATTTCCCGGCAGCGGTGCGTGCACTGTGCATGAGCGGACGGTTGGCCGTATCGCCCGTGACGTCGGCGTCGAAGCAGCGAGAACGTAAAACACTGAGCCCACCCGGCGCGCGTGTTGCGCGCCCGGTCCCGAAGCCACAAAGGAGAGAGCATGAAGTCGATCGTGTTGAAAGCACTGGGCGCGGCGGCGCTCGCGCTGTGCGTATCCGGCAGCGTCTACGCGCAGGCGAGCGCGCCTGCATCGCCGGAGGCACCGGCCGCGACGAAAAGCGATGCGAAAGCTGCCGCGAAGGCCGCGCGAAAGGCCAACCGCAAGCTCAGCTACGCGGTGCGCAAGGCGATTGCCAAGGGGAACGGCGTCGACGTGTCGAATCTCGTCGTCCGTGCGAGGGGCGGCGCCGTGACGTTGTCGGGCAGCGTGCCCGACAACGCGCAGATCGAGAAGGCGGAGGCGGCGGCGAAGGGCGTGCCGGGCGTGACGTCGGTCAACAACAAGCTGACGATCACGAATTCCCCGGCTTGATACCCGGGGCATTGAAGCCGTCTGCGTCACGATGAAAACGCGCGGCCCGGCTCGATCGCCGGGCCGCGCGTTCGTTCGTTATCCGGAGCGGCGAAGTGGTGGAGTGGTGGAGTGGTGGAGCGGCGGAGTGGCGGAGTGGCGGCGCGCGGGTCAGCGGGCATTGCGCGGCTCGGCCGCATCTTTCAACGGAACGGCTTCTATCACGGAAGCGAGAATCATCGCGTCGAAGTTGCGCGGCACAGGATGGACGAGGCGAGGGCGGTATATCGGGTCGCCTTTCGCGATGCGTTGCCCGCTGATGGCGCAGACGCCGTTTCTTCTCGCGATGCAGCGCCGCCAGATCTGCTCGCCGTAGCAGCAGGCGGTCGCGTCCATCCACGCGACGGTCGCGCTGGTGGCGGCCTGGCGCTCCAGTATTCGGATCGAGCAGCCGTGGTACGCGTCACGGCGATAGCCGGCGTGAATGCGATCCCGCTGCGGTGCCGGCGGGCGCTCACCGGCGCCGACGAGCGCCATCGTGTTGCGCCAGACCCGGTCGATTGACACGGCCTCTTGCATTGCATGCTCCGTCACGCGGCCCATCGGGCGTTCGCGTCGTTGCGCGACTGATCGGCACCGGGCAGCAAGCCCGCCTCGACAGGATCCTAGCCGGATGAACGGGAGCCTGCCATTACATATTGCTGGTATGCGCGCGTCGGCCGTCGGGCCCTCGTGCCGTCGGCGCCGTCGGAGGTCAGCCGTCGGTGCCGCTCAGGCTTGCGTCACGTGCGGCGTCCCGCCGGATGCGACCGGCAGGATCACGCTGAACGTGGCGCCGACGCCGGCATTGTTGGACGCGGTGAGCCGGCCCTCGTGCGCTTCGACGATCGAGCGGGATACCGCGAGGCCGATGCCCATGCCTTTGGTTTTCGTCGTCACGAACGGGTTGAAGATGCTGTCGCGCTCGACGATGCCCGAGCCGTTGTCGACGACTTCGAGCAGCATGGTCTGCGTGTCGAGCGGTTTGGCGGTGACGATGATCCTCGGTGAGCGGCCCGTATTCTCGGCCGCTTCTATTCCGTTCGAGATCAGGTTGATGAGCACTTGCTGTATCTGGATCTGATCGACGAACACGGGCGGCAGATCGTCCGGAAATTGAAAGACGATGTCGGCGCCGCGCTTGTGCTCGTCTTCCCGGAGCAGCCGCACGGCTTCGCGCACCAGATTCCGGATGTCGCGCGCCTGCTTCTGGAACGATTGCCGCTTGAACAGCGCGCGAATGCTCTGCATGGTGTCGGCGGTGGAGCGGGCGTCGCGGATCAGGCTTTCGACCGACACCGTCGCCTCGGGCAGGTTCGGCGGACAGGCGGCCAGCCAGCGCCGGCAGGCCTGCGCATTCGCGATGACGGACGTCAGCGGCTGATTGAGCTCGTGCGCGATCGACGCGGACAATTCCGCGACCGTCGCGATTTTCGTCGCCCGGGCCAGCTCGGCCTGGGTCTGCCTGAGGCGGGCCTCCGCCATCTTCCGGTCCTGTATGTCCCAGCTCACGCCGACCCATCGGAGGATTTGTCCGCGGGTGTCCCTGACCGCGCGGGCCCGGCACAGAAACCAGCGGTAGACGCCGTCCGCGCGCTTCAGGCGAATTTCGAGCTCTCCCGGATCGTCGCCGGCCCGGAGGGCGTTCCAGTACACGCCGTGGGCGGCCGTGTCGTCCGGATGTACGGCACCGTGGTACGCGTCGCCCGGCCGCGTTTCATCGATGCCCGTGTAGTCGCGGATGCTCGGGCTCAGATAGTCGATGCCGCCGCCCGGCCCGGCGATCCACACGTGGCCCGGAAACAGGCTGCCGATGGTTTCGAGCGTCTGGTTTCGCTGGCGAAGCCGTTCCTGCAGGCCGATGTGCCGGTCGATGTTCCAGTGCATCCCGAATACGCGGACGACGTTGCCGCACCGGTCGCGCTGCGTGTTGAGCACGGCGGCGAACCATTCGTATTTTCCGGAGGCCGACCGGTAGCGGCATTGGTATTCCTGTGTTTCTCCGGTTTCTTTCGCGCGCGCGAATGCCTGGTTCGGGATGTCGACATCGTCGGGATGCGTCAGCGTAAACGGCGCACGGAGGTCGTCCAGGGTCAGGCCGCTGTAGTCCAGGATCGCCTGACTCATGTACTCGAGCTTGCCGTCGCCGGTTCTCGACCAGATATAACGGCTGAGCTGATCGATCGGAAGATCGAACGGCAGGTCCGCCGAGCGGGCCGTCGGGCGGGGCCGGCCCGGGCGCCGGGACGCGATTCCGGCGCACAGCCACGACGCGGCGGACACCGCGACCGCGATGGCGGCGACTCGAGCGGAAGGTGGGATTCGCATGGTAAGCAGGCTATCCTCGAGAGGCGCGGCGCATGGTTCCTGCGGTCGCCGGCGCCGACGCGGTCGATGATACGAGCTTTCGTGGGACATATGCCATCCCGCGATCCGCCGCCGCGCTTTCGGCCGTCGATCGTCATGCCTATAATTTTTCGGCATGCCCGCGCGTGCGACGTATTCACGGAACGTTGGCGCTCCGGGCCGGGTTGGCGCAGCGACAGAGGAAATCGCATGGAATCCGTCGATGAGTGGATTTACGTCGTGGACGACGACGAGCGCGTGCGCAATGCGCTGTCGGCATTGCTGCGCGCGAATGGCAGAAACGTCCGCTCATTCGCGTCCGGGCGTGAATTCCTGAGCGCGCCGCGCCCGGACGCCGTTGCCTGCCTGATTCTGGACATGAAAATGCCCGGCATGAGCGGGTTGGAAGTCCAGCGGTTCGTCACCGGCGATACGCAGATTCCCGTCGTGTTCGTCACCGGAAGAGGCGACGTCCCGTCGACCGTGCTGGCAATGAAGGGCGGCGCGGTCGATTTCCTGACGAAGCCCGTCGACGAGCAGGCACTGATGCAAGCCGTCGATGCGGCGCTCGCGAAGGCACGCGAGCTGCGTCGCGACGTGGCCGAAGCAACGGTCCTTCAGGCGCTTTACCTGACCCTGACGCCTCGCGAGCGGGAGCTTTTGCCGTTGCTCACCAAGGGCCTGCTGAACAAGCAGGCGGCTGGAATGCTTGGCATTACGGAATATACCGTCCAGATCCATCGCGGTCGCATCATGAGAAAGATGCGGGCGGACTCGTTCGCGACGCTGGTCAGGCAGGCGAGCAAGCTGCAACTCGACGAGCCTCCCGCGACCGCGTCCGATGCCTGACCGAACGGGCATCCCGATGACGACTGGCGGATGGCGAGGCAGGCAACGAAAGAATCTGGAAGAATGAGGCCGGTCGATTCGACGCAACGTAAAGACAGGAGACGAAAGATGTCACTACGCTCACTCGGCACGTCCGACATTCAGGTATCGGCGCTCGCGTTCGGCGGCAACGTATTCGGCTGGACCGCCGACGAAAGCACGTCGTTCGCGCTGCTCGACGCGCTCGCCGACACCGGCATCAACTTCATCGACACGGCCGACGTATATTCCGCATGGGCGCCCGGCCACAGCGGCGGCGAATCGGAGACGATCATCGGCAAGTGGCTGAAGCGTTCGGGCAAGCGCGAGCACGTCGTGATCGCGACGAAGGTCGGCTTTCTGGCGGCGCGCGCGGGGCTGTCGAAGGCGAACATCCTGAAGGCGGCCGACGATTCGCTGCGCCGCCTGCAGACCGATTACATCGATCTGTATTTCTCGCACGGCGACCTGGCGGACACGGCGCCGCTCGAGGAAACGCTTGGCGCTTACCAGACGCTGATCGACGCGGGCAAGGTGCGGATCGTCGGCGCATCGAATTACAGCGGCGAGCGGCTGCGCGAGGCGGCCGACGTCAGCCGGCGCAACGGCTTGCCCGCCTATCGCGTGATCCAGCCTGAATACAACCTGTACGACCGCGCGGCGTACGAGCGCGATCTCGAGCCGGTCGTCGGCGAGCTGAAGCTCGGCGTCGTCAATTACTACGCGCTGGCGAGCGGCTTTCTGTCGGGCAAGTATCGTTCCGAGGCGGACCTGAAGAAGAGCGTGCGCGGCGAGGGCGTCGCGCGGTATCTCGACGATCGCGGGCGCCGCATCCTCGCGGCGCTCGACGACGTGTCGAGCAAGCACGGCACGCAGCCCGCGGCCGTCGCGCTCGCCTGGCAGATCGCGCGGCCGAGCATCACCGCGCCGATTGCGAGCGCAACGACGCTGGCGCAATTGAAGGTGCTCGGTGAGGCGATGCGTGTTCAGCTCGATCAGGAGGATATCGGGCGGATTGGCGAGGCGAGTGCGGTTTGACGAGCGGGCGGGGCGGACGGCGGCAATGGCGCCGCCCGGAGGCGAGGGTGTGTCCCGTACTTTTGTGTCAGCGGATCCGTGATGGTGTTTCGACCGCGGATCCGCAGGTATCGCCGGTGAGTCTGTCAATGTTCCGTGCGATCGAGCGGATCGCGAAGTATTGACGCGATTCGCTCGGAAAAGTTGTCCGGATAAATTTGGAACATGTTTTCTCAAAAAGCGATCCGTGGATGCAATATAAATTGCAAAGTCGCCAAAATTATTTGATAGTCAATTCTCAAAAGTAATAGTCCTCATCGATAGTTTTCCAAAAATTGATCTTCCTATTGGCGTGACAGGAGGTGTGCGTTTTTGTCGCATCGGGCCAATTCTTGCCTGAAATGACGAGAGCCCTTCGAACTGTAGGGCTTCCGGCGTGGGCATCTCTCCTTTTCCGGTTCGTTTGCAGAAATTCGGCGTTTTTCTTTTCGCAATATTTATATATTCTTTCGTTTGTATTTCGATTGCGAAATCTGATCTCGAGACCTGGCTCCTGAAGTTCTCCGGAGCGCGATCCTCGATCGTCGAGCATTTGAAGTTTCGTCCACTACGTGCCCTTGCGGGCTGATTTGTCGCCATGAAAGCCACGAATACCCTGCGCAATCTCGGCGAGGCATTGTCGCTGCTATGGCGCGCGGCGCCGCGCGCGCTGAGTCTCGCGATCGTGTCGAATCTCGTCGTCGGCGTCATACCGAGCGTGCTGCTCTATCTCAACGCGCAACTGATCGAGCGCCTCACGTCCAATGCGGCCGCCGCTGCCGTCATGGCGCTCGTCATCGCCTACTTCATTCTCGGCGGCTTTCACGATGGATTGAACGCGATATCGAGTTTCATCGTGGACGCGCTGCGCGATTCGTCCCGGATGCTGTTGAAGCGGGATGTGAACGCGATCGTCGCGACGTTCCCGAGCCTCGATATCCACGAGGATGCCGAGTTGCGCGAAACAGCGATTCTCGCGGCCAACGCGAGCGACGAGGTGGGCGACCTCGTCCTGCATCTGTATGGCGTCTGCGTCGGGACGGTGATGATCGTTCCAATTCTGTTGCTGACGGGGCAGACGGCGTGGTGGATTCCTTTCCTGATGCTGGCCGGCATGGTGCCGACCGTATTGTTTCGCGCACGGGCCGAGCGCGAAAGCTGGGACGTTCAGGAGCATCATGCGGCGACGTTCAACGAACTGCGCATTCTCGAACGGATTCTGACGCAGCCCGAATTCGCCAAGGATATGCGCATCTATCGAATGCAGGAACGTCTGCTGACCGCGTGGCAGGCGCTCTACGGCAACTATCTGGAGACCATCAGGCGGGTGCGCATGCGCAACGCGCTCAAGCTCACCGCGACGTCGATGGTGGCGAGCATCTGCCTCGGCGTACCACTTTACGTCGTCATCGACGGATTCCAGCTCGGCCAGTACAGCATCGCCCAACTGGCGTTCCTGCTCGGCGCGCTCGTTCAACTGAAGGAAGGGTTGGCATCGGTCATCTTCAACTTCGGCGATCTGTTGCGCGTTTCATATGCCGTTCGTCCGTTCCGTACGCTGGTTGCGCTTCGCGCTGCCGAGCGGAAGCGGGCCGCCGACCATGCCTGCCGGCGGCCGACGACGCACGAAACGTCGGCGGCCGAATGCTGCGTGACGTTGCACGACGTCGGGCTGCGATACCGCGATGCCGAGTGCATGGCCGTCGACCGGATCAATCTGACGATTCGCAATCGGGAGATCGTCGCGATCGTTGGCGAGAACGGCGCAGGCAAGACGAGCTTGCTCAAGTTGTTGAGCGGGCTCTACGAACCGACGACCGGGAAGCTCGCATGGTCGACGGCAAATGATCCCCCGCGTGTGGTCGGCGTGTTTCAGGACTTTGCACGCTTTCCGCTCGACGTGCGCGAGAACCTCGTCGCGAGCGATGGGCGGCAAACGGAGGAATGTCTGCGAGCGGTTGGCCTCGAGTTCCTCGGCGATCGTCCCGATACACGTTTGACTACAGAAATACCAGGTGGAATCGACCTCTCGGGCGGACAGTGGCAAAGGCTGGCCATCGCGCGTGCGATGGCGCACGCCGGCGAGGCCGACCTGCTGGTCTTCGACGAACCTACATCGGCGCTTGATCCGGAGTCGGAGGCGGGCATCATGCGGCTTATTCTCGAGCTCGCCGAGCAACGGACTGCCGTGATCGTCAGCCATCGACTCGCGCTGACGCGGTTCGTCGATCGCATCGTCGTGCTCGACCATGGCCGCCTCGCCGAGGAGGGCACCCACGACGAACTCATCGCGCGCAACGGGAAATACGCGCGAATGTTTCATAGTCAGGCGATGTTCTATCAGGAGAGCGTGCAGGGTTCGGAGGTTTTTGTACGGCAGCGCTCCGAGAAACCTTGTAGAAATTAACCTGAATCGGGCCGGCGATCGCCGCCGCCCAGCGCCTTATATAAATTCATCCGGTTGTTGAGGCGACGCAAGCGGTTCAGTGCGTCGGCACCCTGCGCGTCGCGCAGCCGCTGCTGCGCGTCGAGCCACGGCTGCACGCTCGTCGCGCCAGCTGTGAATCGGGCTCGCGCGAGCGTTTCCGCGCGCCGTGCCTGCATGAGCGCCAGCGTGCGTTGTTCGCCTTCGCGCTCGAGTTGCACGCGTGCTGACAATGCGTTTTCGACCTCGCCTAGCGCGGTGTACAGCCGCTGGCGGAATTGGACGACGGCTTCCTCGTATTGCGTCTGCGATACCCTGATCTGCAACTGCATCGTGTTCCACTGGATGAACGGAAGTGCAAGGCCGAGGCCGAGCGTTGCGATCGGGTTCGATAGCACGCGCTCGAGATCCGCGCTCGATGCGTCGACCGAACCCGTCAGCATGAACGACGGGTAGAAGCGGGTACGCGTGACGTCGATGTTGGCGAGCGATTCGCGCAGCCGAAACTCCGCCGCGCGCAGATCAGGACGCCGTCCGAGCAGGTCGGCGGGTAGGCCGGCCGGCACCACCGGCGGAGGGAGGTCCGGCAGTGCGGCCGGCTCGGCGGCCCATGCCTGCGGCGGACGGTCGAACAGGATCGCGAGTGCATGACGGGTCTCGGTACGCTGCTGGATCAGTTGCGTCTGGGCCGCGCGCTGTGTGGACAGGCTTTGCTCGGCCTGCACGACGTCGAGCCCGGACGCCGCACCCGCCGCGTGGCGCGCGCGTATGAGTGCGAGCGTGCGTTTCGCATACGCGATGTTCGCGTCGCCGAGCGCGATTTGCTGGTTCAGATAGCCTGTCTGCCAATACAGCGCGGCC
Organism: Burkholderia guangdongensis; assembly: GCF_013403875.1. GTDB lineage: Bacteria > Pseudomonadota > Gammaproteobacteria > Burkholderiales > Burkholderiaceae > Burkholderia > Burkholderia guangdongensis. The sequence continues at coordinate 91,482 of NZ_JACBNX010000010.1, read as the reverse complement.
GTTGTGCCGATCAGCGAGAGTTGCGCCGCGTCGCGGTCGGCTTGCGTCGCATCGGCTTCCCAGCGCGCCGCGTCGCGCTGCGCGGCCAGCTTGCCCCAAAGGTCGAGCTCATAGTTGAGCGAGCCGGACAGATTGCTCGCGCGCGATGTTCGATGCGAATCGAGTGCGCGCAATAGGCTTCCGTTGCCGCCGAGTGCCGCGGCCGGCGTCAGGTTGGTGGCGACAAGGCCTGCTTGCAACTGCGCGCGATAGACGCGGATCGCGGCGGCGGCGAGGTCGTTGTTGGCGATAAGCGCGTCCGCGATCAACCGGTCGAGCACGGGGTCGCCGAAATCGCGCCACCAGAGGGTGGGCGCCAGTGCGGTTTCGGGACGATCGAATAGACCGAAGAGGGCGGACGGAGGTGTCCGTGCCGCGTCACCGGCCGCGTCGTGTACGGTCCAGTGCGCGGGCATATTCACGGTCGGCGGCGGCTGAACGCGTGTGTTCGCGCAGCCGGCGAGCAGTGCTGCGGAGCATGCGAATGCAAGCAGGCGGTGGGGGGCGGTCGGCGTGCGGAGCATCATGACGCTCTCAATCGCGCGAGAGCGCATCGATCGGATTGAGCCGCGCAGCGTTGCGCGCGGGTATGAAGCCGAACGCGACGCCGATCAGCGTCGAGCACAGAAACGCCGTGACGATCGGCGCGATGGAGTACACCATTTTCCATTGGGAAACGAACAGCGAGAAGATGAAACGCGTGCCGAACGACAGCCCGATGCCGATCGCGCCGCCGAGCAGGCACACCATGACGGCTTCGACGAGAAACTGTTGCATGATGTCGCTCTGCCGCGCGCCGACGGCCATTCGGATGCCGATTTCGCGCGTTCGCTCGGTGACCGACACGAGCATGATGTTCATCACGCCGATTCCGCCGACGACGAGCGAGATCACGGCGATCAGCGACAGCAGCAGTGTCAGCGTCCGTCCGGTTTTTTCCGCCGTTTTGACCACGTCGTTCACGTTGTACGTAAAGAAATCCTTTCGACCGTGGCGCTGCGTCATCAACTTCACGAGATTGTTTTCGGCGGCCGTGCTGGGTTGACCGTCGCGTACTCGGACGATGATGCCGTCGAAATGGCGTTGGCCGAACAGTCGGCTGCTCGCCGTCGTGTAAGGGAGCCAGACGTTCAGATTCTTCGCGTCGCCGAACGTGCTTTTCTTGTCCGCCGTGACGCCGATGACGACGCACGGAAGGTTGTCGATGAAAATCACCGCACCGAGCGGATTCGGATGGGTTCCGAACAGCTTGCGGCGCGCGTTCTGATCGATCACCACAACTTGCGCCTGACGACGGATGTCGTCAGGGCCGAAACCGATGCCTTGCGCGAAGCTCATTCCGCGCACCTGGAAATAGCGTTCGCCGACACCGTTTACGAGCGCGTTCACGTCGATGTTTCGGTAGCGCAGCAGAAGGCTGCGCGACGTCTCGGGCGTCACGCCGTCGATGTAGTGCTGCTCGGCGAGGGTGGTCACGTCGGCCGGTACGAGCGTCTGGATCATGTTCGCCTGACTGTCTCCCCAATCCTGGCCCGGATAGATGCTGATCGTGTTCGTGCCGATACTGGCGATCTCGTCCAGTACGTAGCGCTTCGCGCCTTCGCCGATCGCGACGATCGACACAACCGACGTGATGCCGATGACGATGCCGAGCATCGTGAGTATCGTGCGCAGCCGGTGCGACACGAGCGCCAGCCATGCGATCCGGAATGCATCGATGAAGCGGCCGACGCTGGCAGACCAGCGGCGCGTAAGCGGCGTGGGTGGCGAAAGCGGCGTGCGGGGAGAAATCGGTGAGTCCACCGCATCGGTTCGCGTTTCGCTTGCCGCGGATGCGCTTGTCGGCACCGTTGCATTGCCGGTCCGCGATACGGCGGCCGGGCTATCCGTGACCGGCGTGTTCGGCCGGTCCGCGACGATTTCACCGTCGTGGATTTCGATGATTCGGCGCGCATGTGCGGCGACATGCGCGTCGTGTGTGACGATGATCACCGTATGCCCGAGCGCGTTCAGCTCCCGCAGGATCCGAATCACGTCCTGACCGCTTTTCGAATCGAGCGCGCTCGTCGGCTCGTCGGCGAGGATCACTTCGCCGCCGTTCACCAGGGCGCGTGCGATGCTGACGCGCTGCTGCTGTCCGCCGGACAACTGGCTCGGCCGGTGCCCGGCGCGTTCCTCGAGCCCGAGTCGCGCGAGCAGGCGTTCGGCGTACGCGCGGCGTACGGTCGGCGTTTTGCCCGCATAGATGGCCGGCATCTCGACGTTCGCCGCCGCGCTCAGGTGCGGCAGCAAGTGATAGCGCTGGAATATGAAGCCGAAGCGCTCGCGCCGCAATTGCGCGAGCTCGTCCTCGCCGAGATCGCGGGTTTCGCGACCGCCGATTCGATAGCTGCCGGCGCTCGGATGATCGAGGCAGCCGAGGAGATTCATCAGCGTCGATTTGCCTGAGCCCGACGCGCCGACGATCGCGACGATTTCGCCCGCGTCGATCGACAGGTTGACGTTCTTAAGCACGACCACCTGCCGGTCGCCGGCGGGAAAGCGTCGCGTGACGTCGGTGAGTTGCAGCAGCGGTCGGGTCATCGTCAGCGCCCCGGGCCGGACGCGGTGTCCGCGATATCCGCCGCGTCGCCGATCACGACGCGCTCGCCCGTCTTCAGCCCTTCGCGCACCTCGACCTTCACGTTGTTGTTCAACCCTGTGAGAACCCGGCGCGTAACGACCTTGCCGTCGTCACCGACCACGCGCACTTCGTACCGCCCGTCCGGCGCCATCGCGCCCAGCGCGGCGACCGGAATGCTGAGTGCCTGCTGCACGGTGCCGAGCAGCACGCCGACCTGCGCGGTCATCGAGATGCGCAGCCGGTGGTCGGGATTCGGCACCTCGAACAACGCGTTGTAGAACACGGCGGTATTGGGCCTGGACGAACCGCCACCGATGCCGCCGAGCGCATTTTGCGCGTCGAAAAAGTTCTGCGGCGCGGGCTCGATCGCGCGCAACTTGCCGTAGTAGCGTCTGTCCGGTTCGCCGAGGATCGTGAAGTACGCAGTCTGGCCCGGACGCACATGCATCACGTCCGCTTCGGACACCTGCGCCTTCACGGTCATCGTGTCGAGCTCGGCGAGCTTGAGGATCACGGGCGCCTGCTGCTGCGCGATCACGGTCTGGCCTTCCTGCGTGACGATCGCAACGACCGCACCATTCATCGGCGCGACAATCCGCGTGTAGTCGAGGTTGGCCTGCGCGGTCTCGGTCTGGATGCGGGCCGCGCGAATTTGCGCGTCGAGCGATGCGAGGCTCGCATGCTGCACGTCGTGTGCCGCCTTCGCCGCTTCGTAAGCTTGCCGAGAGGTTGCATCGTCCCGCAGCATCAGCTGCTGGCGGTGAAACTCGAGGTCCGCCTGCACGAGCAGTGCAGCCGTCGCGCGTTTTTGCGCGGCGAGGTTTTGCTCATTGGTTTGCGCTTGGCGCAGCGCGTTTTGCGATAGCACGGGGTCGATTTCCGCCAGCCATTCTCCCTTTTTGACCTTGTCGCCGAGCCTAACCTTCAGCGATTTGAGTTGACCGGATACCTGCGCACCGACGTCGACCTGCTTGAATGCCTGCAGCGTGCCTGTCGCGAGCACGGCGTTCTCGAGGTCGCTGCGTTCGACCGTCGCGGTCAGGTATTGCGGATGTTTGTCCGACGCGAGCGAGCGCCAGGCGAGCGCGGCGAGCAGAACGACGACGAGGCCGGTCGCTGCGCGACGCCAACGGCGGGACGAATTCCTCATGGGCGTGATAGGTATCGAGCGGTACGGTTGGACGACAGTAATTAAATTGAAATTATGATGTTTGAATAATGAAATGTTGAAGAGTTCACTGTGGGCCGCGCCGGACGTCCCAGTCCAGCAGCATAGACCGCCATAAAATTCCACCACCAGGCGCCAAACACCCGCCGCGCCTATCCGCGTAAACATCACCCCACACCCGCTTGCGCACAAAATTTAAGCAGTCTAGACTGCTTTCCGGCTTCTCCAGAACCCCAACCCGTCGCGCATCGCGAACGCCAGTCGCGACAGCTCGATGAACCGGCCGCGCGCCCATCCGCCGCGCCGACACCACAAAGGAAAAAACATGAACCGGATCGCAAAGTTTCTCGCCGCCGCGCTCGCGTTGGCACCGCTCGCCTCGTTCGCGCAGGACACGTCGACGATTCGCTGGGGCATCGATCCGACCTATCCGCCGTTCGAGGCGAAGCAGCCCGATGGCTCGCTCACCGGCTTCGACATCGATCTGCGCAACGCGATCTGCGCGCAGCTGCACGCGAAATGCGTGTGGGTCGAGCAGGGCTTCGACGGCATGATCCCCGCGCTGACTGCGAAGAAGTTCGACGTGATCATGTCCGCGATGACGGCCACCGACGAGCGCATGAAGCAGATCGACTTCTCGAACAAGCTCTATGCGTCGCCGGGCGCGCTCGTCGCGCCGGTCGGCTCGAAGCTGCAGCCGACGGTCGCGTCGCTCGTCGGCAAGCGCATCGGCATCGATCAGGGCACGACGCAGGAAACCTACGCCAAGGCCGAATGGGCGCCGAAGGGCGTGACGATCGTGTCGTATCAGACGCAGGACCAGGTCTACGACGATCTCGTCAACGGCCGCCTCGACGCGACCTTCCAGGACAAGACGCAGGCCGGCTACTCGTTCCTGAAGACGCCGCGCGGCAAGGGCTTCGCGTTCGCCGGCGGCGACGTGACCGATCCGCGCATCACCGGCTACGGCGTCGCGATGGGGCTGCGCAAGGGCGATGCCGACCTGAAGGGCCGCCTGAACCAGGCGATCGCCGCGATCCGCGCGAACGGCACGTACCAGAAAATCGCCGCGAAGTATTTCGACTTCGACATCTACGGCGCGAAGCAATGAATTTATTTGACGACAGGCAAGCCATGACCATGAGTATTCGTGAACGCGTCGCGCAGGCGGTCACGCCCGAACTGATCGACGCGTTTCGCACCGAAGGCGCGGTGTGCATCAAGGGCATCTTCTCGCCGGACGAGATCGCCACGCTGAAGGGCGGCATCGACGACAATCTCGCGCATCCGAGCGTGCGCTCGAAGGTCGCGAGCCGGCCCGACGATCCGGGCTGGTTCTTCGAGGACTTCTGCAACTGGCGGCACAACGACGCGTATCGCGATTTCATCGCGCGCTCGCCGGCGCCGTCGGTCGCGGCGGCGCTGATGGGCGTCGACACGGTGCGGCTGCATCACGACCATCTGCTCGTGAAGGAGCCGGGCACGCGGCAGCGCACGCCGTGGCACCAGGATCAGCCGTACTACAACATCGAGGGCAGCGACAACGTCAGCATGTGGATCCCGGTCGATCCGGTGCCGCTCGAATCGACGCTCGAATTCGTCGCGGGCTCGCATCTCGGCCCGTGGCTGATGCCGCGCACGTTCATGGACAAGGAAGCGAAGTGGTTCCCCGAGGGCAGTCTCGCGGATCTTCCGGACATCGAAGCAAATCGCGACGCGTTCCCGATCCGCCACTGGGCGCTCGAGCCGGGCGACATGGTGTGCTTCCGGATGCTGACGCTGCATGCGTCCGGCGGCGCGCAGAACCGGCGGCGAGCGTTCTCGATCCGCTTCGTCGGCGACGACATCCGCCATGCGCCGCGGCGCTGGAAGACGTCGCCTGAATTCCCCGGGCTCGCCGACGAGCTGCCGGACGGCGCGCCGCTCGCGCATTCGCTGTTTCCGGTCGTCTGGTCGCAGCGCGATGGGCAGGTGAGCGCGATCTGAGCGATCAACGGCGCAGCGTCAAAGCGGCGGCGGCCCGGTTCGGGCTCGCCGCCGCTTTTCGTTGCGTGCGCATCAGGTCTGGCGGCGCGCCGAGCCGGGCTTGAAGCGCGAACCGAGGCGATAGCGGTTGCCGGGATGCACGAAGTGCACGAACGTGACCGGCCGGCCGTTCGTCCACGTGCGGCGCGTGAGCATCAGGCACGGCTCGTCGGTACGCATCTCGAGCAGCGCCGCCTGCGCGCTCGTCGGCAGCGTCGCGTCGACGACGTGCTCGATCTCGAGCTCGTGATGCGACACGTTGTTGTACAGATACTCGGACGGCGGCTCGGTCTGGAAATCCTGATCGATGAAGCCGGGCACGGCTTCCGGGTTCACGTAGCGATCCTCGAGCTGGATCGGTCGGCCGTTCTCCTCATGCACGCAGACGACGTGAAAGACCGGCGTGTTGACCGGCAGGCCGAACGCGGCGGCGACCTCGAACGACGCGGGCTCGCGCGCCTGGCTGATCACGTGGCAGCGATATTGATGCCCGCGCGCGCGGATCTCGTCGCGAATGTGCGCGATCATCAGCAGATTCGATTGCGGCTTGTCCTCGGCGACGAACGTGCCGACGCCGGACAGGCGCTTGAGCGTGCCTTCCTCGGTCAGCTCGCGCAGCGCGCGATTCACCGTCATCCGCGCGACGCCGAACTGCGCGGCGAGATCGAGCTCGGACGGGATGCGCTCCCCGATCTTCCAGTCGCCGGCCGCGATGCGCTGGCGAACGAGCGTCTTGATCTGCTGGAAAGGCGCGTCGGCCTTCTTGATCATCGGGTGTCCTTGTCGTCGGGCGGGGAAACGGGGGGATTCTATAACGGCTGCGATCCGATTTATATGATGACTGGCCGCGCGCCGGCGAACCGCGCGGGCCGCGCGTGCGCGGCGCGGCGCGCGCGGCGAAGCGGGGCGAAGCGCGCATCGGCGGGATGTCCGAAAACGTCCGGTGCCGGTCCGCTTCCGGCCTGTCGCGGCCGGCGCGCACGGCGTAGCATGCGGGAATCGTCCAATCGCTGAAATCATCCGGAGAAAACCCCATGTCCCGAAGCGCCCTGATCGTGATCGACGTGCAGGAATCGTTCCGCCATACGCCGGACTGGTCCGACACGGATCTGCCGGCCTTCCTCGAGCGGCAGCAGGCGCTGATCGACGGCTGCGTCGCGCGCGGCGTGCCGATCGTGCAGATCTTCCACGTCGAGCCCGACGGCCCGTTCTCGCTCGCGTCCGGCTGCGTGAAGGCGCTCGAAGGCCTGGCGATCGCGCCGACCGTCACGTTCCACAAGCACTATCACAGCGCGCTCGCCGGCACCGCGCTGCCCGCGTGGCTGGTCGCGAACGGCATCGAGCGCGTGATCGTGAGCGGCATCCGCACCGAGCAATGCTGCGAGACGACCACGCGTCACGCGTCGGACAGTGGCTTCGCGGTCGACTATGTGAGCGAGGCGACGCTGACCTTTACAATGACGCATCCGCGCTCCGGGCGCCGCTATACGCCGCAGGAGATCCGCGAGCACACCGAGCTCGTGCTCGAAGACCGTTTCGCGCGCATCGCGACGGTCGACGACGCGCTGAACGGCTGACCGGCGCTTTTTAAGCGGGGCCGGCCCGCGGCACGCTCGACACGCGCCGCACGCTTCGCACGACGCCAGACCCATGCCGCCGACACCCGCACCGACGCCAGCACCGACGCCAGCACCGACGCCAGCACCGACGCCAGCATCGACGCGATCACGATCGACCTCCGCTTCGCGCGCCGCGATTCCGGTGCTGTTCGTGCTGCTGCCGAACGTGCTGATGCTCGATCTCGCCGGGCCGGCCGAGGTGCTGCGCATCGCGTCGGAGCTGAGCCCGGACGAGGCCGGCGACACACCAGCGCGGTTCGAGCTCGGCTACGTCGGGCCGCTGCCGAGCGTGCGGACGTCGATCGGTCTGCCGCTCGCCGGCCTCGCGCCGCTGCCCGAATCACTGCCGGACGATGCGATCGTCGTGATCGTCGGCGTGAGCCCGGGCGGCGACGACGCGGCGTGCGACGAATCCGACGCGGCATCGGCGACGGTCGCGGACTGGCTGCGACGCATGTCGGCACCGCTCGCGCATCGCATCGTCTGCGTGTGCTCGGGCGCGCTGATCGCCGCGCGTGCGGGCCTGCTCGACGCTCGCCAGTGCACCACGCATCATGCGCTCTGCGATACGCTACGCACGATCGAGCCGCGCGCGAAGGTGCTCGAGAACCGGCTCTACGTGACGGACGGCCTGGTCAGCACGAGCGCCGGCGTGACCGCCGGCATCGATCTGATGCTGCACCTGATCGCCGAGCTGTCCGGGCCGCGCGTCGCGTGCGCGGTCGCGCGCGAGATGGTCGTGTACATGCGTCGCGGCGGCGCCGATCCGCAACTGTCGCCATGGATCGACGGGCGCAATCACCTGCATGCGGCGCTGCATCGCGTGCAGGACGCGATCGCCGCCGATCCCGCGCACGACTGGCGCGTCGAGCGGATGGCCGACATCGCGTGCAGCAGCACGCGGCATCTCGCGCGGCTGTTTCATCAATATGCGGGAATGAGCCCGCTCGATTACATTCATCGTTTGCGGGTCGCGATGGCGCGCGAGCTGATCGCGCAGTCGTCGCTCGACATGGAGGCCGTCGCCGAGCGCGCGGGCTTCGGCTCCGCGCGGCACATGCGGCGGATCTGGCGAAAATACGATGCGGCCGCGCCGTCTGACAGCCGGCGCGCGGACGCGGGCTGAACGATGGAGAAACCTCGACCGATGCAGACGCATTCCGACGAACGCCCGGCCGCCGACACGCCGGCGTGGATGCCGGTCGCGATCGGCGAGCGCGGGGTCAGGCGCTTTGCCGCCGGTGACACGAATCCGCGGATCGTCGAATACAACGATCAAACGAATCTGGTCGGCTACGACGACAAGATTTCGTGGTGCTCGTCGTTCGTCAACTGGTGCATGGCGAAGGCCGGGGTGCGCGGCACCGGGTCCGCGCTCGCGCGTTCGTGGCTCGACTGGGGAACGTCGCTCGAGCGGCCGGTCTACGGATGCGTCGCGGTGCTGACGCGGGACGACCCGGCGAGCTGGAAAGGGCACGTCGGGTTTTATCTGCGGCACGACGCCGAGTGCGTGTATCTGTTCGGCGGGAACCAGCTCGACGAAGTGCGCGAGCTCGCCTACCCGGTCGATTCGGTGATCGGGTATCGATGGCCGGGAACACGATGAATCACGCCGCTACAGGACGATCCTGCGCTCGCGCAATTGCGTGATCGTCGCGTCGTCGTAACCCGCGTCGCGCAGGATCTCGTCGCTGTGCTGGCCGAGCCCGGGCGCCCGGTGCGGCGGCACCTTGTCCGCGCCGTCCACGAAGAACGGGCTGTTGATCGTCAGCATCGATTCGCCTTCGATCGGCAGCAGCACGCCGGTTTCGATCATCTGCCGGTCGCCGGGCAGATCTTCGACCTCGGCGACGCACTCGAAGATGATGCCGGCTGCGTTCAGCCGCGCGCGCCAATCGTCGCGATCGCGCGTCGCGAACACTTCGTCGAATGTCGCGATCAGCTCGGCCGAGTGCGCGAAGCGGTCGGCCTGCTTCGCGTAGCGCGGATCGTCGATCAGGTCGGCGCGGCCGATGCAAGTCGCGAACGTCGGCCAGTCCCGCTCGTCGTTGATGATCACGAGCAGCAGCCAGCGTCCGTCGCGGCATCGGTAGTAGCAGCTGAGCGCGTTGAGGTTCTCCTCGCGCGGCGGGCGCGGCGTGAACGTCGCGCCGCACAGCGCGGCCTGCGCCATGATGCCGTTCGCGAAGATTCCGTTGGCGAGCAGCGACGAGCCGACCTGCGTGCCGCGGCCGGTGCGTTCGCGCTGATACAACGCGAGCGAGATCGCCGCGAACAGCGCGACGCCGGACGGATGGTCGCCCATGCCGGCGACCGCGCGCGCGGGCGGCGTCGCCGCGTCGCTGCGCACCAGATCCATCATGCCCGAGCGCGCCCAGTACGCGGTCGCGTCGAAGCCCGGCTTGCCGGCCTCGTCGCCGGTTTCGCCGTAACCGGTGAACGACGCGTAGACGAGCCGTTCGTTCAGCTTCGACAGCCGCGCATAGTCGATCGCGAGCTTGTTGCGCACCGTGAGCGGATAGTTGGTGACGAACACGTCGGCGCTTTCGACCAGCCGATGCAGGATCGCCTGGCCGTCGGGCTTGCTCAGATCGAGCGCGAGACCGCGCTTGTTGCGGTTGTCGAGCAGCCAGCCGTAAGGATGCTCGGCCTTCGGCATGCCCGGCAGCTTCGGCAGATGGCGCGACGGGTCGCCGCCGCCGGTCGGCGGCTCGATCTTGATCACGTCCGCGCCGAAATCGCCGAGCAGCGTCGCGGCGATCGGCGCCGCGATGAAGCTGCCGCAATCGATGACCTTCAGTCCTTCGAAGAGTTTGCTCATTGCTTCGTCTCCGTCGCCGTTGGCGACATGCGGGCCGCTTATGACTGCTGCTTATGGATGCCGCTTATGACTGCCGCTTATGACTACTGCTTATGACTACTGCTTCCCGCCCCGCGCGGCGAGCGCGGCTTTCGCGCGCAGCAGCGCGACCTGCGTATCGTCGCGCGTGCGTTCCATCTCCTCCATCGGCGTGCGTCCGAACGACGCCTCGGCCTGGGACGCGATCCGCTCCTTCAGCGCGTCGTCCATCACGACTTCGGGCCGGACCTTCCACGCTTGCGCCATGTTCGTGCCGAGCCCTTCGAAGAAGAACGCTCTCAGCCCGCCGGGCCCGCCGCCCATGTGGAACGAACTGAACGGGCCGTTCACGGCCCAGCGCAGCCCGATCGAGCTGGTGACGATATCGTCGAGCTCGTCGACGGTGACGACGCCTTCCTGCACCAGATAGCACGCCTCGTGCATGATCGCGCGCTGCAGCCGGTTCGCGACGAAACCGCGAATCTCCTTCTTCAGCACGCGCGCGACCTTGCCCAGCGCCTCGTAGAACGCGACGGCGTCGGCGATGGCCTCCGGCGCGGTGCGCCCGCCCGGCACGACCTCGACGAGCGGGATCAGATGCGGCGGATTGAACGGATGGCCGACGAGCATGCGGCTCGCATCCTTCATGTCGCGCGACTGCTCGGTCGCCGGACGCGCGGAGCTCGACGACAGCAGTAGCGCGTGCTTCGGCACCGCGCCTTCGATGCGCGCCCACAGCTTCTGCTTCCATTCGGGGTTCTCGGGGCCGTTCTCCTGAACGAGATCGGCACCCGCCACCGCGCGCTCGAGATCGGGCTCGAAACGCAGGCGTGCGTCGAACCCGTCGTGCGGCAGGCCGAGCGCCGCGAGCGTCGGCGCGGCCTTGCGCAGCAATTCGCGCACGGTGTGCTCGATGTCGGGATTCGGATCATTGACGACGACGTTCAATCCGTGCGCGAGAAACAGCGCCGCCCACGATGCGCCGATCACGCCGGCACCGATCACACAAACGTTTCGATAGCGGCCGAATATGGCCGCCTGATCCGCGGTCGATGACATGACGTCTCCTTCTGAGCGGGGTGGGGCGTTGCAGCGCTTTGCGCTTGCCGGGCAAAAATCTTCCTGCACCGGCATCGGCGAAAAAAGGTTAGTTTTGACCGCGAGCCGGGTGACTTCGAGACATTCCGGCCACCTCGGGTAACCACCAATCTGTGTCCGCGCGTACGGTTCGCTATGCTCGCGACGACCTTCCCCTATCGGATCGATCCCGGCCGTCGGCGTCGAGCGCAAACGTCCGGGCAGACGCTGGAGTCCCGTGTTTAGCCCGCCACCCGATTTTGAACCGCGTGTCTACGGGCCGCAAAGAATCATTGCCGTCGTCGAGACGATGGCGGAAGACGGCGTCGCGCCGTCGCTCGTGCTGGCCGGCAGCGGACTCGACGAGGCCGCGCTCGGCGATCCGGCGACGCGCGTGTCGTATCGTCAGGTCACGATCGTATTCGGCAACGCTGTGCGGCTCGCGCGCGATCCGGCCATCGCGCTGCGCGCGGGCGCACGCATGCGGCTGACCGCGTACGGGATATATGGCTACGCGCTGCTGAGCAGTCCGACGCATGCCGCGACGATCGACCTCGTCGTCAAGTACCACCGTGCCGCGGCGCCGGTGGCCGACCTGTTCCATACGCGCGACGGCGACGTCGAGTCCTTTCGCTACGACGTGCTGCTGTCGCAGGATCCGAACGATCCGCTGTACCGCTTCGCGCTCGAGTTCACCTGCGCGGCGCACCTGGCGATGACGCGCGACCTCTATGGGCGCGCGTTCGGCTGGTCGGTCATGCGCATCGCCTATCCGGCCCCCGGACACGCGAGCGAGTATCACCGGCTGCTCGGCTGCCGCGTGCAATTCGATCAGCCGGCGAACGAGGTGCAGCTCGACGCCGCCTGGCTCGACCGCCGGTCCGCATTGCCGGATTCGGTCACGCACGCGATGGCGCGCGAGATGTGCGAGCAGTTCCTGTCCGGGCTGATTCACGCGAGCGGCATCACGGGGCAGGTGCAGCGCATGCTGCTCGAGCAGATGCCGAAGCGTTTTCCGGACATCGATTCGATGGCGAAGACGCTGGCGATGACCGCGCGCACGCTGCGTCGCCGGCTCGAGGTGGAAGGCACGACTTACCGCGATCTGCTGGCCGGCGTGCGGCGCGATCTCGCGATCGAGTATCTGCGCAAGACGCGGATGACGAACGAGGAGATCGCGAACCGCCTTGGCTATAGCGATGCGGCGAACTTCCGGCACGCGTTCAAGGGCTGGACCGGGAAGAGCCCGCAGGAGTATCGGGCGGAGTGACGGCCGCGCGAAAATTCGCGCGCGACCGGCGACCGGCGACCGGCGACCGGCGACCGGCGACCGGCGACCGGCGGTGAAGCGTGGCTGAGCGTGGCTGATTGCCGGCGCGTCATTGAAACGAGAAACGCTCGCGGTACGCTTGCGGCGTCACGCGCAGCAGACGGACGAAGCAGCGGCGCATCGTTTCCTCGCTGCCGAACCCGCATCGGGTCGCGATCCGCTTGATCGACCATGAGGTTTCGCCGAGCAGCCGCTGCGCGGCTTCGATCCGGAGCTGCTCGACCGCGCGGGCGGGCGTGCGGCCCGTCCCCGCCTTGTAGTGGCGCATGAAGCTGCGTTCGCTCATGTGAAGCCGTCCGGCCAGCGTCGGCACGGACAGATCGGACGCGAGATGCGTCGCCATCCACGCATGCAATTCGCCGAACCGGTCGTCTGCCTTCTGCATCGACAGCATCGTGCTGAACTGCGACTGGCCGCCGGGCCGCTTCAGAAACACGACGAGCTCGCGGGCGATGTCGAGCGCGATCGCGCGCCCGTGATCTTCCTCGACCAGTGCCAGCGCGAGATCGATGCCCGCGGTCACGCCGGCGGACGTCCAGATCGTGCCGTCGCGAATGAAGATCGGATCGGTTTCGACGCGCAGCTTCGGATAACGCTCGGCGAGCTCGTCGCAGCGGGTCCAGTGCGTGACCACGCGCCGCCCGTCGAGCAAGCCGGCTTCCGCAAGCAGGAACGCGCCCGAGCACACGGACGCGACGCGCGCCGAGCGGCTCGCCTGCCGCCGCGCCCACCGGATCAGGCGCGCATCCGCCGATGCCGCGCCGATGCCGCGGCCGCCCGGCACGATCAGCGTATCGACCGGCCCTTTCACCGACCCTATCGAGTCGGCCATCAGCGCGAGGCCCGAGCAGGTCGTCACGAGCCCGGCTTGCGCCGCGACGACGCGAGGCGCATAGGGCTTGCCGAGCCCGCGCTGCGTGGCGAGCTCGTTGGCGGACGCGAACACCTGCAGCGGACCGCAGACGTCGAGCAGTTGAACGTCCGGAAACGCGAGCAGCAGGATCGATCGGGATGCGCGTGACATCGTTTGGCGGAAATCGATGGTGAAATGGCAATTTCGCCAAAGGCTACCTGCATAGAATCGATTCGTCCATCTCGCCAACCCATCTCGCTAACCGGCGGGCGCGAATCCGCTCCCCATCCGACAAGGTATTCCGATGACACTGCAAATCGGCTTTCTGGTGTTCCCGCAAGTCCAGCAACTCGATCTGGTCGGCCCGCACGACGTGCTTGCGTCGTTGCCCGGCACGTCGACGCAACTGATCTGGAAAACGCGCGAACCAGTGATATCAAGCAACGGGCTCGTGTTGACGCCGAGCGCCACGTACGACGACTGTCCGCCGCTCGACGTGATTTGCGTGCCCGGCGGAAGAGGGACGGTCGATCTGCTGAAGGACGCGCGGACGCTCGAATTCATTTGCCGGCAGGCCGCCGGCGCGCGCTACGTCACGTCGGTCTGCACCGGCGCGTTGGTGCTCGGCGCGGCGGGGCTGCTGCGTGGACGACGCGCGACGACGCACTGGGCATTCCAGTCGTTGCTCGAGCCTTTCGGCGCGATTCCGGCGCGCGGCCGCGTCGTGCGCGACGGCAATCTGATCACGGGCGGCGGCGTGACCGCCGGCATCGATTTCGGATTGACGGTTGCTGCGGAACTGATGGGCGCGGAGGAGGCGCAGGCGGTTCAGCTCGATCTCGAATATGCGCCGGCACCGCCGTTCAACGCGGGCGATCCGGAGCAGGCGCCGCGGTCGGTCGTCGAATTGGTGATGCGGCGAATGGAGCAGGGAATCGCCGCGCAACGCGGGGTCGTGTTGGAAATCGCCGCGAATCGGGCCTGATCGCGCGTTTCAATGATGCCGGGGCGGCTGACAAAAACCCGCTCCAGTCATCTTTCCATCGGCCCGTCTCAGGTATGCTGGACCCCTTCCATAGCACGGACCAACACGGAAACAGGGGAACGAAGACATGCGGCGCGTCGTATTCAACCAGAAGGGTGGCGTAGGCAAATCCACGATCGTTTGTAATCTCGCGGCGATCAGCGCGAGCGAGGGCCTGCGCACGCTGGTCATCGACCTCGATGCGCAGTCGAACTCGAGCCAGTATCTGCTCGGCGCCGCCGCCGCCGAAGCCACGCCGACCGTCGCCGATTTCTTCAACACCGCGCTGACCTTCAGCTTCAAGCCGGTCGACGTCGCGTCGTTCATCCATCCGACACCATTTGAAAATCTCGACGTGATGCCCGCGCATCCCGATCTGGACACGCTGCACGGCAAGCTCGAATCGCGCTACAAGATCTACAAGCTGCGCGACGCGCTGAACGAGCTCGACAACCAGTACGACGCGATCTACATCGACACGCCGCCCGCGCTGAATTTCTACACACGCTCCGCGTTGATCGCGGTCGACCGCTGCCTGATTCCGTTCGACTGCGACGACTTCTCGCGCCGCGCGCTCTACACGCTGCTCGAGAACGTGAAGGAGATCCAGCAGGATCACAATGCCGATCTCGCGGTCGAGGGGATCGTCATCAACCAGTTCCAGCCGCGCGCGAGCCTGCCGCAGAAGCTCGTCGACGAGCTCGTCGGCGAAGGGCTGCCGGTGCTGGCGGCGCGGCTGTCGTCGTCGGTGAAGATCCGCGAGTCGCATCAGCAGGCGAAGCCCGTCATTCATCTCGACCCGGCGCACAAGCTCGCGCACGAGTTTCGTGCATTGCATCTCGAGCTGAGCGGCGCGTGATGCGCGAAGGATGGATCACGGCGACGGCGGCACCCGCGCCGCCCGCGTCGCCGCCAAAACGCTCGATCAGAACGAATGCGTGATCCCGACGTGCGCGATGAGCTGCGACCGATTCGATGAATTACCGTTCGGATAGGTCGCCGCGGTCGCGCCGTTCCCGGACGCCTTCTGATACGTGAGCGTCGTCTGGATCTGCGTGCGCTTCGACAGCGAGAACAGATTGCCGGCCTCGACCGCGTTCCAGTGATCCGAACCCATCCGCGAATACGTGTAGTCGAGCGTCACGGCCTCGGCCGTCGTGAAGCGGTACAGCAGCCCGACGTCCTGGTTTTCCATATGCGTCGACGCGCTCGCGCCCTTGATGTCGGTGCGCGTGAACAGCGCGTTCACGAGCAGCGGCTGCGTGAGCTGATACGTGAGCCCGATCCCGAAGTTGTTCACTTCGTTCGACTGGAACGTCTTCGTCGCGGATAGCGTCTGGCCGAGGAACTGCGTGAAGCCGAAGTACGTATACATATCGAGCACGCGCCGCTTCGTCGTCATGTACGTGATGCCGGCCGACAGCGGGCCGCGGTCATACGTCGCGAACGCGCCGGCCGTGTGGCCGGTCGCGTCGGAGCCGGTGAAACCAACCATTCCGCCGACGTGCACGCCGTACAGATCCGGGCTGCGGTACTTCACAGCGTTCTCGATCTGGTAGCCGTTGGTCAGGCTGTCGAGGTTGCCCGCGTGATACGAGTACAGGCTGCGGTTCCAGAACGCGTTCGAATAGCGGATCGCGACGTCGTCCATCAGGTCCGACTGGCGGCCGAGCGTCAGCGTGCCGGTCGGGCCGTCGATGCCGACGTATGCCTGCCGGTCGAACAGCGTGTTCGGCTTGATCAGCGTGCCGGTGTTCACGTTGAAGCCGCTTTCGAGCTTGAACACCGCGCGATAGCCGCCGCCGAGATCCTCGCGGCCGTCGAGCCCCCAGCGGGTCGGCGCGCCGATGCCGGACGCGGTGCCGATCGTCGAGCCGCCTTTCTTGTTGCTCAGATACGTGAGGCCCGAATCGACCTGTCCCCAGAGTGTGACGGCGCTTTGCGCATGCGCGAGCGTGCCGATCAGCAGGCCGCAGCCGGCCAGTGCAAGGTTCTTTTTCATGTTGTTGGTGATGCTTCGATGGGTACGACGTGGGGGGCGGTCTTTCCGCGTCATCGGCGAAAATGACCACCTATGGTTATTTGTTCATTGGGTGGAAAAATCATAGGGTCAAGCGTCGCAGCCCGGCAAGCGCAAAATTTAATCGTCAGACCTTGACGTCGCTTTTTGGCCACCGCACCATTTTCCTCTGGTGGTGTATATGACCACCTATGGTCATAAGTCACCCCAACCTGAGAGACCTCGAATGTCCGCTGCCAAACCCACGCGCGTGCGCTTCCTGATGCTGTGGCTCGTGTTCATCGGAACCGTGATCAACTACGTCGACCGCGCGAACCTGTCCGTCGCGGTGCCGCTGCTCAAGCACGAGTTCTCGCTCGGCCCGGTCGAGATCGGCGTGCTGTTCTCCGCGTACTCGTGGACCTACGTGCTCGCGAACATTCCGGGCGGCTGGATCGTCGACCGCTTCGGGTCGCGCGTGATGTATGCGCTCGCGTTGCTGTTCTGGTCGACGTTCACGGTGCTGCAGGGCTTCGCGGGCCGCTTCGCGACGATCTTCGGGCTGCGGCTCGGCGTCGGCGTCGCGGAGGCGCCGACGTTTCCGATCAACAACCGCGTCGTGTCGATCTGGTTCGCGCAGCGCGAGCGCGGCAGCGCGACGAGCTTCTATCTGGTCGGCCAGTACATCGGGATGGCGGCGCTCACGCCGGGCCTGTACTGGATCGAGCACGCGTTCGGCTGGCGCGCGATCTTCTGGGCGACGGGGCTCGCGGGTGTCGTCTGGGCGGGTGTCTGGTATCTGCTCTATCGGGATCCGGAAGCGTGCCGCTGGGTCAACGAAGCCGAGCTGCGGCACATCCGCACCGGCGGCGCACTCGTCGGCGATGCGAAGGACGCGGCGGCCAGCCACAGCTTCCCGTGGCGCAAGCTCGCGATCGTGTTCCGCAACCGTCAGATCATTGCGATCTGCGTCGGCAAGTTCGCGTCGCTGTCTTCGCTGTACTTCTTCCTCACGTGGTTCCCGAGCTACCTGATCAGCGAGCGCCACATGACCGTGCTGAAGGCGGGCAGCGCGTCGGCGGTGCCGTTCGTCGCGGCGTCGATCGGCGTGCTCGCGGGCGGCGCGCTGTCCGACTGGCTGCT
The DNA here is from genome assembly GCF_013403875.1 of Burkholderia guangdongensis. Taxonomy (GTDB): domain Bacteria; phylum Pseudomonadota; class Gammaproteobacteria; order Burkholderiales; family Burkholderiaceae; genus Burkholderia; species Burkholderia guangdongensis. The sequence continues at coordinate 73,743 of NZ_JACBNX010000010.1, read as the reverse complement.
GCGTCGAGGCGCGAGCGTCGGCACCGCGCGCAAGACGCCGATCATCACCGGCCTGCTGCTCGTGCCGACGATGACCCTCGCGCTGCTGACGAACACGAACTGGGTCGTGATCGCGATCATGTCGTTCGCGTTCTTCGCGCAGGGCGTCGCGTCGGCGTCGTGGTCGCTGATCGGCGACATCGCGCCGAAGAGCATGATCGGCTTCACCGGCGGCGCGGTGAATTTCGCGGGCAATCTGTCGGGTATCGTGACGCCGATCGCGATCGGCTTTATCCTTCGCGAGACCGGTTCGTTCGGCTGGGCGCTCGGGCTCATCAGCCTGTTCGCGGTGCTCGGCGCGCTGTCGTATACGTTCCTGCTCGGCGAGGTGAAGCGCATCGAGATCGACGACGATGCCGATATGCCGCCGAGCGGCGCCGCGGCACGATCGGCCTGATGCGGGACCGGGCGCATCGAGCCCGTTATTATCGTCACCCCGGTCCTCACCTCGATTTCCATGTCCGAATCCGAAGACAGCGCCCTCGACGCCGCCGATCCGTACCTCGTCCCCGCGCTCGAGCGCGGCTTGCGGATTCTCGAACTGTTCAGCCACCACGATCCGGTACTCACGCCGAACGTGATTTCGCAGCGCCTCGGCCTGCCGCGCACGACCGCGATCCGGCTCGTGCAGACGCTGACGACGCTCGGCTATCTCGAGCGCGCGAACCGCGACCGCGATTTCCGGCTCGGCCCGCGCGTGATGAAGCTCGGCTTCGAATACCTGAGCTCGCTCGCGATCACCGACATCGGCACGCCGGTGATCGAGCGGCTGCGCGACGAGACCGGCTATGCGAGCCATCTCGTCGTGCGTGACGGGCGCGACGTCGTGTTCGTCGCGAAGGCGTGGACGCGCGACTCCACGCTGAGCACGATCAAGGTCAACGTCGGCACGCGGATTCCGGCGCATGCGTCGGTGCACGGGCACGTGCTGCTCGGCGATCTGAGCGAGACGGAGCTTGCCGCGCTGTTCCCGGAGTCGATGCTGCCGACCTATACGCCTCACACGCCGCGCACGGCGAAGGAAGTCTACGAACGCGCGCAGAAGTACGTGGCCGAAGGCTGCGCGGTCAGCGAATCGTCGTTCGAGCCGGGCATCTCGGTGATCAGCGCGCCGGTGCGCGACTGTTCGCGGATGATTGTCGCCGCGGTGACGCTGACCGTCGCGCGGCCGTTCCTCGAAAAGGCGATGGTCGATCAGGGGCTCGTGCGGCAGGTTCGGGACGCGGCGGACGATCTGTCGCGGCGGCTCAACTACTACCCGGACGAGCCGAAGTAAGCGTCAGCGCGTGACCGTGGCGCGGCGGCCGGATCGATCGCGGGGCGTCCGCCGCCGGCTGCTTCGGGCGCGCGCGGCGAACCCATGCCGCAGGCCGAACGCATACGCGCACGACGTCGCGCAGACGAAAGCGATCAGCCACATCAGCGCGTTCGCGCCGAAGCGCAGCATCGCGTGCGACGCGACGAACGGGCCTGCGATCGAGCCGAGCGTGAAGACGATCGAGATCGCGCGCATCAGGCGATCGAGGTGCGCGCGCGGCGCGGCCGCGACCGTGATGCACGCGAGCGTCAGCAGCGCGTGATTCGCGAGACCGAGCACGAACATCGCCGGAACCGCGACGCCGATGCTGCCGGCGGCGAGCGCGAGCGCCAGGCCCGCTGCGGCGCCGGCCAGCGCGCATCCGGCCGTCACGGTCGGCACGCCGATCCGGTCGACGGCCCAGCCGACCGGATATTGGCCAACGGTGCTGCCGAGCCCGAACACGGTCAGCAGCATCGCGCAGCTCGTCGCGTCGATGCCGTTGCCTTCGCCGAATTTGACCGCGAGACCGAAGATCGCACCGTCGCCGATGCCCGCCGCCGCGGCCACGACCCAGCCGAGGCCGATCGATGCGCATGCGTGCGATGACATTTCCGCCGGATCGCCCGCGTTGCCGTGCGTTGGCGTGGCGAGGCGATCGAGCCGCGCGGATGCCGCGAGCAGCGGCAGGCCGGCCGCCGCCGTGACGGCCGCGCCGATCCACAGCGCCGCCGCGTGCGCGGTCGCGCCGCGAATCGCGATCGCGGGCCCGAGCATCCCGGCCAGCGCGATCAGCGTTTCGTGCGCGCCGACGATGCGCCCGCTCGCTTCCTCCGGCACGAGCCGGAACAGCCAGGTCTCGTTCGCGATCCAGCGCACGCCGACGCCGAAGCCCGACAGCAGCGCCGGCAGCACCAGCGCCGGCCAGTCGAGCGCCGCGATCGTGCCGAACGCGGCGAGCGTCGCGAGCAGGCCGATGCCGACCGCGACGCGCGGGCCGCCACGCCGCGCGAGCGCCGGCGCGACGACGATGCCGGCGAGCATGCCCGTCCATTGCAGCGCCGCGAAGTCGCCGAGCCGGACGACGCCGAGCCCGCGATGCGACAGCCACAGCGGAATGACCGCGAAGCCGATCCCGAACTGCCCGAGCTGCGACAGCAGCGAGACGGCGTTCAGCGCGACGATCGAACGCCAGCGCGCGTCGAGTCTCGCGATCATCACGCGGCGCCGTCCGGCATCGGCAGCCCTTCCTCGCGGCACTCGACCGGGCAGCCGGCCGCGAGGCAGGGCTTGTCGTCGCACAGGCGGCACAGCTGCATCGCGTGCGCCGGGTCGCGCGTTTCGTGCCACAGGATCTTGACGAGCAGCGCGTCGAGCTGCGCGCGTTCGGTTTCGTCGAGATGGCCGGTCAGGCGTTTGAGCATGCGGTCGCGATGCGCGAGCGTGCGGTTCGCGGCGGCCCGGCCGGCCGGCGTCAGCGTCAGCGACACCGCGCGCCGGTCCGCGCTCGCCTGCTTCCTGACGAGCGCCGCATCGACGAGGCCGCCGACCGCGCGGACCGCCGCCGGATGGGACAGATCGACGGCCGTGCGCAACTGCTCGATCGTGCAGCCGGGATACATGCCGACCGCGTTCAGCATCGCGCGGGCGGTGAAGCCGAGGGTATCGGCGTCGCTCTGATCCGCGGACTGCAATTCGTCGACGATCAGCAGCGCAAGCACGCCCAGCAGGTTCTCGGGACGATCGGTCACGTGTCACTCCATATATATGCACGATGCATATATGCAGAGTAGACATATTTTGCGAATCGTCAAGGCTGCTTGAGTCATTTGAGTCATTTGAGTCGTTTGGGTCGTTTTAGCCGGCATGCCCGTGCCCGGATTGTGCCCGGACTACCGACCGCGGTCGCGGCGGCTTATCATATGCGCTCCGTCGCGCGCCGCCCGCCGGCCCGCGATCCGGTTCGACCCCGAACGCAACACCCCGCGACGCCACCATGAACGCCACGCCCGACGCACCTCCGCCGTCCTCGTCCCTTCGCCCGCTGACGCCGCTCGAAGCACGCGTGCTCGGCGTGCTCGTCGAAAAGCAGCACACGGTGCCGGATACCTATCCGCTGTCGCTGAACGCGCTGACCGCCGGTTGCAACCAGAAGACCGCGCGCGCGCCGGTGATGAGCGCCACCGAGTCCGACGTGCAGACGGCCGTCGACGGCCTGAAGCGGCTAAGCCTCGTGATGGAGGGCAGCAGCAGCCGCGTGACGCGCTTCGAGCACAACATGACCCGCGTGCTCGGCATTCCGAGCCAGGCGGGCGCGCTGCTGACGATCATGCTGTTGCGCGGTGCGCAGACGGCCGCGGAGCTGCGGATGAACGCCTCGCGCCTGCACGGTTTCGCGGACAACTCGTCGGTCGAGGCATTCCTCGACGAGCTTGCCGCGCGCACGCCGCCGCTCGTCGTCAGACTGCCGCGCGCGGCCGGCGAGCGCGAGAATCGCTGGGTGCATCTGATGTGCGGCGACGTCGACGTCGACGAGCTGGCCGCCGCGCGCGACACCGGTGACGATTCGGTGCCGTTCGCGGAGCTCGACGCGCTGAGGGCCGAGCAGAAGCGTCTTGCCGGCGAGGTGACGCGGCTGTGCGCGCTCGTCGAGCGGATGGCGGCCGAGCTTGGCATGTCGATCGATCCGCCGCAGGATTGAGCCCCGTCCCTTTACCCCATTCGCCCACGCATCCCCGGAGATTCCGATGAAAAACCTCGACAACCCTTCGCACGATCGCGAGGTGGGCGTTGCCGACGAGACGCAGGACACGATGCGCATCGACGACGTGCGCATCGGCGCGGTGCGCCCGCTGATTTCGCCGGCGCTGCTGCAGGACGAGCTGCCGGTGCCGTCCGGCGTACAGACGCTCGTCGAGAACACGCGCGCGGCGATCGGCGACATCCTGCACGGCCGTGACGACCGGCTCGTGATCGTCGTCGGCCCGTGCTCGATCCACGATCACGATCAGGCGCTCGACTACGCGCGGCGCCTGAAGGCCGCCGCCGACGCGCTGAAGGACGATCTGCTGATCGTGATGCGCGTGTACTTCGAGAAGCCGCGCACGACGGTCGGCTGGAAGGGCTACATCAACGATCCGCGTCTCGACGGCAGCTTCCGGATCAACGAGGGGCTGCACGCCGCGCGCCAGCTTCTGCTCGATGTGAACGCGCTTGGCCTGCCCGCCGCGACCGAATTCCTCGACCTGCTGAGCCCGCAGTACATCGCGGACCTGATCGCGTGGGGCGCGATCGGCGCACGCACGACCGAGAGCCAGAGCCATCGGCAGCTCGCGTCGGGGCTCTCGTGCCCGATCGGCTTCAAGAACGGCACCGACGGCGGCGTGCAGATCGCGGCGGACGCAATCGTCGCCGCGCGCGCGAGCCACGCGTTCATGGGGATGACGAAGATGGGGATGGCCGCGATTTTCGAGACGCGCGGCAACGACGACGCGCACGTGATCCTGCGCGGCGGCAAGCATGGCACGAACTACGACAGCGCGAGCATCGACGCGTGCTGCGCGGTGCTGAACAAGGCCGGGCTGCGCGAGCAGGTGATGGTCGACTGCTCGCATGCGAACTCGAACAAGTCGCACGAGCGGCAGATCGACGTTGCCGACGACCTCGCGCGGCAGCTGTCGGCCGGCGACCGGCGGATCGTCGGCGTGATGATCGAAAGCCATCTCGAGGCGGGCCGCCAGGATCTGAAGCCTGGCGTGCCGCTGCAGTACGGCGTGTCGATCACCGACGCATGCCTGAGCTGGGCGCAGACCGAGCCCGTGCTCGACACGCTCGCGCAGGCGGTGCGCAAGCGGCGGGGGGCGTGAATTGCGGTGTCGATGAAGGGCGGTTCATTTCGAGCCGCCCGATCAGGCGCGGTCATTCTTCCGCGCGATTGAAATCAATAAAATTCCCACTGTTACTCTATTCCCCCGTCTCGAATGCTTATGGGCCATATCGAGTACTGTGCAATGCCGCGTTATCGGGGCGAGTGGATTGCATATGCTCAGCGTGTGATCCTGGCATGTCTATAAGACTGGTCTGAAAATCGGCTATCGCAAAAATAAAACTTATCGCAGAACTTCGCGGAGCAGGCGGTTCCCACACTGATGTCCGATTTAGCGGCAGCCGACACAACAATTCCCCGATGATAAATAGTTTCGCGCACGGGTGTATTTCTAGCTACTCCGCTTAGGCGGTCATGCACTTGTAAGCCAGGCGCAAAACACGGAATATACGTGTCCAGTGTGCCGCTCCATGATGGTGGCGCACGACGCGTTGCCGACAAGGAGACTTTATGAATCGGACTTCCAGTTTTCTGATCTGGATCGCGGTCGCGCTGCTCGGCGCATTCGCATTCGGCACGATCGCGCTCGCGCACGGCGAGCGAGTCAGCGCACTCTGGATCGTGATCGCCGCCGTTTGCGTGTATCTGATCGCATATCGCTTCTACGGCCGCTTCATCGCGAGCAAGGTCGTGCAGCTCGACGGGCTGCGGATGACGCCGGCCGTGCGCCACAACGACGGCCTCGACTACGTGCCGACCAACAAGTACGTGCTGTTCGGCCATCACTTCGCGGCGATCGCGGGCGCCGGGCCGCTCGTCGGCCCGGTGCTCGCCGCGCAGATGGGCTACACGCCCGGGATGCTGTGGATTCTCGCGGGCGTCGTGTTCGCGGGCGCGGTGCAGGACTTCATCGTGCTGTTCATCTCGACGCGCCGCGACGGCCGCTCGCTCGGCGATCTCGTGAAGATGGAGCTCGGCACGGTGCCGGGCGTGATCGCGCTGTTCGGCACGTTCCTGATCATGGTGATCATCCTCGCGGTGCTCGCGCTGATCGTCGTGAAGGCGCTGACCGATTCGCCGTGGGGCACCTTCACGGTCGCCGCGACGATTCCGATCGCGCTGTTCATGGGGATTTATACGCGCTACGTGCGGCCCGGCCGGATCGGCGAGGTGTCGATCATCGGCTTCGTGCTGCTGATGGGCGCGATCGCGTTCGGCCAGTCCGTGCACGATTCGCCGACGCTCGCCGCGTGGTTCACGTTCAGCGGCACGCAGCTCACGTGGATCCTGATCGGCTACGGCTTCGTCGCGTCGGTGCTGCCGGTGTGGCTGCTGCTCGCGCCGCGCGACTACCTGTCGACGTTCCTGAAGATCGGCACCATCCTCGGCCTCGCGATCGGCATCCTGATCGTCGCGCCGGAACTGAAGATGCCCGCGCTGACGAAGTTCGCCGACGGCACCGGCCCGGTCTGGTCCGGCAACCTGTTCCCGTTCCTGTTCATCACGATCGCGTGCGGCGCGGTGTCGGGCTTCCACGCGCTGATCTCGTCGGGCACGACGCCGAAGCTGCTCGACAACGAGATCAACATGCGCTTCATCGGCTACGGCGCGATGCTGATGGAATCGTTCGTCGCGATCATGGCGCTCGTCGCCGCGTGCGTGATCGAGCCCGGCGTGTACTTCGCGATGAACGCGCCGGCCGCGGTGCTCGGCTCGACGCCGGACGCGGTCGCGCACACGGTCACGCAGTGGGGCTTCGTGCTGACGCCGGAGATGCTGACGCAAACGGCGAAGGCGGTCGGCGAGACGACGATCGTCGCGCGCGCCGGCGGCGCGCCGACGCTGGCGGTCGGGATGGCGCAGATCCTGCACCAGGTGATCGGTGGCCAGGCGATGATGGCGTTCTGGTATCACTTCGCGATCCTGTTCGAGGCGCTGTTCATCCTGACGGCGGTCGACGCGGGCACGCGCGCGGGCCGCTTCATGCTGCAGGATCTGCTCGGCACGTTCCATCCGGCGCTCAAGCGCACCGAGTCGCTGCCGGCGAACCTGACCGCGACCGCGCTGTGCGTCGCCGCGTGGGGGTACTTCCTGTATCAGGGCGTCGTCGATCCGCTCGGCGGCATCAACACGCTGTGGCCGTTGTTCGGGATCTCGAACCAGATGCTCGCGGCGATCGCGCTGGTGCTCGGCACCGTCGTGCTGTTCAAGATGAAGCGCGAACGCTACGCGTGGGTGACGATCGTGCCGACCGCGTGGCTGCTGATCTGCACGCTGGCCGCGGGCTGGCAGAAGGTGTTCGATTCGAATCCGAAGGTCAGCTTTCTCGCGCACGCGGCGAAGCTGCAGGCGGCGGCCGATGCGGGCACGGTGCTCGCGCCGGCGAAGTCGCTCGCGCAGATGCAGCGCGTGATTTTCAACGATTACGTCGACGCCGCGCTCGCGATGCTGTTCATCGCGGTCGTGCTGAGCATTGCGGTCTACGGCGTGCTCGCGGTGCTGCGCGCGCGCCGCGACGCGAAGCCGACCGTGCGCGAGACGCCATACGAGCCGCTGCCGGCCGCGCAGGCGCTCGGCAGCGGACGCTGACCGGGGGGGGCCGCGATGTTCTCCGATCTCGGCGGCGAATTGCGCAACGCGGGGCGCTATCTCGGGCAGGCGTTGCGGATGATGGTCGGCCTGCCCGACTACGACACGTATGTCGCGCATATGCGCGCGACGCATCCGGACCGGCCGGTGATGACTTATGAGGAATTCTTCCGCGAGCGTCAGAACGCGCGGTATGGGGCGGGGGCGGGGAAGTGCTGTTGACGCCGTGGGGTACTCGCTCGACGAAATGCAGGTGTGGGGGTCATAAGCATCTCGACCCGGGTTAACCCCTGCGGAACTGTTCGACAAAGTACGTACAGTTCTTGCATCAAAGGAGATGACAGATGGAAACCCGCACCCCTTCCCCCGGCCTCCACAACGAAGATCTCGCGCCCGCCACGGAGCGCAACTGGGGCGCCTTCAGCATTTTCAACGTCTGGACCTCGGACGTGCACAGCCTCTGGGGCTACTACCTCGCCGCGAGCCTGTTCCTGCTGTGCGGCAGCTTTATCAACTTCGTTCTGGCGATCGGGCTCGGCTCGCTGGTGATCTTCGCGCTGATGAACCTGATCGGTTTCGCCGGCGAGCGGACCGGCGTGCCGTACCCGGTGCTGGCGCGCGCCTCCTTCGGCGTGTGGGGCGCCAACCTGGCGGCGCTGGTGCGCGCCGTCGTCGCCTGCTTCTGGTACGGCGCGCAGACGGCAGCGGCGTCGGGCGCGCTGGTCGCGCTGCTGATCCGCAGCGACACGCTGATGGCGTTCCACCAGGGCACGCACTTCCTCGGTCACTCGGGGCTGGAAGTGATCTGCTACGTGATCATCTGGGCATTGCAGTTGCTCATCATCCAGAAGGGCATGGAGACGGTGCGCAAATTCCAGGACTGGGCCGGTCCGGCGGTGTGGGTCGCGATGCTGATTCTGGCGATCGGTCTGTGCGTCAAGGCCGGCGGCTTCTCGTTCAGCCACGGCATTCCGATGAACCTGCTGCTCGAGAAGACCAAGGACGCCGGTGTCAGCGGCGAGCCCGGCTCGTTCTGGGCGCTGATGGCCGTCGGGGCGACCTGGATCACGTACTTCGCGGCGCTGTACCTGAACTTTTGCGACTTCTCGCGCTACGCGAAGAACCGCGACGCCGTGAAGAAAGGCAATCTGTGGGGCCTGCCGGTCAACCTGATCGCGTTCTCGCTGGTCGCCGGCGTCACCACCATCGCCGCCTTCAAGGTGTACGGCGAAGTGCTGCTGCACCCCGAGCAGATCTCGGCCAAGTTCGACAGCTGGATATTGGCACTCGTCGCGGCGCTGACGTTCGCGGTCGCCACGCTGGGCATCAACGTGGTGGCCAATTTCGTGTCGGCGTCATTCGACATCTCCAACGTGTTCCCGAAGCACATCAGCTTCAAGAAGGGCGGCTACATCGCCGCGGCCATCGCGCTGGTGCTCTACCCGTTCGCGCCGTGGGAAGGCAATGCCGCGCACTTCGTCAACGCGATCGGCGCGACGATGGGCCCGCTGCTGGGGATCATCCTGGTGGACTACTATCTGGTGGCCAAGGGCAACATCAATGTCGCGGCGCTCTATCAGGAGCACGGCGAGTACCGCTACGAAGGCGGCTGGAACGTCAACGCGCTGGTCTCCGCGGCGGTCGGCAGCGTGTTTTCGACCTTCCTGCCCAACCTCACCAACCTGCTGCCGGCGTGGTGGAATACCTATGGCTGGTTCTTCGGCGTGGTGACCGGCGGCGGCACGTACCTGATCATGGCGACGTTGCGGCCGCGTGCCGCGATCGCACCGACCCGCGCTTGATGCCGCGCTTGATGCCGCGACGCGTGATAATGGCGGGTGCCGTCGGTTGCGATGACGCGCGTTATGTTTTCATCGACAGAGAATCGTCATGTCCCTCCTCAACGTTTCTTCCATCGAAAGCTGGCATGCCCACATCTACTTCGACGCCGCGAACCGCGACGCGGCGTGGGCATTCCGTCTCGCCGTCGAGCAGCGGTTCGGCTCGCACGTGCAGATCGGGCGCTTCCATGAACGCCCGGTCGGGCCGCATCCGGCGTGGTCGTCGCAGATCGCGTTCGATGCGAAGCACTTCGCGGAGGTCGTGCCGTGGCTCGTGTTGAATCACGGCGCGCTCGATCTGTTCGTGCATCCGAATACCGGCGACGAACTCAGGGATCATCGCGATTCGGCGATGTGGATCGGGCGGTCGTATACGCTGGATCTCGCGGCGCTGGCGAACGGCGGGTGATCGGGGCGCGGCGATCGGCCTGACCGTGACGTTGCCGATCCGCCCGCCGCGCCCGCCGGCTTAGTCCACCGCCGCCGGCTTAGGCCGCCGCCGCCGGCTTAGGCCGCCGCCGCCGGCTTCGCCGTCTTCTGCAGCTTGCCCTTGCCGGCCCGCTGAATTTCCTCGAGCTTGATCTCGACGTGCCGCGAGAACACGTACTCGGCCGGGCGTTGCTTGTCGATCGGAATGTCCGGCGCGAACGGGCCGTCGGTCTTCACGCCCTTCATGCTGACCTTCAGCGCCTTCAGCGGACTCGAAATGGTATCCATCACCGCCGTCGCCTCGAAGCCGCAGTGGACCATGCAGTCCGCGCACTTCTCGTAGTTGCCGACGCCGTAGTTGTCCCAGTCGGTCGTCTCCATCAGTTCCTTGAAGGTCTTCACGTAACCTTCGCCGACCAGATAGCACGGCTTCTGCCAGCCGAACACCGTGCGCGCCGGGTTGCCCCACGGCGTGCACTTGTACGTCTGGTTGCCGGCCAGGAAGTCGAGGAACAGCGACGACTGGCTGAACGACCAGCGCTTGCCGCCTTCGCCGCGCTTCAGGATCTCGCGGAACAGGTTCTTCGTCTTGTCGCGGTTCAGGAAGTGCTGCTGGTCCGGCGCGCGCTCGTACGCGTAGCCCGGCGACACCGTGATCCCGTCGACGCCGATCGGCCCCAGCGTGTCGAAGAACTTCGCGACGCGCTCCGGAACCGCATCGTTGAACAGCGTGCAGTTGATGTTCACGCGGAAGCCGCGGCGCTTCGCTTCCTTGATCGCCGCGACCGCCTTCTCGTACACGCCATCCTGCGACACCGAGTGATCGTGCATCTGCTGATCGCCGTCGAGGTGGACCGACCACACGAAGTACGGGCTCGGCTGGTAGTCGTCCATCTTCTTTTCCATCAGCAGCGCGTTCGTGCACAGATACACGAAACGCTTGCGCTTGATGATTTCCTGGACGATTTCCGGCATCTCGCGATGCAGCAGCGGCTCGCCGCCGGCGATCGACACGACCGGCGCGCCGCATTCCTCGACGGCCTCGATGCATTCCTCGACCGACAGGCGCTGGTTCAGGATCGGATCCGGATAGTCGATCTTGCCGCAGCCGTTGCACGCGAGGTTGCAGCGGAACAGCGGCTCGAGCATCAGCGCGAGCGGATAGCGTTTGTTGCCGGAAAAGTGCTGGCGCATGATGTACGCGCCGACACGGGCTTGTTGGAGCAGCGGAATAGACAAGAGTTGTCCTCCTTAAACTTCGCGGGCGACAGCTTGGGTGAGCTTCGCCGGCAGCTTGAATTCGACTTTTTCTTCACGGCCCGTCATCGTCGTGACCTCGACGGGCCCCAGCGCGCGCAGCGCGCCGATCACATCCTCGACCATCTCTTCGGGCGCCGACGCGCCGGCCGTGAGGCCGACCGTTTGCGCGTTCGCGAACCATTCGGCCTTCACTTCCGAGCCGTCCGCGACCAGATAGCTCGGCACGCCGCTTTCGGTGCCGATCTCGCGCAGCCGGTTCGAGTTCGAACTGTTCGTCGCGCCGACGACGAGCAGCACGTCGACCTGCTCGCTCAGCTCGCGCACCGCGGCCTGCCGGTTCTGCGTCGCATAGCAGATGTCGCGCGTGTCCGGCCCGACGATGTCGGTGAAGCGGCGGTGCAGCGCGTCGATGATCCCGCGCGTGTCGTCGACCGACAGCGTCGTCTGCGTGACGTATGCAACCGGCGTGTCGGCCGGCAGCGTCAGTTGCTCGACCTCGGCTTCGCTCTGCACGAGCAGCACGTCGCCCGGAATCTGGCCGATCGTGCCTTCGACCTCCGGATGCCCGGCATGGCCGATCAGGATCAGCCGGCGGCCGGCGGCGACGTACTGGCGCCCCTGCACGTGCACCTTCGTGACGAGCGGGCAGGTGGCGTCGAGCACGTCGAGGCCGCGCGCCTGCGCGTCGTGTTCGACCGACTGCGCCACGCCGTGCGCGCTGAAAATCGCCACCGCGCCGTGAGGCACCTCGTCGAGTTCCTCAACGAATCGAGCCCCTTTATCACGCAGATTGTCGACGACGTGCCGGTTATGCACGATCTCGTGGCGTACATAAACCGGCGCGCCATGCTGTTGCAGCGCGCGGTCGACGATCTCGATCGCGCGTACAACGCCCGCGCAAAACCCGCGGGGCTGGGCAAGGATGACTCGCATGTTTGAGCGAACTCCGGCAACGGATGCGGAGATCGACGAGGCCGGCAAGCCGGCCCGGTCGCCCCGGCTTCGAAATGGTGAATGCAGGAACGGCCCCGGCACCCCGAATAGATCGCGCATTTTAACCCTATCGGCCCGGGCTTGCTTTGGCGCTGTTTCGTTATGTTGCAATTGGTGCGACGGCCTGCTGTGGCGGCCCGCTGTGGTGGCCCGGCGCGGCGGGTTGGCGCAACTCGACGCCCGCGTTCGCGGAACCCAGTAAACTACGCGATTCCGTCGTCATTGCCTTTCGTTTTCCTGACGATGCGCTCGACGGCGTGCATTTCCAAAGGCCCCATTTCGATGAACCTCGATCATTCCGCGCACTCCGAGCACGGCGCTACGCGGCGCTCGCTCCATCGTTCCCCGATTGATTCCCACGCAGCCCGCGCGAACGGCGCGCGGCAGGAGGCGCGTCGATGATGCTCATCGGGGTGTTTCTGCTGTCCTGCCTGTCGCTCTGGATCTGGATCGGGCTGCTCGTCGCGCGCGGCGGCTTCTGGCGCGCGATGCCCGCGCGGCCGCTGCCGCCCGGCGCGCGCGGCGACGCGGCCGCGGCCGGCTGGCCCGCGGTCGTCGCGGTCGTGCCGGCCCGCAACGAGGCCGACGTGATCGGCCGCGCGGCGACGTCGCTGCTCGAGCAGGACTATGCGGGCCCGTTTCATCTGATCATTGTCGACGACCACAGTACCGACGGCACCGCCGACGCCGCGCGCGCGGCCGCGCTCGAGATCGGCCGCGCGGATCGCCTGACCGTGCTGGCCGCGAAGCCGCTGCCGACCGGCTGGTCGGGCAAGGTCTGGGCGCAGTCGCAGGGGATCGCGGCGGTGCGCGCGCTCGGCCTGCCGGCGGATTACCTGCTGCTGACCGACGCCGACATCGGCCATCCGCCCGACGCGGCGACGCAGCTCGTCACGCGCGCGCAGGCCGAGAACCGCGATCTCGTGTCGCTGATGGTGCGGCTGCGCTGCGATTCGTTCTGGGAAAAGGCGCTGATCCCGGCGTTCGTGTTCTTCTTCGCGAAGCTGTACCCGTTCGCTTGGGTCAACGATCCGCGCCGCCGGACCGCCGGCGCGGCAGGCGGCTGCATGCTCGTGAAGCGTGAGGCGCTCGAGGAGGCGGGCGGGATCGAATCGATCCGCGGCGCGCTGATCGACGACTGCAGCCTCGCCGCGAAGATCAAGCATCGCGGCACCGGGCGCCATCGGATCCGGCTCGATCTCGCGGCCCGCAGCGTGTCGCTGCGGCCGTACGACAGCTGGCGCGACATCTGGAACATGATCGCGCGCACCGCGTTCACGCAACTGCGCTATTCCGCGTGGCTGCTCGCCGGCACGCTGTTGTGGATGACGATCATTTATCTGGTGCCGCCGGTCGTGGCGCTCGTGTACGGCGCGCGCGCGTGGCCCGCGTGGCTCGCGTGGGCGGCGATGTGCGTCGCGTATGCGCCAATGCTGCTCTACTACCGGCGCTCGCCCGCGTGGGCGCCGGTGCTGCCGCTCGTCGCGCTGTTCTACGTCGGCGCGACGTTCGCGTCCGCGTGGCGCTACTGGCGCGGCAAGGGTGGCCAGTGGAAGGCCCGCGTGCAGGCGCCCGTGCAGGATCGCTGAGCGGGCACTCGCGCGATGCGACGCGGGCGCTGGGGCGGCGCCCCAGCGCTCACCGTTGCGTGAGCATCATGTACATCTGGATCACGACGTCCGGCGAGAACGTGAACGGCACCCAGCCGTAGCCGGTGTGTCGCGCGACCAGCAGACGGTCGCCGTTCGACTGCTTCTGCACCGCCATCATCGGATTCTTCGTCGACACGAAGCGCCAGCCCTGCGGGATGCCGGCCGGCGGTTCGGGCTGCATCGACGCGCGCGCGTGCGCGAGCTCCTCGATCAGCTGGCCGAGCTGGTGTGGATTCACCGTGATCGACTGGCCGTTGACCGTCAGCGTGAGCTCGTTCTGCGACGGGCGCGAGACTTCGAGTGTCGCTTTGTCGGCGGTGGCGGGTTCCGCGGCGGTCGCGGCGTCGGCGGCTTGCTCGGCAACGCTTGCCAGGGACGCGTCGCTCGCGGTCGGCTCCCCGGTCGCGGCTTCGCTCGGCGTAGCTGCCTCGTTCGCCGCAGCCGCTTCGTCCACTTCCGGCGTCGCGTCAGCCGTTGCCGTCGTGTTGTCGGCGGCCGGTTCGCTCGCGGCGGCGGCGATTCCTTCGGCGACGGCCGGACCGGCTTCGTCCGCCGGCGGCGTTTCAGTCTCGTCCGCCTGCGCGGAAACGGCCGTCTCGGTCACCTCGTGCGCGCGTCGTTCGGCCGCTTCGGCCCGGGCGGCGGCCGCCAGCGCGGCGGCTTCGGCGGCGTGCGCCGTGTGCTCGGCGGCGCGGGCCGCGTGGATGAGCTGATCGACACCGGCATCGAGCGTATCGATCTGATCGTTCAGATTCATGCGTGCGTTCTTCTCTTCGTAAGACCCGGGATTTTACCCGGTGCGCCGCAGCCGGTCCGACTGCGGCGTGTAACAAAATGCTGGATGCGTCGCCGCGCGCGTCGCCGCGCGCGTCGCTGAGCGCGTCGCGAGCGCATGGCCGCTCGTCTCAATCACGTCCGTCACTTCAGATACCCGGCCGCGCGGAACCAGTCGAGCGCATCGGCGAGCCCGTCGCGATAGGGCCGCGCGCGGTAGCCGAGCTCGCGTTCCGCCTTCGCCGACGTGAAGTACATCTTGTTCTTCGACATCCTGAGCCCGTCGACCGTCACGAACGGCTCGCGCTTCGTGAACTTCGCGACCGCCTCCGCGCCGAGCGCGAGCGGATAGAGCGGCCAGCGCGGCAGCGCGATCGTCGGCGGCTTGCGGCCCGTCATTTGCGCGATGTCCGCGAGCATCGTCTGCAGCGGCAGATTCTCGCCGCCGAGGATGTAGCGCTCGCCGATCCGCCCGCGCTCGAGCGCGAGGAAGTGGCCGAGCGCGACGTCGTCGACGTGCACGAGGTTCAGCCCGGTATCGACGAACGCCGGAATCTTGCCGAGCGCCGCCTCGACGATGATGCGGCCGGTCGGCGTCGGCTTCACGTCGCGCGGGCCGATCGGCGTCGACGGATTGACGATCACGGCCGGCAGCCCTTCGTCGGCGATCATCCGCTCGACCGCGCGCTCCGCGAGCACCTTGCTGCGCTTGTACACGCCGATCGCCTGGTCCGGCGCGAGCGGCGACGTTTCGTCGGCGGAAATGCCGGCGCTCGTCACCTTCAGCGTCGCGACGCTGCTCGTGTAGACGATCCGTTCGACGCCCTCCGCGCGCGCGGCGCGCATCGTCGCGAGCGCGCCCTCGAGGTTCGCGCGCTCGATCTCGAGCGGATCGGGCGCCCACAGCCGGTAGTCCGCGGCGACGTGGAACAGGTAGCGCACGCCGCGCAGCGCGGCGCGCATCGACGCCTCGTCGCGCATGTCGCCGGTGACGATCTCGGCGTCGAGGTCCGCGACGTTCGTGCGCGGGCTCGTCGCGCGCACGAGCACGCGCACCGCGAAGCCGCGCTGCTGCGCGATGCGGGCGACGGCCGAGCCGACGAAACCGGATGCGCCGGTGATCAGAACGAGATCGCGGGATGGGTCAGTCATGCGGGTCCTCATGGCCGCACGCGGGCGCGCGGCGGTTGTGCGTCGTGCGAGATTGTACGGGGGTTGGCGCTGCCCCGGCTTATCGCGCGCACCGCACGCGTCTACAATGCCGGGCTTGGACGTGGATCGACGAGGCGGGAGATGAGCGGCAACGAACTGGACGAACGGATCGAGACCTACTACGTGCGGGTGCGCGGCGTCGTGCAGGGCGTCGGCTTTCGGCACGCGACGGTGCGCGAGGCGCATGCGCTGAAGCTGCGCGGCTGGGTCGCGAACCGCGACGACGGCAGCGTCGAGGCGATGATCCAGGGCCCCGGCGCGCAGATCGACCGGATGCTCGCGTGGCTGCGGCACGGGCCGCCGTCCGCTCGCGTGACCGAGGTGACGTTCGAGGAACGGCGGACCGAAAAGCGCTTCGAGCGCTTCCAGCAACAGTGAGGGTGCGGTGACGAGCTATCCGGAGCAGGGGCGTGGGATGGCGCTGTCGGTGACGGCGTCGCTGTTGTTTACGCTGATGTCGGTCTACGCGAAGCTGCTCGCGCCGCTGACCGGGCTCGACATCTTCGCGTGGCGGGTGTTGTGGACGACGCCGGGCGCGTTCGCGCTGATCCTGCTGCGTGGCCGCTGGCCGGCGCTTGCGACGCTGCTGCGGCGCGCCGCGACCGAGCGCGAGGTGCTCGTCGCGCTGCCGGTTAGCGCCGCGCTGCTCGGCGTGCAGCTCTGGCTGTTCCTGTGGGCGCCGCTGCACGGGAAGATGCTCGACGTGTCGCTCGGCTACTTCCTGCTGCCGCTCGTGATGGTGGTCGTCGGCCGCTACTACTATCACGAGCGGCTCGATCCGCTGCAGTGGCTCGCGGTCGGCTGCGCGGCGCTCGGCGTGCTGCACGAGCTGTGGGTCACGCACGCGTTCTCGTGGCCGACGCTCGTCGCCGCGCTCGGCTATCCGCCGTATTTCGTGCTGCGGCGGCGGATCAATGCCGATTCGCTCGCGGCGTTCGCGATCGAAGTTTCGCTGCTGTGCCCGGTCGCCGCGCTGATGGTTGCGTCGAGCGACACGCGCGTCGCCGGCCATCCGCTGCTCGAGATCGTGCTGCTGCCGGGCCTCGGCGCGATCAGCACGCTCGCGCTGTCGACGTACCTGAAGGCGAGCCGGATGCTGCCGATGGCGCTGTTCGGCATTCTCGGCTACGTCGAGCCGGTGCTGCTCGTCGGGGTGTCGGTGCTGCTGCTCGGCGAGACGCTGTCGGTCCGGCAGCTCGGCACCTACGGGCCGATCTGGGTCGCGGTCGCGCTGATCGGTGCGCACAGCATGCTGACGCTGAAACGCCTGCAGTCGCGCTGATTGCCGGCGCGGCGGGCGCGCTGGTCGGGCGGATCGGGCGGATTCAGCGAGGTGAGCGGATACGGGAGCCGGGCGTCGCGGACGACTCGTCCTGCGAGCCTTCGCCGTCGTCCTCGTCGAGTTCCGGGTCGCGCGGTTCCTTCAGCGCGCGGTCGATTTCGGCGGCGGCCCGTGCGGCGCGCAACGCGGTGCAGCGCTGGGCGTGACGGATGTCGGCGAGCATACGCAAGATGCGCATTGTTCGATTCTTCATGGAACTCTCCCTGCGAATGCACGCCTTGTGCCGAGGCGTGATTCCAGTGTAGGACGGCGTTGCGCCGTCCGCAGGGACTGTGTGGGCGGCGCAACGCCGCCCGAGGGAAACTACTAGGCGGCGAGCACGAGCGCTTCGCGCTCCTCCGCACAGCCGAGGTGCTGGCGCGACAGCTTGCGCATCAGCGGCAGCAGCAGCAGCGCGATCACCATCCCGCCCGCCGCGAGCCAGCCGAGCCCTTCGAACAGCTGCGTGTAGAGCGGCAGCGACTGCGCGGCGTCGAGCTCGTGCGACGGCATCTGCGCGAAGTTCGCGACGACGCTGCCGAGATACTGCGACACGCCGGTCGCGACGAAGTACGCGCCCATCATGAAGCCGCTCATCCGCGCGGGCACGTAGCGCGCGATCATCGCGAGGCCGAGGCCGCTGACGAGCAGCTCGCCGAGCGAGTAGAAGCCGTAGCCCCACACCATGAACCACGACGACACCCGGCCGTCGACCGCGAAGCGTCCGCTGCTCGCGAACACGAGGAAGCCGGCCGCGACGGTGCCGAAGCCGAGCGCGTATTTCGCGGCGACGGGCAGATCGTGGCCGCGCTTCGCGAGCGCGTTGTAGATCACGACGAGGACCGGGCTCAGCACCATGATCCAGATCGGGTTCAGCGCCTGGAACTGCGCGGCGTTCCACGTGAACAGCGTATGGCCGAACACGATGAAGCGCGGATCGACGTTGCGCAGCGCGAACAACGTCAGCGACGTCGACATCTGCACGTAGAAGATGAAGAACAGGATCACCTGCGCGACGAGCACGAGTGCCGCGATCAGGCCCGCACGCTCCGCGCGCTCGGCCTTCGCGATCATGTACACGAAGATCGCGAGGATCGCGATCGCGGCGGTCCACACGCTCGCGACCGCGAGCGCCTTGTGCTCGAGCACGTGGGTCGTGACGAGCGCGAGCGCCGCGCCGCCCGCGACGACGCCGGCGAGGCGGCGCCACTGCACCGGCTCGCGGTCCGGCTGCGAGCCGATGTGCGCGAGCGTGCGGTGCATCAGCGCGAAGTTCAGGATGCCGAGCGCCATGCCCGCGCAGCAGACCGCGAACGCCGCGTGCCAGCCCCAGTGATCCTTGATCCACGGCGTCGCGAGGATCGACGCGGTCGAGCCGATGTTGACGGCCATGTAGTAGATCGTGAACGCGCTGTCGATACGCGCGTCGTCGCCTTCGTAGATCCGGCGCACGAGGTTCGCGGCGTTCGCCTTGAAGAGCCCGTTGCCGACGACGATCACGCCGAGCGACGCGTACAGATACGCGAGGCTGTCGTTCGGCAGCGCGAGCATCAGGTAGCCGGCGCAGAGCACGATGGCGCCGTAGCGCATCGTGCGGCGCGTGCCGAGGATCTTGTCGCCGATCCAGCCGCCGATCGATGGCGACGCGTAGACGAGCGCGGTGAACGCGCCCCAGGTCAGGTTCGCGCGGCCGTCGGCGAAGCCGAGCTTGTCGACCATGAACAGCACGAGGAGCGCGGCCATGCCGTAATAGCCGAAGCGCTCCCACATTTCGATGAGGAAGACCGTCGTGAACGATCGGGTTTGCGATACAGGTTGCATTGTCAATCTCGGGTTAAGGCGGTGCGTGACGTCCGCACCACATAGGGAAATCCCTTGTTTAGTAGAAGTCCTCTGGATCGTCTGCCTTGTGGGCCATTTGTAAAGATGCGCGTGCGCATCCGTTGCCGACTCGCGCAAAGCCGCATGCAGCCGGCCTGTGAGGGCGATGAGTCTGGCAAGATAGCGCGTTGATCCGGGCGTCTCGGGCGGCGTCGGCTGTGCCGAAGGTGCCGGCGACGACGCTCGAAAACCGCAAGACTAAGCGATATTGTTCTAACTTAGTTACTTCCCATCAAACTTTTTTTGACGATCAATTTTCGGCCTGCTATGGTTCGCTCCACTGAAAACACGCGGTCGGCCGATGCCGTCGACGCAGCCGTTGCGCTGGGCGGCAAGATTCGCGCGTTGCGCCAGCGTCTGAAGCGCACGCTCGACGAGACGGCCACGGCCGCGGGTATTTCGAAGCCGTTTCTGTCGCAAGTCGAGCGCGGGCTCGCGTCGCCGTCGCTGACGTCGCTGGCCGGCATCGCGCAGGCGCTCGGCGTGACGGTGCAGTATTTCGTCGATACGCCGAGCGAGGAGCGTTCGGTGTGCCGCGGCGATCAGCTGCGCTTTTTCGGGTTCGCCGATTCGGCCAACCTGTTCGCGCGGCTGACGAACGTGTCGGAAGGGCGTCAGCTCGAGTCGATTCTCGTGCGGATGCCGCCGGGGCAGAAACGCTCGGAAGTGACGACGCATGCGGGTGAGGAATTCCTGTATGTGATCGAAGGGGAAGTGTCGCTGACGCTGGAGGGCAAGTCGTTCGTCCTGCACGCCGGCGACAGCGCGCATTACCAGTCGACGGTCCCGCACAGCTGGGCCAACACCGCGAAGATCGAGTCGGTGGTGGTCTGGGTCGGAACGCCGAGGCTGTTCTAGGAAACGGATATTCCTTCGTGTTCGCGATGGAATATCCATCGTGCGACAAGTAAGGAATACTAAGTGAAAACTCTGCATGCCTATGCGGCCGTGCTGGCCGCGCTCGCCCTCGCGAATACGCAAACCGCGTCCGCTGTCACGGTTCCGTCGAACGTCGCGCTCGCCGCGCAGCAGGACCTGACGCGCCAGGTGCCTGCCGAAGTCGAATCGCTCGATCCCGCGCACATCGAGTCGTGGACGGGCAACACGATCGGCCTCGACCTGTTCGAAGGCCTCGCGCGCATCGACGCGGCCGGTCAGGTCGTGCCCGGCGTCGCGCTGTCGTGGGAGCGCAAGACGCCGACCACGTGGATCTTCAAGCTGCGCCGCGACGCGAAGTGGAGCAACGGCCAGCCGGTGACGGCCGCCGATTTCGTCTATTCGTGGCAGCGTCTCGTCGATCCGAAGACGGGTTCGAAGTACACGATCCTCGTCGAGTTCGTGAAGAACTCGAAGCAGATCATCGCGGGCAAGGCGGCGCCGTCGACGCTCGGCGTGCGCGCGGTCGACCCGACCACGCTCGAGGTGACGACCGACGTGCCGGTCGCGTTCTTTCCCGAGCTGACCGCGATGGCGCCGCTCGCGCCGGTCAACAAAGACGCCGTCGCGAAGTTCGGCGACACGTGGACGCGCCCGCAGAACATCGTCAGCAACGGCGCGTACCAGCTCGTCGACTGGCAGCCGAACAACCGCATCGTGATCTCGAAGGACGCGAAGTACTGGAACGCGTCGAAGGTCGTGATCAACAAGGTCACGTACCTGCCGATCGAGAGCGACGAGACCGCGATGCGCATGTATCAGGCCGGCCAGATCGACTACAGCTACTCGATTCCGGCCGGCATCTTCCAGCAGGTCAGCAAGCAGTTCGGCGGCGAGCTGCGTCCGGGCCTGCAGCTCGCGACGTACTACTACTATCTGAACAACAACGACCCGGCGCTGAAGGACAAGCGCGTGCGTGAGGCGCTGTCGATGGTGCTCGATCGCGACGTGCTGACGTCCAAGCTCACGCAGGCCGGCGAGAAGCCGATGTACGGGCTGATGCCGAGCGGCACGAAGGGCGTGCGGACGTACACGCCGGAGTGGGCGGCGTGGCCGATGGCCAGGCGCGTCGACTACGCGAAGAACCTGCTGAAGCAGGCCGGCTATTCGGACGCGAAGCCGCTGTCGTTCACGCTGACGTACAACACGAACGACCTGCACAAGAAGGTCGCGCTGTTCACCGCATCCGAGTGGCGCACGAAGCTCGGCGTCGACACGAAGCTCGAGAACGTCGAGTTCAAGGTGCTGATGAAGGAGCGTCACGACGGCAAGGTGCAGATCGCGCGCGACGGCTGGTTCGCCGACTACAACGACGCGATGACGTTCTTCGACCTGCTGCGCTGCGGCAGCGCGCAGAACACGGTCGCGTACTGCAATCCGAAGGTCGACGCGCTCGTCGACGAAGGCAACCAGAAGCTCGACGACCACGCACGCGACGCGCTGCTCACGCAGGCGTTCGATCTCGCGATGAACGATACGCCGATGGTCCCGCTGTTCCAGTACTCGGCCGACCGTCTCGTGAAGCCGTACGTCGGCGGCTACACGCTGACGAACGTGATCGACATGCGCGCGTCGCAGGACATGTACCTGATCAAGCACTGAGCGGAGCAAGCATGCTGGCCTACGCACTGAGACGCACGTTGTGGGCGGTGCCGACGATCCTCGCGGTCGTCACCGTCTGCTATCTGCTGCTGCACTTCACGCCGGGCGGTCCGTTCGATACGGAAAAGCAGCTGTCCGCCGCGACGATCGCGAACCTGAACGCGAAGTATCACCTCGATGCACCGCTGTGGAAGCAGTACCTGCTGTATCTGGATGCGCTGCTGCACGGCGATCTCGGCCCGTCGTTCCGCTACGTGGACTGGTCGGTGAACGATCTCGTGAAGAAGGCGCTGCCGGTGAGTCTCGGCGTGGGCGGCGTGTCGATTCCGATCTCGATCGGGTTCGGTGTGCTGCTCGGCACCGTCGCCGCGGTGCGCCGCGACAGCGCGATCGATCGTTTCGTGATGCTGATCGGCAACTTCGGCAACGTCGTGCCGCCGTTCGTGCTCGGGCCGGTGCTCGTGTGGATCTTCGCGATCCTGCTGAAGACGTCGGCCGGCAACGGCTGGCTGCCCGCGGGCGGCTGGGGCGACGGCGGCTGGCAGTACCGGCTGCTGCCGATCGTGCTGCTGACGCTCATCAACGTATCGCTGCTCGCGCGCGTGATGCGCGGCTCGATGATCGAGACGCTGTCGAGCAACTATATCCGCACCGCGCGTGCGAAAGGGTTGCCGGGCGCGACGATCGTGCTGCGCCATGCGCTGAAGCCCGCGCTGATGCCGGTCGTGTCGCTGTTCGGC
Source organism: Burkholderia guangdongensis (assembly GCF_013403875.1). GTDB lineage: Bacteria > Pseudomonadota > Gammaproteobacteria > Burkholderiales > Burkholderiaceae > Burkholderia > Burkholderia guangdongensis. Next base: position 51,351 of record NZ_JACBNX010000010.1, on the reverse strand, counting down.
ACGATCTGCATCTCGTCGATCACGGCGGCCGTCGTCACCGAGTCGGTGTTCGCGCTGCCGGGACTCGGGCAGCTCGTCGTCAACGGCGCGATCAATCGCGACTACACGCTCGTGCTCGGCCTCGTCGTGCTGACGACCGTCGTCGCGGTGCTGTTCAACCTGCTGGTCGACCTCGCATATGCGTGGCTCGATCCGCGCATCCGTTATTGAGCGACGCGAATCCATGACGCCTACCCTGCCTTCCGTCGACCTGCCCGCGCAGGCCGACACGCCGCCGCGCTCGCGCACGCCGTTCGCGCTCGCGATGGCCCGCTTCCTGCACAACCGCGCGGCGGTCGTGAGCCTCGTGCTGCTCGCCGCGATCGCGCTCGCATGCTTCATCGGCCCGTGGCTGTTGCCGAGCGATCCGACCGCGAGCGACTGGTCCGCGATCAGCCTTGCGCCGACCCGCGCGGGGATGCACTGGTTCGGTACCGACGAGCTCGGCCGCGACCTGCTCGTGCGCACGCTGATCGGCGGGCGCGTGTCGCTCGACGTTGGCCTGCTCGGCGCGCTCGTGTCGGGGCTGATCGGCGTCGCGTGGGGCGCGACCGCGGGCTTCGCCGGCGGCCGTGTCGACGCGGCGATGATGCGCGTCGTCGACATGATGTACGCGATTCCGTATCTGCTGATCGCGATCCTGATGATGACGCTGTTCGGCCGCTCGTTCGTGCTCGTCGTGCTGACGATCAGCGCGTTCTCGTGGCTCGACATGGCGCGTGTCGTGCGCGGCCAGACGCTGTCGCTGCGCAACCGCGAGTTCGTCGACGCGGCGCGCGCGATCGGCGTGTCGCCGGCGTCGATCGTGCTGCGGCACATCGTGCCGAATCTGCTCGGCGTCGTCGTGGTGTACGCAACCGTCACGGTGCCGTCGATCGTGCTGACCGAATCGGTGCTGTCGTTCCTCGGCCTCGGCGTGCAGGAGCCGATGACGAGCTGGGGCGTGCTGATCCAGGACGGCGCGCAGAAGCTCGAATCGATGCCGTGGCTGCTGCTCGCGCCGGCGACGATGCTCTGCGTGACGCTCTACTGCGTGAACTTCATCGGCGATGGCTTGCGCGATGCACTCGATCCGAAGGACCGTTGAAATGCCTTTACTCGAAGTCGAAAACCTCGGCGTGCGATTCGCACGCAAGGACGCGCCGCCGATCGACGCGGTCAGCGGCGTGTCGTTCCACCTCGAAGCGGGGAAGACGCTCGGCATCGTCGGCGAATCCGGCTCGGGCAAGAGCCAGACCGTGATGGCGCTGCTCGGCCTGCTCGCCGCGAACGGCTCGACGAGCGGCGCCGCGCGCTATCGCGGCCAGGATCTGCTCGCGATGAACGCGCGCGCGCTGAATGCGGTGCGCGGCGACCGGATCGCGATGATCTTCCAGGATCCGATGACGTCGCTGAATCCGTTCCTGACGATCGAACGGCAGATGACTGAAAGCCTGCAACTGCATCGCAAGCTGTCGCGCCGGGAGGCGACGAAGCGCGCGATCGACGCGCTCGAATCGGTTCGGATTCCCGATGCCGCGCGGCGCATCCGCATGTATCCGCACGAGTTTTCCGGCGGGATGCGGCAGCGCGTGATGATCGCGATGGCGCTGCTGTCGGAGCCCGAAGTCCTGATCGCCGACGAGCCGACGACCGCGCTCGACGTGACCGTGCAGGCGCAGATCATCGATCTGTTGCGCGAGCTGAACCGCGAGCGCGGCACCGCGATCGTGCTGATCACGCACGACATGGGCGTCGTCGCAGGACTCGCGGACGACGTGATGGTGATGTACGCGGGCCGCACCGTCGAATACGCGCCGGCCGAATCGATTTTCGCGGCGCCGTCGCATCCGTACACGATCGGGTTGCTGAATGCGCTGCCGCGCCTGACCGACGCGGACGACGCGCCGCTCGTCGCGATTCCGGGCAATCCGCCGTTGCCGGGCCTCGCGCTCGGCGGTTGCGCGTTCGCGCAGCGCTGCGGTTATGCGCAGCACGCGTGCCGCGCCGAGCGTCCGGTGCTGCAGACGTACGGTGCGGCCGGCGCGGTGCGCGCGTGCCACCGTCCGGTGAACGACATGACGGGAGGGCTGCGATGAGCGTCATCGATCTCGACAATGAAGCATCGACGGGCGGCGAATCGCTGCTGTCGGTTCAGGATCTGAAAGTGCAATTCCGCGTGCCGCTCGGCGCCTATCCGTGGTCGCCGAAGGGCACGCTGCGCGCGGTCGACGGCGTGTCGTTCGACGTGAAGCGCGGCGAGACCGTCGGCCTCGTCGGCGAATCGGGCTGCGGGAAATCGACGCTCGCGCGCGCGCTGATCGGCCTCGTGCCGATGACGAGCGGCGCCGTGCGCTGGCGCGGGCAGGCCGTCGCGCCCGATCATCTGCGCGGCACCGCGATGCGGCGCGAAGTGCAGATGATCTTCCAGGATCCGCTTGCGTCGCTCGATCCGCGGATGACGATCGAGCAGATCGTCGCGGAGCCGCTCGTCACGCATCAGCCCGGCATCGGCCGCGCCGAGGTGCGCCGCCGCGTGCTCGCGATGCTCGAACGCGTCGGGCTCAACGCCCATCATTTGCTTCGCTATCCGCATGAATTCTCCGGTGGCCAGTGCCAGCGCGTCGGCATCGCGCGCGCACTGATCGCGGAGCCGAAGCTCGTGATCTGCGACGAACCGGTGTCGGCGCTCGACGTGTCGATTCAGGCGCAGATCGTCAATCTGCTGCGCGACCTGCAGCGCGACCTGTCGCTGTCCTATCTGTTCGTCGCGCACGATCTCGCGGTCGTGAAGGCGATCAGCCAGCGCGTGCTCGTGATGTATCTCGGCCGCGTAATGGAGTTCGGCGCGCGGCACGACGTGTATCACACGCCGCGGCATCCGTACACGCAGGCGCTGCTCGACGCGGCGCCGACGCCGGAGCCGGCGCGCGAACGCGCGCGCAAGCCGATGCTGCTGTCGGGCGAGATGCCTTCGCCGCTCAGCCCGCCGTCGGGCTGCGCGTTCCGCACACGCTGCCCGATCGCGATCGACGCGTGCGCGACCGGCGTGCCGTTGCCGGTCGTCCGGCACGGATCGCCGGCACGCGTCGCGTGCATTCGCGCGGGCGCGGCCTGACGCGTCGATTTTTGGGTTTGGCAGCAAAACGTGCGGCGCGAACGATCTTCGCGCCGCGGGGAAGGGCATGCCCGTAACCGGGCTGCCCGGGGTGGCGCCGGACGCGGATCGCGACCGCCGGCGTCGACGTCAACAGAAGAAGAGAACCGTAATGAAAAAACACCATTCGATCCGGAAGGTTTCGAAAACGATGCTGCTGGCCTGGGGACTGCCGGCACTCGCGAGCGCGGCACTTCCCGGCGTCGTCTTCGCCGACGAGCCGGTGCCGCTGACGATCGCGCAAGCGGCCCCGGTATCGGGCACGACGGCCGGTGCGACAGCCGGCGCCGCCGCCGGCACGACGGTCGCGCAGGACACGACGAACGCGGTGATCGGCGCGGAAGCCACGCAAGCCGTCACGCCGCCCGAGACGGTGTCGAGCCAGTCGAAGTCGCGCGGCCTGATCGCCGACAGCCATCTGGATTTCCTGTTCCGCAACTACGCGGACGTGCTCGACATGAAGGGGGGCCCGCACCGGCACGCGTGGGTGCAGGGCGTGATGGCGAACTTCGAGTCCGGCTACACGACGGGTCTGATCGGCCTCGGCTTCGACGCGTCGCTGTACGCGGCGCTGAAGCTCGACGGCGGCGCGGGCGCGGGCAGCATGGTGCACATCGCGAAAGGCGGCGGCGGTTCGGATCAGCTCGCGTGGGCGTATCCCGGCATCTACGACGTGAAGGCGCGGATCTCGAACACGGTGGTCAAGTACGGTCTGCAGGCCGTCGACAACCCGTTCCTCGAACAGCACGACAACCGCGCGCTGCCGCCGACGTTCCTCGGCAGCACGATCGTCAGCAACGAATTCAAGAACGTGATGCTCGAGGCCGGCAGCTTCACGAAGGTCGACGCGCGCGGCCACACGACGCTCACGAACCTGACGACGTCGTACGGCGGCACGCGCGTCGATCGCCTGACGTACGCGGGCGGCACGTGGGACTACTCGCCGAACGGCGAGCTGTCGCTGTACGCGGATCAGGCCGACGACGTCTGGCGCCAGTACTACGGATCGGTCAAGCAGAGCATCGGCAGCGCGCAGTCGGTCAAGTGGACGGGCTTCGCGAACCTCTACTCGACGCACGACACCGGCGACGCGCGCCAGGGCAAGATCGACAACAACGCGTACAGCCTGTCGCTGTCCGCGCAGCACGGCCCGCACGAGCTGCTGCTCGGCTACCAGCAGATCCTCGGCGACCAGTTCTTCGACTACCTGAACGAGACGAACGGGATCTTCCTCGTGAACTCGATGGACGTCGACTACAACGCGCCGCACGAAAAATCGCTGCAGCTGCGCTACACGTTCTACGGCAAGGAAGCGGGCCTGCCCGGCTTCAAGGCGATGCTGTGGGGCGTGACCGGCTGGGGCGCCGACGCGAGCGCGGGCGCGGCGGCGGATCCGACGCAATCGAGCATCTACTGGAAGGACGGCGCGCCGGTGCAGGGGCGCCACCACGAGTTCGGCTTCATCCCGTCGTACACGATCCAGGGCGGCCGGTTCAAGGACACGAAGGTCACGTTCATCGCGATGTGGCACGCCGGGTCCGCGCATTACTCGGACAGCACGAACCGCGAATTCCGTCTTGTCGTGAACGTGCCGGTGAAGGCTTTCTGAATTCGCGCGGCGCGCGTTGCTTCGGCGACGGATCGGGTCAGGCGGTTTTCGGGGTGCCGACGATCGCGCCGGCCGGCGGGGCGTCGCTCGCGAGCGACGCCAGCGTGCGGCCGGTGTCGCGCCATGCGTCGAGGCCGCCGCGCAGCGCGAGCGCGTCGATGAAGCCTGCGTTCTGCAGGCGCTTCGCCATCAGCGCGGCCGACACCTCGTTCGGGCACGAGCAGTAGATGACGAACTTCTGCGTGACCGGATAGCGCGCGACGATGTCGCTGATGTGACGTTCGTCCGCGAATTCCGCGCCGGGAATCGAGAACGGATCGACCTTGCGGAGCTCGGCGGAACGCACGTCGAGAATCACCGGCAGGGGCTCGGCGTTCAGCAGCGCGTCGAGCTCGTCGACGCCGATCCGCGCGCTCGAGAGCTGACGGATCAGCGCGCGGCGGCGCATCCAGCGCACGGCCGCGTAGGCGGCGAGCAGCGCGACGATGACGACGAGCACCGCGCGGCCGAGCTGGCTCGCGCCGGCGAACAGCCAGTCGATCTGCTGATGAAACACGAACCCGGCCAGCAGGCAGCAGACCGTCCAGAGCGCCGCGCCGAGCGCGTCGTAGCCGGCGAACGTGCGGTAGCGCGTGCCGAGCGCGCCCGCCATCGGCACGGACACGAGCGACAGCCCAGGAATGAAGCGGGCGACCGCGAGCACGCGCACGCCGTAGCGGCCGAAGAAGCGCTCGGTCTTTTTCACGCAACTGTCACGCGACAGCGACAGCCGGCAGATCGTCCTCAGCGTCGTGCCACCGTAGCGGCGGCCGGCGGTGTACCAGACGGAGTCGCCGATCAGTGCCGCGACGACGGACAGCCCGATCGCCGCCGCGAGCGGCGCGCCGATCAGCGCCGGGTGCAGCGCGACCATCGCGCCGAACAGCACGACCGTCGGCAGCGCGGGCACGGGCAGGCCGAGCGCGGATGCGAGCACGTTGACGAAGACGAGAAGCGGCCCGTACTGAGCGATGAGATCACGAAGCATGGCGTTCGGGTAAGCCGGATGCGCACGGGAAGATGAAGATGGGCCGATTATCGGCCATTTTCAAGAGGATGGTGGGAAGGGGGGATGGCGGTGAGCGCGCGCATCGCGCGCGGCTCACCGGTGAAGCGGATTCAGGTGGTGCTGCGCGCGAGCGACGCGGCGCCGTGGTTCTCGCCGGGCAATTCGGCGCCGTGCGAGCGGATCGCCGCGATCAGCTCGGCGGGCGTGATTTCATAGCGAATCTCACGATGAATGCCGGGCTTGCGCTCATCGATCTCGATCAGCAGCACGCTCTTGCCGTCGCTCGTTGCTTCCAGCCGAAGCGAGCGCAACTCGCGGCCGTCGGCCGGGTCGTGTTCGGTGAGCAGGGTCATTGCCCCGGATGAGCCGGTAGTGCGCATCGAACCTATCCTCGTGTCGTCAATACGAAATGTCGTTTTGCGAACTGCTGTGAAAGAGTGTAACGCGAACCGGCGGTGAATACGGAGCATTTTCATGCGCCGCGAATTCAGCGTGGCGCCGGCGATCCGTCAGAGGGTTCACGCCGGACGGGCGGGCTTCGGGAGGCTTGCCCGGCCGGCCGGGTGCGGATCCGTTGAACGCGGGCCGGCGGCGCAAGCCAATCGTCAGACGAGTCCGGTCGCGTAATAGACGGCGATCACGAAGAATACCGCGAGCGTCTTGATCGCCGTCACCGCGAAGATGTCGCGGTACGACTCGCGGTGCGTGAGGCCCGTCACCGCGAGCAGCGTGATCACGGCGCCGTTGTGCGGCAGCGTGTCCATCCCGCCGCTCGCCATCGCGACGACGCGGTGCAGCACGTCCATCGGAATGTTGGCGGCCTGCGCGGCCTTCACGAACGTGTCCGACATCGCACCGAGCGCGATGCTCATCCCGCCGGACGCCGATCCGGTGATGCCGGCGAGCGAGCTGACGGATACCGCCGCGTTGACGAGCGGGTTCGGGATGCTCCTGAGCGCGTCGCCGACGACGAGAAAGCCCGGCAGCGCGGCGATCACGCCGCCGAAGCCGTACTCGGACGCGGTATTCATCGATGCGAGCAGCGCGCCGCCGATCGCCGCCTTCGAGCCGGCCGCGAAGCGGTCGCTGACGCGCCGGTACGCGGTGGCGGCGACGAGCAGGATGCCGAGCAGCAGCGCGGCCTCGACCGACCAGATCGCGACGACGGTCTTGATCGACGTCGTGACCGGTGTGTGCACGCCGGGCAGCACGTCGGGCGTGACCGTGTACGACGCGGTGCCGTACCACGCCGGGATCAGCCGTGTGAGCGCGAAGTTCGCGACGCCGACGACGACGAGCGGCGCGATCGCGAGCGCGGGATGCGGCAGCGACTGCGTTTCGACGCGCTCCGGCTCGTTGACGAGCGACGTGCCGTAGCCTTCGCCGCGTGCCATCGCGGCGCGGCGGCGCCACTCGAGATACGCGAGCCCGACGATGACGATGAACACGGAGCCGATCGTGCCGAGCGCGGGCGCGGCCCACGCGGTGGTCTTGAAGAACGTGGTCGGGATGATGTTCTGGATCTGCGGCGTGCCGGGCAGCGAATCCATCGTGAACGAGAACGCGCCGAGCGCGATCGCGCCGGGCATCAGGCGCTTCGGGATGTTGCTCTGCCGGTACAGCTCGGCCGCGAACGGATAGACCGCGAACACGACGACGAACAGCGACACGCCGCCGTAGGTGAGGAGTGCGCAGACCGCGACGATCACCGCATTCGCGCGCGAGCGGCCGATGTAGCGGATCGCCGCGTGCACGATCGACTCGGAGAAGCCGGACAGCTCGATCACCTTGCCGAACACCGCGCCGAGCATGAAGACCGGGAAATAGAGCTTCACGAAGCCGACCATCTTCTCCATGAAGATGCCGGAGAACACCGGCGCGACGGCCGCCGGGTCGGTCATGAGCACCGCGCCGAGCGCGGCGATCGGCGCGAACAGGATCACACTGTAGCCGCGATACGCGGCGAACATCAGGAACGCCAGAGCGGCGAGAACGATCACGAAAGACACGGCAATCTCCGGTGGCCAGGGTTGTCGTTCGGTCGTGCGGGCGGCGTGCCGCGCTGCGGACCGGCTCGGCAATGTTCAGCGGATTGGATTCTACAGAAAATATGTGACGACACGAGATGCGTTATCCGAATGGATAGGTCGGATGCGTATTCCGATTGATTTCGACTCCAGTATTTCCGGATGTTCAAGAATTTGAAAATGCCGTGCGGGGTAATTTGCTTCGATCGCGATATCGCGTATAACGATAAAAATTATCGATGCTGTCATTTCGCGCGGTTAAGCATTTTTGCGTCGGGCGGCGCGAGTGGAAGGAGGGCACGATGACGCGAGCCCGCGTCGCCGGATGGCTGCTGCTGACGCTTGCCGGGCCCGTATTCGCGCAGGCGGATGCGTCGGGCACGCAGGCGGAGCGGCGCAACTGGTACGGCGATCCGTTCTTCGCGCTGTCGCACGACGTCGCTGATTGTCCGCTACCGCTCGGGCCCTGGATGACGCGTGCCGAGATGCGGGACGACGCGCATTACCGCGTCGAGCGCGGCACGACCTGCTGGCTCGCGCATCGCTGCACGAAGCCGAATTCGTATTTGTACGACGCGCCGATCGCCGAAGCGGCGAAAGCGCATTTCGCGGGCGATAGGCGGCTCGCCGGCACGAGCATCTGGCTCACCGTACAGCGGCGATTCATTTACGCGGAAGGTTGCGCGAATCCGTCGTTCGATCGCGATGCGTTGCGGCGTGGGCTCGAGGCGCTGCCCGACGTCGAGCAGGTTTTCATACGCATTACAGACGATCCGCACAGGACGCTGCCATACAGGATCCGCGCCCGGCCGGAGCGGGCGCCGGATTGACCTGCGCGTGGCCCCGCATGGCATACTCGCGAAGTTTCGAAACGGGATGGGCGGAAAAGACAATGAAGCAAATGCCTGATTGGGCCCGCCGGCGGCGCAATGGAGTGTTGCGGACAGTCGGGTTGATTGCTTTAATAGCGGGGCTCGGCGGCTGTGGGGGTAGCGCACCGCTCTTTACGTCGGACGGTCGGTCCACCACGCTCGTGCAGTGCACGGGCGATTCGTGGAACGACTGCACGGCCAATGCACAATCGATTTGCAATGGCGATATCGACGTGATTCAGCGTTCGGCCGACGGCAACGTGCGAAGTCTTCTCTTTGCATGCAAGAAAAAAAGTGGATATTGATGAATCGATTGCAGGGCGCGATAGCCGAGAGCCGCAAAAGGTACTATCCCATTTGCTTCGAGTCACCTATTTTTCATAAATAACCGACGGAGTCCCATCCATATGGCGACCTACAGGCAACTGACAGCGCAACTCGAAAAGCTTCAGCAAAAGATCGATAAGGAACGCGAAAAGGCGGTGACCGACGCGATTGCCGAGATCAGGGCCAAAATCGAGGAATTCGACATTACGCCGGAAGAACTCGGTTTTCGCACGGCGGCCCCGGCCAGGCCGAAGCGTCCGTTGCCGCCGAAATACCTGAATCCGAAAACCGGCGATACATGGAGTGGCCGCGGCCGCGCGCCGGCGTGGCTCGGCAAGAATCGCACGCGTTTCCTGATCCAGGACTGACTCCCGAAAAACCTCACCTTCGATGCGCTGACTGACGGTGCGTACGGCCCAACGGCCGTCGCACCGTTTTGTTTGCGTGCATGCGCGGCGCGGGCCCGATGGGCCAGCCGCTCTATTCCCGAATGTCCTCACCTCGACTCCTGTAAGTCCTCACCTTTGCCGGCCCCGCGTGCCGCATGGCGCACGAAATCATCATGCGCCGCCCGAGCGGTGCCGGATAGCTGGCCGTTCGGCATATAGGCAGTCGAACGGCGTTCGCCTATGCTTGGTATTCGCGTCGACCGGGCTCTGGTTCGCGAGGCCGAGACCGAATTTTCCCTTCACCGTGTGGAGCCGATGTGACCGTTCGCCATCTCGATGCGCTGTTCCAGCCCAAATCCGTTGCGATCGTCGGCGCGTCGTCGCGCGAGCGCAGCATCGGCGCGATCGTGTGGTCGCGCGTGCTCGAGGGTGCATTCCAGGGCGCCGTGTGGCCGGTCAATCCGAAGTATCGCGAGCTCGACGGCCACAAGGTCGTGCCGGACGTCGACCGGTTGCCCGCGCCGCCGTCGGTCGCGATCGTCTGCACGCCGCCGGCCACGTGGCCGGGTATCGTGCGCAAGCTCGGCGGCCTGGGTGCGCGCGTCGCGGTGATCATCGGCGAGGTGCGCACGAGTGCGGATCGTGTCGCGCTCGATCGCGCGCTTGCCGCCGCAAAACCGTTCGTCCTCCGGATCGTCGGGCCGGCCAGCGTCGGCGTGCTGTCGCCGGGGCGGCACGCGCATTTCGGCGCGCAGGCGTTCCCGGTGCGCGCGGGCGGCGTCGCGTGGGTGTCGCAGTCGAACGCGCTGACGAACGCGGTGCTTGGCTGGGCGCATGCGCGCGGGCTGGGCTTCTCGCACGTCGTCGCGCTCGGCGGCGAGGCGGACGTCGATGCCGGCGACGTGCTCGATTACCTGGCGAGCGATCCGGGCACGCGCGCGATCCTGCTCGAGCTCGACACTGTGAAGTCCGCGCGCAAGTTCATGTCGGCCGCGCGCGCGGCGGCGCGCAACAAGCCGGTGCTCGCGCTGCGCACCGGCCGCACTGATCCGGGCGACGGGCTTTACACGGCCGCGTTTCAGCGCGCCGGCATGGTGCGCGTCGATGCGCTCGACGATCTGCTCGACGAGATCGAAACGCTCGGCGTCGGCCGCGTCGCGACGCGCGGCGCGGCGACGCTCGTGACGAGCGACGTCGGCGTCGCGAAGCTCGCGGGCGATGCCGTCGTCGAGGTGCGCGACGTTCTCGCCGAGTGGCCGGCCGACGCGACGGCGGCCGTGTCGGCCGCGCTGCCGCATCTCGATGCGCCGGGCAATCCGCTGATACTTGGCGACACGGCGCGCCCCGAGCATTTCAGCGCCGCCATGCAGGCGCTCGCGCCGTTTTCGCAGACGGGCACGCTGTTCGTCGTGCATTCGACGTCGCACAGCGCGCCGGCTCACGAAGTCGCGCGCGTGTTGATCGAGTCGCGCAAGCATGCGCATCGCGGCGTGCTCGCCTGTTTCTTCGGCGTGGTCGATGAGAACACGCGCGACGCGCTGCATGCGAGCGGCATCCCCGTGTACACGACGCCGCAGCGGATGGCGCGCGCGTATGCGCGACTCGTCGACTACAGCCTCGGGCGCGAATTGCTGATGCAGACGCCGGAGGGCACGTCGCTGCAGCCGGCGGAAGCGGTAACGGCCGCGCAGGACGCCGCGCGCGGCATGCTCGAAGCGGGGCGGCACGAGCTCGCGGGGGAGGCGGCCGCGCAATGGCTCGCGCATTTCGGTCTGCAAACCGCGGCGTCTTCGTGCGACGAAATCGACGCGGCCATCGTCGATGTCGCGATCGACATGCACGACGACGCGAACTTCGGCCCGGTCTTTCGCTACGTGGCGCCGGCCGTCGACGGCGTGTCTGCGCCGTACGTCGTCTACGGGCTGCCGCCGATGAATACGGTGCTCGCGCGCGTGGCGCTGCAGCGCTCGCCTTATGCGCGCCGTGTATCGGTCGAGCCGGTGCTGGCGGCGCTGACCGCGCTGTCACAGGTGGTTTGCGAAGTGCGCGAGGTCGTCGCGCTGTCGCTGAAGCTGCGCGTGCTGCCCGAGCACGCGCTCGTGGTCGAGCCTCGTCTCACGTTCGCGGCGGGGCGCAGCCGGCTCGCGATCGTTCCGTATCCGCGCCGGCTCGAACAAGCGCTCGACTGGCATGGCGAAACGATGGTCGTCCGCCCGATCCGTCCGGAGGACGAGGCCGCGCACAACGAGCTGATCGGCGCAATGACGCAGGACGATCTGCGGATGCGTTTCTTCGGCGCGGTGCGCGGCTTCGATCACTCCCAACTCGCCCGCATGACGCAGATCGATTACGACCGGGAAATGGCACTCATCGCGACGGTGACCGACCCGGACGAGCGCTCGCATACGCTCGGTGTCGTGCGCGCGGTCACCGACCCGGATAACGACGAGACGGAGTTCGCGATCGCGATCCGTGCCGACCAGAAAGGCAAGGGGCTCGGCCGGATGCTGATGGCGCGGATCATCGACTACGCGCGTTCGCGCGGTACCGCGTGGATGGTCGGCGAAGCGCTGCGCGAAAACGCGCCGATGATTTCGCTCGCGAAGGCGTGCGGCTTCGAAGTCATGCCGACGGAGGAGCCGAGCGTCGTGGGCTTCCGGATGAAGCTGCAGCCCTGACATAAGGTGACGTGACGTGACGTGACGCGGCGGCGCCTTGGCGCGTTTGTGCGAATGCGATGCATGGGCCCGCTGTCGGGCCGCGTCGAAAGTGAGCTTTTGCGGGAAGTGCCGGTGAGCCTTTGCGGGACGGCAAGGTGAGCGTTTCCGGGGCGCGGCGGTGAGGGTTTCCGGGGAGCCCGGGTGAGTCTTTCCAGGACGCTTCGGTGAGCCTCTGCGGGAAGCGCCGGTGAGGCTCTCCGGGAGCGCGCGGTGAGACTCTTCGGGAGCCGTCATTGCGGCGTTGCAGGAGCCATCGATGCGGCTTTGCGGGAGCCATCGGTGCGGCCGTTGCAGGACCCATCGGTGAGGCCTTGCGGGAGGCGCGGGTGAGTTCTTTCGGGACAGGCCGGGGAGCCTTTTCGGGATGGGCTGGTGAGCTTTTTCGGGAGCTGCCCGGGAACGTGCCCCCGGGCAGCTCCGCGCGCATCGCGCCGCCGTCGCGAATCGCGCGACGGCGATACACGATCGATGTCGCGCGATTCGCTTATGCGGCGAGCTTCGTTGCCGCGTCGGCGATCTGCTCGCGCGAGATCGCGAGTTCGTCGAGGTGCGTATCCGCATAGACGGCGCCCGTTTCGAGCTCGAGCCGGGCGATCGTCAGCGCGCAGCGGGCGGCATCCTTCGGCATCGCGATGAAGCGCCTGACGGATTCGCCTGCCTTGAATGCGTCGAACAGCGCGGCGCGGACGTTGTCCGGCAACGTCTTCGTCCATTGATACGGCTTGCCGTTGAACGTGATCGACGGCGGCAGTGCGCGCTCCTTCTTCGTGGCCGTGATCAGCCCGTACGTGCGGGCCGCGTCGCCGATCTGCTCGGGCGAGAACAGCTCGTCCGGCGTGATGTCGAATTGCGCGATGTAGGCTTCGATCGCCTGCATCGCCGACGCGCGGTCGTCGCGCTTCTTCTGCGCGCGCGCGACGATGTCGCGCAACTCGTCCGCCTCGTCGGGCGTGATCGTGAAGCTCGCCTGCTTCTGCTGAAGTTCGGAAAAGCGCTGGAATTCGAGATCGGTCAGAAGTTTGGCCATGACATCCATGAGACGCGCCCGCCGCTGCGGCCGGCGGGCGTTGTTTTTGAGGGGCCGCTATTCTAGCCCGGTTCGTCAATTCGCCGCGGCGTGGCGCATCGACAGCGTGGTCGCCGTGTCGTGCAGGCGCTCGGCGACCGTCTCGATCGTCGGCGCGATGTGCGTGTCGATCCGGCGGATGTAAGGGCAGGTGAGCGCCGCGATCGCATGGCCGGCCGGGCCGAGGATCGGGAACGTCACGTCGGTGACGCCGAACGCCTGGCGGCTCTCCTGGCGCAGGAAGCCCGCGGCGCGGATCGACTGGCATGCGCGCGCGAGCTCCTGTTCGTCGAGCGCGGCCTCGCCCTTGACCCGGCGATGCTCGAGCAGCATGTGCGCACGCTGCTCGGAGGTCTGGAACGCCAGCATCACGCGGCCCGACGCGGTATCGACGAGCCCGACGCGCGAGCCGAGCCGGACCGACACACCCCACGGGCCCGGGCCGTCGATCTGCGCGATCACGAGCAGATTGCCGCGGTCATAGACGGACAGGTGGCACGACTGCTCGGCCACGTCCGCGAAGCGCTGCATCGGCGGCAGCGCTTCCGTGATCAGCCGGTTCATCGGCGGATGCCGGTGCGCAAGCGCGAACAGCTTCAGGCTCAGCGTGTAGCGGTCGCCGCCCGGCGAGCGCGTCACGTAGCGGCGCGCGACGAGGCGCTCGAGCATCCGGTAGATTTCGCTCGCGTTGCGGCCGAGCTCCTTCGTGATTTCCGTGCGGGTGAGCCCTTCCTTCTGCTCGGCCAGCAACTCGAGGATGTCGAGCCCCTTGTCGAGCGCGGGCGCGCGATAGCGTTCGATCTCGCCGTCGTCTTCCAGGGCATCGTGCGCGGAGCGCGAATCTCGCATCATGTCCATCGGGGGTGCATCTCGTCATTGGAAAGAGGGAAAGCGCTGCGGACCGGCTCACCGATCGCACCGCGCCGGGCGCCGCTTGTCTGCCGGCGAACGCGGATCGATCGAGCATGATAATAAACGAGCGATGTTCAATGCAGATTCGATCCGGCTGATTCCTGCCCAACCAAAACGCCTGTCGTGCGATTTCCGATGACAAACATGGCGGATTTGTGAATGTTTTGGCAGTACCGGTCGCGGTTCGGCCATTCGAGGTGGCCGATCGACATTTTTGCGCTGCCGGAACGGAGGGCGGGGCGGCTCGCCGCTCGCCCGTGCGCGCGCCGCGCTGCCCGATGCTGCACCGCAGCGTCAGCGTGCGCTGCAATAGTCGTTATGCGACGGCCGTCATTTCATGTCGGGCGCCCGGGTGGTACAAAGCTCGACAGGCAAGTGCGCCACCGATCGCCGTGTTCGGCGATCGGTGGCGCGCCGTCCGCGATGCGCATGACAGGAGCGCGCCCGGACGCCGCCGGAGATCCGGCTCGGGCACGGCGTCGCAGGATGCCGCGTCGATATCCTGTCGCAATCGATGAGAGAGGTGGAGTTCGATGAAACTGCTTCGTTATGGCCCGCATGGCCAGGAAAAACCCGGCCTGCTCGACGCGCAAGGGCGGATTCGCGATCTGTCGGCGCACGTGCCCGATCTCGCCGGCGACGTGTTGTCCGACGCCGGGCTCGCGCGCCTGCGCACGCTCGATCCCGCCACGCTGCCGCTGGTGCCCGGCGAGCCGCGCATCGGGCCGTGCGTCGGCCGGGTCGGCAAGTTCATCGGCATCGGCCTGAACTATGTGGACCACGCGGCCGAGACCGGGCAGCCGGTGCCGACCGAGCCCATCGTGTTCGGCAAGTGGACGAGCTGCATCTGCGGGCCGGACGACGGCATCGAGATTCCGAAGGATTCGAAGAAGACCGACTGGGAAGTCGAACTCGGCGTCGTGATCGGTGCCGCGTGCAAGAACGTCGACGAGGCGAGCGCGCTCGATTACGTCGCCGGCTACTGCGTCGTCAACGACGTGACCGAGCGCGAATGGCAGCTCGAGCACGGCACGCAGTGGGACAAGGGCAAGGGCTTCGACACGTTCGGCCCGATCGGCCCGTGGCTGGTCACGCGCGACGACGTGCCGGATCCGCAGCAGCTCGATCTGTGGCTCGAAGTCGACGGTCATCGCTATCAGAGCGGCAACACGCGCACGATGGTCTTCACGGTCGCGCAGCTGGTCGCGTATCTGTCGCGCATCATGACGCTGCAGCCCGGCGACGTGATCTCGACCGGCACGCCGCCCGGCGTCGGGATGGGCATCAAGCCCGCACCGGTGTTCCTGAAGCCGGGGCAAACCGTGCGGCTCGGCATCGCCGGGCTCGGCGAGCAGTTGCAGGCCACCCGCGCGGCCGGCTGACGGCCGCATCCGGCCGCATCCGGCTGAAGGCGGGCAGCCGGCCGCGTGCCGCGCCGCCCGCCCACCCGCTGACTAATTCGACTGCTGCTGCTGGAAGAAATCGACCGCGTGCTGCCGCGTGGTCATCGTCTTCAGCGTGGCGGCCGGATCCAGTCCGGCCTGCCGCGCGGCGCCCGTCACGAGACTCTTCTGCAGGTCGTTCAGCGGCAGCGTCGTCGCAGGCTCGACGAACGTCGCCGCGGGCGCGTCGACGTCGGGCAGATCGGTGCGCGGCGCGTCGAGCGTCAGCACTGGCGCGAGCGTCGGTGCTTGCGCGATGCGCTGGCTCTTCAGCATCTTGTCGGCAGGAATGCCGAGCCAGTCGCGCAGCGTAGCGAGGATCGACGTGTGATCGTACGGCGTCGCCGTCGGCGACCGGAACACCGTGCCCGACGCGATGTACGGCGACACGACGACGGCCGGCACGCGCACGCCGAAGCGGTCGAAGCCGAAGTTCTGGTCGCCGGGCGCGCTCGCGGAGTCCGGCGGCGCCGCGTTGCCGGGCGGCACCACGTGATCGAAGCAGCCGCCGTGCTCGTCGAACGTAACGACGAGCATCGTCTCCTTCCATCGTGGCGACGTGCTGACGGCCGTCCAGATCTGATGCAGGAACGCATCGGCCGCGCGCACGTCGTGCGGCGGATGCATGTCGTTCGCGCCGGCGAGGAAGCTCGGCTCGATGAACGAATACTGCGGTAGCGTGCCGGTTGCGCATGCGTCGACGAATGCTGGAAAACCCTTGAAGTTCGGGTTTCCCCACAGTTTCGGAAACATCACGCCCGTGAGCGGCGGCGCGATTACCGTGTCGTGATAGACGGCCCAGCTTGCGCCCACCGCGCTCAGCACGTTGAAGATCGTCGGCACGTCCCAGTCGAGTGGGTCGGGCGGACTGCCGTTGTCGACGTGACCGTTCGACGTGCCAGCGTGCACGAACGCACGGTTCGGCCAAGTCTGGCTCGGCACCGACGCGAACCACGCGTCCGACACCGCGTACGCGCGTGCGAGCGTCGCGAGCACAGGCAGTTGGGCCACGCTGTAGCACTGCATCACCTGCGTCGGGTCGGTCGTCGCCGTCGTTTCGTAGTTCCTGACGAAATCCTGCATCGGCGCCGGCGTGCCGTTGCCGTTCGGGCCGAGCAACTGCTGCGTGACGTTCACGAAGGTTTCCTGAGGATCGACGTCCGGCGTTGTGTAGCTCGCAGCGGATTGCGTCACATGGACCGGCACGCCGGCATGCGTCGGATTGATCATCGACGGATCGACGCCGTCGAACTTCGGCGGGCTGTCCGGCGGCAGCACGACGTTCGGCGCCGCGCCGTCGTAGAGCCAGCCTAGCATCGTATCGAACGAGCGGTTCTCGAACATGACGACGACGATGTGCTTGACGTTCGGAAGAATGGTCGGCACGGCAAGTCCCCCGGTTATTGTCGTCGGGACGCCATCGGCGCGGCACGGGCGCCGGATGCGCGTGGAGCGGTCTTTCTCTTGCGATCGCCCGGGGAGTATAGGCGTTGCGCGGCGATTTGCGAGGCGGGGAGCGCAATGTTGGCCATTCGGACGGCCATGCGGACCGGCGCGGCGAAAGCGCCGTCCACCGCCGTCCTTCAGCGCGCGTCCGGCTTGCGCTTGCCTGTCGCACCGTCCGCCGCGAGCTTGCGCCACAGCGTCGTCTTGCTGATGCCGAGCATCGCGCACGCGCGATCGCGGTCGCCGTCGCATGCGTCGAGCGCCGCGCGGATCTCGTCCGCTTCCGCGCGACGGCGGCGTGCATGCAGCGTCCGCCCATCGTCGGGACTGTCGGGGCCGTCGGGATCGTCGGGTTCGTTGCCGGCGCCGGACGGCACCGCGAACAGCTCGGGCGCGATCACGCGCAGCGCATCCGGGTCGAGCGCCGGCATCGGCTCGTCGTCGACGCCCGACGCGTTCGCGCCGCCGTCGTCCGCGTCCTCGGCGAGTTCCACCGCGATCCGCTCGATCACGTTCTGCAGCTCGCGCACGTTGCCGGGCCAGCGGTAGCGCATCAGCACCGCGTCGGCCGGCGCGAGCACGCGCGCGGCTTCGCCTGTGTCGCGCAGCCGGTCCGCGAGCCGCTGCTCGCGCCGCGCCGCCTGCGTGAGCAGCGCCGCCGCGAGCGCCGGAATGTCGGCCGCGCGCTCGCGCAGCGGCGGCAGCCCGATGTTCAGGATGTTGAGCCGGTAGTAGAGATCCGCGCGGAACGTGCCCGCCTCGACCGCCGCGAACAGCGGCCGGTGCGTCGCCGCGATCACGCGCACGTCGATCCGGATCGGCTCGGTCGACCCGAGTCGCACGACCTCGCGCTCCTGCAGCACGCGCAGCAGCCGGCTCTGCAGCGACGGCGGCATCTCGCCGATCTCGTCGAGAAACAGCGTGCCGCGATGCGCGGTTTCGAACAGCCCCGGCTTGCCGCCGCGCCGCGCGCCGGTGAACGCGCCTTCGTCGTAGCCGAACAGCTCGCTTTCGAGCAGCGCCTCCGGAAACGCGCCGCAGTTCACCGCGACGAACGGATAGCGCCGCCGCGCGGACAGCGCATGCAGGCTTTGCGCGATCATCTCCTTGCCGGTGCCGCTCTCGCCGAGCACGAGCACGGTCGCGTCCGATTTCGCGTAGCGGCGCACGCGCTCGCGCACGCGCGCGACCGCCGCCGACGCGCCGATCACGTCGTCGAGCGTGTAGCGCGCGGCGAACTGCTGCGTCTGCGGCTGCGAGCGCAGCGCGCGGTCGAGCCGTTCGACCGCGCGCGATTCCTGGAACGTCAGCACGCTGCCCGATGTGACGCCGCGATCGACGAGCGGCCCGCGATGCACGACGTAGCGCACGCCGCGCACGGTCGCGAGCGCGTCGCCGTCGTCGGCGCGCAGCGTGCGCAGGTCGGGCGTCAGCTCGGCGAGCGCGCGGCCGACCGCGTCGGCCGGCGCGACGCCGAGCGCGAGCGCGAGCCGTTCGTTGATCGCCTCGACGCGCCCCTGCGCATCGAGCGCGACGACGCCGTCGCGCAGCTGCTGCAGCAGGTTGTCGAGCCGCTGGCGGCGCAGCGCCTCCGCGTGCGTCGCGTACGCGACTTCGAGCGCGGTGTCGAACGCCGCGCGCAGCGACGCGTGCGAGTACAGGAACACCGCGCCCATGCCGGCGCTCGCCGCGAGATCGGTCACGAGGCCTGGGCCGACGACGGTTTCGATCCCGCGGTCGCGCAGGTCGTGCACGCAGTTTTCCGCTTCCTGCGCGGACTGATATGACGCAAACTCCACGTCGAGGCCGTACGCGGCGATGAAGCGGCGCACCTCGGGCGGCGTGTCGCCGACGCTGACGAGCGCGATGCGCGACGCGTCGCGCCGCGCGCGGGCGAGTGCGTGCATCACGTCGAAGCCGGTCGGCGTGACGAGCACGACGGGCATCGGCGCACGCGTTTTCAGATAGCTGCCGTTCGAGCCGGCGGCGACGATCACGTCGGGCCGTGCGTCGCCGGCCGCCGCGATCGCGGAGAGCGCTTCCTCGAAGCCGCGCGCGACGACCCGCAGGTCCGCGCGCTCCTCGTATTCGCCGGCGACTTCGCGAAAGAGGGCACGCAGCCGGCTGATGCCCATTGCCCAGATGCGGGGCCGGATCGCGCGTCCGGCGGGGTCGCGCGGCTTGATCGAGGTGATGTCCATGATCGCCGATTATGCGCGTGCGATTTCATTTTTGGAATCGATGATTTCCAAAATGAAATCGTCTGATGGTCGGCCCGCGCCGCGGGACGCTTAAGAATCAGGGGTTTAGCGCATTTGCACGAGCTGGCCCGGTAATTGCTGTTTAACGTCCGTTCCATTGAGGAGACGGTTCATGAGCAATCAAATCACGAGCGCGGGCGCGAAGTTCCGCGCGGCAGTCGCGGCGGAGCAGCCGCTGCAGGTCGTCGGCGCGATCACCGCGTACGCGGCGAAGATGGCCGAGGCGGTCGGCTTCAAGGCCGTCTACCTGTCGGGTGGCGGCGTCGCCGCGAACTCGCTCGGCATTCCGGACCTCGGGATCAGCACGATGGAAGACGTGCTGATCGACGCGAACCGGATCACGAATGCGACGTCGCTGCCGCTGCTCGTCGACATCGATACCGGCTGGGGCGGCGCGTTCAACATCGCGCGCACGGTCAAGTCGTTCATCAAGGCAGGGGTCGCTGCCGTGCATCTGGAAGACCAGGTCGGCCAGAAGCGTTGCGGCCACCGGCCGGGCAAGGAAGTCGTGCCGACCGAAGAGATGGTCGATCGCGTGAAAGCCGCGGTCGACGCGCGCACCGACGACCAGTTCGTGATCATGGCGCGCACCGACGCGGCCGCGGCCGAAGGGATCGACGCGGCGATCGAGCGCGCGGTCGCTTACGTCGAGGCGGGCGCGGACATGATCTTCCCCGAGGCGATGAAGTCGCTCGACGACTACAAGCGCTTCCGCGCGGCCGTCAAGGTGCCGATCCTCGCGAACCTGACCGAGTTCGGTTCGACGCCTTTGTTTACACTCGACGAGCTGCGCACGGCGGACGTCGACATCGCGCTGTATTGTTGCGGTGCGTATCGCGCGATGAACAAGGCGGCGCTGAACTTCTACGAGACGCTGCGCCGCGACGGCACGCAGAAGGCGGCCGTGCCGACGATGCAGACGCGCGCCGAACTCTACGACTACCTCGGCTACCACGCGTACGAACAGAAGCTCGATGCGCTGTTCGCGCAAGGCAAGAAGTGACGTGCGCGCGAGCGCACCGGCATGACATTGGAATACAGGAGAGCATCAACATGAGCGAGACGAAAGACGCAGCAGCACCGGCCGCCGCAGGCGCATTCAAGCCGAAGAAATCGGTTGCGCTGTCGGGCGTGACGGCCGGCAACACCGCACTCTGCACGGTCGGCAAGACCGGCAACGACCTGCACTATCGCGGCTACGACATTCTCGACGTCGCCGAATCGTGCGAGTTCGAGGAGATCGCGCACCTGCTCGTGCACGAGACGCTGCCGAACCTGACCGAGCTCGCCGCGTACAAGACGAAGCTGCGCGCGATGCGCGGCCTGCCGAACGCGCTGAAGGCCGCGCTCGAGCAGATTCCGGCATCCGCGCATCCGATGGACGTGATGCGCACCGGCGTGTCGGTGCTCGGCACCGTGCTGCCGGAGAAGGACGACCACAACCTGCCCGGCGCGCGCGACATCGCCGACCGCCTGATGGCGTCGCTGGGTTCGATGCTGCTGTACTGGTATCACTTCTCGCACAACGGCAAGCGAATCGAGACCGAAACCGACGACGACTCGATCGGCGGCCACTTCCTGCACCTGCTGCACGGCAAGACGCCGTCGAAGTCGTGGGTCGACGCGATGCACACGTCGCTGATCCTGTACGCGGAGCACGAGTTCAACGCGTCGACGTTCACCGGCCGCGTGATCGCGGGCACGGGCTCCGACATCTACTCGGCGATCACCGGCGCGATCGGCGCGCTGCGCGGGCCGAAGCACGGCGGCGCGAACGAGGTCGCATACGAGATCCAGAGCCGCTACCGCACGCCGGACGAGGCGGAAGGCGACATTCGCCGCCGCGTCGAGAACAAGGAAGTCGTGATCGGTTTCGGCCACCCGGTCTACACGATCTCCGATCCGCGCAACAAGGTGATCAAGGAAGTCGCGCGCAAACTGTCGAATGAAGCGGGCGACATGAAGCTGTTCAGCATCGCCGAGCGCCTCGAATCGGTGATGTGGGACGCGAAGAAGATGTTCCCGAACCTCGACTGGTTCAGCGCGGTGTCGTATCACATGATGGGCGTGCCGACCGCGATGTTCACGCCGCTGTTCGTGATCTCGCGCACGTCCGGCTGGAGCGCGCACATCATCGAGCAGCGCGTCGACAACAAGATCATCCGCCCGAGCGCGAACTACACCGGCCCGGAAGATCTGAAGTTCGTGCCGATCGAGAAGCGCTGATCGGAAGCAGGCGGCATCGGCCGCGCGAGCGCTGGCCGGTGCCGCCTGAACGTCATACTCCAGGTTGCCCCACATCATGAATACCGCCTACCGCAAACCCCTGCCCGGCACGTCGCTCGACTATTTCGACGCGCGTGAAGCCGTCGACGCGATTCAGCCCGGCGCGTACGACGCGCTGCCGTACACGTCGCGCGTGCTCGCCGAGAACCTCGTGCGCCGCTGCGATCCGTCGATTCTCGCCGATTCGCTGAAACAGCTGATCGAGCGCAAGCGCGAGCGCGATTTCCCGTGGTTCCCGGCGCGCGTCGTCTGCCACGACATCCTCGGCCAGACCGCGCTCGTCGATCTCGCGGGCCTGCGCGACGCGATCGCGGACGCCGGCGGCGATCCGGCGAAGGTGAATCCGGTCGTGCCGGTGCAGCTGATCGTCGATCACTCGCTGGCCGTCGAATGCGGCGGCTTCGATCCGGACGCGTTCGCGAAGAACCGCGCGATCGAGGATCGCCGCAACGAGGATCGCTTCCACTTCATCGAATGGACGAAGAAGGCATTCGAGAACGTCGACGTGATCCCGCCCGGCAACGGCATCATGCACCAGATCAACCTGGAGAAGATGTCGCCGGTGATCCAGGCGCAGAACGGCGTCGCGTATCCGGACACCTGCGTCGGCACCGACAGCCACACGCCGCACGTCGACGCGCTCGGCGTGATCGCGGTCGGCGTCGGCGGGCTCGAGGCGGAGAACGTGATGCTCGGCCGCGCGTCGTGGATGCGGCTGCCGGACATCGTCGGCGTCGAGCTGACCGGCAAGCGCCAGCCCGGCATCACCGCGACCGACGTGGTGCTCGCGCTGACCGAGTTCTTGCGCAAGGAGAAGGTCGTCGGCGCGTATCTGGAGTTTCGCGGTGCAGGCGCGTCGAGCCTCACGCTCGGCGACCGCGCGACGATCTCGAACATGGCGCCCGAATACGGCGCGACGGCCGCGATGTTCTTCATCGACGGCCAGACGATCGACTATCTGCGTCTGACCGGCCGCACCGATGAGCAGGTGTTGCTCGTCGAGACATACGCGAAGCAGGCGGGCCTGTGGGCCGACACGCTGAATCACGCGCAGTACGAGCGCACGCTGACGTTCGATCTGTCGGGCGTGGTGCGCAACATGGCGGGTCCGTCGAATCCGCACAAGCGGCTGCCGACGTCCGATCTCGCCGCGCGCGGGATCGCCGCGAAGTGGGAAGAAACGCCGGGCCAGATGCCCGACGGCGCGGTGATCATCGCGGCGATCACGAGCTGCACGAACACGAGCAACCCGCGCAACGTGATCGCGGCGGGCCTGCTCGCGCGCAACGCGAACGCGCGCGGCCTCACGCGCAAGCCGTGGGTCAAGAGCTCGCTCGCGCCGGGATCGAAGGCGGTCGAGCTGTATCTGGAGGAGGCGAACCTGCTGCCCGATCTCGAGAAGCTCGGCTTCGGGATCGTCGCGTTCGCGTGCACGACCTGCAACGGCATGTCGGGCGCGCTCGATCCGACGATCCAGCAGGAGATCGTCGAGCGCGATCTGTACGCGACCGCCGTGCTGTCCGGCAACCGCAACTTCGACGGCCGGATCCATCCGTATGCGAAGCAGGCGTTCCTCGCGTCGCCGCCGCTCGTCGTCGCGTACGCGATCGCGGGCACGATCCGCTTCGACATCGAGAAGGACGTGCTCGGCCACGACGCCGACGGCAAGCCGGTCACGCTGAAGGATATCTGGCCGACCGACGAGGAGATCGATGCGATCGTCGCGTCGAGCGTGAAGCCCGAGCAGTTCCGCAAGGTCTACGAACCGATGTTCGCGCGCGTGGCGGACGCGGGCGAGCGCGCGGCGCCGCTCTATGACTGGCGCGCGCAGAGCACGTACATTCGCCGTCCGCCGTACTGGGAAGGCGCGCTCGCGGGCGAGCGCACGCTGCGGGGCATGCGCGCGCTCGCGGTGCTCGGCGACAACATCACGACCGATCACTTGTCGCCGTCGAACGCGATCCTCGCGAACAGTGCGGCCGGCGAATATCTGGCGAAGATGGGCCTGCCGGAAGAGGACTTCAACTCGTACGCGACGCACCGCGGCGATCACCTGACTGCACAGCGCGCGACGTTCGCGAACCCGACGCTCGTCAACGAGATGGCGGTCGTCGACGGCGCGGTGAAGAAGGGCTCGCTCGCGCGCGTCGAGCCGGAAGGCAACGTGATGCGGATGTGGGAAGCGATCGAGACCTACATGAACCGCAAGCAGCCGCTGATCGTGATCGCGGGCGCCGACTACGGGCAGGGCTCGTCGCGCGACTGGGCCGCGAAGGGCGTGCGGCTCGCGGGCGTCGAGGCGATCGTCGCGGAAGGCTTCGAGCGGATTCACCGCACGAACCTGATCGGGATGGGCGTGCTGCCGCTCGAGTTCAAGCCCGGCGTGAATCGCACGACGCTCGGCATCGACGGCACCGAGACGTTCGACGTGATCGGCGAGCGCACGCCGCGCGCGGATCTGACGCTCGTGATCCAGCGGAAGAGCGGCGAGCGCGTCGAGGTGCCGGTCACGTGCCGGCTCGATACGGCCGAGGAGGTGTCGATCTACGATGCGGGCGGCGTGCTGCAGCGCTTCGCGCAGGATTTCCTCGAATCGTCGCAGGCGGCATGATCGCGCGGTAGCGAATCGTTTTCGGGTCCGTTCGCTTCATCGGTGAACGGACCCGAGTCACTTCAGGTTATCGAAAAAATGGCTCATATCCCTCAAATCAAGGTTCCGGCGACTTATCTGCGCGGCGGCACGAGCAAAGGCGTGTTCTTCCGTCTGCAGGATCTGCCCGAGGCCGCGCGGCAGCCGGGCGCCGCGCGCGACGCGCTGCTGATGCGCGTGATCGGCAGCCCGGACCCGTACGGCAAGCAGATCGACGGAATGGGCGGCGCGACGTCGAGCACGAGCAAGACCGTGATCGTCGCGAAAAGCAGCCGGCCCGATCACGACGTCGATTACCTGTTCGGCCAGGTGTCGATCGACAAGGCGTTCGTCGACTGGAGCGGCAACTGCGGGAACCTGTCGGCGGCGGTCGGGCCGTTCGCGATCGCGGGCGGGCTGGTCGATCCGGCGCGCGTGCCGAAGGACGGCACCGCGATCGTGCGGATCTGGCAGGCGAACATCGGCAAGACGATCATTGCGCACGTGCCGATCACGAACGGCGAAGTGCAGGAGACCGGCGACTTCGAGCTCGACGGCGTCACGTTCCCGGCGGCCGAAGTGCAGCTCGAGTTCATGGACCCGGCGGCCGAGGAGGAGGGCGCGGGCGGCTCGATGTTCCCGACGGGCAACCTCGTCGACGATCTCGACGTGCCGGGTGTCGGCACGCTGAAGGCGACGATGATCAACGCGGGGATTCCGACGATCTTCGTCGAGGCCGACGCGATCGGCTACACCGGCACCGAGCTGCAGGACGCGATCAACGGCGACGCGAAGGCGCTCGCGATGTTCGAGACGATCCGCGCGCACGGCGCGTTGCGGATGGGGCTGATCAAGTCGCTCGACGAGATCGCGACGCGGCAGCATACGCCGAAGGTCGCGTTCGTCGCGAAGCCGGTGGACTACGTCGCGTCGAGCGGCAAGCCGGTCGCGGCGGGCGACGTCGATCTGCTCGTGCGCGCGCTGTCGATGGGCAAGCTGCATCACGCGATGATGGGGACGGCGGCGGTCGCGATCGGCACCGCGGCGGCGATTCCGGGCACGCTCGTCAATCTCGCGGCCGGCGGCGGCGAGCGGCAGGCGGTACGGTTCGGGCATCCGTCCGGAACGCTGCGGGTCGGCGCTCAGGCGACGCAGGAGGGCGGCGAGTGGGTCGTCACGAAGGCGATCATGAGCCGCAGCGCGCGCGTGCTGATGGAAGGGTGGGTCAGGGTGCCGGGGGATGCGTTCTGAGGACGATTGAGGGCGGAGCGGCTGGGACCGCTCCGCTGCGGTGCACTTGTTTCGCTTATTGCATTTATTGCATTTGCTTCCGCCATCAGCTATGCTGGCGTGCATGCGCCATGCTTGGCTGACGGCGCTGTTGCGAGTTCTTGGAAGGAAACATCGACATGCGCACCGTAGATCGAATCCGCGAGGTTGCTCCTCCGCGAATGACAGAGCGCGAACAGGAAATGGCGCGCGTCGCACAGCGATGCATCATGGAGGCGCTTGATCACTCGCGTGCCGCAGCAATCACGCTCACGACGGACAACGGGGAGCACCCTTCCATCGACGTTCCGCCAGCAGCGCTGAAGCTCATTGGCCAGCTATTGGGCGCAATGAGCGAAGGACGTTCGGTTCTCCTGACATCGGCGA
Source organism: Burkholderia guangdongensis (assembly GCF_013403875.1). GTDB lineage: Bacteria > Pseudomonadota > Gammaproteobacteria > Burkholderiales > Burkholderiaceae > Burkholderia > Burkholderia guangdongensis. The sequence continues at coordinate 25,486 of NZ_JACBNX010000010.1, read as the reverse complement.
ACCGGGAGTTCACCACGGTGGAGGCCGCGCATTTTCTCAATGTGTCGCGCCCATTCGTCATCAAGGAAATCGAAGAGGGCCGGTTGCCGCACCGAATGGTCGGCACACACCGACGGATCGCCTTTGACGATCTAGTCGCATACGCAAGCCGGATGCGGGAGAAGCAGGCCGCCGCTCTCGAACGCATGGCCGACAACGCTCGCGAGTTGGGACTGGATTACTGATGGCGGGATACGCACGCTACACCGCGCTGCTTGATGCGTGCGTTCTTTTTCCACTGGCCATCACGGACGCGTTGATGAGCCTGGCGACCGCCGGGCTTTATGCCGCGAAATGGACGCGGCAAATCGAGCAGGAATGGATTGCAGCGCTGGAGGAGCAACGGCCCGATCTCAAGGGCAGGCTTGAAACTCGACGAGACTGCATGCGTGAGGCGTCGGACCTGATCTGATATCAGGCCCCTTCCTCCGGCCCTCCCGCGACTTTCCCGTCTCCGACCCGATTGATCGTACCCTGCGCGATCGCGACGAGCCGCTCGTGATCGCCGTCGATCACGAACACGTGACACTGGCAGGTCGCCTGTTGCCGCCCCGCATGGACGAGCTTCGCGCGCGCGACGAGCGTGCCGTTCACGGCGGGCCGCAGATAATTGATCTTGTATTCGCCGGTGATGACGCGCGGGCCGAGCGCGAGCGCGCCCGCGAACGTCAGCGCGTTGTCGGCGAGATAGCTGATTACGCCGCCGTGCACGAAGCCGTGTTGCTGCCGCAGTTCGTCGCGCACCGGCAGGCACAGCGACACCTCGTTCTCGCCGATGTGCATCAGCTCCGTGCCGAGCAGCACGCTGAAGGGTTGCGCGCGCAACGCGCCGCGCGCGTGATCCACGATATCCGTCATCGCCTTGCCCCACATCGAGTGCCCGCTTGCGCTCCACTCTAGGAAGGGGGCCGCCGATAAGCAAGGAAATTCGCGCCGGGCATGCCGCGCAGCGCCGCCCGCCAGGCGGGCCAGGAAACCGGCGCACACACGCTTCGCTCGAGATTACGCGTCGGCCGGCAGCGCAGCGTAGGCGGTCGCGAGGTGGTAAGGCGTCGTCGACGGCATGTCCGCGCGCGACACGTCGCCCGCGGCCGTCCTGCATTCGACCCAGCCGCGCGGATGCAGAAAGCGCGCGGCGAAGCGCTCGATCTGTGTCGCGAGCGGCGCGGACGAGCCGGTGCCGCCGTGTGTTGCGAGCGCGCGCAGATATTCGGTCTGCGCCCAGATCCGCTGCGTGCCGTCGAGGCACGCGCCCCGCGCGTCGAGCGCGGCACTCACGCCGCCGGTCAGCGGGTCGACGCCGTGACGTTCCGCGAACGTGATCGCGCGCGACAGCGCATCGCGCAGCGCCGTCTGCGCGACGCGCTCGCCGGCCGCCTCGACCAGATAGAACCACTCGAACTGATGCCCGGGCTCGAAGCGGTTGCCGGCCGTGCCGAGCGGCAATTCGGCGACGCAGCCGGTCGCCGCGTCGACGAACGTGTGCTCGATCGCGCGCGCGGTATGCGCGAGCGCGTCGGCGAACGCGGTGTCGTCGAACGCGTCGTCGGCGGCGAGCCACGCCTCGGTCAGATGCATCAGCGGATTCTGCAGCGGCCCGCTGCCCGACGACGAGAAGTCGTCGTGACGCGCGGCGTCGAGCAGCGCGTCACCGCGATGCGGCGCGAAGCGGTCCCGGATCAGCGCGGCGGTTTCCTCGGCGACACCGCGCGCGTCGCGCTCGCCGGTTGCCGCGAAATGCGCGGCGCACGCGAACACGACGAACGCGTGCGTATACAGATCCTTCGTCGTGTCGAGCGGCACCCCCGCCGCGTCGACGCTGTAGAACCAGCCGCCGTGGCGCGGATCTCGAAAGCGCCGGCGCAGCGAATCGAACAGCGTCGCTGCGTGCTCCACGTCGCCCGCCTGCGCGAACACGAACAGCTGCCGCGCGCACGCCATCGCGCGATAGCGCGTGACGGGCAGCGGCGCGTGGGTTGCCGGATCGACGGCCTCGAACGGCAGACGCAACGTGCGGTCGAACCCCGAACCTCGCCAAAGCGGCAATATGACATCGGCGAAATGGCCGCGCAGCTTGGCGGCCTGAGCGGAAGCGGAATCTGGAACGGACATGGCGACGGTGGGCATCTGAATCGAATCGTGTCGGCGCGGCGCACACGCGCGAGCCGGGCTCAAGGATAAGGCATTCCGGGCGGCCGACGGCACAAAGGCGGCATTCCGATGCCCGGCAACATGGAACGCGTGATGCGGCGGCGGCTCGCGGACGGCCTCGTCGACGACGAATGCGTACGAATGAGTTGTCTCGTATGTCTCGCATGAGACAATGTGCGCTTCCGACCCTGTCCGCGGTTGCCCGCACGGTGTGCCGCGTTCCGATCTCGATGACCGATTCCGCCGCCTCCATTCGTCCCCGTTCCGATCGTCCGTCCACGAGGCCGCGCCGCCGGTCCGCCGCCACGGCGGCCGCGAGCCGAGCGCCCGCGCGGGCGGTCGCGCGGACGCAGCCTGCCGTCGACGCGCTGCCGGGCGATGCGTCGCGCGACGCGCACACGCTCGATCTGTTCGGCGACCGTCCGGTCACGGCGGGGGCTGACACGATCGACGTGGCGGAGAAGCCCGTGGAGGCGGATGCGCCGGTCGACGCTTCGACGGATCGGACCGCCGATGTGCCGGCGGACGGGGACGCATCGACGAAACCGGATACGGCCGTCGACGAGCCGGTGGAGCGCCGGCGCGAACCGGCGCGCCGCCGCGGCAGAACCGGCGACGCACCGGCCACGGCGCGCGCAGGTGCGCGCTCGCAGCCCGGAACGAAGCGGCGTCAGGCCGCCACGGCCGAAGTCGCACGCGAGCCGGACGCGCGCCCGGCGCCGCCAGCCACCGTTCAGGCCGCATCGTCGCAAGCGGCTGCTTCCGCCGAACCGTCCGAGCCTTCAGTGTCTCCCGCAAATGCGGCCGGGACGGCGCCTGCCGAAGCCGCGCAGGCGATCGACATCGACACGCATGTGCGCCCGCTCGCCGAGCGCCTGTCGGCGTTGCAGGTCGAGGCCGCCGCGCTACGCGCCGGCGCCGACCGGGAAATGCGGCGCGTGAATCGTCTGCTGCTGGCGCTCGGGCTCGTCGTGCTGATTGGTCTCGTTGGGCTGGTCCTCCAGACGATGCAGCTATCCCGCGCGAAACAGGATGTTGCGGCGCAACAGCAACGAATCGATCGTCTGACTGCGCTGCAGATGTCGCAGCAGGCGACTTTGGCGACGCTCGCCGAGCACGACAGCGCGCTGACCGCACAGATCGACCGTCTCGAACGCGCGACGGCACGTGAGACGGCGGCGGCGAAGCGCCTGCGGCGCGGCCGGGCGGGGCATTGACGAAACGGCCGCTAACGCTCCGTAAATGCTCCGCAAACGCCCCGTTTACGCTCCACCGAACCGGCACCTACCGGCCGCCTGCCGCCGGTGCAAAAAAATGTTGCGACGCACTAGGCAAATCTCGGGAAAACCCTTAGAATCGCTTCATGTTCTAGGGAAAACCCTAGTCAATCTTGCCAGGAGTCACACATGAGCTTCATTCTCGCCATTCTGAAAAAAATCGACGATATGTTCCCGGCCGCGATTCTGCCGCTGGACAACGATTACTCGTACCAGGCGCGCCGCGCCGAAATCGAGCGCCAGCGCAAGGCAAGCTTCCCGCCGGTCGATACGTTCGGTCGCTGATTCCCGAGTTGTTCCCGCTGCACGTCACGCCGTCGCGCAATTGCGCGGCCCGCTCGCTACACTGAAGCTTCCTTCAGGCTCCGGCGGGGCTCGCCATGTTGCAGATGCGGCCGATGACGGCCAGCGAATTCCGCGCCTACCGTGCGCGGGCCATTGCAGGCTATGCGCGCGATCTCGTCGCGTCCGGGCAGAACGATGCGGCTGATGCGCCGGTGCGCGCACAGGCCTGTTTCGATACGCTGCTGCCCGACGGCTTGCTGACCGAAGGTCAGACGCTGCTGTCGCTCGTCGATGACGCGAGCGGCGACGCAATCGGCGATCTCTGGTATGCGATCTTGACCGAAGGTCCGAATCGCGCGCTGTTCATCTACGACCTCGAAATCGAGCCGTCCCGCCGGCGCCAGGGCTGGGCGTCGCGCGTGCTCGACGCGCTCGATGCCGATGCGCGCCGTCGCGGCATCGCCGAGATCGGGCTGTCGGTGTTCAATCACAACGCGGCCGCGCGTGCGCTCTATCGCGCACGCGGCTTCGCGCCGATCACGACGACGCTGATCAAGTCCGTCGTTTCCTCGAGCTAGCGGCGTTCGCCGCTTCTGTCCGATTCTTTCCGATTCGATGCGTTGTGCGCATCGCTCACCGCACCCGACCCTTCCACGTCCGCAGCAGTAGCGCGTTCGTCACGACGCTGACGCTCGAGAACGCCATCGCCGCGCCCGCAATCACCGGATTCAGCCAGCCGAGCGCCGCGAGCGGCACGCCGATCAGGTTGTAGACGAACGCCCAGAATAGGTTCTGCCGGATTTTCCGGTACGTGCGCCGCGAGATGTCGATTGCGTCGGCGACGAGCGCCGGATCGCCGCGCATCAGCGTGATGCCGGCGGTGTGCATCGCGACGTCGGTGCCGGTCGCCATCGCGATGCCGATGTCGGCCGCGGCGAGCGCGGGCGCATCGTTGATCCCGTCGCCGACCATCGCGACGATCCCGCCGTGCGTCTGCTTCAGCGCCGCGACGACGCGCGCCTTGTCGTCCGGCAGCACCTGCGCGTGGAATTCGCTAATTCCGAGCGACGCGGCGACCGCCGCCGCGCTGCCGCGGTTGTCGCCGGTCACGAGCACGCTCACGATGCCGCGCGCGCTCAGCGCGTCGATCGCGGCGCGCGCGTGCGGCTTCGGCGTGTCGCCGAACGCGATCAGTGCGAGCACGGCGCACGGCGCGTCGGCCTGCATCAGCCAGGAGATCGTGTTGCCCGCGCGCTCGAGCGCCGCGGCGCGCGCGTCGAGCGCCGGCGGGACCGAGATGCCGAACTCGTCGCGCCAGCGCGTGCTGCCGAGTGCGATGCGCCGGCCGTCGATGCGCGCTTCGACGCCGCGTCCGGCGACGGCGCGGGCGTGGGTCGCGTGCGGCGTCCGCGGTGTCGCAGGCGTTTCAGTCGACGCAGGCAAATCGGGCATCGATGGGGGCGTCGGGGGCGTCGACGGCGCGATCGCCGCGGGCGTGACCTCGCCGTGCGGCGCGACAGCCGTGCGCGTTTGCATGTCATACGCCGCGACGACCGCCCGCGCGAGCGGATGATCGCTGTGCCGCTGCACGGCCGCGGCGAGCGCGAGCGCGTCGGCGCGCGCGATGCCGATGGCGTCGAACGCGGTGACGGCCGGCTTGCCTTCGGTCAGCGTGCCGGTCTTGTCGAACGCGATCACGGTCGTGCGTTGCGCGAGTTCGAGCGCCAGTGCGTCCTTGATCAGCACGCCGTGGCGCGCCGCGACGCCGGTGCCCGCCATGATCGCGGCCGGCGTGGCGAGGCCGAGCGCGCACGGGCACGCGATCACGAGCACCGCGACCGCGTTCAGGATCGCCGTCTCGGTGCCCGCGCCGGCGATGAACCATCCGATCAGCGTGAGCGTCGCGATCCCGAGGATCGCCGGCACGAACACCGCGCTCACGCGGTCGACGAGCCGCTGGATCGGCGCCTTCTCCGCCTGCGCGGATTCGACGAGGCGGATGATGCGCGCGAGCGTCGTCTCCGCGCCGATCGCGGACGTCTCGACGACGAGCGCGCCTTCTCCATTGATCGAGCCGGCCGTCACCGGCGCGCCGGGGTCTTTTGCGACGGGCAGGCTTTCGCCGGTGATCAGCGATTCGTCGACGTGCGAGCGGCCCGACACGATCTTCCCGTCGACCGGCACGCGCTCGCCGGGCCGGACGCTGACGATCGTGCCGACGCGCACGTCGGCGAGCGGCGCGTCGCGTTCGACGCCGCGCTCGACGATCCGCGCGCGATCGGGGCGCAGCGCGTTCAGCGCGCGGAGCGCGTCGGTGGTCTGGCGCTTCGCGCGTGCCTCGAGCCATTTGCCGAAGCGCACGAGCGTGACGATCACCGCCGACGCCTCGAAGTACAGATGCGGCGTCGCGCCGGCCGGCCCGCGCAGCAGCAGCCAGACACTAAGCCCGTACGCGGCCGACGTGCCGAGCGCGACGAGCAGATCCATGTTGCCCGCGCGTGCCTTCAGCGCATGCCACGCGGCGCGGTAGAAGCGTGCGCCGAGTCCGAACTGCACGATCGACGCGAGCGCGAGCTGGAGCCAGCCGGGCAGCATCAGGTCGAGGCCGAGCGGCGCGGCCAGCATGGGCGCGACGAACGGCGCGCTCAGCAGCGCGGATACGATCACGAGGTCGCGCTCGCGGCGCGCGGCGTGTTGCTTGCGGGCGTCGGCGCCAGCGGCGTCGGTGGCGGGCGACGCGGACGGCGGCGCCGAGCCGGCGCCCGGAGCCGGCGGCGGCTCGGCGGCGACGGGCGACGCGGTATATCCGGCTGCCGTCACGGCAGCGATCAGCGTCGCGGAATCGAGCGGGCCGCCGGCTTCGACCGTCGCGCGCTCGGTCGCGAGATTGACCGACGCGCGAGTGACGCCCGGCACTTTCGCGAGCGCTTTCTCGACCCGGGCCGAGCACGACGCGCAGGTCATCCCGTCGATGTCGAGTTCGACGGTTGCCGTTGCGGTCGCCTCCGGTACCGCTGCCGTAGCGGCGGACGCCGCCATCGCCGCCATCGCCGAACTCTCCGAACTCTCCGAACTCTCCGCGCTCCCCGCGCTCCCCGCGCTCCCCGACGCGGACGACGCTTCGCCGGCCCCCCCACCGCTTTGTTCAACGGCTTCCAGCCGCGCGCGATACCCGGCCTGCTCGACCGCATCGACGAGCCGCGCCGGATCGACCGCGTCCCGCACGGCGACCGTTGCCGCTCGCGCGGCCAGATCGACGGTCGCGTCGACCACGCCCGGCACGGCCGTCAGCGCGCGCGACACGCGGCCCGCGCATCCGCCGCAGTGCATCCCTTCGACCGTCAGCACGATCGTGCCCGTGTCGAGCGAAGCGGAATGTTCAGTCATCTCGGTTTCCCCAAGGCGCGGCCGAAACCGCCAACCTGTGCAGTATCGACATTCCCATCATGGGAAGGTCAAGCGCGGCCGTCGAGTGGACGGGCATGCGGCGCGCGTGCGTCGCCGGTGCCCGCACTGTCTTTGTCCGCGCGACGAAGGTAGGATACTGCCCATCCCGCAACGGGGCTTACCCGGCCGGCGCGCACGCTACGAGGATTGCAACACGCACGCGCCTGCCGTCGATCAACGCGTGCGGTCCGACCGCACGTCTGCGACGTCACGACCAATCAAATGACAACAATTCGCCGAAAAACGGCCTTTGCGGCGCGCGCATGCGTGCCGCTGGCCGTCGCCGCGCTCCTCGCGGGCTGCGCCGCGCGACCGGACGCGATCCCGCAACAGACCGGCTGGATGCGCGCGGAAGTATCCGATGCCTATCTGTATGCGTACCCGCTCGTGCTGATGGAAACCGCGATGGACGCCGCGACCGCGCCGGACGGCGACGGCGCGCAGCCCGGCCGCGCGCCGCTGAACGTGCTGCGTCACGCGCATGCGCCGGCGCCCGTCGGCGCGGCGAATCCGGCGCCGCCGGGTGTCGATACGCTCGACTCGACCGGCTGGCTCGACGTCGAAGCCGGGCCGGTGATCGTCACGCTGCCCGCGATCCGCGGCCGCTACTGGGACGCGCGCGCGCTCGACATGTGGACCGACGTGCTGTGGTCGTCGGGCGCGGCCGTTCACGGTGCCCGTGCCGCCGTCCGCCAGCAGACGATTGCGTTCGTCGCGAAGGGCTGGCAGGGCGAACTGCCGGCCGGCGCGACGCGCGTCGACGTGCCGACGCGCCACGCGTGGTTCGCGCTGCGGATTCGCTCGACCGGCGGCCGCGATGCCGCCGCGGTGCGCAAGCTGCAGAGTGCGATCCGGATCGCGTCGTCGGCGGCCGGCCCGTCGCCGGTCAGGGACCCCGCCCTGGGCGATGCGCCGCACGCCGGCACGCCGGCCCAGCAGGTCGCCGTGCTCGACCCGGCGGCATTTTTCACGCATTTTGCGCGGGCGCTCGCGGACGACCCCGCGCCCGGCGACGACCCGCATGCGCGGCAGATGCTCGCCGACATCGGCGTCGCGGCCGGCGCGCCGGTGCGCTGGTCGGGCGACCGGCTCGCGGCCGCGAGCGCGGGCGTGGCCGACGCGCGCGCGCGGCTCGCGTCGCCGCCGCCGAACCTGCTGGCCGCGAACGGCTGGCGCTGGCTCGGCGACGCGGCCGGCCGCTACGGCGACGACTACGTGCTGCGCGCGTACGCGGCGAGCACGCGGTTCGGCGCGGCGACCCGCGACGACGAGACGGTCGCGCTCGTGCGCGTCGACAGCGACGGCCATCCGCTGAACGGCGCGAACCGCTACGTGCTGCATTTCTCGCGCGCCGCGCTGCCGCCGGCGCGCGCGTTCTGGACGCTCACGCCGTACACGGCCGCCGGCGCGCTGCCGGACGTCGGCGCGCATCGCCGCTCGCTCGGCGACGTCGACCGGCTGCGCCGCAATCGCGACGGCTCGATCGACGTCGTCGTGTCGGCAGCCGCGCCGGGTGGCGCGCGCGCTTCGAACTGGCTGCCCGCGCCGCGCGCGGATTTCGCGCTCGCGCTGCGGCTCTACGCGCCGATGCCGAACGCGACCGACGGCACGTGGCAGCCGCCGGCCGTCGTGCGCGAATGAGCGTGCGCCGGCGGTGCGCGCCGGCGACGCAACCATCCGCATCGCAACCGGTCATATCGGGGACCTATACTTCGGGAAGCCGGCCGGCCGGTTCTTCCGATTCCTCAGAAACCCTGACAAGTCGTAAACAAGGCATTCCAGCATGGCAAGCCTCGATAAAGAAACCGTGACCACCACGCTTCATGCGCTCGGCGATGCCGCGCGCTCGCGCCGCGCGAAGCGGATCGGCCTTGGCGTGCTGATCTTCCTCGTGGTGTTCGGATTGCTCGGCTTCTTCGCGGCGCCGCCGCTGATCCGGCACGTTGCCGAGCAGCAACTGAGCCGCCAGCTCGACCGCCCGGCGACGATCGGGCGGATCGCGCTCAATCCGTACACGCTGAACCTCGAGGCCGACGGCATCCATCTCGGCGAGCGCGGCGGGCAGGGCGATTTCGTCGACATCGGCAAGCTGATCGTGCGGCCGTCGTGGACGTCGCTGCTGCGCGCCGCGCCGATCGTCGACGAGATCCGCATCGACGATCCGCACTTCCACATCGTTCGCTACGACGCGCAGCGCTTCAATTTCACCGACCTGGTCGACAAGTTCTCGACGCCGTCGCAGCCCGGCAGCAAGCCGACGCACTTCTCGGTGTCGAACATCCAGGTCGACGGCGGGCGGATCGACTTCGACGATCGCCTGCTGAACGAAAAGCACGTGATCGACGGGCTGTCGCTCGGCATTCCGTTCATCGCGACGCTGCCGTCGAAGACCGACATCTTCGTGCAGCCGAAGCTGCGCATGCGCCTCGACGGCAGCCCGATCGCGCTCGACGGCAAGACCAAGCCGTTCGCGCAGTCGCGCGAATCGGAGATCGCGCTGAAGTTCGACCGGCTCGACGTGCCGCAACTGCTGTCCTATGCGCCGGCGAAGCTGCCGGTCGCGGTGAAGGCCGGCACGCTCAGTAGCGACCTGAAGCTCAATTTCGTGATGGCCGGCGATACGCCGGCGCTGCGCGTGTCAGGCACCGTCGACCTGAACGGCGCGAAGGTCACGAGCGCGGCGGCCGAGCCGCTGTTCGCGGCGAGCGGCGTGCACGTCGCCGCGTCCGATCTCGAACCGCTGCGCGGCGCGCTCCACTTCGACGAGATTCGTGTCGACCAGCCGGTCGTCGATCTCGCGCGCGACCGCGCCGGCGTGTTCAACGTCGAGAAGCTCGCGGCCCGGCCGGCGACCTCTGCGTCGGGCGCGGCCGCCGCATCGTCTGCATCGTCCGCCTCGGGTGCATCTTCCGCTTCGGGCGCATCGTCCGTGTCGGCTGCGACGGCCGCCGACGCGAAGGCGGCGCCGCTCGACCTGTCGATCCGCCATCTCGCGATCGACGGCGGCACGATCAATCTCGATGACCACGTGCCGACGCCGGCCGTCGCGATGTCGCTGACGCACGTCGCGACGACGCTCGACGGCTTCTCGCTGCAGGACAAGACGCCGGCGCGCTATACGCTGTCGACGGCGCTGTCGAGCGGCGGCACCGTGAAGGCCGAAGGCACCGCGAGCGTCGCGGCGAAGCAGGCGGACGCGAAGCTGACCGTCGATGCGCTCGCGCTGCCCGCGCTGCAGCCGTATCTCGGCGAGGCGACGCGCGCGCGCGTGCTCGCGGGCACGCTCGACACGACGGTCAACGCGAAGGTCGACTGGGGGAAGGCGCCGCTCGACGCGCAGGTCGCCGACAGCGAGATCGGCCTGAAAGACCTGAAGATCGCGGCGCCGGACGCGAAGACGCCCGCGATCGCGCTGACCGACGCGCGCGCGAAGATCGCGAAGGTCGACCTCGCGGCGCGCGACGCGCAGATCGCGAGCGTCGACGCGACCGGTCTCGCGCTCGACGTGACCCGCCTGAAGAACGGCACGATCGATCTCGCCGCGCTCGCGGGCGGCGCGCATCCGGTGCCCGAGCGCACGGTCGCGCGCAAGGCCGAGGCCGCCGCGCCCGCGTGGCATTACCGGATCGATGCGCTGAACCTGAAGGATTCGGCCGCGAACTACACGGATCTGTCGACGCCGCGCCCGGTGAAGCTCGCGATCAAGCCGTTGCAGATCAGCGTGCAGAAGATCAGCGACGATCTGACGAAGCCGCTGCCGGTCCAGCTGCAGGCGACGCTGAACCGCAAGGGCACGCTGAACGTGTCCGGCGACGTGACCGCGCAGCCGCTGAAGCTCGGTTTGAAAATCAACGGCAACCGCGTCGACGCGGCCGCGTTCGAGCCGTACTTCGGCGGCATGCTGAACGCGACCGTCGCGAGCGCGCTGCTGAACGCGCAGGGCAACCTGACGTTCGCGCAGACGAAGGACGCGATGCACGCCGCGTATCGCGGCGACGCCGCGCTCGTCGACGTGCGGATGCTCGACAAGGCGACGTCCGATCCGTTCGCCGGCTGGCGCTCGCTCGCACTGTCGAATCTGAAGGCGACCTACGGCGAGCGCGGCACCGACGTCGACATTTCGCGCGTGACGTTCTCGAACTTCTACGGCCGCGTGCTGCTCGACGCGCAAGGCAAGCTGAACCTGAAGGACGTCGTCGCGAAGCAGAACGGCCCGGCGCAGTCGCTGACGCGCGACACGAGCAAGACCGAGCCGGTGCCGCTGTCGGGCGCGTCCGCAGCGTCCGCTGCTTCCGCACCCGCGAGCGCGGCGCAGGCCTCCGCGCCCGCGGCGGCCTCCGCGCCGGCGGTCGTGAAGGCCGCACCGCCGCCTCAGCAGCCGGTGCACGTGCGCGTCGGCCAGCTCGTGCTGCAGGGCGGCCGCGTGAACTACACCGACAACTTCATCAAGCCGAACTACAACGCGAATCTCGTCGCGATCACCGGCACGATCGGCGCGTTCGGCACCGAGTCGACGACGCCCGCGCCGGTCGACGTCGCCGCGCAGCTCGCCGCGAACGGCCCGATCTCGATCAAGGGCACGGTGAATCCGCTGATCGACAAGCCCGCGCTCGACCTGACCGCGACCGCGCACGACATCGAGCTCACGAACCTGACGCCGTACTCGGCGAAATACGCGGGCTATCCGATCACGAAGGGCAAGCTCAACGTCGATCTGCACTATCAGCTCGCGAACGATCAGCTCACCGCGAACAACCACATCTTCATCGACCAGCTCACGTTCGGCGATCACGTCGACAACGACACCGCGACGAAGCTGCCGGTGAAGCTCGCGATCTCGCTGCTGAAGAACTCGCGCGGCGAGATCGACGTGAGCATTCCGGTGTCGGGCTCGCTGTCGAATCCGGAATTCAGCGTCGGCGGGCTGATCTGGCGCGCGGTGCTGAACCTGATCGCGAAGGCGGTCACGGCGCCGTTCACGCTGATCGCGCACGCGTTCGGCGGCCAGGGCGGCGAGGATCTCGGCTACGTCGAGTTCGCGCCGGGCTCGGACGAGCTGACCGACGCGTCGCAGAAGAAGCTCGACACGGTGTCGAAGCTGCTCGCCGAGAAGCCGTCGATCCGTCTCGACCTGATCGGCCGCGTCGATCCGGCGACCGACACGCCGGGGCTGCGCGACACGTACGTCGACCACCTCGTGCGGCAGCAGAAGCTGAAGGACGTCGTCGGGCAGGGCGAGAGCGTCGATCCGGCGTCGGTGAAGGTCGCGCCGGCCGAGTACCACACGTATCTGACGCGCGCGTACAAGGACGCGGACTTCAAGAAGCCGCGCAACCTCGTCGGCCTCACGAAGACGCTGCCCGACGACGACATGAAGAAGGCGCTCGCCGATCATGCGCCCGTCGATGACGGCAGCCTGCGCTCGCTCGCGCAACAGCGCGCGCAGGCGGTCCGTCAGTATCTCGAAGGAAAGGTCGATCCGAGCCGCGTGTTCATCGTCGCGCCGAAGCTCGACGCGAAGGGCATCGAGGACAAGGGCGCGACGACGCGCGTCGACCTCGGCCTGCAGTGACGCTCGCATGACGCGCCGCCTGCCATCGAATCGCGACACCCTGATGACGGGTGCATTTCGTTACGTTTGACAGAGAACGGAAAGCCCCGCTTCATCCCGCCGACGTAATAGTCCGTCACATTCTGCGCGCTTGTCCGCAGTTCAACACTTATCGACGTGACGAGGTGGGGTGATGAATTCGTTTTTCGGGAAAGAGCGCAAGCTGACGATGATGGTCGCGGCCGCGATGGCGCTTGCGAGCACGGGCGCGTATGCGCAGCACAACGACGGCAATCAGGATCGTGAGCATCGCGCGGCGAAGCACGTGCTGCTGATCAGCATCGACGGCTTCCACGAGCAGGATCTCGCGCGCTGCGTCGGCGCGAACACGTGTCCGAACATCGCGGTGCTGTCGCAGTCGGGCATCACGTACACGAACGCGCATACGCCGGGCCTGTCGGATTCGTTCCCGGGCCTCGCCGCACTCGTGACGGGCGGCTCGCCGAAGTCGGCCGGCCTGTTCTACGACGTGTCGTACGACCGCACGCTGTACGCGCCGTCCGACACGACTTGCTCGGGCAAGCAGGGCTGGAACGTCGTGTTCGACGAGACGACCGGCATCGACGGGATCAACGGCGGCGCGCTCACGCACCTCGACGGCGGCGGCGCGTTCAATCCGCAGGCGATTCCAAACGCGCTCGTCGGCGGCAAGTGCGTGCCGGTCTATCCGCACAACTACGTGAAGACGAACACGGTGTTCGAGGCGGTGAAGTCGGCGATGCCGAACGCGCGCACCGCGTGGGCCGACAAGCACGCGTGGGGTTACGACTGGGTGAACGGGCCGTCGGGCACGGGCGTCGACGATCTCGCGCGCACCGAGATCAACTCGATCGATCCGGCAACGGGCACGTACTACCTGGACACCTACACGCACACCGAGAAGTTCGACGACTATCATGTGCAGGCGCTGATCAACGAGATCGACGGCAAGAACTCGACCGGCACCGCGAGCGCGCCGGTGCCGACCGTGTTCGGCGGCAACTTCCAGACGCTGAGCGTCGCGCAGAAGGCGACGGTCGCGACGGGCGGCGGCTACGCGGACGCGAACTTCACGCCGAACAAGCAGGTCGCGGGCGCGATTGCGTACGTCGACACCGCGATCGGCAAGATCGTCGCGGAGCTGAAGCAGCGCGACCTGTACCGGTCGACGGTCGTGATCGTCACGGCGAAGCACGGCCAGTCGCCGACCGATCACACGAAGCTCGTGAAGAACGGCGACACACTGACGAAGCAGCTCGAAACGAACAACTATCTCAATCAGAGCGGCAACTTCGGCCAGAACAACACGACGTCGGGCAACCTGAACGACGGCACGGGCCTCGTCGGTACCGGCTTCGTGCAGACCGACGACGTCGGCCTGATCTGGCTGCGCGATCAGACCCAGCGCGACGCGGTCGTCGCGACGCTGCGCGCGAACCTCGGCTGCAACGCGCCGGGGATCTGCGCGGACGGCCCGCAGGCGTACATCCTGACCGGCTCGGCGCTCGCGCAGCGCTTCGGCGATCCGGCGAAGGGCCGCACGCCGGACATCATCGTGCAGCCGAACCCGGGCGTGATCTACACGTCGAGCACGGCGAAGGACGAGGAACACGGCGGCAACGCGCCGGACGACAGCCATCTCGGGCTGCTGGTGTCGTCGCCGGAGATCCGTCACGGCCATTCGGTCGACGCGCCGGTGCTGACGACGCAGGTCGCGCCGACGATTCTGCGCGTGCTCGGGCTCGAGCCGCAGTTGCTGCATGCGGTTGTCGCGGAGGGCACGAAGGTGCTGCCGGGGCTGCGTGGCGAGCGGTTCGAATAAGCCGGCGTAGCGGTTGGGCCTGACGAGGCCGCGGCGCGTCGCTCCGGATGGGGGCGGCGCGCCGTTTTTGTTGGGTCGGCTGTATATTTCGGAGGAAATCTATATAATTCATTCAAGCTAAACCTGATGATTTATATAGATTTCTGCTGATATGACTCGCGCGTGCACTATCCAACTCCATGCCGGCGGTGTTTGGCATGACGTCGGCAGCGTCAGTCTGCTTGGGCAGGCGGAGGACGGCTGGCGGAGTCGCACATACACCGGATATGACGTCCGGTGGGCGGTCGAGCACCAGCCGGCGCGCGATGCACACGCGATGTCATGCCGCTACGCGGTCGGTCTCGAACCGCTTGAGCAACCGCATTGGCCGGTATTCCTCATCGATCTGCTGCCGCAGGGATTCGGCCGTCTCGAACTGCTGCGTCGTCTCGGACTGCCCGAAACGGCCGAGGAGCGTGCCGACTGGCCGTTGCTGCTGGCGGGTGCCGGCAATTCGATCGGCAATCTTCGCGTCAAGGAGGCGGCGCAATGGCTGGATGAACGGCAGGGGCCGCTTCAGGGCTTCACGGACGACGAGATTGCGATGCGCGGCGATGCGTTCAGCGAGTATCTCGCGACGCACGGTTTTTTTGTCGCCGGCTCGTCGGGTGTGCAGGGGGAATGGCCGAAGCTGCTGATGACCCGAGCCGACGACGGCCTTCTTTACCTCGATCACACGCTGCCCGATGAGCGCGCGGTGGAACACTATATCGTCAAGTTCGGGCGCGGGCCGAATGAGCGTCTCGCGCAAATTTTGCGGCACGAGGCACCGTATATGGCATTGGCGCAGCACCTCGGACTGCGCGTGCACGGGCCGCTGACACTGCATGGCCGCTCGTTGTTCATTCCGCGCTTCGACCGTCGGCACGGTGTGGATGGTGTCGTTCGACTGGGCCAGGAGAGCATTGCATCGCTGACCGGCCAGGGAGGTTTCGGTGCCGTGCCGAGTCACGATGAAGTGTGCTGGCAACTCGTGCGCCATTGCACGGATCCGCAAGCCGAGGTGAGCGAGTACTTGTGCCGCGATGTCGCGAATCTCGCGTTGGGCAACAAGGACAACCACGCGAGGAACACCGCGTTGCAGCGGGATTTCGACGGTCGGGTCGCGCTTACGCCGCTTTACGATTTCGCGCCGATGTACCTGCATCCGGACGGCATCGCACGGCGTATTCGTTGGCAGGGCAACGACGGCGGTCGTCCCGACTGGGCGCGCGTGCTCGATGCGGTCGTGCAGTCGAGCGAGCCGCGGCCCGGCGAAACGCATCGCGTGCTCGATCGTGGCGTGCTGGTGGCAAGGCTGCGTGATATGGCACCTCGCTTGCGCGACATTGCCGAGCACGGCGTGGAATTCGGTCTCGAACCGGACGTGCAGACGTATCTGGAGCCCGGGCTCTTGCGCCTCGCGGACGAATTGACGACGCTGCGCTGACGCCACGAACGACCCATGGACAAGCGCTACAACACGCTTTCGCTTCCGGACCAGCTTGCGCTTCGGCGGCAGGCGATCGAGGACGTTCTCGCGCATCCCGAATGGCCGCTGCGTGAATCCGTGCGCCACCTGAAGCGCACGATGCGGCTGACGAGCGCGGAAATCGCGAAGCTCGCCGGCGTATCGACGAAAACGATTCAGGACATCGAGCAGGGGCGCAGCGACGGCACCGTGCAGACGATGAACCGTATCTTCGGCATGCTGGGGCTCAAGCTCGGCGTGGTACGGCAGTCGCCGTAATGCGTGCCCGCCGGGGCGAGCACCTTCGACGCATCCCCCACCGGCAGCCTTGAATCCTCCCGCCCCCGCCCTCATATCGGCAAAACGGCGCCCGTCGCCGACGCACGAAGGAGGATTCCCATGCGCCTGATTCTCGCCCTGCTGTTGCCGTGGCTGCAGTTCTTCACGATCGGCCGCGCGTTCGGCGGCCGCCGCTGAGCGCCGCGCGCCTACTTCACCGCGAACAGCGTCAGATTCATGAAGAGCTTGAACGCGTAACCCAGCGCGACCGCGCCCGCGACGCCGCCGGCCCACAGAAGCACGAACCACGCCCAGCCGGG
This sequence comes from Burkholderia guangdongensis, assembly GCF_013403875.1. Classification (GTDB taxonomy): domain Bacteria; phylum Pseudomonadota; class Gammaproteobacteria; order Burkholderiales; family Burkholderiaceae; genus Burkholderia; species Burkholderia guangdongensis. The sequence continues at coordinate 8,787 of NZ_JACBNX010000010.1, read as the reverse complement.
CAGGCGCCGCGTCGCGCGGCGGTCAGTGGTGGTAGCCGTTCGGATCGTCATGTCGCACCTTTCCTCGGAACACCCAGTAGCCCATCGTCGTGTACGCGATGATCACGGGCAGGATCACCGCCGCGCCGACTAGTGTAAACGTCTGGCTCTCGCGTGGCGCGGCGGCTTCCCACAGCGTCATGCTCTGCGGAATCGCGTATGGCCACAGGCTCACGAGCAGCCCGACGTAGCCGAGCAGCACCAGCGCGAGCGCGAGCACGAACGGCGTCATGTCGTGACGGTCGCGCACCGCGCGATGCATCCATGCCGCGCAGCCGGCGACGGCGAACGGCACCGGCAGCAGTCGCCAGAACAGCCCGTCGTCGAACCAGCGCGTGGCGATCGCCGGGTCCTGCAGCGGCGTCCACAGGCTCACGATCGCGATGAAGCCGAGCAGCACGACGGTCAGCGGCCACACGACGCGATGCAGCCGCCGTTGCAGATCGCCTTCCGTCTTCGCGACGAGCCAGCAGCAGCCGAGCAGCGCGTACGTCGCGACGAGGCCCAGGCCCGTCAGCAGGCTGAACGGCGTGAGCCAGCCGAACGCGTCGCCGGCGAACGCGCCGTTCTCGACCGGAATCCCCTGCAGGAACGCGCCGAGCGCGATGCCCTGGAAGAACGTGGCGCCCGTGGAGCCGCCGATGAATGCGAGATCCCACAGATGCTTCGTGCGCCGCGCCTTCGCGCGGATCTCGAACGACACGCCGCGAAAGATCAGGCAGATCAGCATGAACACGAGCGGCAGGTACAGCGCGGACAGCACGGTCGCATAGACGGTCGGAAACACCGCGAACAGCGCGGCGCCGCCGAGCACGAGCCACGTCTCGTTGCCGTCCCAGACGGGCGCGACGGTGTTCATCATCAGGTCGCGTTCCTTCTCGTCCGGAAAGAACGGGAAGACGATGCCGATGCCGAGGTCGAAGCCGTCGAGTACGACGTACATGAAGAGCCCGAGCGCGATGATCGCGGCCCAGATGACGGTGACGTCCATAAGCGTTCTCGTATTTCTCGTAAAGTTGCGCGAAGCGTGGGTCGGGTCACGCGGCGTCGATCAGCTCGCGCGCGGCGGACAGCGGGCGGCGCGCGGTGCGATCGGCGCGCATGCCGGATGCGTCGTCGGGCGCGTCGTCGGGCGCCGCGCCGGGCAGCGCGGGGCCGTGCTTCATCAGCTTCAGCATGTAGTAGATGCCGGTGCCGAACACGAGGAAGTACACGACGACGAACGTCAGCATCGAGATCCCGACCTGCTGCGCGGACAACGGCGACACCGCTTGCGTGGTACGCATCACGCCGTACACGACCCACGGCTGGCGGCCCACCTCGGTCGTCACCCAGCCGGCGAGCAACGACACGAAGCCGGCCGGGCCCATCGCGAGCGCGAAGCGCTGCAGCGCTTTCGATTCGTACAGCCGGCCGCGGCGGCGCAGCAGCCACGCGAGCGCGGCGAGGCCGATCATCGCGAAACCGAGGCCGACCATGATCCGGAAGCTCCAGAACACGACGGGCGAGTTCGGGCGGTCCTCGGGCGGGAAGCTCTTCAGCCCGCGGATCTCGCCGTTCCAGCTGTGCGTGAGGATCAGGCTGCCGAGATGCGGAACCGACACGCTGTAGCGCGTCGTTTCCGCGCGCATGTCCGGCATGCCGAACAGATTGAGCGCGGTGCCGCCGTGCTCGGTATCCCACAGCCCTTCGATCGCGGCGATCTTCGCCGGCTGATGCGCGAGCGTGTTCAAGCCATGCTGGTCGCCGACGACCGCCTGCAGCGGCGCGAGCACGAGCAGCAGCCACAGCGACATCGAGAACATCTTCTTCACCGCCTTGTCGCGACGGCCTTTCAGCAGATGCCACGCGCCGGTCGCGGCGACGACGAGCGCCGCGACGACGAATGCCGCGATCGCCATGTGCGCGAGCCGGTACGGGAACGACGGATTGAAGATGATCCTGAACCAGTCGACCGGCACGATGCGACCGTCGACGATCTCGATGCCCTGCGGCGTCTGCATCCAGCTGTTCGACGCGAGAATCCAGAACGTCGAGATCAGCGTGCCGATCGCGACCATCAGCGTCGCGCCGAAGTGCGCGCGCGGGCTTACGCGATTCCAGCCGAACAGCATGATCCCGAGGAAGCCGGCTTCGAGGAAGAACGCGGTCATCACCTCGTACATCAACAGCGGCCCGGTGACCGCGCCCGCGAAGCTCGAGAAGCCGGACCAGTTCGTGCCGAACTGGTAGCTCATCACGACGCCGGACACGACGCCCATGCCGAACGCGACCGCGAAGATCTTCGACCAGAACAGGCACAGGTCCTGGTAATAGCGCTTGCCGGTTTTCAGCCAGCGGTATTCGAGCACCGCGATGAAGCTCGCGAGCCCGATGCTGAGCGCCGGAAAGACGATGTGGAAGGAGACGGTGAACGCGAATTGCAGGCGGGCCAGATCGAGGGCCGAAAGAGCGGGTTCCATACGGGCGATACCAGTGAAGCGATGCTGACGTGATTCGCCGGCGGGCTGCCGGCGGCGGGGTTGGCTGAAGTATGGAAGCGCATGTTGCGCCGCGAAATGCGCCAACTCGTCGCAGCGTTTCAGATGTTGCACCTAGTTATCGGGATAAGACCTTGATTCGTATCAAGATCACGGTCGGCCGCGCGGGGGGGCGACGGGCGCGACCGGCTGCCGCATCTGCGTCAATATGGCGCGACGCGTCATGCGGCGGGGGCGCGTCGGGTTGTGCGCCGGGTTGCACGTCGGGTTGTGCGTCACGGCGGCGCGTTGCGCGCGCATCGATTTTTCGATCCGTTACCGGATAACGCGAACCGCGCGCCGAATCACGTGGCGCATGGATGTTTTGTCACAGACGTAATACGTCGCAAAAATGCCGCGCGTCCGTGTAATGGCTGGCGGATCGGGCACGACGTAGCGTTGCGTTATCCGGTTCGTCATCGGCGAGCCGAATTTTCGGAGAACGCAACGTGAATCAAACGAAGCTAGTGCTGGGGGCCGCCGCCGCGGTCGCGATGTGCGCGGGCGGCGCGGCGCACGCCGCGCGCGTCGGCGTGTTCATCGGGCCCGGTTATTACGATGGCCCGGTCGTGCCCGCGCCCTATTACTATCCGCCGCCCGTTATCGCGGTGCCGGTCGAGCCGTCGCCACCGGCCGAGTACGTCGAGCGGGGCGAGCCCGGCCAGGCCGACGGCGTCTGGTACTACTGCGACGCGGCGAAGCGGTACTACCCGTACGTGAAGGATTGCTCGTCCGGCTGGCGCGAAGTGCCCGCGCGGCCGCAATGAAGGAGGGCGCGACGATGAACGATCCGATTCGATATCTGCGCACGGGCGCGATCTGCGCGATGGCCGGCCTCGTCGGCGCGTGCGTATACATGCCGGTCGGCCCGACCGTGATGGCGCTGCCCGGCAGCGGCAAGACCTTCGACCAGTTTCGCGCGGACGACGCGAACTGCCGCCAGTACGCGTTCGAGCAGTCGGGCGGCGTCAGCGCGGGCCAGGCGTCGACCGCGAGCGCACTCGGCAGCGCAGCGGTCGGCACCGCGCTCGGCGCGGCGGCCGGCGCGGCGCTCGGCGGCGGACACGGCGCGGCGGTCGGCGCGGGCGCCGGGCTGCTGGCGGGTGGTGCCGTCGGCGCGGGCGCGGCGCAGGGTTCCGCATACGACGTGCAGCGCCGCTACGACTACGCGTATCTGCAGTGCATGTACGCGGCCGGCGATCGCGTGCCGATGCCGGGCGGGATGGGCGGTGGGATGGGCGGCGGCGCGCCGCGCGGTGCGCCGACCCCGCTTCCGCCGCCCGGCATCCAGCCGCCTCCACCGGGATACTGACGATCCGGCGATGACGGCGCGCGCCGCGTTCGGGTTCGCGCCCGAGTGCGCGTCCGGGTTCGTGTCCGGGTGAGCGAGCCGCCGCCGGCGCGCGCCGTGCGTTTTTGCGTACACTTTGAGTTTCGTTCGGCGGGGCGTGAATCTCCCGCCATCACTCAGGGATCCATCGACGATGATCGATTTGCGCAGCGACACCGTGACGCGCCCCAGCCCGGCGATGCTGGCGGCGATGATGAACGCCGAGGTCGGCGACGACGTCTGGGGCGACGACCCGACCGTGCTGCGTCTGCAGGCGGCCACCGCCGAGCGCGCGGGCAAGGAGGCGGGGCTGTTCTTCCCGAGCGGCACGCAGAGCAATCTCGCCGCGCTGATGGCGCACTGCGAGCGCGGCGACGAGTACATCGTCGGGCAGGCCGCGCACACATACAAATACGAAGGCGGCGGCGCGGCGGTGCTCGGCAGCATTCAGCCGCAGCCGATCGAGAACGCACCGGACGGCACGCTGCCGCTCGACAAGGTCGCGGCTGCGATCAAGCCGCTCGACAATCACTTCGCGCGCACGCGCCTCTTTGCGCTCGAGAACACGATCGGCGGCGTCGTGCTGCCGGACGGCTATGCGGAGCGGGCCGTCGCGTTCGCGAAGAGCCGCAGGCTCGCCGCGCATCTCGACGGTGCGCGCGTGTGCAACGCGGTGGTCGCGTCGGGTCGCTCGCTCGCCGAGCTGTGCGCGCCGTTCGACACGATCTCGATCTGCTTCTCGAAAGGGCTCGGCGCGCCGGTCGGCTCGGTGCTGGCCGGCAGCCGCGCGCTGATCGAGCGCGCGCAGCGCTGGCGCAAGGTGCTCGGCGGCGGGATGCGGCAATCGGGCATCCTGGCGGCCGCGTGCCTGTACGCGCTCGATCACAACGTCGAGCGGCTCGCCGACGATCACGAGAACGCGGCGCGCCTCGCCGAAGGCCTCGCGCGGATCGAACCGGTGAAGGTGCTGTCGCATGCGACGAACATGGTGTTCGCGCAATTCCCGGAAGCCGACTGCGTGCCGCTCGAGGCGTGGCTGAAAGCGCGCGGGATACTGACGCAGATGCTGTACGCGTCGCGTTTCGTCACGCACTGCGACGTGTCGCGCGCGGACATCGACGCATTCGTCGACGCGGTCGGCGCGTACTTCGCGCAGCGGCCGGCGTAAGTGGTGCCGTAAGCGGCCGGCGTAAGCGGTGGGCGAACGCCGCCTACCCCGCGTCGACGAGAAAATCGATGAACGTCCGCACTTTCGCGGGCACGTGCCGGTTGTCCGGATAGACCGCGGACACCGGCTGTGGCGGCGGCCGGAAATCGGCGAGCACTTCGACGAGCCGGCCGGTGCGCAACTCGTCGTCGACGGTGAAGTCGAGCAGCTGCACGCAGCCGGCGTCGGCGAGCGCCGCGGCGAGTGCGCCGAGCGGATGGTCGAACGTGATGCCTGGCCGGATCTTCACGTCGCGCGGCTGCCCGCCTTCCGAAAACGTCCACGGCAGCACGCGGCCGCTGTCCTGCATCAGCAGGCCGATGCAGTCGTGCTCGGCGAGCGCGTCCGGATGCGCGGGCGCCGGATGCCGCTTCAGATAGCCGGGCGACGCGACGACCCGGCTCTGCGCCTGATGCAGCGTGCGCGCGACGAGCCGGGAATCCGCGATCTCGCCGAGCCGGATCGCCATGTCGAAACCCTGCCGCACGAAATCCGTCAGTGCATTGCTCAGCGACACGACGACCTTCACCTGCCCGTGATGGCGCTCGACGTAGCGCGGTATGAGCGGAATCACGCGCTTGATCCCGTAGCTGTACGGCAGGCTGATGCGCAGCTCGCCGCGCGGCATCTGCTGCCGCGCGAGCGCGTCTTCGACGTCGCGGATGCTGTCGAGCGCGGCTCGGCAGGTGCGGTAGTACGCGAGGCCGTCGTCGGTCAGTCGGATCGCGCGCGTCGTGCGCTGGAACAGCTTCACGCCGAGCCGGTTCTCGAGCCGCTGCACGGCCTTGCTGACCGCCGACGGTGTCGTGCCGAGCGCGGCCGCCGCCGCGGTGAAGCTCTGCACCTTCGCGGCCGCGCAGAACATCTCGACCGTGCTCAGGCTGGCGATTCCCGATTCGTTCATCCGACCGATTCCTGACGATGCGGCGCGGCCGCCACGGCGCGCGCCGGCGAGGGAGGGTGCGGCGATTCTGCCGGACGGCCCGACCGGCGTCCAGCGATTGATGCCGCCGCGGCACAAATGAAGTGAGGCGCCACGCCTTCAACCGCGCGGCGCACCCGCCTACGATGCTGTCCATCGCCCGGGCGATTTCATTTCGAGGAGAGGACACGCCATGACCGCACCGCAAGCCGTTGTAGACACCCCGCAGGCACTGCAGGCCGCCACCCAGAACGCGCAGCATCGCGACATCGTCGTGCGCGGCGCGCTGTCGAATCTGCCGACGATCCGGCTCGCGCCGGGCCAGCGGCTCGTCGGCGAGGATGCCGATGCGGCGCTCGCGTTCGCGGCCGGCGTCGACGGCCTGCAACTGAGCGCCGACAACGAGATCGCCGGCCTGCGCATCGAAGCGTCGGCGGACCGGCGCGCGATCTTCAACGACACCGGCGTCGAGCATCTCGGCTGGATCCGGATCGCGCGCGTCGCGACGGTCGGGCAGGTGCAGATTCTCGTCGCGGACCGGATGGGCGGCGGGCACGTCGACGTCGACGGCCTCGACGTGATCGCCGCCGACGCGCGCGGCCGCGCCGATCGTCCGCAAGGCTATGGCGTGCACGTGACGCAGGGTGCGTTCACGCTGTGGAACATGCGCACGGACCCGGCCGTCGTCGTCAGCGCGCGGCTCGTCGGCCTGTCGGCGGGGCGCCCGAGCGCGCCGGTGCTCGGCAGCGGGATCTTCGTCAGCGGCACGCCGGACGGAGGGCGGCTCAGCGTGCCGCTGCTCGAGACGGGCGCGGTCTACAGCGACGGCCGCATCGCGCCCGGCACGCAGGACCAGATCACCGGCGGCGTGTTCACGGTGACGAACGCGTTCGTCGACGTCGTGCGCAATCGCGGGCCGGTCGTCACGTACGGCGTGAACGACATGGTGCTCGACAACTGGGGCACCGTCGACCGCTGGGACGCCGACGAAAAGCTCACGTCATATGGGCCGAGCGGAATCGGCTTCGTGAACTTCGGAACCGTGAACGAGTTGCGCGTGCATGCGCCGATCGAGACGTTCGGGCAGGGCGCGCGTGGCTTCAACGTGTATGACGGCACCGTGAACGTCGCCGAGTTCGACCGGATCACCACGCACGCGGACGGCGCGGTCGGCATCCAGATCAGCCAGCCGATCGGCCGGCTCGCCGTGCATCGCGGCATCGAGACGTTCGGCGGCACCGGCGATTCGCTGGTGAAGGGTGTCGTCGTGCGGCTGTCGGCGGTTCCGCTCAGCATCAAGCCGGGCGGCGCCGCGCGCGAGATCGACGTCGAAGGCGGCGTCGTCGCGCACGGCGAAGGCATCGCGCCGCTCGAAGTGCACGGCACGATCGGCACGCTGCGGATCGACGGCGTGGCCACCGCCGCCACCGTTGCGTAATCCGCGCGGTGATCGCCGCGATCGACCCATTCGAAGAAGAGGATGAAACATCATGACTGCACGACGCATTGAACGGATTCTGCCGGGCCATCGCGCGATCGACGACGGCGACATGCTGCTGTGGCGTGCGCTGCCGCTGTCGGAGCGCGTGTCGCTCGGGCCGTTCGTGATGCTCGACCACTACCGGCACGCGAGCCGGCGCGGGATCGGCGACCGGCCGCATCCGCACGCGGGCATCGAGGTGATCAGCTATCTGCTCGAAGGCGGCGTCGAGCATCGCGACAGCGAAGGCTTTCGCGACCGTCTCGGGCCCGGCGACGCGCAATGGATCCGCGCGGGGCGCGGGATCCTGCACGCGGAGCAGCCGACCGGCGGCCGGCACGGGCTGCAGCTGTGGACCAGCCTGCCGCCCGCGCAGAAGCTGATCGAGCCCGCGTATGCGTCGTTTCGCGCGGCGGAGATCCCCGAGCTGCAATGTGACGGCGCGCGCGTGCATGTTGTGGCCGGACAAGTGGTCGGGCAGATGGCCGGGCAGATGGCCGGACAACCGAGCGCATGTATCGGTCCGATGAAAACGACGACCGAAACCGTGTTCGCGCACGTGCATCTCGACGCCGGCGCGCAGGTGACGCTCGACGTGGCCGCACCCGAGCTCGGCGCGTACGTGCTCGACGGCAGGCTCGCGATCGCGGAAGGCGCCCCGGTGGGCCCGGGGGCACTGGTGGTGCTCGGCGACGGCACGCGCGTGACGTTGTCGAACGCCGGCGATGCGCCGGCCGACGTCGCGCTGCTCGGTGGCGCGGCGGCGCAAGGGCCGATCCTGTTCGGCGGGCCGTTCGTGATGGATACCGAAGAGCGAATGACGCAGGCGAAGCGCGATTTCGCGAGCGGCAGAATGGGGCGGCTCGACGGCGTGCCGTTCTGACGCCTGTCCGATGCGGATGCCTCGCCATCCGCATCCCGCGTCACTTCAACTCACGCCGCCTTCGGCGCGTCGACGGGCGGCGTGCCGTCGTGGAACAGCGTCTTCAACTGCTCGCGCAGCTCGGGCGAATCCGCATGCTGATGCACGGACACCGCGTGCTGAACCGCGGCTTCGAGCAGTTCGCCGTCGGAATCGGCGGAAATCGCGACCGAGCAGTGCATGTCGCTCGGAAACTCGCGGCAATCGATGTACTTGCGCGTCATGATCCTCTATATGAACGCGTCCCGTTTGCAACAGTTTTCGTGTGTTCCGACAGACAGGATGGGCTGCAGCTCTATATCCGGCCTTGTTGCAGGCGGTCGTGCCGCTGCGGGCCCGTATGAAATCCGCTGACTCGCACCTCATTC
>NZ_JACBNX010000001.1 GCF_013403875.1 Burkholderia guangdongensis | reverse complement strand
ATACTGTTCATCGTGGATCCTCCGGTTGCCGGGAAATGCGTGCATTTTCCACCTGGGCACTTCGATGCCGTTGGCCCGTGAGGATCCACCCCTTCCTCTGCTCTCACGGTTTCGGGTGGGACGCGTTCATTTCATTCTCCCAAGATGCGTAAGCGTCGATTCGTTGTGGTTCAATTCCGCATAGCCTACCGCGCGCTATTGTGAGCCGTCTGTCGCCGAAGCGACAGAGCATTGGCGATCGTGCGCCCGGGTAATCCCTGATCCCGCCGCTCAACGCGATGCAAGACGCGATGCAAGAAAACGCCGATGCCTCTCCCCTCGCCACGATGTTCGCGCGCTGCGCGTGGTTCCGCGCGCTCGCGCCCGAGCATCGCGCGCTCGTGCTCGCGCAGTCGCACGCGGAAATCCGCGGCGCGGGCGACACGGTCGCGCACCGGCTCGCGCCGTCCGAGTACTGGATCGGCGTGCACGACGGGCTGCTGAAGCTCGCGATCTACAACGCGTCCGGGCGCGGCTGCACGTTCTCGGGCGTGCCGTCCGGCGGCTGGTTCGGCGAGGGCAGCGTGATCAAGCGCGAGCCGCGCAAATATGAAGTCGTCGCGATCCAGCGCTCGACCGTGCTGTTCGTGCCGGCCGACACGTTCCATGCGCTGCTCGACACGAGCCTGCCGTTCACGCGCTTCGTGATTCATCAGCTCAATCACCGGATGGGCGAGTTCATCGCGTCGATCCAGAACAGCCGGCTGCTCGACGTCAACGCGCGTGTCGCACAGGCGCTCGCGCAGCTGTTCAACCCGGACCTGTACCCGGACGCCGGCCCGACGCTCGCGATTTCGCAGGAGGAGCTCGCGATGCTCGTCGGCGTGTCGCGGCAGCGGATCAACCCCGCGCTGCAGCAGCTCGAAAAGCTCGGCGTGCTGCGGCTCGCGTACAACCAGATCGACGTGCTCGATCTCGCGCGGCTCGCGCGCGTCGGGCTCGAGCAGATATGAGCGCGCGAAACTGACAATTCCGCCAGTTTCGCGTCAGCAACCCGTTCCGCGCGCGCGCCTATCATGCGAATGTTCGTCCTCCGCCACTCCTGACCACCGCCCGCCGCCCCGCCCCATGTGGATCGTCGAACTCGCGCTGAAGCGCCCCTACACGTTCATCGTGATGGCCATCATGATCGTGCTGGCCACGCCGCTCACGCTGATGCGCACGCCCGTCGACGTGCTGCCGTCGATCGACATTCCGGTCATCAGCGTGATCTGGTCGTACAACGGCTTCTCCGCGAAGGAGATGAACGACCGCATCACGTCGGTGCACGAGCGCATCCTGACGACGACCGTCAACAACATCCAGCACATCGAGTCGACATCGCTGCCCGGGGTCGCGGTCGTCAAGGTGTTCCTGCAGCCAGGCGCGAACGTGCAGACCGCGATCGCGCAGACGGTGTCGTCCGCGCAGGCGATCGTCCGCCAGATGCCGCAGGGCGCGACGCCGCCGCTCGTGATCACCTATTCCGCGTCGAGCATTCCGGTGATCCAGCTCGGGCTGTCGAGCAAGACCCTGTCCGAGCAGTCGCTCGCCGACATCGCGCTGAATTTTCTACGCCCGCAGCTGATCACGATCCCGGGCGCGCAGATCCCGTTCCCGTATGGCGGCCGCACGCGCGTCGTGTCGGTCGACATCGATCCGCAGGCGCTGATGGCCAAGGGGCTGACGCCCGCCGACGTCGTCAACGCGGTGAACGCGCAGAACCTCGTGCTGCCGACCGGCACCGCGAAGATGGGCCAGACCGAATACCGGATCGAGACGAACGCATCGGCCGACACGATCGCCGAGCTGAACCAGTTGCCGATCCAGACGGTCGGCGGCGCGACCACGTACCTGAGCGAGATCGCCGCGGTACGCGACGGCTTCTCGCCGCAGACCAACATCGTCCGCCAGAACGGCCAGCGCGGCGTGCTGATGTCGATCCTGAAAAGCGGCGACGCGTCGACGCTGCAGGTCGTCGACGACCTGAAGACGCTGCTGCCGCGCGTGATCCCGACGCTGCCCGAAGGTCTGACGATTACGCCGTTCTTCGACCAGTCGGTGTTCGTGAAGGCCGCGGTCCAGGGCGTGATCCGCGAGGCGCTGATCGCGGCGGCGCTCACCGCGATGATGATCCTGCTGTTCCTCGGCAACTGGCGCAGCACGCTGATCATCGCGGTCTCGATCCCGCTGTCGATCTTCACGTCGCTGATCGTGCTGTCGGCGCTCGGCCAGACGATCAACATCATGACGCTCGGCGGGCTCGCGCTCGCGGTCGGGATTCTGGTCGACGACGCGACGGTGACGATCGAGAACATCGAGCGCCATCTGCATCTCGGCTCCGGATTGCGCGAGTCGATCCTCGACGGCGCGGGCGAGATCGCGGTGCCCGCGTTCGTGTCGACGCTGTGCATCTGCATCGTGTTCGTGCCGATGTTCTTCCTGACGGGCGTCGCGCGCTACCTGTTCGTGCCGCTCGCGGAAAGCGTGGTGTTCGCGATGATCGCGTCGTACGTGCTGTCCCGCACGCTGGTGCCGACGCTCGCGATGCTGCTGTTCCGGCCGAAGCAGCTTCAGGACGCGAGCCGCGGCACGTCGCGCTTCGCGCGGATCCATCATGCGTTCAATCATGCGTTCGAGCGGCTGCGCGCGTCGTACATCGTGCTGCTGAGTCAGCTGCTCGTGCGCCGGCGCTTCTACGCGATCTGCTTCCTCGGCTTCTGCGTGCTGTCGACGGGCCTCGTGTTCGCGCTCGGCCGCGACTTCTTCCCGAACGCCGATTCCGGCAACATCCGGCTGCACATGCGCGCGCCGACCGGCTACCGGATCGAGGAAACCGCGCGGCTCGCCGACGAGGTCGAGCGCGTCGTGCGCGAGGTCGTGCCGCCGTCGGAGCTCGGCTCGATCGTCGACAACCTCGGGCTGCCGATCAGCGGGATCAACCTGTCGTACAGCAACGCGGGCACGATCGGCTCGCTCGACGGCGAGCTGATGATCTCGCTGAAACCCGATCACGGCCCGACGCAGCGCTACGTCGACGAACTGCGCGCGCTGCTGCCGCAGCGCTTCCCGGGCGTCGAGTTCTTCTTCCAGCCGTCGGACATCATCACGCAGATCCTGAACTTCGGGCAGCCGGCCGCGATCGACGTGCAGGTGCTCGGCAACGATCTCGCGAGTAACATGGCAATCGCAAGCCGCCTGATGAAGGCAGTCAGGCAGGTTCCCGGCGCGGTCGACGCGCACGTGCTGCAGCGCAACGACGAGCCGACCCTGCTGGCCGACATGGACCGTACACGCATGCAGCAGCTCAATCTCTCCGCACAGAACGTCGCGCAGAACATGCTGATCTCGCTGTCCGGCAGCACGCAGACGACGCCGTCGTTCTGGGTGAACCCGAAGACGGGCGTCCAGTATCCGATCACGATCGAGACTCCGCAGTACAACGTCGGCTCGGTCGACGACCTGCTCGCGACGCCGGTGTCGGCCGGGCGCACCGGCACGCCGCTGCAGCTGCTCGGCAACCTCGTGCGCGTGAGCGAGACCGGCAACCCGGCCGTGTACACGCACTACAACATCCGGCCGGAGATCGACCTGTACGTGAGCGTCGAGGGGCGCGACCTCGGCGCGGTCGCGACCGACATCGACAGGATCGTCGCCGCCGCGCGCCCGACGCTGCCGCGCGGCACGCAGCTCGCGATGCGCGGCCAGATCGAGACGATGCGCACGTCGTACGTCGGCCTCGGCGCGGGCGTCGCGATGGCGATCGTGCTCGTCTATCTGCTGATCGTCGTCAATTTCCAGTCGTGGCTCGATCCGTTCATCATCGTCAGCGCGATGCCCGCCGCGCTCGCCGGCATCGCGTGGATGCTGTTCATCACCGGCACGCACCTGAGCGTGCCCGCGCTGACGGGCGCGATCATGACGGTCGGCGTCGCGACCGCGAACAGCATTCTCGTCGTCGCGTTCGCGCGGCAACGGCTCGCGGACGGCGCGCCGCCGCTCACCGCCGCGCTCGAGGCCGGCGCGACGCGGCTGCGCCCGGTGCTGATGACGGCGCTCGCGATGATCATCGGGATGGTGCCGATGGCGCTCGGGCTCGGCGAAGGCGCCGAGCAGAACGCGCCGCTCGGCCGCGCGGTGATCGGCGGGCTGCTGTTCGCGACCGTCTCGACGCTGCTGTTCGTGCCGCTCGTGTTCGCCGGCGTGCATGCGCGCCTCGCAAGACGCCGTGCGCAACGCGGCGCCCGCTGACCCCGCTTCGACTATCGACCCGGTTGAACTCATGGAAGAGAAACATCACAGCTCCGTCGGCATCCACGTGGACGAGTCCGGCCTCGCGCTGCCGCCGCGCGCGGCCGTCTGGCGGCGCGCGCGGTTCGTGCTGATCCTGATCGCGGTGCTGCTCGCGATCGGCGCCGCGCGCACGATCGTGTCCGACCTGCTGAACCGCCGCCATCTCGACGCGCTGATCGCGCAGAACGCGCGCCAGTACGTGACGGTCGTGCATCCGTCCAGCGCGAGCGCCGCCGACGGCAAGCTGACGCTGCCCGGCACGCTGCGCGGCTACGTCGAGGCGCCGATCTACGCGCGCGCGAGCGGCTACGTGCTGCGCTGGGACGCCGACATCGGCGCGCACGTGAAGCAGGGCCAGTTGCTCGCGGAGCTCGACACGCCGGAGCTGAACCAGGAGCTCGCGCAGGCGAGCGCGCAGCGCGAGCAGGCGCAGGCGGCGCTCGCGACCGCGAAGACGTCGTTCGACCGCGCGCAGCAGTTGAGGCAGCGCGACGCGGTCTCGCAGCAGGAGCTCGACGACCGCCAGGGCGCGTTCAACCAGGACACCGCGAATCTCGCCGCCGCGAGCGCGAACGTGCGCCGGCTGACCGAGCTGAAGGCGTTCCAGCGGGTCGTGTCGCCGATCGACGGGATCGTCACGCAGCGCAACGTCGACGTCGGCGACCTCGTGAACGCGGGCAACGGCGGCGCGGGCCGGTCGCTGTTCACGGTCGTGCAGGCCGACCGGCTGCGCCTGTACGTGCAGGTGCCGCAGGCGTACGCGCAACAGATCCGCACCGGCCAGCACGTGAGCGTCACGCAGGCCGAGCTGCCGGGGCGCGCGTTCGACGGCACGATCACGCGCACGTCGGAGGCGATCGACGTGGCGACGCGCTCGCTGCAGATCGAGATCACGCTGCCGAACCCGGACGGCACGCTGCTGCCCGGCGCGTACGTGCAGGCGACGCTGCCGATGACGCCGGTCGGCCGGCTGACGATTCCGGCGAACACGCTGCTGTTCCGCGCGGAGGGGCCGGCCGTCGCGGTCGTCGATGCGAACGGGCAGATCCGGCTGCGCCCGGTCACGGTCGCGCGCACGGTCGGGCAGACGCTCGAGATCGACGGCGGGCTCACGCACGACGACCGCCTCGTCGTGAATCCGAGTGACGCGCTCGCGAACGGCGATCAGGTCGACGTCAGGCCGAACGCGGCATCGGACGCGCAACCGAAGCCGGCGTCGGACGCCTCCGGAGCGCAGTCGTGACGCGAGCCCGGCCGCCCGCCCCCACCACGCTTACTGCGCTCACCACGCTCGCGGCACTTGCTGCCGCAGCCTCGGTCGCCGCGCTGACCGCGACCCTCGCGGGCTGCTCGGTCGGCCCCGACTACCGACGTCCGGACGTCGACACGCCGGCCGCATGGCGGCTCGATCCGGCCGACGCGTACTGGCATCCGGCCGAGCCCACGCACGCGCCGCTCGATCCCGCGTGGTGGCACGCGTTCGACGATCCGCAGCTCGACGGGCTCGAAACCGACGCGCTGCGCGGCAACCAGAACCTGAAGGCGGTCGCCGCGCGCTACGACCAGGCGAAGGCGACGCTCGCGTCGGCCGGCGCCGCGCAATATCCGTCGGTGAACCTGAACGCGAGCACGCAGCGTTTCAAGATCTCCGCCGACCGGCCGCAGACGAACTATGGGGTCCCGAACACGTCGACCGTGCAGAACGACATGCAGATCGGCGCGTCGGTCAGCTACGAGGCGGACCTGTTCGGCCGCGTGCGGCGCACGATCGAATCCGCGCAGGCGGAGAGCGACCAGGCGCGCGACGATCTCGCGAACGCGCGGGTCGTGCTCACCGCCGATCTGGCGTCGAGCTATCTCGCGATGCGCGAGCTCGACGACGAGATCGACGTCGTGAACCGCTCGATCGACCTGCAGCAGAAGGCGCTCGACTACGTCACCACGCAGCACGATCTCGGCGCGGTGTCGGGGCTCGATCTGATGCAGCAGAAGGCGCAGCTCGACGCGACGCGCACGCAGGTGCAACTGCTCGTCCAGCAGCGCGCGCTGTACGAGCACGCGATCGCGACGCTCGTCGGCACGCCGGCGCCCGCGTTCTCGCTCGCGCCGCGCGTCGCGCCGCTCGCGGCGCCGGTGCTGCCGACCGGCGTGCCGAGCGACCTGCTGCAGCGGCGCCCGGACGTCGCGTCGGCCGAGCGCGCGATGGCGGCCGCGAACGCGCAGATCGGCGTCGCGCGCGCCGCGTATTTCCCGCATCTGCTGCTGACGCCGGGAATCGGCTGGGACGCCGCGCACTTCGCGAACCTGTTCACGGTGCCGAGCCTGCTGTGGTCGATCGGCGCGTCGCTGAGCCAGCCGCTGTTCGAGGGCGGCAGGCTGAAGGCGGGTGTCGATTTCGCGCAGGCGGGCTATGTCGCCACGCAGGCGACCTACCGGCAGACGGTGCTCACCGCGTTCGAGGAGGTGCAAAATGCGGTGACGGGCCTGTCGGTGCTCGATGCGGCGGCGCAGCAGGCGAGCGCGGCCGTCGACGATGCGCGCAAGCTCGTGTCGCTCGCGCAGGATCGCTACAAGGGCGGCCTCACGCCGTTCCTCGACGTGCTGACCGCCGAGCAGCAATTGCTGACGAGCGAGCGCCAGGCGGTGCAGATCCAGGGGCAGCGCGCGGCGCTCGTCGTGTATCTCGCGAAGGCGCTCGGCGGCGGCTGGAACGGCTCGAACGGCGGGGAGCCGGGTGCGCCCGGCGCGATGCCGGTCGCGGCGACGGCCGGCGGAGACTGACATGAAACGGCCCCCACGCTCACTACGTTCGCTGCCCCCCGAGGGGGCGGTCAGCCTCCTTGGAGCGGCCCGGCGGAGACTGACATGAAAGTGCTGATCGTCGAAGACGAACCGAAGGTGGTCGACTACCTGAAGAGCGGGTTGACCGAGGAAGGCTGGGTCGTCGATGCCGCGCTCGACGGCGAGGACGGCGCGTGGAAGGCGATCGAGTACGACTACGACGTCGTCGTGCTCGACGTGATGCTGCCGAAGCTCGACGGCTTCGGCGTGCTGCGCGCGTTGCGCGCGCAGAAGCAGACGCCGGTGATCATGCTGACCGCGCGCGACCGCGTCGACGACCGCGTGCGCGGCCTGCGCGGCGGCGCCGACGACTATCTGACGAAGCCGTTCTCGTTCCTCGAGCTGATCGAGCGGCTGCGCGCGCTAACGCGCCGCGCGCGCGTGCAGGAAGCGACGCTGATCTCGGTCGGCGATCTGCGCGTCGACCTGATCGGCCGCCGCGCGAGCCGCGACGGCACGCGCCTCGACCTGACCGCGCAGGAATTCCAGCTACTCGGCGTGCTCGCGCGCCGCAGCGGCGAGGTATTGTCGAAGACCACGATCGCCGAGCTCGTGTGGGACGTGAACTTCGACAGCAACGTGAACGTCGTCGAAACCGCGATCAAGCGGCTGCGCGCAAAACTCGACGGCCCGTTCCCGGACAAGCTGCTGCACACGATCCGCGGGATGGGCTACGTGCTCGAGGTGCGCGACGACGCGGACGGCGAGAGGCGATCATGAAGCATGCGATCACGCGCTCGATCGCGCTACGGCTCTCCGCGATGTTCGGGATCACGTCGTTCCTCGTGTTCTCACTCGTCGGCGCGGGGCTGTTCGTGATGATGGAGCGGCAGCTGTTCGCGGAGCTGCGCGCGACGCTCGACACGCGCGCGAAGGTCGCCGAGATGATCGCCGTGCACGCGACGACGGTCGCGCACTGGCAGAACATCACGCGCGAGAAGCTCGCCGATCTCGAACCGCCCGATGGCACCACGCACTACGTGGTCGACAGCGCGAATCCGGCGTTCCGCGTCGGGCATCCGGTGCGGGGCACGCCGGTCGGCGCGTCGCCCGACACGTTCCAGCGCTACCGGCTCGATCACAGCAGCTACGACGTGATGACGAAGACCGTGACGATCGCGCCGGGCGGCGAGCGGCCGGTGCTGCAGCTGACCGTCGCGACGTCGTGCGAGCGCACGCAGCGGATGCTGCGCCGCTTCGGCTGGACGCTCGCGGCGCTCGTCGCGGTCGCGACCGGCATCGCGCTGCTGCTGAGCCGTGCGGTCACGCGCTTCGGGCTCGCGCCGCTCGAGCGGCTGTCGCAGCAGGCGGCCGCGCTCAGCCCCGCGAACCGGCGGCAGCGGCTGCGCACGGACGCGCTGCCGCCCGAACTGCACGATCTCGCCGCATCGTTCAATGGCGCGCTCGAACGGATCCAGCACGCGTACGAACGGCTCGAGGCGTTCAACGCGGACGTCGCGCACGAACTGCGCACCCCCGTCAGCATCCTGATCGGCCAGACGCAGGTCGCGCTGACGAGCCGCGACCGCTCGGTCGAGCGGATGCGCCAGACGCTGCAGTCGAATCTCGAGGAATTCGAGCGGCTGCGCGTGATCATCAACGACATGCTGTTTATTTCGCGCAGCGACCGCGGCGAGCGCGCGAGCGATCTGAAGGACGTGTCGCTCGCGAACGAGGTGCGGCGCATCCTCGCGTTCGTCGAGATTCCGCTCGACGACGCGCAGCTCCACGCTCAGCTGCACGGCGACGCGCGCGCGAGCGTCGATCCGTCGCTGTTCCGGCGCGCAATGACGAACCTGCTGATCAACGCGATCCAGCATTCGGCGCCGGGCGGCACGCTGCGCATCGCGATCGCGCGGCGCGACGCGCTCGTCGAGGTGTCGGTCGCGAACCCGGGCGAGCCGATCGACGCCGCGCAGCGCGCGCATATCTTCGAGCGCTTCTACCGGCTCGAGGAAGCGCGCGCGAACAGCGACGAGAACCACGGGCTCGGACTGTCGATCGTGAAGGCGGTCGCGGAGATGCACGGCGGCGGCGTGTTCGTCGCGTGTGCGGGCGGGATGAATACGTTCGGGTTTTCGGTGGCGGCGCAGCCGGATCAGCCCGTCGCGGCGTCGGCCGCCACGTCGCGCAGCGTGTCGAGAAACGCGGCGAGCACCGTCGACGTATCGTCCGCGCGATAGCGCGCGTGCAGCGACACGTCGAGATCCGGCACGTCGAGCGGCACGAACGCGACGCCGCCCGCCTGACCGGACGCACGCCCGCTTCGCGCATTCACCGCACCGCCCGTCCCGGAAACACCCCTCCCACCCTCCCGCCGACTGGGTACACTACCCGGCGACCCGGCCGGGACGCATCCCGGCCCTTCCCGATACCCGCCGCCGAGCGCCTACGGCCCTGATAAAAAGGAGACGCCATGCCATTGCACGTCACGCCGCAACCCGCGTCCTGCGGCGCGCTGATCGAAGGCCTTGACCTGAACCAGCCGCTCGCCGACTCGCAAGTCGACGCGCTGCGCGCGCTGTGGCTCGAACATCAGGTACTCGCGTTTCCCGGCCAGTCGCTGACCGTCGACGACATCGAGCGCTTCGCGCGCACGATCGGCCCGTTCGGCGTCGATCCGTTCTTCGAGGCGATTCCGGGGCATCCGCACGTCGCGCAGGTACGCCGCGAGGCGGACGAGCGCACGCCGATCTTCGCGGAGTCGTGGCACTCGGACTGGAGCTTCCTCGCGCAGCCGCCGGCCGCGACCGTGCTGTACGGCGACATCATTCCGCCGACGGGCGGCGACACGCTGTTCGCGAACCAGTACGCGGCATGGGATGCGCTGCCCGCCGACCTGAAGGCGCTGCTCGCCGGCAGGCAGGGCGTGCATTCGGCGCGGCGCGGCTATGCGCGCGACGGTGCGTACGGCGAGAAGGACGCGGGGCGCTCGATGGCGATCCGCTATTCGGACGACGCACTCGCGACGCAGTTGCACCCGATTGCTCGCGTGCATCCGGAGACGGGCCGCACCGCGCTGTACGTGAGCCCCGGTTACACGATCGGGATCGACGGGATCCGCGACGACGAAGCGGCGCCGATCCTGCGCGAGCTGTTCGTGCATCAGGCGCGGCCCGAATTCGTGTACCGGCACCGCTGGTCGCAGGGCATGCTGGTGATGTGGGACAACCGTTGCGTGATCCATGCGGCGACCGGCGGCTACGAAGGGCATCGCCGTCTGCTGCACCGGATCACGGTCGCGGACCGGACGCTCGGCTGAGCGCGTCGACGCGCGCGATCAGATCCTCGAATACGATTCGCGCGCCGCTGCCCGCCGTCGCCTAAGCTGTGAATTCGGCCGCCCGCCGACGCGCGAGCGACGCCGCCCGACTCCCTCTCCCGAGGACACAGCACGCATATGCAGATCGATCTGAAAGGCAAGACGGCTCTCGTGACCGCGTCGACCGCGGGCATCGGGCTCGCGATCGCGGAAGGACTCGCGCGCGCCGGCGCGCGGGTCGTCGTCAACGGGCGCAGCGACGCCTCGGTCGACGCCGCGCTCGCGCGGCTGCGCGCCGCGGCGCCGGGCGCGACCGTCGACGGCGTCGCCGCCGACCTGTCCGGCCCCGACGGCGCCGCGCGGCTCACGGCCGCCGCGCCGCACGCCGACATTCTGGTGAACAACGCGGGCATCTACGGGCTGAAGCCGTTCTTCGACATCGACGACGCCGAATGGGAACATTACTTCCAGACGAACGTGATGTCCGGCGTGCGGCTCGCGCGGCACTACATGAAGGGGATGCTGGAGCGCGACTGGGGGCGCGTCGTGTTCATCTCGTCGGAGTCGGCGCTGAACATTCCGGTCGACATGATCCACTACGGCTTCACGAAAACCGCTCAGCTGTCGATCGCGCGCGGCCTCGCGAAGCTCGCGGCGGGCAGCCAGGTCACCGTCAACGCGGTGCTGCCGGGGCCGACGCTGTCCGACGGCGTGCGCACGATGCTGCAGGCCGTGGCAGACAAGACCGGCCGCAGCGTCGACGAGGTCGCGGTCGAGTTCGTGCGCACGCATCGCGCGAGCTCGATCCTGCAGCGTCCGGCGACGCCCGACGAAGTCGCGAACATGGTCGTCTATGCATGCTCGCCGCAGGCATCCGCGACGACGGGCGCCGCGCTGCGCGTCGATGGCGGCATCGTCGACACGCTCGCCTGATCGATCGCGCGCGGTAGCGCACGACCTGCGCACTACCCACGCATGACCGCGCACTACTGCGCGGTCGCGTCGCGCATCCGCAGCAGCCCCTTGCGATCGGCGTCCATGCAGGTATTGAAGCCGTGGCGGACGACCGCGCCAGTGCGATCGAACACCACGTAGTAAGGCCGGTGATGGTCGCCGCGCTCGAGCACGTAGTTGTAGCAGACGCCGGTGCCGTTGCGGACCATCCACACGCTGCCCGGATTGCCGCCTGCCTCGATGATCTGCGCGCGCGTCGCGCCGGGCGCGGATGCGGTCGCCGGCACCGGCATCCGCGCATACGACGACGATGGCAGCAGGAAGTCGAACCACGAACAGCCGCTCATCAGGCAGCTTGCCGCGAGGGACAGCGTCAGCACGGGCCGGGACGTCGGAGCGAATCGCATGATCGGAAAATTCGGCGGCGCGAGATCGCGCGATGAAAACCTCATGCTAATCGAGACGCTCACCGCAATGGCCAAGAATTGTAAAGACCGGCGCCAACCCAGGGCCGAATGGCCAACAAGCGGTCAACAATCGTTGCATGCGCCCCGATTATTCGACCCATTCCGTCCACAGCATCGTGAGCACGGTCATCAGCGCGGGGCCGATGAACAGGCCGAGCAGCCCGAACGTCTCGGCGCCGCCGAGAATCCCGAACAGCACGAGCAGGAACGGCAGCCGCGCGGAATTGCCGATCAGCACAGGCCGCACGAAATGCTCGGCGACGAACACGACGACGAAGCCGGTGACCGCGACGACGATCGCCCACACCGCCGCGCCCTGCACGAACAGCCACAGCGCGGCCGCGCAGAACACGACCGGTGCACAGAACGGCAACATCGCGGCGATTGCGGTGACGAGCCCGAGCAGCGCCGCATGCGGCACGCCCGCGAGCACATACGCGACGCCGAGCAGCGCGCCTTCGCCGAGCCCGACGACGACGAGGCCCGTCACGGTACCCTGCACCGCGGCGGCCATCCGCTCGATCAGCTCGGCGCCGCCGCTGCCGAACGCACGCCGCGCGCCGTGCAGCAGCGCGCCCGACAGGCGGTGCCCGGCGCGCAGGATCACGAACAGCGTGACGAGCATGAAGCCGAACTGAAGCAGCGCGTGCGCGAGCTTCGAGCCGAACTGGCGGCCGACCGCGAGGAACGTCTCGCCGCTGACGCCCTTCATCGCGGTCGCCGAATGCAGCGGATGCGCGAGATGCGCCTGCCACCAGGCGGCGACCTGCGTCGCGCCGAACGGCAGCCGCGCGACGACCTCGGGCAACGGCAGCCCGTTCTGCTGGATCCCGCGCACCCATTCGCGCAGCTCGTGCGCCTGCCCGATCGCCTGCACGAGCCCGATCGCGAACGGCAGCACGACGAGCAGCGACACGGCGGCAGTGATCGCGGTCGCGACGAAGGTCGGCCGGCCGCGGAACGGCGCACGCGTCTCGATGCGCTTCAGCAGCGGCCACAGCGCGATCGCGATCACGCATGCCCACGCGATCGACGGAATGAAGTCGCGGATCACCCACAGCGCGATCGCGAGCAGCCCCGCGTAAAGCACGGCCCGCGCGATCTGCTGCGCGCTCGGGCGATCGAAGGAATCGGAAGATGGCGGAACGTTCGCGCCCATGACACCTCGGATTGTCGTTGGATATTGAAATGGCGATACGCGGCAGGCCGATGCCTGCGCGCACCGCCATTCTATCGGGGTCGGGGCATGCGCCGGTCGTCGCGCCGGATTCAGCCTCGCTTCAGCCTCGCTTCAGCAGCGCGAGCAGCGCTTGCGCGACCGGCTCCGACGACGCCGGATTCTGCCCGGTGATCAGCAGCCCGTCCGTCTCGACGTGCGGCGCCCAGTCGGGGCCGTGCGTATAGAGGCCGCCGTTCGTCTTCAGCATGTCCTCGACGAGGAACGGCACGACCTCGGTCAACTCGACGGCCGCCTCCTCTCTGTTCGAAAAGCCGGTCACGTGCTTGCCGCGAACGATCGATTCACCGGTCGCCGGATTCTTCACGTGGCGCAGCACGCCCGGCGCGTGGCAGACCGCGGCGACCGGCTTGCCCGCCGCGATCGCGCGCTCGATCAGCGCGATCGAGTGCGAATCGTCGGCGAGATCCCACAGCGGGCCGTGGCCGCCCGGATAGAACACCGCGTCGTAGTCGTCGACCGACACGTCGGCGAGACGCCGCGTCGTCGCGAGCGCGGCCCGCGCGTCGGGGTCCGCGTCGAAGCGCCGCGTCGCGTCGGTCTGCGAGCCCGGATCGCTGCTCTTCGGGTCGAGCGGCGGCTGACCGCCGGCCGGCGACGCGAGCGTCAGCTCGGCGCCCGCGCCCTTGAACGCGTAGTACGGCGCGGCCAGCTCCTCGAGCCAGAAGCCGGTCTTGTTGCCGGTCGTGCCGAGTTCGTCGTGCGACGTCAGGACAACCAGAATCTTCATGATCGGGCACTCCTACGAAAGTACGGAAACGGAGCCGCGCGTCGCACGCGGCGGGCGCCGGGTGGCCCGGCGGGATATCGGCATGCGCGGCGGGCAGGTCCGGTTTCGGTGTTCGACGCCCCGCCGACCCGATAGGTTGAATATTGCGCCACGGCGCACGCACTTGCATCCGCGCATTGCGTCGCGCGCTCTGTAGTTGCTAGTGTCCACGATCAATAGCTGGAACCGCTTCGCGATCGCGTTCCGCAAGATGCCGACGTGACACGCCGACCGTCCAGATGCAAAAAAGCCGGCTCGAGAGCCGGCTTTCTCGTTCCGCCGCGGCGCCGAAGCGCCGCCGGACATCAGAAGCGGTGGATCAGGCCAACGCCCACGCCGACCATGTTTTGCGACGCCGACGGCGAGGTGCCGAAGCCGTCGCCGATCGATGCGGTCGCACTGGTGATCTGGCCCGCGTTCAGCGTATTGCCGGTCGCGTGCTGATACGCCTCGACCGCGTACAGGCCCGTGCGCTTCGACAGCGTGTAGTACTGCGACAGCGTGACCTGATGGTACTTCGCCGAGCTCGAGATGCCGTTCGCCTCGGTCGCGCGCGTGTACGAGTAGCCGGCCGCGAAATCCCATGCCGACGTCGCCTTCCAGTGCAGCACGGCGCCCGCCGTGTTGAAGATCGCGGTGTTCGTGAACGCCGAGTTCGCGCCCGGGATGTACTGGACGTTCGAGTACGATGCCGACACGTCCCATGCCGGCGAGAACTGGTAGCCCGCGGTCACGGCGACGCGCTGCTGCGCACGCGCGGTCTTGTAACCGTTGTTGATCGCCGACAGCGCCGGTTGCGCGCCGTTGCCCGACGTATCCAGGCCGTTCTGCGCCGTCGAGTTCGCGCCCCACACGCCGCCGCCCGGCGTCGAGTTGTTGATGCGCTGGAAGCCGACCGCGATCCCTGCCGGACCGTTCAGGTACTGGACCGCCGCGCTCCAGGTCGAGCCCTGGTTCACGCTGCCCGGCACGCCGCCGAACGCGTACGAGCCGCCGACCGTGAAGCCGTAGTAGCTCGGCGACATGTAGACGACCGAGTTGTTCGTGCGGTAGCTGGTGTCGAGCGAGTCGATGTCGCCCGGGTGCGCGCCGAAATAGCCGGTCAGCCAGGTCGTCGGGCTATACGGCGACAGCAGCGTGTAGTACGCGGTGTACTGGCGGCCGGCCGTCAGCGTACCGTACGTCGCGTTGGTCAGGCCAACCCATGCCTGGCGGGTGAAGATGCCGCCGTTCGGGATCGTCGACTGGCCGTTCGCGGTGTTCACGCCGGCTTCGAGCTGGAAGATCGCCTTCGTGCCGCCGCCGAGGTCTTCCGCACCCTTCAGGCCGAAGCGGCTGCCCGCCCACACGCCCGTCGACATCTTCCATGCGGCGTGGCCGCCCGACGTCGCGCCGACGCTCGGCGCAGCATTGTTCTGGTAGGCGATACCGTTGTCGACGATACCGTACAGGGTCACGCTGCTTTGGGCGTGGGCGGTGGCGGCCGCGAAACCGGCTGCCGTCATCGCGAGGGCGACGCTCTTTTTCATCGATGCTCCGTCCGAAAAGAATGAAGTTCTTTTGTGGTGTGGTGTGCGCAGTGCGTGCACATGCGGGCCCAATTCTGACGGATTACCAAATGTTTCCCAACCAATGCGTCGGTCATCGTATGATCTGCGCAACGCATAAATTCACTAAACAGTTACACGTCGCCCTAAAACCCTTGCGGGACGCGGGCTTCCATCGAAGATAGGTAAAAACCCTAGCTTTACATTTTTACTCGCGCGACAAATTCGCCCCATGTCATCGTATGCCTTGAGATGACCGGACGGATGCATCCAGCCTGTCTGGACAAATGTGGCGGGCATATTTCATGCTCCGGACATCGGGGGCATCGACGGCACCGCGATCAGGTCGCGCCGTGCTCCGCGATCCGCGCATCGACCGCATCGGCGAGACGCGAGAGCCGCGCGCGAATCGCCGCATTCGAGCCGACGATCGCGAGCGAGCCGGCGATGATCCGGTACACGCGCTTGCGCGGCACTTTCGCCGGCTGCGCGGGGTCGAGCCACGCGTCGTGGCGCGCGAGCAGTTCGAGCGTCTCGAGGCCGATCAGGATCGGCCACAGGCACGCAAGCCGCAGCCGCACGAAGCGGCGCGGAATCGCGAGCGTGTACGCGCACGCGTCGCAGTACTGCGCGAGCGCGATGCGCAGCAGCTCGAACAGCACCGGCCGCGCGCGCCGCGACGCGTGGGCCGCGAGCAGATCGCCGACCTGCAGCCCGTGCGCGTCGAGCGCCGCCTGCGGCACGTAACAGCGGCCGATCCGCAGATCCTTCGCGCAGTCGCGCACGATGTTCGTCATCTGCAGCGCCTTGCCGAAGCGGATCCCCTTCTCCCGCATGTCCGGCAGATCCCAGCGTCGCGCGGCCGGCGTATGCGCGGCCGTCATATCGGTCCAGAACTCGCCGACGCAGCCCGCGACCAGGTACGTATAGCGATCGAGCGCATCGCGCGTGCCGAGCGCGGCGACCTGCCCCGAGCGCTCGTCCGGAAACGCGCCGAGATCGAACGCCATCCCCGACGTCAGCGTCGCGACGACCTTCTGGATCGCCGCGCGATCCTGCGCCGGCTGCGCGCGCAGCAGCGCGAGCATCGGCTTCATCGCGCCGAGCAGCACGTGCTCGTGCGAATCGGCCTGCATTTGCGTCACGTCGTCGAGCGCGCGCGACAGCGCGTCGCCGTCGTCGAGCCGTTCGACGTTCGCGCGCAACTGCGTCAAGAGGTCGGTGCGGCGATCGGCCGCGACCAGCGCGGTGTCCGCGATCGTGTCGGCCGCGCGCGCGAGCAGATACGCGAGGCCGACCGGATCGCGCATCCCGTCGGGCAGCACGCGCAGCGTCAAATAGAAGGAGCGGGAAACGTTCTTCAGCAAGTCGCCGAGAAGGAAGGCGCGATCGGTGTCGGGTGTCATGGGTCCGTGAAAATCGGCGCGACCGCTCGACATGCTCGATGAGCTCGACGAACGGGCGGCGCGGCGGGCCGAAAATCCCGCCAGTGTAGTGCATCCGCCGCGTCGGCCGGCGCGGCGATCGCGTTCGGCGACTGGCGACACGCGCACGCACGCGCGAACGCGTCTAAAATGCGGCAGATGAATAGTATCGCCCTCACTCCGCCCATTTCATGCATATCTCGCGAATCGACCTGAACCTGTTCGTCGTGCTCGAATGCATCTACGCGCAGGAGAGCATCACGCGCGCCGCGCAGCAGCTGAACCTGAGCCAGTCGGCGGTCAGCCACGCGCTGAACCGGCTGCGCGAGCTGCTCGGCGACCCGCTGTTCGAGCGCCACGGCCATTCGATGGTGCCGACGCCGTTCACGCGCTCGATCATCGCGCGCGTGCGCGACGGCCTGCGCACGTTCGAGCGCACGCTGCACGAAACCAGCCAGTTCGACGTCGAATCGACGGTCAAGCGCTTCACGCTCGGCGTGCGCGACTCGTTCGAATCGATCGTGCTGCCGCCCGTCATGCATTACGTGGCCGAGCATGCGCCGTCGATCGACGTCGCCACCGTGCAGCACGATCGGCACTCGCTCGAGGCGGACCTGCTGTCGGGCGCGCTCGACGTCGCGATCGACGTGCTGCTGCCGATTCCGCAGGCGGTGCGCAGCGCGCCGCTCGCGTCGGAGCGGTTCGTCGTGCTGTGCCGGCGCGATCATCCGCGCATCGGGCGGCGCGTCGATCTCGACGCGTATCTCGCGGAGGAGCACGTGCTCGTCACGAGCCGGCGGCGCGGACACGGCGTCGAGGACATGGAGCTCGTGAAGCTCGGCGCGCGGCGCCGCGTGCGGCTGCGCTGCATGCATTACTTCGCCGCGTGCCGCGTGGTCAGCGAAACCGACCTGCTGCTGACGATGCCGCAGCGCTACGCGCGCCTGCTGACCGACCTGCTCGGCAACCGGGTGCTCGACTGCCCGTTCGACGCGTCGAGCGACGCGTATCTGTACTGGCACGCGAATTCCGATGCGGATCCGGCCAACGCGTGGTTCCGGCAGCGGGTCATGGCGGCGTTCGACGGCCCAGCACGCGCCCGGAGCGGTATGGGATAATCGCCGGGTTTGCCTGCGGCGCGACTCAAGAGGTTGTTTGCACGGGCGCGCGACGGGCCTTTATTCCGGTGGCCCGCTTTCACTTTCTGCGACCTTTCCTCAGTAACGACAATGCCCACATACCGTTCCAAAACCTCGACCGCCGGCCGCAACATGGCGGGCGCGCGCTCGCTGTGGCGCGCCACCGGCATGAAAGACGACGATTTCTCGAAGCCGATCATCGCGGTGGTCAATTCGTTCACCCAGTTCGTGCCCGGGCACGTGCACCTGAAGGACCTCGGCCAGCTCGTCGCGCGCGAGATCGAGGCCGCGGGCGGCGTCGCCAAGGAGTTCAACACGATCGCGGTCGACGACGGCATCGCGATGGGCCACGACGGCATGCTGTATTCGCTGCCCAGCCGCGAGATCATCGCGGACTCGGTCGAATACATGGTCAACGCGCACTGCGCCGACGCGATGGTGTGCATCTCCAACTGCGACAAGATCACGCCCGGCATGCTGATGGCCGCGATGCGGCTCAACATCCCGGTGATCTTCGTGTCCGGCGGACCGATGGAAGCGGGCAAGACGCGTCTCGCGAATCCCGTCACGAAGGCGATCGAGGTCAAGAAGCTCGACCTGATCGACGCGATGGTGATCGCGGCCGACACCAAGTATTCCGACGCGGAAGTGGCCGAGGTCGAGCGCTCCGCGTGCCCGACCTGCGGCTCGTGCTCGGGGATGTTCACCGCGAACTCGATGAACTGTCTGACCGAGGCGCTCGGCCTGTCGCTGCCGGGCAACGGCACGGTGGTCGCCACGCACGCGGACCGCGAGCAGCTGTTCAAGCGCGCGGGCCGCCGGATCGTCGAGCTGGCCCGCCAGTATTACGAGCAGGAAGACGCGCGCGTGCTGCCGCGCTCGGTCGGCTTCAAGGCGTTCGAGAACGCGATGACGCTCGACATCGCGATGGGCGGCTCCACGAACACGATCCTGCACCTGCTCGCGGTCGCGCAGGAGGCGGGCATCGACTTCACGATGACCGACATCGATCGCCTGTCGCGCATCGTGCCGCAGCTCTGCAAGGTCGCACCGAACACGAACAAGTACCACATCGAGGACGTGCACCGCGCGGGCGGCATCATGGCGATCCTCGGCGAGCTCGACCGCGCCGGCAAGCTGCACACCGACGTGCCGACCGTGCACACCGCGACGATGAAGGACGCGCTGGATCAGTGGGACATCGTCCGCACGCAGGACGACGCGGTCCGGACCTTCTACCAGGCCGGCCCGGCCGGCATCCCGACGCAGGTCGCGTTCAGCCAGAGCACGCGCTGGCCGAGCCTCGACCTCGACCGCGCCGAAGGCTGCATCCGCTCGTACGAGCACGCGTTCTCGAAGGAAGGCGGTCTCGCGGTGCTGACGGGCAACATCGCGCGCGACGGCTGCGTGGTGAAGACCGCCGGCGTGGACGACAGCATCCTCGTGTTCGAAGGCACGGCCCACGTGACCGAATCGCAGGACGAGGCGGTCGAGAACATCCTCGCCGACAAGGTTCAGGCCGGCGACGTGGTGATCGTGCGCTACGAAGGCCCGAAGGGCGGCCCCGGCATGCAGGAGATGCTCTACCCGACGAGCTACATCAAGTCGAAGGGCCTCGGCAAGGCCTGCGCGCTGCTGACGGACGGCCGCTTCTCGGGCGGCACGTCGGGTCTGTCGATCGGCCACTGCTCGCCCGAAGCGGCGGCCGGCGGCGCGATCGGCCTGGTGCGCAACGGCGACAGGATCCGCATCGACATCCCGAATCGCACGATCGACGTGCTGGTGTCCGACGAGGAACTGGCGCGCCGCCGCGACGAGCAGAACGCGCTCGGCTGGAAGCCGGTGAAGCCGCGTCCGCGCAAGGTGTCCGCCGCGCTCAAGGCGTATGGATTGCTGGTCACGTCGGCCGACAAGGGCGCGGTGCGCGATCTGTCGCTGCTGGACGACTGAACGGCCGGCGCGGGTGGTCAGCGCTGGTGGCCGGCGCGGGTGGCCAACCCTATGGCCGACCCTGTGGTCTGGCCGGCCTTGCGCCGGCCTGCCGCCCCCCGCCGTTCCGCCGCCGCTCCCAGTCCAGGCCGCTCTCCGGAGCGGCTTTTTTGTCACCCGCGCAATTCGCGCCGCAGGATCTTCCCGGTCACCGTCTTCGGCAGCTCGGCGATGATCTCGACGATCCGCGGATACTTGTACGCGGCCATCCGCTCCTTGCAGTACGCGACCAGCGCGTCGGGTGTCGCCTGCGCGCCCGGCTTCAGGCTCACGACGGCCTTCACGGTCTCGCCTCGATAGCTGTCGGGCACGCCGACGACGGCCGCCTCGCGCACCGCCGGATGCGTATACAGCACGTCCTCGACCTCGCGCGGCCAGACCTTGTAGCCGCCCGCGTTGATCATGTCCTTCTTGCGGTCGACGAGATAGAACCAGCCTTGCGCGTCCATGAAGCCGACGTCGCCGGTGCGGAAGTAACCGTCGACGATCGCCTTTGCGCTCTCGGCCGGCTTGTTCCAGTATCCCGGCACGATCATCGGCCCGCGCGAGATGATCTCGCCGACTTCGCCGACCGGCAGCGGCCGGCCCTCGTCGTCGCCGATGTACGACTCGACGTTGAACACCGGCACGCCGACCGCAAGCGCCCCCGACGCCGGATCGACCGGCGCTTCGCGGCCGACCGGCACGCAGTGCGTCGGCGAGTTCGTCTCGGTCAGCCCGTAGCCATTGTGGATGTACAGGCCGAAGCGGTCGCGGAACGCGTCGACGACGCTCGGTGGAATCGGCGCGCCGCCCGAATAGATCCGCCGCATCGACGCGAGATGCTCGCGCGTCGCGCCCGGATGGTTCATCAGCGCGATGAACACGGTGATCGAGCCGATCACGAACTCGGCGCGGTGCTCGCGGATCGCGTCGAGAATCACGCCCGGCTCGAAGCGGCACGCGAGGATCAGCGGCGCCGCGCAGATGAACGCCGCGCCGATGTGCCCGACGAGCCCCGTGATGTGGAACAGCGGCGCGACGCCGAGGATCGGCCCGCCCTCGCGCAGCCCGATCCAGTCGCGGTACACCTGCGCGTTGAACGCGACGTTGCCGTGCGTGTTCATCGCGCCCTTCGGCACGCCGGTCGTGCCGGACGTGTAGACGAGCATCGCGACGTCGTCAGGCGCGAGCCGCACCGGCGGTGGCCGGCGGCCGCGGTACGCGGCGATCACGGTCGACAGATCCTCCGCGCCGTCGGCCGGCCGGCGCTGCGCGTTCGAGAACAGCCGCGGATCGTTGCGGGTCTGCCATTCGAGCTCGGACGTCGTCATCACGGCCGTCTGCACCGCCGGCTCGCCGCGCGCGGCCGCTTCGGCCTCCTGCAGCAGAAACGGATGCACGACGTCCGCGTACAGCGACTCGTGGCACACGAGCATCCGCGCGCCTGAATCGGCGAGCAACACGCGCAACTCGCGCGCGCGGTTCATCGGATTGACCGGCACCGCGACCGCGCCGAGCTTCCACGCGGCGACGAGCGCGATCACGAACTGCGGCAGGTTCTGCAGGTAGATCGCGATCCGGTCGCCGCGCGAGCAGCCGCGCTCGAGCCACGCGCTCGCGAGCGCGTCCGACTGCGCGTCGAGCGCCGCGTACGACAGCGCGCCGTCGAAGTACAGGATCGCGGACTGCTGCGGCGCGCGCGCGACCGCCGCACGGAACAGGCTCAACGCGTCGTTGAAGTCCGGCGTGATCGTCGCCGGGAGGTCTGCCGTGTAGCTCGAACGCCACGGCTTGCTGTCGTAGGGCGTCATGGCGGGTTACTTGATGACCACCGGATTCACCGGCGCGCCGCTGCCGTTGACGACCTTCAGCGGCGCCGCCGTGTACAGGAACGTCCACTGCCCGTCGTCCGCGCAGTCGGCGGCGAGCGGATCGAGCTGCGCGATCTCGGTCAGCGTCACGCCGAGATTCCGCATCAGCGCATTGTGCAGCGGCAGCACGACGCCCGAGTTCGGGTCGACCGTGACCTCGTTCGCGATGGTGTCGGTCACCAGGTTCGGGATCTCCATGTCCTTGAACCACTCGACGAGCTCCGGGCTGTACGTCAGGCCCGGCTCGATGAAGTCCTTGTAGAACTCGGCCTTGTTCTCGCACGCATAGAACGCGCCGATCCAGCCGGTGCGGACCACGAGCACGTCGCGCTTCTCGATCCTGACGCCCTGCGCTTCGGCCGCCGCGAGCAGGTCGCGGTGCGTGAACGTCTCGCCGCGATCGAGCACCGTCTTGCCGCGATGGCGCGCGATGTCGATCAGCACGCCGCGCCCGACGACGCCGCGCTCCGCGATCGGCAGCACGCTCGCCTTCTCGAGGCCGCCGATCGTCGATTTCGCGTCGTAGCCGTTCCACAGTTGATCGTCATACCAGACGTGGCCGAGCGCGTCGTACTGCGTCGAGCCCTGCAGATACATGATCATCATGTCGTCCGCGTATTCGGCGAGCCCTGGGAACAGCGGCCCTTTGCCGCACATGTAATGGCCCTTGTCCATCACGTTCATCCGGCACGCCTGCGAGCGGCCCGGCCAGACGGGGTCGCCGCCCGGGCGGCCCATCTGGATCTGCAGCGTGAACGTCTTGCCGGAGCGCACCGCCGCGACGCCGCGCAGCGCCTCGGCCTGAGTCAGATAGTTCAGCGAGCCGACCTCGTCGTCCGGCCCCCATTTGCCCCAGTTCTTCGGTGAATCGCGCAGCAGTTCGGCCACTTGCGGAACGTTTTTCGATTCCATCGATCTCTCCTTGTTTGGGATATCTGTCCGGGTTCGTGCCCTCGGCGGACGTTCGTCAGACCCGCCTCGTCTCCGACCGCTAGCGTAAGCAGTCGTCAAAGATGAGACAAATGAATCATTCGAATGTCGGACAATTCATGCGATGCATACTTGCGAAGGCATTCATCGGACGCTATTTATCGATCATCGTGATAACGGATGGCGCGGCGATATCGTTATTCCGCAATGCGCCTTGTATTTATCCATGCGTTCTCTAGACTGTTGGACTTGGACACGGTCGATCACGTCATTTTTCACAGGAGACGATTCAATGCGCCTCACCATTCGGATCAATGGCAACGATTCAGCAACCCGTCAGTCCTTCGCGGTGCTGTGGGTCGACACCGACGAAGGGTTGTGGTCTCGCGAGGCACATCAGGGCATCGACCTGCCGACGTGGGGCAAGGTCAAGGAAGTCGAGGGCACGATGGCATTGTGCGCGGCCGACAGCGGCAAGGCCGTCTGCCGGCTCCAGGGGCTGTCGTATGCGGCGACGCAGCGTGCGGCCGACAATCGGCGCGAGCAAGGCACCGCCGTGATCACCGGCCGGCACACGCGTGGTGCATGGCGGCTGCAGGCCGTCGATACGTGCACCAAGGCGCCCGAGCACGAAGGTTTTATTCACGTCGATCGATAGAATCTTTTCAGCCGGGATTCCGCCTTTTATCAGATTGCGGATTTTTCCTTAATACCCTGATTTTAAAAAACGCTCCATTATGGGGCGTTTTTTATATTCCAACCTGACGGTCATTTAATGCGCACCGCAACAATGCTGCGGCGCATTTCGGGAATGGTGCGCAAACGCGCCATCGCGGAACGCGCTGACCGTCCGCATCGCTATCCGTTCGTCCTTTCGTCCGTCCTCCAGCCTCCCGCCCTCCGCGTTGCACCTTCGCTCGCCCGGTTCCAGTCGGCATACCGATTTCCCGACAATTTAATTACTTTTTCATTACAATTCTGTCATTTGCGCGTGCGCGATGACGCACGCCCTGCCCGGACCGACCCCTCGCATGCGCGTGAAAAAACCACCTCGCCCCGCCTCCCCGTACGCCGCCGGCACGCAGAACCCGATGCTCGCGTCGCGGCTGCCGATGTGGCGCTCGAAGTTCATCGTGATCGTCGCGTTCGTCGCATTCGCCGCGCTGATCGCGCGCGCGTTCTGGGTGCAGGTCGCGAACCAGGACTTCTACGCCGGCCAGGGTCAGAAGCGCTATCAGCGCACGATCGCCCTCGGCGCGACGCGCGGCAGCATCGTCGAGCGCAACGGCGCGCTGCTCGCGGTCAGCCTCGCGACCTATGAAATCTGGGCGAACCCGAAGCGCGTCGCCGAGCGCGATCATCCGCCGCTCGCGAAGCTCCTCGACATGCCGCTCGCCGAGCTGAAGCGGCGCCTCGCGAACGACCGCTCGTTCGTGCTGCTCAAGCGCCAGATCGACCCCGACACCGCGAGCCGCATCGACACGCTCGGCATCGACGGCATCACGCAGATCGCCGACTCGAAGCGCTTCTATCCGGAAGGCGAATCGGCGGCGCACGTGGTCGGCTTCACGAACGTCGAGGATCGGGGGCAGGAAGGCGTCGAGCTCGCGACCAACGGCCGCCTGTCCGGCATCGCCGGCCAGCGCGAGGTGATCCGCGACCGGCTCGGCCGCATCGTGTCCGACACGCGACCGCTCGTGCCCGCGCTGCACGGCGCGACGATCGAGCTGACGATCGACCGCCGGATCCAGCAGCTCGCGTTCAGCCAGCTGAAGGCCGCGGTGGTCGCGAACCATGCGCAGGCGGGCAGCGTCGTCGTGCTCGACGCGAAGAACGGCGAGATCCTCGCGCTCGCGAACTACCCGAGCTTCGATCCGAACGACCGCACGCGGCTGACCGGCCAGCAACTGCGCAACCGCGCGGTGATCGACACGTTCGAGCCGGGCTCGACGATCAAGCCGCTCGTCGTCGCGCTGTCGCTCGACGCCGGCAAGGTGCGGCCGCAGACCGTGATCGACACGTCGCCGGGCTGGTACAAGATCGGGCCGGCCGTGATCCACGACACGTCGAACCACGGCACGCTGACCGTCGCGCAGGCGCTGCAGAAATCGAGCAACGTCGCGCTCGCGAAGCTCGCGCTGAACCTGCCCGCGCGAACGATCTGGGACAAATATCAGGAATACGGCATCGGCCACGCGCCGGATCTCGCGTTTCCGGGCGTCGCGTCCGGGCGTCTGCGGCCGTACAAGCGCTGGCGGCCGATCGAGCAGGCGACGATGGCGTACGGCTATGGGCTGTCGATGTCGCTGCTGCAAATCGCGCAGATGTATACCGCGTACGCGGGCGACGGCGTGCTGCACCCGGTGTCGCTGCTGCGAACCGCCGGCACGTCCGGCGACGGTGCGCCGCCCGGCCATCGCGTGACGACGCCGGCGACCGCCGCCGCGATCCGGTCGATGCTCGAAATGGCGGTGGGTGAAGGCGGCACCGGCCGCGCAGCGCGCGTCGACGGCTACCGGATCGGCGGCAAGACCGGCACCGCGCGCAAGCAGGTCGGCGCGTCGTACGCGAAGGGCAAGTACCGCGCGCTGTTCGCCGGGATGGCGCCGATGAGCGACCCGCGGCTGATCGTCGCAGTGATGATCGACGAGCCCGGTGGCAAAGGATATTACGGCGGCACGGTCGCCGGGCCGGTGTTCTCGTCGGTGACGAGCGGCGCGCTGCAATTGCTCGGCGTGCCGCCGGATGCGCCGGTCGAGCGGGATCTCAATGCGCAGCCATCGCCCGCCGCCGCTGCTGCTCTTCGTCCCCTTCGCCCCCTCCGCCCATCCGCGCCAGCACATGCTCCGTCATCCCGTGCGCCAGTTCCGTCTCCGCCATGAACACCGTGCCGATGCCATCGCGCCCGAGCAGTTCGGCTTCGTCCGCGCTGTTCGTGCACAGCGCGACCTCGAGCGACGGATTCAGCGTGCGCGACGTGTCGACGATCTGCCGCACGTCGAACGCGTCCGGCAGCGTGACGACGAGCATCCCCGCGCGCGCGACGTGCGCCTGCACGAGCACGATCGGCTCGACCGCGTCGCCGGACACCGCCGCGACGCCGTCCGCGCGCAGCTTCTCGACCGTCTCGCGATTCTGCTCGACGACGACGTACGCGATCCCGCGCTCGTCGAGCGCCTGTGCGATCCGCGCGCCGACGCGCCCGTAGCCGACGATCACGACCTGCCCGGTCAGATGCGTGGGCGGCGTCGACACCGGCAGCGCGGCGAGCGGATCGTCGCGCGCCTCGAGCCGGCGCGCGAACGCCGAATGCCGGCGAATCCACGCGAGCGCCGGCTCGATCGTCGCGAACACGAGCGTGTTCAGCGCGATCGAGATCAGCGCGACCGCGAGGATCAGGCTCAACCCGTCGGCGGACAGCAGCCCGAGCGCGTGGCCGAGCCCCGCGAGGATGAACGAGAATTCGCCGATCTGCGCGAGCCCCGCGCCGACCGTCAGCGCGGTGTTCAGCGGATAGCGGAACGCGAGCACCAGCGCGATGGCCGCGAGCGTCTTGCCGACCAGCACGACCGCCGCGGCCTCGATCACGCGCAGCGGCGCGTCGACGAGCACGCGCGGATCGAACAACATCCCGACCGAGATGAAGAACAGCACCGAGAACGCGTCGCGCAGCGGCAGCGTCTCGTCGGCCGCGCGGCGGCTGAACTCGGATTCGCGCAGCATCATCCCGGCGAAGAACGCGCCGAGCGCGAACGATACGTCGAACAGCTTCGCGGCACCGTACGCGACGCCGACCGCCGCCGCGATCATGCACAGCGTGAACAGCTCGCGCGAGCCGGTGCGCGCGACGAGCCACAGCACACGCGGAAACACGCGCTTGCCCACGACGAGCATCAGCGCGATGAACGCGGCGACCTTCACGAACGTCATGCCGAGCGTGGACCATACGTCGGCGCCGCCCGCCGCGTGCGTGCCGCCGAGCAGCGCGGCGACGGGCGGCAGCAGCACGAGCACGACCACCATCACGAGATCCTCGACGACGAGCCAGCCGATCGCGATCCGCCCGTTCAGGGTTTCGACGAGCCCGCGCCCTTCGAGCGCGCGCAGCAGCACGACGGTGCTCGCAACCGACAGCGCGAGCCCGAACACGAGCGCCGCGCCCATGTTCCAGCCCCACAGCAGCGCGAGCGCACCGCCGAGCAGCGTCGCGACCGTGATCTGCACGATCGCGCCGGGCAGCGCGATCTTGCGCACCGCGAGCAGATCGCCGAGCGAGAAATGCAGGCCGACGCCGAACATCAGCAGCATCACGCCGATCTCGGCGAGCTGCTGCGCGAGCGCGACGTCGCCGACGAATCCGGGCGTGCCGGGCCCGATCACGATGCCGGCGAGCAGATAGCCGACGAGCGGCGACATCTTCAGCAGCGATGCAAGGTATCCGAACAGCATCGCGAGACCAAAACCGGCCGCGAGCAGCGCAATCAGGCTGACGTCATGAGGCATCCCCTCTCCCTTGGCAACGTAAACGTTTAGTAAGGTAGAGAGGATAAGGGATCGCGCCGGGAAATGGTGGTACTTCGGGCGAGTACTTCGGCGAGCACCGCGGGCGAGCGCCGTGCCGCCGCCCGCCGACCGCTCAGCCCGTCGCTTGCGGGTAGCGCGCGCCCGGCGGCGGCTCCGGACGCGTCGCCGGCACCGTCTTGCGGATTTTCGCGACCTGCGCGGCCGTGACCGGCGCGCCGGCGTTGCCCCAGCTCGTGCGCACGAACGTGACGACGTCGGCCACGTCCTCGTCCGACAACCGCCAGCCGAACGCCGGCATCGTGAACGTCGACGGCGCGGTGAGCGTGCCCTGCAGCGCGGCGCCCTCGAGCACGACGTGGATCAGCGACGCCGGATCGGCGTCCTGCACGACCGGGTTGCCGCCGAGCGCCGGAAACACGCGCGTGTAGCCGCGCCCGTCGCTGCGGTGGCAGGCCATGCAGTTGTCGCGGTAGACCGCCGCGCCCCGCGCGCTCGCGTCGCCCGCGCGCAGCGCCTGCGCGACGGCCGCATCGTACTGGTACGGCGCGCCGTCCGGATTGCGCGGCGCGAGCGTCTTCAGGTAGCGCGCGATCGCGGCCAGATCCTCGTCGGTCATGTGCTGCATGCTGTGGACGACCACATCGGTCATCCCGCCGAACGCGGCCGTATGCAGCGTGCGGCCCGTCTTCAGGAACTGCACGATCGATGTGTCGGTCCAGCCGCCGAGCCCGGTGCGCTGCTCGCCGCGCAGGCTCGTCGGCACCCAGCCGTCGACCGCCGCGCCGCCCGCCAGATAGTCGGGGCCATCCGCGTCGGTCAGCGCGCGTTCCTGCATCGTCGGCGCGCGCGGCGTGTGGCACGCGCCGCAGTGGCCGAGCCCCTGCACCAGATACGCGCCGCGCGCGACGATCGCATCCGGGTACGCGCTCGCATCGAACGGCTTCGGCGCCGGCGCGTACAGCTTGCGCCAGATCGCGAGCGGCCAGCGCATCGACAGCGGCCAGACGATGTCGACCCTGCGGTTCGCCTGATGCACCGGCGCGACGCCGCGCATGAAGTACGCATACAGCGCCTTCACGTCGTCGCCGGTCAGCCGCGCGTACGACGGATACGGCATCGCCGGATACATCGTGTCGCCGTCCTTGCGCATGCCCGAGCGCAGCGCGCGGTCGAAGTCGTCGAGCGTCCACTGGCCGATCCCGGTGTCCGGATCGGGCGTGATGTTCGTCGAATAGATCCCGCCGATCGGCGTCGCGAACTTCAGGCCGCCCGCGAACGGCTTGCCGCCCGCCGAGGTATGGCACGCGATGCAGTCGCCCGCGCGCGCGAGGTATTCGCCGCGCGCGACGAGCGGGTCGGACGCAGACGCGGCAGGCACGGCAGGCACGGCAAGCGCAGCTAGCGCAGCAGGTACGGCAGGCACGGTGCCGGATGCCGCGACCGCCGCCGACGCCGCGGCTGCCCCGAATGCAGCCGCCGCCGCGAGCCCGACCGCCGCGCATGCGATCGCGCGCGACACCCGTCGCGCACGCGCGGCGCACGCGATGCCTGTCACGATCGTCTTCATGCGCTCACCAGCGGAGCGGGATGTTTCAGGTACTGCTCGCGGATCGCGCGCGCCGACCAGTACGCGAGCGCCGCCGCGAGCCCCGTCGGGTTGTAGCCGATCCCCTGCGGGAACGCGGACGCGCCCATCACGAACACGTTGTGCACGTCCCAGCACTGCAGGTAGCGATTCAGCACGCTCGTCTTCGGATCCATCCCCATCACCGCGCCGCCGACGAGGTGCGTCGTCTGATAGCGGCGCGTGTCGAAGCGCGCGCCGAACTCGCGCGTATAGACGCCGATCGCCTTCGGCCCCATCGCCTGCGCGATCTTCTTCATCTGGTCAGTCACGTAGTGCGCCATTTTGATGTCGTTGTCCTTCCAGTCGAACGTCATCCGCAGCAATGGCTGGCCGTACGCGTCGCGATAGGTCGGATCGAGATCGAGATAGACGTCGCGGTAGACCATGTTCGTGCCGTGCGCGTCCATCGAGATCGTGTGCGCGTAGTGGTCCTTGACCGCCTTCTTCCACGCGCTGCCCCACGCGGGCGTGCCGGCCGGCGTCGCGATCCCGCTGATCGGCTTCACGCCCGCCTGGTTCACCCACATCGGCGAGCCGCCGACGAAGCCGAGCGGGCCGTGGTCGAAGTTGTCCGCGTTGAAGTCGTCGACCGCGACGCCGTTGCCGCCCGCGCCGACGAACGGGTTCGTGTACACGTCCTTGTCGAAGAACGCGGTGATCGTCGACAGGTTCTGGTACGCGAAGTTGCGCCCGACGACGCCTTCGCCCGACACCGGGTCGTACGGCTTGCCGATGCCCGACAGCAGCAGCAGGTGCACGTTGTGATACTGGAACGCGGCGACGATCACGAGATCGGCCGGCTGCGCGATCTCGCGCCCCGACGGATCGACGTACGTGACGCCGGTCGCACGCGTCTTCGTGTCGTCGAGATCGACGCGCAGCACGTGGCACTTCGTGCGCAGCTCGAAGTTCGGCGTCTGTTTCAGCGCGGGCAGGATGTTCAGGTTCGGCGACGCCTTCGAGTACATGTAGCACGCGTAGCCGCTGCAGAAACCGCAGAAGTTGCACGGGCCCATCTGCACCCCGTACGGGTTCGTATACGGCCCCGACGTGTTCGCGGACGGCAGCCGGTACGGATGCAGTCCGATCGACTTCGCGGCGTCGTAAAAGCGCTGCGCGGAATACGTGTTCAGTTGCGCGGGCAACGGGAAGCCGTCGCTGCGGTTCGCCTCGAACACGTTGCCGTCGCCGACGATCCGGTCGTTGACCTTGTACGCCTGGCCCGACGTGCCGAACACCTTCTCCGCGAAATCGAAGTACGGCTCGAGCTCGTCGTAGCGGACGCCGCTGTCCTGGATCGTCATCCCTTCGGGGATGAACTTCTTCCCGTAGCGCTCCTCGTAATGGCTGCGCAGCCGCAGCTCCTCGGGCGCGATGCGGAAATGCACGCCGGACCAGTGCAGCCCCGCGCCGCCGACGCCCTCGCCCGGCAGGAACGCCGCGAGCTGGCGGTACGGCAGCGCGGTGTCGGCGCTCGTGTGGCGGATCGACACGGTTGTCTTCGACAGGTCGAGGAACAGCTTCTTGCGGATGTTGTACGTGAGTTCGTCGATCGTGTTCGGATACGCGCCGTCCGGATACGTGTCGCGATACTCGCCGCGCTCGAGCGCGACGACCTTCAGCCCCGCTTCGGTCAGTTCCTTCGCGAGGATCGCGCCGGTCCAGCCGAAGCCGACGATCACCGCATCGACGGGCGGCTTCTTCTGCGCGGCCATCAGCTGCGCTCCCCGTTGATCGACACCGGCCCGTACGGATACGGCTTGCCGTTCTGGTTGACGAAATCCATGAAGTCCGCGCGCGCGCCGGGAAAGCCGATCATCTTCCACGCGGCCATCCCGCGATTTCCGCCATGGACCGGATCGCAGAAATAGCCTTCGTGCGTGTTCTGCAGCAGTTGCGCGAAGAACACGGCCGGCGGCACGTCGTCGATCGGCGCGCCGCCCTTCTCCAGCGCGCCGAGCACCTGGTCGCGCGTCCCCGCGTCGAGGCTCGCGAATGCGCTGCCGTGGGTCTTCTCGCAGAAGCGGTCGACGGCCGCGATACCGAGCCGGTACAGGTCGCGCGGCACGAGCTTCAGCTGGTAGCCGAGCTCGGGCACACCTTGCTGGAACGGCCCCTGCATGTACCAGGTCGCGCCGTGCGCGTATGGCGTGTCCATCTGCCGGTCGATGAATTCGGGCACGCCGGCTTCGAGCGCGCCCGGCCCTTCGGCGTCGGCGGGAATCAGCCGGTCGACCGCGGCCTGCACGAACGCCCATTCCTTCGCGTCGAAGAACGCCGGCTTGTAGTCGCGCGCTTCAGCGGGCGCGCTGGCCGACGATGACGCCGACGACGGCGCGCCGCCGGCGGACGGGGAAGCATGCCGGTCGCAGCCGGCGAGCGACGCGATCGGCACGAGCGCGACCGACGTGCGAAGGAACTGGCGGCGCGAACTCGGTTTTTCGGGGGGCGTGGTCATAGTCGGATGATGATCGTTGGGACCGCTCCGGGCGCCGCGGGATACGACGGATTCACCGTCGTGACCCTTTATACGTTAATCGTTGCTCCGGCAAACGGCAAGCGCAGCGGCGCGGCCGTCGATCTACCGTGATCCCGCCCTTGACTTCCATCGGCGCGCTATTACGCTTCTTTCATCCTCGATTCCCGCTATCGAAGCGCGGCGCGGGCCATGTCGCCCCACCCCGCCGCGCCCGCCGGAGCGCTCGCGAAAACGGGATGACGCGCCGCCCGGAACGCGCCGCGCCCGACAACAACAATGACGCGTGGAGGTGACCCATGCTGGTCGGCGTGCCGAAGGAGATCAAGAACCATGAATACCGCGTCGGCCTGACGCCCGCCGGCGCGCGCGAACTCGCGCGACACGGCCATCAGGTGCTCGTGCAGCGCACGGCCGGCACCGCGATCGGCCTGCCGGACGACGACTACGCGGCCGCGGGCGCGACGCTGTGCGACACCGCGGCCGACGTCTATGCGCAGGCGGACATGATCGTGAAGGTCAAGGAGCCGCAGCCGGCCGAGTGCGCGATGCTGCGGCGCGGCCAGATTCTCTACGCGTACCTGCATCTCGCGCCCGATCCGAAGCAGGCGGCCGCGCTCGTGAAGTCCGGCGCGGTGTGCATCGCGTACGAGACCGTCACCGGCCCCGGCGGCGGCCTGCCGCTGCTCGCGCCGATGAGCGAGGTCGCCGGGCGGATGTCGGTGCAGGTCGCCGCCGCGCATCTCGAAAGCCCCGCCGGCGGGATGGGCCTGCTGCTGGCCGGCGTGCCCGGCGTCGCGGCCGCGCACGTGGTCGTGCTCGGCGCGGGCGTCGTCGGCACGCACGCGCTGCAGATCGCGGTCGGGATGGGCGCGCGCGTGACCGCGATCGACCGCAACGTCGGCCGGCTGCGCGAGCTCGACCTGATCTTCGGCAACCGGATCACGACGCTGTGCTCGAGCGCGCACACGGTCGAGCAGTCGGTGCTCGACGCCGACGCGGTGATCGGCGCGGTGCTGATCCCGGGCGCGTCGGCGCCGCGCCTCGTCACGCGCGAGATGATCGCGAGGATGCGCAACGGCGCGGTCGTCGTCGACGTCGCGATCGATCAGGGCGGCTGCTTCGAGACGTCGCATCCGACCACGCACGCGAAGCCGACCTACGTCGTCGACGGCGTCGTCCACTACTGCGTGGCGAACATGCCGGGCGCGGTCGCGCGCACGTCGACGTTCGCGCTCGGCAACGCGACGATCGGCCATGCGCTCGCGCTCGCCGACCAGGGCTGGAAACGCGCGCTCGCCGACGACCCGCATCTGCGCCGCGGCCTGAACGTCTGCGACGGGCACATCACGCACGAGGCCGTCGCGCTCGCGCTCGGGCAGCCGTATCTGCCGGCGGAGCAACTGCTCGCGCCGGCGCAGGCTTAGGCGCTGTCCGCATCCATCCGCCGCACGAGCGCGTCGAGCGCCGGCGACATCGCGA
This sequence comes from Burkholderia guangdongensis, assembly GCF_013403875.1. GTDB lineage: Bacteria > Pseudomonadota > Gammaproteobacteria > Burkholderiales > Burkholderiaceae > Burkholderia > Burkholderia guangdongensis. The sequence goes on along the minus strand of NZ_JACBNX010000001.1, from coordinate 564,978 downwards.
CGTCGACCGGCGCCGCGTCCGTCAGCGCGCGCGAGCGCGCCGGCAGCGTCGCGAGCTCCCGCGCCGCATGCGCGCGGCTCGCGTCGAGCGACGGCGCCGCGAGCCGCCTGCCGTCGATCATCGCGGGCGCGAGCAGCGCGTCGCCGTCCGCGTGCTCGCCGTCGAGCGCGACACAGTCGCCCGCGATGCAACCGTTCGCGTCGCGGCGGCGGAACACCTGCTTGCGGCCCGGCCACGTCGCCTTCCCCTCCGAGCGCTTGCGGCGCGGCACACCCGCGTATTCGACGAGCTTGTACGCGCAGTCGAGATACGGCGCGTCCGCCGACGTGTTCATCCGCGTGCCGACGCCGAAGCCGTCGATCGGCGCGTGCCGGTCGAGCAGATCGCGCAGCGCATATTCGTCGAGATTGCCGCTCGCGAAGATCGTCGCGTGCGCCAGGCCGCCCGCGTCGAGGATCGCGCGCACGCGCGTCGCATGCTCGGCCAGATCGCCGCTGTCGATCCGCACGCCCTTGATCGCGATCCCGTCGCGCGCGAGCCGGCGCGCGACGTCGACGACGATTCGCGCCGCGCGCTCGGTGTCGTACGTGTCGAGCAGCAGCACCGCGTTGTCCGGCTGCGCGCGCGCGAAATGCTCGAACGCGCGCGCTTCGTCGCCGTGCGCCTGCACGTACGCATGCGCGATCGTGCCGAACATCGGGATGCCGTAGCGCAGTCCCGCGAGCACGGTCGCGGTGCCGGAGAAGCCGGCCAGATAGCTCGAGCGCGCGGACAGCAGCCCCGCTTCCGCGCCGTGCGCGCGTCGCAGCCCGAAATCGACGAGCAACCGCCCCGGCGCCGCGAGCACCGCGCGCGCGGCCTTGCTCGCCGCGAGCGTCGCGTAGTGCAGCAGATTCATCACGCGGCTCTCGACGAGTTGCGCCTCGCGCAGCGGCGCGGTGATCCGTACGATCGGCTCGTCGGCGAAGCAGACGGTGCCTTCCGGCATCGCGTGCACGGTGCCGGTGAAGCGCAGGTCCGCGAGCGACGCGAGGAAATCGTCGCGAAAGCGCCCGGTCCGCGCGAGCCTGTCGAGGTCGGCCGCGCCGAAGCGCAGCCGTTCGAGATAGTCGAGCACCGGCGCGAGCCCCGCGGCCATCAGGAAGTTGCGCGCCGGCGGCAGCGCGCGCACGAAGAACTCGAAGCTCGCGGGCGCGTTCATCGTGGCGTCGAAGTACGCCTGCAGCATCGTCAGCTCGTACAGATCGGTGAGCAGCACGCCGCCGTCGCCACAATCGCCGCCGTCGTCGCCGAAATCACGCACGGTCATCGCGCTTCCTCCGCGTGGCTTGGCGTGGCGTCTCCGACATCGTACGCCGCTGCGCCGCGCGCGTACCGCCCCCGAAAAGCCGCCGCGTCGCGTGCGTCGCTCGACACGCGTGCCGTGCGCTATAGCGACGAGCGCGGCATCGTCGCGTAGTAGCGCTCGTGGCGCTGCTGGCAGTGTGCGCAGCGCTCGGCGGTCGGCCGCACGAGCAGGCGCGCATAGTCGATCGGCATGTCGCAGTCCGCGCACTGGCCGTAGCTGTCGACACGCATGCGTTGCAACGCACGCTCGACCGCACGCAGTTCCGTGAGTTTCAGGCCGATCAGCGCATGATCGACGTCGACGAACAGGTCCGCGTTCGCCTCGTCCCCTTCGTCCGGCGACGCGCCCGCGAGATTCGCATACGATTCGTCCGCACGATGGCGCTCGCTCGCGTGGATCTCCGCGCGCAGCGTGCGCTCGCTGTCGTCCAGACGCTGGTGAAGCGTCTGCAACTGCCGTTCGTCGAGCGTCGTCATCGCCACTCCTTTCGCGGATCGCCGGGTCGCACCGCAAGCAACCATCGTACGCCGTTGCCGGCGCAATGGCGATGGGCGCCGGCGCGCGCTTACCGCACGCCGCGCACGCCGTGCCGGATCGCACGGCCGGTCGGCGCCGACGTGCTCGCGCCGCCGTGCTCGCGCCGACGGTCACGCGCCGACGGTCACGCGCGGCGGCCGCGTCGGCGCGCGCGCACGGTATCCGCGTCGCCGCGCGGCCGCGCATCGAGCGCGTCGAGCCGGGCAAGCAGCGCTTTCACGAGCATCGCCGCGCGGCCGTTGTCCGGCTGCTTGCGCCGCAATGCATCGACGCGCGCCCGCCAGTACGCGGTCTGCAGCACGACGGTCGACGACGCGGCGCGCGCGCCGGGATCGAGTTCGCCGAGCTGCCCGATCATCGCGTCGATGTGGCGCAACTCCAGTTCGTCCTCTTCGCTCCATGTCATCGCGTTCCCCCGGTCCGGCGCTCGCTCATCGCTCCAGTGTACGAGCGGCGTTCGACAGCGCTGTGATCCCGGGCACACGCCGCGCGCGTTCGTTCGCCCGCGGGCGATTCGTCACACGGTTCGCCGCCGGCGCGCGACCGCGACATCAGAATGCCTGCGCGAACCGGTCGAACGTGTCGGCGACGATCCCGGTCAGCCGCGCGGCGAGCGGCGTCGGCTTCGCGCCCGCGCGCGTGACGATCCCGAACCGGCCGCCCCGGCCGCCGAGCGGCGGCGCAATCCCGATCTCCCGCAGCTTGCCGTCGCGCAACTCGCTCCACACCACCGGACGGCTCGCGAGCAGCACCGCGTCGCTGCGCATCGTCGCGAGCACGATGTCCTCGAGGCTGTCGCTCTCCATCGTGATCCGCGTCGCGAAGCTGACCTTCAGCGCCGACGCGCGCTGCAGATTCGATAGCGCGAACGGCGACAGGCTCGTGCTCGCGATCGGATAGCGCGTCAGCGTGTTCAGCGACACGGCCTGCTCCGGCGGCAGCGGATGATCGATCCGGCAGAAGAATCCGACCGGCCATTCGGGCAGCGGACGGATTTCGAGGTTGCCACGATCCTCGAGCACGTCGAGCGGCGCGATGTCCGCGCAGAAGAAGTCGAGCAGCCCGTCGTTCAGCATCGCGAGCAGCCGCTCGGTCGCGCCACGGCGGATCCGCACGTGCGAGCCGTCGACGAGCCGGCTGCCTTCCTCGAGCAGTCGCGCGGCCAGCAGCCGCGCCGGCGTCGCGCCGAGGCCGACCGTCACTTCGCCGTAGCCGCCCTGCGTCATGTGGTGCAGCTCGTCGCGCATCTGCACCGCGTCGAACAGCATCCGCCGCGCGCGCGCGACGACGGTCTGCCCGTACGGCGTGATCTGCACGCCGTGCGCGTCGCGCTCGAACAGCGCGACGCCGAGCTCGTCCTCGAGCGCGCGGATGCTGCGCGAAAACGCCGGCTGGCTCAGATTGACCTGCTCGCACGCACGGCCGAAATGCAGCGTGTCGGCGAGCGCGACCACGTGCTGAAGTTTGCGGATGTCCATCGAAGCGTCCTGTGCAAAAGCACGTGCGGCGGGTGATGCGGCCTATTATGCGTGAGTTGCATCGTCAACCGGATAATTTCGCATTGGATTGCATCATTTCGTGTGGCTACGATCATCGCGCCCCGCCCATCCCGTTCGAAAGGAGACACCCGATGAGCACCCTCGCGCCCGCCGCGCTGGCCGATCTGACCGTCGACACACTGAAGGGCCACGTCGATGCCCTGCGCGACGACGTCGTCGCGATGCTGTCGCGCCTCGTCGCCTATCCGTCGCTGCGCGGCGCGGAAGGCCCCGCGCAGACGTACATGCGCGAGGTCTTCGCGTCGCTCGGCCTCGAGATCGACGCGTTCGAGATCGACGTCGACGAAATCGCGAAGCATCCCGGCTACTCGCCGGCGCTCGACGATTACGCGGGCCGTCCGAACGTCGTCGGCATCCATCGGCCGAAGCACGGCACGCACGGCCGCTCGCTGATCCTGAACGGCCACATCGACGTCGTGCCGGTCGGCGACGAAACGCTGTGGGCCCGAGCGCCGTTCGCGCCGGCCGTCGTCGACGGCCGCCTGTACGGCCGCGGCTCCGGCGACATGAAGGCCGGCATCGTCGCGTACACGATGGCGTTCCGGCTGCTGCGCGAGCTCGGCTACGAGCCGGCCGCGCCCGTCTACCTGCAGTCGGTGATCGAGGAGGAATGCACGGGCAACGGCGCGCTCGCGTGCCTCGTGCGCGGCTACGAAGCCGACGCGGCGATCATTCCGGAGCCGACCGACGGCACGATCATGGACGCGCAGGCCGGCGTCGCGTGGCTCGAGCTCGACGTCAGCGGCCTGCCCGCGCACGCGGCGACCGCGACCAAGGGCTGCAGCGCGATCGAGTTCGTCTGGTATCTGTACCAGGCGATCAAGCGGCTCGAGGCGAAATGGAACGAGCCGTGCTGCCGCCATCACCGGTTCGCGGACATGCATCATCCGATCAACTTCAACCTCGGCGTGATCAACGGCGGCGAATGGGCGTCGTCGGTCGCGACGCGCTGCCACGCGGAAATCCGGATCGGCTACTACCCGGGGATGACCGCCGACATCGCGATCGACGCGGTCAAGACCGCGATCGGCGAAGCGTTCGACGCGCATCCGAACCGGCACGCGTTCCGCTGGTCGGTCACGAACCGGGGCTTCAAGTCCGACGGCTTCGCGCTCGACCGCGACATCCCGCTGATCCGCACGCTGCGCGAATGCCACGCGGACGTCACCGACGCGCCCGCCGAGTTCGTCGCGTTCGCGGGTACGACCGACGCGAAGTTCTTCAACCTGTACGGCACGACGCCCGCGCTCTGCTACGGCCCGGCGGGCCAGAACATCCACGGGATCGATGAATCCGTGGCGATTGGCGACGTGCTGCAGGTGACGACCGTGATCGCGTGGTTCATCGCGCGCTGGTGCGGGCTGAACCGGATCGAATGACGCGCACGTTTTCCGCATACGCATCCTCACGCCCGCCCCGCTCGGCCCCGGCGACTTCGCGCGTCGACGGTTGAGCGCGCCGTGCCCCCCCGCCGACGGGGCAGACCGGCCGATTTCGTCCGGCTACATTTTTCAGTTCAATACGAAGCCGCCCGCCAGGGACGGCCCCTCAATCTATGGAGAATCGGAGACACCATGTCTGAATCGGCCGACCTGATCATCACCCATGCGGACATTCGGACCATGGACAGCCGGCAGCCTCGCGCGGAAGCCGTCGCGATACGCGACGGGCGCATCGTCGCCGTGGGTAGCAACGAGGACGTCGAACGCCTCGCGAACGCGGGCACGCGCCGGATCGATGCGCAAGGGCGTCTGCTGCTGCCGGGGTTGCAGGACACGCACGTTCACTTCCAGCTGAGCAGCGCGGACCTTTACCACAACGCATCGCTTTACGACGTGGCCACGGTCGACGAGTTGCTCGCGCGCATCCGCGCGTTCGCGGAGCAGCATCCGAACAAGCCGTGGATCCGCGGCGTCGGCTTTTCGCCGAGCATCTTCGGGCCGGACGTGCTCACGAAGGAGCGCCTCGACAGCGTGACGGGCGGGCGCCCGGCGCTGATCTTCGCGACCGATTATCACAACGGCTGGGCGAACAGCGCGGCGTTCGAGATCGCCGGCGTGAAGCCGGGCAGCCCCGACCCCGAGAACGGCAGCTACGTGCGCCTGCCGGACGGCAGCCCGAAGGGCTGGCTCGTCGAGGACGCGATCTGGGCGATGAACCGCGTCGCGCCCGGCTATACGAGCGACGAATACCTGGAGGCGATGAGGCATTACAGCAAGGAATTCAATCGCCGCGGGATCACCGGCGTGCTGGATGCGATGGTCAATCGCAACTACATGCAGAACTATCAGGCGTCGTACGAGCGCGGCGACCTGACCGTCCGCGTGCGCGCGACGTCGAAGATCTTCGCGCACAAGCCGCTCGACGAGCAGGTCGCGGAGCTGATCGATCTGCGCCGCACCTATCACGGCGACCGCGTGTCGCTGCATTCGGCGAAGTTCTTCCTCGACGGCGTGCTCGAAAATGGCACCGCGGCGCTGATCGAGCCGCGCGCCGATACCGGCGGCAATGCGGAGCTGATGTTCACGCAGGCGCAGATCGACGAATACTTCGCCGCGTTCGACCGCGAAAAATTTCAGATTCACGTGCACACGATCGGCGACGGCGCGGTGCGCGCGGCGGTCGACGGCATCGAGCACGCGATGCGCCAGAACGGCAAGTGGGACTCGCGCCATCAGCTTGCGCACCTGCAGGTGGTGAATCCGGCGGACATTCCGCGCTTCAGGTCGCTCGGCATTCTCGCGAATTTCCAGACGCTGTGGGCGCAGCCGCACGAAGAAGCCGACGCGATCATGAACGCGATGCTCGGGCCCGAGCGGGCCTGCTGGGCCTATCCGATCGGCGAGTTCATCCGCCAGGGCGTCACGTGCATGGTCAGCAGCGACTGGGGCGTGACGACCTACGATCCATTCCAGATTCTGCAAACCGCGGTCACGCGGCAGAAGCTGGACGCGCGCGAAACGGATCCCGCGCATACGCCGCAGCACCGGATCGGCATCGACGACGCACTGCGCGGCTACACGATCAACGCCGCGCATGCCGCGTGGCGCGAAGACTGCACCGGCAGTGTCAGCGTCGGCAAATACGCGGACCTGATCGTGCTCGATCGCAATCTGTACGACATCTCGCCTTACGAGATCGCCGGCACGCAGGTGCTGCTCACGCTGCTCGGCGGCGAGGAAGTGCACCGCGATCCGGGGTTCGACGGTTGAGGATGGGTGGCAGAGCGTCGACTCGCTCCGGCTACGCGAGCTGGCGTCGCGCCCGCCTGCTGCGGCGTTCTGTCGCCGGCCGCATTCTTGAGACCCTCGGGAAATCCCGGTAGCATCTGCCGCACCGGCCCCAGCGCCGCGCGCGACGCTGGCACGGGCCTTCTCACGGGAGTCTCAATGAAAGCCATCCGATTGCATCAGCCCGCCGGGCTCGACTGCCTGACCGTCGCCGACCTCCCCGACCCCGGCCAGCCCGGCCCCGGCGAAATCCGCGTGCGGCTCCATGCGAGCTCGCTGAACTTCCACGATCTCGCGGTCGTGTTCGGCTACATCCGCACCGAAGACGGCCGGATTCCGATGTCCGATGGCGCCGGTGTCGTCGAAGCGGTCGGGCCCGGCGTGACCGAGTTCGCGGCCGGCGATTCGGTCGTGTCGACGTTCTTCCCGCAATGGCTCGACGGCGAGCCGTCAACCCCGGTCGGCAGCTTCGCGCTCACGCCGGGCGACGGCGTCGACGGCTATGCGCGCGAAGCGGTCGTCGCCGCGGCCACCGCGTTCACGCATGTGCCGCGCGGCTACAGCCACGCGGAAGCGGCAACGCTGACGACGGCCGGACTGACCGCGTGGCGCGCGCTCGTCGTCAGCGGCGGGCTGAAGGCCGGCGATACCGTGCTCGTGCTCGGCACCGGCGGCGTGTCGATTTTCGCGCTGCAGTTCGCGAAGGCGATGGGCGCGACGGTGATCGTCACGTCGTCGTCCGACGACAAGCTCGAACGCGCGCGCACGCTCGGCGCGGATCATCTGGTCAATTACAGGCGCCATCCGGAATGGGCGCGCAACGTGCTCGAGATCACGAACGGCCGCGGTGTCGATCACGTCGTCGAGGTCGGCGGGCCGGGCACGCTCGCGCAGTCGGTCAGGGCGGTGCGGGTCGGCGGACACGTCGCGGTGATCGGCGTGCTGACCGGCGTCGAAGGGCCGATCAGCACGCAGGCGTTGCTGTCGCGCCAGGTGCGGTTGCACGGGCTCGGCGTCGGCAGCCGGCGCCATCAGATCGACATGGTGCGCGCGCTCGACACGCTGCCGCTGCGGCCGGTGATCGACCGCACGTTCGCGCTCGACGATATCGCCGACGCGTTCCGCTTCCAGCAGGCCGGCCAGCATTTCGGCAAGATCGCGCTGACGATCTGAAATCAAAAGGCCGTCTCACCCCCGGACGGCCGCATTCCGCTCGAACCGCCGGCGCTCGACGACCGCGTGCGCGCCCTCGCGCATCATCAGCGTCCCGACGACGCCGATCAGCGACGCGAACACGACATATCCGGCAGGCGCGGCCGGCGAGCCGGTCGCATGGGTCAGCCACGTGACGATGAACGGCGCGAAACCGCCGAACAGCATCACCGCGAAGTTATAGCCGAACGCGATCCCGGTCGAGCGCGTGCGGGTGGTGAATTGCTCGGCGAGCGCGCTCGGCGCGGGACCGAACGAGATGCCGATGAACACGCACAGCGTGATCTGCATCACCGCAAGACGCCCGATGCTCGGCGCGGCGGCGAGCCACGAGAATAGCGGATAGATCGTCAGCATCAGCACGAGAATGCTGCCGAGCAGCACGGGACGGCGCCCGATGCGATCCGACAGCGCGGCCGACAACGGATTCATCAGCGTCAGCAGCGCAACCGCGATCATCTGCACCTTGAACACTTCATGAAGCGGCAGCCCGAACTGGCTATGCACGAAGCCCGGCATGTTCACCAGCATCACGTAGAACGCGGCGGTGCCGGCAATGGTCATCGTGATCGACACGAACACGCCTCGGCCATTGTCGCGCAGCGCCTGCGCCAGGCTGACGGGCGCCGGCCCGGCCTCGCGGCTCGCTTCGCGGAACGCTTCGGTTTCCTCCATGTGCCGACGGATCCACAGCCCGACCGGACCGATCAGCAAGCCGATCGCGAACGGCACGCGCCAGCCCCAGCCGTCGACGGCCGACGCCGGCAGCCCCTGCGTGATGATCGCGCCCATGCCCGCGCCGCAGAACACCGCGAGGCACTGGCCGATCATCTGCCACGAGCCGTACAGGCCGCGCTTGTGCGGCGGCGCGACTTCGACGAGAAACGACGTCGAACTCGCATATTCGCCGCCCGTCGCGAAGCCTTGCAGCAGGCGCGCGATCAGGATCATCGCCGGCGCGGCCGGGCCGATCACCGCGTACGGCGGCGCGACCGCGATCAGCGCGATCGCGATCGTCATCAGCAGGATGATCAACTGCATCGCGGCCTTGCGGCCCTTGCGGTCCGCATAGAGCCCGAGCACGATGCCACCGATCGGACGCATGAAGAAGCCGACGCCGAACGTCGCGAGCGACATCAACAGCGATGCGTACTGGCTGTCGGCGGGAAAGAACAGCTTCGCGATGATGCCGGAGAAGAAGCCGTAGACGATGAAGTCGTACCACTCGAGGGCGTTGCCGACGACCGCGGCGGCGACCTGTCGGTTGCGAGAGATTCCACTAGAGCCAGCGTGCATGTTGTTTCTCCTACGGCCTCCGGAAGCGGCGCGTCCGCGCATCGCCGATGCAGCCGGGATCGCGTTCGCAGCCGTGCAGCCATTTATATTGATGCGGCCGCGCCCGATGGAACGCGCGCCGCCGCGCGGCTCGCGCCACGCGTGTCTCCCGCCGGCATTCGCCGGGCGTCGACTGATGATAGGTAGGTAGAATCGGCGCATCAATTACGCTGACGATGCAAGCATTAGCCTCCGATTAAATGTTCGCGGCCCGCCCGGCCGCCCTGCTCCGGCCCCGATCGCCCGACGCGCGTGGCTTTCGGGGCGACGCGGCCCGGCCGGATGCGGGTTGCGGCGTTACGTCGGAAGTAACGAAGCGGGGAACGAACGCGGCAGGATTCGCGTGCTGTCCCCGTCGGCGCGGTCGGCGCGGGATCGCGGGGCTTTCAGTCCGCTTGTCGCCGAATGCGGTTCTCAGGCAGAATTTCCGCCACTTTGCATCCGGCCGCCTCCCCATGCGCTATCGCGTCAACGAAGAGATCACCTTCCGCAAGCTCGAGGTCCTCCTCGCGTTCATGGCAGCCGGCAGTCTGGCCAAGGCGGCCGAGGCGCTGGACGTCAGCACCGTCAGCGTGCACCGCGCGCTGCACTCGCTGGAGGAAGGGATGCGCTGCGCGCTGTTTCGTCACGAGGGGCGCAACCTGATTCCGACCGACGCCGCGCAGGTGCTGGCCGAAGTCGCGAGCGACGTGATCAAGACGATGACCGACGGCGTGCGCGCGACGCGCGAGGCCGCCGGCTATGGCGCCGAGCAGCTCAAGATCGGCTCGCTCTACTCGCTGACGATCCGCGCGGTGCCGGAGGTCGTGATCGGCCTGAAGGGCCGGCGCCCCGATCTGCAGGCCGAGCTCGTGCTCGGCTCGAACGCCGATCTGCTCGACAAGCTCAAGCATGGCACGATCGACGCGGCGCTGATGGCGGTGCCGCCGCCGGACCCCGAGATCGAATCGCTCACGCTGTTCGAGGATCGGATCTTCTTCGCGGCGCCGGTCGGCTCCGCGTACGGGCAATACGACGCGATCGACCTGCGCCAGTGCCGCGACGAGCCGTTCGTGTCGCTCGCCGAAGGCTTCGCGACGTCGCAGGGCTTCGCCGATGCGTTCCGGATCGCCGACTTCTCGCCGAACGTCGCGATGAAGGTCAGCGACATCTTCTCCCTGATCAATCTCGTCAGCGGCGGTGTCGGCTATGCGCTGCTGCCGGGGCGCGTGCGCGACCTGTTCGCGCACAAGATCATGCTGATCCCGCTATCCGCGCAGTACGACGTGCGCCAGACGATCGGACTCAGCTTCCTGCACCGCCGCGAGCGCGATCCGAATCTGCTTGCGCTCGCCACGGTCTGCCGGCTCACGATCCAGGACCGGCACGTCAGGTGACATGTCGATGATGGCCTGCCGCCGCGCGCCCCGCCCGTTCGCGCGGCACGGTTATTCCGGAAACGGCAGGCTCGTCTGCCCTTGCGCGCGCATCCCGAACACGTTCAGCGTCATCGCGACGAGCGCATAGTAACCGAGCAGCCCGACGAGGTTGATCGTGACTTCGTGCCCGAAACGCTCGACCGTCTTCGCGTACGTCGCGTCCGACACGCGCTTCGCGTCGTACAGCTCGGTCGCGAAATCGTGGATCAGCGCGTCGTCCGGATCGGCGAACGCCGGGCGCCGGCCCGCGCGGATCGCGTCGGCATCCTCGGGCTGCACGCCCGCTTCCAGCGCGATCGGATGGTGAATGTGCCACTCCGCCTGTGCGTGCCAGCGCGATGCGGTCACGAGGATCGCAAGCTCGGACAGTCGCAGCGGCAACCCCGTGCGGTAGCGGCAGAACGCGCCGAGCCGCTGCGCGTGCTGCGCAAGCTCCGGGCTGTGGATCCAGCCCAGAAACGGCCCGTTCAGGTTGCCGCGCGGGCCGGACAGGATTTCGTCGAGCACGGCCTTCTGCTCGTCGGTCGCGCGTGACATGTCGAATGAAGGCAGACGGTCGGTCATCGGTCGGTCTCGTGAAATCGTGAAAGAAAGGGTTGGCGGAACGGCTCAGCGTGCGCCGGCCGCGACGAGCGCGCCGTCGATCGCGCTTTCGATCGAGTCAGCCAGGCGATCGACGATCCGCTCGATGTCGGCCGCCGTGCAGATGAACGGCGGCGCGAGCAGCACATGATCGCCGATCGCGCCGTTCACCGTGCCGCCCATCGGATAGACCATCAGCCCGCGCTGCATCGCTTCGCGCTTGATCGCCGCATGCAGCTTCAGCTGCGGATCGAACGGCGCTTTCGTCGCGCGATCCTGCACGAGCTCGACGCCGACGAACAACCCGCGCCCGCGCACGTCGCCGACATGCGGATCGGCCGCGTAGCGCTCGCGCAGCAGCGCGCGAAGCTGCTCGCCGCGCGCGCGCACGTTCGGCAGCAGATCGTCGTCGGCGATCACGCGCTGCACTTCGAGCGCCGCCGCGCAAGCGATCGCGTGGCCGAGATACGTATGCCCGTGCTGGAAGAACCCGGATCCGCCGACGATCGCATCGTAGATCCGGTCGCTGACGAGCGTCGCGCCGATCGGCTGGTAGCCGGCGCCGAGCCCCTTCGCGATCGTCAGCAGATCGGGCGCGACACCGTCTTCCTCGCACGCGAACAGATAGCCGGTGCGCCCCATCCCGGACATGATTTCGTCGAGGATCAGCAACACGCCATACTTGTCGCAGACCGCGCGGATCTTCCGGAAATACTCGCGCACCGGCGGCACCGCGCCCGCGGTCGCGCCGACGACCGTCTCCGCGACGAACGCCGCGACGGTCCGCGGGCCGAGTTCGAGAATCTTCTGCTCGAGTTCGTCGGCGAGGCGCTGCGCGAACGCTTCCTCGGTCTCGTCGGCGCGCTGCTCGCGATACGCGTAGCACGGGCTCACGTGATGCGCGTCGATCAGCAGCGGCAGGAACGGCTCGCGCCGCCATGCGTTGCCGCCGATCGCGAGCGCGCCGAGCGTGTTGCCGTGATAGCTCTGCCGCCGCGCGATCAGGTGGCGCCGCTGCGGCTCGCCGATCTCGACGAAATACTGGCGCGCGAGCTTCAGCGCCGCCTCGATCGCCTCCGATCCGCCGGACACGAAATACACGTGGCCGAGCCCCGGCGGCGCGCTTCGAACCAGGCGATCGGCGAGTTCCTCCGCGACCTGCGTCGTGAAAAACGACGTATGCGCATACGGCAGCTGCTGCGCCTGGCGCTTGATCGCGTCGATCACGCGCGCGTTGCTGTGCCCGAGACACGACACGGCCGCACCGCCGCTCGCATCGATGTAGCGCTTGCCGGCGGCGTCGATGATCTCGATGCCGTCGCCGGCGACGGCGACCGGCAGCGACTGCTTCGGCATCCGGTGAAAGACTGTGGTGGTCATGCGATTCTCCTGAGCGTGGCGGCATGAACGTTTCGTTTCGCTTCGTCGGCGGCCGCGCGATCAATCAACACACGATTCAAAAACTCGATGATACAACAACATTTGTTGTCATTGTGAGCGCAAACTCGCCCGGGCGATTCGCCACGCCCGAAACCAGAAAAAAATAGGAAGAATACGGACTGACCGACGTGTCAGGGCACGTACGCGCCCTTCGCATGCAGTGCCTGCTCGGCCATTTCGAGCTGCCGCACCGCGTCCGCGCCTTCCAGCGCGAGCAGATGCGCGACCAGGCTCTCCGCGATCGCGGTCGCGGCGACCAGCGACGGAAAGAACGACGGGCTGTCGTGAGAAAAGATCAGCGTGCTGTCGGCATTGAGCGCGATCGGCGACACCGCGCTGTCGGTGATCGCGATCAGCTTGCTGCCGCTTTCTTGCGCGGCTTCCGCGACACGCGCCGCCTCGACCGAATAAGGCGCGAAGCTGACGACAACCGTCGCGCTGCCGCGCTCGATCCCGCGAAGCTGCATCTCCAGCGTCCCGGCTTCGCCGGTCAGCAGCGACACCGACGAACGGAACAGCCGATATCCGTACACGAAGCCGAACGCGACCGGATAGCACGAGCGGAACCCGGCGACGTGCACGTGCGACGCGCGGCGCAGCAGGCGCGCGGCCTCGACGGTCGCGCGCACGTTGTGCGCGGCGGTTGCGTCGAGGTTGTGCTGGTGCGCGGCGAGCAGATCGCGCGCGAGCGCATCCTTCGCGCTTGCGTTGACGAGCGTGCGCGCGCGGCTCGTCAGCGGTTCCGGACGCGTGCGCACGCGCTGGACGAACAGGTCGCGCAACTCGTTCCAGCCGGGAAATCCCAGTTGCTGCGACAGGCGCACGAGCGACGCGGGTTGCACCTGCGCGCGCTCGGCAACCTTGCGCATCGACGATACAGCAACCTCGTCGGGATGGTCGAGCAGGAACGCCGCGCCGGCCTGGAATTGCGGGCTGAGCTCGGAAAAGCGTGTGCGGATCAGGGCCGCGAGCTGGTCGAAACTGTCAGGCATGCGAACGGTGGCGCGGGCGCCGGCGAGGATGGGCTGGGCTGAACGGGACGACAACGAATGTTATCACCGGGGCATCACTCCGGTTATTTAATCTATCGAATTAATTTCCCACGCCTTTTCATTCATACGGTAAGACGAAATTAAAATCTCAATAAAAACAAATACTTTTAAGGATTACAACACAAGATATTGCCAAAAAACAACACCGTATTTCAACGGATTGAGCGACAAATTAATCTCTGAGATTATTCGCGGCGACGTACCCTACCACGATCCCGACGGGTGCATCCGCACCCGTCGCAATGAAAATTGGAGGAGACATGAAGAAGCGTTATCTGGCCGCCATCGCGGCCGCAGCCACGGCACTGGCGAGCGGCGCGCATGCGCAGTCGTCCGTCACGCTCTACGGGATGGTGACGACCGACATCCAGTTCGTCAATCACGTACAAGGCACGAACAACGGCACGATCATCCCCGGCGCGTCGGGCCGGCAATTTCAGATGAACCCGGCCGGCATCGCCAGCTCCCGTTTCGGCTTGCGCGGCACGGAGGATCTGGGCGGCGGCTACTCCGCGTTCTTCACCCTCGAGAACCAGTTCAATCCGGACAACGGCGCGCTCGGCAACGGCGGCCTGCTGTTCGGCCGGCAGGCATTCGTCGGCCTTGGCAGCGGCAAGGGTACCCAGAAGCTCGAGTTCGGCCGGCAATACACGTCGATGTTCGTCGCGCTGGCGGATTACACCCCAACCTATTACTCGCCCGAGTTCGAGCCGGTCGTCGCGATGGCCGGCGCGAACTTCCGTGAGAACAACATGGCGAAGTACGAAGGCCAGTTCGGCCCGCTGTACGTGTCCGCGCACTGGTCGTTCGGCGGGCGCGCCGGGTCGGCCGCCGCGGGATCGGGCTATGGCGTCGGCCTGTCGTACTCTGGCGCGGCCTTCGGTGTCGGCCTGGGCTTCGACAACGTGAACGAGCTGAATGTGGCCGAGTTCGTCGGCGCGTCCGGCGGGAACACGTTCGCGAAGGACATGCGCGCGACCGTCGGGCTGCGCTATACGTTCGATTCGCTGAAGTTCGTGGCCGGCTACCGCTGGGGCAACACGCTCGCGCCGTCGTCGGGTTCGCCGCTGTACTCGCCGCACCAGGACGACATGTACTGGGCCGGCGTCACGTGGACCGCCACGCCGGCCGCGCGTTTCACGGTCGCGTACTACTACGACGACATCAAGCACGCGACTGTCAACGGCACACTCGTCAAGCCGAAGGGGCCGCAGCAATGGCTTGCGATCGCGGACTACAGCCTGTCGAAGGCGACCGACGTCTATGCGTCATTCATGTATTCGCGCTTCGCGTCGCTGAACTGGGACAACGTCGGTTATACGCCGAGCGGGCAGTCGGTGGGCTATTACCTGCCGTCGGGCGCGCAGACGTACTACATGACGCCGGGCTCGACCGGCCAGCTCGGCGCGTCGGTCGGTATCCGGCACGTGTTCTGAGTGTCCGGTTCCGTCGCCCCGCGACGGAACCGGATCAGGATCGGCGCGCGACTATAATCACGCGCACCTCTACGCCGATCAACGTGACTTACACCTTACCCACCACGCAAATCGCGGAGCTCGAGATCCGCAAGAGCCGCTTCATCGCGTACGCGATGCCGGTCGACGACCGCGGCGCGGCGATGCAGGCGCTGCAGCGCCTGCGCGACGAACACCCGGCCGCGACGCACGTCTGCTGGGCGCTGCTCGCGGGCGGGCAGTCGGGGATGTCGGACGACGGCGAGCCGTCCGGCACCGCGGGCCGGCCGATTCTCGAAGTGCTGCGGCATCACGATCTCGACGGCGTGCTCGGTGCCGTCGTGCGCTATTACGGCGGCGTGAAGCTCGGCGCGGGCGGCCTCGTGCGCGCGTACACGGACGCGATCGCCGCCGCGCTGATCGATGCCGAGCGCGTCGAGCGGATCGCGCTGACCCGCCTCGCGATCGAGATGAGCTATCCGGACGAGGCGCGCGTGCGGCGCTGGATCGAGCAGCAGGGGTATGAGCTCGTCGACAGCGCGTACGGCATGACGGTCAGGCTCGCGATTCGCCTGCCCGAGACCGCCGCCGACGCCGCGCGCGCGACGCTCGTCGACATCACGCAGGGGCGCGCGGGGTTTTCCGACTTCGACTGAGGCTGAGGCTGAGACTGACGGCGCCGGATCGAGTGAAACGAAGCGCGTCGAAGCACGCGCAAAAAGACGGCGGAACGGCCGACAGCGGCCGTCAGTTCAGATCGAAATCCGCCGGCGCCGCCGACTCGTCCGCGTATCGGAACACGTTCAGATCGTCGTATCGGATCGCCGGCGGCTTGCCCGAGATCAGGTCGGCGAGCAGTTGCCCCGAGCCGCACGACATCGTCCAGCCGAGCGTGCCGTGGCCGGTGTTCAGGAACAGGTTCGGCAACGCGGTGCGGCCGACGATCGGCGTGCCGTCCGGCGTCATCGGGCGCAGGCCGGTCCAGAACGTCGCCTTCGATGTGTCGCCGCCGCCCGGGAACAGATCGTTCACGCACATCTCGAGCGTCTCGCGGCGCGCTTCGCGCAATTCCTTGTTGAAGCCGACGATCTCCGCCATTCCGCCGACGCGGATGCGCTTGTCGAAGCGCGTGATCGCGATCTTGTACGTTTCGTCGAGCACGGTCGACACCGGCGCGCGCGCCTCGTCGGCGATCGGCGCGGTGATCGAGTAGCCCTTCAGCGGATAGACCGGGATCTTCGCGATACCGGACAGGAATTTCGTCGAGTACGAGCCGAACGCGACGACGAACGCATCCGCATGCACGAGCTTGCTGCCGTGCCGCGCGCCGACGACACGGCCGCCCTCGACAACGAGGCTGTCGATCACCGTGTCGTAGCGGAACGTCACGCCGAGCTCCGCGGCGAGTGCGGCGAGGCGCGTCGTGAACAGCTGGCAGTCGCCGGTTTCGTCGCCGGGCAGGCGCAGGCCGCCCGTCAGCTTGTGCGCCGTCGCCGCGAGCGCCGGCTCGGCGCGCGCGAGATCGGCCGGCATCAGTAGTTCGTACGGCACGTTCGCTTCCTTCAGCACCGCGATGTCCTTCGCGGCGCCGTCGAACTGCTGCTGCGTGCGGAACACCTGCAGCGTGCCGCCGGTGCGGCCTTCGTACTGGATACCGGTGTCGGCGCGCAGCGTCTGCAGGCAGTCGCGGCTGTATTCGGCGAGCCGGACCATGCGGCCCTTGTTCACCGCATAGCGCTCGGCCGTGCAGTTCTGCAACATCTGCCACATCCATTGAAGCTGGAACTGCTTGTCCGCATCGTCGGGGCGGATCGCCAGCGGCGCGTGCTTCTGGAACATCCACTTGACCGCTTTCAGCGGCACGCCGGGCGCGGCCCACGGGGCCTCGTAGCCAGGCGAGATCTGGCCGGCGTTCGCGAAGCTCGTTTCGAGCGCCGGGCCGGCCTCGCGATCGACGACGGTCACTTCATGCCCCGCGCGCGCCAGATAGTACGCGCACGTCACCCCGACGACACCGCTTCCCAATACAACGACTCGCATGGCTGCTCCCGTGCTGCGCCGCGCAACGCGCAAATGACGCAAAAAAGCCGATCGTCACACGCACCAAACTAGCCGATCAGTAGATATCCGGCACGATCATGCTCTCCGGCACCGGCCGGCGGATATAGTCCTCATGATGCACGCGCTGCGGCAGCTCGACCGGTTTGCGCGACACCTCCTGGTAAGGCACCTGGCTCAGCAGATGATGGATGCAGTTCAGGCGCGCGCGCTTCTTGTCGACCGCCTGCACGACCCACCACGGCGCCTCCGGGATATGCGTGCGCTGGAGCATCTCTTCCTTCGCCGCCGTATACGCCTCCCAGCGCCGCCGGCTCTCGAGGTCCATCGGGCTCAGCTTCCATTGCTTCAGCGGATCGTTGATGCGGTTCTGGAAGCGCACCTCCTGCTCCGAATCGGTGATCGAAAACCAGTACTTGAGGATCTGGATGCCGCTGCGCACGAGCATTTTCTCGAACTCGGGCACCGAGCGGAAGAATTCCTCGTATTCATCGTCGGAGCAGAAGCCCATCACGCGCTCGACGCCCGCGCGGTTGTACCAGCTCCGGTCGAACAGCACGATTTCGCCGCCCGCGGGCAGATGCGCGACGTAGCGCTGGAAATACCACTGCGTGCGCTCGCGATTGTTCGGCGCGGGCAGCGCGGCGACGCGGCACACGCGCGGATTCAGCCGCTGCGTGATCCGCTTGATCGCGCCGCCCTTGCCGGCCGCGTCGCGGCCTTCGAAGATCACGACGAGCCGGTGCCCGGTGTCGACGACCCAGTCCTGCAGCTTCACGAGCTCGCCCTGCAGCCGGAACAACTCCTGGAAATAGCGCTTGCGCGCCTCGCGCCGCTCCCGCGTGAACAGCAGGTCGTCGGACTCGAAGCGGCGATCGTCGAACTCCATCTCGAGTTCCTCGTCGTATGCGTCGACGAGATCCTCCTCGAGACGGCGCTGGCGCGTGTGCATCGATTCGCGGGTGTCGTGTTCGCTCATGGAGCCTCCTTCGATTCGCTCGCGCGGGCAAATGCGCTCCATTATCTCAGTCGGGGCGAGCGGCGATGTGACAACGTGATGACAGCGCGTCGGGTGTCATGCTTCGGAGCGTTTGAGGGTTTCCCAATGCCCCGTCTTGCACGGCGCTTTTCACTTCGACGGCGATCAATTCGCCGTCGCGGCCTGCTCCAGCACATCCACCGCCCATTGATTCAGGCTCACGCCACGCGCAGCCGCGGCGATCGACGCGGCTTCGTGGGTCTGCGGCGATACGCGCAGCGTGAATTTGCCGGAAAAGCGCTTGTGCGGATCGACATGCCGCCGCTCGCACTCCTCCAGGAAGATCCTCAGCGACAGCTCCCCCTCGCGATGCAGACCAGCGACGTCCATCGCGTAAAAGTCGGCTCCCCCGTTTAGGCCAACGAACTCACCTCGGAACATCTCCATTTCCGAATCGTAGGAAATCACGGCCTTCTGGCCGCCAATGTTCATGATGTTGATCACGGCTTCACCCCATTTTCCTCAAACCACTTCCGCAGCGATGCCACTGCGCCCTTGTCCATGTCGGGTGACGGGTGCGGCCGGTGCATCACAGTGACTTGCCCGAACAGGAAAATCGCCACGCGGGATCCTTCCCGCTCCTCGATCTCCGCGCCTAATTCGCCCATCAGCGCAACAGCATCCGTCCACTTGACACCCGCCGGCGTTGGACGAGAGAAGATCAGCCTGAGCGTCTTTTCGTGTTTGGATTTCATGCCGAGAACGATACCATTTTTTGACACCAATACCAATCCACCGACGACATACACAAGATCGCAACGATCTGCGAAGATAGCGCCCCTTCGTTTTCACGCAACACGGTTTTCCGTTTCGTTCGCCATGGCATCGCATCATGCACATCACGCGACCGGCTTCGCGGCCGGTCTGATCGCGGCGGTTCTCGTCGCGCAATCGGGCGCGGCCGGCCCGTGGCACGTGGGCTGCGCCGCCGCGTTCGTGGCCGGCGTCGCCGGCGGCACGGCGCCCGACTGGCTCGAAGTCGCGTGGTGGAGCCGCGCGCGCCGCCTGTGGATCACGCATCGCACAGTCACACACTGGGGCATCGGCTGGATCGCGATGCTCGCATTCGCATGGCACGCGCTCGCGCACCGCCCGTCTCCGCTGTGGGCCGCGCCGCTGCTCGGCTTCGCGTGCGGCGGCATCATGCACCTGCTCGCCGACTGGCCGAATCCGCTCGGCGTGCCGTGGATCTGGCGGCGTCATTCGCTGAAGCTATGGAAGAGCGGGCATTGCGATCTGATCGTCGTCGCGACCGCGTGGGCCGGCGCGCTGTGGTTCGCGCACGCGGCGTGGGGGCACATGCTGCCGTTCAGGTATTGGCTCGGGTGGTTGGCGAATGCGTAGGGTCTGTTCACGCCAATAACCGGCTTGCGCAGGCCCTGGGCGGCCGGTCCGCGGGCCAGTCCGCGCGATGCGCCGCAGACTTCGCCCGCCTCTGGCACACTGACGATTCCGATCGGCCTCTTCGCTCCGGCCCCTTCTCCGTTCCGATGGACGTCACCGTCACCCGCCCCGCCACCAGCGTGCTCGACGTGTTCCACCCGGCCGTCGCCGACTGGTTCCACCGCACGTTCGCCGCGCCGACCGGCGCGCAGGCGCTCGCGTGGCCGCTCATTCGCGCGGGCCGCTCGACGCTCGTCGCCGCGCCGACCGGCTCCGGCAAGACGCTGACCGCGTTCCTGTGCGCGATCGACGAACTCGTGCGCAACGCGCTCGCGCACGGCGGCACGCTGCCCGACGCGACGCTGACCGTCTACGTGTCGCCGCTGAAGGCGCTGTCGAACGACATCCACGTGAACCTCGATGCGCCGCTCGCCGGCATCTCCGAATCGCTCGCGCGGCTCGGCCTGCCGGTGCCCGCGATCCGCACCGCGGTACGCACCGGCGACACGACGCAGGCCGAGCGCGCGGCGCTGCGCAAGCGCGCGCCGCACATCCTCGTGACGACGCCCGAGTCGCTGTACGTGCTGCTGTCGTCGACGTCCGGACGCAACATGCTGTCGAGCGTGCGTTCGGTGATCGTCGACGAAATTCACGCGCTCGCGTCGGGCAAACGCGGCAGCCATCTCGCGCTGTCGCTCGAACGCCTCGACGCGCTCGTCGGCCGCGCGCTGCCGCGCATCGGGCTCTCCGCGACGCAGAAGCCGATCGACGCGGTCGCGCGCTTCCTGGTCGGCGGCCCGGCCGACGCGCCGCGCGACTGCGCGATCGTCGACACCGGCCACGCGCGCGAGCGCGATCTCGCGCTCGAATTGCCGCGCGTGCCGCTCGAGCCGGTGATGGCGACCGACGTCTGGGAGCAGGTGTACGACCGCATCGCCGAGCTCGCGGCCGCGCACCGGACGACGCTCGTGTTCGTGAACACGCGGCGCGTCGCCGAGCGCGTCGCGCGCCATCTCGCGGACCGCCTCGGCCGCGACGCGATCGCCGCGCATCACGGCAGTCTCGCGAAAGAGCACCGCCTCGACGCCGAGCAGCGGTTGAAGCGCGGCGAGCTGAAGCTGCTCGTCGCGACCGCGTCGCTGGAGCTCGGCATCGACATCGGCGACGTCGATCTCGTCGTGCAGGTCGGCTCGCCGCGCGGGATCGCGCCGTTCCTGCAGCGCGTCGGCCGCTCGGGCCACCACGTCGGCGGCGTGCCGAAGGGGCGGCTCTTTCCGCTGTCGCGCGACGAGCTCGTCGAATGCGCGGCGCTGCTCGACTGCGTGCGGCGCGGCGAGCTCGACACGCTGAAGATTCCCGACGCGCCGCTCGACGTGCTCGCGCAGCAGATCGTCGCCGAGGTCGCGTGCCGCGAGTGGGACGAGGACGCGCTTTACCGCCGCTTCACGTGCGCGTCGCCGTATGCGCGGCTGCCGCGCGAGCGCTTCGACGACGTGCTGAAGATGCTCGCCGAAGGCTTCAGCAGCCGGCGCGGCGTGCGCGCCGCGTATCTGCATCGCGACATCGTCGGCGGCACCGTGCGCGGACGGCGCAACGCGATGATGACCGCGACGACGTCCGGCGGCACGATCCCCGACACCGGCGACTACACGGTGCTGCTCGAGCCGCAGGGGATCCAGGTCGGCACGGTCAATGAGGATTTCGCGATCGAGAGCCTGGCCGGCGACGTGTTCCAGCTCGGCAACCAGTCGTACCGGATCATCCGGATCGAGACCGGCCGCGTGCGCGTCGAGGACGCGCGCGGCGAAGCGCCGAACATCCCGTTCTGGCTGGGCGAGGCGCCGGGGCGCAGCGACGAGCTGTCGGCCGCGGTCGGGCGGCTGTATGCGCAGGTCGACGCGCTGCTCGGCAATGGCCGCGCATCGGCAATCGGCGCGAATCCGGTCGGTGCGGGAACCGACGCGGCCGACGCGCCCACCCGCTCCGTCTCCACCGAACCCGCGAGCCGCGTCGCCCCCGTGTTGCGCTGGCTCACCGGCGAGCTCCGCCTGTCCGACAACGCCGCGCGCCAGATCGGCGACTACCTCGCGCGCGCCCGTGCGGCGCTCGGCACGCTGCCGACACACGACACGCTCGTGATGGAGCGCTTCTTCGACGAATCGGGCGGCACGCAGCTCGTGATCCATACGCCGTTCGGCAGCCGGATCAATCGCGCGTGGGGGCTCGCGCTGCGCAAGCGCTTCTGCCGCACGTTCAACTTCGAGCTGCAGGCGGCCGCGACCGACGACGCGATCATCCTGTCGCTGTCGCTCGCGCACAGCTTCCCGCTCGACGAGGTGTGGCGCTATCTGCGCGCGTCGAGCGCCGAGCACGTGCTGATCCAGGCGCTGCTCGACGCGCCGATGTTCGCGGTGCGCTGGCGCTGGAACGCGACGACGTCGCTCGCGCTGCCGCGCTTCACCGGCGGCAAGCGGACCGCGCCGCAGCTGCAGCGGATGAAGAGCGAGGATCTGCTCGCGACCGTGTTCCCCGATCAGGTCGCGTGCGCGGAAAACCTCGTCGGCGAGCGCGAGATTCCCGATCATCCGCTCGTCGCGCAGACGCTCGACGACTGCCTGCACGACGCGATGGACACCGACGGCTGGCTCGCGCTGCTGCGGCGGATCGAGGCCGGCGACGTGACGCTCGTCGCGCGCGACCTGCCCGCGCCGTCGCCGCTCGCGGCCGAGATCCTGAACGCGAAGCCGTATGCGTTCCTCGACGACGCGCCGCTCGAGGAACGCCGCACGCAGGCGGTGCTCGCGCGGCGCTACAGCGATCCGGCGTCGGCGGACGATCTGGGCGCGCTCGACGCGGACGCGATCGCCGCGGTGCGCGACGAGGCGTGGCCGCTCGTGCGCGACGCCGACGAGATGCACGACGCGCTGCTGACGCTCGCGTGCATCGCCGACGACGAGGCGCACGCTCACGACGGCTGGCACGCGTGGCTCGCCGAGCTGGCCGTGCGCCGCCGCGCGACGCGGTTCGTCTCAAAGGACGGCGCCGCGCTGTGGGTGCCGGTCGAGCGCGTGACGTGCGTCCGCGCGCTGCATCCGGATGCGCGCACGACGCCCGCGCTGAAAGTGCCGGACGCGTGCGCGACGCAGTGGGAAGCGGACGCGGCGCTGGTCGACGTGATCCGCGCGCGGCTGACCGGCTTCGGGCCGCTCGCGCTCGATGCGATCGCACGGCCGCTCGGCGTGCCGGCGGCGGCGGCATCGATCGCGCTCGCGGCGCTCGAGCGCGAAGGCTACGTGATGCGCGGCCGCTTCACGCCGGGCGCGGCCGCGGACGAATGGTGCGAGCGGCATCTGCTCGCGCGGATCCATCGCTATACGGTGAAGCGGCTGCGCCGCGAGATCGAGCCGGTCGAGCGCGCGGACTTCATGCGCTTCCTGCTGCACTGGCAGCGCCTGACGCCTGACACGCACGGCACCGGCCGCGACGCGCTCGTGGCTGTCGTCGAACAGCTCGAAGGGTTCGAGGCGGCGGCCGGCGCATGGGAAGACGCGCTGTTGCCCGCGCGGCTGACCGACTATATGGCGGGCGGGCTCGACGAGCTGTGCCGATCGGGCCGGCTCGTGTGGACGCGGATCGGCACGCCGGCGCGTGCGGCGGGCACGCCGGTCAAGACGACGCCGATCGTGCTGCTGCCGCGCCGCGATCTCGCCGCGTGGCAGGCACTGCGCGATCCGGACGCGCAGCCGGCATTGTCCGCGCGCGCGACGCAGGTGCGCGACGCGCTCGCCGCGCATGGCGCGATGTTCTTCGACGCGCTCGTCGACGCGCTGCATCTGCTGCCGGTCGAGCTCGAGCAGGCGCTCGGCGAGCTCGTATCGGCGGGGCTCGCGAACGCGGACAGCTTCGCGGGACTGCGCGCGCTGCTGCGTCCGGCGGTGAAGCGCAGCGCGACGTACGCGCCGCGCACGCGGCGCGGCGGCGCGCTGATCGGCGGGATGGACGACGCGGGCCGCTGGGCACTCGTGCAGCGGCCCGCGGCACCGGCCGCCGTCGATGCGCCGACGTCGCGACGCGGGCCGCCGGCCACCGATCCGGACGCGCTCGAGCATGTCGCGTGGACGCTGCTGCGCCGCTACGGCGTCGTGTTCTGGCGCCTGCTGGAACGCGAGGCGGACTGGCTGCCGAGCTGGCGCGAGCTCGCGCGCGTGCTGCAGCGGCTGGAAGCGCGCGGCGAGATTCGCGGCGGACGTTTCGTCGCGGGGCTCGCGGGCGAACAGTTCGCGCTGCCGGAAGCGATTCCGGTGCTGCGCGAGATGCGCCGGCAGCCGGGCGACGGGCAGTTCGTCTGCGTGAGCGGCGCGGACCCGCTGAATCTCGCGGGCACGCTGCTGTCCGGCGACAAGGTGCCCGCGCTCGCCGGCAATCGCGTGCTGTTCCGCGACGGCGTGCCGGTCGCGTCGCTCGTCGCGGGGGAGTTTCGTTACTCGGCGGATCTGTCGGCCGCCGAGCGGGAAGATGCAAGGGTGAGGCTTGCGCGGCGGCGGTGAGTGTCCCGGGCAGCTAGCGCTTTGCGGCGGCGAGATAGACCGCGTCGCGGTCGCGCCGGCCGACCGCGACGACGATGACGATCACCTCCGCGTCGCGAACCTCGTAGACAAGACGAAATCCGCTACTGCGCAACTTGATTTTGTAGCGGTCGGCATGCCCGTGGAGCTTGGCCGCAGGCACGCGCGGATGGTCGAGGCGTTCGAGCAGTTTGGCCTTGAACTGGTCCCGAACGGGGCGGTCGAGCTTCTTCCACTCTTTCAGCGCCGATTCGAGAAAACCGAGTTCAAAGCGCATCCGGGCTGACCTTCACGACCTTCTCGCCCGCTCGCGTATCGGCAATCACGTTGTCTTCGATGTCTTCGAGGCGTTCGAGCAGCGCCTCCCACGCCTTCGCCGGCACGCAGTAGAAGGCCGGCTCGTTCCGGTTCAGGATCGCCACCGGAAAACCGTCTCCCGCCGCAACCGTCCCCATCGGGTTCTTTTTCAGCTCGGAAACGCTCGCGGTGACATTGGCAAGGATTCTATGCGGCATGGCGACTCCTTCATCGATCAGGCGGCTATTCTACTCCATTTCAGTACGATTAAAAGCACATTCAATAGCACCCTTAAAAGCACTATTAAAAGGACTCATCAGTTTAGCCTGACGCACGTGATGGCTACCCTCACTCGGCCCCCGACTCACGCATCGTCCGCCGCCGCCCCCTTGCCTTCTTCGCCATGCGCCCAGCCAGCCTCTCCCGCGCAATCTCCCTGACCGCGTCGATCAGCGTGCGCGCGACCGGCGACGGCTGCGCGTCGGTGCGCAGAATCAGCCCGACCGGCTCGTCGGTGCTCGCGGCCGGCAGCGGCACGCGCGCGAGCGCGCCATCCGCGAGATCGGCCTCGGCCGCATAAAGCGGCACGAACCAGACCGCGTCGTTTTGCAGCGCGAGCGCGCGCGCGACCGACACCGACAGCACCTCGACGAACGAATCGAGCGGCGGCGCGCCGCACGCGCCGAGCAGCTGCTCGGCCGACTGGCGGATCATCGTGCCGTAAGGCGGCAGCACCACCGGATGCCGCGCAAGCTCGGCGGCCGGCGCGGCGCTCGCGAGCAGCGGATGCCCGGCGCGCACGACCGCGACGAGCGGCTCGCTGTACAACTGCTCGAACGCGAGGCCGACCATTCGCTCCGGCTCCGACAGCCGCCCGATCGCACATTCGATCGCGCCCGCTTTCAGCTTTTCGAGCAGCTCCGCGTTCGACGCGGTCGCGAGCCGCACGACGACGCGCGGCCATTGCGCGGCAAGCGCCTTCATCACCGGCGGCGCGAGCGACGCGGCGACGGTCGGCAGCATCCCGATCTCGAGCGTCGCGGCCGCGCCGCCGCTCTCGTGCGCGAGCAGCCCGACGCCCTGCCGCAGCGCGAGCACGCACGCACTCGCATGCGGGATGAACAGCTGCCCTTCGCGGGTCGGCTGCGCGCCGTGCCGGCCGCGCTCGAACAGCTTCACGCCGAGGATCGCCTCGAGCTCGGCGATCGTCTTCGACACGGCCGGCTGCGTGATCGACAGGCTTTCGGCCGCCTTCTGCACCGCGCCGAACTGCGCGACCGCCAGAAAGCACTGCAGATGCCGGAATTTCACCCGGCCGTCGGGGATACGATTTTGCATAACGGTCCGTTATACGATTCGCGATAAAACATCATTTTGCATAACTTTCCGGATTGTCTAAAGTGCTGTTCATCCGATCCCGGACACCACGAGGAGACACTGAATGGATTCGCCCACGATCCTCACGCCGCGCGACTGGCCGTCGCACCCGGCCTACATCCATCCCGACTACCGTTCGTCCGTGAAGCGCGGCCCGACGAAGCCGCTGATTCCGCTGAAGGAAAAGCTGCGCGATCAGTACGTGCCCGTCTACGGCACCGACGATCTCGGCGCGCTCGATCACGACCTGACGAAGAACGCGGTGAAGAACGGCGAGCCGCTCGGCGAGCGCATCGTCGTCACGGGCCGCGTGCTCGACGAAGGCGGCAAGCCGGTGCGCAACACGCTCGTCGAGGTCTGGCAGGCGAACGCCGCGGGCCGCTACGTGCACAAGACCGACCAGCACGACGCGCCGCTCGACCCGAATTTCCTCGGCGCGGGCCGCTGCATCACCGACGGCGAAGGCCGCTATCGCTTTCTGACGATCAAGCCCGGCGCGTATCCGTGGGGCAACCATCCGAACGCGTGGCGCCCGAACCACATCCATTTCTCGCTGTTCGGCGACTATTTCGGCTCGCGCCTCGTCACGCAGATGTACTTCCCGGGCGATCCGCTGCTCGCCTACGACCCGATCTTCCAGGGCACGCCTGAACAAGCGCGCGATCGCCTGATCTCGCGCTTCTCGATGGACATTACCGAAGAAGGCTACGCGCTCGGCTACGAATTCGACATCGTGCTGCGCGGCCGCGACGCCACCCCGATGGAGCGCTGAGCGATGACGACGCTGAAACAAACCCCCTCGCAGACGGTCGGCCCGTACTTCGCGTACGGCCTCTGCCCGCAGCAGTACAACTACGATCTGAAGAGCCTGTTTTCGCCGACGATCGCGGCGCCCGAAGCGGCCGGCGAGCACGTGCTGATCATCGGTCAGGTGTTCGACGGCGACGGCCAGGTCGTCGGCGACGCGGTGCTCGAGTTCACGCAAGCCGACAGCACGGGCCACTATCCGGCCTCGCGCGACGAGATCGCGAAAACCGGCTTCAACGGCTTCGCCCGCGTGGGTACCGGCACCGACGCGCAGCAGCGCTTCGTCGTCGAGACGGTCAAGCCCGGCAAGATTTCGCCGGAAGACGCGCCGCACGTCAACGTGACGGTGATGCTGCGCGGGATTCTCTCGCATGCGTTCACGCGCGTGTACTTCGACGACGAAGCCGCCGCGAACGCGGCCGATCCGGTGCTGAACGCGGTGCCGGCCGAGCGTCGCGCGACGCTCGTCGCGAAGCGCGTCGCGCAGGCGGGCGCCCGCCCGATCTACCGCTTCGACATCCGGATGCAGGGCGCGGACGAAACGGTGTTCTTCGACGTGTGACCGGAAGCCGGCGCCTGCCGGCTTCCGTCCCCGCTTCAGTCTCTCATTGCGCGCGACGACGGCTTCGGCTGAGTCGCGCGCGGTCGTTTACGTTCTTGTTTACGTCCCTTCACGGCCGTTCGTACCAGATGTTTCTCTTGCTTTTTATACGCATTCGCCTATGCTAAACGCGGCCAATCCTTCACATTGAATCACGCAGAGAATCAATTGACGCCGGCAGCGGGAACCCTACCGGTCCGCGTGCCGTCGCCGAACCGAGTGCCTTTCAGCGCGCTAGCCAAGCGATTCGGCAGCGCGCATTTTTTTTGTGCCGTCGCATACGACGCCCGTCACCGCAGCATGAACGACATCGCCGACAGGCTGTTCAGCGTGCGCACCACGTACTCGACCGACTCCCCGCCGAAACGCAGCGTGACCGCATCGACGCGCTCGAGCGTCGGCAGCACCGCGAACAGGTCCGCGAACGCGGCCGTCTGCACGCGCAGCGTGCAGGTCGCGGGCGCCGGCCGGTGCGACTCCGCACGCATACCAGCCGCCCACGCGCGCTCGACCGTCTCGCGCGCGGCCGCCAGGATCCGCGCGCACGCGGCCGCCGGCGTCAGCGTGTCGCCGGTCGATGCGCCGCCGGCCGTCTTCACCGTCTCGAAATGCGCGTCCGGGAAAAGCGGCCGCGTCTCCTGCGCGAACACGTCGTCGCCGGACGCGAGCGCGACGTGCGCGCCATGCTCGCGCGCGAGCGCGCCGTAGAGCCCCGCCTCGCCGACTTCGACGCCGTTCAGCCAGACCTGCGTGAACGCGCTGCTGTTGATCGTGTGGGCGAGCACGCCGCGCGTCTGCGACTTCGCGTGGTAGCCGATCATGAACACCAGATCGGGCCGCGCTTCGAGCCCCGCCATCATCCCGAGCACGCGCGGCTTGCCGAGAATCACGCGCGCGCGCGCGTCGAGCGCGTCGGGCAGCAGGTTCCGGAAGCCGCCGTGCGAATCGTTGACCCAGACCGCCTGCGCGCCGCCCGCGAACGCGCCTTCGATCGCCGCGTTCGCCTCGGCGGTCATCCAGCGCCGCGCGCGCTCGTACTCGGGATTGCCGGCGCGCACCTGCTCGGCGGCAAACACGCCGGCGACGCCTTCGATGTCGGTCGAGATGAGGATTTTCATGGGCGAGAGGGAGAGCCTTCCGCGAGAACGCGGTCGAGATCGGGGATCGCGTCGCGCAGCGCGCGGCGCACGTGGCCGTCGCGGCCCGCGACCGTGACGGCGGACATCAACGCGTCGACGATCGCCTGCTCGACGCCGTCGGCCGCCGCCTGGAACAGCGGATCGAGCGTCGCGTCCGCGAGCAGCGCGGACAACGCGACGGTGCGCGCGTCGTGTGCAATCGTGTACGCGGTCGAGAACGCGAGCGCGATGTCACCGCTGCCGTGGCCATACACCGACCCGGTGCGCGCGAGCCCCGCCGCCGCGCGGCGTGCGAGCCGGGCAAGCTGGCGCGCGTCGAGCGGCGCGTCGGTCGCCAGCAGCATGATGATCGAGCCCTGCTCGGGCGGCGGCGCAACCACCGCCGAGGCAGTCGAAGCAGTCGAAGCAGTCGAAGCAGTCGAAGCAGCCAAGGCAGCCGCCGCGGCCGAAGCAGCGTCGCGTCCGGCGACCATCCGCCCGACCGGCACGCCGCCGAGCGTCAGCATCGGCAGCCGTCCGAAGTTCGCGAGCACGAGCGTGCCGACCGTATATGGCCGCCCCGCCGCGACCGCGACGCGCGACGCCGAGCCGATCCCGCCCTTCAGGTCGAAGCACGACATCCCGCGCCCGGCGCCGACCGCGCCGCGCACGACGTCGCGCGACGCGTCGCGCAGCGCGGCCGCGTAATGATCGGCGGTCGCCGCGAACGCGTGGAGGTCGTTCAGATAGCCGTCGTTGCACTCGAACACGAGCGGATTCACGGTCGGCCAGTCGCGGCCGATCGACGGATTCGCGGCGATCGCCGCGCGAATCTGCGCCTCGCCGATCGCGCCGACCGCGAACGTGTTCGTCAGCGCGATCGGCGTGTCGAGCACGCCGAGCTCGTCGACCTGCACGAGCCCGACGCTCTTGCCGAAACCGTTGATCACCGCCGCGCCGGCCGGCACCTTGCTGCGATACACGTCGCCCGGATGCGGCTTCACGACCGTCACGCCGGTCTGCACCGGCCCGTCGTCGAGCGTGCAGTGCCCGACCGTCACGCCGGGCACGTCGGCGATCGTGCCGCGCGGCCCGGCCGGCAGCGCGCCGCAGCGCAGCGCCGCGTCGAACGTCGCGCCCGTCATCAGCGCCGCTCCAGCTTCGGGTCGAGCGCGTCGCGCAGCCCGTCGCCGAGCAGGTTGAACGCGAGCACGGTCAGGAAGATCGCGAGGCTCGGGAAGATCGCGATATGCGGCGCGGTCACCATGTCCGCGCGCGCCTCGTTCAGCATCGCGCCCCACTCGGGCGTCGGCGGCTGCGCGCCGAGGCCCAGGAACGACAGGCTCGCGGCGGTGATGATCGACGTGCCGATCCGCATCGTGAAGTACACGACGATCGACGACACCGTGCCCGGCAGAATGTGCCGCGTGAGGATCGTCCAGTCGGACGCGCCGATGCTGCGCGCGGCCTCGACATAGGTCATGTGCTTCAGCGACAGCGTGTTGCCGCGCACGAGCCGCGCGAACGCCGGAATGCTGAAGATCGCGACCGCGCAGATCACGTTGATCATCCCGTTGCCGAGGATCGCGACGACGCCGATCGCGAGCAGGATCCCGGGGAACGCGAACAGCACGTCGGCGATGCGCATCGTGATCCGGTCCCACCAGCCTTCGTAGTAGCCGGCGAGCAGCCCGAAGAACGTGCCGATCAGCGCGCCGAGCGCGACCGAGAAGAAGCCGGCCGCGAGCGAGATCCGCGTGCCGGCGACGATCCGGCTGAAGATGTCGCGGCCGAGCGCGTCGACGCCGAACCAGTGCGCGGCCGACGGCGGCGCGTTCAGCGCGTCGTAGTCGAAATAGTTCTCCGGGTCGTACGGCACGATGTGCGGGCCGACGAACGCGAGCACGACGAGCACGACCACGAACGCGGCCGCGACGAGCGCGACGTGCTGCTTGCGGAACTTGCGCCAGAATTCGCGCCACGGCGTGCGGATCGGCGCCGATGCGGGCGGAGCGGCGGGCGCGGAAGGAACGGTCGCGTTCATGCGGGCCTCTTTGTCACGTTCACTGAAAACTGCGCTGAAAACTGCACTGAAAACTGCGCGGAAAACGTCACTGGAAATTTCACTTGAAACGGATGGTCGGGTTGATCACCGCGTACAGCACGTCGACGATCAGGTTGATCAGCACGAACTCGAGCGAGAACAGCAGCACGATCGCCTGGATCACCGGGTAGTCGCGCATCGTCACCGAATCGACGAGCAGGCGCCCGAGCCCCGGCCAGTTGAACACCGCCTCGACGACGATCGAGCCGCCGAGCAGGAAGCCGAACTGCAGCCCCATCATCGTCACGACGGGGATCATCGCGTTGCGCAGGCAGTGCTTGAGCACGACCATCGGCTCGTGCACGCCCTTCGCGCGCGCGGTGCGCACGAAATCCTCGTTCAGCACCTCGACGAACGACGCGCGCGTGAAGCGCGCCATCACCGCGGCCACCGCCGCGCCGAGCGTCAGCGACGGCAGCACGTAGCTCTTCCACGTGCCGTCCGGCACGACCGGCAGCCAGCCGAGCTTCACCGAGAAGATCTCCATCAGCAGCATCCCGAGCGCGAACGCGGGAAACGAGATGCCGGACACCGCGAGCGTCATCCCGATCCGGTCCGGCCAGCGGTTGCGCCACACCGCCGACGCGATCCCGATCCCCATCCCGAACAGCGTCGACCAGACCATGCTGTCGAGCGTCAGCCACAGCGTCGGCATGAAACGCTCGCCGATTTCGGTCGTGACCGGCCGCTTGCTGCGCGTCGACTTGCCGAAGTCGCCGTGCGTCATCCGCAGAAAGAAGTTCGTGAACTGCGTCGGCAGCGGCTTGTCGAGGCCGAGGTCCGCGCGCACGAGCGCGACGGTCGCGTCGTCGGCCTCGGGGCCCGCCGCGAGCCGCGCCGGATCGCCCGGCAGCAGGTGCACGAACAGGAACACGAGCACCGCGACGATCGCGAGCGTCGGCAGCAGACCGAACAGGCGTTTGACGATGAAATTCAGCATAGGGCACCCACCGGGACGGCGCGCCGGCGGAAGCTTCCCGTCGGCGCTGGAGCGCGCGAGAAGCACGCTGACGAACGCACTTACAAGCGCGCCCGCAAACGTGCTTATGACCGCGCTTACTTCACCGAGATATCGTCGAAATTGAAATTGCCATCCGGCATCACGTACATCCCGTGCAGACGCTTGCTGCGCGCGTAGACGATCTTCTCCTGTTCGAGAAAGATCCACGGCGCGTCGCTCCAGACCTGCTTCTGCGCGTCCGCGTAGAGGGCGGTCTTCTTCGCGCGGTCGGTCGTCTGGAGGGCCTTCGCCAGATCGTCGTCGACCTGGCTGTTCTTGTAGTACGCGGTGTTGTACAGCTTCGGCGGAAACGACGCCGACGAGACGAGCGGCGACAGCGCCCAGTTCGCCTCGCCGGTCGACGCCGACCAGCCGCTGTAGTACATCCGCACCGGCGCGGTCGCCGGATCCGGCGCGCTCTCGACCTTCGCGACGCGCTCGCCCGCCTCCAGCGCCTGCACCTGCACCTTCACGCCGACCTGCGCGAGCTGCTGCTGAACGAACTGGATCAGCTTCTGCGCGGTCGTGTGGTTGTACGCGGACCACAGCGTCGAATCGAAGCCGTTCGGATAGCCGGCCTCCTTCAGCAACGCGCGCGCCTTCGCCGGGTCATACGGCCAGGGCCCGAGCTTCGCCGCGAAGTCGATGCCGACCGGCGCGACGCCCGTCGCCGGCGTCGCATAGCCCGCGAACACGACCTTCGCGAGCGCCTCCTTGTTGATCGCGTAGTTGAGCGCCTGGCGCACCTTCGGATTGTCGAACGGCTTCTGCTGCGTGTTCAGCGAGATATAGCGCTCGATGATCGACGGCGCCTCGATCAGATCGACCTTCGGATTGCCCTTCAGGTCCGCCGCCTGCTCGAACGGAATCGTGAACGCGAAATCCGCCTCGCCGGTCTTGATCAGCGCGGCGCGCGTGTTGTTGTCGACGACGGGCTTCCAGTCGATCGAATCGACCTTCGGATAACCCTTCTTCCAGTAGCCGGCGAACTTCTTCACCTTCATGTCGTCGGTCTGCTTCCACTCGACGAACTCGAACGGCCCGGTGCCGACCGGATGCAGCGAAATGTCATGCCCCCACTTCTTCAGCGCGGCGGGCGAGATCATCACCGCGGACGGATGCGCGAGCGTGTTGATGAACGCCGAGAACGGCTCGCGCAGCGTGATCTTCACCGTGTACGGATCGACGACCTCGGTCTTCTCGATGATGCGGAACAGGCCGGCGCGCTTGAGCTTGCTCGCCGGATCGGTCACGCGATCGAAGTTCGCCTTCACCGCTTCGGCGTTGAAGTCGGTGCCATCCTGGAACTTCACGCCGTGACGCAGGTGGATCGTGTAGACCTTCGCGTCGGGCGACGCTTCATAGCCGGTCGCGAGCACGTTGACGAGCTTCATGTCCTTGTCGAAGCCGAACAGCCCCTCGTAGAACGACTTGACGACCGCCTGCGACAACGTGTCGTTCGCGTCGTACGGATCCATCGTCGTGAACGTCGAGTACACGGCCACCACCACGTTCTGCTGCGCGTACGCGGGCAGCGCGGCCGACAGCGCGAACGCGCTGGCGCCCGCGACGATCAGCGCGCGCGGACGGAACATCGGGAACGAATGCGGCTTGTTCATTGTGCTTGGCTCCTGTGAAGGATTCGATACCGCGTGAGAAGACGGGCGCAGCGACGACGCCCGCTCGGGAAAGAATCGCCGGTTCCTGGCTTTCGCGCAGCTGCGGTCCATCGCCGCACCTCGCGCGTCAGTACGCGCCGCCGACGCGATGCGTGGCGACGTAGTGATCGGGCCCGACCGCGACGAGCGGCGCGACGACGGGCTCGTCGCCGAGCGCGCGGATCGGGCTCGGGATCTCGTCCGCCGCGAGCTGGCGCGGCGCGTGGCGGCGCGCCGGATCGGCGACCGGCACCGCGCTCATCAGCTTCTTCGTATAGGGATGCCGCGGCGCCTCGAACACGGCGCGGCGCGGGCCGATCTCGACGATCTGGCCGAGATACATCACCGCGACGCGATGGCTGACGCGCTCGACGACCGCCATGTCGTGCGAGATGAACAGATACGCGACGCCGAGCTCGCGCTGCAGGTCGAGCATCAGGTTCACGATCTGCGCCTGCACCGACACGTCGAGCGCCGACACCGACTCGTCCGCGATCACGACCTTCGGGTTCAGCGCGAGTGCGCGCGCGATCGCGATCCGCTGGCGCTGGCCGCCGGAGAACTCGTGCGGATAGCGGTTCGCCGCGTCGGCGGGCAGGCCGACCTTGTCGAGCAGCCAGTCGACGCGCGCCTGAGCGGTCTTGCCGCTCGCGACGCCGTGCACGAGCAGCGGCTCCATGATCGAGAAGCCGACCGTCAGGCGCGGGTTCAGCGACGCGAACGGATCCTGGAAGATGAACTGGATGTTCCGGCGCAGCGCCTGCAGCTCGTGGCCCTTCAACGCGCTGATGTCGCGGCCGTCGAACTCGATCGAGCCGCTCTGCGATTCGACGAGCCGCAGCAGCGAGCGGCCGGTCGTCGACTTCCCGCAGCCGGACTCGCCGACGAGCGCGAGCGTCTCGCCCGCGCGCAGCTCGAAGCTCACTCGCTCGACCGCGTGCACGTATTGCGACACGCGGCCGAAGAAGCCGCTTTTCACCGGGAAGCGCGTGATGAGGTCGCGCACGCGCAGGATCGGCCGCGCATCGGGATCGACGCTCGGCTGCGCGATGGGCTCGATCGGCACGGCGGCCGCGGCGGGAGCGGCGGGAGCGGCGGGAGCGGCGGGAGCGTCCTCCGCGACGGCGGCGGCGGGCGTTTCGGCGGCCGTGGGGGCCGTGCCCGCGGCCCCTCCTTCGACCCTCAGCAGCGGAAACTTCGCCGGCAAATCGGTGCCGTTCATCGAGCCGAGCCGCGGCACCGCCGCGAGCAGCGCGCGCGTGTAGCGATGCGTGGGCGCCGCGAAGATCGTGTCGGACGGCCCTTCCTCGACCTTCTCGCCGCGATACATCACGAGCACGCGATCGGCGACCTCGGCGACGACGCCCATGTCGTGCGTGATGAAGATCACGCCCATGTTCATCTCGTCCTGCAGCCCGCGAATCAGTTGCAGGATCTGCGCCTGGATCGTCACGTCGAGCGCGGTGGTCGGCTCGTCGGCGATCAACAGCGCGGGCCGGCACGACAGCGCCATCGCGATCATCACGCGCTGGCGCATCCCGCCGGACAGTTGATGCGGATGGCGCGCGAACACGCGGCGCGCCTCCGGAATTCGCACGAGATCGAGCAGCCGCAGCGTCTCCGCGCGCGCGGCCGACGCGCTCTTCGACTGGTGCAGCGCGATCGCCTCGCTGATCTGGTCGCCGACGGTGAACACCGGGTTCAGCGACGTCATCGGCTCCTGGAAGATCATCGCGATGTCGGCGCCGCGCACGGTGCGCATCGTCGCGGACGACGCGCGCGCGAGATCGACGAGCGCGCCACCGCGCCGCCGGAACGTCATCCGGCCGCTCGTGATCGCGCCGCCGCCGTGCTCGACGAGCCGCATCAGCGCGAGCGACGTGACCGACTTGCCGGAGCCCGACTCGCCGACGATCGCGAGCGTCTCGCCGCGATCGACGTGGAACGACACGCCGCGCACCGCGTCGAACGCGCCGCCTTCGCGGCGAAAGGCGACGGACAGATCGTCGACCGCGATCACGCGCGAATCGGGCAGCGAGTCGGGCAGCGAGTCGGGCAGCGAATCAGCCAGTGAATCGGGCAGGCCCCGGTCGGACGGCGTTCGGCTCGAAGTCATGCGTGCTCTCCTCGATACGGGTGAACTCGGGTCGGCGCGGGTCAGGTCCCGCGCGGCCCGGCTGGATCGTCGCGGTCGTCGCGGTTGTCGCGGTCGTCGTCGTCGCCACCGTCACCGCGATAGATCCCGGTGACCGGCGCCTCGCCGACGCGCGCATAGCCGCGGTACATCCCTTCGGTGTTGAACGGCATCGCGACGTTGCCCTGCGCGTCGACCGCGATGATCCCGCCGCGGCCCGCGATGCGCGGCAGCTTGTTCATCACGACGTCGTGCGCGGCGTCGGCGAGCGACGCGCCGCGATAGGCGATCTGCGCGGCGACGTCGTGCGCGGTCGCGAGCCGGATGAACATCTCGCCGGTGCCGGTCGACGATACGGCGCACGTCGCGTCGTCCGCATAGCAGCCGGCGCCGATGATCGGCGTGTCGCCGACGCGGCCCGGCTGCTTGTTCGTGATCCCGCCCGTCGACGTCGCGGCCGCCAGATGGCCGCGGCAGTCGAGCGCAACCGCGCCGACGGTGCCGAGCTTGCGGTCCGGGTCGATCGGCTCGGGCTTGGGCTCCGGCGCGCGCTCGGCGGCGCCGTCGCCGAACGCGAGCGTCGCGGCGTCGTGGTCGAGCACCGTGCCCGCGACGCCGCGCGCCTTCACCCACTGCTCGTGCCGCGATTCGGTCGCGAAATACCCAGGCTCGACGAGTTCGAGCCCCTGCGCGGCCGCGAACGCGTCCGCGCCCTGCCCCGCGAACATCACGTGCTCGCTCGCCTCCATCACGCGGCGCGCGGCGAGCACCGGATTGCGCACGCGCGTCACGCAGCAGACCGCGCCGGCCGCGAGCGTCGCGCCGTCCATGATCGCCGCGTCGAGCTCGTGCCGGCCTTCCGCCGTATATACCGAGCCCCGCCCCGCATTGAACAGCGGGCAGTCCTCGAGCATCCGCACCGCGACGCTGACCGCGTCGAGCGCGCTGCCGCCTTCGGCGAGCACCGCCTGCGCGGCGCGCAGGATCGCGGTCAGTTCGGCGCGGTACTGCGCTTCGGTTTCGGTATTCATCGCGTCGCGCAGGATCGTGCCTGCGCCGCCATGAATCGCGACGATCGGTGTTCCGGTCATGATGATTTCGTCGAATCGGGAGAAGGAGAAGAAGACAACGCCGCCTGCGGCTGCGTGAGCCACGGCAGCACGAACTCGGTCATGTCGGCCGCAGCCTTCGCGGAGCGCTGCGTGCGCAGCGCGACCGCGTCGATCAGCGCCTCGATCAACGTGAGCACCGCCGCCTCCGACATCGCCGCGAAGCGCCGCTCGGCCTTCACGTACAGCTTCAGCGTCGCGAACGGCACGAGCGGCGATTCGGGGCCATCGGTCAGCGCGAGCACCGGCGCGCCGCGCGCGGCCGCGCGGCGCGCGAGCTCGATCGTGTCCTCGACGTAGCGCGGCACCGCGATCGCGATCACGAGATCGCGCGCGTCGGCCGTAAACAGGCGCCGCGCCGCATGCGACGGACCGCCGAGCAGCGCGAGCGACTGTACGTCGTCGTGGCAGATCGCCAGCCCGTGCTCCATCAGCCCGGCGAGGAACGCGCTCGACCCTGCGCCGAGGACGAACACGCGGCGCGCGGCGACGATCGCCTCGACCGCCGCGTCGACGTTCGACGGATCGAGCTGCGCACGCGTCGCCTCGAGGTTCGCGATCGCCTGATCGAACACCGCATCGACCCAGACGCCGCCGCGCACCCCGGGCTCCTGCTCTTGCGCGGAGCGCAGCCGCTCGACCGGCGCGAGCGTCGCCTCGAAGCCGCGCACGAGCGCCGCGCGCATCGCCGGGTAGCCGTCGAAGCCGAGCGCCCTCGCGAAGCGGTTCGCGGTCGCGACCGACGCGCCGACCGCGCTCGCGAGCTCGTCGATCCGCATCGTCGCCGCGCGGAACGGATTCGCGAGCACGTATTCGCCCATGCGCCGGTGGATCGGCGTCAGCGACGGCATCGCCGCGCCGATGCGCGCGGCGATCGGCGGCTCGGCATCGGATGTATTCGGCAGGCGGGGTGTGAGCATGCGGTCGGAATCGACAGAGGCGATGAAACTTAATTTACACAATGGATACGCGAGAAAAAATAAATTTTCATCAGATCAGGGAAATCCCGGGGCGCGATCGGCAGGCTGAAATTTCAGCCTGCCGATCGCGTCGATTCCGAATTTTCGGCTCGCCACCTGCTGGCCGAGCACCGCACACCGCAAACAAATGCATAAAAATCAATGTGTTATAAAAATTATCAAGCGTCCGATGAAGCTGGCACGGGCCGTGCTCTATAGATGTCCAGGCGGTCTTCAGGCCGTTGCACAAACCTTTCCCAAAGCAAGTACCGACGGCGCCCGCCAAGCGGCACCGAAAACGAAGGAGACACCCCGTGCAGACCAGCGCACCCGCATCCGCGTCACCCCAATCGCTGCCCGAGCAGCCCTCAGCAAGCAACACTCGCTTCTGGCCGGAAGGCTGGTGGAAGCTGATGGAAATCCGGATCGGCATCATTCCGCTGCCGGTGTACTTCATCCTGCTCGCGCTGATCGCCGGCTTCGCGATCACCGGCAAAGTGCCCGGCGAAATCTCGATGGCGATCGCGGTGCTCGCGTTCTGCGGCTTCACGTGCGCCGAACTCGGCAAGCGCCTGCCGATTCTGCGCAATATCGGCGCGGCGGCGATCTTCGCGACGTTCGTGCCGTCGGCGCTCGTCTACTACCACGTGCTGCCGAAGCCGGTGCAGAGCCTCACGGTCGAGTTCACGAAGTCGACGAACTTCCTGTACCTGTTCATCGCGTCGATCATCGTCGGCAGCATTCTGAGCATGGACCGGCGCGTGCTGATCCAGGGCTTCCTGAAGATCTTCATCCCGCTCGCGGCCGGCACGATCGCCGCGACGATCGTCGGCACCGCGGTCGGCGCCGCGCTCGGGCTCGGCGTGAAGCACACGCTGCTCTACATCGTCGTGCCGATCATGGCCGGCGGCGTCGGCGAAGGCGCGATCCCGCTGTCGGTCGGCTACTCGGAGATCATGCACGTCGCGCAAGGCGGGCTGTTCGCGCAGGTGCTGCCGCCGGTGATGCTCGGCAGCCTGACCGCGATCATCCTGTCCGGCGCGCTCGACATGCTCGGCAAGCGCTTCCCGCATTTGACCGGCAACGGCCGCCTGCAAGTCGGCGAGAGCGAGGAAATGGCGTCGTCGAACGAGGAGATTCGCGGCCACGTCGACGTCAGCCACATCGCGGCGGCCGGTATCACCGCGATCACGCTGTACCTGGTCGGGCTGATGGCGAACAAGCTGTTCGGGCTGCCCGCGCCGGTCGCGATGCTGTTCCTCGCGGTGCTGGTGAAGCTCGCGCGCGCGGTGTCGCCGCCGCTGCAGGAAGGCGCGTTCGTCGTCTACAAGTTCTTCTCGACCGCGGTCACGTATCCGCTGCTGTTCGCGATCGGCGTCGCGATGACGCCGTGGGACAAGCTGACCGCCGCGTTCACGCTCGTCAACGTCGTGACGATCGTCGCGACCGTCGTCACGCTGATGGGCACGGGCTTCGTGGTCGGGCGCCTGATGAAGATGTACCCTATCGACACCGCAATCGTGAACGCGTGCCACAGCGGCCAGGGCGGCACCGGCGACGTCGCGATCCTGACCGCCGCGAACCGGATGCAGCTGATGCCGTTCGCGCAGATCGCCACGCGTATCGGCGGCGCGATCGTCGTCACCGTGACGCTGATCCTGCTCGCGCATTTCGGCGGATAAGGGGGAACGTGCAGAAGCGCTACAAGGGAATCGCGTGGTGGGGATGGGCGGCGGCGGCCGCGCTGTATGTCGGCGTGACCGCCGCCGCGGTCGAGTTCGCATGGGACCGCGCGATCGACGCGCTCGCCGGCGTCGGCGCGCACCGGCTCGACCTCTACTCCGCCAGCCTGAAAAGCGAGCTCGGGCGCTTCGAGATGATGCCCGCGCTCGTCGCGCGCCAGGACAGCGTGCGCGCGTTGCTGAAGGCGTCGGAGCACGACGCGGAGGCGTCGCCACATGATGCGCAGGCGTCGCCGCATGACGCGCAGGCGTCGCCACATGACGCGAACGCGTCGCCACATGACGCGAACGCGTCGCCACACGACGCGCCCGACCTGACCCACACGGTCGACACCTATCTCGAAGCCGTGAACCGCGATGCCGGCAGCGGCGCCGTCGACGTGATCGACGCGCGCGGCTCGGTGATCGCCGCGAGCAACTGGAACCAGCCGGTCAGCTTCGTCGGCACCAACGTGTCGTACCGCCCTTACTTCCAGGACGCGCTCGCGCACGGCAGCGGCCGCTTCTTCGGGATCGGCACCAACACCGGCATCCCCGGGCTGTACTTCGCGAGCGTCGTGCGCGACGGCGGCAAGGCAATCGGCGCGGCGGCCGTCAAGGTCAGCGTCGATGCGCTCGAATCCGCGTGGCGAATGCCGGGGGAGGCGGCGATGGTCGTCGACGGCAACGGCGTGATCGTGATCTCGACCGAGCCGGAATGGAAATTCACCGCGCTGCGCGCGATGACCGCGCAGCAGCAGCACGACATCCAGGCGTCGCGCCAATACGCGGGCCGCACGGTCGAGGCGCTCGCGCATCGGCGGGTCGGCGACTGGAACGCCGTCGCGTGGCTCGGCGTGTTCCCGGACCTGCGCCGCGCGGGCCGCACCGCCCGCTATCTGGTGATGTCGCGCCCGGCGCCGCAGGGCGGCGACACGATCATGGTGCTGCTCGACACCGCCGGCGCGCGGCGACAGCAGCGCGTCGCGTTCCTGTTCGTGACGGGCGCGTTCCTGATCGCCGCGCTCTATGCGCTGTACGCGGTTCAGCGCCGCCGGACGATCGCGGAGAAGCTCAACGCGCAGGATGCGCTGCGTCGCGCGAACGACCAGCTCGAGACGACCGTCGCGCAGCGCACCGCCGCGCTGACGTCCGCGAACGAGCGGATGCAGCGGGAGATCGCCGAGCGCGAGCGCACTGAGCAACGGCTGCGCGCGACGCAGCAGGAAGTCGTGCACGCGGGCAAGCTCGCGGTGCTCGGCCAGATGGCGGCCGGCCTCACGCACGAGCTGAACCAGCCGCTCGTCGCGATCCGCACCCTTTGCGACAATGCGCGCACGTTCTTCGAGCGCAATCAGCCCGCGCAGGCGCTCGCGAATCTCGAGCGCATCGGCCGCCTCGTCGACAGCATGGCGGTGCTCACCGGCGAGCTGAAGACGTTCGCGCGCAAGCCGGACATCGAGCGGGTCGCGGTGTCGCTCGCCGAAGCGGTGTCGCACGCGCGGCTCATCTACGAATCGCGGATCCGCGACGAGGCGGTGCGGCTCGACGTGCGGATTCCGCCCGGCACGACCGTCTATGCGGAATCGAGCCAGTTGCAACAGGTCATCGTCAATCTGCTCGGCAACGCGCTCGACGCGGTTCGCGACGCGAGCACGCGCGTGATCACGATCAATGCGAGCGATGCGAGCGAGCCCGATTCGCACGGCCGCGTGCGCTTCACGATCGACGACAGCGGGTCGGGCATCGCGCCGGACATGCTCGCGCACCTGTTCGAGCCGTTCGTCACGACGAAGCCGCGCGGACAAGGCCTCGGGCTCGGGCTCGCGATCACGTCGCGGATCGTCGAAGGGTTCGGCGCGAAGATCTCCGCGACCAACCTCGACGACGGCGGCGCCCGCTTCACTATCGAATTCGCGGCGGCCGAGCCGCAAAGGACAGAGCATGGAAGATGAGATTCGGGTGCTGGTCGTCGAGGACGACGAAAACGTCCGGATCGGCGTCGAACAGGCCGTCGCGCTGGCCGGGTTCGCGGTGAGCGCGTACGCGTCGGCGTCCGACGCGCTCGCCGACGTCGCGCCGGGCGCGCCGATCGTGATCGTGTCGGACGTGCGGATGCCCGGCATCGATGGCTTGCAGCTGCTCGATCGCGTGATGGCGATCGACGCGCAGATCCCGGTCGTGCTGATCAGCGGGCACGCGGACATTTCGACGGCGGTCGGCGCGATGCGCGTCGGCGCATACGATTTTATCGAGAAGCCGTTCTCGTCCGACGTGATCGCGGGCCGCGTGGCCCGCGCGGTCGAGAAGCGCCGCCTGACGCTCGAGGTCGAGGGGCTGCGGGCGTCGCTGCGCAACTGGCAGGGCATCGAGGCGCTGGTGCTCGGCAAGTCGCCGGCGATCGCGGACGTCCGCAAGAAGATCCTGCGGCTCGCGGATACGTCCGTGTCGGTGCTGATCACCGGCGAAACCGGCACCGGCAAGGAGCTGATCGCGCGCAGCCTGCACGATTTCGGCGGGCGGCGCGACGCGCATTTCGTCGCGCTCAACTGCGGCGGCCTGCCGGAACAGGTGTTCGAGAGCGAGCTGTTCGGCCACGAGGCGGGCGCGTTCACCGGCGCGATCAAGAAACGCGTCGGCAAGGTCGAGTGGGCGAACGGCGGCACGCTGTTTCTCGACGAGATCGAGACGATGCCGATTCCGCTGCAGATCAAGATGCTGCGCGTGCTGCAGGAGCGCGTGGTCGAGCGGCTCGGCGCGAACGAGCTGATTCCGGTCGACTGCCGGATCGTCGCCGCGTCGAAGGCCGACCTGGCCGAGCTGTCGGCCGACGGGCGCTTCCGCGCGGACCTGCTGTATCGGCTGAACGTCGCGCAGATCGAGCTGCCGCCGCTGCGCGAGCGGCGCGAGGACGTGCCGCTGCTGTTCGAGCACTTCGTGCTCGCGGCCGCGCGCCGCTTCGGCACGACGGCGCCGGTCGTGTCCGCCGCGCAGGTGTCCGAGCTGATGACGCACCCATGGCCCGGCAACGTGCGCGAGTTGCAGAACGTCGCGGACCGCTTCGTGCTCGGGCTGACCGGCGACAGCCTGTTGTCGGCCGGCACGAGCGCGGGCGCGGGTGCCGCGAAAGGCGGCACGCTCGCGGAGCAGCTCGCGTATTTCGAGCGGATGCTGATCGAGGACATGCTGCGCCGCCATCACGGCAACGTCGCCGACGCAAGCGTCGACCTCGGGATGCCGAAGAAGACGCTCTATCACAAGCTCCGCCAATTGAAGATCGCGGCCCGGGATTCGCAACGCGAAGACGGGGACGCATAACCAGCGCACACATGGATCGCATCAATCTCACGACGCAAGGCCAGATTTCCGGCTATCTGATCAAAGGAATCACGCACCGCCAGAAGGTATTCCGCCCCGGAGACTGGGGCGAGCGGCTGATGGGCGTCATCACGCTGTTCGTCGGCGAACGGCGGCCGGGGCTTCACATCGCGTCGACGCGGCTCGCGATGCCGATCGTGTCCGGCGGGATCAAATGCCTGTTCGTGTCGGACGAGCTGCGGTCGATCTGCCCGGACGCGTTCGAGTTCGTGATGCGCTTCGCCGCGGACAACGAACTGCCGGTCGACGAGCAGACCGCCCCGCTGTTCTCCGTTTCGCCATCGCTGGCGCGGGCGCAGGCCTGACGCGCGCGGTTCGCCGTGCCGCTCATCTCGGCGCGCCGGCGTCGCGAGTTGCGAGTGGACGGCAGGCCGAGTAGGTGCGAATCAGTTGGTCGCCGACGAACATGTTGGTGAGTTCGCAACGCTCGCCGGCCAGATCGACGGCCAGTGTGCCGTCCGAACTTCCACGCGGCCAGAAAACGACGACCAGCACGACGCACGCGATGCCGACGGCGATCGCCGCTCGGGCGAACCGGTGCAGGCGCCCCCGGCATGGCGCGAAATGGCTGCGATCGTTCATGGCCTCGCCCCTCCTGTCTCGCCGCGTCGGCGGCGCTGCGGCTGGCGATCCTTGCCTTGCGGCAAAGCGCGGCGCTTTTTTCCTGTACGGTCACGAACTGAGCGCCCGCCAGCACGGATTACCAGGAATGCACGCAAGACTCGCGCCACCGGCTCCGCGACGGACACCGTGGCATGGCTCGATCTCAGCGCACTTCAGGCGCCGGCATCGAGTGATTAATTTGTTTTCCGAAATAAATTCGGTATCGACGACGAACCGGCCCGATCGTCTTTACGTCACCCTCGACGGTCGTTCACCATTCGCGAGCCAATCTACGCGCCGGGTCCGGCGTCGGGAATACCGCGAATGAGGTAATTCCCCTATCGCGGCTCTCCCGGCGGCTCTCCCGGCGGCTCGCCGAGCGGCGGCCCCCGGCGGCTCTCCCGGTTGCTGCCTACTTTCGCGGCCCGAGGTTTTGCCTGTATTCTTCCGGAAAGAACCGGTATGAGCACGCGAATACCGGCCGGCAGGGCAGCAGCCGGGCCACACCCCGAGCCTCCGCCGCAATATTTCAGCGCACTTTCAGCGCACCACACGCCACGATGTCCGACCACCACGATTCGTTGCTGCCCAGCCCCGTGCTCGTCGTCGAAGACGAGCCGCTTGCCCAGACGCGGCTGCGCGACGTTCTGGTGTCTCTCGGCTATGCCGAAGACGCCCTCGTGTTCACCGATCGCTTCGCATCAGCGCGGGCGCTGTTCGCCGACCAGGCGTTCGCGATCGCGCTGATCGACATCGGCCTGCCGGACGGCAGCGGCATCGACCTGATCCGCCTGCTGCACGAGCACGATCCGGCGCTGCCGATCCTGGTCGTGTCGACGTGGAGCACCGAGCAGGCGATCATGACGGCG
The DNA here is from genome assembly GCF_013403875.1 of Burkholderia guangdongensis. GTDB lineage: Bacteria > Pseudomonadota > Gammaproteobacteria > Burkholderiales > Burkholderiaceae > Burkholderia > Burkholderia guangdongensis. The sequence continues at coordinate 521,031 of NZ_JACBNX010000001.1, read as the reverse complement.
CTGCAGGCCGGCGCGACCGGCTACGTGCTCAAGGAACGCGACGAACTCGAGATCTCGCTGTCGATTCGCAGCGCACTGCGCGGCGGCGCGCCGATCGACCCGTTCATCGCGCGGCGCATTCTCGCGCTGATCGACGTGAAGCCGTCGCCGCCGGCCGCGCCGCCCAAGACCGCTCCCCCGCCGCTGAGCCGGCGGGAAATCGAAATCCTGACGCTCGTATCCAAAGGTTTGACGAACCGCGAAATCGCGGAAGTGCTCTCTCTTTCCAGACTGACCGTCGGATGCCACATCAAGAACATTTACAAGAAGCTTGCCGTGAATTCGCGCACGCAGGCCGTCTACGAAGCGCGCTCGCAGGGCTTGCTGTTCTGATCTGCGCGCTGATCTGCGCGCTGCTCTTCATGCTCCTCTTCGCGCCGTGGACGGTCGCGCACGCAGCAGGCGCCGACAGCATGCCCGCGATCGTCAGGGTCGAAGCCGCGCGCGCACAGACGCCGGCCGGCTGGGCGCCGCCGGACCTGCGCGACGACCTGCCGCCGGCGAGCGGCTGGGGCCCGGTTGCGCTGCCCGATATCTGGTCCGCGCGCTGGCCGGCGTTCGACGGCGTCGTCTGGTACCGGCTGACCTGGCGACGGCCGAGCGACGGCCGGCCCGTCGCGATGATGCTCGACTACCTGAACATGGCGGGCGCGATCTATCTGAACGGCACGCTGATGCGGCGCGATGCCGACCTCGCCGAGCCGCTGTCCCGCGAGTGGAACACGCCGCGCTATCTGCTGCTGCCGGCCGCGCTGCTGCACGACGGCGAGAACACGCTGCTGTTTCGCGTGTCGGGCATGGCCGAGTATCAGGGCGGCCTCGGCCCCGTCACGCTCGGATCGCCCATGGAGATACAGGCGCGCTACGAGCGCGCGGAACGGATGCGGCTCGCATCGCACTGGTTCAGTCTCGCGATCTCCGTGACGCTCAGCTGCTTTTTCCTGGCGATGTGGCTGATGCGCCGCCGGGAAACGCTTTACGGCTGGTTCGGGGCGATGCTGCTCGCGTGGAGCGCGGTGCAGATCAACCAGACGGCAACCAGCACCTGGCCGCTATCGAGCACCGACGGCTGGGAAATCGCGAACACGATTGCGTTGCTCGCTTACAGCGCGCTCTACACGATCTTCATCCTGCGTCTCTGCGGCCGGCGGTGGCCGCGCTACGAACGTGCGCTGTGGGGCGCCGTCGTGCTGGCGAGCGGCGTGCTGCTCGCGACACCGCATGCGCGCGTCGAAAACGTGCGCGATGCGCTCGTCGTCGGACAGGCACTGCACTACTTCGCGACCTCGCTGACGTTTCTCGTTTACGCGTACCGCAACGGCAACACCGAGCACCGGATTCTCGCCGCCTGCGTCGCCATCTTCGTGCTGGCGGGCGGTCACGATCTGCTGACGCTTCTCGGGATTTTCCGCGACAACGTCTATTATGGAGGCCTGACGATCCAGATCCTGACGATCTGCATGGCGCTCGTGCTCGGCCGCCGGCACCTGATAAACCTGCGGCGGATCGAGGCGTTCAATGACGATCTGACTCGCACCGTCGAAACGACACGCCGCGAACTCACCGAGACGCTGCAGCGCCAGCATCAGCTCGAGGTCGCGCACGCGCGGCTCGGCGAACGCCTGAGCTTCGCGCACAATCTTCACGACGGGCTCGGCCCGACGCTCGTCGGCAGCATCATCGCGCTCGAGCGGACGCCGCATGCAATTCCGCCGCATCGATTCCTGTCGATTCTGAAGGAACTGCGCGACGACCTGCGCCTGATCATCGATTCGACGACGAGCGAGCAGCACGGCAACATGACGCTCGCGGATCAGATCGCGTCGCTGCGCCATCGCTTCACGCGGCTGTTCGAGACGCAGGACGCGGCTTGCACGTGGCGGCTGTCCGGGCTCGAGCAATGCATGCTGCCGTCGTCGCGCATCCTGGACCTGATACGCATCCTGCAGGAGGCGCTGACCAACGTGTTCAAGCACAGCGGCGCGAGCCGCGTCGACGTGGAGATTCGCGCGGACGACGGCCTCGTGCTGGTCGTGCGCGACAACGGCATCGGTTTCGTCGAGAGCGGCGACGCATCGCACGCCGGCATCGGCATGACGAGCATGCGCGCGCGCGCCAGCCGGCTCGGCGCGACGCTCGAGGTTCGCTCGGCGCCGGGCGAGACGGTCGTGACGCTCACGATTCCACGGACGCGTTATGTCAGCGCGCATACCGCATCAGAAAATCCCGCAGCGCCGGATTGACGCCGTCCGGATGCGTGAGGTTCGGCGTGTGCCCCGCCCCTTCCACGTGGACGAGCCCCTTGCAGTTCGGCAGCCGCTCGGCGAGTTCGGCGCCGCATCGCGGGCTGATCGCCGCGTCGGCGGTGCCATGGAACACGAGCGACGCATGCGTGATTTCGCCGAGCCTGGCGGTGATGTCGTCGCGCGACGTCAATGCGTCGACCGGCTGCGCGAAGTGCTCGCGCGACATCGCCAGCCACTTGTCGGTCCATGCGGATGCCGGATAGTCCGGCCCGAGCAGGAACGCGGCGAGATTCGCGGCGACGTGGGTCGCGCCGTTGCGCGCCCACTCCGCCTTCAGCTGCTCGAACGACGCCGTGACCGACGCGTCGTCGAGATCGCTGCGCGTCGCGATCAGCGAGAGTGCACGGAACCGGTCCGGCTCGAGCAGCGCGGCGCGCATCGACACGAACCCGCCCTGCGACATGCCGACGAGCGACGCGGACGCGATCTCGGCATGATCGAGCAGCGCGATCAGATCGCGCGCGGAATCCCAGTAGCTGAACGCACGATCGGTCGGCCCGGTCGCGCCAAAGCCGCGCTGATCCCATACGATGCAGCGGAATACGTCGTTCAGCTTGTCGACGTTCGGCCGGAACATCGCGCCGTCCATCAGAAACCCGTGACTGAAAACGATCACCGGCGCATGTGTCGGGCCGGACTCTTCGTATGCGAAGCGGATACCTTCGCGTTCAAACCATGCTGTCATCTATCGCCTCTCGTCGTTCTCGATCGTCAGGGCCGCGCGATGCGCGCCCGGTTGCCTTACTCTACTGGAGCGGGCGGCGGCCGCGATGATCGAATGCAGCGGCGGCTTACCCGATCGTCCGGATTTGTCGTGCGTTTTTCCCCAATTGACGCGCCGCCGCGCGTTTGATGAAGTACGCGTTTCGCGTGGATCACAGCGACGTCGGAGACCGGTCGACATGGCGACAGCAATGGAAGCAGACAAGCCCGTCTGGATTCTGCAGGGGGAATTCGGCCGGGCCACGGTGAACTTCATCAGCAGGCCGCTCGTCGCCCACGCGCACTCGCAATACCAGTTCCTGTTCAAGCTCGGCGGCAGCGACTGCCGGTTCCGCGTCGGCGCCGAGGAGCTGATGCTGACCGACGACCGCGCGATCTGCCTGAACCCTTGGATCGAGCATGCGAAAGGCGCGAACGACGACACGCCGTCGCTGATCCTGTCGCTCGTGATCGAACCACCGTGGCTGCGCACGCGGCTCGGGCTCGCCGACGGCAGCCCGGCCGACATCTTTGCGCACCGGCTCGTCGTCGTCACGCCCGAAGTGCGGCACCACGTCGACCGCCTGTCGGCCGCGATCACGAACCATCTCGTCGCGCAGGACGCCGGCTGCCTGCCGATCCTCGAGGATCTGATCGTCGCGCTCGGCCGCGATTTCGCCGATCCCGCGCTGACGACGCGCATCGCGCTGACGACACGCCAGGTCGACTTCCGGATCCGCAAGGCGCTCGACTTCATCAAGCGCGCGCCGACCGCGAACCCGACGGTCGCCGAGGTCGCCGCCGAGGTCGGGCTGTCGCGCTCGCGCTTCTTCGAGCAGTTCCGACAGTGCATGGGCATCTCGCCGCAGCATTACATCGACTGGGTGCGGATGTCGCATGCGATCCGCCTGCTCGCGGCGAGCGACCGGCCGCTCGCCGATATCGCGTACGAACTCGGCTTCGAGGAGCACAGCCACTTCACGCGCTTTTTCGCGCAGCACATGGGCGTGCCGCCGAGCGAGTTCCGCCGGCATTCGGTGATGCTCGACCCCGAGCGGCGCGACTGACGGGGCTGACAGAACCGACGGAACTGACAGGACCGACGCGCCAGACGCGCCCGAAGTGCCCGGCGCCGATCAGCCGAGCAGGTGCGCCGGATCCGCGATCACCGGATTGCGCAGCACGCCAAGCCCGTCGATCTCGACCTCGACCCAGTCGCCGGGCCGCATGTGCACGAGGCCGGGCGTCGGGAACGGGCCGTACTGGCGCGACAGGTCGCGGCCCTCGGCGTCGTCCGGCTGCGGCGGCAGCGCGCCCGGCGTGCCCATCGCGATCAGGTCGCCGGGCCGCAGGTGGTAGCCCTGGCTCAGATAGCTGATCGTGCGTGCAACATCGATCAGCATGTCGTCGAGCGGCGCGCGCTGCCGCACGACGCCGTTGATCCGCGTGAGCACCCAGTGCTTGCCGGGGTCGCCGAACTCGTCCGGCGTCATCAGCCACGGCCCGTACGACCCCGACGCCTCGAAGTTCTTGCCGAGTCCGAACTGCCGGTTGTGCATCTGATACTCGCGCACCGAGCCTTCGTTCAGGCACGTGTAGCCGGCGACGTACTCCATCGCGCGCTCGACGGGGATGTAGCGCCCCGACTTGCCGACGATCACGCCGAGCTCCCCTTCGTAGTCGAACGCGCGCGCGACCGCTTCCGGCGGCGCGACGATCGGCTCGAGCGCGCCGACGTACGACGCCGGCGTGCGCATGAACAGATGCGGATAGTCGGGGTTCGTGTGCAGGCCGGTCTCGGCGATGTGGCTCTTGAAGTTCAGCGCGAGCGCCCACATCGCGTTCGGGCGGTCGAGGAACGGCTTCAGCGTCACGTCCGCGAGCAGGCGGTCGCCCACCTTGCCCGCGACCGCGGCGCGCAGCCGGTCGAGGCCGCCGTCCATCTCGAGGATCTCGATCAGGCGCGCGGGCAGATCCGGCGCGACGTCCGCGACGGCGAGGAAATGCAGGTCGCTGGTGACGACGCCAAGCGCGATCTTGCCCGCGTCCGAGTAAGCGATGATTTTCATGATTCAGGTGATTCCTTCGGTTGATTGGGTGATCAGGTGATTGAGCACATTTCGTCGCCGCTTCAATGGCCGGCCGGCGCGGCTTGCGCGTCCGCTTGCACATCCGATTGCGCGTCGGGCTCGCCCGCCCGGCGCCCGACGAGCGCCAGCGCGCCGAGCACGACGATCGCGGCGAGTGCCGGCCCGATCGCGACGAGCACGATGCTGCGCGGCGCCCAGCCGGTCGCGAGCAGCGCGCCGCCGATCGCCGGACCGACGAACGAGCCGACGCGCCCGATCGCATGGCCCCAGCCGACGCCGGTCGCGCGCAGGCTCGACGGATAGAACGCGACGGCGAGCGCGGTCTGTCCCATGATCCCGTTCACGAGCCCCGCGCCGATCACGCCGATCGCGAGCAGCACGGCCGGCGCCGGCAACGCGACCCGGCTCAGCGCCGCGATGCTCGCGATCACGCAGACGATCCCGACCGTCAGCGCCGACTTCACGCGCAGCCGGCCGGCGACCGTCATCGCGGCCACCGCGGCCGTCATCAGCAGATTGCCGCTCAGGCCGCCGATGCTGAACGCGGCCATTCCGGCCGGCGCCTGCTCGAGCGAGAAGCCGAACGCGAGCAGCAGCGTCGGGAACCAGAACATCAGCGCGTAGACATCCATGAAGATCAGGAACGAGAACAGCCAGAGCACGCACGTGTAGCCGGCGAAACCGTTCGCGAACAGCGCGCGCAGCGGATTCGCGACGCGCGGTGCCGCGTGCGGGCCGCCCGCGGCCGCTGTTGCCGCGGTGGCCGCTGTTGCCGCCGTCGCGGGCAGGATCCGGTAGAACGCGGGCGCGACCGCGAACGGCAGCACGCCGCCGATCACGAACACCGACCGCCAGCCGAAGTCGTGCATCAGCGGGCCGCCAATCACGCCGCCGATCACCGCGCCAACCGACATGCCGGTCGTCACGAGCACCGATGCGGCAACCTTGTGCTTCGCGCCGATAATCGACGCCGACGCGGTGATCGCGATCGGCAGCGCGGCGCCGAGGCCGATCGCGGCCAGCACGCGCATCGCCGATAGCAGCGCGACGCTGCCCGCATACATCGTCAGCAGCGTGCTGGCGCCGAACAGCGCGACGCTCGCGAGCCCGACCGCGCGGTGGCCGAAGCGGTTCGCGAGCGGCCCGGTGACGATGAAGCCGATCGCGGCGCCGACGTTCGTCGCGACGAACACCGGCGTGAACGCGGCCGGCGCGAGATGCCAGTCGCGCGCGAGCGTCGGCACGACGAACGAGATCGACGTCGTGTTGAAGCCGTCGAGCACGACGACGAGAAAGCAGACCACGAGCGCGACGATCCGGCTCGCGCCGCCGGCCGGCGACAGGTCCTCGGCAACGGGGGCCTTTCGATCCTTGAATTCCATCACTTCATCTCCTGCGGCGTGCGCCGGGCGGCTCGCCGAAGCGGCGAAACGCCGGCGCGGCCGCGCCTTGTGAATACCGGAAAGAGCGCGCCGTCACGCGCGCGTGTAAGCCGACAGGCGCTGCAGCATCTCGGCCGTGAAAATCTCCTTCGGCAGCATGCAGTGCACGCCCTTCGGCGGCTCCGTCGCGTAGACGGTGCGCGTCTGGTGCGCGTACTGCGTGATGCGGAAGCTACCCGACACGCTCAGGATTCCATAGCAGTCCACCGGCTCGATGCCGGTCGCGGCCGACATCCAGCCGATCATCTGCCGGATGCATGCTACGAGCGCGGCGTCGAGGCTGCCGTCAGCGAAGCCGAAGCCGATCCAGTGCTCGGGCGTCTCCGCCATCGGGCCGTCGAGCTTCGAGCGCTTATGCAGCAAGAACTGGATCCGCATCTCCTCGAACGCGGATTCGATCGACGTCTGGTCGATATTGCCCTCGCCCGATGCGCCCATCGAGCCGCCGGTCCACACGCGCGCGCCGTCCATCTGTACCGGCAGAAACACCGATGTGCCGACGCCGAGCACCGCGCAGTCGAGGTTGCCACCGTAGCTGCCCGCGAAGTTCGCGCTCGTCATCCGGTCGCCGGGCGGCTGCGTGCCGAGGTACGCCTGAAACGGTCTGAGCGGAATGTTCACGCCCGGCACGTAAGACGCGTGCGTGCGCGCGTCGTTGAACTTCAGGTAGCGCAGGTACGGGCCGAAGTCGCCAGGCAGCGCGCCGACGCCCGGCGGCGCCGAATTCCAGCCCCAGTCGATCGGCCGCATCTTCAGCATCCGGCATTCGACGACGTCGCCCGGCTGCGCACCGTCGATCACGACCGGGCCGATCAGCGAGAACGCGCCGTTCGGGTATTTCTTGCGGATCGGCTCGCGCTCCTTGAACCCCATCCCGTACTTCGCCTCGTTGCCCCAGTTGGTCCACGTGCCGTCGTACCAGACCGTGTCGCCGGAGCGGATCGTGACCGCCGGATTCGCGTTCGGCGACATCTGGCCGACCTGCACCGTGTCCCACGACGGCACGAGCTTCACGGTTCTGCCGCCGGGCAGCGCGCGCATCGTCGCGCCACGGGCGGGCGACGCCGTCTGCGCGCGCGCGGTGACCGCGAGGCCCGCCGCGATCGCGCCGAAACCGAGCTTCAGCATCGTGCGGCGGCAGAGCGCGGTCGCGTCCTGCGTGACGGCACCAGCGGCACCAGCGGCACCAGCGGCGCCGGCGGTCTCCAGATCGCTCGCCGGGGTGCCGGCCGAGCGTCCGATCTCCATGTTGTGTGTCATACGTTTTCCTGACTGAGTTTCAAGGACAGTGCGCGATCAACGCGCGGATTGGGCGCCGAGCGCGTCGATCGCGCGCAGCACCACCTGGTCATCGATCGCGGACGGCGCGCCGGCCGCGCCGATCGCGCCGAGCAGATGCCCGTTCATGAACACCGGGAACGTGCCGCGCCCCGGCAGGAACGGCGCGTAGTAGCCGGCGCCGGACATGTTGCTGTATTCGGACGGATCGTCGCGATACCGCTGCTCGAGCGTCACGCCGGACTGGCCGCCGAGCGCGACCGACGCGAACGCCTTGCCGCGCGCGAAATCGATGCTCGAGAACGACGCGCCGTCCATCCGCGCCGCACCAAGCAGATGGCCGCCCGGATCGACGACCGCGAAGCCCATCGACAGATGGCGCACGTTCGCCTCCGCAACCGCGAACGCGAGCAGCTTCTGCGTCTGCGCATAGCTCAGCACGTAGGCCTGCGCCGGCACGGTCGCGCTCGTATCGTCCGCGAACGCGGCGTGAACCGCGCTCGCGCAGCCGATCGACGCGATCGCTGCCCGCATCCACCGCCCGCGCCACAAGCTGAATTTCACTTCGTTATCCTGATTCAGATTCATTCGTCCGATACACCCGGTACGGCCCCAAAAGACCGCGGGACGCGCTCGTCCCGCGGCAAGCCGCTTACGACACAAACGTCATTCGGTCGCGAACACCGCGACGCCCGTCCCCGGGAACTGCGCGGCGGACCCGGCCGCATACGGCACGAACACGTGATGGGAGCCGCCGTCGACCGCGACCGAGTGCGAGCCGGTGCCGGTCGGCACGATCGCGACCAGGCTGCGCGTGCTCGCGTCGATGATCCCCAGCGCCGGGTCGAACTTCACGCCCTTCGCGCCGACGCGCGACACGTTGTCCGCCGAGTGATGGCCCGCGGCGAGGAAGTAGCGGTTCGACACCGGGTCGTAGACCGCCTCGTCGGTGCCGCCGAACGGCAGCTCCGCGAGCGGCGTGCCGTTCGTGCGGTCGATGATCAGCGTCGTCTGCCGGCCGCCCTCGTCCGGATCGCAGCCGATCAGCGCGTCGTTGCCCGGCCCGAGCGCGAGGCCGCTCGGCCCTTCGCAGCCCTTCAGCTTCAGCACCGTCTGCACGACCGGCTTGCCTTCGAGCACCGACTTCGCCGGGATCAGGTCGACCTCGCCCTTCGGGTTCGCCTTCGTGCCGTCGTTGTTCAGCACGAAGTTGTCGTTCTTCGGGTCGTACGCGCAGGCCTCGAGCCCGGTCGAATCCTTCAGCGGCAGCTTCGCGATCACCGACTGCGTATCGGTGTTGATGAACGTCGCGAACGGCGGCTCCTCCGCGCCGCTCGAGAACATCACGACGTGATGCTGCGGATCGAGACAGCCTTCGTCCGCGCGAATGCCGGACGTGCTGACCTCGATGCGCTTCAGCATCTGCTTCGACGCGACGTCGATCACCTTGACCGCGTTCACGTCGCCGACGTACACCTGCGACGTGCCCGGAATCGGAATCACGCCGGACGGGCCCGACTTGTCATGGTTCGCGCCGATGCCGGCGAAGTCCGCGGTGATACGGTCGCGCAGCGTCATCGTCTTCGCATCGAACACGTCGAGCGTCGCGTTCGAGCCGTCGGCGAGGTAATAGAGGCCGTCCGACGCCGCGCTGATGTCGAAGCCGAACGGCTTCGCGCTCGTCATCGGAATGTTCGCGAGCCACTTCGGCCCGCTGCTCGCCGCGTCCGCGGCCCATGCGACGGCGCCCGCCGCGGTCATGCTCGCCAGTGCGATTGCACAATAGACTCGTTTCATTTTCGACTCCTCCAGTTGCTTGTTGATGGTTCCTGTGTTCCGGCATGAACCGGGATGCGAAGGGTTCGCCGCCCCGCCCGCGTCACGCCGGCCGGACGGCGCATGATTCGGTCAGAACGTATGCGCGAGGCCGATCCGCACGTCCGCCTGATGGCCGGTCGGCGCCGGCTCGAAGCTCGCGCCGATCACCGCGTCGACGCCGGCCGACGCCTTCAGGTAATCGGACGACAGATACACCTGCGTGCGCTTGGACAGCGCGTACAGCGCCGCGGCCGTCACCTGGTTCCACGCGTGCCCTTCGAAGCTCGTGTGCTGATAGCCGCCGACGAGCTGGAACGCGGGCGTCACCTGCCACGTCGCGCCGCCTTCGTACACGTTCATCACGGACTTCTCGTCCAGGTACTTGAGAACCGTGTTCGTGTAGTTCGCATACACCGTGACGTCGCCGATCGCGTACGATCCGCCGACGCCGAGCGTGCCGAGCGAGCGGATCTGGAACGACGGCGCGAGATCGGTGACGTTGTCGCCCGAGCCGCTCGCGACCGTCTGCCCGAAGAACGAGTGCACGCCGATCTGCGCGTACGGATCGATCGTCGGCGTGGCGACGGTCGTGTACATCGTCGCGAGCGTCAGCGGCCCGTTCGAGTACTGCACGCCGGCACTCCAGCCGCTGTTGTCGTGAAAACTGCCCGGCACGTTGCTGAACCCGTACATCGCGCCGAACTGGAAACCGCCCCAGGTCGGGCTCATGTACTTGATCGAGTTCGTCAGCCGGTCGTTGTTCGTGCGGTCGAAGTCGCCCAGGTGAATCGCGTACCCGCTGCCCGACGAGCTCACGTTCAGCGGCGCGAGGAACTCGGCCGTGAAGTCGAACTGGTTGCCGAACGTGATCGTGCCGTAGTTGGTCTGCAAGCCGACATACGCCTGCTGCCCGAACATCGTGTTCTGCCCGCCGACGAGCCGGCCGTTGTTCAGGTTGTACATCGACGACAGCTTGAACACCGCCGCGTTACCGCCCCCGAGATCCTCGTGGCCCGACATGATCCACAGGTTCGGGAACAGCACGCCGCTGTCCATCTTCACGTTCGAATGCCCGCCCTCGTTGGTCACGTAAGTGATGCCGTCGTCGATCTTGCCGGACAGCGTGACGCTGCTCTGCGCGAACGCCGCGCCGCTCAGCGCCGCGCCGATGGCCGCCACGACCGCCGTTTTTCTGATCTCCACCACGTTCTACCCCTCCATGTCTGCGATCCATGACTGGACCTTGGTCAATCGATTCCTTCGATGCCTTCGATGCCTTCAATTAATTCGCACATCGAAATGCATGCTTCAGTTTCATGTTAAGGGCGATTCCACCTGACACCATCGCCGAACAGTCCCGCCGCTTGTCAAATCGTCTCTTTCTTTGCCAGGCTCAGGCCTTCTCCGCGTGCCGGCGGCCGAGCGCATCGGCGAGCACCGCGATCAGCAGCACCACGCCGACGACGAGCGGCTGCCAGTTCGCATCGAGATTGAGCAGGTTCATGCCGTCGATCACGAGCGCGAGGATCACGCAGCCGAACAGCGTGCCGAGCAACGAACCCACACCGCCGAACAGCGACGCGCCGCCGATCAGGATCGCCGCGATCGCGGGCAACAGGATCGGCTCGCCCATCGCCGAATCCGCCGCGTTCACGCGCGCGAGGTAGACGACCGCCGCAATGCCCGCCATCAGCCCGCTGATCGTGTAGACCGCGATCCGGCGCCGCCGCACCGGAATCCCGGACAACCGCGCGGCCTCGGCATTCGAGCCGATCGCGTAGATCTCCCGGCCGACGTTCAGGCACGCGGTGACGACGGTGCCCGCGATCAGCACGAGCAGCATCATGTAGACCGGAATCGGCACGCCCCACCAGAACCCGGTGCCGAGCGCGCGAAAGCCCGCCGGAAAACCGAAGATCTCGTTGCCGCCCATATAGTGGAACGCGAAGCCCTGCACGACCCACAACATGCCGTATGTCGCGAGAAACGGCGGCAGCCGCAGGAACGTGACCGCGAGCCCGTTCAGGAGCCCGATCGACGCGCCGCACGACAGCGCGGTCGCGACCGCGAGCCACGGCGAGCCGCCCGACTTCAATGCGCCGGCGGCGAGACACGCGGACAGCGTCAGATTCGCGGCGATCGACAGGTCGAAGCCGCCGGACAGGATCACGAGCGTGAGCCCCGACGCGAGCAGGAACATCAGGCTCGCCTGCCGCAGCACGTTCAGCAGGTTCGCGGAGGTGGCGAAGCCATTCGACGCGAACACGAGCGCAAGCGCGATCGCGCCGACGAGCAACGCGCGATAGATCAGCGCGACGGTGTCTTCCGACAACCGGCCGCGCATGTCGGCGCGCGCGACGCGCGCGAACCCCAACCGGGAGTGGTTCTCGATACTCATGCTTGCGCTCCTTGGAGACGGGATTTGCGGACGCTGTCGACGACGACGACCGCGAGCACCAGCAGGCCGATCGATACGACCTGCAGCGACGACTCGACGCCGATCAGATTCAGCGCATTGCGCAGCACGCCGATCGTCAGCACGCCGATCGCGGTGCCGGGCAGCCACCCTTCGCCGCGCTCGAACGACGTACCGCCGAGCACGACGGCGGCGATCGCATCGAACTCCATGCCGATCGCGGCATTCGGCTCCGCCGCATTCATCCGGCCGACGAGCAGCAGCGCGGCCAGGCCGGCGAACAGGCCGCTCAGCACGTAGATCGCAACGTGATACGCGCGTGCCCGCACGCCGGCCAGTGTCAGCGCGTCGCGATTGCCGCCGATCGCGAACACGTACGCGCCGAACTTCGTGTGATAGAGCAGCAGATGCGTGAGTGCATATCCGGCGAGCGCGCACACCACCGGGAACGGCACGCCGAGCACCGACGACGCGTACAGCTGCGACACGGCGGGCGTCGCGACGACGACCGCGTTGCCGTCGGTCAGCGCGAGCGCGATGCCGTGCGCAATGCCGAGCGTGCCGAGCGTGACGACGAACGGCGGCAGCCCGAGCCGCGCGACGAGCGTGCCGTTCAGGAAACCGACCGCGACGCCGACCGCGGCCGCCGCCGCGAGCGCGGCGCCGATTCCGGCACCCATGCCGAGCGTCTGCGCGAACACGACGCCCGCGAGGCTCAGCAGCGCGCCGACCGACAGGTCGAGCCCTTCGCTGAGAATCACGAGCGTCATCGGCATCGCGATCATCACCAGCATCGACACCTGCAGGCCGATGTCGACCAGATTCGCGCGCGACGCGAAACCGTGCACGCCGAACGCGGCCGCCACGACCAGCGCGGCGCTCGCCCATACGACCGACGGCAGCGGGCGTCTGCGCCGCGCGGCCGGATCCCTGCCTTCCCGTTTCGTTTCATAGGACATCGTCAACCTCCATGCATGGCCAGACTCAGGATGTTCTGCTCGGAGAGCCGCTCGCGCGGCAGTTCGCCCGAAATCGCGCCGTCGCGCATCACGTACGCGCGGTCGCACACGTGCACGATCTCCGACAACTCGGAGCTGATCAGCAGCACGGCCGCGCCCTGCTCGACGAGCCGCTCGATCAGATTGAAGATCTCGGTCTTCGCGCCGATGTCGATGCCACGCGTCGGCTCGTCGAAAATGAACAGCCGGCAGCCGGCGCTGAGCCATTTGCCGATCACGATCTTTTGCTGATTGCCGCCGCTCAGGAAGCGCGCGCGTTTGCCCGGCTGGCCCGGCGCGATCCGCAGCGTCTCGATCAGCGCGCGGGTCGCGCGCCTGGCGCGGTCCGCGCGATACCAGCCGGTCGGGAACAGCCGCCAGAGGCTCGCCGCGAGCAGGTTTTCGTGCACCGAGCGCCGCAGCGCGAGCCCTTCCTGCTTGCGGTTTTCCGGGATCAGGCCGACGCCGCGCGCGGCGATCGCATGCGGGCCGCCCGACGCCGGCTCGCCGAAGATCTCGACGCGCCCGCCCTTGACCGGATCGGCGCCGAACACCGCGCGCACGACCTCGGTCCGCCCCGCGCCGACGAGGCCCGACAGCCCGACGATCTCGCCGCAACGCACCTGCAGATCGACGCCGTTCACGCCGGTCGCCGTCGTCAGGCCGCGCACGTCGAGCGCGATCTCGCCGGGCGCGCCGAAGTGGCGGCGCTCATAGACGGTGCCGACCTGGCGCCCGACCATCAGCGCAATCAGCTCGTCGGGCGTCGCGTCGGCAGCCGGCATCGACGTGACGAGGCGGCCGTCGCGCAGCACCGTCACGCGGTCGCCGAGATCGAACACCTCCTTCATCCGGTGCGAGATGTAGACGATCGCGACGCCCGCGTCGCGCAGCCCGCGCACGACCGCGAACAGCGCGTCGGCCTCGCGGTCCGAAATCGCCGCGGTCGGCTCGTCCATCACGACCACGCTCGCGTCGTGCGACAGCGCCTTCGCGATCTCGACCATCTGCTGCTGCGCAACGCCGAGATCCGCCGCGTGGGTTCGCGTGTCGTAGGCGAGCCCGAGCCGGGCGAGCACCGCGGCCGCGTCCGCGTGCATGCGCCGATGATCGACCAGGCCGAAGCGGTTGCGCGGCTCGCGGCCGAGATAGATGTTCTGCGCGATCGACAGATGCGGCACCAGTGAGAACTCCTGAAAGATCACCGCAATGCCGAGTCGCTTCGCGTCGGCAGGCGACTCGATCGCGACCGGTTCGCCGTCGTAGTAGATCTCGCCGGCATCGGCGCGGTACGCACCGAACAGCACCTTCATCAGCGACGACTTGCCGGCGCCGTTCTCGCCGAGCAGCATGTGCACTTCGCCCGGATAGAGTGCGAGATCGACGTCGGTCAGCGCGCGCACGCCGGGAAAGTTCTTGCAGATCCTGCGCAACTCGAGGCGCGGCACGCGCTCGATCGGGGTTGGGGTTTCCATGTTCACCTCAATTGCGGGCCACGTCGCTCCACGCCGGGCACTGCCGCTGGTCGCCCGGCAGCTCGAACGGCGCGTAGTTGGTCTTGTCGATCACGATGCCCTTGATCAGCACCGTGCTCGGCACCGGTTCCTTGCGCAGCGTGCGGACGGCGGCCATCGTCGCGATGCAGCCCATCTTGAAGCCGTTGAATTCGGCCGTCGCGAGCAGGCGCCCGTCCTTGATCGCCTTCACCGACTCCGGCACGCCGCCGATGCCGACGACCTGCGTCTGCTTCTGCCCCGCGGCCTCGAGCGCCTCGATCGCGCCCATCGCCATCACGTCGGCGGCCGCGAGCACGCCGTCGATCTTCGGGTTCGACTGGATCAGGTTCTCCATCGTCTGCAGCGCCTGCAGGCGCTGGTAGTTCGCGGGCTGCGACGCGAGCAGATGCACGTTCGGGAATTCCTCGAGCGCCTTCCTGAACCCGCGCACGCGCTCGTCGCTCGTCGTCGAGCCCTTCACGCCTTCGAGAATCACGACGTTGCCCTTGCCGCCGAGGCGCTTGAACAGATAGCGCGCGACGTCGAGCCCGAGGTCGTAGTCGTCCGCGACGACCACCGACGCGAACTTGCCGCCCGCGACCCGGTCGTTGTAGTTGACGATCGGGATGCCGATCGCATTGAGCTTCTCGATCTCCGGCACGACGCCGCGCGGGTTCACGCCCATAAACAGCACGGCGCCAGGCTTTTTCACGCTGACGTCCTCGAGCTCGCTCAACTGTTCGCCGAGATCGTTCGGCCGGGTCGGTGCGTAGTGCGTGACCGACACGCCGAGCAGCTTCGCCTCGGCATCGACGCCGGCATGCACGAGCGCGAAATGCGGATCGACCTGGTTCTTGTAGAACGCGGCGAGCGTCTCGTTCGCCGCGAGCGCATGCGCGCCGTGACCGATGCCGAGCGCCGCCGCGCACGCGGCAGCCATGCGCCGCGCGACGCGCGCGCGTGCCGCTTTCCGTTCGGGTTTCGAATTCGTCTCCATCCACTGACTCCTTTACGTTGGTTGTCCGCGTTCGCGCATCGCCAGATCCGCGTCAATGCAATCGTTTGCAAAACATGGCGTGACAGATACCGCTGACAACACGGCGACCACGCATTCAACCTCCGACGTATAGCCGCCACGCCACGGTCAATCTTCTATGCAAACGTATGCATATACTACCGCAAAGAACGTGACTGTCAATGCACTCAAGTCCCTAAAACATCAGGGTTTTTACCTGCAACATTGAAGGCAACCCTTTGCATCGATACAATCGGTTGTCATTCCACAGACCGTTTCCATGACTTCATCTTCCGAAACGCGCGGCGCCGGCCGCGTCACGATCCGCGAAGTGGCCGCCGCGGCCTCCGTCAATGCGTCGACGGTGTCGCGCGTGCTGAATCCCGCCACCCGTCACCTGATCGGCGATGAAGTCGTGCGTCGTGTGCTGGCGGTCGCGAAATCGCTCGGCTATCGCCAGAACCGGCTCGCGTCCGCGCTGCGCGGCGGTCAGTCGAAGGTGATCGGCGTGTGCCTGCCGGACATCTCGAACCCGGTGTTTCCGCCGATGGTCTGCGGGATCGAGGAGGAGCTCTCCGCCGAGGGTTACGGCGTGCTGATCGCGAACATCGTCGGGAAGCCGAAGGATCAGGAGCGCATGCTCGAGCAGATGCTGGAGCGCCAGGTCGACGGCCTCGTGCTCGCGACTGCCGCGCGGCAGGATCCGCTGGTGCGGCGCTGCGTACTCGACGGCGTGCCCGTCGTGCTCGTCAATCGCGGCGAGGACGGCGGCCAGGTGCCCGAAGTGATCAACGACGACTTCCTGTCGATGCGGCTCGCGGTCGATCACCTGGTCGGACTCGGCCATACGCGTATCGCGCACCTGTCGGGGCCCGAGCGGCTCGCGACCGGCCTGTCGCGGCTGCAGGGCTTCCGGATCGCGACGCAGGAACACGATCTCGCGGCGAACGTCGTCGTCGAGGCGGCCGAGTTCACGCGCGAGGCCGGGCGCGCCGCATGCGAGCGGCTGCTCGACGAGCACCGGAACGTGACCGCGATCATCGCGGCGAACGACCTGATCGCGCTCGGCTGCTACGACGTGTTCGCGGAACGGCTGATCGCGTGCCCGCGGGACATCTCGCTGATCGGCCACAACGACATGCCGCTGCTCGACATGCTGAATCCGCCGCTGACGACGCTGCGCATCCAGCATCGCGAAATGGGCAGGCAGGCCGCGCGCCTGCTGCTCGGGATGATCGCGACGCCGGCCGCGTCGCCGTTGCGCATCACGCTCGCGCCCGAGTTGGTGGTGCGCGGGTCGACGGGCGCGCGCCGGGCCGCCGGGAGCCGCGCGCGCGCGGGCTGACGGGCCCGGCTCCGGACAGCGCCCGCAGAGGGCACTCATCCGCTACCGCATGCGCCGCTCGTCGCCGATCAGGCCGATATCGGCCGCGCCGCCACGGGCGGGACGGCCTGCGCGAACGGCATCGCGAGCAGTATCTTCGCCGGACGATCGGACCGGTTGTGCAGCGCGCGTCGCTCACCCGGCGCGAGCCGGCACGAATCGAACGCGTTCAGCACGACCTCGCCGCCGTCGGTCTCGATGCAGACCTCGCCTTCGAGCACGACGTAATGCTTCTCGAGCGCGGACGCGTCCATCGTCGTGTATCCGCCCGGCTCGATCGTCGACACACCCAGCCACAGCGACTCGGCAGGCCCCGCTTCGTGCCCCTGCAGCCGCACGCAGCGCATCATGAAGTGATTCGGCGGAAAGTATTCGCGGGCATCCGCGAAGCAGGTCACGTTCATGGCTTCAGCAGCACGCGGTTCGCGACACCCCGGAACACGGTCTGATACGCGCGCGCCGCGTCCGCGAGATCGAACACGAAGTCGCCGTCGATCGGGAACGGCTTGAGCACGCCCTCTTCGAACGACGGCGCAAGCGTATCGAGTATCTGCGCGCCATCCTGCGCGTCGAGCGCGAGCGTGTCGACGCCGACGTACGTGTGCTGCCCGCGATAGAACGCAAAGATGTCGAACGGCACCGCGCGCTCGATTGTCGAGATGAAGATCTGCGTGCCGCGCACGGCCATCGCGCGGTTCGCGCGCTCGAAGTACGGACTGCCGACCGTGTTGTAGACGATGTTCGCGCCGCGGCCGGCCGTCATGTCGAGCACGAGCTCGTCGAACGGCACCGCCGATGCGTCGATCATCGTCACGTCGCCGCTCGCATGGCCGATATACGGCCGATCACGGCGCTCGACGCCGATCACCTCCGCGCCCGCCATCGTCGCGAGCTGGATCGCGGCCTGCCCGACCTTGCCGTTCGCGCCGAGCACCAGCACGACGTCGCCGCGCCGCGCGCCACCCGCGCGCCGCAGGCCCTCGAACGCGGTGACGAACGGCACGCCGACCGCGCCCGCCTCGTCCATCGTCAGGTTCGCCGGCTTCTCCCGCACCGCATGCGCGGGCACGACGAGATAGCGCGCATGCGTGCCGTCGCGCCGGATCCCGAGCTCGCCGCCGCTGCCCCAGACCGCCTTGCCGATCAGGTCCGGCGGGCCATCGATCACGCGTCCCGCATAGTCCCGGCCGGGCGTGCGCGGCCACACCGCATGCGGCATGTAGCCGAGCACGGCCTTCACGTCACTCGGGTTCACGCCCGCGCTCTCGACTTCGATCAGGCATTCGGTCGCGCCGATGCGCGGGCGCGCCTGCGCGCCGATGTCCAGTGCGAGCGAACCGATGTCGGCGCTCTTTTCCTGAACGCGAATGTTCTTCATGCTGATTGTTCTCCTGAATGATTGGATTCCTGTGCATTGCGTGGCGACCCGGAGCCGGATCGCGCGTCGATGCGCGGCTCCGTCCATCGCGAGGCCGGCCGATCGCGCTCAGCGCGCGAGGCCCAGCAGTTCGCGCGCATCGCGGCTCGTCGCGATCTCGCCGCCCAGCAGCGTCACGATCTCCCGCGCGCGCGCGACGAGCGCCGCGTTGCTTTCGGCGAGCACACCCTTGTCTATATAGATGTTGTCCTCGAGCCCGACGCGCACGTGGCCGCCCGCGAGCCACGACTGCGCGACGATCGGAAACTCGAAGCGGCCGATCCCGAACGCGGACCACACCGCCCCCGCGGGCAACAGGTCGCGCGCATAGAGCAGCGTTTCCGGCGACGCGGAGAAGCCGTACTTCACGCCCGTCACGAGCGTCCAGAGACCGGGCCCGTCGAGCACGCCCGACGCGATCAGGTCGCGCGCGAGATGGATGTCGCCGGTATCGAAAATCTCGAGCTCCGGCTTCACGCCGGCCTCGCGAATCACGTTCGCCATCCGCGTCACATTCTTCGGCGTGTTGATCACGACCTCGGCGCCCGAATTCATCGTGTTCAGATCGAGGCTGCAGATGTCGGGCTTCAGCGCGAGGATGTGCTCGACGCGCTTTTCCGGCGGCAGCAGCGTCGTGCCCGGCGCGGCGACCTTCGGATCGTCGTCGCTCGGAATGAAGCGGCCGCCGGGGCCGGTCGTCAGGTTGATGATCAGCTCGGGATCGACCGCGCGGATCCGCTCGATCACTTCGCGATAGAGCGCGACGTCCATCGACGGGCGGCCCGTCGATGGGTCGCGGACGTGAATATGAACCGCGGCCGCGCCGGCCTGCGCGGCTTCGAGCGACGCGTTCGCGATCTGCGCGGGCGTGATCGGCAGGCCGGGATGCTGGTCGGGACGCGTGATGTTGCCGGTGACGGCGCACGTGATGATGGTCTTGCGGGCATGCATCGATGTCTCTCCTGGCGGTCAGTTCAGGCGGCGGCCGCCGTCGACGACGATCGTCGCGCCGGTGCTGAACGTCAGCGTCGTCGCGCACGCGACGATCGCGGCGGCGACGTCGTCGGGCGCGCCGATCCGGCCGAGCGGCGTCGTCGCCGCGGCCTTCTCGTTGAAATCGGCGCCGCGCCCCGGCACGAACGGCGTATCGACGACGCCCGGCGACACGTTCAGCACGCGAATCCGCGGCGCGAGCGCGCGGCCGAGCGACACCGCCATCACGTCGAGCCCGGCCTTCGCCGCGCAGTATGCGACGTTGCTGCCGTTGCCGGTCGTGCCGGCGATCGACGACACGTTGACGACGAGCCCGTCGCCCGACGCGTCGAGCAGCGCGCGAAACGCGCGGATCGCCGCGAACTGGCCGCGCCAGTTGACCTTCATGATCTCGTCGATCAGTTCGTCGGTCAGCGCATCGAGATCCGCGTGCCTGACGGGCTGCGTGAAGCCCGACGCGTTCACGAGGATGTCCGCGCGACCATAGCGCGCGCGCACATCGTCGGCGAGCGCGGCGAGCGTCGCGCTGTCGGTGATCGTCGCGAGCGCGGCAGAATGCCCGTCGCCGGGCAGCGCGGCAGCGATCCGCCGCGCCTCCTCCGTGTCGCGCCGTCCAACCACGACGACGCGCGCGCCCGCTTCGGCGAAACGCGTCGCGGTCACGACGCCGATCCCGCCGGTGCCGCCCAGAATGACGGCCACTTTTTCGTTCAACTTGCCTGACACGGTGCGCTCCTCGTCAGTCGATCGGCGGCGTCGGGTACGTCGGCGTGCCCTCGGCCAGAGTGAAATCGAAATCGAGCGTGTAATACGCAACACCCGCGTCCGCCAGCGGCCCGGTGCCCGGCTCCTGGCGCTCGAACTTGCCGACGAGGCGGCGATTCACGCCGAACACGACGTCCGAATCGAGATGCTCGGCGTCGTCGGCGAACACCTGCGACACGAGCGTCGCATGGCCGTCGGCGACGATCACGAAATGGATGTGCGCCGGACGGTACGGATGGCGCTGCTGCGCGGCGAGCAGCGCGCCGACCGGGCCGTGGATCGGCACCGGGTAGCCGGCCGGACGCACGCTGCGGAAACTGAAGCGGCCTTGCGCGTCGGTATGGAAGCGGCCGCGCAGGTTCCGGTCGGGCTGGCTGTCGTCCTGGTTCTCGTAGAGGCCGACCGGCGACGCCTGCCACACCTCGACGGCGGCGTTCGCGACCGGCTGGCCGGACGTGTCGAGCACGCGGCTGCGCATGAACAGCGGCGCGCCGGGCGAGCCCGCGCTCGCGATCGACTGGCCGTTCTCGTAGACGGGCGAGCCGCCGCGATAGAACGGGCCAAGCAGCGCACCCGGCGTGCGCTCGCTCGCATCCGAGTTGTTCAGCAACGCGACGAGCGTCGAAAAGCCGAGCACGTCCGACAGCAGCACGACCTCGTTGTGCCGCGCGTTGCATGCGTGCCCGGTGTCCCGCAGGAACGCGAGGCCGCGCTCGAACTCCTCGTCCGTCAGCTTCACCTGCTTCAGGAACGCGTGCCCGTAATCGACGAGCGTATCGACGATCTCGCGCAGCCGCGCGTCCTGCGTCCCGGCCATCGCCGCCTTCACGATCGCGGTGACGGACTCGGGATCGTCCGTGATGCCGCTCCAAACAGTCTGGTCATTCATGACGCCTCCATGCAATCGTTTGCATAATTTGATGCAATAGTACACGCCATCCAGCCTGTGAAAATAGAGCGTTAACCCTAGTCAACGGGGCGTAGATGGTGGATTTTTGCTATCTATGGAAAGCAACCGTTTGCATTGGATCGGCCGATCTTGCCAGGCGAATCCGCACGGCTGCGCGGCGCGCGGGACCGCGCGCGGGGGCGAGAGCGTCCGGGCGCCGCAACACGCGCCGCCGGCTGGCGGTGCGTGTCGCGGCGGGCGGCCGTCATTGCGCGGGCGACGACGCGCCAGCGGCGCCCTTCTTCTGGTCGGCGGCCTTGCGTTCGGCGTTCTGCAGGTTCTCCGGATAATTGGTCTGGTCGCCGGTCAGCCGATAGCCGTTCTTCTCGATTGCGCTCAGGTCCGCGTTCCGCTTCGCTCGCGCCGCCTTGCGCCTGGCCTTGCGCTGCGCCTTCAGGTCCTGCCTGGACATCGAGGCGCCGGCCGGGGCCACTGTCGCCGGCGCGGCTGCCGGCGCCGAATCCTGCGCCGAATTCTGGGCAAAAGCGGCCGGCGCGTGCAGCAACGCGATGCCGATCGATACCGCGAGCACTACCGAAGCCGCGCGAAACTGGGTCATGTCGATTCTCCTTGTTTGTCGATGGTCGATGGCCGATAGCCTGATGCTGCCGGATCGCGCGCCGGCGCCGCGGCAACCGGGGACACGCTCGTTCAAACTAGACGACGAACCCGCGCTTGTCCTGAAAGCAGGCTGAATTCTCCTGATTGCGTCGTCGATGCGCGGGTGGACGGGGCGCGTGCCGGGCGCGCTGTTCCTGGCCTGAATTGTTATGAATCGCGTGTGCGGCGCGTCAACTGACGTTACGATGAAAGATTGACGCGTCGATATCACACAAAGGATCTGTTGTAATGAAGTTGTCATTCGAAGCCCTCGAGGCATTGGACGCGATCGACCGCACCGGCACGTTCGCCGAAGCGGCCGAGTTGCTGCATCGCGTGCCGTCCGCGCTCAGCTATCTGGTGCAGAAGCTCGAGAGCGACCTGGGCGTGATGCTGTTCGACCGCAGCGGCCGGCGCGCGAAGCTCACGCATGCGGGGCGCGTCGTCGTCGAGGAAGGCCGCCGGCTGCTCGACGCGGCCGAGCAGCTCGAGCTGAAGGCGCAACGGATCCAGGATGGCTGGGAAACCGAACTGCGCGTGTGCGTCGACGAAATCCTGCCGTTCGAGGCGTTCTGGCCGTACGTGCATGCGTTCTACGCACTCGACATGGATACGCGGCTGCGCCTGTCGACCGAAGTGCTCGGCGGCACCTGGGACGCGCTGATCTCGCGCCGCGCGGATCTCGTCGTCGGCGCGGCGGGCGAACCGCCGGCACTGCCGAACATCATCGCCCGACCGATCGGCAAACTGCGCCACGTGTTTGCGATCGCGCCCGATCATCCGCTCGCGCAGATGCCGGAACCGATCGCACTGCAGACCGTCGTCCAGCATCGATGCGCGGTGATCAGCGACACGTCGCGCGACTCGCCGCCGCGCTCGGTCGCGTTCGATCCGGCCCAGCCGTATCTCGCGGTGCCGAGCCTCGCGACGAAGCTCGCCGCGCAGTGCGAAGGGCTCGCGGTCGGCACGCTGCCCGAGTGCATCGCCGCGCCCGCGATCGCCGATGGCCGGCTCGTCGCGCGCCGCGTGACCGGCATGCGCGAAACCACCGACTGCTATCTCGCGTGGCGCGACGACGAGGCCGGCCGCGCGCTGCGCTGGTGGGTCGAGCAGCTCGACCACCCGGACCTGCTCGACCGCTTCATCGCCCTGCACTGACCGCGTCGCGGCCCGGCGCGTCGACCGGCTCGTCAGGCAACGCGGACGACTCATCGGGCAACGCGATCGTCTCGTCAGGCAACGCGGCCGTCTCCCCGACCGCCGCAGCGGCCGTCCCGTCCAGCAACGCCGGCCCCGCGACGATCGCGCCGCCGAAGCCGACGATCTCCGCGCGCAGGCGCACAAGCGCGTCGGCGAACCAGCGCTCGCCGGTCGCATCGCAGTGCCGCAACGCGTCGTCGACCACGTCGGCCGCGTCGGCGACCTGCCCGGCTTCGCGCAGCGCGCACGCGTACTGCGCGAGCACGAACGTCAGCGGCGCGAGATAGCCGGTCCCGCGCAGCGCGTCGATCGCCGCACCGAATGGTACGACCCGCGTCGCGCCGGCGCCTGTCGCCATCGCGCGCAAGCACTCTTCATAGCAATCGCAGCACGCGAGCCAGATCGCCGCGCCGGCGCGCGTCGCGCACGCGCGCAGCGTCGCGATCCCGCGCGCCGCCACGTCGAATGCGCCGACCTGCAGCGCAACCGGCACGAGCCCTTCGGCGGCCACGTAGCCGATCACGAGATCGTGCGCGCAGGCGAGCGCCGCGTCGAACGCCTGCGTCGCGAGCCGCAACGCGTCGTCCGGCGCGCGCTGCGTCGCGCGCACACGCGCGAGCATCGCCCGCGCGATGATCACGAACTCGACGTGCAGGCCGGCCGCCGTCGCGCAGTGCGTGCCGTGCTCGTACGCGCGCAGCGTCCCTTCGAGCCGCCGGCCGGCCGCGGCCGGCTCGCCCGCGTAGAACAGCGCGACCGCCTCGCTGCGCAGCGCGTGCACGCGCGCCGCGGGCTGGTCGAGCGCATGCGCGGCCGCGCGAAAGCGCCGCGCCCATTGCTGCGCGGCGCGCACGTCGCCCGCGGTCTGATAGGTGTTCCAGCGGCCCCACAGCGCACGCAACTCATACTCGACGTCGCCCGTCGACAGCGCGAGCGCGTGCACCGCGATCCATGCTTCGTGCACCGCCGGCGTCGGCCCGTCCGTGTAGACGAGCGCGGTCGCATACGCGGCCAGCAGCCGCAACCGCGTGTCGGCAGCCACGGGTGCGATCTCGGGGTCGAGCGTCGCGTCGAGCGCGGTCCGCGCGCGGTCGCGGCATTCGCCGACGAGCGACAGATCGAACAGGCACGGCACGACCATCGTCGCGAGCGCGACGCCGACCGACAGATCGCCGCCCGGCGCGAATGCCCAGTCGAGCGCCGCGCGCAAATTGCCGAGCTCGTGGCGGAACGTGTCGTGCCAGGCATCCGCGCGCCGGTCACCGTGCCCGGGCGCGGCCCGCGTAATCAGCGTCTGGAAGTAGCGCGCATGCGCCAGCGCGGCCGCCTTGTGCTCGCCGTTGTCCTCGAGCTGCTGCAACGCGTACGCACGCGTCGTCGCGAGCAGCCGATAGCGCGTCGCGCCGTGCGCGCTCTCGCGAATCACGAGCGACTTCGCGACGAGCCCGCCGAGCGCATCGAGCAACTCCTCGCGCGAAAACCCGAGGCTGCCGACGATCTGGTGTGCGGCGTCGAACGAGAATCCGTCGAGGAACACGCCGAGCCAGCGCAGCAACAGGCGCTCCGCGTCGCACAGCAGCCGGTAGCTCCAGTCGAGCGTCGCCTTCAGTGTCTGATGGCGCGGCAATGCGGTCCTGAAGCCGCCCGTCAGCAGCCGGAAATGATCGTCGAGATGCTCGGCCAGCACCTCGAGCCCGAGCACCGCCGCGCGCGCGGCGGCCAGCTCGATCGCGAGCGGAATCCCGTCGACGCGGCGGCAGATCGCGGCGACCAGCGCGATGCAGCGCGCGTCGAGCGGAAAGCGCGGATCGGCCGCGCGCACGCGCGCGACGAACAGTTGAACCGCGCTCGCGCTCAACACCGCGTCGCGTGCGTCATGCTCGGCGGGCACGTCGAGCGGCAGCACGGGATGGAGCCGCTCGCCCGGAATCCGCAGCGCTTCGCGGCTCGTCGCGAGCACGGTGATCCGGTCGTGCGCGCTGGTGATCGCGCTCGCGATCCGCGCGGCGACGTCGATCAGATGCTCGCAGTTGTCGAGCACGAGCAGCAGCCGTCGGCCCGCGAGCGCCGCGACGATGGACTCGAGCGACTGCGCGCCGCCCAGTTGCGCGAGGCCGAGCGCGCCCGCGAGCGCATCGAGCGCGAAGCGCGGATCCAGCACCGACGCGAGCGGCACGAACACCGCGCCGTCCGCATAGCGGCTCTCCGCACGCGCGGCGACCTCGGCCGCGATCCGCGTCTTGCCGATCCCGCCGGGGCCGACGAGCGTGACGACGCGCGCGCGCTCGAGCCCGTCGAGCACGTCGGCGATCGCGTCCTCGCGGCCGACCAGCGCGGTCGGCCCGGCTGCGTCGCGCGGCGGCGGCATCATGGTCAACGATGTGGCGAGCGCCGACGGCGGCTCGCGATGCATGGGTTCTCGATGGATGGACTCGACATGCACGGCCGGCGCTGGCGATGCGGCTGCACGCCGCGCGTCCGGCGGCCGCGATGCGGCCTCGCCGCGCAGCCCGACGAGCCGGTAGCCGCGGCCCGGCACGGTGCGGATCAGGTCGCGATCGGCCCCGAGCGCCTTGCGCAGCGCGGCGATGTGCACCTGCAGGTTGTTTTCCTCGACGACGGTGGTCGGCCACACGCGGCGCATGATGTCGTCTTTCGACACGAGCTGCCCGTTCGCCTCGATCAGCAGTTCGAGAACATCGAATGCGCGGCTGCCGATGCGCATCGGTTCGCCGTTCGAGCGTATTTCGCGTTGCTCGAGAAAAACATGAAGTGGCCCGATCCGGATCATTGCGAGACTGTCTCTCCGAAAGTCGGTCATTGACGTTCCGAGACAGCGCGGGACGTCATCCGGGACGCCCATGCTACGTCATTTGTTTCTTTCGAAGCTTTAAATATTCCGAACCAAACGATCGAATTTTTTGAAATGACGGAAGCGCCGATCGAGCCGTGCGGAGCGCCGCCGGACGGCTCGATCGGTGGCCGAATCACCCACGCGGCAGCGCCCGTGCGAAAACCGTCACGACAGCCGTCACGACAGCCAGCGCGACACGATCGGCAGCAGCACCGGCACGACGAACGCGGTGAACACGCCGTTCAGTCCCATCCCGAGCCCCGCGAACGCGCCCATCTCCTCGCTGACCTGGAATGCGCGCGCGGTGCCGATGCCGTGCGACGCGACGCCGAGCGCGAAGCCGCGCACCACGGGTTCGGTCACGCGCACGCCGTTCAGGATCACGCGCGCGAACACCGCGCCGAAGATCCCCGTGGAGATCACGAGCACGGCGGTCAGCGACGGAATCCCGCCGATCCCGGCCGCGACGGCCATCGCGATCGGCGTCGTCGCGGACTTCGGCGCGAGCGACGCGATCGTCTGACGGGACGCGCCGAACAGTGCCGCGATGCCGACCGCCGATACGATCGCGGTCAGCGACCCGGCAACGAGGCCGCCCAGCAGCGGCAGCGCCGCGCGACGCAGCTTCGGCCATTGGCGATAAAGCGGCAGCGCGAGCGCGACCGTCGCCGGGCCGAGCAGGAAGTGGACGAACTGCGCGCCTTCGAAGTAGGTCGCATAGGACGTATGCGTGAGTTCGAGCAGCGTGACGAGCAGCGCGATCGCGATCAGCACCGGATTCGCGAGCGGATTGAAGCGCGCCTTCGTGTAGATCGCCTGCGCGGCGAGATACGCGATCAGCGTGATCGTCAGCCCGAGCAACGGGCTCGCGGCCAGATAGACCCAGATCGCGCCGAGCTTCGGAAGTGCAGTCATCGCGCGCCCTCCCCGGATGGGTCGTCGCGATGCTGACGGCGTAGCAACGCGCGCGTGACGAGCGCGGTGACCGCGATCGCGAGCGTCGTGCTGACGACGAGCGCGGCGCCGACCGCGATCACTTCGCCGCGCAACCGCGCGGCCGACGTCATGATGCCGACACCCGCCGGCACGAACAACAGCGACAGATGGCGCAGCAGCTCGAGCGCGGTCGGCTCGACCGCATCGGCGACACCCGGGCGCAGCAGCACGAATCCGAACAGCAGCAGCATCCCGATCACGGGCCCCGGTACCGGCAGCCCGAACAGATAGGACACGCCCTCCCCGAGACACTGAAACGTCAACAGCACCGCAAGCGCGCGCAGCATCGGCCGCCCTCCCCTGTTTCGAATGCCGCGCGGCGCCGGGCCGGACGGCCCCGCCCGCTGCCGCCGCGCGAACACAATGCGCGATCGTATCAACATTGCGTGCCGCCGTCCGCTGGCCCGCCTGCCCGATTCACCCCGGCCGCGCGGCCACTTCAGAACATTTCAGGCCGAACTCAAGGACTTTCAGATGCCTGCCATGTAGCGTGTAGGCATCTCGTCAGAACACCTACCGGAAACCTGCCATGACTGCCGATACGCACGTGAGCACCGCAGATTCGATCTTCTACAACGGCAAGATCGCGACGCAGGACGATCAGCGCTCGTTCGTCACCGCGCTCGCGGTGAAGGACGGCAAAGTGCTCGCGATCGGCAACGACCGCGACGTGATGCGTCACGCACACGGCAACACGCAGCGGATCGACCTGAACGGTCGCACCGTGATACCCGGCCTGAACGATTCTCACTTGCATGTGATTCGCGGCGGGCTGAACTTCAACATGGAGCTGCGCTGGGACGGCGTGCCGTCCCTCGCGGACGCGCTCGACATGCTGCGCCGCCAGGTCGCGAAAACGCCGGCGCCCCAATGGGTGCGCGTCGTCGGCGGCTGGAACGAGTTGCAGTTCGCGGAGAAGCGCCTGCCGACGCTCGACGAGATCAACGCGATCGCGCCCGATACGCCGGTGTTCATCCTGCACCTGTACGACAGCGCGCTGCTGAACGCGGCCGCGCTGCGCGCGGTCGGCTATACGAAGGACACACCGAACCCGCCGGGCGGCGAGATTCAACGCGACCGGCACGGCAATCCGACCGGGATGCTGATCGCGCGCCCGAACGCGGGGATCCTGTACGCGACGCTCGCGAAAGGCCCGAAGCTCGGCCATGACGATCAGATCAATTCGACGCGCCATTTCATGCGCGAGCTGAACCGGCTCGGCGTGACGAGCGCGATCGACGCGGGCGGCGGCTATCAGGCATATCCCGACGACTACGCGGTGATCATGGATCTGGCTAAGCGCGGCGAGCTGACGATGCGAATCGCGTACAACCTGTTCACGCAGAACGCGAAGAAGGAGATCGACGACTTCGCGAAGTGGGTGAAGATGACGAAGCCCGGCGACGGCGACGCGTTCCTGCGGATGAACGGCGCCGGCGAGATGCTCGTGTTCTCGGCCGCCGACTTCGAGGATTTTCTCGAGCCGCGGCCCGACCTGCCCGCGTCGCTCGAAGCGGAGCTGAAGGCGGTCGTCAAGCTGCTCGTCGAGAACCGCTGGCCGTTCCGGCTGCATGCGACATACGACGAATCGATCAGCCGCTTCCTGAACGTATTCGAGGAAGTGAACCGCGAAGTGCCGTTCAACGGGCTGCGCTGGTTCTTCGACCACTGCGAGACGATCTCGGACGCGAACATCGCGCGGATCGCCGCGCTCGGCGGCGGCATCGCGGTACAGCACCGGATGGCCTACCAGGGCGAATACTTCATCGCGCGCTACGGCGCCGACGCGGCCATGCACACGCCGCCGATCCGCAAGATGCTCGCGGCCGGGCTGCCGGTCGGCGCGGGCACGGATGCGACGCGCGTCGCGAGCTTCAACCCGTTCGTTTCGCTGTACTGGATGGTGTCCGGCAGCACGGTCGGCGGCACCACGATGTACCCGGAGCGCAATCGGCTCGACCGGATGGAGGCGCTGCGGCGCTACACGGTCGGCAGCGCGTGGTTCTCCGGCGAGGAGGACGTGAAGGGCGCGCTCATGCCCGGCCATTACGCGGATTTCGCCGCGCTCTCCGACGACTACTTCACGATCGACGAGCTACAGATCAAGTATCTGTCGTCGGTGCTGACCGTCGTGAACGGCAAGGTGGTGCACGCGGACGACGAGTTCACGCCGCTCGCGCCACCGCCGCTGCCGGTGAGCCCCACCTGGTCGCCCATCGCCGAGTTCGGCGGCTACAGCCGCTACCGGCCGGCGCCGTCCGCGGCCGCGCGCGCGTGCGTCGACGGCTGCGCGAACCTGTGCGGCGTGCACGCACACGGCCATCTGTTCGCGTGGCGCAGCAACGTGCCGGCCGGCGACGACCGCGGCTTCTGGGGTGCGCTCGGCTGCAGCTGCTTCGCGTTCTGAACCCGCCCGGAGACCGCTCGATGATGAACGACGTCCTTGCCCAGTATGCGCTGCGCGCCACCGACCTCGGCCTGCTGTTCCTGCGGATCGGCGCGAGCGTGCTCGTGCTGATCGTGCACGGGCTGCCGAAGGTCCGCCACTTCACGTCCGAGGAAAACGCGATCGAGGATCCGTTTCATCTCGGCGAACGCGGCAAGCAGCTGTCGATCGTCTTCGCGATCTTCGCGGAGGTCGCGTGCCCGGTGCTCGTGATCGTCGGCCTCGCGACGCGGCTCGCGTCGCTGCCGGTGATGATCGTTTCCGCGCTCGCGATCGCGCGCGTGCATCCGGAATGGACGCCGCAGCAGGCGCAATTCGCGTGGATGCTGATCATCATGTTCGGCACGCTCGTGATTGCGGGCGCCGGGCACTACTCGCTGGCCGCGCTGCTCGCGCCGTAAGGAGAACGCCGATGCCGCACGTCGTCGCGGGCGTCCCGATTCCCGACAGCGCGATCGCGCGCGCGGCGGACGCGACCGTGCACGCGAGCGAGCCCGAGATTCTCTATCGGCATTCGATGCGCGTGTTCGTGTTCGCGTCGATCATCGGCCGGCGCCGCGCGCTCGCGTTCGACGCGGAGTTGCTGTTCGTCGCGGCGCTGTTTCACGACGTCGGGCTGTGCGTGCCGTACCGCCGGTCGCCGAACCGCTTCGAGGTCGACGGCGCGAACGCGGTGCAAGCGTTCCTCGCGACGTTCGGCGTGCCGCCCGACGACGTCGCCGAAGTCTGGCGCGCGGTCGCGCTGCACACGGCGTTCGGGATCAACGCGTTCATGGCGCCGCTGACCGCGCTGACCGCGGCGGGCGTCGAAACCGACCTGTTCGGGCAGCACTTCGACGAGGTGAGCCGCGCCGAGCGCGACGCGGTGCTGCGCGAATGGCCGCGCGGCGCCCGCTTCAAGGAGGGGGTAATCGACGCATTCGCGGAAGGGATGGGATACCGCCCCGCGACGACGTTCGGCTCGGTGAACGCGGACGTGCTCGAGCGGTGCGACCCGAACTACCGGCGCATCAATTTCTGCGGCCTGATTCTCGGCTCGAACTGGAAGGAATGACCCACACGCAGTCGGTTTTTTTTCGTCAACCGAATCACTGAAGGAGGCCACGATGCCCACCGCCAAAGCCGCTCCCGGCAAAACCCTGCTCGATCCGTTCAACCACGCGCTGATCATGATCGACTTCCAGTCGCAGATGTCGTTCGCGACCAAGTCGATCGACGCGGTCGCGCTGCGCAACAACACGTCCCTCGTCGCGAAGGCCGCGAAGGAATTCAAGGTGCCGACGATCCTCACGACGGTCGCCGAGAAAACCTTCTCGGGCCCGATGTACGGGGAAATCACGTCGGTGTTTCCGGAGGAGACGCTGATCGACCGCACGTCGATGAATACGTGGGAAGACCCGCGCATCGCCGAGCGCGTGAATGCGATCGCTCGTGACAAGATCACGCTCTGCGGACTGTGGACGTCGGTCTGCATCGTCGGCCCGGCGCTGTCCGCGATCGATCAGGGCTTCGAGGTCTACGTGATCGCCGACGCGTGCGGCGATGTATCCGACGAAGCACACGATCGCGCGATGGACCGCATGGTGCAGGCCGGCGCGCGCCCGATGACGTCGCTGCAGTATCTGCTCGAGCTGCAGCGCGACTGGGCCCGCACCGACACGTACGTGCAGACCACGACGACCGCCGCGCAGCACGGCGGCGCGTACGGGCTCGGCATCATTTACGCGAAGACGATGTTCGGCGCTAGCGAAGGCCACTGACCCCCGCTCGCGGCGGCGCGCGTATCATCGCGATTCATGGTCGAGTCACAGCCGGATTCTCGGTCGATTCGCGCGCCCCGCTCCTTTTCGATCCGACATGAGCGAAACCACCTCGTCCATCCCGGTCACGGCCACGCCGCCGCCCGCCGCCGCTGCGCCCGCGGGTGCAGTGACGATGACGCCGTCGCAGACCCGGCTGCTGCTGCTCGGCCTGGGCCTCGCGACCGGGATGGAGTTCTATACGTTCGACAGCATGAACCTCGTGCTGCCGGATCTGACCGGCACGCTCGGCGTATCGGCCGACGAGGCGAGCTGGCTGTTGACCGTCTACAGCAGCGCACTCTTCCTCGGTGTGCCGGTGTCGATCTGGCTCGCGGGCCACGTCGGCTACAAGCGCTTCCTGCTCGCGACCGTCGTCGCGTTCGCGGCGACGTCGATCGGCGTGTCGCTCGCACCCGAACTCCATTCGATGCTGTTCTGGCGCGCGCTGCAGGGCTTTTCCGGCGCGGGGCTCGTCGTCTGGTGGCGCGCGAGCATCTATGTGCTGATGCCGAAACCGCAGCGCAGCCCGTCGCTGATGCGCGTGTCGACGGTGCTGTACCTGTCGAGCGCCGCGGGGCTGATCGTCAGCGGCTACATTACCGAGCACGCGAACTGGCGGCTCATCTTCGCGCCGAATTTGCTGTACGCGGCCGGCGCGCTGTGGCTGATCTCGCGCCACTTCCCGACGCTGCCGCCGCCTTCGTCGGCGCGCACCATCGCGACCGACTGGCCCGGCATCGTGCTGCTCGCGATCGCACTCATATCACTGCAGGTGATCCTCAACCGCGGCGAGATCGACGACTGGTTCGCCTCCGCGCATCTGCGCGCGCTCGGCTTCGCCTGCGCGGCCGCGCTCGTGCTGTTCGTCGCGTGGCAGGCGA
The DNA here is from genome assembly GCF_013403875.1 of Burkholderia guangdongensis. Lineage (GTDB taxonomy): Bacteria > Pseudomonadota > Gammaproteobacteria > Burkholderiales > Burkholderiaceae > Burkholderia > Burkholderia guangdongensis. The sequence continues at coordinate 489,144 of NZ_JACBNX010000001.1, read as the reverse complement.
GCCCGTCGAACCGCACGCCGCTGATGTGCGTCGATCTGCTGAAGGACCGCCACGTGCTGTCGTCGGCGGTGATCGGTGTGTTCACCGGGATGATCCTGTCCGGCAGCGTGTTCGTGCTGCCCGAGTTCCTGCGCAATCTCGCGCGGCCGACGTACAGCGCGACGCAGGCCGGCCTGATCATCTGCGTCTATGCGCTGTTCGCGGCCGCGATCCGCGCGCCGATGGTCGGCCTGATCGCGCGGCTCGGCCAGCGCAAGGCGATCGCGATCGCGCTCGTGATGCTGATCGCATCGATGGTTGTGTTCAACCGGCTGATGACGACCGACACCCCCGGCCCGTACTTCGTCCTGCCGCTGATGCTGTACGCATGCTGCCTCGCGCCGCTGTTGCCGGCCGTCGGCAGTGGCACCGTCGCGCGGATCGAGCAGAACAAGCTGCTCGACGGCGTGTCGCTGTACATGACGTTCCGCCAGTTCGGCGCGTCGCTCGGCGTCGCGCTGCTGACGATCCTGATCTCGCACCGCGAGACGCTGCATTCGGCGCGGCTCTACGATCACGTGCGCGTCGACAGTGCGATCACGCGGGACTGGCTCGCGACCGCCGCATCGGCGCTCGGCGCGAACGGCGGCTATACGCCGGTCGAAGGCTCCGCCGCCGCGTTGCGGCTGCTCGCCGAGCAGGGCGCGCGCCAGGCCGGCGCCTATGCGTACGCGGATGCGTTCGCGTTCATGGCGGTCGTCGGCGTACTCGCGCTGTGCCTGCTGCCGATCGTGCCGCCGACGCCGGTCCAGCCGCCGAAATGACGATTTCCTTTCCTTCGCTTTCCTTCCTTTTTCGCCTGCCGATGCGATACCACGATACATACGACGATACCCGCCGAGGAACGCCATGAACGACACGACGACGCCGCCGAAGCCGCCCGAGGCATCGCCGCCCGCCGCCCCGCCCGCGGCCCCGCCCGCCGGGAAACCCGATGCGTCGCCGCCGGCCACGAACCGGCGTGCGTTGACGATCGCCGTGACCGGGATCGCGATCCTCGTGATCGCCGCGTTCGTGTTCGTCGTGCCGAATCTGTACGGGCAGGCGACCGACGACGCGTATGTCGACGCGCACGTCGTGTCGGTGATTCCGAAGGTGCCGGCCTACGTGAAGGCGCTCTACGTCGACGACAACAGCAAGGTCAAGGCCGGCCAGTTGCTGCTCGAGCTCGATCCTCGCGACTACGCGGTGCAGCTCGAGCAGGCGCAGGCGACGCTCGCGAATGCGCAAGGCAAGCTGCAGGAAGCACGCGACCAGATTCCGGTCGCCGATGCGGAAATCGCGCGGCAGCACGCGGAACTCGACGTCGCGCAGGCGAACGCCCGGCTCGCCCAGGCCAATCTCGGCCGGCTCGAGTCGGTGTCGGACGTGCGCGCGGTGTCGTCGGAGCGCGTCGACGAAGGCCGCGCCGCCGCGACCAGCTCGCGCGCGACCGTCGTCGCCGCGCAGGTACGCATCCAGGCCGCCGACGCGCAGGCGAAGCTCGTCCGCTCGCAGGCCGCGACCGCCGAGGCCGCGGTCTCGCAGGCGCGCGCGGCGCTGGATCAGGCGCGCTTGAACCTGTCGTATACGAAGATCTACGCGGACGACGACGGTACCGTCGCGCGCAAGAGCGTCGAGGCCGGCAACTACGTGCAGCCGGGCCAGTTGCTGCTGTCGGTCGTGCCGGAACAGCTCTACGTGATCGCGAACTACAAGGAAACGCAGCTCACGCACGTGCGGCCCGGCCAGCCCGTGTCGATCCGCGTCGACGCGTTTCCGAATCTCGACCTGCACGGCCATGTCGACAGCATCCAGCGCGGCACCGGCGCGCGCTTCGCGCTGCTGCCGCCGGAGAACGCGACCGGCAACTTCGTGAAGGTCGTGCAGCGCGTGCCGGTGAAGATCGTGTTCGATCGCCCCGGCGACGCACTGCGATGGATCACGCCAGGAATGTCCGTCGAAACGCGGATCTCGACTCGGGAGCGGCCCGTATGGCTCGGATTCCTGAATTGATGGCGGCGCGCGGCCACGGGCCGCATCGCCCGCGCATCGCGTGCGCGGCCGCCGCAGCAGCGGCGCTCGCGTTTGCGCTCGCCGGCTGCACCGTCGGCCCGGACTATGTCGCGCCGCATCTGGCGCTGCCCGCCGCGTACGCGGAGCATCCGGGTGGCGCGAGCGGTGTCGCGGGTGTTGCCGGTGTCACGGTCGCGGGCAACGCCACGGCCGCCACGCCGGCGGCCGGCCTCGACGCGTGGTGGAAGAATCTCGGCGATCCGGTGCTCGACCGGTTGATCGACGATGCGGCCCAATCCGCGCCCGACGCGGCCGAGGCCGACGCGCGCGTGCGCGAGGCGCGCGCGCGAGCCGGCATCGCGGGCGCGGCGAACTGGCCGGCCGTCGACGTCGGCGGCCAGTACGCGCGCACGCACGGCAGCGCCAACGTGCCGGTCGGCGTGCAGCCGGGCGGGCTCGGGCGCGGCGCGAACGGCAACCTCTACCAGGCGGGCTTCGACGCGTCGTGGGAGATCGACGTGTTCGGCGGCACACGGCGCAGCGTCGAATCGGCCGATGCGTCGTACGCGGCCGCGCTCGCGTCGCGCGGCGACGCGATGCTGACGCTCGACGCCGAGATCGCGCGCGACTACGTCGAGCTGCGCGGCGCGCAGCGGCGGATCGCGGTCGCGCAGACCGACCTCGCGAACCAGCGCGACGCGCTCGCGCTGACCCGCGCGCAATTCGACGCGGGGCTCGCATCGCGTCTCGACGTGCTGCGCGCGCAGGCGCAGGTCAACGACACCGAGTCCGATATCCCGACGTACGAAGCCGACGCGCGCGCGGCGATCTACCGGATCGGCGCCCTCGTCGGCCGTCCGCCGGAGGCGCTCGTCGCCGAACTCGACGCGCCGCGCCCGATCCCGGCGCCGGTCGCCGACGTGCCGGTAGGGCTGCCGTCGGACCTGCTGAAGCGCCGGCCCGACATCCGCGCGGCCGAGCGCAATCTGGCGGCCGCGAACGCGCGGATTGGCGTCGCAACCGCCGATCTCTATCCGCACTTCTCGCTGACGGGCGCCGCGGGCCTCGAGAGCCTCGACGCGTCGTCGTTTCTCGGCCTGCCGAGCCGTTATATGAAGATCGGCCCGGGCATCCAGTGGCTGATCTTCGACGCGGGCAAGGTGCGCTTCGAGATTCGCGCGGAACAAGCGCGCACCGACGCGGCCGCGGCCGCGTACCGGCGCACGGTGCTCGGCGCGCTGCGCGACGTCGAGACCGCGCTGTCGTCATACGGCCGGATGCAGGTGAAGCGCGCGCAGCTCGCAAACGAGGTCGCGGCCGATCGCGACGCGGTCGTGATCGCAACGCGACTCTACCGGCAGGGGCTCACCGACTTCCTGCCGGTGCTCGACGCGGAACGCGCGCTGCACTCGGCCGACGACAAGCTCGCGCAGACCGAGCGCGATACCGCGCTCGCGCTCGTCGCGCTGTACAAGGCGTTGGGCGGCGGGTGGCCGGAGCGCGGCGACGACGCGCTCGCGGCGTCGGCGTCGGCGTCGGCGTCGGCGTCGGCAGCATCATCCGCGTCCGCCGCATCGTCCGCGCCGGAGTAATCGAGTCATCGAAGAACCGGGCGGGCGCGGCGGAAGCGTTCGTATCGACGAACCGATGCGCCGCGCCCGCGACCGCGAGCGCCGGCTCAATCCGCCGCCGCGTCCCGCTCGTGCGCCGCCGGCGCTTGCTGCGCGGCCGGCGGCTCGCTGCGCGCGTACGGCGCATCGCGCTGCAGCAGCGTGCGCACGACGGGCACCGCGTGCTCGCCGACGACCATCCCGAGCAGGCCGATCAGCGCGACGAGCGGCGGCGCCGGCGACTTCACGCGCAACAGCCAGTACAACAGGCCGACCAGCACACCGGCCGCCATCGATATCAGATAGGACATGACGTCTCCGTTGTCCGACGCGTCACGCGCCGGCTCATCGCGCTCGCGCGCGGCCCGCGGGCCGGTCGAGCTGGTTTGCAAGAATCATCTCGCCGCTGTTTGCCGGACGGCACCCGCCGCGCCACTGCGGCTTGTAGACCGGATCACCGATCTCGATCGCCTGGCCGGTCAGCGCGCAGCGCCCGCTGATCCGGGACTTCGCGGCGATCCAGCGCTGCTCGTCGTAGCGGCAGTGCGTCGGGTCGCTCCACGACACGAGCAGCGCGTTCTCGGTCTGCTTCTCGACCCATACGATCGACGACCGGCGCCATGCGCTACCGGACCCGCCCGCCCTCGGCGCGCTCGCCGCGCGGCTGGCGGGCCCGGCGCCTTCGCGGCGGGTCGACGGCGCGGCGCACGACACGTCGCGCGACGAATACAACGACGTGATCATGCATTTCCAGCGATCGAATTCGTCCATGGCGACGTGTGTGTCCTGACAGATGGCGCGAACTCCGCCGACGTCGCCCGTTGCGCGCGCTGTAAGTGTCGAAGCCCCGTGGCACGGGCGGAGACCGGACGTCCCTGCGGACGTCCGACGTCACCACGATAGGTCAGTCGCCGCTGAATAGTCCTTTACCTTTCCTGAAATTTTCTGGCTGGGTATGACAGGGCACGCGCATGGATCGGCACGCGACTTCATGAAAATTCAGCGCGATTTCAGGACACCCGCGCGCGCGAGGCATATGCTGCATCAGTATCCACCACGCCCCTTGGAGCCCCCACGATGAACACGATCACCACGAAAGACGGTACGCAGATCTACTTCAAGGATTGGGGCGAAGGTCGCCCGGTTGTCTTCTCGCACGGCTGGCCGCTCTGCGCGGACGCGTGGGACGCCCAGATGCTGTTCCTGCTGCAGCACGGCTATCGCGTGATCGCGCACGACCGGCGCGGCCACGGCCGCTCGAGCCAGCCGTCGCGGGGCAACGACATGGATACGTACGCGGACGATCTCGCGGCGCTGATCAGCGAGCTCGATCTGCATGACGTGACGCTCGTCGGACACTCGACCGGCGGCGGCGAAGTCGCGCACTATATCGGCCGGCACGGCACGAAACGTATTGCGAAGGCGGTACTGATCGGCGCGGTGCCGCCGGTCATGCTGAAGTCCGCAACCAATCCCGGCGGGCTGCCGATCGACGTGTTCGACGGAATACGCCAGGGCGTCGCCGACAATCGCTCGCAGTTCTACAAGGATCTCGCGACGCCGTTCTTCGGCTTCAACCGGCCGGACGCGAAGGTGTCGCAAGGCACGATCGACGCGTTCTGGGCGCAGGGGATGATGGGCGGGATCCACGGGCAGTACCTGTGCATCCGCGAATTCTCCGAGGTCGACTACACCGACGATCTGAAGAAAATCGACGTGCCGACGCTCGTGCTGCACGGCGACGACGACCAGATCGTGCCGATCGACGACTCCGGCCGCCTGTCCGCGAAGATCGTGAAGAACGCGACGCTGAAGGTGATCGAAGGCGGCTCGCACGGGATGTGCGTGACGCACGCCGATCAGATCAACGCGGCGCTGCTCGCGTTCATCGGCGCCTGAGCGCGGCGGCCGCCAGGCTCGCGGGCGGCGTTGCGCCGCCCGCTTCCTTCCTGCTTCCTTCCTGCATCCCGCCGTCAGAACCGTGTCGCGAGGCCGATGCGCGCGAGCGTCTGCGAGCGGTTGCTGGCTGCGGCCCCCGGTTGCAGCAGCCCGTTGATCCACGCCTGCGTGACCGCGTTGTCGCCGCTCGCGCGCTGGTAGATCCCCTCGACGTACACGAACGTGCGCTTCGACAAGTGATACTGGACCGCGCCCGTCACCTGCTGCGCGCGATTGTCGTCGAGCGCCGCGTTGCCGCGCATGTACGCGTAATCGATGCCGGCCGACCACGGGCCCGAGATCGTCCACAACGCGCTCGCCTTGTACACGTCGATCTTCGCGCCGCTCGCGGTGTTCTTCGTGTTCGTGTACAGCAGCATCGCGAGCACGCTCGGGAACTGGTAGTGCGCGCCGACCCCGAAGTTGCGGATGCCGTCGTGGCCGTTGCCGAGCTGCGGATACTTGACGTCGACGTATGCGGCGCCGAGCCCGAGCGGGCCGTTCTCGTAGTTCAGCCCGAAGCTCGTCGTCGAATCGGCGGAGAACGATCCCGGCACGCCGCCGAACCCGTACATCGCGCCGAACCGCAGGCCCGCGAACTCGGGGCTGCGGTATTTGACCGAGTTCGGCACGCGCACGGTGCCGCCCATCCGGTCGAAGTCGAACGAGCCGGTCGGATTGTCCGGCACGCCGAGCGCGGTGAACGGCCCCTGACGGAAATCGTAGATCCCGCCGAACAGGAACGCGCCGTCGAACAGCCCGAGCGTCAGCGACTCGAACATGAAGTCGTACTGATTGCCGAACGTCAGCGTGCCGAGCCGGTCGTTCGACAGCCCGACGAGCGCGGTCCGGTTGAAGATCTGCCCGGCGCCCGGAATCGTCGCGCCGCTGCCGAGATCGAACTGCGACGTCAGCTCGAACAGCGCCTTGTTGCCGCCGCCGAGATCCTCGGTACCCTTGAACGTCAGCAGGTTCGGTGCGGACACACCGCTGTCGAACAGTGTCGCCGCGCCGCCGTGCTGGTTGTTCACGTACGTGACGCCCGCATCGATCATGCCGCTCAGCGTCACGTTGCTCTGCGCGCTCGCGAGCGCCGGCACGGACAGCGCGCACGCGCACGCCCAGGTCATTGTCAGTGTCTTCATCTATGTCTCCTCCTCGTTGTCACGTTTGAACACCTTCCTGTCGACGATCCGCACCGGGATCGCGGTCAGCGCCGCGCCCTCGCACGGCCCGTCGACGCACATGCCATCCTCGAACCGGAACATCGCGCTGTGATGCGCGCACATCAGCCATTGCGCGTCGTATGCCCAGAACGTGTCCGGCTCGTAGTTCAGCGGGATCGAGAAATGCGGGCACACGTTGCGGTAGGCCCACGCGTCGTCGCCGCGCCGCACGATCACGATCGCGCACGACGGATCAATGCCGTCGCGGCTTGCGCCGTTCGCGGCGCCGGTTGCCGTGCCGTTCGCGGCAAGGTCCGTCTTACCGTCCGCTACGTCCGGCACGTCAGATACATCCGCTACGTCCGGCACGTCAGATACATCCGCCACGTCCGCCACGTCCGGCACGCCATGCCCGCCACCGTCCGGCACGTCGTCGAGCGCGCACAGCAGCCCGCGCTCGGGACCGTTCGCGGCGCGGCTCATCACCGCCCCTCCCCGCTCGCGGCCGTGCCCACGCTCACGCCGCCGGTCGGCGCGAGCCGCGTGGCGGCCGCGTCCGGAAACACGACCCGGCGCCCGAGCGGAAAGCACTGCAGCCCGAAGCGCTGCGACACGAATCCCCAGATCCCGCGCGGGAAAAACAGCGTGACGACGATCGCGAGCACGCCGAGCCCGATCAGATAGAGCGTCCCGTAGTCGGACAGGAACTTGTTCAGCAGGAAGAACGCGAGCGCGCCGACGATCGGCCCCTCGAGCGTGCCGAGCCCGCCGATCAGCACCATGAAGATCCCGAACGCGCTCCAGTTCACCGAGAACGCGGCATCCGGCGAGATCCGCAGATTGCCGATGAAGTAGAGGCCGCCCGCGAGCGCCGTGCCGGCCGCCGCGGCCAGATAGACGACGAGCCGCGCGCGCCGCACGTCGACGCCCTGGCTGCCCGCGGCGACCGCGTTGTCGCGCATCGCGGTCAGCGCGAGCCCCGCGCGCGAGCGCAGGAACAGGTAGAGCAGCCCGAGCGTCACGACGACGATTCCGAGCGCGAGCCAGACGGTCAGCGCATCGCGCCAGAAGCGCGGCACGTCGGCGAGCGCGATCAGGCTGGTGCCCGAGCCGCCGCCGAGCGCCGACACGTTCGCGAACGACAGCCGGAATACCTCGGCGATCACCCAGGTGCCGATCGCGAAGTAGCCGCCTTCGAGCCGGAACGCGACGAGCGACACCGGCAGCGCGACGAGCGCCGCGACCGCCGCCGCGATCGGCACCGCGACGAACGGAGACACGCCGGCGAAATTCGCGAGCGCGAGCATCACGTAGCCGCCGATCCCGAAAAACGCCTGCTGGCCGATCGACACCATCCCTCCGTATCCGGCGAGCAGGTTCCACATCAGCGCGAACACGAGGTACGCGGCGAACTCGGTGAGATCGTGCATCGTGCCGCGCGTGGCCCAGAGCGGTGCGCACGCGACGGCGGCCGCGACCACGAGCGCGACGACGAATGCGACGCGGCTCGCGCGCGTCGTGCGCCGCACGTCGAACGCGGACACCGCCATGCCGCACTGTGCGCCGACGCACGGCGCGGAAGACTGTTTCGCTTGCATGTTCATCGCACCACCTCAAGCCGTTTTCGGAAAAAGACCCTGCGGCCGCGCAACGAGCACCGCGAGGAACAGCACGTGGCCGAACCAGATGCCCCAGCCCGGATCGAACGCGAAGCCCGCCTGCTGCGCGACGCCGAGCACGACACCGCCCGCGAACGTCCCCCAGAACGAACCCATCCCGCCGATGATCACGGCCTCGAACGCGTACAGCAGCAGCGCCGGCCCGTCGGACGGCGACACCGCGGTGCGCATCGCATAGAGCGTCGCAGCCGCAGCGATCAGCACGAACGCGATGCCCATCGCCAGCGCGTACATGCGCCGATGCGACACGCCCATCAACTGCACGATCTCGCGATCGTCCGACGTCGCGCGCAGCGCACGTCCGAGCGGCGTGCGGCCGAACAGCCACTGCAGCACGAACGTCAGCGCGACCGTCACCGCGAACGTGACGAGCGGCAGATAGCCGATCGCGATCCCGCCCGGCAGCGTCACGCTGAGCGCCTCGAACCCGCCTGTCGACAGCGAGCGCGGATCGGCGGAGAAAATCTGCTGCAGCACGTTCTGAATCACGATCGACAGCCCGAACGTGACGATCAGCGACGGCAGCGGATCGCGGCCGCTCACCCGGTTCAGGATCGCGAACTGCAGCGCATAGCCGGCCGCGAACGCGACGACGAACGCGACCGGAATCGCGATCACGAGCGGCACGTGCGCGCCGGTCAGCGCGAACAGCACGAACGCGAACAGCACGATGAAGTCGCCATGCGCGGTGTTCGTGAGCCGCATCACGCCGAACACGAGCGACTGGCCGAGCGCGAAGAGCCCGTAGAGCGCCCCGAGCAGCGCGCCCTGCACGACGATGTTGACGACGGCGTTCATGCTGCGACTCCGAAATAGGCCTGCGTGATCGCTTCGTCGGAGACTTCGGCGGACGCGCCGGACAGCGACACGCGGCCCTCCTGGAAGCAGTAGAAGCGCGACGACACGCGGCGCGCGAGCTGCACGTCCTGCTCGACGATCAGCGCGCTCATGCCGTCGCCGACGATCGAAGGAAGCGCCGCGTAGATCTCGCGGACCACCACCGGCGCGAGACCGAGCGATAGTTCATCGCACATCAGCAGATCAGGATTGCTCATCAATGCGCGGCCGATCGCGACCATCTGCTGCTGCCCGCCCGACAGCGCGGTTCCCGGATGATGGCGGCGCTCCTTCAGCACCGGAAACAGCGCGTAGACCGCGTCGAGGTTCCAGCGCCCGGGCCGCTTCGCATAGCCGCCGAGCAGCAGGTTCTCCTCGACCGACAGGCTCGCGAACAGCCGCCGCCCTTCGGGCACGAGCGCGATGCCGTGCCCGACGACGCGCGATGCGGGCAGCGCGCCGATCGATTCGCCGCGATAGACGATCTGCTCGGGCCGCGAGCGCAGGAGCCCCGCGACGGATTTCAGGAACGTCGACTTGCCGGCGCCGTTCGCGCCGATCAGCGCGACGATCTCGCCCGAGCCGACCGTCACGTCGACGCCGTACAGCGCCTGGAAGTCGCCGTAGAACGCGGTGAGCCCGGCCGTGCGCAGCAGCGCGTCGCCGTTTTGCGTGGATGTGACCATCTCAAGCCTCCAGTCCGAGATAGACCCGCTTCACTTCCGGGTCGTCCATCACGTCGCGCGGCAGTCCTTCGGCGATCTTCCTGCCGAAATTGATCACGAGCAGCCGGTCCGCGACCGCGAGCAGCGCATGCGTGACGTGCTCGATCCACACGATCGTCACGCCGCGCGCCTTGATCTGCTTGATCTCGTCGATCAGCGAGTGCGTCTCCGCATCGGTGAGCCCGCCCGCGATCTCGTCGAGCAGCAGCAGCTTCGGCCGCGTCGCGAGCGCGCGCGCGAGCTCGAGGCGCTTGCGGTCGAGCAGCGTCAGCGTGCCCGCGAGCTGGTTCGCGCGGTGTTTGAGGCCGGTGCGCTCGAGCACGTCGACACACATCGCGTCGGCTTCGTCGCCCGCCAGCCCGCCGCCGAACGTCGCACCGACGAGCAGGTTCTCGAACACCGTCATCGCGCCGAACGGCCGCGGCACTTGATACGAGCGGCCGATCCCGGCCGCACAGCGGCGGTGCGGCGGCAGCGCGCCGACGTCCGTACCGTCGAACTCGACGCGGCCGGCATCGGGCTTCACGTCGCCGCTGACGAGGTTGAACAGCGTCGTCTTGCCCGCGCCGTTCGGGCCGAGAATCCCGTAGGTCTCGCCGCGCTCGATCTCGAAGCTGATGTCGTCGGTGACCGTCAGCGCGCCGTAGCGCTTCGAGACGCCGGAAAGTCTGAGCAGCGTGTCCATCGCGTCGCTCCGTCAGCCGATCAGCTTCAGCGGCCCGGCCAGCGGCACGGACGGCGCAAGCTGGTTGTTGACGATCGCGAGGTCGAAGCGATGCTTCGTGCCCTTCACCCACTGGCCGCCGACGAGCGGCGTCTTCGCGACGTTCTTCACCGGACCCGTGCCCCACGCGACGCGCCCGACCACGGTGTCGAGCTTCGTCGACGCGACCGCGTCGCGCACCGCGTCGTTCGAGTCGAGATCCTTCGCGCGCTTGAGCGCATCGATCGCGATCTCGAACAGCGCGTGCGCGAAGCCGATCGGCTGCGTCCACTGCTTGCCGGTCGCGAGTTCGTACGCGTCGGCGAGCTGCCGTGCGTTCTGCCCGGTCAGCGACGACTTGAACGGATGCGACGGCGACCACCAGACCTCGGTCGACAGCCCTTCGCCGAGATCACCGAGCGCCTCGATCGACGTCGGGAACAGCAGCGCCTTGCCGATCGAGATCACCTTCGGTCGGAAGCCCTGCTGGCGCGCCTGCACGAGGAAGTTCTTCGCGTCAGGCGGAATCACGACGCCGGTCACGATCTGCGCGTTCGCCTGCTTGTACGCGGCGATCTGCGCGGAGAAATCCTGGGTCATGCTCTGAAAGCGGCCCGGATCCTTCAGCGTGAAACCCTTCTGCGCGAGCACCGGCGGGAAGCCGAGCTTCGCGTCGCCCCACGCGTTGCCGTCGCCGTCGTTCGGGAACAGGCCGCCGACCGACTTGTTCGTCCGCACCGACTGCCACATCCCGGTGAACACGGCGATCACGTCCTCGAGGCCCCAGAAGAAGTGATACGTGTAGCGGAAACCCTTCTTCGGGTCACCCTTGCGGCCGAAGAACCACGGCTGCCACGGCACGACCGTCGACACGCACGGCGTCTCGTTCAGCTCGCACGCGTCGCTGACCGGGTTCGCGGTCTCGGGCGTGCCCGCGACCAGCATGATGTCGACCTTCTCCCTCAGGATCAGGTCGTTCGCGACCTCGCCCGCGCGGTTCGGGTTCGACTGGCTGTCCTTCACGAGGATCTGCACCGGATACGTCTTCCCGCCGATCGCGACGCCGTTCTTCAGTGCCATCTGCATCTGTTGGATCGTGAAGCGGTCGGCCTCGCCGAACGGCGCGAGCGGGCCGGTCTGCGGCGATACGTAGCCGATCTTCAGCGTACGGGTGCCGGCCGCCCGCGCGAGCGGCGACAGCACGGGCGAAGCCGCGAGCAGCAGGCCGCTGCCGGCAAGCGAAATCAGGCGACGGCGGGTGCCGTCGACGGGCGGTCGTTTCATGGTTGTCTCCTGTGTCGATCGGAGTTGGCGCCTTAGCGCTTGCTCCGATCCCGTGCAAAGCTGTGGATCGGCGTCCGCGCATTAGCGCTTTAACCAATCTTCTGTAAAACTAAATATTCTGCCTGGTGGATGCACCGTCAGGCGCACCTCTCTTCAGTCGGGTCGCCGCCCTTCGTACGCCGCTTCGAGCAACGCGCGCAGCGGCGCGCGCTCGACCGGCCGCGGGTTCCAGTACGGGTTCTGCAGCGCGAGATCGAGCACCGTGTCGATATCCCCTTCGCGCATGCCGATATCCTTCAGCGCGAGCGGCGCGCCGCTCGACGCGGCGAGGTCGTACGCGCCGCGCGCCGCATCGTCGGTGCCGAGCGCGTTCGCGATCCGTCGCATCGCGGCCGGCGCCGCGTCGCGGTTGTACGCGAGCGCGTGCGGCAGCACGATAGTGTGCGTTTCCGCGTGGGGCAGATTCAGCGTGCCGCCGAGCGTGTGGCACAGCTTGTGATGCAGCGCCATCCCGACGTTGCCGAGCACCGCGCCGCAGAGCCACGCGCCGTAGAGTCCGCGCGCGCGCGCGTCGACATCGGCGGGATCGGCGACGATGCGCGGCAGCCCGTCGGCGAGCGCGCGAATCCCCTCCTCCGCCATCAGGCTCACGATCGGATTCGCATCCTGCGCATAGAGCCCTTCGGCCGCGTGCGCGATCGCGTTGATCCCGCTCGTCACCGACATCGGCACCGGCAGCGACAGCGTCAGCTCCGGGTCGTAGATCACGGTTTTCGGCAGCACGCGCAGGTCGCGCCCGGTCTTCTTCACGCCGGCTTCGGTGAGCCCGTAGATCGGCGTCATCTCCGAGCCCGCGTAGGTGGTCGGCACCGCGACGATCGGCAGCCCGGACTCGAGCGCGATCGCCTTGCCGAGCCCCGTCGTCGAGCCGCCGCCGATCGCGATCGCACAGTCCGCGCCGACCCGCGCCGCATAATCGCGCGCGGCACGCGCGGTCTCGACCGGCACGTGCATCACCGCTTCAGCGAAGACGCCGGCCGCGCGGTCGCCGAGACGCTTCGCGAGCACTTCGGCATCGGCCCGCTGCGGTGGCGTCGACAGCACGATCGCGCGCGTCGCGCCGAGCCGCTCGATCTCCCGAGGCAGTTGCGCGAGGCTGCCCGCGCCGAACACGACCCGGCCGGGCAGGCCGTTGTAGACGAACGATTCCATGGCGGCTCCTCGATCTCGTTCAGCGCGGGTAGTACGGCGGGATCTGCGCGTCGACGTTCACCCAGACCGACTTCGCCTGCGTGTACTCGCGCATCACCTCGAAGCCCATCTCGCGGCCGTAGCCGCTCGAGCCGGTGCCGCCGAACGGCGAAGCCGGGCTCACGCGCTTGTAGCAGTTGATCCAGACCATCCCGCTCTTCAGGTTTCGCGCGAACCGATGCGCGCGCTGCAGGTCGCGAGTCCACAGGCCCGCGCCGAGGCCGTACTCGGTGCCGTTCGCGATGGCGAGCGCTTCGTCGTCGGTGCGGAACGTCGTCACCGTGACGAACGGGCCGAACACCTCCTCCTGCGCGACACGGTCGGTCGCCTTCGCGGCGACGATCGTCGGCTCGACGTAGCAACCGTTCGCGAGCGCGGCCGCGCTCGGCGCGTTGCCGCCGGACAGCACGCGGCCGCCCTCGCTGCGCGCGACGTCGACGTACGACAGCACGCGGTCGCGATGCTGCAGCGACGTCAGCGGCCCCATCTCGGTCGTCGGATCGAGCGGATCGCCGATCTTGATCGAGCGCGCGAGCGCGGTGAACTTCTCGAGCAGCTCGTCGGCGATCGACTCGTGCACGATCAGCCGCGACGCGGCGATACACGCCTGGCCCTGGTTGTGGAAGATCCCGAACGCGGAGCCCTGCACGACCGCGTCGATGTTCGCGTCGCCGAACACGACGTTCGCCCCCTTCCCGCCGAGCTCGAGCTGCACCTTCTTCAGGTTGCCGCTCGACGCCTGCACGATCTTGCGACCGACCGCGGTGGAACCGGTGAACGCAACCTTGCCGATCCCCGGATGCTCGGCGATGTACTGGCCCGCGACATGCCCGAGCCCCGGCAGCACGTTGACGACACCGTCGGGGAAGCCGACCTCGGCCATCAGCTCGGCGATCGCGAGGCTCGACAGCGGCGTCAGCTCGGCCGGCTTCATCACGACCGCGTTGCCGGCCGCGAGCGCGGGCGCCATCTTCCAGCTCGTGAACATCAGCGGAAAATTCCACGGCACGACCTGGCCGACGACGCCGATCGGCTCGCGCAGCAGATAGTTCAGGAAGCCCGCCTCGACCGGGATCACCGACCCTTCGAACTTGTCCGCCATCCCGCCGAAGTAGCGGAACGTCGCGGCGGTGCGCGGCACGTCGAGGTTCAGCGTGTCGCGGATCGGATGGCCGGTGTCGAGCGATTCGAGCCGCGCGAGGCGCTCCGCGTTCGCTTCGATCGCATCGGCGAGCTTCAGCAGCAGACGGCCGCGCTCCATCGCCGCGAGCCGGCTCCACGTCGGAAACGCGGCCTGCGCGGCATCGACCGCGCGGTCGATGTCGGCCTGGCCGGCCATCGCGACATCCGCGATCACCGAGTTGTCGTGCGGGTTCAGCGTCGCCAGCGTTTCGCCGCTCGCGGCCGGCACGAAGCGGCCGTTGATGAAGAGTTGGGTTTGCATGTCGATCCTGAGTTCGAACGTGGCGACGCGAGCGCGCGGGCGAAGTCGGCCCGGCGGTGCCGGCTGTCCGGCACCGTGCACTGCGTCACCTGGGAGTCGGTGATCCGGCGTGTTCGGCGGTGGCGCGCGACGCGATGCTAAGCGATGCGAAGCGCACTCCGACACATCACATCTGGACCGGGTAAGGCGGCAGCTCGCCGCTCTCGTAGCGCTTCGGCAGATCGGGCGTCGCGTTCTCCCACACGAGCAGCATCGAGCGCTTCTGCGAGTAGCCCTTGTGACGGATGTCGGCCGGCATCGCGGCGATGTCGCCGGCGTTCATCGTGATTCGCGCGCGCGGCTCGCCGGTATTCTTGTCCGCGACGTCCCAGATGATCTGGTCGGAGAGCTGCAGGAACCATTCGACGCGGTCGTTGCCGTGGAAGACCGGCAGCGTGAACTCCTCGGTCGTCGGGCAGAACAGGCTCTGCTTGCAGACCGACGTGACCGACGGGTTCCACGTGACATCAGAGCGCGACAGGTACTTGAACAGGTTGAACGCGTGCAGCTCGCGCTCGAAGCCGGGCGCCGCATGAATCTCGGGCTCGTCCTGCGTGATGTCCGTGAACTGGCGGTTGACCGGCAGGTCGTCGCGCAGCGGCGAATCGCCGTCGAGGCCGGGCATCCGCTTCGTCGCGATCCGCGAGCGCTCGATCGCGGCGATGTTGTCGCCATGCTTCGGGCCGAACGCGGAGCCGGTCTCCTCGGGCGCCGCGAACGGATCGAAGCCCTCATTCACCCAGTCCTTCAGGATCGCCTTGAACGTCGCCATGATCAGCGGCGTGTCGAACTGCTGCGTGTAGTCGGCGCCGGCTTCGCGGAAGCTCGCGTTGTACGCGCCGGCATACAGGTCGACGCGGCCATAGTGGTTGCGCGTGCCGATCACT
Organism: Burkholderia guangdongensis; assembly: GCF_013403875.1. GTDB lineage: Bacteria > Pseudomonadota > Gammaproteobacteria > Burkholderiales > Burkholderiaceae > Burkholderia > Burkholderia guangdongensis. The sequence continues at coordinate 473,547 of NZ_JACBNX010000001.1, read as the reverse complement.
TCGTCGAAGTTCACCCAGCCGTAGAAGAATCCCCACGCGACGTCGCGCATCATCGCGCGCAGGAAGTCGTCGGCGTCCATCTGGTGCGAGCGCTGCTGGCCGTTCGACGGCCACTTGACGGTCACGAAGTACGCATCGCGGCTGAACTCGAAATCGCCGAGGCGGAACGTGCGGTAGCCGGTGACCGGATTCGGATCGGTGGCGGTCACGTTTTGTTGCGGAACGGAATTCATGTCGGGCTCCTGTCTAAATCGTCGGGTCGGGCGGATCGGGCGGGTCGGGCGTATGCGGTCAGTGGATGCAGATCTCGGCCCACTTCTCGACCGAGCACGCACCGAGAATCGTCTGCTGCAGCACGACGCCCGGCTTGACCGCCTCGAAGCGATACGCGGCGCCGGCGGGCAGCAGCGCCTGGTGGCCGCGACGCAGCAGCACGTAGCCCATGCTCGCGCCTTCGGGCTGGCCGGCGAGCCGTACGGTGCCCTCGACGTCGTCGCCGACGAGCGGGCCCGCGGCGGGCTTCACGAAATGGATCTTGATCTCGCCGTCGAGCGTAATCGCGAACTCATCGTGCGATGCGACGAACCACGGCGAATCGCCTTCCGCGCGCAGCGTTTCGATCACGTACTTCAGGTTCTTGCCGACGACGACTTTCTCGTACGGCTTCGAGCGGCTCGCCACTTCGAATACGTTCGACATCACGTAGTGTTCGGCGCGGCCGGTGATGATTTCGATCGAGCCTTTCTGGAAATCGTCGAGGCTGCCGAGGCGGGTCTGTTGCATGTCTGTCTCCATGTCAAGGGAAGCGCGGCTTCCGTTGACGTGAAGATTAGGCGGGGACGGTGGGGGTGGGCAATGGTTCGAGGTTCGCGAAACGCGAACCATGCGTGCGGCGATCGGCGGCTAGGGAAAGTACTTAAATCAACCGAACCGAACGCCGGCGCCGCGTCCGCGGGGAAACCTTAAATTTTCTGAATGCGAACCGGACGCCAGCACCGCGTCCGCGCGACCACATTAAATGTGCTGAATGTGAGCCCAAGCCGCTACGCGAGCTCGTCGTCGACGCTGCCCGGCTCCTCGTCGGGCGGCGCGATCCCGAGCGCCTTGTCCCACTGCGGCTCGCGCGCGTAACGCGTGCGCAGGAAATCGACGAACACCTTGACCTTCGTCGTCGCGCGATGCGACGCCGGATAGACGGCCGACAGCCACAGCGGCGGCGCCGCGTACTCCGGCAGCACGCGCGCGAGGCGCTGCTCGAGCAGGTCGGGCGCGGCGACCATCGTCGGCAGATACGCGATGCCCGCGCCGGCGCGCGCGAACTCGAGCAGCAGATGCACGCTGTTCGTCTTCAGCACCGGCGCGAGCGAGATCTCGAAGCGCTCGCTGCCGCGCATCAGCGGCCAGCGCTCGCCCCAGGGATAGTACGAATAGCACGCGAAATCGTGACGCAGCAGATCGAGCGGCGTCTCGACCGCCGGCTCGTGCTTCAGGTAATCGGGCGCCGCGCACAGCACGCCGCGCACCGGGAAGAGCCGCCGCTCGATCAGCAGGTTCGACGCGGCCGGGTAGATCTGCAGCGCGAGATCGAAGCCTTCCTGCACCGGGTCGATCACGCGATCGTTGACGGTCACGACGAACTCGATGCGCGGGTAGGCTTCGCGGAAGTCGGTCAGCACGCGCGAGAAATGGCCGAGCGCGAAGCCTGGCAGCACGTGGATATGCAGCGTGCCCGCGAGCGCCTGAGGATCGCTCGACGAGCGCGCGGACAATTCGTGCGCCTTGCGCACGAGCTCGCTGCATTCGCGGTAGTACGTCTCGCCGAGCTCGGACAGGCGCACCGCGCGTGTCGATCGATGAAACAGCGGCACGCCGAAGTGTTCCTCGAGCTGCTTCACGCGCGCGGTGACGACCGATTTCGCGACGCCGAGCTGGCGCGCCGCGTTCGCGAAGCTCTGCGCTTCGGCAGCCCTGACGAACGCTTCCATCGACTGGAACAGATCCAATGGAGTCTCCTCGAATAGACATGCGCCACGAGGATACTCCGCGCGTCAGGCGTTGTCATGAAGGCCGCCGCGCGGGCCGGACGCCACCCTCGCCACGCCTGCGATCCTGTAGCCGGGATTCCGAACCATTCAGGAGGATTAAGGCGCGTCGCGCAAGCAACGATGCAGAATGTATTCATCGGATCATGCTTGCACCCATGCGCGCGCAGCGCTGTCGAGCTTGCGCGGAAGGAGCTGACGATGGCGACGAACTGCACCCACCTCGGTGAAGCGCACGTGCTGCGCACCGACAAAGACTACTGCGAAACGTGCGTCGAGTCCGGCGGGCGCTGGGTCCACCTGCGCATGTGTCTGACGTGCGGGCGCGTTGGCTGCTGCGACTCGTCGCCGAACCGCCACGCGAGCCGGCACTATCGCGAGACCGGCCATCCGCTCGTCCGCTCGATCGAGCCCGGCGAGCACTGGGTATGGTGCTACCCGGACGAAATCGTCGCCGGCGAAATCCCGCCTCAGGATCAGGGTTAACACGGATCACTTCGCGCCTTGACCCGTCGATGTTTTCGACTATATTTATCGAACGATAATTTATCTTTCGATAAACAGAGAGGTGTTCAATGCCTGTATCCAGACTGGCCCACTACTCGATCCGCACGCTCGATCTCGAGCAATCGTGCCGGTTCTACGAGCGTGTGCTCGGCTTCAAGCGCGGCTACCGTCCTCCGTTTGACTTTCCCGGCGCGTGGCTCTACATGGGCGGCGACGAAGCCGATTACGGAACGGTCCACATCATCGGCGTCGACCCGGACAACCCGGACGGGCTCGCCGCGTATCTCGGCGATAAGGACGCGTCGGAGACGGGCACCGGCACCGTCGACCACATCGCGTTTCTCGCCACCGGCGTCGAAGCGATGTGGGACAGGCTTCGCGCCGAGCGGATCGAATGGCGCGACCGGACCGTGCCGAGTCTCGGACTGCACCAGGTCTTCGTCGAGGATCCGTCCGGCGTCACGATCGAGCTCAACTACCCCGCCGCCGAGGTCGCTCACCTGAGCATCCCGAATGCGGCGACGCAAAACACTGAAACGGATGGAGACTGACATGAACAGCATTTCGACGAACCGCAAGGCCGCCATCATCGGCGGCTCGCTCGGCGGGCTCTTCGCCGCGAATCTCCTTCTGCGCAACGGCTGGGACGTGGACGTCTTCGAGCGCGTGCCGGAAGCGCTGTCCGGCCGCGGCGCCGGCATCGTTACGCATCCCGAACTGTTCGAAGTGATGCTCGCCGCCGGGGTTCGCATCGACGAATCGATCGGCGTGAAGGTGGAATCGCGGATCACGCTCGCGCAGGACGGCTCGGTCGTCTCCGAGCGCCGGCTGCCGCAGACGCTCACCGCGTGGAGCAAGATGTATCACGTGCTGCGCGCCGCGTTGCCGGACCAGCACTACCACGCCGGCGCGATCGTGACGGCCGTCTCCGACGGCCCGGACCGCGCGGCAGTCACGCTGTCCGACGGCACGGTCGTGCATGCCGACCTGGTCATCGCGGCGGACGGGTTCCGCTCCGCAGTGCGCGAACAGTTCCTGCCGGACGTCCGGCTCCAGTATGCGGGGTATGTCGCGTGGCGCGGCCTCGTCGACGAGCTCAACCTGTCGGACGCCACGCACGCCGCGCTGTTCGATCGTTTCGCGTTCGGCCTGCCGCATCGCGAGCAGATCATCGGCTATCCGGTCGCCGGCCAGGGCAACAGCACGAAGCCGGACGAGCGGCGCTACAACTTCGTCTGGTACCGGGCGACCAGCGAGGACAAGGATCTGCCGAACCTGCTGACCGACGAGACGGGCAAGCTATGGGCCGGCGGCATTCCACCGACGCTGATTCGCCGCGAGGTGCTCGACGACATGGAAGAAGCCGCGCACGCGCTGCTCGCGCCGCAATTCGCTGAAGTCGTGTCACGGGCGACCCAGCCGCTGTTCCAGCCGATCTACGACCTCGAAGTGCCGCAAATGGCGTTCGGCCGCATCGCGTTGCTCGGCGACGCCGCATTCGTTGCGCGGCCGCATTGCGGGATGGGCGTCACGAAGGCCGCCGGCGACGCGCTGGCGCTCGTCGCCGCGCTCGCGACGCGTGCCGATACGCTCGATGCGCTGTCGGAATACAGCGACGTGCGCACGCAGTACGGCGCCGCGATCGTCCAGCATGCCCGCCACCTCGGCGCGTACATGCAGGCCCAGCTGAAGAACGAAACAGAGCGCGAAATGGCCGAGCGCTACCGCACGCCGGAAGCCGTGATGCGCGAAACCGCCGTTCCGCCGCACATCTGATCGCGGCTCGCCGCCTCTTTGCACCGCACTCGAATGAAGGAAACATCGTGAACCACTCCACCCCGGCCGCCTCGGCCGCCGCCATGAACCGGGAAGCGCTCGGCAAGGTCGCCGCCGCGCCCCCGCTGCTGAGCGATCCGCGCTTTCTCGATCTGGTCAGAAGGCGCCGTGCGTTCACGTGGTCGCTGACGACCGCGATGCTCGCGATCTATTTCACGTTCATCCTGACGCTGGCGTTCTCGCCCCGTCTGCTCGGCCAGCCCATCGTGCAGGGCCAGCCGGCCACGTGGGGCATCCCCGTCGGCTTCGGGATGTTCGCCGTCACGTTCGCGCTGGTCGCCATCTACGTGTTTCAGGCCAATTCGGTATACGACGCGATCGTCGCCGCGATCCGTCTGGGAGATGACCGATGAAACGCCTCTTCCGCGCCGCGTTCGCATCGTTCGCATCGTTCGCATCGTTCGCATCGTTCGCATCGTTCGCCGCGTTCGCCGTGCTCACCACGTTCGCCGCGTCGCCCGCCGTCGCGGCGGAGCCCGCGTCGATCGCGCACGGGCACAATCCCGTCGCGATCGGCATGTTCCTGCTGTTCGTCGCGTCGACCCTGTTCATTACGCGCTGGGCGGCCCGCAAGAATCACAGCGTGGCCGACCACTACGCGGCCGGCGGCAAGATCACCGCGTTCCAGAACGGCTGGGCGATCGCCGGCGACTACATGTCGGCCGCGTCGCTGCTCGGCATCTCGGCGCTCGTGTTCACCAGCGGCTACGACGGGCTGATCTATTCGATCGGCTTCCTCGCGAGCTGGCCGATCATCCTGTTCCTGATCGCCGAGCCGCTGCGCAACCTCGGCAAGTACACGCTCGCCGACGTGGTGTCCTACCGCCTCCGGCAGCGGCCGATCCGCGCGTTCGCGGCGTCGAGCTCGATCGTCATCGTGCTGCTGTACCTCGTGTCGCAGATGGTCGGCGCGGGCAAGCTCGTCGAACTGCTGTTCGGCCTGCACTACACCGTCGCGGTGCTGATCGTCGGCCTGCTGATGGTCGTCTACGTGTTCTTCGGCGGCATGCTCGCGACGACGTGGATCCAGATCATCAAGGCCATTCTGCTGCTCGCCGGCGCGGCGTTCATGGCGCTGACGGTGCTGATCCATTTCGGCTTCAGCCTGAACGCGCTGTTCTCGCAGGCGATTCTCGTGCATCCGAAGCATGCCGCGATCATGCGCCCCGGCGGCCTCGTGTCAGATCCGGTGTCCGCCGTGTCGCTCGGTCTCGCGCTGATCTTCGGCACCGCCGGCCTGCCGCACATCCTGATGCGATTCTTCACCGTCGGCGACGTGAAAGCCGCGCGCAAAAGCATCCTGTACGCCACCGGGATCGTCGGCATCGGCTACGTGCTGATCATCATCATCGGCTTCGGCACGATCGCGCTCGTCGCCTCCGATCCGCGGTACCACAATGCGTCGGGCGCCGTGATCGGCGGTGTGAACATGGTCGCGATTCACCTCGCGCATGCGGTCGGCGGCAACGTGTTTCTCGGCTTCATCTGCGCGGTCGCGTTCTCGACCATTCTCGCGGTGGTCGCCGGCCTGACGCTCGCCGGCTCGTCCGCGATCTCGCACGATCTCTATGCGAACGTGTTGCGCGGCGGCCAGGCGTCCGACCGCGAGGAAATGCGCGTGGCGCGCGTGACCACGCTCGTGCTCGGCGTGCTCGCGGTCATCCTCGGCATCGCGTTCGAAAAGCAGAACATCGCGTTCATCGTCAGCCTCACGTTCTCGATCGCGGCCAGCTCGAACTTCCCGGTGCTGCTGCTCTCGGTCTACTGGCGCGGGCTGACGACGCGCGGCGCGGTCATCGGCGGGATGCTCGGCCTCGCGACGGCCGTCACGCTGACCGTGCTGAGTCCGACGGTCTGGGTGCAGGTGCTCGGCCACGCGCACGCGATGTATCCATACGAGTACCCGGCGCTCTTTTCGATGGCCGTCGCGTTCGTCGGGATCGTGGTGTTCTCGATCACCGACCGTTCCGCACGCGCCGGGTGGGAACGCGGGATGTTCGACACGCAGCTCGTCGAGTGCGAGATGGGCATCACGCGCCATGGCTGAGCCGAACGCTCGCCCAGCATGGAGGTCGACCACGATGAAGATCATCATTGCCGGCGGCTCGATTGCCGGCCTCGCCGCCGCGCTGACGCTCGATTGCATCGGGCACCACGTGGAAATCTACGAGCGCTCGCCGACGCCGCTGCGCGGGCTGGGCGGCGGCGTCGCGGTCCTCAGGCGCATGATGGTGTTTCTCGAACAGCACGGGCATCACTGCCGCGACATGATCAGTGTGCCGACGCATCGCCGGCGCTGGATCGACCGCGACGGCGCCGTCACGCGCGACGAGCCGGAGATGCTGCCGTTCTCGTCGTGGGACGCCGTCTACCGCTCACTGTGCGGCACGCTGCCGCCCGGGCGGATCCATTACGGCCGCACGGTGACGGGCTTCGAGCAGGATGCCGACGGCATCGACGTGTACGCCGGCGATCGCCGCATGCGCGCGGACGTGCTGCTGGCCGCGGACGGCTCGGGTTCGAGGATTCGCACCCAGCTCTTTCCCGGCTATGCGCCGTCGTTCGCCGGCTACCTCGCGTGGCGCGGCATCGTCGACGAAGCCGATTTCGACGCCGCGGCCGTCGCGTCGCTCGTCGAAAACATGACGCTGCACAAGGCGCCGGGCGAACTGTTCATGGCGTTTCTGATTCCGTCGCTCGACGGGTCGCTCGAACCCGGCACGCGACGCTTCAACTGGCTCTGGTATCGCAACGAGCCCGACCCGCAAGCGCTGCGCCGCCATCTGACCGATCGGGCGGGCGCGGTTCATCACGCGTCGATCCACCCCGGCGAGCTGTCGGACGACTCCGTCGCGACACTCGGACGCCTCGCCACCGAACGGCTGCCGGCCGTGTTCTCGCAACTGGTTCTCGCGACGCGCGCGCCGTTCAACCAGGCGATTTTCGACGCGCTGAGCCCGGACTTCGTCCAAGGTCGCGTCGCGCTGATCGGCGACGCCGCATGCACCGTGCGGCCCCATACGGCATCCGGCACATCGAAGGCCGCGCGCGATGCCGTTTCGCTCGCCGAGTCGCTGCCTTCGGACACGACCGACGTGGTCGAGAGGCTCGCTCGATGGTCGGCGGAGCGCCGCGCGGAAGTGACGTCGCTGCTGCGCAAGGGCCCCGAGCTGGCCGCCGCGTTCGGATTGGGATATTCAATTTTAGGAAAACTAACTTATGGACAAATGACACTCAATGACACTCAATGACACCCCAGTGACACCCCAGTGACACCCCAGTGACACCCCAGTGACACCCCGTTGGACCCGTTTTCAAGGCGGACTGTTTGTATGCGCTTCGATCCGTCTATTGCCTTGCGGCGCGCGATCCGCGCGCCGTCGGCTCCCCTTCCGCTTCTTTCGTCATAAAGGTTGAACAGTCATGCGCAATCCGAAACTCGAGGTGTTGACGCCTCAAAACAGCCAAATCATTTTCATCGATTTTCAGCCGCAGATGGCTTTTGGCGTGCAATCGATCGACCGGCAAACGTTGAAAAACAACACCGTCGCACTGGCGAAGGCCGCGAAAGTGTTCAATATTCCGGCGACCATCACCACGGTCGAAACGGAGAGCTTCTCGGGCTACGCGTTTCCGGAGCTCCTCGACGTGTTTCCGGATCATCCGTTGCTCGAGCGCACGTCGATGAACTCGTGGGACGATCAAAAGGTGCGCGACGCGCTCGCGAAGAACGGCCGCAAGAAGGTGGTCGTGGCCGGCCTGTGGACGGAGGTCTGCAACCTCACTTTCGCGTTGTGCGCGATGGACGAAGGTGAATACGAGATCTACATGGTCGCCGACGCATCGGGCGGCACGTCGAAGGAAGCGCATGACTACGCGATGCAGCGAATGATCCAGGCGGGCGTCGTGCCGGTGACGTGGCAGCAGGTGCTGCTCGAATGGCAACGCGACTGGGCGCGCCGCGAGACCTACGAGGCCGTGACGAACATCGTCCGGGAACACTCGGGCGGGTACGGAATGGGCATCGACTACGCGGCCACGATGATCCACAAGGCGCCTCAGCGGGCGAAGGACGCGCATGACCGGCTCGCGCCGGTGCCGGCGCCGATCTCGATCACGTAATGGGGTAGCGGCCGGGAACGGTCGAACGCGAGCCACGCGGGCGCCTGATGTCGAGAGCCCGCTTCCGGACGGCGGCATTCGCTTCAGAACGTTTCAGCGCCGCTTCAGGATTCCGCGGTCGCGCAAGCCTAGACTGATTCCATCAGTCGCCGCGCGAAGCGCATCGCGCGTCGAGTACACCGATCCGCCTGGAGTGCGCATGAAACACAGATCGTTATGGTGGGGCGCGTCCGGCGTCGTGCTCGTCGGCCTGGCGGTCGCGATCGGCATCATGGTCGAGCCGTCGATCGCGCCGATCGAGCCGCCCGCGCGCGCATCGTTCGATCCGCAGCTCGTTCGCGCCGGCGCGCGCATCGTCGCGCTCGGCGACTGCATCGTCTGCCACACCGCGAAGGACGGCCAGCCGTTCGCGGGCGGCCTGCCGCTTGCGACGCCGTTCGGCACGATCTATGCGACCAACATCACGCCGGACCCCGACACCGGGATCGGCCGCTGGTCGCAAAGCGCCTTTGCGCGCGCGCTGCGCAGCGGGATCGCGCGCGACGGGCATTTGCTCTATCCGGCGTTCCCGTACATCCATTTCACGCGGATATCCGATCAGGACATCGCCGCCGCGTACGCGTACCTGATGACCCGCGAACCCGTGCACGCGTCGGCGCCCGCGAACGACCTGATCTTTCCGCTGAACTTCCGCCCGCCTCTCGCGTTCTGGAACATCCTGTTCCTGCGCCAGCGCGAATACCAGCCCGATGCGTCGCAATCCGCCGCATGGAATCGCGGCAAGCAGCTCGTCGACGGCCTCGGGCACTGCGCGTCCTGCCATTCGCCGCTGAACGCGATTGGCGGCGAACAGGCCGGCCGCGCATTCGACGGCGGCGTCGTCGACGGCTGGGACGCGCCGCCGCTCAACGCGCTCGGCGACGCGGTGCATCCATGGACGCTCGCGCAGCTCGTCACCTATCTACGCACCGGCCGCGCGAGCGAGCACGGCGCGGCCGCCGGACCGATGCAGCCGGTCACGCGCGACCTCGCGACGGTGCCGGTCGAGGACGTCGACGCCATCGCGACTTATATCCTGTCGATCCAGAAGCCCGGCGCCACGCGGCCAACGATGACGCCCGTCGGCGACCACGCGCCGACGCCCACCGAGCAACGCGGCTCGGTGCTGTTCCAGGCATCGTGCGCGCAATGCCACGGGCCGGCGTCGCCGATGCAGGCGATCGGCGAGCGGCCGACGCTCGCGTTCAGCACGGCGGTCAACGCCGATACGCCGCGCAACGCGATCCAGATGATGTTCTACGGGATCGGCTGGCACGGCGAGGACACGCTCAACTACATGCCGCCGTTCGTCGAACAGTATGACGACCGGCAGATCGCCGACCTCGCCGCGTACGTGCGCGGCGCGTATTCGGCCCGGCCCGCGTGGACGGACGTCGACGCGATGGCCGCGAAGCTCAGAAAGGAGGACAGCGCGCGATGATCACGCTCAACGTGAACGGCGAGCCGCACACGCTGGACGTCGACCCGTCGACGCCGCTGCTGTACGTGCTGCGCAACGACCTGCACCTGCACGGCGCGAAGTTCGGCTGCGGCCTCGGGCAGTGCGGCGCCTGCACGGTGATCGTCGACGACAAGCCGATGTTCTCGTGCCTGATTCCGGTCGCGTCGCTCGGCGAACGCCGCGTCAGGACCGTCGAAAGCCTCGGCACGGCCGATCGCCCGGGGCCGCTGCAACGCGCGTTCATCGTTCACCAGGCCGCGCAGTGCGGCTACTGCATCGCCGGCATGATCATGCGCGCGCAGGCGCTGCTCGAGCGCCACCCGAAGCCGACCGAGAAACAGTTGCGCGCGCACATGGAACCGAACCTGTGCCGTTGCGGCACCCACATGCGGATCCTCGCGGCCGTGCGGCAGGTCGCCGGACTGCCGGCGGAACCGGACGCCGCCTCCGAACCCGTGATCGTCAACAAGGCGCTCTGATGACCGATCAAGACGACATCGATGAAAACCGCCGGCATTTCATGGTCTCGGGCGCGCTGTTCGTCGCGTTCAGCCTGGCGCCGGCCGCCCGCGCGGTCGCGCAGCAGGTGATCGCCGACGAAGGCGCCGCCGTCCACGTGGCGAAGGCGACCGAGACGCTGGCCGGCAGTCTGAAGACCAACCCGCTGCTCGACGCGTGGATCAGGATCACGCCCGAAGGCAAGGTCACCGTGTTCACCGGCAAGGTCGAGCTCGGCACCGGTGTGCGCACCGCGCTGCTGCAGGTGGCCGCCGAGGAGCTGAGCATGAAGCCCTCGCTGATCACGTTCCTGACCGCCGACACCGGCGCGTCGCCCGACGAGGGGCTGACGGCCGGCAGCCATACGATGGCCGACAGCGGATCCGCGCTGCTGAACGCGGCCGCGCAGGTGCGCGGGCTGCTGGTCGACGGCGCGGCGAAGCAGTTCGGCGTCGACCCGGGCAGGCTGACGGTCGGCGACGCGGTGATCCGCGCGCCGGACGGCCGCACGATGCGCTATGGCGACGCGGTGCGGACCGTCGACCTGCATCGCAACGCAGCGCCGACGTCGCCGCTGAAGGATCCGGCCACGTTCACCGTGATCGGCACGTCGCTGCGCCGGCTCGACATTCCGAACAAGGTCACGGGCGGCGCCAGCTACGTGCAGGACATGACGCTGCCCGGCATGCTGCACGCGCGCGTCGTGATGCCGCCCGTCTACGACGCGAAGCTGCTGTCGTTCGACGAGGCCGCGATCCTGACGATGCCCGGCGTCGTGCGGATCGTCCGCAACGGCAGCATGCTCGCAGTCGTCGCGCGCGGCGAATGGCAGGCGGTCGTCGCGCAGCGCGTGCTCGCCGGAAGCTGCCGCTGGTCGCCCGGCCGCGCGCTGCCCGAGCGCGACCAGGTTCACGACGACCTGAAGCGCATCGCGACGCAACGGATCGAGATCGCGAACACGCACACGGCGAGCGCACCGGCAACGAAAACGCTGAGCGCGACGTTCCGGAAGCACTACCTGCTGCACGGCTCGATCGGGCCGTCCTGCGCGGTCGCTCACCTCGACAACGGCGTCCTGACCGTATGGACCCACTCGCAGGGCGTGTATCCGCTGCGCGACGCGCTCGCCGAGATGCTGTCGATGCCGAAGCCGAGCATCCGCTGCGTGCACACCGAGGGCTCCGGCTGCTACGGCCACAACGGCGCGGACGACGCGGCCGCGCACGCGGCGCTGATCGCGGCCGCGATGCCGGGCCATCCGGTCCGGGTCCAGTGGATGCGCGAGCAGGAACACACATGGGATCACTTCACGCCCGCGATGATCACCGAGCTCAGCGCGTCGCTCGACGCGAGCGGCCACATCGTCGACTGGCAATATGCGTTATGGAGCAGTTCGCATAACGAACGGATTGTCAACGCCGGCCGGCTGCTGCCCGCGCGGATGCTCGAGCCGCCGTTCGTGTCCGCGCCGTCGACGCCGATGCTGCAGCCCGAGGGCGGCGCGGACCGCAACGCGATTCCGCTGTACGTGCTCCCGAACATGCACATCGTCAACCACTTCTCGCCGACGATGCCGCTGCAGACGTCCGCGATGCGATCGCTCGGTGCGCACACGAACGTCTGGGCGATCGAGAGCTTCATGGACGAACTCGCGCACGAAGCCGGCGTCGATCCGGTCGAATTCCGGCTACGCCATATGCAGGACCCGCGCGCGCGCCACGTGATCCAGTTCGTGGCGACGCACTTCGGCTGGCCGCGGCCGCCGCGCGCGCGTAATCGCGGCGTCGGCTTCGCGTTCGGCAAGTACAAGAACATCATGGCTTACGTCGCGATCGCGGTCGAGGTCACGGTCATCCCCGAAACCGGCCACGTGCGCCTCGATCGCGCGGAAGCGGCGGTCGACGCCGGGCAGATCGTGTCGCCCGACGGCATCCGCAATCAGATCGAAGGCGGAATCATCCAGGCGGCGAGCTGGACGTTGTATGAAGAACTGAAATACGACACGCAGAAGATACGCAGCTTCGACTGGAGCAGCTATCCGATCCTGCGTTTTTCAGCGGCACCGAGCAGCCTCGCGGTCCATCTGATCAATCGTCCCGGCGCGCCGTTCCTCGGCGCGGCCGAGGCGTCGATGGGGCCGACGGCAGGCGCGCTCGCGAACGCGATCTTCGACGCGACCGGCCAGCGGATGCGGGACATGCCGTTTGCCGGCGAAAAACTCCGGGAGCGGATGGACTGATGGATACCTTGCTTTCGATGCGCGTGTTCACCCGCATCGTCGAGACGGGCAGTTTGACGAAAGCATCCGACACCACGGGCCTGACGACGCCGCGCGTGTCCGCGCTGCTGAGCGCGCTCGAGCAGCATCTCGGCAGCCGGCTGCTGAACCGCACGACGCGCCGGCTGTCGCTGACCGAGGACGGGCGCGAATACTACGAGCGCTGCGTTGCGGTGCTGCGCGAGATCGACGACATGGAGGCGTCGGTGTCCCGCTCGCGCAGCACCGCGCGCGGCCGCCTGAAAGCGGACGTTCCACCGGCGATGGCGAAGCAGATCGTGATTCCCGCGCTGCCCGCGTTTCTCGCCGCGAATCCGGACATCACGGTCGAGCTCGGCGCGACCGATCGCCAGATCGACGTCATCGGCGAGGGGGTCGACTGCGTCGTGCGGGTCGGCGCGCTCGACGATTCCGGGATGATCGCGAAGCGGATCGGCAGCCTGACGACCTGCACCTGCGCGTCGCCGTCGTATTTCGAGCAATACGGGATGCCCGAAACGATCGACGACCTCGCGCAGCACATCGCGGTCAGCCACGTGTCGGCCGATACGGGTCGGCCGCGAAGCTGGGATTTCGTCGCCGACGGCGAGGCGCGGATCGTGCAGATGTGCGGCTCGGTCGCGGTCAACGACGCCGATACCTATGTCGCATGCGGCGTCGCGGGGCTCGGACTGATCAAGACCTCGCTGTATCTGGTCGAGCCGTATCTGAAGTCCGGCCGGTTGCGCGAGACGCTGGTCGAGTTCAACTCGCCGCCGCGGCCGATCTCCGTGCTGTATCCGCCGAACCGCCACATGCCGGCCAAGCTGAAGCTGTTCATCGACTGGCTGGCCGGTTTGTACGCGCGGATTCCGACGCTTCAGGGCGAACGGGGCTGAACGCTTGCCGAACACGCGCCCCCGCGCGTGCGCTGAGCCGGCATCCGCGCCGCCTTTGCACGCCATGCAACGCTCGATTGCGCGACGGAGGGATTCCGGTGTTATCGAACGATCAATAAGCTTGTCGACAGTGATCCCACCACCCAGGAGTCGACCATGTCAGCAGAATCAACCCCGCTCGCGGCCCACGGCCACGCCGCGAAGCTCACGCAAGGGCTCATCGCGCTATTCGCATTCAGTTGCGGCGCGATCGTCGCCAACCTGTACTACGCGCAACCGATCACCGCGCTGATCGCGCCCGGGCTGCACATGTCCAGCAACGCGGCGAGCCTGATCGTTTCGCTGACGCAGATCGGCTATGCGCTCGGCCTGTTCTTCATCGTACCGCTCGGCGACCTGCTCGAGAACAAGCGGCTGATGATCACGACGGCGGTCGTGTCGATCGCGAGCCTCGCGGCGGCGGCGGTCGTGCACACGCCGGGGCCGTTCCTCGCGATCTCGCTCTTGATCGGCTTCAGCTCGGTGGCCGTGCAGATCCTGATTCCGCTCGCCGCGCATCTCGCGCCGGATCACGCGCGCGGCCGCGTGGTCGGCACCATCATGAGCGGGCTGCTGCTCGGCATCCTGCTCGCCCGCCCGATCTCGAGCGTGGTGGCCGACGCGTTCGGCTGGCGCTTCGTGTTCGCGGCCGCCGCGGTGCTGATGACGCTCGTCACGGCCGTGCTCGCGCTGACGATTCCGTCGCGCCGGCCCGATCACAGCGCGACCTACTTCGAGTTGATCGGCTCGCTGCTGCAGCTCGTCCGCACGATGCCGGTGCTGCGCCATCGCGCGTTCTACCAGGGCCTGATGTTCGCGTCGTTCAGCCTGTTCTGGACCGCGGTGCCCGTCGAGCTGATGCGCCACTACGGGCTGTCGCAAACCGCGATCGGCGTGTTCGCGCTCGTCGGCGCGATCGGCGCGACGTCCGCGCCGGTCGCGGGCCGTCTCGCGGATGCCGGCCACACGGTGCGCGCGACGCTGATCGCGCTGATCGCCGGCTCGCTGGCGTTTGCGGCGGGGCTAGTCCACGGCGCGGGCCTGTACGGCCTCGTCGTCACCGGCATCGTGCTCGACTTCGCGGTGCAGATGAACATGGTGCTCGGCCAGCGCGAGATCTACGCGCTGCACGCGGCGAGCCGCAATCGCCTGAATGCGCTGTACATGACGAGCATCTTCGTCGGCGGCGCGCTCGGCTCGGCGCTCGCGAGCCCGCTGTACGAGCACGGCGGCTGGCCGCTCGTCGCCGCGGGCGCCGCGACGTTCCCGCTGATCGCGCTCGCGCACTATCTCGCGATCGGCCGGCCGCACGCACGCCGCCAGGCCCAGGTCTGAACCGTTTTCTCGAACCTTTTGCAGGGCCCGCCGCGCCGGCCGCCCGCCGCTCGCCGCGATGCCCGCGCACGGCCCTGCCCCCCTTCACATCAAAGGAATACCGCCATGTCCACCCTGCTCAATGAATACGATCTGCGCGGTCTCGCGCTGCCGAACCGCGTCGTGATGGCGCCGATGACCCGCTCGCGCGCCCCGCAACGCGGCCTGCCGACGGCATTGATGGCCCAGTACTACGCGCAGCGCGCGTCCGCCGGGCTGATCATCTCCGAGGCGACCAACGTCAGCCCGGTCTCCGCGTCGTTCGAGCTCACGCCCGGCCTGATCACGGACGAACAGGCGGCCCGCTGGAAGACCGTCACCGATGCCGTCCATGCGAACGGCGGCCGCATCTTCGCGCAGCTCTGGCACGGCGGCCGGGTCAGCTCGCTGACGCTGCTCGGCGGCGACGCGCCGTTGTCGCCGTCCGGCGTGAACGACGATCTCGAGCAGCTTCAGGTCTGGGCGCAGTTGCAGAACGGGTATTACACGAAGATTCATGCGACGCCGTCGCGCGCGATGACGACCGGCGAAGTGGTCGAAGCGGTCGACGAATTCCGGCGCGCGGCCGTGCACGCGGTGGCGGCCGGTTTCGACGGCGTCGAGATCCATGCGGCCAACGGCTATCTGCCGCACCAGTTCCTGTCGTCGACGCTGAACCGCCGCGACGACCGCTATGGCGGCTCGGTCGCGAACCGCGCGCGCTTTCTCGAGGAGATCGTCGACGCGGTCGGCGGCGTGATGCCGCTTGGCCGCGTCGGCGTGCGGATCTCGCCGTACGCGAAGTACAACAACGTGCGCGACGCGGACCCAGACGCGACCTACGCGTACGTCGGCCGCATGCTCGACGAGGCTGGCGTCGCGTATCTGCACGCGGCGGACACCAACGGCTGGAGCGGCGAACCCGACCTGCCGCGGATCGTCGAGAACGTGCGCCACGCGTTCGGCGGCACGCTGATCGTCAACGGCGGCATTACGCCCGACGCCGCGAACAAGCTGATCGCGGCGGGCGACGCGGATCTCGTCGCGTTCGCGCGCGCGTACATCGCGAATCCGGATCTCGTCGAGCGCCTCGCCGCGAATGCGCCGCTCGCGGCGCCGCAGGCGGTCGGCTGGTATGGCGGCGACCATGCGGGCTACGTCGACTATGCGCGTCACGACGACGCGGAACCGGCAAAACGCACGGTCTAGGGACGGTCCAGGCATGTCGGGATCCGCCGTTCGCGCAGCTGCCTCGGGGTCACGCATGGCGTCGCGCCCGCGGTCACGCGATTTGCGGCGCCACGCCGCCCCACGTCGACCTGTCGTCGGCGGTCGGTTCGAGCCGCACGCGCAACCGGCGCTCGGCACGCGTATCGTCCGCGCGAACGAAGCTGCGCAGACGAACCAGACGGCGAATGTCGGATGCGCGGGACTGCAGCTCGAAGCGCCCGTCCAGATTGGCGATCATCGCCGACGCCTGGCCGATCCGCCCGCGCTCGATCAGATGATCCGCCAGATCGAGCGTCGCGCGCAGCGCCCACATGCCGGCCCCCTGCGCGTTCGCGAGGTCGATCGCGGTGAACAGATGCCGGCGCCCTTGCGCTTCATATGCGACGGCCTGGTCCGCGTCGGCGTTGCGCGCCTGCGCGAGCGTCGCCAGCCCCTTCGCGCGCAGCAGCTCCGGCACGAACAGATGCTCGCCGCTCGCGCGGCAGCGGGCAAGCGTCGCGTCGAGCTTCGCGCAGGCCTCGGCAGCGCGCCCGGTCCGGGCGAGCCCCTCCGCATACTCGACGATCAACGGCGCGAGCAGGCGCCGGAATCCGCTCGCCTCGATCCGGCGCAACGCGGGCGCGAGCCGCGCGAGCCCCGCGCCCGGGTGCCCGCTCTGGATGTCGAACTGTCCCGCGAGGCATTCCGCCTGGCTGCGCCAAAGGTCGAGCCCATGCGCGTCGGCCTCCGAGCGCATCGTCGCGAGATAGTCGGATATCGCGTCGTGGTCGCCGTAGCGCAGCGCGATCGGCACGGCGGCCGCGCCGAGCGCGACGCACAGCGCGATCGGGGAACGCTGCCGCCGCGCGCATTCGACCGCCTGCGCGGCCAGCCGCATCGCGTGCTCGGGCTCGCCCTGCATCCACACGAGCCGCGTGAGCATCGTGCGGCCGAGCGTCGCGACGTCGATGCCGAGCGCGAGCGCCGCGCCCACCGGCTCGCGGACGTCGGCGAGCGCGTCCGTCGCCGCCTCCAGCCGCTCGCGCGCCTGCGCATGCTCGCCGAAATAGTGGAGCGACGTCGCGACCATCGCGGTCGCGAGCAGCCGCTGCGATCGCTCGCCGCCGCGCTCGGCCGCCCGCTCGAAGCGCGTCGCGTAACGGAGCGACTCATGAATCTCGGACATCGTGAGCATCACGTTCCACCGCCCCGCGAGCGCGCGCGCCTCGAGCGCGTCGTCGCCGGCGTCGCGCGCCAGTCCAAGCGTGCGATCCCACATCGCGGCGGCCGCGAACACATCGCCATCGGTATGCAGCAGCGCCGACGCATACGCGGCGCGCAACTGCATGTCGCTGTCCGCGTCGACGGCGCCGCGCGACGCGGTGTCGATTTCGTCGAGCATCCGTTTCGCGTGCGCGCGGCAATCGCTCATCGTCGACTGGTTCAGCAGATCGCGGGCGAGCGCACGGACGAGCGACGCACTCGTCGGCGGATACTCGACGGCCCCCGGTTTGCTCGGGGTGATGGCGCGCGGGTTGATGACACTCGAGCTGATGGCGCGCGGGCTGACGGCGCGCGGGTTGATGACACTCGGGCTGATGGCGCGCGGGCTGACGGCGATCGGCCGGACCTCCCGATCCGGCTCGGCGAATCCGATCCGCGCACGCGCATCGGCCTGCTCCCGCTCGTAGCGCGCGTGGCGCAGCGCGACGCGTTCGAGCTCCCCCTCGTTGTGCAGCTTTTCCAGCGCGTACGCGCGGGTGGATCCCGTCAGCCGGTACTGCGCATTCGGGCCGTCCAGCTCGACGGTCAGCAAGGACTTCGCGGCAAGCTCGCCGAGACCGGCAATCACGTCGGCGATCGACATGTCGGGCGCCATCGCCACCGCGCACACGGCGTCGAACGTGAACGGGCCGATGAAGCACCCGACCCGGCGAAACAGCGCCCGCGCGGCGGGATCGAGCAGCACGTAGCTCCAGTCGAACGTCGCGCGCAGCGCCTGATGGCGCGGCGGCGCGGACCGCAGGCCACCGGTCAGCAGATTCAGCCGATCGTCGAGACGCGACGCGACACCCTCGATGCCGAGCGTCGCGACGCGCGCGGCCGCGAGCTCGATCGCGAGCGGCAGGCCGTCGAGGCGCCGGCAGATGTCGGCGATCAGCCGCATCGCACCGTCGTCGATCGCGCAGTCGGGCGACGCCGCGCGGGTCCGGCGCAGGAACAGCTCGACGGCGGAACACGCGGCGATCTCGTCGCAACCCGCGTCGCTGCCCGGCACCGCAAGCGGGTTCACGCGATAGACGGACTCGACCGAAATATGCAGCGGTTCGCGGCTGGTCACGAGCACGCGCAGCGTGGCGGCGCGCGCTGTGAGCGTCTCCACGAGGTGGGCGACCGGTTCGACGACGTGCTCGGCGTTGTCGAGCACGAGCAGGCAGCGCGATGCGGCGACGCTATCCGCGATGCCGTCGATCGACGCGGTGCCGTCCGCCGGCAGCCCGAGCGCATCCGCGAGCGCGCGCAGCACGTCGTCGTTCGTCGACGCGCTCGCCAGCTCGACGAAATGGACGCTTTCCCGAGCCGCGCGGCTCAAGTCGTGCGCGATCCGGGCCGCGAGGCTCGTCTTGCCGATGCCGCCCGCCCCGACCAGCGTGACGACCGGCGTCCGGTCGATCATGTCGACGATCTGCGCGATTTCGTCCTGCCGCCCGATCAGCGACGCCGATTGCGGGCGCGGGCAGACGAACGGCGGCGCGGCGGCAGGCGCCGGCATTGGTGCAGTCGTTCGTGGCGTGCCGACGAGCAAATACCCCCTGCCCGGCACGGTCTTGATCAGATCCCGGCTCGCGCCGAGCACCTTGCGCAGCGTCGCGACATGCACCTGCAGCCGGTTCTCCTCGACGATCTGGTCCGGCCAGACGGCATCCATGATGTCGTCCTTCGACACGACCGATCCGTTGGCGCGGTGCAGTACTTCAAGAATGTCGAGCGCGCGCGCGCCGACGCGCAACGTGTGCCCGTCGCGACGAATGTCCCGCTGCTCGAAATCGACCGACAAGATCCCGATCTGGATCACGGCTGCCTCCAGTTGGAAAGGTGGGCCGAGTGTAGACATCGTCTCCGCGCGCGTCTTGAAGGAAAGTGCGCTGCGGTTCACGCGAGCTTGGGAAGTTCATCTGTCCCGTATAAACTGCACAGACATTTTTCACGCCCGCCACGGGCAGCCAAGGATACCGAGCCATGCTGCTTTCCCCGATCGCGCGCCCCGCGCCGCCACCGACGGACACGCTTGGATGCGAGCCCGGCCTGCTCGGTAAGAATTCCGAAAGGATGGTCGGCGGCCTGACGCTGTATCGCAAATGCATGCTCGGCGAGCAGTTCGAGCGCATCGTGATGCCGGCGAGCGAACGCGGCTTCCTGGTCGGCATTTCATTGAACGGCGGGCACCGGCGCACGATATTCCGTGGCGCGGCGCAAGCCGAGCGGCGCTTCCAGCACGACTCGATCTATATTCGCGATTTCTCGGAGGATTACCGCGCGGACCTGTACGGCAAATTCGACTTCGTGCTCGTCGAGTTGTCGCGCGCGTATCTCGACCGGCTCGGCGACGAGCACGACGACATGGCGATCGCCGGCCTGACTTGCGCGATCGACACGTGCGATCCGGAGCTCGGCCGGCTCGCGCATACGGTCGCCGACAACCTCGACGCGCCGGGCGTGTTGAACGCGCTGTTCGTCGAGCAGACGGGGCTCGCGATCGGCGCGCACCTCGCGCGGCGCTACGGCAACGCGCTCGCGCGCGATCTTCGGCGCAAAGGCGCGCTGTCGCCCGCGAAGACGGCGCTCGCGAAAGAGCTGCTGATGGAAAACGCGGACCTCGGCGTATCGATCGCGGATGTCGCGAACGAATGCGGCTTTTCGCGCGCTTATTTCATCCGCGCGTTCTCGCGGACGACGGGCCGCACGCCACATCAGTGGCTGCTCGAGCGGCGCGTCGACCAGGCACGGCAGTTGATCGAGACGAGCGACATGATGCTCGCGGACATCGCGACCGCCTGCGGGTTCGCGGATCAGAGCCATCTGACGCGCGTGTTCGTGAAGGTCTACGGCCACCCGCCCGGCGCGTGGCGGCGCGGCACGGGTCGCTGATCGCGCGCCGCGCGGCGCTTCCGTTATCGATCGCGGCCTCGCAATAGCATGCGCATGGCATGCAACGCTACATGGCGGCACGAACCAAGGCGACCTCATGGACAAATTCTCGGCACTGCGCACGTTCGTCGAAGTGGCGGAAACGGGCGGCTTCTCGAGCGCGGGGCGGCGCCTCGATCTTGCGGCGTCGTCCGTCGTGCGGGCGGTGGACGCGCTCGAGGCGTCGCTCGGCACCGCGCTGTTGAACCGGACCACGCGGCAGGTGACGCTGTCCGACGCGGGGGTCGTCTATTACGCGCGCGCGAAGCGGCTGCTCGAGGATCTGGCCGATGCCGACTCGCTCGTATCCGACCGCGGCGACGAGCCGTCCGGGCCGCTGCGCGTGTCGGTCCCGGTGGCCTACGGGATGCGCCGGATCACGCCGCACGTGTCGGCGTTCCTCGCACGCTATCCGAAGCTCGACCTCGATCTCCAGTTCACCGACGAGCGCGTCGACCTCGTGCCGAGCCGGATCGACGTCTCGATCCGGCTCGGCGAGGCGACGCCGTCCGCGGACGTGGTCGCGAAACCGCTCGGCACGTTTCGGCGCTACGTCGTCGCGAGCCCCGGCTATCTCGATGCGCACGGCACGCCGGCCACGCCGGGCGGGCTGGTCGATCACGCGTGCCTGCGCTTTCATTTCGGCGTCGACCAGCAGGTCTGGACGTTCGCCGGCGCGCACGACACGATGAAGGTGATCGTGACGGGGCGCCTGAAGTCGAACCACAGCGAGGCGCTGCGGCGCGCCGCGCTCGACGGCGCCGGCATTGCGCTGCTGCCCGACTGGCTCGTCGACTCGGACGTCCAGTCGGGCCGCTTGCGGCGGCTCTTCGAGCAGTACGACGTGACGCCCGACGCGACGCGCTCGGTCGTCACCGCGCTCTATCTGCCGAACCAGCGCGGCTCGAAGCGCGTGACCGCGTTCATCGATTTCGTCGCATCGCTCGTCGGGGCGCCGGGCTGATACGGGCGGGCGCTGACGGTCTCCCGCCGCCACGCGCGCTTCGATGGAGGCACCGTCATCGCGTGCGCTCGTGCACTTCGGCGACGTAGCCGCCTGGAAACTCGACCATCGCGGTGCGCCCGTCAGCGCTCGCGACCGGCTCAGACAGCACCGTCACGCCCGCGCCCCGCGCCTTCGCGAGCGTCGCGTCGAGATTCGGGACCTGATAGCCCATCACCTCGCGGCCATACGGATACGGCAAGTGCCCGTCGGTCACGAACGCGAGCAGATTGCCGAAGCCCGACTGGATCCGCACGCGCCGGATCCTCTCGCCCGGACGGCCGATTTCCCCGCCGTCCGCGCGGCGATCGTCGGACACGATGGTTCCGTGCGAGAAGCGCAGAAAACGCTCGAGGAAGGTGTCGGCCGCGTACGGCGACAGGTACACGCGATTGTCCGGCACGGTCTCGAGCGGCGCGTACGACGGCGCCTTCGTGTGCCAGTACAGCTGCATCGTGACACCGCCGGGCCACTGGATCACGGCGTCCTTGCCGAGCGGATCGTCGAACGTGCCGACCGTCACGTCTGCGCCCGCGGCACGCGCGGCGCGCACGGCCGTCTCGATGTCGGTCACGAGATAACCGGTGCGCTCGCTGCCGAACGGGTAAGGCACGGGCGTCTGGAACGCGAACACCGACAGCATCCCGACCGGCGTCTGCACGTATTGCGACAGCGTCGTGCTCGGCGTCGGCGTGACGGTAAGGACCACGCGCGACGACGCGTGCCCGCCGAACGTCTGGATGAGGCTGGTCACGAATGCATCGAGCGCCTGGCCGGGCACATAGACATGCGCGGTCGTGTACTGCGGGGCGACAGACACGATCGGCGCATGCGCGCCGGCGTCCAGCGTGGCCGTCTGGGCGACGGCCGGCGTGGCGGTCGGCCACGCGGCGAGCACTGCGGCCGACACGATCGCGAGCCGCAGCGCGCGCTGCCATTTCACTGAAATCATCGACTTCTCCTCGTCGCGGGTGAACACGCGGTCAGGGGCCGGCATGACCTCCGGGACAAGCGTATTGAAGGCCGATCTTCATGTCTTGAAGATTCGTCTGAATTTTTCTTAATCCGGGGCCGCCGCGCCGCCGGGCCGCACCGACGCGGCGACGCGGCGACGCAGCACGAGCGGCAGGCGCCAGCCTTGCTATTTTTCGATCGATAGGCAAGACTGCCCGCAGCAAGGAGTCGTCGAATGAGCGAACAAAACCCCATCTCGCCGGGCCTCCGGCTCACACCGGAGGCGCGCGAGCGGCAGATCGTCGAGAAGGCGGTCGAGTATTTCGCGACCTACGGGTTCTCCGGCAGCACGCGCGAACTCGCGCGGCAGATCGGCATCACGCAGCCGCTGCTGTACCGTTACTTTCCGAGCAAGGAAGCGCTGATCGACCGCGTGTACGACGAGGTCTACACGTGGAATCCCGAGTGGGAAGACCTGATCGCCGACCGCTCGGTCCCGCTGCAGGAGCGGCTCGTGACGTTCTATCGCTCGTATGCGCAGACGATCCTGCGGCGCGAATGGATCCGCACGTTCATCTTCGCGGGGCTCAGCCGCGAAGGCTTCAACACGCGCTACCTGTCGCGGCTGCGCGAGCGCGTGTTCCTGCCCGTGCTGCGCGAGCTGCGGCACGCGTACGGCATCGCGACGCCGGCGTCGGCCACGCAGCGCGACGCGGAGATCGAGCTGATCTGGAGCCTGCACGCGGGTATCTTCTATCTCGGCGTCAGAAAGTGGATTTACGGCCTGCCGGTGCCGGACGACATCGACGCCGAAATCGCGCGGCAAATCGACGCGTTCCTGCACGGCGCACCCGCCACGCTGAAGCAGCTTGCCGGCGGCTCGTCCGACGGACGCCGCAAACGCGCGTAACACGCGCATATTCCCCGTGACGCGCGCGACGAACGTCGCGCGTCGACCCGCCTTCCCGACCCGCCTGCCCGACCCGCCTGCCCGACCCGACGTCGGCCGCCCCGCATTTCAGAACAATTCATGCGGCCGCGCGCGGCGCGTCGCCTATTCTCGACTCGACAAACGTTCTGAATCGCGTCGCGGCAACGCGGGCCTTGCCTGCCCCGGTTGCCGGCACGCCACGGTCGGGCGCCGGCGCGATGCGCGCGTGCCGGCCATCGACAGGAGCGAAGCATGAGCGATGCAACGGAATCGGGACCGCGAGCGATCGTGATCGGCGGATCGGTGGGCGGACTCTTCACCGCGAACGCGCTGCGCGCCATTGGCTGGCACGTCGACGTGTTCGAGCAATCGCCGAGCGAACTCGACAGCCGCGGCGGCGGCATCGTGCTGCAGCCGTCGATCGTCCGCGCATTCGCCGCCGGGCGCGTGCCCGTGCCCGAGCAGACGGGCGTCGATTCGATCGAGCGGATCTACGTCGACGAACGCGACCGGATCGTGCAGCGCCTGCACATGCCGCAGACACAGACCGCGTGGAACGTGATCTACACCGCGTTGAAGCGAGCGCTGCCCGCGGACGTGATTCACGCGGGCGAGACGTTCGAGCGGCTCGAGCAGGACGGCGCGCGCGTGACCGCGCGTTTCGCGAGCGGCCGCGTCGCGCACGCGGCGCTGCTCGTCGGCGCGGACGGCGGCCGCTCCGGCGTGCGCGCGCAGTTGCTGCCCGGCGCGCAACCGATCTACGCGGGCTACGTGGCGTGGCGCGGGCTCGTCGACGAGCCCGAGCTGCCGGATACGGTGTTGCGGATGCTGCGCAATCGCTTCACGTTCCAGCAAGGGGACGCGCATCTGTTTCTGACCTACCTCGTGCCGGGTCGCGACGGCGCCATCGAGCCCGGCCGGCGGCGCATGAACTGGGTGTGGTACCGCCGGCTCGCGCACGATCGCCTGCCGACGCTGTTCGTCCAGCGGGACGGCACGCAGCGCGAAGGGTCGCTGCCGCCCGGCACGATGCGCGACGACCACCGGCTCGAACTCGCCGATGCCGCGCACCGGCTGCTCGGGCCGACGCTCGCGGCGCTCGTCGATGCGACGCGCGCGCCGTTCGTGCAGTCGATCCTGGATCTCGAGGTCGACAGGATGGTGTTCGATCGCGCGTTGCTGCTCGGCGACGCCGCGTGCCTCGTGCGGCCGCATACGGCAGCGGGCGTGTCGAAGGCGGCGGACAACGCGGTCGAGCTCGCCGCCGCGCTGCGCGATGCCGCGCCCGGGCCGGCATTCGACGCCGCGCTTGCGCGCTGGGAGCGCGACCAGCAGCGGATCAACCGGTCGCTGTCCGAGCGCGGCATCTCGCTCGGCACGCGCATCATGGGGCCGACGTGATCGGGCATCGCCAGCTCGCTTGCAGTCGCCGCCGATACTGTTTATATTTACAGCACTGTATCGATGAACAGTAGAGGTGCGCGATGGAACAGCTGATCCGGATCGTCAACGACACCGACCGCCAAGTGCTCGCGTGGTTGCGCGCGCAGGTCGGCGATGCACGGGTGGAACGCGCGGCGCGTCAGCTCGGGCACACCCGCAAGCCTTATCTGTCCGCCGTCTGCCGCTATCTCGGGATGAATCCGCCGGCCACGCTGCGCCAGGCCACCCGGCCGGGCGCGCGGCGCGATCATTCGGTCGGCGATCGCTATCTGCTGCTGATTCGCCAGCATCTGGCCACGCACGCGGGGCGTTGACGTGAGCGCGCTCGCGGTGCGGCAACGGCCCGCGTGCTCAGAATGCGAGCCGGGGTTCCGCGTACGCGCCGTAGTTCGGCCCGTTGCCGGACGCGGAGACCGGAATCTTGTAGCCGCCGACGAAGTGCCCTTCCAGATATTTGCCGCTCTTGCCGTACGAGTTGTCGATCGTGAACGCCGCGAATGCGACGATCGGCACGTAGGTCTTGCTGGTGATCTGCTCCGCGACCGGCAGCACCACGGTCACGCCCTTCGGCACGTCGTAATAGATCGTCGTCTTCACGCCCGGTTCGATCCAGATGTTGTCGCCGATGTTCAACGGCGTCGGATTGCCGTTCGCGATCAGGTTCCGTACCGTCGGCACGTCGTTCGCGTTGATCAGGAACGACGTCCACTGGGCGGCATAGCAGCCGCTGCCGTATTGCTGGCCGTTGCCGACATCGAACTCTTTGGGCTGCCCCGTCGACGGGTCGATTACCGGCTCGTTCGTCTGCGCGTTCCAGTACTGATCGAGCACGCACTTGTCGATCACCATCGGGAACAGCCCGCCCCCTTCGACCGTCGACGGCGCCGCGACCACCGCGACCGCGGTCGCGCTGCCCGGCGTGCTGAGCAGATTCAGAAAGCCGCCCATCAGCAGCGCGATCGGCCCGCCGTTCTGATTCGACGCGCGCGTCACCGTGACCTGCACCGCCGGCACGTCGTACTCGCCGGGCGCGATCGTCGTCGGCTCCATGCCGGCGGTCGCGCCGGTGAGCGACCAGTAGCCGGTCTGCACGCTGCCGGTCGACAGCTTGGCGCCATCCGACGCGTTCAGCGAAACCGCGTTGGACGTCTCGGTCGCGGCGCTGCTCCACGCGGGGCCGCCACTGCCCGGCACCAATACCGCCGCACCGGCGAGCGCCGCCGCGTCCGCGTCGTTCTGCAATTCGTTGCGCGCCGTCGCGACGCGCGGCAGGTCAATCGCGAACGCGCCGAAGATCATGAAGATCGTCACGGTCAGCAGGAACCAGAGCACGACCGAGCCGCGCTCCCGTGCCGGCCGCGCACGCTGCGGCCACTGCAGTCGCTGCGGCCCATGCGGCCCATGCGGCCCATGCGGCCCATGCGGCCCGTGCGGCCAGTCCGGCCGGTATTGCCCGCGCGGCCGCGCTCCGCCCGACAGCCCGATCGCGCGCTCATTCATAGTTCATCACCGTCACCGCGGTCAGCTTGATCGGGCCGGTGATCGCGCTCATCACGTAGCCGAGCACGAGGCCGCTGTACGTATAGCTGACCGTGACCGTCAGCGGACTGCCCGACGACGTGCCGTCCGGCTGGCTGACGCTGACCGTCGGCGCCGACGCGATGCCGCCCGTCACCAGATTGTTCTGCGCATAGGCGAGCGCGACGTTCGCGATCGCGGTCGACGACAGCGGCGGCACGTGCACGACGACCCCGGCGCGCGCGGCCTCCCGGCTCGCGTTCGTGAGCACCGCCTTGTCGCACAGGATCAGGCTCGTATCGACGATGCCGAACAGCAGCAGCATGAAGAACGGAAAAACGAGCACGAATTCGAGCGCAACCACGCCGCGCTCGTCGCGCCCGATCCGTGTCAGGCGTTTCATTCGGGCGCTCCGGGGCCGGCCCCGTCGATGACGCTGGAGGCGGCACTGGAGGCGGCACTGGAGGCGGTGCTCGAGCCGCCATGCGCGCCCGCCGGCGCGGGATCGCCGGCTGAATGCACGGACGGCACCGGCAGCGCGGCGCGCGCGCGTTCGTAGAAGCGCACGTCGTCGTCTACCGACGCGGACGGCAGATCGACCTTCAGGATGCGCCGCGCCGCTTCGTCGTTGCCGAGCATCCCGTACGCGAGCGCGAGATTCTGGCGTGCCTGCGCGGGCGCGTCGGCGAGCCCGGCGACGTCGAGCAGCACGTTCGCCCCTTCACGCGGCTGCCGCGCGAGGATCAGCGACAGCCCGAGATTGTTCCGCAGCCCCTGCGCTTCCGGATGCAGCCGTAGCGCCGCGCGATACACCGCCTGCGCTTCCGTGTGCCTGCCCTGCAGATCGAGCGCGGCGCCGAGCCCCTCCGCCGCGACCGGGTTGCCCGGATGCGCGGTCACGAGCGCGCGGTAGCGCGACACCGCGTCGTCGAGCCGCCGCTCGCGCAACGCGACGCGCGCGAGGCCGAGCTGCGCGCGCGGCTCGTCCGGCGACGCGGCGGCGACCTGCGCATACAGCACGCCCGCGCGCGGCAGATCGCTCATCTGGTACATCGCGTCGGCAAGGCCGAGCTGCGCGCCGACCGAACGCGGATCGGCCTTCAGCACCTGCTCGTACAGCGACACCGCGAGGTCGGAGTCGCCGGCCTGCAGCGCGCTGTCGGCCACGCGCAGGTCGCTCGCCGAATCCGGGCCGGGGCGCGACGCGACCGGATGCGCGTCGATGCCTCGCGACGCGCAGCCCGCGAGCAAGCCGGACGCGAGTGCCGACAGCGCGAGCGCGACCGCCAGCGGGCGAAACGAGAGGGACAGCGCTTTCATCGAATTCTCCATTCCTACTGGTGCCGGAACACCCAGACGAGCCGGATCACGGCCGGCCCCGCCGCGATCAGCGCGACGGTCGGCACGATGAACAGCATCATCGGCAGTGTCATCTTCGGCGCGAGCTTCGCGGCCTTCTCCTCGAGCGCGACGATCTGCATCGTGCGCTCGGTGCGCGACAGCACGCGCAGCGACTGCGTGATCGGCGTGCCGTACTGTTGCGACTGCACGAGCGTCGTCACGAGCGCGCGCACCGACGGCAGGCCGATCCGCGCGGCCAGCGCGTTGAGCGCGCTCGCGCTGTCGCTGCCGATCTGCAACTGGTCCGCGGTGACCGAGAATTCGTCGGCGAGCGGCGGGCAGATCCACGTCATTTCGGTCGCGACGCGCCGGATCCCGACGGCGAGGCTGTTGCCGGCGTTCGTGCAGATCACGAGCAGGTCGAGCGCATCGGGCAGGTACGCGGCGATCGATTTCTGCCGCCGGCCGATCACGATCCCCAGCACGAACTCGGGCAGCATCATCCCGATCATGAACGCGCCGGCCATCAGCAGCGCGCGGAACACGAAGTATTCGCCGATGCGCGGCAGATGCCCGCCGGTCGCGATCGCGACGAGCGCCAGGCCCGCGCCGACGACGATCTTCAGGCCCGCGAGCATCGATACCGCGCCGCGCTCCCGAAAGCCGGCTCGCGCGAGCCGCATCGCGAGCTTCGAGCGCTGCGTCGCGTCGACGACGGGCATCCGTTCGCCGATCGACGCGACGCGGCGTGCGACGCGCTGCGACACGTTGTTCGAGGGGTCGCCGGGCACACGCGCCGCATAGCCGGCCGCCCCGCGCAACACGCCGTGGCGCACACGCTGCGCGATCCGCTGACGCGTGCCCGTCGTGCGCCGGACGTACCAGACGATGCCGATGACGAGCAGGCCGAGCAACGCGATGTCGATCACCATGTCAGTGGCTCCTGTGTCATCGGGACGTATTCAGGTTCGCGATCTTGCGGACCGACACGAGGCCGATCGCCATCAGGACCGCCGCCAGGCTCAGAATCTTGTGGCCCGCATGCGTATCGAACAGCAGCGAGATGTACGCCCGGTTGATCATATAAAGCATGCCCGCGATCGCGAACGGCATCGCCGAGATGAGATTGGTCGAGATGCGCCCTTCCGCGGTCAGCGCGCGCGTCTTCAGCCGGATGTCGCGCCGCGTGCGGATGATGGCCGACAGGTTCTCGAGCGTTTCGCTCAGGTTGCCGCCCGTTTCGCGCTGCAGGATCAGGCACACCGAGAAGAACGAGAAGTCGGCGATCTGCAGCCGCTCGGCCGCCTGCTCCAGCACCTCCTTGAGTTCCGCGCCGACGCGCAGCGAGTCGCCCATCGTGCGGAACGTCGTGCGCACCGGCTCATCGGTCTCGATCCCGGCCGTCGCGATCGCCTGCGTGACCGGAATGCCCGCGCGCACCGCGCGGATGATCAGGTCGAGCGCATCCGGGAACGCGCTCAGGAAGCGTTGCTTGAAGCGCGCGGTCAGCCGGTTGTACGCGAAGCGCGTCGCGGCGAGCGGCGCGGCGACGTCGATCAGCGCGCGCGCCCAGCCCGGCAGATGCGCGAGCGACGTGCCGATCAGCGCGGCGGCTGATGCGAACACGAATGCGAATGCGATCACGCGCACGCCACCGCGCCCGCCGACCACGCGCAGGCGCTCGCGGCGCGCGTCGATCCACGTGCGCAGCGCGCCGTGCTCGCGCAGCTCGCGGCTGAACAGTTGATGCACGACCGGAGACGATTTCGCGTGCCGCGCGGCGCGGCGCTCGTCGTGCAGCACCATCACGCGCGACCGGATGCGCGCCTGCGGACGGTCCCGCCGCATCTGCCGCACCTGACGCACGATCAGCCCGACGATCAGGATCGCGAAGAATCCGCCGGCAGCGACGATGTCCGCGGGATTCATGACTGCATCGCCTCGACCAGGGCCTCTTCGAGCCCGTAGTACGCGGCGCGCTGCGCGAACGCCGGCCGCAGCGACGACGACTCGAACACGCCGTGCACCTGCTCCTGGAACGCGCTCGCGTCGTAGCGGAACGCGAACAGATCCTGCGTGATCACGACGTCGCCCTCCATCCCGGCGATCTCGGTGACGCGCGTCACGCGCCGCATCCCGTCGCGCATCCGTTCGATCTGCAGAATCAGATGGACCGCGCTCGCGATCTGCCGGCGGATCGACGTGAGCGGCAGGTTGCCGTTCGCCATCATCACCATGCTCTCGAGACGCGTGATCGCATCGCGCGGCGTGTTCGCGTGGATCGTCGTCATCGAGCCGTCGTGACCGGTGTTCATCGCCTGCAGCACGTCGAACGCTTCGGTGCCGCGCGTCTCGCCGAGGATGATGCGGTCGGGTCGCATCCGCAGCGCGTTGCGCACGAGGTCGCGCTGCGACACGCCACCGAGCCCCTCGCTGTTCTCCGGGCGCGTCTCGAGGCTCACGACGTGCGGCTGCTGCAGTTGCAGTTCGGCCGCGTCCTCGATCGTCACCACGCGCTCGCCCACGTCGATGAAGTGCGACAGCGCGTTCAGCAGCGTCGTCTTGCCCGACCCGGTGCCGCCCGAGATCACGATGTTGAGCCGGCATGCGCTCGCGATCCGCAGCACGTCGACCATCGCCGACGACAGGTTGCCCTGCTGCGCCATCCGCGCGAGCGTGATGTTGCGCTTCGCGAACTTGCGGATCGAGATCGACGCGCCGCGCAGCGCGATCGGCGGCAGCACGACGTTCACGCGGCTGCCGTCGGCAAGGCGTGCGTCGACCATCGGGCTGCTTTCGTCGACGCGCCGGCCGATCGCCGCCGCGATGCGCTGCGCGACGTTGATCACGTGCGCGTTGTCGCGGAACTTCAGCGACGTCAGCTCAAGCCGGCCGCCGCGCTCGACGTACACCTGGTCGGGGCCGTTCACGAGAATGTCGGTGACTTTCTCGTCGGCGAGCAGCGGCTCGATCGGGCCGACGCCGAACATGTCATTCAGGATCTCCTCGACGATCAGCGTCTGCTCGGCGAGCGTGACCGTGAAGCGCTCGCGCAGGATCACCTCGGCCGCGATCTTCTCGATGCCCTCGCGCACCTGCGCGCGCGACATCACGAGCGCCGCCGACATGTTCATCGACGAGAACACGCTCGTGCGGATCGTCTTGAACGTGTCCGAGCGGATCAGCGCCTCGTGGCCGTCCGCGGCGCGCGCCGACGGTTCGGCCGCGTGCGCGCCCGGCGCCGGCGCGGCCGGCTGCTGCGCATCGCCGAATCCGGCGAGCGGCTGCGGGCCGTCGTGCGGCGCGCCGGCGGCACCGGCGGCACCGGCAGCAGCAGCGTGCGCGGATGGGACGGATCTCAATTCGCGGCGGCCGAACATCACGCCCTCCCGAGCTTCGCGGAGAACCGCGCATACCATGGACGACGGGCACGCGCGAGCGCGTTCGCATCGCCGCCCGTCAGCGCGTGGGCCAGCCCGACGATCGCCTGCGCGAACCCCGAGCGGTGCGAATCGGCGATCGGCTCGCCGAGGTTTTCGGCGAGCGCGAGCGCGTGCGGCTCGTGCGGAAATTCGTGGACCGACGCGCGCGCGAGCGCCTGCGCGATGTCCGCCGGATCGGCGCGGCCGCGCGCGGGCGGCAGCGCGTTGTTGATCAGCAGCGTCACCGTCGGGTCGGCCGCGCGGCCTTCCGCGAAACGGCACAGCCGCGCGGCCTCGCGCGCGCCATGCACCGAGCGGTCGGCGACGACGTGAATCGAGCCGCACGCGTCGAGCGCCTCGTCGACGATGCGCCCGGCCCGCTCCGGCAGATCGAGCACGACGTAATGAAACTGGCTCTTCAGCACGCCGATCAGCTCCGCGACCGCGCCGGTGCGCGGCGCGAACGGGCTGTCGAACGGCGCCTCCGACGACAGCACGAACAGCCGGTCGCTCTGCGCGACGATCGCCTGATTGATCAGTTGCTCGTCGAGCCGCTGCGTGTTCTGCAGCAATTCGACGAGCCCGTTGCCGCTCGTCACGCCGAGCATCGTGCACGCGCCGCCGCCGTGCAGGTCGAGATCGACGTAGACGACGCGGCGGCGCGTCTGGTCGGCCATATGGCGCGCGAGCGCGGTCGCGATGGTCGTGACGCCGACGCCGCCGCGCGCGCCGACGAAGCCGATCGCCTTGCCGACGCGCGTCGCGGCTCCGGCGTCGGTTGCCTCCAGCGCGCGCTGCACGAGCTCGACCGTCAGCGGCTTGACCAGATACTCGCGCACGCCGATGCGCAGCAGGTTCCGGTACAGGCCGACGTCGTTGTGCTCGCCGACGACGATCACCGCGACCGACGGATCGCAGACGTCCGCGAGGCGCATCATGTCGGAGACGGGCATCGACGAGCCGGACAGATCGACGATCAGGTGGCGCGGCGAATGCTCGAGCGTCGCCATCAGTTCGATCGCATCGTCGATCGTGCCGCGCTCGACGTGCGCGCGCTCGACGCCCTGATCGAACACGAGGTTCCGGATCGCTTCCTCGCTGCCGGCATCGGACACCACCGCGATCAGGCGCTCCGCGGATGCCGCGCCGGCGCGCACGCGGGAATGATGGCCGGAAAGATCGAACGCACCCATCGTCGGAATATCCCTGTTCAGTGTGAAACGGACGAAGTGGTCGACGGCGCGCTCAGCGGCGTCGTCCGCCCCTCTTCGTAGCGGCGCACCGCGTCCGCCGCGCGCGACGCGTCCGCGCCTGCGTACGGCAGCGGCGCGACGATGTCCTCCGGCCGCGCGAGCATCGTCGCGAGATTCGTATACGTCGCGCAGCCGAACGCGACCCCGGGTCGGGCGAAGCCGGCATCCACCAGATGCGACCGCTGGTTGAGCTGCGCGCAGTCGGGCGGTATCGCGCGGCCGCCGTCACGTGTGTCGTAGCCGATCGCCGACACATCGGGCATGCCGAGCGGCGGCGGCGCGGACATGCATCCGCCGAGCACGACGACCGGCGCGATCAGCATTACCTGCTTCATCAGCCATCCGAAATTTCGATGTTTCACCGGATCGCCCTCCGCTCAGTAGACGAAGCCCGCAGCGCCGACGAGCCGCGGCCCGTCGCCGGACAGCGGATCGAGGCCAAGCGAACGCTGCAGCGCGAACTCGATATCGCCGCTCGGCCGCATCACGCTGTCGAGCGCGTCGCGCAAGCGCCCAGGGCCAGTCGGCTGCACGATGTACGGGGTGACGATCACGACCACTTCCGTCTTGTTGTTCAGGTAGTTCTTCGACGAGAACAGCTTGCCGAGCACCGGCAGCCGGCCCAGCCCGGGGAGCGCCGACAGCACGTCGCTCGTATTGCTCTGCAGCAGGCCGCCGAGCGCGAAGCTCTGGCCGCTCGACAGCTCGACCGTCGTGTCGACGCGCCGCACCGTCAGTGCCGGCACCTTGATGCCGCCTGTCGTCACGCTGTTGTTCGGGTCGATCTCGCTGACTTCCGGGTGGACCTTCAGGCTGATCCGGTTGTCCGCGAGCACCGTCGGCGTGAACGCGAGCGACACGCCGTACGGCTTGAACGCGACCGTGATCGCGCCGCTCGTGTCCTGCGACACGGGAATCGGGAACTCGCCGCCTGCGAGGAAGCTCGCGGTCTCGCCGGACATCGCGGTCAGGTTCGGCTCGGCGAGCGTCGTCAGGAGCCCTTCCTGATCGAGCGCCTGGAGCACGCCGTCGATCGAATAGGATCCTGATTTCGTATGGAACCCACCAAGCACGGAGAATGCACCGCCCGTTGCCAGGCTGGCGGCCGTCGACGCCGAGACGCCCCCGCCGCTGAACAGCCCACCGATGAAATTGCCCAGACCGGGCTGACCGAGCGCGCTCCAGTTGACTCCGAGCTGCTGCGTGACGTTGCGGTCGATCTCGGTGATCCGCACGCGCAGGTTCACCTGGATCGGCCGCGCGACCGCCATCCGGTTCACGATCGTTTCCTTGTCGTGCAGAAAGGGCTTCAGCGTCTGTTCGACCGCATCCGCTTCGTCGGCGCTCTGCACCGCGCCCGTCACCATCAGCGAGCCGGGCGCGCTCGTTAGCGTCAGATGCAGCCGCGGAAAGCGCGACTCGAGCGTACGCTGCATCGAGTCGGTGTCGGCGCTGACGACGATCGTCTTGCGCAGGATCGTCCGGTTGTTCGGCCCGAGCGCGAACAGCGTCGTCGTGCCGGCTTTCTTGCCGAGCACGAACACGGTTTGCGACGTCGGCACGTGAACGTCCGCGACGTCGGGATCCGCGACGAACACCGCGACGGCCGGCTCCGGCAGGCGGAGCATTTCACCGCCGCCGGCGGGCACGCCGAGCGTCGACGGATCGGGTTCGCTCGCGCGGGCGGCGGCAGGCCACGCGCCGCCCGCCGCCGCCGCGCCGAGCAGCGCGACGCAGGCGAGCGCGGGCGCCGCGGCTCGGAGCCATGAACGCGGGCGGAAGGCGCGAGGGCACATGCTGTTGTTCCTGTCGATGACGTTACGCGCCGGGCACCGGAACGGCGGCTGGCACCGGCCCGGCCGGCAGCGGCGGCAACCCGGACGTGCCGGTCGACGCGGACACGGCACCCGCGCTCTCGCCGACCTTCGTGCCGCGATACACGATCACCGGCGCCGCGCTCGCGGGGACGCGCGCACGGATCTCGCGCACGGGTGCCGCCGCGCGCCATGCGCGCGACACGTCGCCGGCCCACACTGGCGGCGCGAGCGGCTCGGCGGGCGCGTCGGTGCCCGCCGGGCGGCGGTCGCTAGTCGCGAAGCTGCGCAACGCGAGCGACAGCGAGCCGAGATGGGACGCGACCGCGATCACCTGCGTCGTGTGCGGCGTGACTTCGAAGGTCACGGTGCGCGCGCGTGTGTTCGTATGCGGCTGCGAAGACGGTTGCGACGACGGCTGTGAAGAGGGCGGTGAAGACGACTGTGAAGCGTCGTCCCTGGCACGCTGGAACGCCGATCCCACCGCGAGCACGCGCACGCGATTCGCGACGGTCTCCGCTTCGACCGAGCGGTCCGGCGGGACCGAATTGCTGTTCGGCGAGCTCATTTGCTGCGTGAGCAGCACGTCGACGTAATCGCCGGGCTGGATCAGGCCGGCGTTGCCCGACACGTCGTCGATCGCGACCGAAATCGCGCGCATGCCGGGCATGAGCGCGGCCGCGAGAAAATCGGCCTCGTCCGGCGAGATCAGGTCGGCGCGCTGCAGCGGCGTACCAGCGACGACCGCATGCCGCAGCAGATCCCCCTTCAGATCGTCGGCGCCCGCTTGCCCCTGCACGAGCGCGCCGGGCGGCACGGCATCGCGCGGCACGCGCTTCCATACGAGATCGCTGTCGCGCAGCAGCAGCCCGCTGGGCAGGTCGGCGGCGGCGACGCGAATCTGCTCGACCACCGGCGGCGCATGCGGACGCACGCGCGACGCGGCGACGTAGGTTGCGCGCAGCAACAGCGCGCCGAGTGCCGCCACGACGATCAGCGCGACGAGTTTCAGGACGTTCGGCACGATGCGCCTCTCTTACGCGAGCCCTAGATGCCGGGCGAGCGGGATGACCGCCAGTCGCACGGCATCGCGTTCGAATCCGTGGACGAGCGCGAGGAACGAGCCCGCGTCGACGGCATCGAACGCGCGGTCGACGAGCTTGTGCGCGGACGACGCGGGCGCGTGTGCGGGAGGCCACCCGGGCGGCCACCAGACGGCCACCGCGCCGCCGGACGCCAGCGCGACGCCGTACGGCACGCCGCGCGCCGGAGCGAGCCACGCGGTCCAGTGCGCCGCGCGCGCGTCGAGCCGCATCGCGGCGCCGGCGCCCAGCGCGCACAGGGCGACGACGAGCCCGCAGATGGAAACGATGACGAACACGGGCAACGCATGGCCCGGTCCGGCCCACAGAAACACGGCCGCGGCGAGCTTGGCGTCGCCGCCGGCGATCCAGCCGACGAAGCACAGCAGCGCGGCGACCGCGAATGCGATGGCTGCCGCCATCAGATGCGTGCTTGGCGCGAATGCGTCGGCCTGACCGGCGACGAGCGCGTGCACGACGTACAGCGCGGCCAGCGCCGCGATCATCGAATTAGGTAATCGCCGCGCGCGCAGATCCGATACGGCGAGCGCCGCCAGTAGCCCGCTGGCCGCGAGATTGATCCAGTCCACCATGATTGCCTGCCTGATTGCTTGACGCGACACGGTCCGGCAGCGCTCGCGACGACGCACGTCGCAAGCGCTGACGACTCGGTCACTTGCCGGTGTTCTGCGCGGTCGTCACGTTGGTGATCATGTTCGCGAACAGGGCCGGAAGACCCGTGCCGGTATTGCTGAAGACCGCGCCTGCCGCGACGACGGCGAGCACGACGATGCCTGCAAGAACCGAATATTCGAGCGCGGTAACGCCGCGCTCGTCACGAAGCATGGATCGAATAAAGCGAATCATTTGATTTCCCCGAAGTTACGCCGTGCCCGGCGGGTGGTACGTTGGCCTGATGTCTTGGAAGAACGTAGACGCCCTTCTCCTGCGTTGTCGGCAATCGTTTGCTCAGCTGGAGACAGGTTTTCCCTGATTCGCCCAGTTGAACGATTGCCGGCCCGCAAACGTATTCATAGCACACACTTTTTACATTTATTTACATTTTTTCAGTAAATGTGCGTGAATTTCGGGTTTACGTTGATTTTCAATTTAGAAAGGAATGATTAGGCATGCGTAAGCATTGCCGTGCCGCGAGCACACGCGTCGACGCTCTTTGCCTGCAATGCAAGGAAAACGAAGGAAAGTGCGCGGTTCCGCTGATCGTGTTGACGGCATCGAACGGCACGACTTGAGTGACGACGAGCAAGATTTCGTCCGGAGCCCTGCCTCGCGCCCTGACCGTCGC
This sequence comes from Burkholderia guangdongensis, assembly GCF_013403875.1. Taxonomy (GTDB): domain Bacteria; phylum Pseudomonadota; class Gammaproteobacteria; order Burkholderiales; family Burkholderiaceae; genus Burkholderia; species Burkholderia guangdongensis. The sequence continues at coordinate 437,029 of NZ_JACBNX010000001.1, read as the reverse complement.
GCGCGAGGGTTTGACCTCCGCCCCCGGGCCTCGAACTTGCCTGCGCGAGGGTTTAACCGCCGCACGCGGACCTTGGACCGCCGCGTTCGACGATTTAACTTCCGAGCCCGGACCTCTCTGGTCGCCGCGCACGAGGGTTCAACCTCCGCACGCGGCTCTCGACCGCCGCGCTCGACGGTTTTACCTCCGAGCCCGGACCTCTGACCGCCGCGCTCGACGATTTAACTTCCGAGTCCGTACCGCTCTGACCGCCGCGCACGGGGGTTCAACCTCCGCACGCGGCTCTCGACCGCCGCGCTCGACGGTTTTACCTCCGAGCCCGGACCTCTGACCGCCAAGCTCGGCGGTTTAACCCCCGAGCCCGGGCATCTCTGACCGCCGCGCACGGGGGTTCAACCTCCGCACGCGGCTCTCGACCGCCGCGCTCGACACTTTTACCTCCGAGCCCGGATCTCCGACCGCCGCGCACGACCATTCAACCTCCGCACCCAGCCTCCCGACCGCCGGCGGCCTCACTGCCCGTCCCCACTCCCATCGATCAGCAGCGTGCCGACTCGCGCCGGCACGAGCGGCGAGCGCGGTGCGGGCGGCGTCCAGCCGAACAATTCGCGCGCGGCCGCGCCGCACACGCGCCCCTGGCACGCGCCCATCCCGCAACGCGACTGAAGCTTCGCAGCGGTCCAGCCCGTCTCGTTCGCGACCGCGTCGTAGCGCACGTCCTCGCAGCGGCAGATCAGCGTGTCCGGCCGCGCGAGCGTGCGAATCGGCTCGCGGATCGCGAAGCGCCGCCGCACCTCGTCCGCGAACCCTTGCCAGTGCGCGCGCCGCTCGGCCAGTTGCGCGAGCCGGCCAGTCTGCCCGGTCGCCGCAAGGCCGGCGATCTCGCCCTCGATCATCGCAAGCTCGCTGCCGCCGACGCCCGTGCACTCGCCCGCCGCGAAATGCCCGGCGCGGCTCGTGCGCTGATACGCGTCGACCGCCACCGCGCCATTCTCGATCCGGCAGCCGAGATGACTCGGCAGCACCGTGTTCGGCACGAGCCCGAAGCCGCACGCGAGCCGGTCGCATGCGAGCTCCGACATCCGGCCGCCCTGGCTGATCCGCACGCCTTCGAGCCGTGCGTCGCCGAACGCTTCGACGACGTGCGCATCCGCGCGGTACGACGCCGGAATCAGCCCGGCCGCCTGCTTCAATTTCTCCGGCCAGCGCCACAGCCGCGCGCCGAAGCCGATCACGTCGCGCCACGCGGCCTGCTCGAGCACGCGCAGCACCTGCGCGCCCGTCTGCCGCGCGGTCGCCGCGCTCGCGAGCAACAGCGGGCCGCTCCCGGCGATCACGGTGCGCTGCCCGCGCACGTCGAGGCCGTTCTTGATCAGCGCCTGCAGCCCGCCCGCGCCGGTCACGCCGGGCAGCGTCCAGCCCGGGAACGGCAGCAGCAGTTCGCGCGCGCCGCAGCACAGAATCAGCATGTCGTATTCGAGCAGCAGTCCGCGCTCGTCGTCCTCGAGCAGCAGCATGTTCGCGCGCGTTTGCGCGACGATCCGCGTCGCCGGCAGATAGCGAACGTTCGGATGCCGAAGCACAGTCAACCGCTCGGCGGCCAGAACCGATGGCGTCGTGCCCGGCCCCTGCCGCCAGATCTGCCCGCCCGCGCGCGGATTGTCGTCGACGATCGCGACCGAGGCGCCGCTTTGCGTGGCCGCCCGCGCGGCCGACAGGCCCGCCGGGCCCGCGCCGACGATCGCGACGTCGACCCTCAGATGTTCATGCGTCATCGCGTGCGCTCCACCCGCATCCCGTCGCGGCACAGCGTCTGGCACGCGAGCCGGCGGCGGCCGTCGATCGTCATTCTGCACTCCTGGCAAATCCCCATCCCGCAAAACGGCGCGCGCGCGGCGCCGGTGCACGACGTGCGTGTCGTGTCGTCGCCGCTCGTCGCGACCGCCGCGGCGACGGTCATCCCGTCCGGCACGGTCAGCGCGCGGCCGTCCAGATAAATGTTCATCACGCAAGCTCCCCTGCTACTGACGACGTCGACAAAAAACGTCCGGGCAAATACGGCTCGACGTCGATCGCCGGCCGCTCGCCGAACATCTGCGCGGCCAGCAGCCGCGCGCTGCCCGGCGCCGTCGTCACGCCGAGCCCCTCGTGCCCGACCGCGAGCCACAGCCCCGGCTGCGCCGGGTGCTCGCCGACCAGCGGCAGCCCGTCGGGGCTCGCGCAGCGAAAGCCCGTCCACGAGCGGATGCCGTTCAGGTCCGCGAGCGCCGGCAGATAATCGACCGCGCGGCGCAGCATCCGCGCGAGCACCGGCGGCTCGACGCACGGATCCTCGGTGTCGAACTGCCGCGACGAGCCGATCAGCAACTGGCCGGTCGGGCGCGGCTGCACGTTGAACGCGACCGACGTGCCGTCGCTCGCATGCGCGCTCGCCGCGTAGCCGAGCTCGACGAGCTGGTGCGACACGCTGCCCGGATAGCGGTCGGTGATCAGCAGATGGCCTTTTTTCGGGCGCAGCGGCAGCTCGGGCAGCAGCGCGCGCGCGCCGATGCCGTTCGCGACGACCACGCGCGCCGCCCGCAGCGTCTCGCCGCCTTCGAGCGTCACGCTCGCGCCGGCGACCGCGATCGCCTTCGCGCGGCGCCGCACGATCCCGGGCCGGCGCTGCAGCAGCCAGTTCGCGGCGACCGGCGCGTACAGAATTCCGTCGCCGGCAATCCTCAGTGCACCGCCGAGCCCCGCGCGCAGCATCGGCTCGCTCGCCGCCAGCTCGCGCGCGTCGATCAGTTCGCCGGCCACGCCGTGCGCGGCGAGCGTCGCCTGCTTCGCGCGCGCGAGGTCCATCTCGTGCGCGTCGGCCGCGAGCCACAGCGTGCCGCAGTTGCGGTACGCGCACGCGTCCGGCATCTCGCCGCGCAGCGCGTTCCACAGGTCGATCGAGTAATGGCTGAGCGCGAGCTCGGCCGCGTTGTCGTCCATCGCGACGAGGTGCCCCATCCCGGCGCCGGTCGCGCCGCCGCTCGCGTCGTCGAGCACGAGCACGCGCAGCCCGCGCACCGCGAACTCGTGCGCGCACGCGGCGCCGACGATGCCGGCGCCGATCACGATCACGTCGGCCACGTCGCTCACGGCACTCGCGACACTCACGACGCGATGCCCCACGCGAACGGGTCGCTGTCGTCGATCAGCAGCGTCGCTTCGGCGCTCAGGTGCGCGCTGCCGCGAATCGTCGGCACGATCCCGCCATCGGCCTCGGCGTAGCTCGCCGAGAACACGCTGCCGATCACGCTCGCCTGCCGCCACACCTGGCCCGGCGCGAGCTTGCCGTCGGCCGCGAGGCACGCGAGCTTCGCGCTCGTGCCGGTGCCGCACGGCGAGCGGTCGTATGCGAGGCCCGGGCACAGCACGAAGCTGCGGCTGTCGTATTGCGGATCGTCCGCGAACAGCTCGATGTGATCGATCTCGCCGCCGTTCACGCCGGTGACGCCCGCTTTCTCCAGGCCTTCGCGCACCGCCGACGCATACGCGGTCAGCGCCGCGACGTTGTCGCCGGCGATGCGCTGCCCGTGCCCGCTGATCAGGAAGAACCAGTTGCCGCCCCACGCGACGTCGCCCTTCACCGTGCCATGGCCGGGCACGTCGACGGCGACGTCCTTCGCATGGCGGTACGCGAGCACGTTGCGCACGCTGACGCTCAGGTCGTCGTGCAGCGTCGCCTCGACGTCGCCGACCGGCGTCTCGATCCGGTGCACGCCGGGCGCGATGCGGCCCATGTAAAAGAGCGTGCGCACGAGGCCGATCGTGCCGTGCCCGCACATCCCGAGATAGCCGGTGTTGTTGAAGAAGATCACGCCGGCGGCGGCTTCCTTCGACACCGGCTCGCACAGCAGCGCGCCGACCAGCACGTCGCTGCCGCGCGGTTCGAGCACGCACGCGGTGCGCCAGCGGTCGTATTCCTGCGCAAGCAGCGCGCGCCGCTCGGCCATCGAGCCGCGGCCGAGATCGGGGAAACCGGACACGACGAGCCGCGTGGGTTCGCCGCCCGTGTGCGAATCGATGATCTGGATAGACTTCATCTCGCGTCTCTGAAAGGTGGAAAGGAGCACAGCTTCCTCTGTGCGGCGTCCGTCCGCTTGTGGGTTTTCGATGAGGCCGACGACGAAATCGGCATAGCCTCCGGCGCCAGCCCGCCCCCTCCGGCGATTGTGCCGATTTCGTCATTTTGCTCCGGGAAACGGCTCAAGCCTGCCGGGCATTCCCGCAGCGATACTGCTCGCCATACCGACGCACCCTGTCGGCCGACCGATACGAATGTAGGAGATTTCAGTGAGCCGCAATGCCATCCAATGGACCGGGGTTTTCCCGGCCGTCAGCACCCAGTTCAAGCCTGACTTTTCCCTCGACGTCGACGCGACGCACCGCGTCGTGAAGAAGCTGGTCGACGACGGCGTGTCGGGCCTCGTCGTCTGCGGCACGGTCGGCGAGAACACGTCGCTGTCGACGTCGGAAAAGCTCACGGTGATCGAAGCGGCGCGCGACGCGGCCGGCGGCCGGGTGCCGGTGATCGCGGGCGTGGCCGAGTTCACGACCGAGTTCGCGCGCAACACGGTGCGCGAGGCGCAGCGCGTCGGCGTCGACGGCGTGATGGTGATGCCCGCGCTCGTCTACTCGGCGAAGCCGCACGAAACCGCCGCGCACTTTCGCGCGGTCGCGTCGAGCACCGATCTGCCGGTGATGGTCTACAACAACCCGCCGATCTACAAGAACGACGTGACGCCGGACGTGCTGATCGCGCTGCAGGATTGCGAGAACATCGTCTGCTTCAAGGATTCGTCGGGCGACACGCGCCGCTTCATCGACCTGCGCAATGCGGTCGGCGACCGCTTCGTGCTGTTCGCGGGCCTCGACGACGTGATCGTCGAGAGCATCGCGGTCGGCGCGCAAGGCTGGGTGTCGGGGATGTCGAACGTGTTCCCGAAGGAAGGCGAGACGCTGTTCCGCCTCGCGAAGCAGAAGCGCTTCGACGAAGCGCTCGCGCTGTATCGCTGGTTCATGCCGCTGTTGCACCTCGACGCGCGCCCGGACCTCGTGCAGTGCATCAAGCTGTGCGAAGAGCTGGTCGGCCGCGGCAGCGCGGTCACCCGCCCGCCGCGCCTCGCGCTCGAGGGCGAGGCGCTCGCGCACGTGAAGGCGGTCGTCGCGAAGGCGCTCGAAACGCGCCCGACGCTGCCGGACGTCGGCCTCTGATCGACGCGCTGATCGACGCGCCGATCCACGCGCTGATCAACATTCAACCGGCAGCGGGGCACCGGCTTTCCCCAAGGAGAACCCCATGCGACTGACAGGCCAGCTTCTGATCGGCCAATCCGCGGTGTCCGGACAGAACGGCACGTTACGCGGGATCGCGGCTGCGACCGGCGAGCCGCTCGAGCCCGCGTTCGGCGGCGCGAGCCTGCACGACCTCGACACCGCGTGCACACTCGCGGACGACGCGTTCGACCTCTATCGCGAAACCGGCCTCGAAGCGCGCGCCGCATTCCTCGACGCGATCGGCCGCCAGATCCTCGCGCTCGGCGACGAACTGATCGACCGCTGCGTCGCCGAATCGGGGCTGCCGCGCGCGCGCGTCGAAGGCGAGCGCGGCCGCACGGTCGGCCAGCTCGCGCTGTTCGCGCAGATCGTGCGCGACGGCGGCTTCCTCGACGCGCGGATCGATCCGGCGCGCCCGGACCGCAAACCACTGCCGCGCGTCGACCTGCGGCTGCGCAACGTCGCGATCGGGCCGGTCGCGGTGTTCGGCGCATCGAACTTCCCGCTCGCCTTCTCGGTCGCGGGCGGCGATACCGCGTCCGCGCTCGCGGCCGGCTGCCCGGTGATCGTGAAGGCGCACTCCGCGCATCCGGGCACGTCCGAGCTCGTCGGCCGCGCGATCCAGCAGGCGGTGCGCGAATGCGGGATGCCGGACGGCACGTTCTCGCTGCTGTTCGACGCGTCGCGCGAGATCGGCCAGGCGCTCGTCGCCGATCCGCGAATCAAGGCGGTCGGCTTCACCGGCTCGCGCCGCGGCGGCGTCGCGCTGATGCATATCGCGGCCGCGCGCCACGAGCCGATTCCCGTGTATGCCGAAATGAGCTCGATCAATCCGGTGCTGCTGATGCCCGGCGCGGTCGCGACGCGCGGCGAAGCGATCGCGCCGCAGTTCGTGGCGTCGCTGACGCTCGGCGCCGGCCAGTTCTGCACGAACCCGGGGCTGATCCTCGCGGTCGACGGCCCGGCGCTGCGCGCGTTCGAGCAAACGGCGGCCGCCGCGCTCGACGCCGCCGCCGCGCAGACGATGCTGACGCCGCAGATCCACGCGGCCTACTGCGACGGCGTCGCGAAACTGCGCGCGCACGACGCGGTCGACACGCTCGCCGAAGGCGCGCAGGGCGGCGCCTATCAGGCGCGCGCCGCGCTGTTCGCGACGTCGGCCGACGCGTTCATGGAATGCATCGAATTGCGCGACGAGGTGTTCGGCCCGGCGTCGCTGATCGTCCGCTGCGCGGACGCCGGCACGCTGCATCGCGTGCTGAAGTCGCTCGAAGGCCAGTTGACGATCGCCGCGCACCTCGACGACGACGACGCGCCGCTGTTCCGCACGCTGCTGCCGACGCTCGAGCGCAAGGCCGGCCGGATCCTCGTGAACGGCTTCGGCACCGGCGTCGAGGTCGGCCATGCGATGGTGCACGGCGGCCCGTTCCCGGCGACGTCCGACACGCGCACGACGTCGGTCGGCGCGCGCGCGATCGAGCGCTTCCTGCGCCCGGTGTCGTATCAGGACGTGCCGGCCGCGCTGCTGCCGCCAGCGCTGCGCGACGGCAATCCGCTGAACGTCGCGCAACGCATCGACGGCGTCGTCGCCGCGCGGGAGGCGAATCATGGCTGATTCGGCTGAAGTCGTCCTGTCGCTCGACGACGTGCACGCGCTCGCGCTGCGCGTACTCACGCACAACGGGATGTCCGACGCGCACGCGCGCGCGATCGCGAACGTGATCACGCAGGGCCAGCGCGATGAGTGCCATTCGCACGGCGTGTACCGGCTGCTCGTCTGCGTGCGCTCGCTGAAGCAGGGCAAGGTCGATCCGCAGGCCGTGCCGACGATGCGCGCGCTGTCGCCGTGCATCGTGTCGGTCGACGCGCATCGCGGCTTCTCGCTGCTGAGTTTCGAGACGGGGCTGCCGGAACTCGTCCGGATGGCGAAGCAATTCGGCATCGCCGCGATGGCGATCAACCACTGCTACCACTTCTCGGCGCTGTGGCCGGAGGTCGAAGCGATCGCGGCGCACGGGCTGGCGGCCATCGCGATGAATCCGAGCCATAGCTGGGTCGCGCCCGAGGGCGGGTCGAAGCCGGTGTTCGGCACGAACCCGATCGCGTTCGCGTGGCCGCGCCCGGGCGGCGTGCCGTTCGTGTTCGACTTCGCGACGAGCGCGATCGCGCGCGGCGACATCGAGCTGCACGCGAAACAGGGCAAGCCGATTCCGTCGCACTGGGCGATCGGCCCTGACGGCGCGCCAACCACCGATCCGAAGGCCGCGCTGCAAGGCGCGATGCGCACGTTCGGCGGGCACAAGGGTTCGGCGCTCGCGGCGATGGTCGAGCTGCTCGGCGGCGCGCTGATCGGCGACATGACGAGCCAGGAGTCGATGGCGTTCGACGAAGGCGTCGGCGCGACGCCGTGCCACGGCGAGCTCGTGATCGCGTTCGATCCGAAGGTGTTTCTCGGCGACGAACTCGACGCCGGGCTCGCGCGCGGCGAGCGGATGCTCGAGTCGATCGTCGCGCAGGGTGCGCGGCTGCCGTCGCAGCGGCGCTTCGATGCGCGGCGCCGGAGCGAGGCGAACGGCGTGCGGGTGCCGCGCGCGCTGTACGACGAAATCCTGACGCTGCTCGATTGACCGGCGGCGGCGCATGTCTGCCGGACGTGACGCCGAGCGTGCCGTCAATGACGCGCTGACGGCGCGCCGCCGGTCTTGGCGACGCTCGTTGCGCGTCGATCTTGCCCACAAACGACGCCTACAACCGACACTCACAAACGACGCCTACAAACGACACGGGGCGACGCGGCCATCGCGTCGCCCCGCTGGGGCTCACAGCTGGTCCGGATCAGTCCCAGTGACGATGCCCGTGATGACGCTTGCCGTGATACCCGCGGCGATAGTCGTGCGCGTACGAGTTCGAGCGCGACACGTGGCCGCCGAGCGCCGCGCCGGCGGCGCCGCCCATCCCGCCGCCGACGATCCCGCCCGCGCGGCCGCCCATCGCGTTGCCCGCCGCGGTGCCGGCGCCGCCGCCGAGCGCGCCGCCGATGATCGCGCCGGTGCGCTCGCGACGGTTCGACGTGACCGCGCCGCCGGCGCCACCGCCGATCGCGCCGCCGATCACCGAACCCGTGCTGCCGCCGACCGCGCCGCCGATCGCCGCGCCGGCCGCGCCGCCGAGGCCGCCGCCGAGCGCGTTGTTCAGGTCGCCTGCGACTGCCGGCAGGGAAGCCGCGGCGGTCAGCGCCGCGACGGCGAGAATCTGGATGATTTTCTTCGACATTTTGGAAAGCCCTTCGCGTTTGAACGCGGCGAAGTATATCCAAGCGGCACGCGGCATTTTGTTTCTGAAACGTCGCCCGTTTGCAAGATTTGTAACAGAAAAGCGATCGGGCGGCCCGCCCCACCCGCCGCCCCACCCGCCGCCGCGCCCGCCGCTGCCGAGGGTCACTGCCTGCGCCCTCTTGAGCACCCGCATGCCCTTAAGGTTCCGATAAGCCACCCGCCCCGATGATCGCCTCATCCGCGGCCCGCCCGCGACGCGCCATGCCGGCGCGCCGGGCGTCCGGGCCGCGCAACCGCTCCGGAGGCCGATCATGCCCACCACCCCCGCCGCCACGTCGCGCCACGACCTGCTGACCCGCCTGTTTCACTGGGCGACGATGCTGCTGATCGTCGTGCAGTTCGCACTCGGCTGGACGATGCCCGACGCCGACTCGATGTCGAAGCCACTCGGCCTGATGCTGCTGCACGTCGACGTCGGCGTGCTGTTGCTGCTGATCGCGGTGCCGCGCCTGTTCTGGTCCGGCGCGCGGCGCGGCATTGCGCCGGTCGACCAGCATCCGGCGCTCGCGCTCGTCGCGAACGCGACGCACAAGCTGCTCTATCTGGGGCTGATCGTGGTGCCGCTGCTCGGCTGGCTGAACGCGAACGGCCGCGGCTGGACCGTCGGCCTCGGCCAGTCGCTCGCGCTGCCGACGCTCGCCGCGCCGCACTCGCTCGGCGCGGCAATCGGCGAGTGGCACAGCGCGATGGCAACCGCGTTCGTGATCCTGATCGGCCTGCACGCATGCGCGGCGCTCGCGCATCGCTTCGTGATGCGCGACGGCGTGCTCGACCGGATGTTCTGAACCCGTTCCACGCCGGGCGACGTCGCGCCGGACGACGGCCGTGCCGTCCGGACGCGTCGCCCGCTTCGAGCCCGGCGCTGCCGGGTCTTTTTATCTCGTGCGCCCGCGGTCAGTCGTGCCGCTAATCCAGACTGCCGCCGTGGCCGCCGCCCCCTTCGCGGACGGCGCCGCGCTCACCGCCGCCTCCGCCACCCTGCCGGCCCGGCGGCGGCAACGTCACCGTCACGCGCGGGGCCGGCCCGGGCGCATGCATCATCGGCCCGCCGGGGTTACGCACAATGCCCGGCTGTACGACCTGCGGCCGCGGCTCGCGGCCTCCGCCCCAGCCGCCCGGCGGCCCGGACGGCCTGATGCCCGGCTGCCCGATCACGCCGCCCGGCCCGCGCTCGATCTGCGGATGCGCGTGCGCCGGCGGGATGCCGCCGGGGCCGATGCGCGGCTCCATCCGCGGCCCCACGCGATGCCGGAAATGATCGCGGTCGCGAAAAAACGGCTGATTCACATAGAACTGATCCCAGTACGAATCGATGGCGAACACTTCGATCGGGAAGCCGATCGTCGCGCCGTAATCGAGCAGCGGCACCTCGCCGCCTTCGTACGGATAGTCGAGCCGCCCCGCGTAGATCCAGCCGCGCAGGTTCGGCAGCGCGACGTCGCACCACGTGTAATCGCTCACGCAGCCGATCACGGAGACGAGCACGCCTTCCGGAATCTGCGCGACGAGCGGATAGTCGGGCGCGGGCCCGGCGCGCAGGTTCGCGGGGCCGTTCGTGTAGGCCTCGGTCTGCGCAAACGCCGCGCCCGGCAGCGCGAGCAGCCCGAGAAAGCCGATGCACAGGCATCGGACGATCGCGTTTTTCATGATGACACCTCCTGCACGGCCCGCCGGCCCGGCCGCGCGCGTCCGGATCAGTGCCGGATCCAGCCCGATCCGCCGCCCATATGGCCGCCACCCATATGGCCGCCGCCGAAATGACCGCCAAAATGGCCGCCGCCGCGCCGACCATCGAAATGTCCGCCGTGGCCACCGCGGAATCCGAAGCCGAAGCCGAACCCGAGCGCCACCGGCGGCCAGCAGCAGTCATACCAGCCGGGGTAATAAGGCGGGTAGTAGTACGGATAGGGATACGGATAGGGGTACGGCGCCGCGTACACCGGCGACTCGCCGTAGTCCGGCGACAGGGGGCTCGCGTACGGGCCCGGGTTCACGGCCGCGCCGCTGGCCGGCGCCGGCGAAACCGGCATGTCGCGCTGCGTGTACGCGGCCGGCACCGACGCGTAGTACGGGCCCGGATAGTAATAGCAGCCGCCGAGCATGGCGGCAGCGGCGGCGGCGACGAAAACCGCGGGTTTCGCGGCGGAAATCGGCTTCATTTCAGCTCCAGTGTCGATCCGGGCGACCTCGACACGCGCCCGTGCACGCTTCTAGCTTATGTCTCCGTAAAATTTCGCGGCAGCACGATCGGTTACTGTTTGTTTCCGGCCACCGACGATCGTTAGATCAACCCGCGCCGCCGCAACTCGTCGCCGAGTGCATCGGCATCGGTGAACCGGTAGCCGTGCAGGCCGGCGTCGATCGCGCCGGCGACGTTCGCGTCGGTATCGTCGATGAAGAGCGTCGCATCCGGCTGCGCGCCGAGGCACGCGACGCAGCCCAGATAGGTCCGCGCCGCCGGCTTCACCGCGTCGAACGCCGCCGACGGAAACACGTCCGCGCCGAACAGCCGCGCGACGGGCGGGTTCAGATAGCCGAGGTGATCGGTGACGAGCGAGCTGTTGTTCGTCAGCACCGCGATCCGGTGCCGTTCGCCGGCCCGCGCGGCGAGCGCGAGCGCCGCGTCGTTCGGCGTGATCGACGCGTGGCGCGACGCGAGCCAGTCGTCGCGCGTGACGCGGCAGTTCAGCAGATCGCCGAGCGCGGTCAGATAGTCGTCCGGCGACAGCTCGCCGGCGTCGGCGCGCGCCTCGAGCCCGGAACCCCAGATCGCGTGCCGGATCGCGTCGGGCGGCGCGCCGGTGATCGCCGCCAGCCGCGCGACGCGCACGGCGCGGTCGTAGTGGGACAGCACGCCTTCCATGTCGAACAGCAGCAGCCCAATCGGCGAGATCATGGCGCCCCCTTCCGGATCGCGAGACGTCCGGGCGGCCATGTGGCGCCCGACGCGCCGCGCGCGAACGATCTGGCTATTGTGCCTCAGCGATGCGCGGCTTCGGCGATCGAGGCCCAGGCTCGCCCAGGGTCGTGACATCGACCGGGCTCTGATCGGCAAACGACGGCAGGGATACGAGCATCCGCACCAGATCCTGCTGACGGCGCTGTCCGGTCTTCGCGAGCACCGCGCGCAGCTGGTTGCGCGCGGTCGTCGTCGTGATGCCGCCGGCGGCCGCATGCTCGTCGAGCGACAGGCCCGTCGCGAGTCCGTGCGCGAGTCGTGCCTCGGCGGGCGTCAGGCCGAACATCTGCGCGAGCTGCCGCTCGGTCGCCGCCGCCGTCCGCTGCGCGCACGTGACCGTCAGCATCAGGTCCGCAGCCCGGAACGCGGGCGCGCCACGCTCCGCGGACGGCAGCGCGAGCACCGTCAGATGCCACGTCTGCCGCGCGTCGCGAACCGTCAGGCTCTCCGGGCGGCGATGCACGCGCACGCGCTCCATCGCGGCGAGCAGCGCGTCTTTCCAGAAGCCCGCGGTCTCGATCCGGCGACCGGACGCGCGCGCCGTCCGCTGCGTGCCCAGCCACGCTTGCGCGCTGCGATTGCAGAACACGACCTCGTTGCGCCGATCGATGACGACGACCCCCTGCTCCATCGCATCGAGGGCCCGATCGCCCGCGAACAGGCCGGCCCGCAGCGATTCGGTGCGCATCATCAGCCGCAGTGTCTGCTTCAGATGCGGCATCAGGCGCCGGATCGCGCGCTTTTGCGTCGCAGAAAATGCCGGCTGGCCGATCGAATGATTGAACGCGACATAAATATCGAGCGTGTCTTCGCGAAAAAGACAGCCGCCGGCGATATAACGAATGCCGTGCGGAATCAGCAGATCCTGATAAAACTCGTCGCGGCCGACGAAACGGTCGTCGAAATGATCCGCGCACGAAAATACGTCGCCGACGGGACGGCGCATCATCAACGCGCGACGTGGATCGATCGCACCGTAGTATTGCGCATAAGCATCGCCGGCCATCAGATATTCCGGCCGCGTCATCAGGCTCAGCGGCGCGGTCTGCGTCGCCGAATCCCATGCGACCAGATGCGCGACGCTGCTGCCGATCCAGCGATCGAAAGCCGTCAGTGCATCGAGCAGCGCATCCGGCTCGAGCACCGAATCGTAGAAGCGAACCAGAATCCCGTCGAGCGCATCGGCGTCGCCGGTCTTGATTTCCTTTTGCGACATACAGGCGTTCCCCGTGCTTGCCTTTGGTCTCTCAGGCGATATTTTCTGTATGCGTGATCAGTTTTGATCATGCGAATCCGACGAACACCCGTGAGAATGCCACAACGCCGGCCTGAATCGAAATAATGCCCGCCGTTCGCACGGTTATTCGATCGTTGCCGAACCGGCTTTAAAGCGCCGCGCGACAAATAGAAAGGTTTTTGAAGAACCGCAAATCCAAACGACCAATCGGAAACATGAAATGAAAAAGACACTGATCTGCATCGGGGTGTGCGCAGCCCTTTCCGCATGCGGCGGCGGCGGCGGCGACAACAACAGCAACAACAACGGCTCGAACGACAATCAATCGTCGAACCCGCCGGCCAGCAGCCCGCAGGCGCAGCCGCTCGCGGCCCAGCAGACCTACATCGGCACCGTCAGCTTCGGCGACACGATCTCGGTGCAGATCGATGCGCCGTCGAAAGGCCAGATCACGACGACTTTCGTCAACTCGCAGTTCGGCCTCGCCGGCAAGCTCGTCGGCACCTACACGCTGACGAACGGCCACTACGTGATCAGCGGCTTCCAGGCGAGCGGCACCGTGCCGGCCGCGCTGTCCGCCGGCGCGAACGCGGTCGGCCTGCAGTTCACGGTGACGGCCGACGGCAGCAACAAGGGCACGCTGACGGGCCAGATGACCAACGTGCCGAACGTGAAGGCCGGCAACGGCCTGCTGAGCGGGCAGGTCACCGCGTCGAACAACGGCGTGACGACGGTCGCGGGCCTCGCGGGCACGTACAGCTTCATCAAGCTGTCGGGCAACTACACGGCGAGCGGCGTGCCGAGCGGCGATCAGAGCGTGGACAGCGGCCAGATCAAGATCAACGGGGACGGCACGTTCCGCGCGTGTCCGAGCCAGGCGTATTCGCCGACCTGCATGGACGACGCGAACACGAGCACCGCCGACACCGGCACGATTGCGGTCGATCCGGACCAGACGACCTATCCTGGCGCGTTCGACGTGACGATGAACGGCGCGTCGTTCGGCCGCCTGTTCGTCAGCACGAGCGGCGGCGCGAACACGCTGATGCTCGACCAGGCCGGCACGAACAGCGAAGGCACGTTCCGCACCGGCTCGTGGGTGCTGCAATCGACGCAGGCGCTGACGAGCGGCACGTACGACGGCGCATGGATCTGCTCGGAGCCGAACACGAACGACAACAACCAGTTGCTCGGCAACGTCGTCGCGACGAACGTGACGATCGCCGGCACGACGATGACGCCGGCAAACACGAGCGACAGCCCGGTCACGCTGACCTACAACGCGACGTTCAATGCGGCTGCGTCGGCGAACACGCCGACCTATGCGAACGGGGTCAACGGCCTGATGGCGGGCCTGCTAAGCAACACCAGCAACGGGCAGACCGTGCAGAGCGCGATGGTGTTCCTGCCGGTATCGTCGACGAACATCTACTACCTCGACGAAGTGAACGGCAACGGCTTCTTCGTGCAGGGCCTTTGCACGAAGCAGTGACCGATGCGGCGCGCGGGGTGCGCGCCGCTCAGTCTCGGCGCACGTCGGGCGCACGTCGGGCGCGCATCGGGCACACATTGGGCGCAATCCGCGCGCCCGTCCCGCGCCCGTCCCGCACCCACCCCGCGCTCACTCGCCGATGTTGTCGGCGAGATTGTTCCGCACGCGCCCGAGCAGCCGGATCAGCGTGTCGCTTTCGTCCCGCGTCAGCCCCTTGAGCCCATCCTCGGCGATCGTGTCGCCGACCTCGAGCATCCGCGGAAAGATTCCGCGCGCCTTGCGCGTGAGCCGGATCACGAACGCGCGCCGGTCGCCGTCGCTCGCGACGCGCTCGATCCAGCCGTAGATCTCCATCCGGTCGAGCAGCCGCGTCAGCGAGATCGGCGTGATGTCGAGCCATTCCGCGAGCCGCGCCTGATTCATCTCGCCCTTCCAGGTCAAATACGCGAGCACGCGGCTTTGCGCGCGCGTCAGGCCCAGCTGCTTCGCGCGCCGGTCGTACAGGCGCCCGTACAGCCGGCTCACGTCGCCGATCAGAAAGCCGAACCGGTGTTCGTAGGTCGTGTCCATCCGCGGATTATAGGGGGAAGCGCCGGCACGGCGCGGTGCGGGCCGATTTTCCGGCAAGTGCTAACCCCGGATATAATAAGCACGCTTACGATGTGGCCGGCCTTGCGCCGGCCGCATTGCGATACGGAGACGATTTTGAGCCTGCCCCCCGCCGCCCCTGCCCCGAAACCCGCGCTGAACCGGCCGATGCTGACCGTGTCGATCATGCTCGCGACGCTGATGCAGACCCTCGACACGACGATCGCGAACGTCGCGCTGCCGCACATGCAAGGGAGCCTGTCGGCATCGCAGGACGAGATCACGTGGGTGCTGACGTCCTACATCGTCGCGGCCGCGATCGCGACGCCGCTGACCGGCTGGCTGTCCGACCGCATCAGCGTGAAGAAGCTGCTGCTGATCTCGGTCGCGGGCTTCACGATCGCGTCGGCGATGTGCGGGCTGTCCGAATCGCTCGTGCAGATCATCGGGTCGCGGCTGCTGCAGGGCGTGTTCGGCGCGTCGCTCGTGCCGCTGTCGCAGTCGATCCTGCTCGACGTCAATCCGCGCGAAAAACAGGGCCAGGCGATGGCGATCTGGGGGATGGGCGTGATGGTCGGCCCGATTCTCGGCCCGACGCTCGGCGGCTGGCTGACCGACAGCTACAACTGGCGCTGGGTGTTCTTCATCAACGTGCCGATCGGCGCGCTCGCGCTGTTCGGCATGATGACGTTCCTGCCGGCGCGCGAGCCTCGCCCGCACGTGAAGCTCGACGCGTTCGGCTTCGCGACGCTCGCGATCGCGATCGGCGCGTTCCAGGCGCTACTCGATCGCGGCGAACAGCTCGACTGGTTCGGCTCGCACGAAATCCAGATCGAGGCGTTGATCGCGGCGATCAGCTTCGCGTTCTTCCTCGCCCACACCGCGACGGCCGGCAAGGCGTCGTTCTTCAAGTCGTCCCTGCTTCGCGACCCGAATTTCGCGACCGGCACGCTGTTCATCTTCATCGTCGGCGCGGTGCTGTACGCGACGCGCGCGCTGCTGCCGCCGATGCTGCAGACGCTGATGGGCTACCCGGTCGCGACGACCGGCCTCGTCACCGCGCCGAGCGGCGTCGGCACGATGATCGCGATGATGGTCGTCGGCAAGCTGCTGAAGCACGTCGACGCGCGGCTGCTGCTGCTCGCCGGGCTCGCGCTGTGCGCGCTGTCGCTGTGGCAGATGATGGGCTACACGCTCGTGCTGTCGGAGTCGGACATCGTGTGGCCGGGCGTGATCCAGGGCTTCGGGCTCGGCCTCGTGTTCGTGCCGCTGTCGACGCTGACGTTCTCGACGCTGTCGCCCGAGCTGCGCGCGGACGGCACCGCGACCTACAGCCTGATGCGCAACATCGGCAGCAGTATCGGCATCTCGATCGTGCAGACGCTGATGAGCCGCGGCGTGCAGATCTCGCACGCGGATCTCGCGACGCAGGTCACGCCGTTCAATCCGGCGGTCCAGGCGATGATGCGCGCGGGCGGCGGCATCGACGTCGCGCTGCTCGACCGCACGATCAACCAGCAGGCCTCGATGATCGCGTATCTGAACGACTTCAAGCTGATGTTCTTCGCGACGCTGCTGATGATCCCGCTGCTGCTGCTGATCCGGCCGGTCACGCATCGCGCGGCCGACGACAACCTCGCGCACGCCGCGCTCGAGTGACGCGCGGCCGGCGGCCGCCGCCCCCTCCCAGACGGAGGGGTTCGCGCGCGATGCCCGGTGCTAGGATCATCTGACGCCTGCGCCCACGTTCGCGCGGGCGCGTTGCCGCACGGCCGCCCGTTGCGCGGCGCGTCGTCCGAGGAGCCCGCTGATGTCCACCGTTCCGCTTCGCCCCACCACCACTGCCGCCACCATCGCCGGCCCGCACGCCGCGCCGACGATCGACGTGCTGTTCGATTTCGTCTGTCCGTGGTGCCTGATCGGCAAGCGGCAGCTCGACCGCGCGCTGCGCCGGCTCGCCACCGCCGATCGGGACGTCCGGCCGGTCGTCGCGTGGCACGGCGTGCAGTTGCTGCCGGACACGCCGCGCGCCGGCGTCGACTATCAGGCGTTCTACGTCGCCCGGCTCGGCAGCCCGGCCGCCGTCGCCGCCCGCCGCGAGCAGGTGCGCACGGTCGCGCGCAGCGCCGGGCTCGAGCTCGCGTTCGAGCGGATCCGCGTGCTGCCGAACACCGCGCTCGCGCATCGCGTCGCCGCGTATGCGGCGTCGGCCGGCGCCGACGGGCTGCAGGCCGCGCTGATCGACCGTATCTTTTCCGCGTACTTCATCGACGGCGACGACATCGGCGATCCGGCTGTGCTCGAACGGCTCGCTGTCGCGTGCGGGCTGCCGGCGGACGGCGTGCGCGCGGTGCTCGGCGCCGATGCGAACGGCGCGAACGGAGCCAGCGGAGCGAGCGGCGCGCGGATCGCGCCGCCGGCCGCGCTACGCGCGTCGAACGGCGTGCCGACGTTCGTGTTCGACGGCGCCGAGACGCTGTCGGGCGCGGTTCCGCCGGACGTGCTCGTCGCGGCCGCGTGCCGCGCGCTGGTTCGCCGGGAAGCGGCATGACGCGCGCCGTCGACGTCTGCGCGACGGACGACCTGCCCCCGGGGCAGCGCCGGCTCGCGTTCGCGAACGGCGACAGCATCGTCGTGTTCAATATCGACGGCACGCTGCACGCGATCGAGAACAGCTGCCCGCATCAGGGCGCATCGCTCGCCGGCGGCGCGCTCGACGGCACGCTGCTGCGCTGCCCGGCGCACGGGCTGCGCTTCGACGTCGCGACCGGCCGAATGCCCGGCGTGCCCGGCGTGCCCGGGATGTGCGTGAACGCATTGACCGTGCGCATCGACAACGGGCGCATCGTCGTCGACCTGCCCGACGCCTGATCCGGCGCACGACCGCCGGCGCCGCGCGATGAATGCAGCGGGCGGCGGATGGGCGGCGGATCAGGCGGGCAGGCGCCTTTCGACGGCCCGGCACAGCCGGTATGATGGCGGCCTTGCGCCGGTTCGACAGCCCGCGCATCCATTCACGACGACTCAAAGGAAGACCGCCATGACGGCCGCAACGCAATTCGATCAGGTTTCCGTTATCAAACGCGCCAACGTCTATTTCGACGGCAAGTGCGTGTCGCACACCGTGCTGTTCGCCAACGGCACCCGCAAGACGCTCGGCGTGATCCTGCCCGGTGCGCTCAACTTCGGCACCGACGCGCCCGAACTGATGGAAGTGCAGGCCGGCCAATGCCGGATCCGCCTCGCCGGCAGCGACGAATGGAAGACGTACGGCGCGGGCGAGTCGTTCTCGGTGCCCGGCAACAGCCGCTTCGACATCGACGTGATCGATACGCTCGACTACGTCTGCAGCTACCTGTAATACCCAGCACGCCGAGCCGTTGCACGCAGCGGCTCCGGCGTCGCCCCGCGCCTCCTCTCCCGCCCCGCCATTCGTCAGTCAAATCAGTGCGATCCCGCGCTGCGCGCGGCGCAACGCAACCTACACTTAAGTTGGACCGTACCGGCTCACCCGTGGCCGCGCCGCAAATAGGGTCAACGCATCTTTCCGAATCGGCAGCCATCGGCAGCGAGCGTCGCACGGTCGCGTTCGGTGGCGACCCGGACATCCGCATCGCCTCCGACATGTGTTCCCGGCACTACCCCCACGGAGGCTGTCTATGAACAGTAAGTTTTCCAACCCGGCGCCGCTCGGACTGGCCGGATTCGCATTCACCACATGGATGCTCAGCATGGTGAACGCCGGCTGGTACAACGCGGATGCGCTGGGCCTCGTGCTGGCGCTGGCGTTCGCGTTCGGCGGCACCGCGCAGATGATCGCGGGTGTGATGGAGTTTCCGCGCGGCAACACGCTCGGCACGGTGGCGTTCCTCAGTTACGGCGCGTTCTGGTGGTCGTTTGCGCTGTTCGTCGCGCTGCTCGGCGCCAAGGTGCCGCCATCGTTCGTCGGCTGGTATCTGTTCGTGTGGGGCGTCTTCACGTTCTATATGTGGATCGGCTCCCTGCACACGAGCACGTCCGTGCAGCTGGTGTTTCTGTCGCTGTGGATCACGTTCCTGCTGCTGGCCGTCGGCGCATGGATGGGTTCGAGCCTGGCCACGCAGATCGGCGGCTACGCGGGCCTGATTACCGCGATGCTGGCGTTCTACGCGTCGGCCGCGATGGTGATCAACGAGAGCTTCGGACATACCGTGCTTCCCACGCACGAATGGGCGCAGGCCCATCCGCGAGCGGCCTGATCGCGCGTTGCCGATCGTTGTTGCTTGTTGTTGCTTGTTGTCGCTTGTAGTCGCTTGCCGGCGCGCATCGGACGTGTCGGCAAGCGGCATACTTCGTGATCCGAAGCACCCGGGAGGAAGGAGAAACCGTCATGTCACGAGACAAGTCATCGCGCCGCGCCTCCGACGAGCGGCGAGCGGCCGATGTTTCCGAGGCGCAAATCGCCGTGCACTGGCCTGAAGAGAACTACTACGAGCCGCCCGTTTCGTTCATCGCGCAGGCCAATCTGACCGACGCGGGCATATTCGAACGCTTCTCGCTCGACAAATTCCCCGAATGCTTCAAGGAGTTCGCGGATCTGCTCGACTGGTACAAGTACTGGGAGACCACGTTCGACGCGAGCCATCCGCCGTTCTGGCGCTGGTTCGTCGGCGGCAGACTCAACGCGTGCTACAACTGCGTTGATCGGCATCTGCCGAAGTACCGGAACAAGGCCGCGATCCACTTCGTGCCCGAATCCGAAACCGACGCGGTGCAGCACGTCACGTATCAGGAACTCTATGTGCGCGTGAACGAGTTCGCCGCGCTGCTGCGCGATCTATGCGGCCTGAAGGCCGGCGACCGCGTGACACTGCATATGCCGATGGTGGCGGAGCTGCCGATCACGATGCTCGCGTGCGCGCGGCTCGGGGTGATTCACTCGCAGGTGTTCAGCGGCTTCAGCGGCGCCGCGTGCGCGGACCGCATTCTCGATTCGGAAAGCCGCGTGCTGATCACGATGGATGGGTATTACCGCGCCGGCAAGCTGCTCGATCACAAGGAGAAGGCCGACACCGCGTACGCCGAAGCGGCCGGGAAAGGCCACCAGGCCGAGAAGGTGCTGATCTGGCAGCGTCACCCGGGCAAGTACTCGAGCCCGACGCCGCTCGTCGTAGGACGCGACGTGATCGTGAACGACGCGCTCGGCGCGTTCCGCGGCCAGCGCGTCGAGCCCGTGCCGATGCCGGCGGAAGCACCGCTGTTCCTGATGTACTCGAGCGGCACCACCGGGCGCCCGAAGGGCTGCCAGCACTCGACCGGCGGCTATCTGTCGTACGTTGCGTGGACATCGAAAAACATCCAGGACATCCACCCCGAGGACGTGTACTGGTGCATGGCCGACATCGGCTGGATCACCGGGCACTCGTACATCGTTTACGGCCCGCTCGCGCTCGGCGCGTCGTCGGTCGTGTACGAAGGCCTGCCGACCTACCCCGATGCCGGGCGGCCATGGCGGATCGCCGAAAGCCTCGGCGTGAACATCTTCCACACGTCGCCGACCGCGATCCGCGCGCTGCGGCGCAGCGGCCCGGACGAGCCGGCGAAGTACCATTATCACTTCAAGCACATGACGACCGTCGGCGAGCCGATCGAGCCCGAAGTGTGGAAGTGGTATCACCAGTCGGTCGGCAAGGGCGAGGCAGTGATCGTCGACACGTGGTGGCAGACGGAAACGGGCGGGTTCCTGTGCAGCACGTTGCCGGCGCTGCATCGGATGAAGCCGGGGAGCGCCGGGCCGGGGATTCCGGGCATACATCCGGTGATTTACGACGACGACGGCAACGAGCTCGTGCAAGGCTCCGGCAAGGCCGGCAACATCTGCATCCGCAATCCGTGGCCAGGCGCGTTCCAGACGATCTGGAAGGCGCCGGAGCGCTACGTGAAGACGTATTACGCGCGGTACTGCAAGAACCCCGACAGCAAGGACTGGCGCGACTGGCCGTATATGGCGGGTGATGGCGCGGTCGACGCGGCGGACGGCTACTTCCGGATTCTCGGGCGCATCGACGACGTGATCAACGTCGCGGGCCATCGCCTCGGCACGAAGGAAATCGAGTCGGCGGCGCTGCTGGTTCCCGATGTCGTCGAAGCCGCGGTCGTGCCGGTTGCCGACGAGATCAAGGGCCGGGTGCCCGAGCTCTATGTTTCGCTGAAGCCCGGCGTGGAAGCGTCGAAGCACGTCGCGAAGCTGGTGTCGGATTCGGTGGTCGACAGGATCGGCGCGATCGCGAAACCGCATCGCGTGCTGATCGTGCCGGACATGCCGAAGACCCGGTCGGGCAAGATCATGCGGCGCGTGCTCGCGGCACTGTCGAATCATCAGGATCCCGGAGATGTTTCGACGCTGGCGAATCCGGAGATCGTCGATAGTTTGCGTACGCTTGTGAAGTAGCGGAAGTCCCGCGCGCTGGCGAATCAACCCGGGCCAGCCACACCGTCAGCGCGCCCGACGCATTACGCCCGCAGCATCACGCCCGCAGCATCACGCCCACGGCTCCACCGTCACCGCGACCTTCAGCACCTGATCCGCGCCGCCGCCGCGAATCACGCCGCGCAGCGGCGTCACATCCGCATAATCCCGTCCGACGGACAGCATCACGTAATCGTCCCCCGGCGCGCGATCGTTCGTCGGATCGAGCTGCAGCCACCCGCCATCCTCGGGCCACTTCGGGTCGTACACCTCGACCCACGCATGCGACGCATCCGCGCCGATCAGCCGCGGCTGCCCCGGCGGCGGCTGCGTCAGCAGATAGCCGCTCACATAGCGCGCCGCGAGCCCCAGCGAGCGCATCGCGCCGATCATCACGTGCGCGAAGTCCTGGCACACCCCCTGCCGCAACGCGAGCGCATCGAGCGCGCTCGTCGTCACGTCGGTGCTGTTCGGCTCGTACTTGAAGTCCGCATGAATCCGCCGCATCAGCTCCCACGCCGCCTGCACCAGCGCCCGCCCCGGCGTGAAGCTCTGCGCCGCGTAAGCGGCCAGCGCAGGATCGCAGGCCACGTGCGGCGAAGCGAACACGAACTCGCTCGCCGGATCGTACGGCACGCCCGCGCGGTAGCAGAACCTGTCCCGCACCGCCTCCCACGCGCTCGCCCGCGCCGCGCCGGGCCGCGCGATCGCGTCCGGCGGCTCGCCGCGCTTGCCCGCCGACAGCGCCGGCGGCACGACGCGCACGACGCTCCGGCTGCGTACGAACAGCGATTCGTGCGGCTGATTCAGCGAGAACGACGTGCGCGCATTTCCGAACGCGTCGGTCTCGACGCTGACCCGCTCCGGCTTCGGCCCGATGTCGAGCTCGAACGACAGCAGCAGTTGCCGAGGCGTCGCGAGCGGCGTGAGCCGCGCCTGATGCTGCGCCGACTCGACGCGCGCCGCATACATGTAATGCGTGTCGTGCGTGACGCGCAGCACGCGGCCGCGCGTCGTGGTGCCGGCCGGCACGTCGGCGGCCGCCGGCGCGGCAGCAGGCTTCGGCGTCGTCACCATAGCGTCCTGCCCGCCTCGCGCACGTGGCTGAAATACCGCTCGCCGATCCGGTCCGACAGATTCCACACCGCGTCGCACGTCGTCGCGAGCTGCGCGAGCAGCGTGCGATGGCGGCCCGTGCCGTCGGTCTCGCACAGCGCGTGCAGCGACCACGCGGCGATGTCCGGCATCGCCTCGGCCAGCCCCGCCAGCGGATACCCTTCGCCGTGCTCGACCTTCGCCAGCCGTCCGCGCAGCGCCTGCGCGGCCCACGCGAGCGAGTGCGGGTTGTCCGTGTCGAGCACGATCAGCGCGAGCAGCGGCGCGACGTCGAAGCGGCGCTGGAACTGCGAGCGGAACGTGATCGCGCTGTCGAACAGCTCGAGTACGAGCTCGAAGCCGTCCTGCTTGTGCACGGTCCCTTCATCGAACGCGAACCGCAGCACGCTGCACAGAAAATCCAGCCGGTCGATCTGCCGCCCGATCGACAGCAGCCGCCAGCCGTCGTCGCGCGTCATGTTGTCGGTCTGCGCGCCGGTGATCGCGCCGAGCAGCAGCCCGAGCCGGTCGATCAGCTGCAGCGCGTCGTTGCCGAGCTGATCCTCCGCCTCCAGCGCGCGCGCGCTGTCCGCGAACAGTTGCGTCGCGTCGTCGATCAGCCGCCATTGCTCGCGCGACAGCCGCTCGCGGATCGCGGCCGCCGCCGCGCGCATCCCGAACAGGCACGACGCGATGCCGGTCGAGCGATCCGTGCCGTGCGCGAGCGACGTCGTCAGCGCGGCCTGGAACGCGTGCGGCTCCGCGACCGCGTCGGGCGTATCCGGCGAGATGAGCCCGGTGTCGCGGCACAGCGCGTCGAGCAATTGCAGATGCGCGGGACTGTCCGCGTCGTCCTCGCCGCGCAGCCGTTCCAGCGCGGCGCGCGCGAGCCGCATCAGGTTCGTCGCGCGCTCGGTGTAGCGGCCGAGCCAGAACAGGTTCTCCGCCGCGCGGCTCGAAATCGTGCGCACGCGCTCGACCAGATCGTCGGGGCCGAGGTGGGTCGGCAGCAGCGTCGTCCGGTCGACCGCGCCTTCGGTCATCACCCACGCGTCGATCGTGCTGCCGCCGCGCGGCATCGGCGCGTTGAACAGCGTATCGCGCGTGCCGACGCGCGCGAGCCCGCCCGGCAGCACGCGCCAGGTCTGCTCGCCGTCCGCGAGCGCGAACACGCGCAGCAACAACGGCTGCGGCACGATCCGCGCGCTGCCGTCGGCGTCCGCGTCCGCGCGGCTCGCCCACGTCGGCGCCTGCGACAGCGGCAGGTCCGCCTGCACCGTGTAGTGCGCGGGGTGCGCGGCGATCCGCGCGCGCCATTCGTCGAGCTGTGCCGGCGTGAGCCGCGCGCCGATCACCGGATCGAAGCCGCCGCCCGCCTGCACGTCCGGCGGGAACGTCGGCTTCACGATCGCGCGCGCAAGGTGCGGCAGCGCGTCCGCGCACGCGGCGGCCTCGCCGCACCACCACGAGTGCACGGCGGGCAGCGACAGCGTCTCGCCGAGCAGATCCTCCGCGAGGCGCGGCAGGAAGCCGAGCATGCCCGGCGATTCGAGAAAGCCCGAGCCCGGCGCGTTCGCGAGCAGCACGTTGCCCGCGCGCACCGCCTGCAGCAGCCCCGGCACGCCGAGCATCGAGTCCGTACGCAGTTCGAGCGGATCGAGCCACGCGTCGTCGACGCGCCGCAGAATCCCGTGCACCGGCTCCAGCCCGCGCAGCGTCTTCAGGAACACGCGGTTGTCGCGCGCGGTCAGGTCGCCGCCCTCGACGAGCGTCAGCCCGAGGTAGCGCGCGAGATACGCGTGCTCGAAGTAGGTCGCGCTGTGCGGCCCCGGCGTCAGCAGCACGATCCGCGAATTCTTCCGCGCGGGGCTCAGCGCCTGCAGGCTCTGCACCAGCGCGCGGTACGCGGCCGCGAGCCGCTGCACGCGCAGCCCGCGAAACGCGCGCGGAAAGAGGCGCGATACGATCAGACGATTCTCGAGCAGATAGCCGAGCCCGGCCGCGCCCTGCGTGTGGTGCGCGGTCATTCGCCACTGGCCGTCCGGGCCGCGCGCGAGATCGAACGCGACGACGTGCAGCCACGTGTCGCCCGGCACGCGCGCGCCGCGCATCGGCCGCAAGTAGCCCGGATGCCCGGTCACGAGCGCCGGCGGCAGCAGGCCGCGCTCGAGGATCGTCTGCGGGCCGTACAGGTCGGTCATCATCGCGTTCAGCAGCCGCACGCGCTGCAGCACGCCGCGCTCGATCGCGTCCCAGTCTCGCGGCGTGACGATCAGCGGCAGCAGATCGAGCGACCACGGGCCGGCCGCGCCGTCGCCCGCGCGCTGCTCGTGCAGCTGGTAGAACAGCCCGTTCTCGCGCATCCGGCGCTGCAGCGCGTCCGCGCGGCGGTCGAGGTCGGCCACGCCGTCGCTGCCGACGGACGTGAAGAATTCGCGCCACGCGGGCGCGAGCGCGGGGGCATGCAGGCCCGCCGCGCTGCCGCGCAACTCGTCATACCGCCCCGCGCCGGCCGGCGCGGCAAGCGCGGCGGCCAGCTCCACGGCATCGGGTTGCGCGCCGGTATCGAAGAGCGTCGGCATCGTGTCGGTCGCGGCGTCGGCGAGGTCGTCGGGGGAAATGGGCGGCACGGTTTCAATCGGTCATGGATGAGCAGCGTCCGGTCCGCGCCGCTGCCGCAAACGCCACAAACGCGGCAATCGCGCGCGGCGGCGCGGGACCAGCCGGCATCCTAACATTTCGGCCGCACAAAATTCCCGTCGCCGCCGGCGGGTTTTCCCCGGGATTGCCGGCGGGTTTTCCCCGGATCGCCACGCGCGCCGCGTCAAACGTCAGATGCGCCGCAGATCGAGCGTGAACGGGAACTCGCGGCTCGGCGCGGCCGCCGCGACGTCCATCCGCCCCGGCGTATGCCCCATCGCGACGAAGCGCGCGAGGCGGCGGCTCTCGGCCTCGTACGCGTTCACCGGGAACGTCGCGTAGTTGCGCCCGCCCGGATGCGCGACGTGATACCGGCAGCCGCCGAGCGAGCGCGCCATCCACGTGTCGACGACGTCGAACGTCAGCGGCGCGTGAATGCCGATCGTCGGATGCAGCGCCGACGGCGGCGCCCACGCCTTGTAGCGCACGCCGGCCACGTATTCGCCCGCGGTGCCGGTCGGCTGCAGCGGCAGCGCGTGGCCGTTCACGGTCACGACGTGGCGGTTGTCGTTCAGCCCGCTTACGCGCACCTCGAGCCGCTCGAGCGACGAGTCGACGTAGCGCACCGTGCCGCCGGGCGCACCCTCCTCGCCCATCACATGCCACGGTTCGAGCGCGCCGCGCAGCGACAGCTCCATGCCGCTCACCGCGATCTGCCCGTACAGCGGAAAGCGGAACTCGAAGTGCGGCGCGAACCACGCGGCGTCGAAATCGAAGCCCGCGTCGCGCAGCTCGGTCAGCACGTCGTCGAAATCCATCCGAAGAAACGTCGGCAGCATGAAGCGGTCGTGCAGCGCGGTGCCCCAGCGCGTGAGCGGCGTCGTGTACGGCGTCGACCAGAAGCGCGCGATCAGCGCGCGCAGCAGCAACTGCTGGACCACGCTCATCCGCGCGTGCGGCGGCATCTCGAACGCGCGCAGCTCGAGCAGGCCAAGGCGGCCCGTCGACGAGTCCGGCGAGTAGAGCTTGTCGATGCAGAACTCGCTGCGGTGCGTGTTGCCGCTCGCGTCGATCAGCAGGTTGCGCAGCACGCGATCGACGAGCCACGGCGGCATCTCCTGGCCGTACAGCAGCTTGTTGCGCTGAATCTCCTTGAACGCGACGTCGAGCTCGTACACCTGGTCGTTGCGCGCCTCGTCGACGCGCGGCGCCTGGCTCGTCGGCCCGATGAACAGCCCCGAGAACAGGTAGGACAGCGACGGATGGTTGTGCCAGTAGCCGATCAGGCTCGCGAGCAGGTCGGGCCGGCGCAGGAACGGGCTGTCGGCCGGCGTCGCGCCGCCGAGCACGAAGTGGTTGCCGCCGCCGGTGCCGACGTGGCGGCCGTCGACCATGAACTTCTCGCTGGACAGGCGCGACAGGTACGCGGCGTCGTACAGGAATTCGGTATGGCCGACGAGCTCGTCGAAGCTCGACGCCGGGTGGATGTTCACCTCGATCACGCCCGGGTCCGGCGTCACCTGCAGCAGCTTCAGGCGCGCGTCGCGCGGCGGCGGATAGCCTTCGAGCACGAGCTTCACGTCGAGCGTGCGCGCGGTCAGCTCGAGCGCATTCAGCAGGTCGAGATAATCCTCGAGCGCCGCGAGCGGCGGCATGAACACGTACAGGATGCCGTTGCGGACCTCGACGCACATCGCGGTGCGCGTGATCCACGCGGCCGATTCGAAGCGCGCCGGATAGCGATGCGCATCGGCGGCCGGATGCAGCGCGCCCGGCAGCCCGTCGCCGCGCGACTGCATCACGGTGCGCGGCGCCGGCGTGTCACTCGACGAGGGCGACAAGGGCGACAGGGGCGACGCCAGCGGCAGATAACGCGGCGCGTCGCCGGGCCCGACGTAGCGCGCGCGGAGCGCGTCGGCGCTCGGCAGCGGCTCCTGCGGCGCGAACGGATCGCGGTCGATCAGATACCGTTGGTCGCCGCGGCTCACCCACGGCAGCGAATCGAGCGGCAGCCGATAGCCCATCGGGGAATCGCCCGGCACCAGATACATCCGCTCGTCGCGGAAGAACCACGGGCCGGTCTCCCAGCGCGGGCCGCCGAGCGCCGGGGCGCCTTCGACCGGCTTGATCGGCAGCACGTAGCCGACCGCGCTGTCGAGCTTCTGGTCGAACACCTTGCGCAGCCGCGCGCGCTCGAGCTCGTCGTCGAGGCGCGAGTCGAACGGATCGACGTTGACCGGCAGCCGGCGCTCGCGCCACAGGTAGTACCAGACGTCCTCGTAGCCGGGCCGGATGAAGTCGCGCGTCAGGTTCAGCCGCGCGGCGAGCGCGTCGATGAAGCGCTTCGCGTCTTCGGTCGTGTACGACGACGGCTCGCGCTCGTCCGCGAACAGCGCGGGGTCGTGCCAGACCGGCTGCCCGTCCGCGCGCCAGAAAATCGACAGCGCCCAGCGCGGCAGCTGCTCGCCCGGATACCACTTGCCCTGCCCGAAATGCAGGAAGCCGCCGTCGCCGTACTCGGCGCGCAGCTTCTGCACGAGCGACGTCGCGTAGCCGCGCTTCGTCGGCCCGAGCGCGTCGGTGTTCCATTCGGCGCCGTCGCGGTCGTCGATCGACACGTACGTCGGCTCGCCGCCCTGCGTGAGCCGCACGTCGCCGGCCGCGAGCGTCGCGTCGACCTGCGCGCCGAGCGCGAGCACGCCGCTCCATTGCGCATCCGTATACGGCTTCGTCACGCGCGGCGATTCGTAGATCCGCGTGACCGCCATTTCGTGCTCGAACTCGACCTCGCACTCGTCCATCAGCCCCTCGACCGGCGCCGCGCTCGTCGGCTGCGGCGTGCATGCGAGCGGGATGTGCCCTTCGCCCGCGAGCAGGCCCGACGTCGGATCGAAGCCGATCCAGCCCGCGCCCGGCAGATAGACCTCGCACCACGCGTGCAGGTCGGTGAAGTCGACCGACGTGCCGCTCGGGCCGTCGAGCGATTTCACGTCGGGCGTCAGCTGGATCAGGTAGCCGGACACGAAGCGCGCGGCGATGCCGAGATGCCGGCACAGTTGCACGAGCAACCATCCGCTGTCGCGGCACGAGCCGGACGCCAGCTCGAGCGTCTGCTCGGGCGTCTGCACGCCGGGCTCCAGCCGCACCAGGTAGTTGATGTCACGCTGCAACTGCTGGTTCAGCGCGACGAGGAAGTCCACGGTGCCGGTCGGCGTGCGGTCGATACCGTCGAGATACGCGCGGAACGCGGGCGACTCGGACGTCTGCGGGTCGCACGCGAGATACGGCGCGAGCTCGGTGCGCACCGCGTCGGCGTACGTGAACGGAAACTGCTGGGCGCTCTCTTCGAGAAAGAAGTCGAACGGGTTGTAGACCGACATCTCGGCGACGAGATCGACGGTGATCTCGAACTCGCGCGTGCGCTCCGGGAACACGAGCCGCGCGAGGTAGTTCGAGAACGGATCCTGCTGCCAGTTGATGAAGTGATCGGCCGGCTTGACGGTCATCGAATACGACAGGATCGGCGTGCGGCAATGCGGCGCCGGACGCAGGCGCACGATCTGCGGGCCGAGATTGACGAGCCGGTCGTAACGGTAGCGGGTGGCATGATGCAGCGCGACGTGAATGGACATGGCGGGACCGCTCGGTTCGGGTTGAATCGGGTCATCGGCCGCTTCCCTCGGCGGGCATCGCGCCCGCCGAGGGATCGGCGGCAATGGGGTACGGAAGCGCCGGCCGCGCGCTAGACGAGCTCGGGCGACTGCACGACGCTGATGTCGACGCCGATCGGCTGCGTGCCGGACCCGGTCACCGACTGCGTGTCGCGATAGTCGAGCCCGACCGCGATGCGCACGTAGCGCTCGTCCGGGCAGCGGTTCATGAACGGATCGAAGCCGACCCAGCCGAGCCCTTCGACGTAGGCCTCGGCCCATGCGTGGCCGGCCGGCGACGGCATCTGCGCGGCGCTCTGCTGCTGCGTGCCGAGCGACGGCTGCGCGGTGCCCGACGACCGGCGCGCCGCGCGGTTCGACTGCCCGGCCGCTTCGCTCTCTTCGTCCTCTTCGGCCAGCTGGATCGCGGCGAGCGCTTCCTGCTGCGCGCCGCCCTGCTGTTGCTGCTGCGTTGCGCCGCCCTGCTGCTGCATCGCGTCGGCCATCCGCTGCGCGGGGCCGTCGGCGAGCAGATAGCCGGCCACGAAGCGCGCCGGCACCTTCAGCGCGCGCGCCGCCGCGATGAACGCGTGCGCGTGGTCGCGGCTCGTGCCCTCGCCGTTCTTCAGCGCGGTTTCCGCATCGACCGGCGCGTCGAAGGCCGTCTGCGGCGCGTACGCGATCCGGCCGTGCACTTCGGTCATCAGCCAGTGCAGCGCGTCGAGGCTGCGATGCTCGAGCGGCATCGCATCCGCAAGCGCGCGGATCCCGTCGCCGGCGCCGGTGAGCTCGGTCTCGCGCTCGAAGATCCACGGCGGCGCATAGCCTTCGGTCTGCCCGAGAATGCCCGCGCGGTCCTGCGTCTCGACGACGCCGGCCGCGACGATCACGATCTCGGCCCGGGTCGCGCGCTCGTGCCGCACGAGGTCGATCTTGTTGCCGAGGCCGTCCGCGTAGGACAGCGTCGGCTCGATGCCGTCGATCGTGACCTGCCACGCGCGGACCGTCTGCCCCGGCCCGGACTGCGGCCGCAGACGCAAGCGCTGCAGCACGTGCGTGACTTGATCGTCGAACCGATAACGCGAGATATGGCGAATGGCAAGTCGCATGGCAGTCTCAGTCGAAGTTGTAGGCCTGGGCGATCTCGGCGCCCAGCCCGTTGTTGCGGGTGATGAAATCGGTCAGGAACTCGTGCAGCCCGTTCTTGAAGATCCGTTCGACGGTGTTGTCGGCAAGCATCTGATGGATGCTCGTCGCGGTTTCGTGACACGGGTGCGTCACGCCGTAATCCTTGGCCAGGTGGTCGAGGCTCGACACGAGGCGTCCGTAGGAGTAGCGCAGCGAGCGCGGCATCCGGCCGTTCAGGATCAGGTAGTCGGCGATGTTCATCGGCTTGTACTGCACGTCGTACACCCAGCGATACGACCGGTGCGCGGCGACGCAGCGCAGGATCGACTCCCACTGGTAGTTGTCGAGGATCGTCCCGACGTGCGACACCGACGGCAGCAGCAGGTGGTACTTCACGTCGATGATCCGCGCGGTGTTGTCCGCGCGCTCGATCAGCGCGCCGATCTGCGCGAAATCGAAGATCTCGTTGCGCAGCATCGTGCTGTAGAAGCTGCCGAGAATCAGCGCGGTCGCGCGCTTCACCTGATCGAGGATCGCCGGCAGGTCGCTTGCGGGCACCGGCTGCACGAGCCCGGTCCGGATCGACAGCCACGCTTCGTTCACGCTCTCCCACGCCTCGCGCGTGAGCGCGGTGCGCACCATCCGCGCGTTCGAGCGCGCGTACTCGATGCACGACAGCACGCTCGAGCCGTTGTCGCGGTCGCGCAGCAGATAGTCGGTCACGGTGTCCGCCGCGTAACCGTCGTACTTCTCGCGGTAGCCGGCATCCGCGCCGGAGCTGACCAGCACCGACGACCATTCGGCCGGCGCGTCGGTCGTGCGCGTCAGCGCCATCCGCAGCCCGGCGTCGACGATGCGCGCGGTGTTCTCCGCGCGTTCGATGTAGCGGTACATCCAGTAAAGACCGCTCGCAGTGCGTCCTAGCAGCATCTGAGTCCACTCCGTTGTTATCCGTGTCGCGCGCCGTGGCCGGGCGCGCGGGCGCCACGCGGGCGCCCCCCCGCGCGCGTCAGTCCGCGAGCACCCAGGTATCCTTCGTGCCGCCGCCCTGACTCGAGTTGACGACGAGCGAGCCCTCCTTCAGCGCGACGCGCGTGAGTCCGCCCGGCGTGATGCGGATCCGGTCCGACACCAGCACGAACGGACGCAGGTCGACGTGGCGCGGCGCGAGGCCCGCGTCGGTCAGGATCGGCGTCGTGGACAACGCCAGCGTGGGTTGCGCGATGTAGTTCGACGGCCGCGCGCGCAGCTTCGCGGCGAACGCCTCGCGCTCGGCCTTCGTCGAGGCCGGCCCGACCAGCATCCCGTATCCGCCCGAACCGTGCACTTCCTTCACGACCAGCTCCTCGAGATGATCGAGCACGTACTTGAGGCTGTCCTCTTCCGCGCAGCGCCAGGTCGGCACGTTCTCGAGCAGCGCCTTGCGGCCCGTGTAGAACTGCACGATCTCGGGCATGTACGAGTAGATCGCCTTGTCGTCGGCGATGCCCGTGCCGGGCGCGTTCGCGATCGTGATGTTGCCCGCGCGATAGACGTCCATGATCCCCGCGACGCCGAGCACCGAATCGGGCTTGAACGTGAGCGGATCGAGGAACGCGTCGTCGACGCGGCGGTACAGCACGTCGATCGCCCGGAAGCCCTCGGTCGTGCGCATCGCGACGCGGCCGTCGATCACCTGCAGATCGCTGCCCTCGACGAGATGCACGCCCATCTGGTCCGCGAGGAACGAATGTTCGTAGTACGCGGAATTGTGGATGCCGGGCGTGAGCACCGCGATGGTCGGGTTGTCCTCGTTGCCGCCGGGCGGGCAGACCGCGGCGAGCGACTGGCGCAGCATCTGCGGATAGGTCTCGACGGGCCGCACCTTCACCTGCTGGAACAGCTCGGGGAAGAGCTGCATCATCGTCTCGCGGTTCTCGAGCATGTACGACACGCCGGACGGCGTGCGCGCGTTGTCCTCGAGCACGTAGAACTGGTTCTCGCCGGTGCGGACGATGTCGACGCCGATGATGTGCGTGTACACGTTGCCGGGCGGCCGGAAGTCGATCATCTCCGGCAGGAACGCGGCGTTGTGCGAGATCAGGTGCTTCGGCACGATCCCCGCGCGGACGATCTCCTGCCGGTGGTAGATGTCGTCGAGGAACGCGTTCAGCGCCATCACACGCTGCTCGATCCCCTGCGACAGCCGCGCCCACTCGGCGCCGGCGATGATGCGCGGCACGATGTCGAACGGAATCAGCCGTTCGGCGGCCTCGGCGTCGCCGTACACGGCGAACGTGATGCCGGTCTTGCGGAACACGCCCTCGGCATCGTGGGCTTTCTGTGCGAGGCTCGCGGGATTCTGCGTGTCGAGCCACTGCTTCAGGCGCGAATAAGGTGGCCTGACTGTGTCGCCGGATAGCATTTCGTCGAATGGCTTCATTGATTTATATCTCCATCGCGTTACCGGCATGTCGGCGCCGGACCGGCGTAACGACGAGTGAGCAAGGAGCGTGCCTTCCATTTCCCGCAATCTTCGGCGGATTCGGCACGCCGGGCAGGCATGCCGCACCACGCAGGTGCAGGTGCGTCGCGACAGCGATCCTTGATGCGCCGAACCGGCGCATCGGACACCCCGCGGCCCGTCGACACCGCGCGCAACGGCACGGAGCGCGCAGTCGACAAGCGACGCATGCCGAACATAGTGCGCCTGTCCGAGATAAATTAGCAATCGTTGCGCTGCGGGAGCATGACGCCCGAACGGCGGCGCGGCGCGGGTGCACCCCGGCGAGCGCGGGAGGTGCGCCGACGACGGCGGAGGTGCAACCGGAGGGATCGACGGCGACGCGGCGTCAGTGGTCTTACCTATGCGCAATGCGGATGCGTGGCGCCGGCATCGGCCCGGTAAATGCACGGGCGTTCGGTTATCGCGTTGATCCGTATTGAGAAAAACGCGTCGGCGCGGGAGCCGGCGCGATGGCCGGGACGGGACGGAAATCGCGGCCAGCGGCTTGCCGGGCGGCGAGCGTGGGCATGCGTGGTCGCGCGTGGTCAGACCAGTCAGTGCAACGGAATCCGGATGGCGCGATGCCGGCAGTATGCGTGGATTCGCATAACGCGGTTGGGTGGCGAATGCGCCGCGTCCGACGGTGGTTGCGACCATGCGCGCGGTGGGTCGCCCGCCTATCACGACCGCACGCCGTCGTGCACGCCAGCCCGCATCGCCGTCGGGCGCGCAACGACATGCTGCACCGCGTCCTCAATTCACCTGCCGCGCGCTCCCCGGCATCCCCGGCGAAGCTGTTTCTCGCAAAAATCAGACAAGTCTTATTGACAGAGCAGAAGAAAAATCAATAAATACACAGTCAATCAAATTTTCCAAAAACGGACGATTAATACGGGATCTTCCTGAAATTTGATTTTCATCAATATTTTGCAAGACGACCTTGAGCCGCGCAGAAAATGGCGGCAAACAATCAATGTTTATCAACAGATAAAAATTATCACCATGAAAAAAATTATTGGCACAATTATTTCAATCATCGCAACAACCACGTATGCAGGCTCGCCCCCGACAGACGGGCGGGTAAGTGAAACCGTCATCGATGGGAGCATATATTTGAGCGTTCCTGTGGACGTTTACAAGAAAATTCCGATGCAAAAAAATGAGGATGGCACACTGACCATTTTCCCGAATTCGCGACCGCCCGAGCTGAATGAATTGCATCAACGGTACTGCGAAAGTATCGGCGGAAGAGACATTACCGACGAAACGCAGACTACCATCACCACGTCTGTCAAGGATACCGCGACATGTTTGATTACTTCGCCGCAACCTAGCACACATACCTTTGGCGAGTATGGAATACCCGCTAATAATGGAATGCCAAGCGTCGGCGGCGTGGGAATAGCGCCCAACAAAGAATTGAACGATACCATTTTTTATCAAATTCCGATGCGCGTCACACCTCTTCAATTGGGCACATTCTCAATTGATACCATTCCTGCCAACGGAGTCACGCCATTTGGACAAAATTATCACGCGATGTTTGGCGTGAATTTTTTGAACACGCCGAGCGTGAACCGGGTTTCCTCCGTTTCATCAATCTATGAAAGCGGCCGACCTTGTAGGGCGGAAATGATAGGAACGGCTCCGAAGGGATATAGTGAGGTGCGCCAATTGGTAGTTTGCTTGGCGTCTCAACGATTTGCGAAAACGGAAGTAAGGGGGTGTTGGGGAAATATCTGCAAGATAGGCACGGGTCAAGTCACTCATTATTGAAACCGGGTGCACCGTGGCGGCGGCGGTCGACGAACTCGCACCTACCGGCCGCCCTCCCCCAAGCCACCGACCACTCACGCATTGGACACCCGTTCGACGGCCCTCGTGGCCCGGAAGCCGCGAGCAGGCATCGCCGCAACACCCATAAACATCCCCTATCACAAACATCCAGACAATCAATTTCACAAATCACCCACCTCCCCGGATACTGGCACCTCCTCATTCAACACCCAAGCAAAGGAAGCTCCAGATGCCGATCATCAACACCCAAGTCAAGCCGTTCAAGGCCACCGCATACCACAAAGGCGATTTCGTGTCCGTGTCGGACGAAACCTTCAAGGGCAAGTGGTCCGTCGTCGTGTTCTATCCGGCCGACTTCACGTTCGTGTGCCCGACCGAGCTCGGCGATCTTGCCGACCGCTACGCGGAATTCAAGAAGCTGGGTGTCGAAATCTACGCGGTGTCGACCGACACGCACTTCACGCACAAGGCGTGGCACGACACGTCGGACACGATCGGCAAGATCGAATATCCGATGATCGGCGACCCGACGCTCACGCTGTCGCGCAACTTCGACGTGCTGATCGAAGAAGAAGGAATGGCGCTGCGCGGCACGTTCGTGATCAACCCGGAAGGCGAAATCAAGCTCTGCGAGATCCACGACAACGGCATCGGCCGCGACGCCGGCGAGCTGCTGCGCAAGGTGCAGGCCGCGCAATACATCGCCGCGCACCCGGGCGAGGTCTGCCCGGCGAAGTGGACGCCCGGCGCGGACACGCTGACGCCGTCGCTCGACCTGATCGGCAAGATCTAAGCCGCCTCACCGCTAGCGATCGCGCGCTCATCCAGCGCGCGACGGGCGGGCGCCGAACCGCGCGGCCCGCCCCGCTTTTCCGGCATGACCTGCCCGGCCACCATTATTACGGAATCCAAATCGCCATGCTCGACGCCAATCTGAAGACCCAACTGAAAACGTATCTGGACAAGATCACGCGCCCGATCGAAATCGTCGCATCGCTCGACGACGGCGCGAAGTCGCAGGAACTGCGCGCGCTGCTCGGCGAGATCGCATCGCTCGCGCCACGCGTCAGCGTGATCGAGCGCGACGACGACGCACGCAAGCCGTCGTTCTCGATCGGCGAGCCGGGCCGCGACGCGACGATCCGCTTCGCGGGGATTCCGCTCGGGCACGAGTTCACGTCGCTCGTGCTCGCGCTGCTGCAGGCCGGCGGCCATCCGATCAAGCTCGACGACGACACGATCGGGCAGATCCGCGCGCTCGACGGCGACTACGCATTCGAGACGTACTTCTCGCTGTCGTGCCAGAACTGCCCGGAAGTCGTGCAGGCGCTGAACGTGATGTCGCTGATCAATCCGCGCATCCGCCACGTCGCGATCGATGGCGCATTGTTCCAGGATGAAGTCGACGCGCGCCAGATCATGTCGGTGCCGACGATGTTCGTGAACGGCGAGCACTTCGGCCAGGGCCGCAGCAGCGTGAAGGAGATTCTCGCGAAGCTCGACACCGGCGCGAGCGCGCGCGCCGCGAAGGCGCTCGAGAACAAGCCGGTGTTCGATACGCTGATCGTCGGCGGCGGCCCGGCAGGTGCTGCGGCGGCGATCTACTCGGCGCGCAAGGGCATCGCGACGGGCGTCGTCGCCGAGCGCTTCGGCGGCCAGGTGCTCGACACGATGGCGATCGAGAACTTCGTCTCCGTTCAGGAAACCGAAGGGCCGAAGTTCGCGACCGCGCTCGAGCAGCACGTGAAGCAGTACGACGTCGACGTGATGGACGTGCAGCGCGCGGACGCGCTGATTCCCGGCGACGTGCACGAGATCCGTCTCGCGAGCGGCGCGGTTCTGCGAGCGAAGACGATCGTGCTTGCGACCGGCGCGCGCTGGCGCGAGATCGGCGTGCCCGGCGAGCGCGAGTATCGCAATCGCGGCGTCGCGTACTGCCCGCACTGCGACGGCCCGCTGTTCAAGGGCAAGCGCGTCGCGGTGGTCGGCGGCGGCAACTCGGGCGTCGAAGCGGCGATCGATCTCGCGGGCATCGTGCGCGAAGTCACGCTGATCGAATATGGCGCGCAACTGCGCGCGGACGACGTGCTGCAGCGCAAGCTGCGCAGCCTGCCGAACGTGACCGTCGTCACGCACGCCCAAACGACCGAGCTGACCGGCGACGGCAGCAAGCTGAACGGCCTCGTCTATACGGACCGAAACACCGGGGACGTGAAGCGCGTCGAGCTCGAAGGCGTGTTCGTGCAGATCGGCCTCGTGCCGAACACGGAATGGCTGAAGGGCACCCTCGATCTGTCGGCGCACGGCGAGATCGTCGTCGATGCGCGCGGCGCGACGTCCGTGCCGGGCGTGTTCGCGGCCGGCGACGTGACGACGGTGCCGTTCAAGCAGATCGTGATCGCGGTCGGCGAAGGCGCGAAAGCATCGCTCGGCGCGTTCGATCACCTGATCCGGCAGGAGGCCGCGCCGGCGGAGCCGAAGGCGATCGCGGCCTGATGGCCGCGGCTCCGTGCGGGGCGGACGGTCAGGCCCGTCGCCCCGCACACACCATTCGCACGCATATTTCAGCACGGGACGAAACGTTCGCGCCGCGAGGACCATTACGATCGATTCATGGATCGACTCATCGATCGGCTCGTTTCGCGAGGTCCCATGTCCGCCAAAGTCCCCAGTACCCCCGCCCACCCCGGATTCGCGCTGGTGGTCGGCACCACCAGTCTGGCGTTCGTCGTCGTCCAGCTCGACGTGACGATCGTCAACGTCGCGTTGCCGCGCATCGCGCAGGATCTGCGCGCGAGCGTCGCGGCACTGCAATGGATCGTCGATGCGTACACGCTCGCGTTCTCGGCCTGCATGCTGAGCGCGGGCACGCTCGGCGACCGCTTCGGCAGCCGGCGCGGCTTCGTCGCCGGGCTCGTGCTGTTCGCGCTCGCGTCGCTCGGCTGCGGGCTCGCGCGCGGCGTCGACACGCTGATCGCCGCGCGCATGCTGCAAGGGCTCGGCGCGGCCGCGATGCTGCCGAATTCGCTCGCGCTGCTGAACCGCGCGTTCGCCGACGCGCCGAAACGGCGCGCGCACGCGATCGGCTGGTGGACCGCGGCCGGCAGCATCTCGATCGCGGCGGGACCGGTATGCGGCGGTCTGCTGCTCGGCATCGGCGACTGGCGCACGATTTTCCTCGTCAATCTGCCGCTGTGCTCGCTCGGCGTGGTACTCGCGCTGCGCCTGCCGCCCGATGCCGCGCAGCGCACGCGCAAGCGGATCGACGGCGCCGGCCAGATCGTCGCGACCGTCGCGCTGACCGCGCTCACCGCATCGGTGATCGAGCTGCATGCGCCCGGCGTACCGCCGGCGCTGCTCGGCATCGGCTTCGCGATCGCGCTCGCCGGCGGCGCTGCTTTCGTCGCGATCGAGCGGCGCGTCGCGGCGCCGATGATTCCGCCCGAGCTGTTCCGCAGCCGCACGTTCGACGCGGCGATCGGCTTCGGGATGACGGTCAATTTCACGTACTACGGGACCGTGTTCGTGCTGACGCTATATCTGCAGCGCGCGCTCGGCTATGCGCCGCTGCAGGCGGGCCTCGCGTTCCTGCCGCTGACCGCGGGATTCTTCGTGTCGAACGTCGTCAGCGGCCGGCTGACCGCCGTGTTCGGGCCGCGCGTGCCGATGCTCGTCGGCACCGCGATCGACGCGGCCGGCTTCATGCTGCTGCAGCGCGCAGGGCTCGATGCCGCATATGCGGATCTATGGCTGCCGTTCCTGCTGATCCCGGCCGGGATGGGGCTCGCCGTGCCCGCGATGACGCACGCGGTGCTGTCGGGCGTCGAGCCGCGCCGCGCGGGCACCGCGTCGGCGGTGCTCAATACCGCGCGACAGGCGGCGGGCGCGATGGGCGTCGCGGTGTACGGCGCGCTCGCGAGCGGCGGCGCGACGCGGATCGTCCAGGGCATGCACGCGGCGGCGCTGGTGTCGTGCGGGTTGCTCGCGGCCGCGTTCGTGCTCGCGTGGATGGTGCGCACGCCGCGCGAGCCCGCGCTGGCCGGCGCATAACGAAGTCGAAACTGCGGACATCGATACGGCGGACGTCGACGCGCGTCCGCCCCTCACCCCTCACCCCGCGAGCCGCTTCAGCGCGTCGAGCACCGCATCGCCCTTGAACGGCTTCACGATCCAGCCCTTCACGCCGGCCGCCTTGCCGCGCTCCTTCATCGGCGGGCTGCTTTCCGTCGTCAGCATCACGACGTTGACGGCCGTGTTCGCGAGTTCGCCGCGAATCTTCTCGACCATCGTGAGCCCGTCCATGTGCGGCATGTTGACGTCGCTGATCACGAGCCGGATGCCCGGCGTCGCCTTCAGTTTCGCGAGGCCGTCCTTGCCGTCGACCGCCGTCTCGACCGCCAGGCCGTTGTTGCGCAGGAAGCCCGCGACTTCGTCGCGCACCGTGCCCGAATCGTCCACTACGAGAATTTTCGCCATGATGTTCCGTTCCTTCGTCGTTCAAAAAAATTCCAGCTCGCCCGCGTCGACCATCGGCCCGACGTCCTGCACCGATTCGCGGAAGTCCTCCGGCGACCAGCTCAGGCTGAACACGAACCGCTGATCGATGCAGCACGACTTGCCGGATGCGTCGTCGGTCACCCAGTACTTGAAGCAGAGCTGCGGATATTCGCCGCCGAACGAGATCGTCTTCTGCTTGTGGTTGACGAGCAGCGGCACCTGCACCGGATGCCGCGCGAGCGCCGCCGCGTCGCCGAGATAGCGGTTCTTGAACGCGCCCCAGACGAGATTCGTCAGCTCGCCGAGCACGCTGTTCAGCTCGCGAAAGTCGGGCTGCGCGTCGTGCGTCCGCATGCCCGCGATCAGATCGAGCAGCGGCTGCTCGCGCGTCTGCAGCAGCATGTACCCGCGGCACCACGCGCTCTCGAGCGCGATCAGACTGAATACCTCGCCGTAGATGATCTGGTCGCGGACGATGCACGGCGTCTCGCGAACGATCGTCATCCCGGGAAACAGGCTGTCGAGCCGCGCCTCGGTGATCTCCGAAATGCCGCGTACGAGCGCGTTCGGATAGTCGATGCTGAAGATGTATTCGTCGATCACGCGACGCAGCGGCGTCAGGTCGGTCGCGACGTAGGTCGCGCACGCGGCGCGGCTCAGCGCGTCAGGCAACCCGTCGGCCGACGGGTCCGCGTCGCGGCGCACGATGATCGGCAGTTCGGGGCGCAGCGCGTCGATCTGCGTCGCGACGATCGCGCTTTCCGCGGCCGATCCGCCATACTGCTCGGCCAGCAGGATCGCGCCGAGGTCGATGTTCGAGCGCAGCACCTGCAGCAGCCGGTTGCGGCGCACCTTGAGCCCGATCAGGTTGTGTTCGTCGCAAAAGCGCTTGATCGCGTCCGCGTGCTCGCGGCTGTCGTCGAGCACCAGCACCTTGCTGACGGGTTTGCCTTCGGTCATGTCCAGTCGTTCCTCGCAGTCGACATCGGTCAAAAGAATTCGAGCTCGCCGGCCGTTTCCGCGACCGCGCTGTTTTCACGCTCGAGCGCATGAACATCGACATGAAAATCGACCGGCCCGTTCGCGCACACGCAAAGCGTCGCGCCGATGCGCACCGACGCGCCGACCGTCACGTCGAACGCCGCGAGATGGCCGGGTTCGAGCGCGGACAGCGCGTCGATGCTCGCGCCGTCGAGCAAATACGGCGTCGACATCCCGAGGTCCGGAAAATGCTCGGCCAGCGCCTGGTTCATCGCGCCGCAGCACAGATTCGCGATTTCCATGAACACTTCGTGCAGCGGCTGCCGCGCGTTCGCGCCGACGAAATAGCCGCGGGTCGCGTCGTCGTCGACGAACCGCAGCGCGATCAGCAGCCGGAAATGCAGCGACGAGATCGTCAGCACCGCGATGCGCGCGCCGCGCGGGCGCGCCATCGCGTCGAAGCCGACCGGCACGATGTCGCACGCGCCGCCGTCGACCGCGAGCCGCATTCGTGCCGCGTGAACGAAGATCCGCTCGAAGCTCTCCTTCGCTTGCGCGCTGATCACGCCGACGCTCCGTGCAATCGCGCATGCAGTTGCCCGGTCTGCTTCTCGATCGTCGCGAGCGCGGCGGCAATCATCTTGCCGCCCGCCTGAATGTCCTGAAACGTCGCGGCCGTCACGAGATCGTTCCGGTTCAGGCTATCGCGATAGCTGTTCGACAGTTGCTGCGAGCGCGCGGCGAGCGTGCGCACCTCGCTCGCGACGATCGAGAACCCCTTCCCCGCCGCGCCGGCGCGCGCCGCCTCGATCGACGCGTTCAGCGACACGATCGACACGTGCGCGACGAGCGCGGACAGCTCGAGATTCTTCGCACGCATGTCCTGGTTCTGCGCGGTCAGCGAAATCATCTGCTCGTGCCAGCGCTCGAACGTCGCGGCGAGACCGCGAAGGCGCGTCGCCTCCTGCATGATCTGCGCGGCGTGCTGCTGCCATGTGCCCTGCTCCACCCGGATCGCCGCGAGCGCGTCGCGCTGCGCATCGGCCGACGCCGTCTGGCGTTCGAGCGCGTCGGCGAGCCGCGCTTCCTTCTGCGCCCAGATCGCGGCGTCCGTGAAGTGCGCCGCCTGTGTATTGTCCGCGCGCGCCTCGAGCGTCGCGAGCGATTCGCGCAGCGCGTTGGCGTCGCGCGTCATTCGCTCGATGAGACGCGCGCGGCGCGCGCGATACACGAGCGCTGCGACGAGCCAGCCCAAGCCCAGTGCGCCGCCCACGAGCACGACGGCGGCATACGACGACATCTGCATGGTCATTCCACTGCCTCGATCGACGTTTCGCGACGCCGGCCGGCATCGAATCCGACGCTGTCCACCGCGTACGTGTCGGGCAGCGACACGATCGTCTGGAACGAACGATAGGCGGCGCCACGCCGGTCGTCGGTGAAGCGCAGCGCGATGCTGCCGCCGTCGCGCGCGACGAAGCTGCGCACCGCGTCCATCCCGACGCCGCGCCCCGACACCTCGGTCACCGCGCGCGCGGTCGAGAAACCCGGCCGGAAAATCAGTTCGGCAACCTGATCGTCGGACAGCGCAGGTTCCGCATCCACGCCGAACCAGCCGCGCTCGCGTGCGATCGCGCGAATCCGGTCGAGCGCAAGGCCGCGCCCGTCGTCGCTGATCGTGATCTGCAGCAGCCCGCGGTCGACGCCGGCTTCGATGTCGATCGTGCCTGCGCCCGGTTTGCCGAGCGCGTGGCGCTCGTCGGCTGGCTCGATCCCATGATCGATGGCATTGCGCAGCAGATGCATGAACACGTCCTTCAGCGTCGCGCCGATTTCGGTGCGGACGCGATAGCCGTTGTCATCGATCCGCACGGCTGGCGCTTCCTTGCCGAGCTCCGCCGCGAGCGACGGCAGCGAGTCGATCACGCCCGCGAGCGCCGTGCCGAGGCGCTCGGTGCCGAGCAGGCCGAGCGTGCGGCGCACCGCGTCGCGGGCCGCGCGCAGATCGGCGACGTTGGCCGGATCGATGCCGTCGAGCACGCGCAGGCTCTCGTCGATATGCGCGCGGTCGATCGTCAGATACTGCGCGTCCGCACGGGGCGCCGCCGCGCCGCCGCGACCGAGCGCGGTCGCATTGAGCGTCGCGTAGCTGTCGATCGCGTCGCGCACGCGCACCAGATCCGCGATCAGCGCGTCGCGATCCCAGTCCGGCGTCGCATCCGCGTGACGCAGCAGCTCGTACGTCTGCTCCGCCTCGTGCACGATGTCCGTCAGATGCTGCAGGCTGTACGTGCGCGCGTTGCCCTTGATCGTATGCATGTTGCGGAACAGCGCGGCGACCGCGCTGCTGTCCGCGCGCTCATGCTGGCGGATGATCCGCTCGTTCTCGTTGAGGAAGCCCTTCGCACTGTCGACGAACCGATCGAATTTGTCCTCGCTGACGGACAGGATCTCGCCGATCATCTGCAACCGGCGCTGCTGCTCGCCCGCCTGCGCGGCCAGCTCGCGCAGCTCGGTCACGTCGCGCACGCAGAGCATCAGCCGCACGACCGTGCCGGTTTCGTCGGTGATCGCCGACCAGCTCAGGTCGAGCCATTTCTCGCGCCCGTCGGGCATGCGCTTCGCGATCTCGTTGACGAGCAGATGCGCGTTGAATTCGAAGTTCATGCTGTCTTCGCCGACGCATGCGTGCACGGCCGTCTCGATCTGCGAGCGCGTATCGGCGCCGAGATTCGAGTCATCGAACACGAGCGCGCCCAGGCTGCGCCCGGCGATCCGGTCCGTCTCGAAGATCGTCTCCAGGTACGCCGAATATTCCGCGTGCACGACGCCACCGTCGACGACAGTCAAGATCCCCTGCTGCATGTTCTGCAGCATCGCCTGGATGTCGGCCGTCTTCTGCTTGAGCAGCGCGGCGTTTTCCTGGATCTTCGCGATCATCTCGTTGAACGCGAAGATCGAGCGGCCGATCTCGTCCAGGCGGCCGACCGGCACGCGCCGCGTGAAATCCTGGCTCGACGCGATCTCGCTCATCATCGTCTGCATGCGGCTCAGCGGACGCGTGATCTGCCGGTACAGCACGTAGCCGATCGCGGTCAGCAGCACGACGACGGTGCCCGCGAGCGTCGCGATCGCGGTCGCCGTCGTCGACAGCATCCCGTTCAGCGCGCGGATCGCGTCGTCCTTCTGGCGGTTCTTCTCGATGCGCAGCGTGTCGACGATGCCTTCGAGCTCGCTGCCGTACTGCGCGACGTCCGCGAACAGGAACGCCTGCGCCATCGCGTCCTTGCCGTCGGCCTTCATTTTCACGGTATCGTCGATCGCGGTGAAATAGTTCTGGACGCTGTCCTTCGCCTGCGCGACGAGGCCCGACTGCGCGTGGCTCGCGGCGGAACGCGCCTGCACGTCGAGCGCCGCGCGCAACGCGGCCTTGCTGCTCTGCAATTGCGCGCGCGCCTGCGCGGCCGTGTTCGCGTCAGGCGCGTAGATCAGCGTCATCGTCGCGATCTGCACGTCCTTCACGACCGACGCGAGATCCGCCGACGCGAGCGCGCTCGGCACGATGCCCTGCGTGACCTGCCGGACGTCGAATGCGCTCTTGTGGGTCTGATACACCGCATAGATGCCGATCGCCGACAACGCGACGAACGTCAGCACGACCAGCAACGTGATTCGATGACGAATCGTCATGTGCACTGCTCCCCGTAGCGACCCGGTGTCAACCGCTCGCGTATTCGATTGGATGAATTTTCAGCGCCGGATTATCGGCGACCGGTTATGACGGAGAGATGACGATTCCCGAATCGATGTAAAGCCAATCGTTTTATTTATTTTTTATCTGGCGAGGTATAAAGTTTTATTCGATAGTGCCGTTAATTGCGCCCCTCGCGCATCTTCCGGTGCCCGCAGCGCGCCTTCTGTTGTGGTCTTCGACGGAAATTCGATCACGCGGCGAATTGCATGTTTTGCCAACTTTCA
This sequence comes from Burkholderia guangdongensis, assembly GCF_013403875.1. Classification (GTDB taxonomy): domain Bacteria; phylum Pseudomonadota; class Gammaproteobacteria; order Burkholderiales; family Burkholderiaceae; genus Burkholderia; species Burkholderia guangdongensis. The sequence continues at coordinate 393,409 of NZ_JACBNX010000001.1, read as the reverse complement.
ATCAATCTTCCGGATTACGCAATATTTTTAATTTTATTTTAGTGCGCTTTTATTTTTATCGGTCCATTCCAACACGGCGATATTGGGAAAGTCGGCGGCGATTATTCCGGCATGCCGGGTTTTCCACCTCGCCGCCGACGACATGCTTACGCGCCGGTGAAGAACAACGCGACGACGCAGGCCATCCCCACGGCCCAGACGAGCGAACGCAGCGTCGCCCAGTTCAGCAGATACATCAGCGCATAGACAATGCGGCTCACGACGAACACGATCGCGAGCTGGTCGACGCGATGCACGTTCGCGCCCGCGTGCCACGCGGCGACGAGCCCGGCGGTGAACAGCGCGAGCGCTTCCCATGCGTTCTGGTGCACGGCCTGCGCCCGTGCGCGCCAGCCTTCGAGCTTCGCGAGATACTCGCGCGGCGTGTGGTTGTCATAGCCCTTCTTCGCCTTCGCGAGAAACGTCATCGGGAACGGCAGCAGCGCGACGATCAGCAGGCACAGTTGCGACGTGGTCATCCAAGTCTCCTCTCTATCGATTACATTATTCAATGGCAAGATCGACGAGAGGATAGCATCGGCGGGCGCGATCGATGCCTCCGGTTTTTAGACGGGATGCTCGGCGGCAAGCCGCGCGAAGCCATCGTGGGCAGCATCGCGCCCCACGGGAATTTTCACCAAATCCGAGATAAATACATTAATTAAAACTGGCTCATCGCCAATAACATAGCGTTCGACACTGGCTCGGCGCCGCCGCGCGCCGTGCTCTTCCTCTTTCGAGAACGACTCACGACACGAACGCCATGCCCCGTCCCATCGTCGCTCACATCCGCCCCGACGCCGTCCATCACAACCTCGAAATCGTCCGCGAAAAAGCCGCGCGCTCGCGCGTGTGGGCGGTCGTGAAAGCCAACGCCTACGGGCACGGGATCGAGCGGATCTTTCCCGGCCTCGCAAGCGCCGACGGCATCGCGCTGCTCGACCTCGACGAAGCGGTACGCGTGCGCGAGCTCGGCTGGGACAAGCCGGTACTGTTGCTCGAAGGTGTGTTCGAGCCGGCCGACGTCGCGCTCGTCGAGCGCCATCGGCTGACGGTCGCCGTGCACTGCGACGCGCAGCTCGACCTGCTGATCGCCGCGAAGCCGCGCCGGCCGATCGACATCCAGCTCAAGATGAATTCCGGCATGAACCGGCTCGGGTTCCGGCCCGACGCGTTCCGCGCCGCGTGGGAACGCGCGGCGAGCGCGCCGTCGATCGGCAAGATCACGCTGATGACGCACTTCGCGAACGCCGACGAAGGCGAGATCGACTGGCAGCTCGACCGCTTCGACGCGGCGACCGACGGCATTCCGGGCGAGCGCACGCTGTCGAACTCGGCCGGCGTGCTGTGGCATCCGAACGCGCACCGCGACTGGGTGCGTCCCGGCACGATCCTGTACGGCGCATCGCCGACGGGCGCGTCGCGGCACATCGCCGACGTGCGGCTGCGCGCGGCGATGACGCTGACGAGCCGGATCATCGGCGTGCAGACGCTGACGCCGGAGGAAACGGTCGGCTACGGCCGCAAGTTCACGGTCGACCGGAAGATGCGGATCGGCGTCGTCGCGTGTGGCTACGCGGACGGCTATCCGCGCCATGCGCCGACCGGCACGCCGATCGCCGTCGACGGCGTGCGCACGCGCGTGGTCGGCCGCGTGTCGATGGACATGCTGACCGTCGACCTGACGCCGTGCCCGAACGCGGGCATCGGCTCGAGCGTCGAGCTGTGGGGGGATCAGGTGCGCGTCGACGACGTCGCCGAGGCCGCCGGCACGATCGGCTACGAGCTGATGTGCGCGCTCGCGCGCCGCGTGCCGGTCGAGATCGTGCCGCCGGAAGCGGCGAACGCGCGGCCCGCGCCGCTGCGCACCGGCAGCTACGGACGCTGACGCGACGCGGCGCGGCGGCAGTACCGGCACCGGCGGCGCATCACGGCATCACGGCATCACGTCCGCCAGCGCGCCGGCCGCTTCTCGAGGAACGCGTCGATCCCTTCGCGGACGTCGTCCTCCATCATGTTCCGCGCCATCACGTCGCTCGCGTACGCATACGCGTCCTCGAGCGTCATCTCGCGCTGCCGGTGGAACATCGCCTTGCCGTAGCGCACCGCGACCGGGCTCTTCGCGACGATCTCCGCGACCTTGCGCGCGATCGCCACGTCGAGCGCGTCCTCCGGCACCGCTTCGTTCACGAGCCCCCAGTCGACGGCGGTCGCCGCATCGACGAAGCGCCCGGTCACGAGCATGTCGAACGCGCGCTTCGCGGAAACATTGCGGCTCAGCGGCACCGCCGGCGTCGCGCAGAACAGCCCGACGTTGATCCCCGACACCGCGAAGCGCGCAGTGTCGGCCGCGATCGCGAGATCGCACGCGGCGACGAGCTGGCAGCCCGCGGCCGTCGCGATCCCGTGCACGCGCGCGATCACCGGCACCGGCAGCGCGCGGATCGCCTGCATCACGCGCGCGCATTGCGTGAACAGCGCACGGTAGTAGTCGAGGTCGGGCTTGCCGCGCATCTCGCGCAGATCGTGCCCCGCGCAGAATGCCTTGCCCTCGCCGGCGAGCACGACGCATCGCACGCGCGCATCGGCCGCGAGCGACGCGAACGCGTGCTCCAGGTGGTCGAGCAGTGCGTCCGATAGCGCGTTGAACTGCTGGGGCCGGTTCAGGCGCAGCGTGACGACGCCGTCGCGATCGTCGCGCAGCAGGATGGCTTCCGTCGATTCCATGAGGCTCCTCCAGAAAGGCGCGCGCGGCGCCGCATCATCGCGGATCGCCGGACAGCGCGCCAGTGTCTCCAGCCCCTTCATATAGCACAACGCCGCATCCGGGCAAACCTCGATGCCCGGATGCGGCGCATGTGCCGCCACGCTCGGCTCAGGCCATCACGCCCATTCCGCCGTGACCTCGATCGGCCGCAGGTCGAACACCAGCACCTCCGCATCGTGGCCGTTCGAGAACGTCAGCGCCCGCTCGTCACGGATCCGCGCACCGTCGCCCTCGCCCAGCGTCACGCCGTTCACGGTCACGCTGCCGCGTGCGACGTGCACATACGCAAAGCGGTTCGCCGGCAGCTCGACGCTGGCGCTGGCGTCGCCGTCGAGCAGGCCCGCGTAAATCCGCGTGTCCTGCCGGATCGCGAGCGAGCCGTCAGCGCCGTCCGGCGACACGACCAAGCGGAACGTGCCGCGCTTGTCCGCGCTCGGGATGTTTTGCTGCTGATAGCGCGGCTGCGCGCCCTTCTCCGCCGGCCCGATCCAGATCTGCAGAAAATGCACGGGCTCCGCGCGCGAATGGTTGAACTCGCTGTGCGCGACGCCGGTGCCGGCGCTCATCAGTTGCACGTCGCCGGGCACGATCACCGAGCCGGTGCCCATCGAATCCTTGTGCTCGAGCGCGCCTTCGAGCACGTACGACAGGATCTCCATGTCGCGGTGCGGATGCGTGCCGAAGCCGCGGCCGGGCGCGACGCGGTCGTCGTTGATCACCAGCAGGTCCGAAAAGCCGACTTGACGCGGATCGTAGTAGTTCGCGAACGAAAACGTATGACGGGAACTGAGCCAGCCGTGCTCGGCGTGGCCGCGGTCATTTGCTGCTCGGACTTCGATCATCATGTTCTCCTTGGCTGACGGATGCGCGGGACGCGCATCTCGTTCATCGATGTAGACAGCTTACGTCAACCTGGATGAATGAAAAATACACAAGGAGATAATGACTGTCTCAAATAAGTGGACAAACACCCCGATGAGAACGGCTTCGCTCATCCGAGCCGGTAGACACCCTGCTCGTCGACCTGCACCCGCCCGTCGGCGACGAGTTCGGCCAGATGCTGCGAGATCGTGCGGGTCTCGGCATCTACCACCCACAACGCCTCGTAGCCCGGCGGATACAGCAGTCGGCGTTCGACCAGTTGCCCGAGGGTCTTCGGCGATTCCGCGAGCCATCCCAGCAGGCGCTGCTCGCGTTCGTCGAGCTTGGCGGTATACGCGGCGAGATCGCGCAGGAAGTGCGCCCGATCGGTGTAGATGCCCCGGTGGTGAGACGTGACCCACACCTTCGCCGGAATATCCGGCAGTCGCGCCAGGCTGCGCCGAAAGTCGTGCAGGTTCGAACTGGCGTCGCCATAGTAGGGTCCGAAACCGGTCAGATCGATGTCGCCGATGAAGGCCAGGCCCTCCGGCTCGACCACCAGCACGCAGTGGCCCGCCGTGTGGCCGGGCATGTGGAACGCGCGAATCCGCGTGTCGCCGAGATCCCACGTTGCGCCGTCGACGTAGCCGAGTGCGTCCGGGCGCGGCGCGTAGAAGAATTCGCGCTGGAGTTTCGCCAGCATCTTCGCGGAGCCCGACTGGGCGCCGCCGTAAGCGGCGCTCATCCCGTCCCAACTGCGTGCCGCCGGCAAATCGCCTTCGTGCACGTACACCGATGCGTGCGGAACGCGATGCAGGCCGGCCATGTGGTCTTCGTGGATGTGGCCCATCACCACCAGCTCCGTATCGTCGAATTCGGGGCCGATATGGTTCGAAACGACCGGCGTGTCGAACGACGCGCGCGTGTCCGAGCCGCGGATGAGCACCTGATTTCCGTCGGGATATTTCCCGCTCTTCTCGCCGAAAAGAACCGACACGCGACCGAAGTCGGCGCGTTGGATGGGAATGCGGGAACCGGGTTGCCCGGCAACAGGGTTCATGTGGCGAATCCTTCTTCAGATCGATATTCGGGCCGTTTCGATCGTCGGAACGGCCGTGCTGTTTCGGTCGAACGATACCACCGCTCGATCAACCCGCGCAGCGCCGATGTGCACCCGCACAATGGCGTTTCACGCATCCGGCGCATAATGTGCGACTGACCCGGCGACCAAGGGTCGCCCCGTTCAGGAGGACGTCATGCAAGCGAAGAACGAAGAAGTCGTCGCTCACCTGCTCTCCGATGTCGTCGAGTTCGCGCGCGGGCGTCTGCCCGAAGCCGCGTTCGAAATCGTCGAACCCTTTCTCCGGCATTACTACGATTTCGCCGATGCCGACGATCTGCAAAGCCGCGGGATCGCCGATCTGTACGGCGCCGCGATGGCGCACTGGCAGACCGCGCAGCGGTTCGTGCCGGGCAGCGAGCGGCTGCGCGTGTACAACCCGATCCTCGAGCAGCACGGCTGGCATTCGGATCACACGGTCATCGAGATCGTCAACGACGACATGCCGTTCCTCGTCGATTCGGTGTCGATGGCCGTCAACCGGCTCGGGCTCGCGCTGCACTCGGCGCTGCACCCGGTGTTCCGCATCTGGCGCGCGAAGGAAGGCGGCATCGCGCGCGTGGGCGTCGGCGGCGTCGACGACGACGGGCAGTCGCAACTCACGTCGTTCATCCATTTCGAAGTCGATCGATGCGGCGACGCAGCGAAGCTCGACGCGCTGCGCGGCGACATCGCGCGCGTGCTCGGCGACGTGCGCTCGTCGGTCGAGGACTGGCCGAAGATCGTCGAGATCGCGCGCGCGACGATCGGCGACATGAAGGCGCGCGAGACGAGCGCCGAAGGCGTCGAGGCCCGTGCATTCCTCGAATGGATGGCCGCCGACCACTTCACGTTCCTCGGCCACCGCGACTACGCGCTCGTCGAGCACGATGGCGGCTTCGCGCTGCGCGGCATCGAGGGCTCGGGGCTCGGCCTGCTGCGCGAAACGCTGCGCGCGCCCGGCACGCCGGACCTGACGCCGCTGCCGCCCGCCGCCGCCGCGATCATCCACGGCGCATTGCCGATCTTCCTGACCAAGGCGAACTCGCGCGCGACCGTGCACCGCCCCGGCTATCTCGACTACGTCGGCGTGAAGCTCGTCGGCCCCGACGGCAAGGTGAACGGCGAGCGGCGCTTCATCGGGCTCTATACGTCGACCGCGTACATGGTGTCCGCGTCGGAAATCCCGATCGTGCGCCGCAAATGCGCGAACATCGTCCGGCGCGCGGGCTTCCTGCCGAAGGGGCATCTCGGCAAAACGCTCGTGACGGTGCTCGAAACCTATCCGCGCGACGAGCTGTTCCAGGCGACCGAGGACGAGCTGTACGACATCGCGCTCGGCGTGCTGCGCCTGCAGGAGCATCAGCGCACGCGCCTGTTCGTGCGGCGCGACCGCTTCGACCGCTTCGTGTCGTGCCTCGTGTTCGTGCCGCGCGACAAGTACAACACCGACCTGCGCCGGCGCATCGCGCACCTGCTCGTCGACGCGTTCAACGGTGTCAACGTCGAGTTCACGCCGCAGCTGTCCGAATCGGCGATCGCGCGGATTCATTTCGTGGTCCATGCGGATCCGGGCACGATGCCCGACGTCGACACGCGCGAGCTTGAAACGCGGCTGATCCAGGTCACGCGCCGCTGGCAGGACGACCTGTCCGACGCGCTGCTCGACGCGTTCGGCGAGGAGCAAGGCAATCGCCTGCTGCAGCGCTACGCGGATTCGTTCCCCGCCGGCTATCGCGACGACTATCCGGCGCGCACCGCGGTGCGCGACGTCGAGCTGATCGAGCGCGTGCAGGGCACGCCGAATCTGGCGATGAACCTGTACCGGCCGATCGAGGCGGGGCCGCGCGCGTTCCGCTTCAAGGTCTATCGCGCGGGCGAGCCGATCGCGCTGTCGCGCAGCCTGCCGATGCTCGAGCATCTCGGCGTGCGCGTCGACGAGGAGCGCTCATACAAGATTCAGGCACCCGACGCGGCGCCCGCATGGGTGCACGACTTCGGCCTCGAGCTCGCGGACGACGCCGAATTCGACATCGAGCGCGTGAAGGATCTGTTCGAAGACGCGTTCGACCGGGCCTGGAGCGCGCGCATCGAGAACGACGGATACAACCGGCTCGTGCTGCGCGCGCATCTGAGCGCGCGCGAGGTCGCGATCCTGCGCGCGTACGCGAAATATCTGCGGCAGGTCGGCTCGACGTTCAGCGACGCGTACATCGAACGCGCGCTGACCGGCAACCCGGCGATCGCGCGGCAGCTGGTCGAATTGTTCGTGATGCGCTTCGATCCGCAAGTGGGCGATGCGCGCGACGCACACGCGCAACGCCAGCTCAACGCAATCGAAAGCGCGCTCGACCAGGTGCCGAATCTCGACGAGGACCGGATCCTGCGCCAGTTCCTCGGCGTGATCAATGCGACCGAGCGCACGAACTACTACCGGCACGATCCGGACGGCATGCCGAAGCCGTACCTGTCGTTCAAGTTCAATCCTGCGAAAGTGCCCGGCCTGCCCGAGCCGAAGCCGATGTTCGAGATCTGGGTGTATTCGCCGCGCGTCGAAGGCGTGCACCTGCGCGGCGGCCGCGTCGCGCGCGGCGGCCTGCGCTGGTCCGACCGCCGCGAGGATTTCCGCACCGAAGTGCTCGGCCTGATGAAGGCGCAGATGGTGAAGAACGTCGTGATCGTGCCGGTCGGCTCGAAAGGCGGCTTCGTCGTGAAGAATCCGCCGTCGCCAACCGATCGCGAAGCATGGATGCGTGAAGGCATCGCGTGCTACCAGACGTTCCTGCGCGGGCTGCTCGACCTGACCGACAACCTCGCGAGCGGCGCGATCGTGCCGCCGCCCGACGTCGTGCGGCACGATGCGGACGATCCGTATCTGGTCGTCGCCGCCGACAAGGGCACCGCGACGTTCTCCGACTATGCGAACGCGATCTCGCACGAGTATGGCTTCTGGCTCGACGACGCGTTCGCGTCGGGCGGCTCGGTCGGCTACGACCACAAGAAGATGGCGATCACCGCGCGCGGCGCGTGGGAATCGGTGAAGCGGCATTTCCGCGAGATGGGCGTCGACACGCAGGCGACGGACTTCACGGTGGTCGGCGTCGGCGACATGTCCGGCGACGTGTTCGGCAACGGGATGCTGCTGTCGCCGCATATCCGGCTCGTCGCGGCGTTCGATCACCGGCACGTCTTTCTCGACCCGAACCCCGATCCGGCCACGAGCTTCGCCGAGCGCACGCGGCTGTTCGCGCTCGAGCGCTCGAGCTGGGCCGATTACGATCAGGCGCTGATCTCGGCCGGCGGCGGCGTTTATCCGCGCACCGCGAAGACGATCGCGCTGTCGCCCGCAATCCAGGCCGCGCTCGGCATCGACGCGGCGTCGCTCGCGCCGAACGAGCTGATCCGCGCGATCCTGCAGGCGCCGGTCGACCTGCTGTACAACGGCGGCATCGGCACCTATGTGAAGGCGACGCACGAAACGAACGCGCAGGTCGGCGACCGCACCAACGACGCGGTCCGCGTGAACGGCTCGGATCTGCGCTGCAAGGTGATCGGCGAAGGCGGCAATCTGGGCTTCACGCAGTTCGGGCGCATCGAGTTCGCGCGGCGCGGCGGGCGCATCAACACCGACGCGATCGACAACTCCGCCGGCGTCGATTGTTCGGATCACGAAGTCAACATCAAGATCCTGCTCGGGCTCGTCGTCGCGGACGGCGAGATGACGGACAAGCAGCGCAACGCGCTGCTCGCGGAAATGACCGACGAGGTCGGGCTGCTCGTGCTGCGCGACAACTACTATCAGACGCAGGCGCTGTCGATCGCGGGCCGCTTCGGCGTGGAGATGCTCGACGCCGAAGCGCGGATGATGCGCGCGCTCGAACGCGCGGGGCGCCTGAACCGCGCGATCGAGTTCCTGCCGACCGACGACGAGATCGCCGAGCGCCACGCCGCGAAGCTCGGCTTCACGGCGCCGGAGCGCGCGGTGCTGCTCGCGTACGGCAAGATGTGGCTGTACGACGCGTTGCTCGAATCCGACGTGCCCGAGGATCCGCTCGTCGCCGACATGCTGATCGACTATTTCCCGAAACCGCTGCAGAAGCGCTTCAGCGAGCCGATGCGCCGCCATCCGCTGCGCCGCGAAATCCTCGCGACGCATCTGACGAATGCGCTCGTGAACCGGGTCGGCTGCGCGTTCGTGCACCGGCTGATGGAGGAGACCGACGCGCAGCCCGGCGACATCGTGCGCGCGTGCATCATGGCGCGCGACGTGTTCGACCTGAACGACCTGTGGCGCGACCTCGATGCGCTCGACAACCGCGTCGCCGACGACGTGCAGGCGCGGATGTTCGTCGACGTCGCGCGGCTGCTCGAAAGCGCGGCGCTGTGGTTCCTGCGGCATCTGCAAGCCGGTGCGGCCGGCAGCGCCGGCGACCTGATCGCACGCTGCCGCGACGCGGCGCAACGCGTCGCGCCGCAACTGCCGGCATTGCTGCCCACCGCGGATCTCGACGCGCTCGCCGAGCGGCAGCGCGCGCTCGTCGAAGCGGGCGTCGACAGCGGGCTCGCGGTGCGGGTCGCGAGCGGCGACCTGTCGGCCGCGCTGCTCGACATCGCCGAAGTGGCGGCCACCTGCAACCGCAGCCTGGAAGTCGTCGCGGGCGTCTACTTCGCGCTCGGCACGCGGCTCAATTACGGCTGGATCGGCGAGCGCGCGGCGGCGCTGCCGACGCCGACGCACTGGGACATGGTCGCGCGCGCCGCGGCGCTCACCGAACTCGCGCGCGTAAAGCGCGCGCTGACGACGAGCGCGCTCACCCAGGCCCCCGACTCGACCACGCCGGAGGCGATCGTCGATGCATGGGCCGGCCGCTGCACGGCCCCGCTCGACCGCTACGCGCGGATACTCGCCGATCTGCGCGCGACCGGCGGCGCGAGCCTGTCGGTGCTGCTCGTGATCGTCCGCGAGATGGCGGTGCTGGAGCGAGCCTGACGCCCTCGCCCCGCGCGCACGGCCGCCGGTTCGCCGCCGGCGGCCCGAATTGCCGATAATACGGCTTTCGCCACTCGGGCCCGGCATCACGGGCCGAACCTGCCGATGCAATTCGACGACATCCGGATCTTCGTCGCCACCGTCGAGACCGGCAGCCTGACCGCCGCCGCGGACAAGCTGCTGCTGTCGAAACAGTTCGTCAGCCGCCGCATCATGGCGCTCGAGGCGTCGCTCGGCGTGCGGCTGCTCGTGCGCAACACCCGCAAGCTCGCGATAACCGAGCTCGGCCACGAATTCCATGTGCGCGCGCTGCGCATCCTCGCGGAAATCGAGGACGCCGAGCAGGCGATGTCGGAGAGCCGCACCGCGCTGCGCGGCACGCTGAAGGTGTCGGCGCCGATGTCGTTCGGCGTGAGCCACGTGTCGCCGCTGATCGCCGCGTTCCTCGCCGAGCATCCGGCCGTGCGGCTGAATCTCGAACTCAGCGACCGCCACGTCGACCTGATCGGCGAAGGCTACGACGTCGCGCTGCGGATCGGCCCGCTGCCCGATTCGACGCTGATCGCGCGCCGGATCGGCGGGCTGCGGATGATCGCGTGTGCGAGCCCCGCGTACCTGAGCGCGCATGGCGCGCCGGCGACGCCCGCCGATCTGCATCGGCACGCGTGCCTGCTCTACGGCCAGGAAGGCCGCGCGGGCTGGGAATTCCAGATCGACGGCGCACACCGCACGTTCGACGTGAGCGGGCCGCTCGTCGCGAACAACGGCGACGCGGTGCGCGATGCCGCCGTCGCGGGTCTCGGCATCGCGTTGCTGCCGGAGTTCATCGTCGAGGCGGCGCTGCGCAGCGGCGCGCTCGCGCCGATCCTCGACGCTTACGCGCCGCCACCGCTGCCGCTGAACGCGGTCTATCCACAGCACCGGCAGAGCCAGGCGACGTGCCGCGCGTTCATCGCGTTCGTCGAGGAGCGGCTCGCGGCGCGGCTCGGCCGGGGCGACGAATCACCGCCGGCCGCGGCACCGCGTGATGCCGCGCAACCGCGCCGCTCACGCGGCCTGAAGACCCCCTAAGCTCGCGACGAAGGTCTTGATCCGGTCGCACGCATCGGCCAGCTTCGTTTCGTCGACGACGAAGCCGAACCGCACGAAGCCGGACGCGGTCTCGCCAAACGCGCTCGCATCGAGCAGCGACACCTTCTGCGCCCGGAACAGCTGCCACGTGAATTCGTGCGCGTCGAGCCCGGTGCCGCGCACGTCGATCATCATGAACATGCCCGCTTCCGGCAGCAGGCAGCGCAACCCCGGCGTGTTCGCGAGCCGGCCGTAGACGAGATCGCGCCGGCGGCGATACAGCTCGCGCATGTCGGCGACGATCGCCGCGCGGTTGTCCAGCGCGACGAGCGCCGCCTGCTGGATGAAGCCCGGCTGCCCGTACAGCATGCACAGCGCGAGGCGTTCCGCGTGCTCGGCGAGCTCGACCGGGCCGATCGCCCAGCCGACCCGCCAGCCCGGCATCGCGTGCGATTTCGACAGGCTGCCGATCGTCACCGTGCGCTCGGCCATCCCCGGCAGCGACGCGATGCTGACCATCTCGCGCTCGAACGTCAGCTCCGCGTACACTTCGTCGGACACGACCCACAGATCGTGCTCGCACGCGAGTCGCGCGATTCGCATCAGGTCGTCGCGCGGCATCACGACGCCGGTCGGATTGCACGGCGTCGCGAAGAAAATCGCCTTCGTCCGCGGCGTGACCGCCGCTTCGAGCGCATCGCAATCGAGATGAAAGCCGCGCGACGCGTCGACGGGCACCGGCACCAGCGTCGCGCCGGATGCGCGCACGCTCGCCTCGTAGGTCAGATACATCGGCTCCGGCACGATCACCTCGTCGCCCGCCTCGCACAGGCACAGCGACATCGCGAACAGCGCGTTCTGCGCGCCCGCCGTGACGACCACGTGCTCGGCGCCGACCGCCTGGCCGGTCGCGCGCGCATGCTCGCGCGCGATCGCCGCGCGCAGTTCCGCGCGACCACGTACTTCGCTGTAATGCGTATCGCCGCCACGCAACGCGTCGACCGCGCGCTCGACGATCACGCCGGGCGTCGCGAAATCCGGATCGCCGACGCTCAGAATGATCACCGGCTCGCCCGCCGCCGCCGCGCGCTGTGCGGCGTAATGGATGTCCCAGGCCGACGTGCGCTTGCCGTGCAGGCGCTCGACCAGCTTCGAAAATTTCATGCTCTCTCCTTCTCCCGGCCGCCGCGCGGGCCGCCGGTCCATCATGCTCACTGCGGCATGCGCACCGGCACGCGCCGCTCGAGATAGCCGAACCCGCGCTCGATCACGAACGCGAGCACGACGTAGACGATCGCGATCGCGACCAGCGGTTCGTAAGTATGCAGCGTCTGCGCGCGAATGTAGTTCGCGGCGCCGAGCGCGTCCATCACCGCGACCGTCGACGCGAGCGCGGTCGATTTCAGCAGCATCACGGTTTCGCCGGCGAGCGTCGGCAGCAGGATCTGGATCGCGCGCGGCAGCCACACGCGGCGCACGACCAGCAGCGGCCGCATCCCCATCGCGCGCGCCGCCTCGATCTCGCCCTTCGGCACGCCGCGCAGCCCCGCGCGCAGCACCTCGCCGACGTACGCGCCGACGCTGATCACCAGCGCGAGCGCGACGTACCAGAAGCCGTCGCGCAGGAACGGCCACAGCACGCTTTCACGCAGCATCGGCCAGCCGGCGAACAGCGAGCCGACGCCGTAGTAGATCAGGTAGATCTGCACGAGCAGCGGCGTGCCGCGAATCAGGTCGGTGAAGCCCTTCGCCGTTCGCGCGACGAGCGGATGGCGGGACACGCGCGCGAACGCGACGGCGATCGCGAGCGCGAAGCCGACCACGCCGGACACGACCAGCAGCTTGACGGTGGTCAGCACGCCGATCAGCAGCACCGACGCATACGAAGACAATACGCTCAGATCCATGGCGGGAGTTCCGTTCGCAATCTCGGGGCAATGGGCGGCGGCGCTCAGGACGCCGGCATCCAGCGTCCGAAGCGCCGCTCGATTTCTCGGAACAGCATGCCGGACAGCGTGGTGATCGCGAAGTAGACCGCCGCGACCGTCAGGTAGTAATGCAGGTACTGGCGCGTCGAGCCGGCCGCCTGCTTCGCGGTGTAGAGCAGCTCGTTGTAGCCGACAACGCTGACGAGCGCGCTGTCCTTCACGAGGATCAGCCACAGGTTCGTGAAGCCGGCGAGCGCGTACGGCGCCATCGCGGGCAGCGTCACGCGCCGGAACACGAGGCCCGGCGACGCGCCGAACGCGCGCGCCGCCTCGATCTGCCCATACGGAATCGCGAGAATCGCGCCGCGGATGATCTCGACCGCATACGCGCCCTGCACGATGCCGAGCACGATCACCGCCGCCGCGAAGCCGTTGACCGAGACCGGCCCGATGCCGATCGCGACCATCAGCAGATTGATCGCGTCGGTGCCCGCGTAGTACAGCAGCAGGATCAGCAGCAACTCGGGCACCGCGCGGCAGAGCGTCGTGTAGCCTTGCGCGATGCGCTGCAGCACCCGCACGCCGGACAGCTTCGCCGCCGCGCCGAGGAGCCCGAGCACGATGCCGGCGACGAACGCGCCGAGCGAGATCTCGAGCGTCATCCCCGCGCCGCGCAGCAGCGCGACGCCCCAGCCGTCGGGGTCCATGCCGAGATAGCTGACCCATGCCCAACCGTCCATGCCGCCTCCTCGTCCGTGGATGGCTCGCGCGTCAGTGCGGCCAGAGATCGATCGGGAAATACTTCTTCGAGATTTGCGCGTACTTGCCCGATGCGTGCAGCTGCACGAGCGCCTGGTCGATCTGCTGCTTCAGCGCCGTGTCGTTTTTCCGGATGCCCGCGCCGATGCCGGTGCCGAACGTCACCGGGTCGCGCTTCGCGGTGCCTTCGCCCTTCATTTCGAACGACGAACCATCGCTCGTCTTCAGGAACGCGAGCACCGCGAGCTGGTCGAGATACATCGCGTCGATGCGGCCCGCGACGAGGTCGGCGTTGCAGTCGTCCTGCGTGTTGTAGAGCTGGATCTTCGCGCTGTTGCCGTACGCGAGCTTCAGGAACTCGGCGTTCGTCGTCGAGCCCTGCACGCCGATCACCTTGCCCTTCAGCCCGTCCGGCGAGAACGTGAGCTTCTCGCTCTTCGGCGCGACGAACGTGGCCGGCGTGTCGTAGTACGGACGCGAGAACGCGATCACCTTCTCGCGCTCCGGCGTGATCGTCATCGAGTTGAAGATCACGTCGATCTTGCTGCTGAGCAGTGCCGGAATGATGCCGTCCCACGCGACTTCCTTGATCTCGCACTTCGCCTTCATCTGATCGCACAGCGCGCGGATCAGGTCGGCCTCGAAGCCGCCCCACTGGCCCGACGGGCTCTTCGTCGTGAACGGCGGATAAGGTTCGGCGGCGACGCCGAAGCGCAGCACGTCCTGCGCGGCATGCGCGGGGGCGATCGGCACCAGCGTCGACAGGACGACGCTGATCAGGCAAAGCAGACTGCGAACGATGCTCTTCACGGGTTATCTCCTCTCTTTGGGATCATGCGGGCCGGCCGTGCGGGCCGGTCCGGACTTCAGTGATGCTGAACAACACTCGACGACAAATCAGTGACGCTGCTTGTGCGCATTGACGAACTGGCGGCAGCGCTCGCTGCGCGGCGCGTCGAACACTTCGTCCGGCGTGCCGCTTTCCTCGACGCGCCCTTCGTGCAGGAACAGCACCTTGCTCGACACGTCGCGCGCGAACGCCATCTCGTGCGTGACGAGAATCATCGTGCGGCTTTCGGCCGCCAGATTGCGGATCACCTTCAGCACCTCGCCGACCCGCTCCGGATCGAGCGCGGACGTCGGCTCGTCGAACAACATGACTTTCGGCCGCATCGCGAGCGCGCGCGCGATCGCGACGCGCTGCTGCTGGCCACCGGACAGGAAGGCGGGATAAACGTTGCGCTTGTCGGCGAGCCCGACGCGCTCGAGCAGATGCTCCGCGTGCGCGATCGCCTCCGCGCGCGGTTCGCGCAGCACGTGCACCGGCATCTCGATCACGTTTTCGAGCACCGTGCGGTGCGCCCACAGATTGAAGCTCTGGAAGACCATGCCGAGCCGCGTGCGGATGCGCTCGACCTGGCGAGGGTCGCGCGCGACCGTGCGGCCCTTGCGATCGACCTTCAGCGCGATCTCCTCACCATCGACGACGATCCGGCCGCGCGTCGGCGTCTCCAGCAGATTGATGCAGCGAAGCAGCGTGCTCTTGCCCGACCCGCTCGCGCCGATCAGCGAGATCACCTCGCCTTCGCGCGCCGTCAGCGACACGCCCTTCAACACTTCCAGCTCGCCGAAGTGCTTGTGCAGATCGGTTACCTGCACCCGTTCGTCCACGGTCGCCTTCACGCCATCCACCCGTGCCAACATGCCGTCTCCTGGATTCCACGTGTGTCGTCCACGTGTGCTGTTGAATGGTCGATCAACCTGATATCGGGATCCGAGTATAGGTCCTGTTGAACGCTTGCTCAACAAATTTCAAAATTAAGCGCGTTGTGCGGCGAGGCTTTCAGGGACATTCGCGATGGCAATTGAACGAACGTCCGGCGCTCACATATAATCGGCCGCATGACGATTCTGAAAGGTCATCCCGTGAAAAAAACCTCAGGCACGGCGCCGGCATCGGCGCGCGGCGCCGGCATCCGGGCGGCGCCCGCGGTGCGCCAGCAATCGATCATCGACGCGACGATGCGCTGCATCGCGCGCTACAGCTACTCGGAAACCACGATCGACCGCATCTGCACGGAAGCGAAGGTGTCGCGCGGGCTGATCAACCATCACTTCCAGTCGAAAGACGAGCTGATGGCGCAGACCTACAAACGCCTTGCGGCGGATCTGCTCGACGTGTCGCGCGCGGCGACGGCCGACGCGGCCGGCCCGGAAGAAAAGCTCGACGCGATCATCCGCGTCAGCTTCGCGTCGCCGGTGTTCGCGCCGAAGAACGTGAAGGTATGGCTCGGCTTCTGGAGCGTCGCGCATAGCGACCCGGTGATCCGCAAGGCGCACAAGGAGTTGTATGCGGGCTATCGGCAGGCGCTGAAGAAGCTGTTCGACCAGATCGCCGACGTGCGCGGCGGCGCCGTCGACAGCGATCTGGCCGCGCTGACGCTGACCGCGGTGATGGACGGCTTCTGGCTCGAGCTCGCGCGCGACCCGACTTCGTTTACGGCCGACGAAGCGCTGCGCGGTTGCCTGAGCGTCGTCGATACGTTTCTGCCGCCCGCGAAGACGCCGCGCAAGCGCGCATAAGCGCATCCAAGCGCATGTGAGTGCGCGCTGGCGCGCGTCGGCGAACCTCCGCGCGCCCCGCCCGATCGCTTCACGCGGGGCGGGGCTCGTCGTTTTCAGGCCGCGCGGATTTCGATCAGATACGGCGCGTCGTGACGTGCCGCCTGCCGCAGCGCATCGCCGATCGGCTCACCCTCTTCGATACGCTGCGCGCCCCAGCCGTACGCACGCGCGATCGCGACGAAATCCGGCGTGTGCAGATCCACGCCGACCGGCTCGACGCCGCGCGCCGTCATCGCCCGCTTGATTTCGCCGTAGCCGCCATTGTTCAGCAGCACGACGATCACGCGCGCGCGGTGCTGAACCGCGGTGCCCAGCTCCGCGAGCGTGTATTGCAGGCCACCGTCGCCGGCGACGCACACGACCGGGCGCGACGCGTCGCCGAGGCTCGCGCCGACCGCCGCGGGCAGCCCGTACCCGAGCGAGCCGAATCCGACCGATGCGTTGAACCAGCTGCGCGGGCGCGCGGCCGCGAACCCGACGTTGCCCGCGTAGACGATGCGCGTCGAATCGCCGACGATCGTCGCGTCCGGCAACGCATCGCGCACGCCGTCGAGCAACGCGAGATCGCGCCGCATCTCGTCGTCGAGCTCGCCGCGCGCGGCCTCGGCGCAGATCGCGGCACGCTCGCGGCCCGCATCACCGCCCGCATCGCCACCCGCATCCGCCCAGATCCGCCGCAACGCACGCAGCGATTCGCCGACGTCGCCGAGCAACGGCAGCGTCGGCATCGCGTTGCGGCAAAGCTGCTGCGGATCGACGTCGATCCTGACGAGCGGCGCCGGCATGCTGAAGCTGCGGTTCGCGTACAGGTCGTAATCGGTCGGCCCGAGTTCGGTGCCGAGCGCGACGATCAGATCGCTGTCGCGCATCAGCGCGCGCACCGCATCGCCCGATGCGGACCACGAAATACCGAGCGGATGCCCGGCCGGCAGGATGCCGCGGCCGTTGATCGTCATCACGACCGGCGCGCCGAGCGTTTCCGCCAGCCAGCGCACTTTGCCGGCCGCGCCGAGCGCGCCGCCGCCCGCCAGAATCAACGGCCGGCGCGCGGCGGCCGCGCGTGCGCGCAGCGCCTCGATACCATCGTGCGGCGCCGGACCGACCGCGATGCGCGGCGGCGCCGAACCCACCGGCGGCAGCGACTGCGCGGACGCGGCCAGCACGTCGAGCGGAATCTCGATGTGCACCGGCCTCGGCCGCGCGCCGGAAAACACCGAGAACGCACGCGCCATCGCCTGCGGCAGCGCATCGGGCTGCAGCACCGTCTGGCTGAACGCGGCGACGTTGCCCGCGAACGCGTGCTGATCCGGCAACTCGTGCAGATGCCCGTTGCCCGAGCCGAGATCGCCGGTCGCGTTCGTGCTCGAGATCACCAGCATCGGAATCGAATCCGCATACGCCTGCGCCATCGACGTCGCGATGTTCGTGATGCCCGGCCCGGTGATCACGAAGCACACGCCGGGCCGGCCGGTCGCGCGCGCGTAGCCGTCGGCCATGAAGCCGAGCCCCTGTTCGTGGCGCGCGCTCACATGGCGCAGCCCGCTCGCTGCCACGCCCCGGTACAGCTCGATCGTATGGACGCCGGGAATGCCGAACACGGTGTCGACGCCATACGCGGCCAGCAGTTCGACGAGGTACATGCCCACTGTTTTCATGTGTTTCGTTCCATTGTTCATTCAAATTGCCACGCGCTCGCGCGGCCGCATCTCGCCGTCGAAATCGTCGAGCGTCGGGAACGGCAGCGGCGCGACGCGATCGAGCTGCGTCAGATACTCGCCGTAGCGATCGAGCATTGCCGCGCGCGCCTGATCGCCGATATACGGCACGTGATGCGCGACGAACGACGGCAGCACGTCGAATCCCGCATAGCCGAGCGTGCCGCGCAGCATGTGGCGCATCATCAGATCCATCTCCCCGTGCACGCCGTCGGCGCCGAACATGTAGTCGCGCCCGCCGCAACTGTACGCGAGCAGCGCGCGCTTGCCGCGCATCCCGCCACGATCGTAGAAACGCACGCCGCCGTAAACCTTGCCCGACACCAGCACGCGATCGAGCCACCCTTTCATGATCGCCGGCACCGAGCACCAGTACAGCGGAAAACTCAGGATCAGCAGATCGCACGCGATCAGCTTGTCGAGCTCCGCGGCGATGTCGGGCGCGATCGCGTTCGCCGCGACATTCTCGCGCTGCTCGAGCGCATAGACGAGATAGTCTGGATTACGACGCATGTCGAAATCGGCCGCGCTCGCGACCGGATTCCATTGCATCGCATACAGATCGGAAACCGTCACGTCGTGACCCTGCATCTCGAACGTCCGCACCGCGCGATGCAGCATCGACGACGTGAACGACTTCGGCTCCGGATGCGCGTGAACGATCAGGACTTTCATGATGTTTTTTCTCCGGTGAAACGATGAATCCGGCGGTAGCCTGCGGCACCTGACAGGCGCGAATGCCGCGTCCCGCAACGCTCGCACGAATTTGGTTGAACGTTCATTTAGTAAAATTTATACTATGCCGAAATGCTGCCGGCAAGTGCTGGCAGAAGCGGTGACCGAAGCGGTGACCGAAGCGGCGGCAGACCTGGCGTGCGCATGCGCACGAACGGCACAACCTGAAGGAGACAGCGATGGCCATGAGCGTCGACGACATCCACATCGAACGAAACGGCGGCACTGTGACCGTGCGGCTGAACCGGCCCGCGAAGCGCAATTCGCTCGCGCGCCCGCATCTCGACTTCCTGCGCGAGACGCTCGACGCGCTCGCGAACGACCCCGCCGTGCGCTGTCTCGTGCTGACCGGCACCGGCAGCGCGTTCTGCGCGGGCGCCGACGTCGACGAATGGGCCGAGGCGGAGCGCAACGGCGAGCTCGACACCTATGGCTGGTCCGAGCGCGCGCATGCGTTCGTACAGGCGCTCGCGGCGTTTCCGCGCCCGACGATCGCCGCGCTGAACGGCGCCGCGGTCGGCGCGGGCGCCGACGTCGGCTTCGCGTGCGACTTCCGGATCGCGAGCGAAGCGGCGACGCTGCGCTGCGGCTACATCGGCATGGGCTACAGCCCGGACATGGGCGGCAGCTGGTTCCTGCCGCGCATCGCACGGCCGGACGTCGTGCGCCGCTTCATTTTCCTGAACGAGCGCTGGACCGCGCGCGACGCGTTCGCGGCCGGGCTCGTCACCGACGTCGTCGACGGCGAGCGCTTCGCCGAACACGTCGCGGCGTTCGCCGAGCGGCTCGCGCAAGGGCCGAGCGAAGCGTTCGCCCATACGAAACAGCTGCTCGCGCAATCGCTGACCAACACGCTCGCCGGGCAATTGCGCGACGAGCTCGCGGCCGGCGTCGCGTGCGGGCACAGCGCCGATGGACAGGAAGCCTTGCGCGCGGCCGTCGAAGGACGCGCGCCACATTTTGTCGGGAGATGACTGATGGATTTTTCGCTGACTCACGAGCAGGAGATGCTGGTGTCGTCGCTGCGCCATTTCGTCGAGAAGGAGCTGCAGCCGCACGAATTCGCCGTCGACCGCGCCGATGAAGTGCCGCCCGAATTGGCTGCATCGATCCGGCGCAAGGCGATCGAGCTCGGTTTCTACGCGTTCAACATGCCGGAAAGCGCGGGCGGCGCCGGCCTCGACCACGTGACGCAGGCGCTCGTCGAGCGCGAGCTCGGCCGCACGAGCTGGGCGCTACACGTGTTCGTCGCGCGCCCGAGCAAGATCCTGATGGCGTGCAAGCGCGATCAGATCGAGCGTTATCTGCGGCCGACGGTGCGCGGCGAGCGCGTCGACTGCTTCGCGCTGACGGAACCCGGCGCCGGCTCCGACGCGATGGGCATCCGCACGCGCGCGGTGCGCGACGGCGACGATTACGTGATCAACGGCAGCAAGCACTTCATCAGCCATGCCGACACCGCCGATTACGTGATTCTGTTCGCGGTCACGGGCGAAGAGGAAATCAACGGCCGCAAGCGCAAGCGCGTCACCTGCTTCCTGATCGACAAGGACACGCCCGGCATGACCGTCAGGCGCGGCCCGCACTGCACGAGCCTGCGCGGCTACCACCAGTCCGAGATCTTCCTGTCCGACTGCCGCGTCAGCGCCGCGCAGATTCTCGGCGAAGAGCATCGCGGCTTCGAGCTCGCGAACGAATGGCTGGCCGCCGGGCGCGTGATGGTCGCGGCGAACAACATCGGCCGCGCGCAGCGCGCGTTCGAGATGGCCGCCGAATGGGCGGCCACGCGCCAGCAGTTCGGCAAGCGGATCGGCGAATTCCAGGGCACGTCGTTCAAGCTCGCGGACATGCAGACCGAGATCCGCGCGGCGGAGCTCGTCACGCTCTACACGGCACAGAAGCTCGACAACGGCACGATGACCGACGGCGACGCGGCGCTCGCGAAGCTGCTCGCGACCGAAACGCTCGGACGCGTGACCGATCACGCGGTGCAGATCTACGGCGGGATGGGCCTGATGGACGAGCTGCCGATCGAGCGCTTCTGGCGCGATGCGCGCATCGAGCGCATCTGGGAAGGCACGTCCGAGATTCAGCGGCACATCCTGTCCAAGGAAATCCTCCGTCGCTATAGTTGACGCGAACCGTCGCGCCGGCCTGACCCCGGCGCGGCTCTCGAAAGGACACTTCTAATGACTTCCACCCCCGCCGCCCGGGGCGGCGCCGCCGCGTCGGCCAATCTGCGACGCCTGCTCGATCCGGCCAGCATCGCGTTCGTCGGCGGCCGCGCGATCGCCGGCGCCGTGCAGCGCTGCCGCGACTTCGGCTTCGCCGGCGACATCTGGCTCGTCAATCCCGTTCATGCGGAGATCGACGGCGTGCGCTGCCACGCGAGCGTCGCCGATCTGCCCGCCGCGCCCGACGCGGTATTCGTCGCGGTGCCCGCGCGCCAGGCGATCGACGTCGTGCGCGCGCTCGCGGCGCGCGGCGCCGGCGGCGCGATCGTGTACGCATCGGGCTTCTCCGAAACCGGCGAGGACGGCGCCGCGCTGCAGGATGCGCTGCTCAACGCGGCCGGCGACATGGCCGTGCTCGGGCCGAACTGCTACGGGCTGATCAACGGCCTGATAGGCTGCGCGCTGTGGCCAGTCGCGCACGGCGCGCCGCGCGTCGGATCCGGCGTGGCCGTGATCACGCAGAGCGGCAATCTCGCGTACAACCTGTCGATGAGCACGCGCGGCGTGCCGTTCGCGTATCTCGCGAGCGTCGGCAATCAGGCGTCGGTCGACATCGCGCGGTTGATCGATGCGTTCGTCGACGATTCGCGCATCCGCGCGATCGGCGTGCATCTCGAAGGGCTGAAGGACGTTCGCGCATTCAGCGAGGCGGCGACGCGCGCGCTCGCGCGCGGCGTGCCGATCGTCGCGCTGAAGAGCGGCACGTCGACGCTCGGCGCACAGCTCGCGCTCAGCCACACCAGCTCGCTCGCCGGCTCGGACACGCTTTACGACGCGCTGTTCCGGCGTCTCGGCGTGATTCGCGCGAAAGATCCGGTCGGCCTCGTCGAAACGCTGAAGCTGCTCGCGATCGGCGGCGTGCCCGCGCGGCGGACGCTGGCCGCGCTCGCGACGTCCGGCGGCGACGCGGGGCTCGTCGCCGATCTCGGCGAAGCGCGCGCGATCGACTTCCCGCCGGTCGGCGACGCGGGCCGCGACGCGCTGCGCGCCGTGCTGCCACCGTACGCGACGATCGCGAACCCGCTCGACTTCACGACGACGCCGTGGGGCAACGCGGACGCGATGCGCGCGTGCTGCGATGCGCTGCTCGCGGCGCGCCCCGGCGCGGCCGCGATGATTCTCGACTATCCGCAGGAAGCGACCGGCGAGCGGCCGGCGTGCGATATCGCCGCGCAAGCGTTTGCCGCATCCGCGCGTCAGCACGGCGTCGTCGGCGCGGTGATCTCGGTGTTTCCCGATCTGACGCCGCCCGACCACGCGGCACGCATGGCCGCGGCCGGCATCGCGCCGCTGCAGGGGCTTGCCGAAGGGATCGACGCGCTCGGCGCGGCGATGACGTACGGCGACACGCGCCGGCGGCTGCTCGACGCGGACTGCATGAGCACGCTGCCGGTGCTGCGCGCGGGCGACGGCCGGCACGGCACGCCGACCCTGCACGACGAATGGGCGAGCAAGCGGATGCTCGCCGAGTATGGGCTCGCGGTGCCGCGTGCCGAATGCGTTTCGCGATCCGAAGCACCGGCCGCCGCCGAGCGGCTCGGCTTTCCGGTGTGCGTGAAGGTCGTCAGCGATCAGTTGCCGCACAAGACCGAAGCCGGCGCGGTCGCGCTGAAGCTGACGTCGGCCGAAGCGGTCGCGCAGGCGGTCGAGCGGATGGCCGCGCAGGTCGCGCGCTACGCGCCGCATGTGACGGTCGACCGGATCCTCGTCGAGCGGATGGCCGATGCGCCGCTGCTCGAGCTGATCGTCGGCGTGAAGCGCGAGCCGAACTTCGGTCTCGCGCTCGTGCTCGGCGCGGGCGGCGTGCTGGTCGAGCTGATTCGCGACACCGCGACGCTGCTGCTGCCGGTGCGCGAGGCCGACGTGCGCGATGCGTTGCTCGGCCTGAAGCTCGGCCCGCTGCTGACCGGCTATCGCGGCCGGCCGGCGGCCGATCTCGACGCGATCGTCGCGAACGTGATGTCGATCGCCCGGTTCGCCGAAGCGCACGCGGACACGCTCGTCGAGCTCGACGTCAATCCGCTGCTCGCGCTGGAGCGCGGCTCGGTCGCGGTCGATGCGCTGATCCGGCTCGACGCTTGATCTCGCCGTGCCCGCGGTGCGCTCACCGTGTGCGCCTGATCTCGCCCCGCACGCGGCGCACACGCCGTGTGCGCACCGCATGCATGCCGCATCGCGGGTCGGCCGGCGCGCATCGTTGCACCGCGCGCCGGCCGCCCGCCTCGATCAGAAGCTGTGCCGCAGGCCGACGCGGGCGAGCGTCTGCGTCTGCGTCGACGACGGCGTGAAGCTGTAGCCGATCACCGCGTCGACGCCTTGCGACGCGCGCATCCAGTCGAGAGCCGCATACGCGTCGGTGTTCTTCGACAGCAGGTAATGCGCACCGAGCGCGACCTCGTGCCAGTGATGGCCCTCGAACGTCGTGTACTGATAGCCGGCGACGAGCGACGCCGGCGTCGTCACCTGATACACGCCGCCCGCCTCGTACACGCGCAGCGTCGACGACTGCCCATAGCCCTTGAACGTCGTGTTGCTGAAGTCGCCGCTCAGCGTCAGATTGCCGAACACGTACGACGCGCCGATCCCGAAGATCGACTGCGAATCCACCGCGAACGCCGACGACGCATTCAGGTCGTTGACCGCCCCCGTCGACGGATCGACGGTCGCGACCGTCTGCCCGAGCATCGTCTTCACGCCGAGCTGCGCGTACGGATCGAGCCCGGCGAGGCCGCGCGGCGAATTGAGGCGCGTATAGTTGCCGCCCGCCGAGAAATCGCCGGCCGTGTAGTTCGCGCCGACGCTCCACGCGCTGCCGTCGCGGAAATCGCCGGCGGTGTTGCTGAACGAATACATCGCGCCGACGACGAGCCCGTGAAACGCGTTGCTGACGAACTTGACCGAGTTCGGCAGGCGATCGCCGCTCTGGCGATCGACGTCGCCGAGATGCACGCCGTAGCCGCTGCCGAACGCGCTGACGTTGAACGCGGCGGTGAAGTCGTACGCGAAGTCGTACTGATTGCCGAAGGTCAGCGTGCCCCAGTCGTTGCCGAGCCCGACGTACGCCTGGCGGCCGAACATCGCGCCGCCCTGGTTCAGCTTGCCGGTGCCGAGCCGGAAGCCGTTCTCGAGCTTGAACACCGCCTTGTTGCCGCCGCCGAGATCCTCGGTGCCCATGAAGCCGACCCGGTTGCCGTACGACACGCCGTCGTCGAACACGAACGCGTGCGCGCCGCCCGTGTTGCTGACGTAGGTGATGCCCGCGTCGATAATCCCGTACAGCGACACGCTGCTCTGTGCATGCGCATAGCCCTGGGCCATCACCGACATCACGCCGGCAAGCAGATAACGCTTCTTCATCTCCGCTGTCTCCTCATTGCATTCGTTCATTCGTTGTTCGATCGACGCCGCATGCGGATGCCGTGCATCGGCACGACGGCGCCGGCGAGTATAAATTTTGTTGAATGAATGTTCAATCGATTTGAACGCAAGGCGCGTGAGAAGCCGAATCCGGATCGGTGTTTACTTGGATGGACCGTTGAAAAAGCGTTCAACCCGCACTACCATCGTGCGGAGTTCGCGCGCACGTGCGCGCGCCTGGTGTTCGAACACGACGAATCATGGAGAGCCCAGCATGACGAACCGCCCCGTCAACGCCGCCGCACCCTGGCTACGCTCGCCATACGAAGGACAGAAGTCGCTTCCGTACGATCCGGATGCGCCGATCGCGACGCCGCTCGAGCTGCATCGCTGCGTCGTGCGCCCCGAATGGGTCGACTACAACGGGCACATGAGCGAGTCGTGCTACCTGATCGTGTTCGGCGACGACAGCGACGCGTTCTTCCGCTATTTCGGCGTCGACGACGACTATCGCGACCGCGGCTTCTCGATGTTCACGTCGGAGACGCACATGCGGCATCTGCATGAAACGATGCTCGGCCAGCCGTTGCGGCTCACGTTGCGCCTGCTCGACGTCGACGACCGGCGCATTCACGTGTTTCATTCGATGTATCACGCCGACAACGGCACGCCGCTCGCGACCGCCGAGCAGTTGCTGACGCACGTCGACCTGAACGCGCAACGCTCGGCGCCGTTTCCCGAGGCGATGCGGCGCCATCTCGACGCGATCCACGCGGCGCACGCGCGCGCGCCGCACGAGCCGAACGCCGGCCGCTCGATCGCGATCCGCCGCCCCGGCCGCGCGCCGGATGAGGCCGCGTCGCGCTAAGCGCCGGCGACATCCATCCCACCTCACCCGACCGGGATTTTTCCCGATCGTCCGGGCGCACGGAATGCGAGTATCGTGTCAACACGGTATCCGCCAGTAGTGCCAGACGGCACCATTCGTTGAGTCCACATCGACGGTCCCCGACGCGGGTTTTCTCGCGTTACCATCGCCCACCCACGGGCACGCGCGCGCCCGCGTCGCGCACCCCGGACCGATCAAAGGAGGAAACATGCCGAGCCGACCCTCGACCGCCTTATGGGCCCAGCAGTTCAGGCGGTCGCCGGATTCGAAGGTGAGCCTGCAGGACCAGATCCGGCAGATGCTCGTCGCGGCGATTCTCGACGGGCAGCTTCCGCCCGACGCCGCGCTGCCGTCCAGCCGCGAGCTTGCCGACCAGCTCGGCGTCGCGCGCAACACGGTCGTGCTCGCGTATCAACTGCTCGTCGAGGAAGGCTATCTGCTCTCGCGCGAGCGCAGCGGCCACTTCGTGAATCCGCAGATGCTCGAAGGGCTGCGCGGCTTCGCGGCCGCGCAGCCGTCTTCCGCGGACGACGACACCGACGCGCCCGCGCGCCCCGCGTGGCAAAAGCGGATCACGCGCCCGCCGTCGACCCAGCGCAATATCGTGAAGCCCGCGAATTGGCAGAACTACGAATTTCCGTTCATCTACGGCCAGTTCGACCAGACGCTGTTCCCGATCAACGACTGGCGCGAGTGCTGCATGAAGGCGCTGTCGGTCATGGAGATCCGCAACTGGGCGCCGGACCTGATCGAGCGCGACGACGAATCGCTGATCCAGCAGATCCGCACGCGCGTGCTGCCCCGGCGCGGCGTGTTCGCGATGCCGGACGAGATCGTCGTCACGATCGGCTGCCAGCAGGCGCTGTACCTGATCGCCGACCTGCTGTGCAGCAAGGACACGACGGTCGGCTTCGAGAATCCCGGCTATCCGGACGCGCGCAACATCTTCGAGAACCGCAGCGCGCAACTGCAGCCGCTGCCGGTCGACGGGCAAGGCATCGATCCGGAGCGCGAGCGCGCGCGGCTCGCGCGCTGCGACTACGTGTACGTGACGCCGAGCCACCAATGCCCGACGACCGCGACGATGCCCATCGAGCGCCGCCGCACGCTGCTCGAGTTGGCGCAGCAGCACGATTTCGTGATCATCGAGGACGATTACGAAAGCGAGAACACGTTCTCGGGCACGCCGCATCCGGCGCTGAAGAGCCTCGACACCGCGGACCGCGTAATCTACGTCGGCAGCCTGTCGAAGACGTTCGCGCCGGGGCTGCGGCTCGGCTACGTGGTCGGGCCGAGCGAGCTGATCCGCGAGCTGCGCGCGCTGCGGCGGCTGATGGTGCGCCATCCGGTGTCGTACATCCAGCGCTCGTTCGCGACGTTCCTCGCGCTCGGCCATCACGACGCGCTGCTGCGCCGGCTCGCGCATGCGTACAAGGAGCGCTCGCAGGCGCTGATGGCCGCGCTCGACGCGCACCTGCCCGACGCGCGCTACGTGCCGGTGTCGGGCGGCGCGTCGTGCTGGGTCGAGGGCCCGCCGTGGCTCGACGCGACGCGGCTCGCGGAACAGGCGCAGGACGCCGGCATCCTGATCGAGCGCGGCGACGTGTTCTTCATCGGCGACGCCGATGCGCGGCGCTGCTTCCGGATGGGCTTTTCGGCGATCAAGCTCGACAAGATCGAGCCGGGCGTGCGGGCGCTCGCGGAACTCGTGCGGGCGCAGCGACCGGCTGCTTAGGCTCGCCGCCCCCGGCGGCGAGCCCCGCGCCACAAGCCTCCCCGCTGGCCCAAGCGAAACCTCCGAACTGGCGCTACCACCTCCGTCGGGCGATCACTAACGTGTCGTTATAGGGTCCGCGCGCACGATCGGCGCGACGCGGCACCTCCGCCCATCCGACAGGAGATACGCATGGTAGACACGCTCACCGACAAGACCGTCACGGCCGACACGCTCGCCGCCTTTTCCGACGCCTTCAACCGTCACGACGCCGACGCGCTGATGACGTTCATGACCGAAGACTGCGTGTTCGACGCGGCCGGTGGCCCCGACGTGCACGGCACGCGCTTCGTCGGCCGCGATGCGGTGCGCGCCGCGTTCGAGGCGGTGTTCAAGACGTTCCCGAACGCGCACTGGGGCCAGGGCCGGCATTACGTCGTGGGGGATCGCGGCGTGTCCGAATGGGTGTTCACCGGCACGCACGCGGAAGGCTGGCGCATCGAGGCCGAAGGCTGCGACCTGTTCGAGTTCCGCGACGGCCTGATCGCCGTGAAGCGCGCGTTCCGCAAGGAGCGCCCGAAGCTGCCGGCCTGATACACCTCGCAGATTTGAAACGATTCACTCCATTTCATTCCACTTTAGCCAGATAAACGCGGAACACCTTGATCCTGATTCGCCGATGAATCATATTTCGGAACAAGATGTTCCGTTAATCAACACCCGGAGACACCCCATGAGCGATCAATCCACCACCAAGACGACGACGAGCGGCCCGCAGGACATGACGCCGTCCGAGGCGTTCGTCGAGACCCTAGCGGCCAACGGCGTGACCGAGATGTTCGGCATCATGGGCTCCGCGTTCATGGACGCGATGGACATCTTCGCGCCCGCCGGCATTCGTCTGATCCCGGTCGTGCACGAGCAGGGCGCCGGCCACATGGCCGACGGCTATGCGCGCGTGTCGGGCCGCCACGGCGTCGTGATCGGCCAGAACGGCCCCGGCATCAGCAACTGCGTGACCGCGATCGCGGCCGCGTACTGGGCGCACAGCCCGGTCGTGATCGTGACGCCGGAAGCGGGCACGATGGGCATCGGCCTCGGCGGCTTCCAGGAAGCGAACCAGCTGCCGATGTTCCAGGAATTCACGAAATACCAGGGCCACGTCACGCACCCGGCGCGGATGGCCGAATTCACCGCGCGCTGCTTCGACCGCGCGCAGGCCGAGATGGGCCCGACGCAGCTCAACATCCCGCGCGACTACTTCTACGGCAAGGTCAAGGTCGAGATTCCGCAACCGCGCAAGCTCGACCGCGGCGCCGGCGGCGAGCAGAGCCTGAACGATGCGGCCGAGCTGATCGCGCAGG
This sequence comes from Burkholderia guangdongensis, assembly GCF_013403875.1. GTDB lineage: Bacteria > Pseudomonadota > Gammaproteobacteria > Burkholderiales > Burkholderiaceae > Burkholderia > Burkholderia guangdongensis. The sequence continues at coordinate 365,262 of NZ_JACBNX010000001.1, read as the reverse complement.
CGAAGTTCCCGGTGATCATCTCGGGCGGCGGCGTCGTGATGGCCGACGCGATCGACGAATGCAAGGCGCTCGCCGAGCGTCTCGGCGCGCCGGTCGTGAACAGCTACCTGCACAACGACTCGTTCCCGGCGAACCATCCGCTGTGGTGCGGCCCGCTCGGCTATCAGGGCTCGAAGGCCGCGATGAAGCTGCTGTCGCGCGCGGACGTCGTGATCGCGCTCGGCTCGCGCCTCGGGCCGTTCGGCACGCTGCCGCAGCACGGGATGGACTACTGGCCGAAGGACGCGAAGATCATCCAGATCGACGCCGACCACAAGATGCTCGGCCTCGTGAAGAAAATCTCGGTCGGCATCTGCGGCGACGCGAAGGCCGCCGCGGTCGCGCTCACGCAGCGCCTCGCGGACCGCACGCTCGCGTGCGATGCGACGCGCACCGAACGCGCGGACCAGATCGCATCCGAGAAGGCCGCGTGGGAGAAGGAGCTCGACGAGTGGACGCACGAGCGCGACCCGTACAGCCTCGACATGATCGAAGAGCAGTCGCACGAGCGCCCGTTCAGCGGCGGCAGCTATCTGCATCCGCGCCAGGTGCTGCGCGAGCTCGAGAAGGCGATGCCGGACGACGTGATGGTGTCGACCGACATCGGCAACATCAACTCGGTCGCGAACAGCTACCTGCGCTTCAACAAGCCGCGCAGCTTCTTCGCCGCGATGAGCTGGGGCAACTGCGGCTACGCGTTCCCGACGATCATCGGCGCGAAGGTCGCGGCGCCGCACCGTCCGGCGGTGTCGTACGCGGGCGACGGCGCGTGGGGGATGAGCCTGATGGAGACGATGACCTGCGTGCGCCACAACATCCCGGTCACCGCGGTCGTGTTCCACAACCGTCAGTGGGGTGCGGAGAAGAAGAACCAGGTCGACTTCTACAACCGCCGCTTCGTCGCGGGCGAGCTCGACAACCAGAGCTTCGCGGCGATCGCGAAGGCGATGGGCGCTGAAGGGATCGTCGTCGACAAGCTCGAGGACGTCGGCCCGGCGCTGAAGAAGGCGATCGATCTGCAGATGAATCAGGGCAAGACGACGATCATCGAGATCATGTGCACGCGCGAGCTCGGCGATCCGTTCCGCCGCGACGCACTGAGCAAGCCGGTGCGCACGCTCGCCAAGTACAAGGACTACGTCTGATGCTGTAGCCTTGACGACCCGCTCCGCCGACGCGCTCCCCCCGTGCGCGCCGGTGGCCGGCCGGACGCGAATTCCCCGCCGCGTCCGGCTTTTTTTCCTTGGCGGCCGAGAACGAGAAAAGTCATGAAAGCCCTGAACCGCATCATCGAATCGGCGCGCCAGTCGCCGATGCGCATCGCGCTCTGCGAGGCCGACGACGCGCGCGTGCTGGAGGCGGCGCGGCGCGCCGCGCGCGAAGGCATCGCGCGCATCGTGCTCGTCGGCGATGCCGCGTCGATCCACGCGGCCGCGGCGCGCGACGGCGTCGATCTCGCCGGGATGGAGCTGATCGACCCGGCGACGTCCGCGTCGCGCGACGCGTACGCGAGCGCGCTCCATGCGCTGCGCGCGAAGAAAGGGATGACGGCCGACGCCGCGCGCGAAGCCGTGCGGGATCCGCTCACCTACGCAAACCTGATGGTGCGGCTCGGCGACGCAGACGGCTCCGTCGCGGGTGCGGTACACGCGACCGCCGACGTGGTCCGCACCGCGATCCAGATCATCGGTATCGATCCGTCGTTCAAGCTCGTGTCGAGCTTCTTCCTGATGATGCTCTGCGAGCCGTTCCATACGATGAAAGGCGGGCTGATCTTCTCCGACTGCGCGCTCGTCGTCGATCCGGACGAGCAGCAGCTTGCCGAGATCGCGATGGCCGCGGCGGACAGCGCCCAAAGCCTGCTGATCGACGAGACGCCGCGGGTGGCGATGCTGTCGTTCTCGACGAGCGGCAGCGCGCATCACGCGGCCGTCGACAAGGTCGTGCACGCGACGCAGATCGTGCAGGCGCAGCGCCCGGCCCTGCTGATCGACGGCGACGTGCAGCTCGACGCGGCGATCGTGGCCGAGATCGCCGATCGCAAGATCCCGCATTCCCACGTGCACGGCCATGCGAACGTGCTCGTGTTTCCGAATCTGGACGCCGGCAACATCGGCTACAAGCTCGCCGAGCGGATCGGCCGCGCGAAGGCGATCGGGCCGCTGCTGCAGGGGCTCGCGAAGCCGGCGAACGATCTGTCGCGCGGCTGCAGCGCCGACGACATCTATCACGTGATCGCGGTGACGACCGTGCAGGCGCAGGCCGCCGCGCGTCGCGCGGGCGCGTCCTCCGCGACGCCGGCATGACGGGCGAAAAACTCGCGGTGCTCGTCGCGGTGATGGGCGCGGCCAGCTATTTTCAGACGATCACCGGCTTCGGCCTCGGGATGATCGTGATGGGCGCGTCGAGCGGGTTCGGGCTCGCGCCGGTCGCGACGGTCGCGACGCTGCTGAGCCTCGTGACGCTCGCGAACAGCGCGGCCGCGCTGCCGGGCAAGCTGCATCACATCGACTGGCGCGCGGTCGGCGCGGCGACGGTCGGCGTGCTGCCGTCGGTCGTCGTCGGCGTGCTGCTGCTCGAATACCTGAACCGATCCGCGTCGGGCCTGCTGCAACTGCTGCTCGGCGCGGTCGTGATGTACGGCGGGCTGTCCGCCGCGCTGCGTCCCGCGCCGCTCCCGCAGCGCTCGGGCGACCGCAGCTTCTTCGTGAGCGGCGTGTGCGGCGGATTGCTGAGCGGCATGTTCGGCGTGTCCGGGCCGCCGCTGATCTTCCAGTTCTACCGGCAGCCGCTGACGGTCACGCAGATCCGCTGCGCGCTGATCCTGATCTTCACGGTGACGTCGGCGACGCGCGTGGTTTGCAGCGCCTATGAAGGCCAGCTCGGCGCCGAGACCTGGACGCTCGCCGCGTGCGGCGCGCCGGTCGTGGTGCTGATGACGGTCGCCGCGCGGCATTTTCCGCCGCCGCTGTCGGCGATCGCGACAAGAAGGTTAGCTTTCGGGGTGCTGATGGGGATCGGGGTTTATCTGATGTCGGCGGCGGTGCTGCATTTGGTGCACGCGCGCTGAATTTCCCCGCGGGCAACGTTCAGACGCCGGCGCATGGAGTTCAGACGGCGACGCGCGGAGCTTTGCCCGCGGTGCTCGAACCGCTGCGGTCGGTGCATGCAGATCAGGCCTCGAGACTCGGGCCTCTGACCTTCAATCGCGAGAGTTTACTTCCGAGCACGGGCCTCCGACCTCCGGGTACACGACGGTTTGACCTCGGCACACGGGCCTCGGACCGCGGCGCACGGGTCTCTGACATTCGTGCGCGAGGGTCAACCTCGGCGCACCGGCCTTCGACCTCCGTCTGTATGAGGGTTTGATCTCGGCGCGCGAGTCTCTGGTCTTCGTGTGCGAGGGTTTGATCTCGGCGTGCGAGTCTTCGGCCTTCATGCGCGGGAGTTTGACCTCGGTGTGCGGACCTCGGACCTTCGTGCGCCACCGTCTTCAACTCCCGGTGGCGCGGGTGTTCGCGCCATCCATATCTCCTTCGGCTTCCTACGTTGCCATTTGATGCGGCAAAACGGCACGCCAAAATTTGCATCAGCGAAATTGACAACAGGAAAGTGCCCGGTTACGCTACGCGAACGATTAGGCAATGCCTGAATCGCTCGTCGAACGGGGAAACCTGGCGACAAATACGGCCTCAGGCCGCCAAACAGCCGCTTTAGCGGCTGTTTTCATTTGGACGGATGGAAACCTCGTGCCATACATCTGCTACATCGACGAGGCGGGCTGTAGCGCTGCTTTGCCAGCCAAGAAAACAAACATTCAGCCGTTGCTCGTGATTGCGGGATTGATCGTCCAACAGGACGCACTCGCCGACATCACACGCGAGTTTCTCGCATTGAAGCGCAAATACTTCCCCGGGTCGTTTACTTCAGGTCATTTATTCGAAAACACGCCCACAACGCCCGCACCCAGTTGCGATTCATCGACGAGATGCTCGAGGTGCTTGAGAAGTATGAATGCCGAATTTTGGCAGACATTTGGGTAAAGGGAGTAGCCGTGCCGTTCAAGGCGCGCGCAACCTATACACAGTCTGTCCAGCACGCATGTCGATCGTTCCAGGCGTTCCTGGAGAGCAAGAATTCCAACGGATTCATGGTCGCTGACTTCAGAACGACGCAACTCAATGACCAAGTTGCCCATTCGATCTTCACGCAAAAGTACCGGGCGAAGGGTGATCCGTTCGGACGCATTCTCGAACTTCCGACGTTCGGCGTAAGCAACAATCACGCAGGCCTCCAGATCACTGATGTCTTGTGCTCCGCAATGCTGTTTCCGATGGCGTCGTCCGTCTACTGCTTTGGGCATGTAACAGGCGTCCATGTAAATGGTCGCGATCTTGTCGTGCGGCGTCGCTACGCCCGGCGTCTTAAGAATCTGCAATTCAAGGTGGGCGGTTACTGGAGCGTGTGGGTATCGGACAAACATAAGAAGCGCTCATCAGCCGAGCTTTTCGTGGCGCCACCGTTTGCTGCCAGGCCGCCGGCAAGGTCGGAGCACGCAATGGCCGCGAAGCCTGGTGCTCCGACGGGCAGTTGCGGGTGCAAACCACTTAACGATCCGGAAGCGGTATCGGATGCATAGTCTACCGCCGCGCCCCAACCCACCGCGCGATCTCGATCAGCCGCTTCATATCCGGCGGCGCGGACAGATCGATCGCGAGCCGATGCCGATAATACGGCCCGAGATCGAGCCCGACGCCGAGCCCGAGAATCTCGACGTCGCGCATCGTTTCGTGCCGCGCGACGACCTGCTTCAGATGATTATCGAGGTAATACGGATCGTTCGCGAGGCTCGTAGCACCATCCATCGGGCTGCCGTCCGAGATCACGACGACGATCCTGCGCGCCGCATCGCGCGCGGCGATGCGCGCACAGGCCCACTCGAGCGCCTCCCCATCGACACCCTCGCGAAACAGATCCGCCTTGAACAGCGCCGCGATATCCGCGCGAGCACCACGCCAGCGCGTCGTCGCATCCTTGAACACCATATGACACAGCTCGTTGAGCCTTCCCGGATGCTTCGGCCGGCCCCGCGCAAGCCAATCGAGCTGCGCGCGCCCGCCGTTCCATGCACCCGTCGTATAGCCAAGCACCTCGGTCTCCAGCCCCGCCTCATCCCCCGCGCGCACGAGCGTGTCGATCATCACCGCCGCCGCGTCGATATACGCCTTCATCGACCCCGAGCAATCGATCAGAAACGTCAGCACGCAGTCCGCGCGCGGCCGGATCCGTTCTAGCCGGAACAGCCGCCGCTCGGCCGGCGAGGTAACGAGCTGCGCGAGCCGCCGCCCGTCGATGCGGCCGTGCTCCTCGCCGAACGACCAGCCATCGTTCTGCGGAATCACGAGCGCATCGCGCAGCACGCGCGCGAGCCGCGCGACGTTGATTCCGCGCGCGGCGATCCGCGCGTCGAGCCGCTCGCGGTACGTGCGCAGCAGCGCCGCGCGAACCATCGTGCCCGGGCGAATCTCCCGGTCATAGCGCGTCGTATACGCGCGATAACCGTCAGCCGACGCTTGCAGCACCGCGCTGTCCCCGCTCTGCGCGAGCGCGGGCATCTCCCAGCCGTCTTCGTCGTCGAAATCGACCCACAGCGAAAACGACGTCAGCGCCGCGTCCTGCTCGCGCGCGTTCTGCGTATCGACTTCGTTGAACGCCGCGCGCTCGTCCCGGATCATCGCCGCGATCCGTCGCGCGAGCGCGAGCGCATGCTCCGCGAACGCGCGCTGATCGGCACGGCAGCGCCGCATCCCGGCCAGCTCGACGCCGATCGCCGGCACGATCGCCGCGCGCGACGCTTCGATCAGGTCCTCGGTTTCCTCGAGCACCGGCCAGCCGGTCAAGCGCGACCAGGCGATCTGCGCGACCGTATAAATCAGGATGCCGATCTGACTGTCGACGAGCCCCGAGCGGCAAAACGCGCGCGACCACGCCTCGAAGCGATGCCGCAGGTTCTGCGCGAGGCCCGGCATCCCGGCCGGCGCGAGCGATTCGCAGCGCAGTTGCTCGAGCATCTCGAACAGCACGCGCTCGACCGGATCGTCACCGGACAGCGCACGATGCAACGCGGCGTCGGAATGGACGACGCGCAGCGCGACACCATCGGCCGCGCCGCGCAGCGACATGAAATCGTCGGTGGCCGCGTCGGCACGCAGATGCGGCGCATGAATCGGCAGCGGCCGCAGCTCGCGGCACACGCGGCCCGCGCGGTAATGCAGCGCTGCGTCGCCGGTCAGCGCGCGCACCGCGGCCGCGCACAGCGTTTCGCGCTGCGACGCGAGCCGGGCCGCGTCGCGGTCAGTGCTCACCGGCCGGCTCCGCGCGCGTCGCCCGCTCCGCCGTCACGCGGCGGCGCCGTTTCGAGTTCCGTGCCGAAGCAGCGCTGGTAATACTCGGCGACGATCGGCCGCTCGGCCTCGTCGCACTTGTTCAGAAACGTGAGCCGGAACGCGAGCGCCGGATCGCGGAAAATCTGGCAGTTCTCCGCCCAGTTGATCACCGTGCGCGGCGACATCAGCGTCGACAGATCGCCGGTCGCGAAGCCGTTGCGCGTGAGCTCGGCCATGCTGACCATCGATTCGAGCAGCGTGCGGCCCGCGTCGTCGTCGAGCTCCGGCACGCGCGCGCGCACGATGCCGATCTCCTCGTCGCGCGGCAGATAGTTCAGCGTCGCGACGACGTTCCAGCGGTCCATCTGCGCGTGATTGAGCATCTGCGTGCCGTGATACAGCCCGTTCAGATTGCCGAGCCCGATCGTGTTCGCGGTCGCGAACAGCCGGAAGTACGGATGCGGATGAATCACGCGGTTCTGGTCGAGCAGCGTGAACTTGCCGTCGCGCTCGAGTATCCGCTGGATCACGAACATCACGTCCGGGCGGCCCGCGTCGTATTCGTCGAAGATCAGCGCGACCGGCCGCTGCAGCGCCCACGGCACGATCCCTTCCTGGAATTCGGTCACCTGCAGATCGTCGCGCACGACGATCGCGTCCTTGCCGACGAGGTCGAGCCGGCTGATGTGGCCGTCGAGATTCACGCGCACGCACGGCCAGTTCAGCCGCGCGGCAACCTGCTCGATGTGCGTCGACTTGCCGGTGCCGTGCATCCCCTGCACCAGCACGCGGCGGTCGCGCGTGAAGCCGGCCAGGATCGCGAGCGTCACCTCGGGATTGAAGCGGTACGCGTCGTCGACGTCGGGCACGTGGTCGTCGCGCTCGCTGAACGCGGGCACCATCAGGCTCGAATCGATGCCGAACCGCTCGCGGACCGACACCATGCAGTCCGGCTTGCTCATCACGATATCCATCGCACGCTGCTCCTCGTTCCGTCTCCGGTTCCGTCTCCAACACGCGCCATCAGCCGCTCGGACCGCCGGCACGCATTCGGTACAATCGTCCGCATTCCGTTTCCGGACCGGCTTCCATGCTCCCCGCCGATACGCCCACGCTGCGCGCGTTCGCGCTGCTCGAACACATCGTCAACGCCGGCGACGCGGTATCGCTCGCCGACCTGACGCGCGACGTCGACATGCCGAAGACGTCGCTGCACCGGATGCTCGCGTCACTCGAAGCGGGCGGCTTCGTAATCCGCGAGCCGGGCCAGCGCAACGCGTATGCGATCGGCCCGCGCCTCGCGCAGCTCGGCCTCGGCGTGATGATGCACGCGGGCGCGCGGCGGCTGCGTCACGCGATTCTCGCGGGCCTCGTCGACGATCTCGGCGAAACCTGCAACCTGACGATGCTGCACGACACCGACGTGCTGTACCTCGATCGCGTCGAAGCGGCGTGGCCGCTGCGGCTCGACCTGAAACCGGGCGCGCGCGTGCCCGCGTACTGCAGCGCGAGCGGCAAGCTGCTGCTCGCGATGCTGCCGCCCGACGAGCGCGGCGCGCTGATCCGCGCGATGAAGCTCGTCCGCCATACGCCGAACACGATCACCGATCCGCACCTGCTCGAAGCGGAACTCGACCGCATCGCGCACAACGGCGTCGCGATCGACAACGAGGAATTCGTCGCCGGCATCGTGTGCATCGCGGCGCCGGTCGTCGACGCGAACGGCGGATGCATCGCGGCCGTCGCCGTGCACGCGCCGGTGTCGCGCGCGCCGCTGTCGCGCATCCTCGAGTTCGTGCCGCGCGTGCGGGAGGCCGCTCGGGCGCTCGCCGACACGTTCCGGCACGCGGATCACGACGCCCGCTGGTAGTAGATGTTCTGCGGATGGCGCGCATCCGCGAAGAAGAACCAGCGCTCGGCGACGAGCCCCGCATACTGGATCACGAACGCCGCGCCGAGCGCGACGGCCGCCGTCGACGTCTGCGCGATCGCGCCCGCGCCGGTCAGCACGAACGGCACCGCGAACGCAGTGATCAGGAAACCGAACTTCACCATCCGCAGCGTGCCGTCGGTCTGCCCGTGGAAGAACTCGCGCGTGTTGAATGCGCTCGCGGTGAAGCCACGCGACTTCTGCTCGACCTTCGCGTTGCGGATGCCCGTCGCGCTCTGCACGGTCGACTTCGGCTTCAGCCGCGCGTTGCGCACGAGCGACGCGATCCGCGTCGCGCAGCCGGCGAGCGTCAGCACGCACGCGCACGGCGCGAGCAGAATGACGATGTCCGGCGCGAGCCACGCCGCGCAGGCGGTCGCGAGGGTGCAGCCCGACGCGCAGCCGAGCAGCACGAAGTTGACGATCGTCAGCGGGCTCGCCCATTCCTGCAGGAAGCGCAGGCACGCGTAGATCATCGCGGTACAGACGAACAGCGCGATGCTCGCGAGCGCGCCGAGCACACCGATCGCGAGCGTGCCGCCGAACCCGACCCAGTGCGCGACGCCATACGCGAACGCGAGCGCGAGGAACAGCGGCAGCGCGATGCATTCGCGCGACAGCCACGACGTGCGCCACATCGCGATCGCGCGCCACGCGCGCTCCGGGTGGCCGAGATGGAAGAACGATGCGAGCAGGCCGAGCGCGCCGAGCACGACCGAGATGCCCGCGCCGACGACGTAGAACATCGGCGGCACCGTGATGCCGGTCGCGCGCGCGAGCGCCTCGATCAGCACGAGCATCAGCAACTGCCCTTGCGCCGCACCGCAGAGCGTAGTGAGAAGAACAACCGAGAAGGCGGGCCGCATATGAACTCCGTCGTATCCCTGAATGAAAAGAAACTCAACGCCGCGCCGCAAGCGCGGCCAGCCCGATCTCGCCGCGCTCGAGCTGCGCGTCGAGCGAATCGTCTGCCGGCTTGCTGCCGCAACCGCCCGTCTTGCCGCAGCCGCACGCCGATTCGGTCTTCACGCGCGGCAGGTAGTGGTTCGACGGCTTCGTGCCCCACTCCGGCATCAACTGATAGCCGCCGCGCTCGCGGATCGCGCGCGAGGCGTCGGACTCCGGATCGTGGATGTCGCCGAAGATCCGCGCGGACGTCGGGCACGCGAGCACGCACGCGGGCTTGCGGTCGCGCTCGGGCAGCGCTTCGTTATAGATGCGGTCCGCGCAGAGCGTGCACTTCGTCATCTCCTTGCGTTCTTCGTCGATCTCGCGCGCGCCGTACGGGCACGCCCACGAACAGTACTTGCAGCCGATGCACTTGTCGTAGTCGACGAGCACGAGCCCGTCCGACTTGCGCTTGTAGCTCGCGCCGGTCGGGCACACGGGCACGCACGGCGGATCCTCGCAATGCAGGCACGACTTCGGGAAGTGGATCGTGTCGGTCATCGGGAACACGCCCGCCTCGTACGTCTGTACGCGGTTGAAGAACGTGCCGGACGGATCGTCGTCGTACGGGCGGACGTCCGACAGGCTGCCCGCCTCGCCGGACGTGTTCCATTCCTTGCAGCTCGTCACGCACGCATGGCAACCGACGCAGACGTTCAGGTCGATCACAAGGGCCATCTGGGTCATGGTCAGCTCCCGGTTACTGGTCGGATTTGGAAGCGCGGCGCAGCCGCGCGGCGAACTCGCCCTTGCCCGCGAAATACGCCTGCACGCGCTGCACCACGCTCGTCGAGCCGGGCAGCGGCTGCATCGGCGCGAACTGCGGCAGCGTCGTCGTCGCGTCGGCTTCGGCCGGATAGATCCGCACGCGCACGTCGTACCAGCCCGCCTGGCCAGTGATCGGATCGGAATTCGACAACCGTTCGCCTTCGCGCGAATCGCTCGGCAGCTCGTCGGTGATCACGTGGTTCAGCAGGAAGCCGCGCTGCGATTCGCCGGCTTTCGGCCCGAGATTCCACGCGCCGGCCGCCTTGCCGATCGCGTTCCACGTCCATACCGTGCCGGGCTCGACCGCCTCGCTGTAGCGCAGGCGGCAGCGCACCTTGCCCCACGGCGACTCGACGTAGATCCAGCCGCCGTCCTCGATGCCCTGCGCTTCGGCCGTCACCGGGTTCACGAACAGATGGTTCTCGCCGTGGATCTGCCGCAGCCACGCGTTCTGCGAATCCCACGAGTGATACATCGCCATCGGCCGCTGCGTGATCGCCGCGAGCGGATAGCGGTCGAGATCGGTCACGTCGGCCTCGAGCGGCGCATACCAGAACGGCAGCGGATCGAAATAGCGCTCGACCCGCGCGCGCAGATGGTCGGGCGGCTGGCGGCCGCTCGTCTTCCCTTGCGCGGCGAGCCGGAACTTCTGCATCACGTCCGAGTAGAGCTGGATCACGATCGGCACGCCGAACTTGCGCATCCCGTTGTCGACCGCCCACTGCATGTAGTCGCCGTTGCAGTTGCGCATGTACTGCAGCGATTCCGGCAGCACGTGGTGATACACGCAGTTGTTCTTCGCGTACTGCTCCCACTGGTTCGGATTCGGCTCGCCGATCACGGCCTTCGTGCCGTCCTTGCCGCGCCAGCCGATCAGGAAGCCCGTGCCGGAATCGGGCGCGGTCTGGAAGTTGATCACGAAGTCCGGGTAGTCGCGGAACTTGCGCTTGCCGTCCGGCGTGGTGAACGCGGGGAATTTCAGGCGGCTCGCGAGCTCGATCAGCACTTCCTGGAACGGCTTGCACTGTCCGGTCGGCGGCACCACCGGCACGCGCACCGAATCGACAGGGCCGTCGAACTCGGAGATCGGCCGGTCGAGCACCGACATCACGTCGTGGCGCTCGAGATACGTCGTGTCCGGCAGGATCAGGTCCGCGAACGCGGTCATCTCCGATTCGAACGCGTCGCAGACGACGAGGAACGGAATCTTGTATTCGCCGTCGTCTCGCTTGTCGACGAGCATCTTGCGGACTTCCGTCGTGTTCATCGACGAATTCCACGCCATGTTCGCCATGAAGATCAGCAGCGTGTCGATCGGATACGGATCGCCGCGCCATGCGTTCGTGATCACCGAATGCATGAGCCCGTGCACCGCGAGCGGATACTCCCACGAGAATGCCTTGTCGATCCGCGCGGGCGTGCCGTCCTCGTGCACGAACAGGTCGCCGGGCGCGGCGGGCCAGCCGAGCGGGCCGGTCGAAAGCGGCGTGTTCGGCTTCACCATCGCCGGGTCGTTCGGCGGTTTCGCGGACGGCGGGGCCGCGCGCGGATACGGCGCCTTGTGGCGGAAGCCGCCCGGCCGGTCGATCGTGCCGAGCAGCGACATCAGCACCGCCAATGCGCGGATCGTCTGGAAGCCGTTCGAATGCGCGGCGAGGCCGCGCATCGCATGAAACGCGATCGGCGTGCCTTCGACCGTGTCGTGCGTGGCGCCCCACGAATCGGTCCACGACACCGGCAGCACGATCCGCTGTTCGCGCGCAACCGTCGCCATCTCGAGCGCGATCCGGCGGATCGTGTCGGCGGCAATGCCGGTGATGTCGGCCGCCCATTCGGGCGTGCAGTCGGCGACCTGCTCGCGCAGCAGCGTGAACGACGGCGCGACCGGCGTGCCGTCGTCGAGCGTGTAGCGGCCGTCGAGCACGGGCTCGGCGCCGTCGGCATGATGCAGCACCGCGCGGTTCGTGCGCGCATCCCACCACAGATGATTCTGCGGATACAGCGCGTTCACTTCGGGCGCGTCCGGGTCGCTGACGAACAGCCCGAACGTGTCGCTCGCGTCGCGCAGATCGACGAGCTCGCCGGCGTTCGTGTAGCGCGCGACGAACTCGTGGTCGTACGCGCCCTGCTCGATCAGCTCGCGGATCAGCGCCATGAACAGCGCGCCGTCGGTACCGGGGCGGATCGGAATCCACTCGTCGGCGATCGCCGCGTAGCCGGTGCGCACCGGATTGATCGCGATGAAGCGCCCGCCCGCGCGCTTGAACTTCGACAGCGCGATCTTCAGCGGATTCGAGTGGTGATCCTCGGCGGTGCCGATCATGAAGAACAGCTTCGCGTTGTCGAGATCGGGGCCGCCGAACTCCCAGAACGAGCCGCCGATCGTGTAGATCATCCCGGCCGCCATGTTCGACGAGCAGAAGCCGCCGTGCGCCGCATAGTTCGGCGTGCCGAACTGCTTCGCGAACAGGCCGGTCAGCGCCTGCATCTGGTCGCGGCCGGTGAACAGCGCGAACTTCTTCGGATCGGTCGCGCGCAGATGGCCGAGGCGTTTTTCGAGCATCGAGAACGCGACGTCCCACGACACCGGCTCGAACTGCGCGTCGCCGCGCTCCGCGCCCTGCTTGCGCAGCAGCGGCTGCGTGAGCCGCGCGGGCGAATACTGCTTCATGATCCCCGACGAACCCTTCGCGCAGATCACGCCCTGGTTCAGCGGATGGTCGGGATTGCCGTCGATGTAGCGCACCTCGCCGTCGCGAAGATGCACACGGATCCCGCAACGGCACGCGCACATGTAGCACGTCGTCGTCTTGACCTCGAGCTTCTCGTTCTGGGTACGGGCCTGGTGCTCCATGGTCTCCCTCGTTCGCGAATTCGTTCGCAAATGTCAGCGATGTCGGCGGCCGGGCGTCCGCGACGCAGGATCCAGCTACCCGGTTCACCTATGCTACGTGCCGCGCAAGCCAATAAAAAGTCGTATCCTCGGATCGAAACTATCGGCAGGCGTGATAGTTCGAGGGTCAACCCTCAACGGGAACCGGGTCCGTTCGCCGGACCCGGTGCTGTTGTGCGCCGCCAAAACTTTCGTTTTGCTTACCGCATTGCCGCGCTACCGCATCACTGCGGCGGATACGCGACCAGTTCGTGCTCGTCCAGATACGCGCCGCGCTGACGGCGGCGGATGAACAGCTCGTAGGCGACGAGCAGCACGGCGAGGCTCGCGACGCCGAGCCAGAGCGGCTTGCGCTGCTCCGGGATGAACGCCATCGCGACGAGGATCCCGATCATCCCGATGATCGACAGCCAGGTCAGATACGGGAAGCCCCACATCTTCACGCGCAGCTGGCTCGTCGCCGTGGCATCGAGGCGGCTGCGCAGGCGCAGTTGCGAGCACGCGATCAGCACGTACACGAAGATCGCGACGGTGCCGTACGAATCGACGAGGAACGCGAACACGGTGTCGGGCGACACGTACGACATCACGACCGACACGTAGCCGAACAGCGTGCCGAGCAGGATCGCGCGCACCGGCACGCCGCGCTTGTTGACCTTCGCGAGCGACGCGGGCGCGTCGCCGTGGCGGGTCAGCGCGAACAGCATCCGCGATGCCGCATAGAGGCCCGAGTTCAGCGCGGACAGCACGGCGGTCAGCACGATCGCGTTCATCACGTTCGCGGCGGCAGGCAGGCCGATCACTTGCAGCGCGCTGACGTACGGCGTCGCCATCTGCGGCGAATTCCACGGCACGAGCGCGACGACGAGCGCGACCGAGCCGACGTAGAACACGAGCACGCGCGTGATCACCGAGTTGGTTGCCTTCGCGACGGCCTTCGCGGGCTCCTTCGCCTCGGCCGCCGCGATCGTGACGATCTCCGCGCCGAAGTAGAAGCCGGTCGCCGCCACCGCGCCGCTCATCACCGGCCCGATGCCGAGCGGCATGAAGCCGCCGTGGCCGAGCAGCGTCGGCAGCACCGCCGTCGTATGCATCGCCGCCGGCCACAAGCCGCACACGTACAGGCCGCCGAGGAACAGGAACACGACGATCGCGCCGACCTTGATCGACGAGAACCAGAACTCGAACTCGCCGTAGCTGCTGACGGAGATCAGGTTCGTCAAGGTCAGCACGACGAGCAGCGTCAGGCTGATGATCCACGCGGGCATGTCGGGCAGCCAGAACTGCACGAGCTTCGCGCCCGCGACCGCTTCGAGCGCGACGACGATCACCCAGAAATACCAGTACATCCAGCCGGTCAGGAAGCCGGCGAGCCGGCCGGGCCCGCGCCAGTTGCCGAACGCGAGCCGCGCATATTCGTAGAACGAGCCGACGGCGGGCATCGCGCACGCCATCTCGCCGAGCATCCGCATCACGAGCACGACGAGCACGCCGGTGATCAGGAACGACAGGATCGCGGCGGGCCCGGTCTGCTGGATCACCACGCCGCTGCCGACGAAGAGCCCCGCGCCAATCACGCCGCCCAGCGCGATCATCGTCATGTGACGCTGCTTGAGCCCGCACTTCAGTTCACTTCGGTCCATCGATGGTTGCATGTCTTCTCCATATCCTGTGAGTCGATCGACGCATGTGCATCCCCCGTGCGCGAGGCGCGCGCACAGACGCCGTCGATGACTGAGCGTGCGAGCGCGCCTGCGCGCCCCGCCGCATGGATCGATTTATCGGTTTTGTAATCGGGTGACGCGCGGCCGGTCACGGGCCGCGCGGAGGGTCAAGGCTTTTCGTCGCGGTGGAAGTAGCCGACGTACAGCATCCGCTGCCCGAGGCGCCGGAACGGCGCGAACGGATGGCCGGGCAGCGGCGACGTGAAGATCGGCAGCGTCTGGCGCGCGCCCTTGCCGGCGATCCGCTCGGCCATCCGGCGGCCCGCCTGCTGCGAATACGACACGCCGTTGCCGCCGTAGCCGAGCGCGTAGAACACCGCCTGCTTCGGATCCGGCTGGCACACGCGCGGCATCATGTCGTGGCTGACGTCGACCCAGCCCCACCACGAGAAGTCGATCTGCACGCCGCGCAGCGCCGGGAACTTGCGTCCCATCCCTTCCTTCAGCAGTTCGAAGTGGCGCGGATTCGGCGCGTCGGCGCCGGTGATCGCGCTGCGGCTGCCGATCTGCAGGCGCTTGTCCGGCAGGAAGCGATAGTAGAAGCGCAGCGTGCGCGTATCGGTCAGCACCTGCGTCGTGCGGAAGTTGCACGCTTCGATTTCCTGATCGGTCAGCGGCCGCGTGACCATCGAGTTCGACAGGATCGGCATCACCTTGCTGCGCAGCGACGGATGCAGCGTCTGCGCGGTATACGCGCCGGTCGCGATGCCGACCGCCCGCGCGCGGACGATCCCGCCCGGCGTGCGCAGATGATGGACGCCGTTGATCGTTTCCCAGCCGATCACCGGGCTGCTCGTGTGCACGCGCGCGCCCGCTTCGCGCGCGAGGCGCAGGTAGCCGAACGCGAGCTTCAGCGCGTGGATGCCGATCCCTTCGGGCTCGTGCAGCGCGCCGGCCGACTCGTGATCGTTGACGAACTCGCGGCGGAACGTCTCGGCGCTGAGCAGCTCGGACGGATAGCCGAACACGTCCTTCCAGACCTTCGCCTCGGCCGCGAGCTTCGCCATGATCCGCGGACGATGCGCGATCAGGAAGTGGCCGCCCGGCTGCGGATCGCAATCGATCTCGGCGACGAATTCCTTGAAGTGGTTGAAGCCTTCCTGAATCTCTTCGTGCATCTTCAGCGCGACGTCCTTGCCCCAGCGCTGGATCCACTGCGAGCGCGACAGGCGGCCGGACGCGTTCTGCCCCTGCCCGCCGTTGCGGCTGCTGCAGCCCCAGCTGGTGCGGTTCGCCTCGAGCACGACCGCCTTGATCCCGTGCTCGCGGGCGAGGCACAGCGCGGTCGCGAGGCCCGTGTAGCCGGCGCCGATGATCGCGACGTCGACGTCGATGTCCTTCGTGATCGGGCCGTCGTCGGGCGGCGGGCTGCCGGCCGTCGCGACCCAGTAGGTCGGCGCGTACTGCTTGCCGCGCCCGGGCCCGGGCGACACCAGCGGGTCGTAGGTCGGGTCGTAGCGGGTGTCGTCTTTCTGGCCGCCGGCGAAGTCGCTCGCGCTCCGGATTGAACTCGTTCCCATGATCAGTGCTCCGACGGGGTCAAACGTTGTGCCTCGACCGTTCCTGGTCCGCGAGGAACGCGCATTGCCGACTGCCTGTGGGTCATGTCTGTCTCCTGTCGACCCGAGTTGGCGCTTCAGCGCTTACTCGGGTCCCATGCATAGCTGCCTGATCCTTGCCTGTTTGCTTTCGTCTTGCGCGGATGCTTTGGTCTGGCGATCCGTTGAAAAAATTGTAGGCAGACCGATTTCTCGCAGGTAGGGCCAGTCGGCCGGTTTCGCTTGGACCAGCCGCTAAACGGCCGTCGCGGCCGCCGTCGCGATGCCGCCCGCGCGATCGGCTGCGCGCGCATCGTCGACGATCATGTCCGCCGCCTTTTCGGCGACCATCACGATCGGCACGTTCGTGTTGCCGGACACGAGCGTCGGCATGATCGAGCAGTCGACGACGCGCAGCCCGCGCGTGCCGTACACGCGCAGCCGCGCGTCGACGACCGCGAGCGGATCGCTCGCGACGCCCATCTTCGCGGTGCCCGACGGATGAAAGATCGTCTGCCCGTATTCGCGGCAGAACTCGAGCAGCTCGTCGTCGGTCTGCGCATCGGCGCCGGGGCGCACTTCGCGCTTCATCAGCGACGCGATCGGCTCGGTGGCCGCGACGCGCCGCGCGAAGCGCACGCCGGCAATCGTGGTGCGGCGGTCGAATTCGGTCGCGAGATAGTTCGGCTGAATCGACGGCGCGTCGCGCGCGTCGGTCGAGCGGATCTTCAGCACGCCGCGCGATTCGGGGCGCAGCTGGCAGACCGAGTACGTGCAGCCCGGAAACGGATGCACGGCGCCGCCGGCCGAATCGGCGGACAGCGTCGAGAAGTGGAACTGGATGTCGGGCGTCGGCGATTCGTCGGGCAGCGCGCGGCAGAACATGCCGCCCTGATTGATCCCGATCGCGAGCGGGCCGCCGCGGAACAGCGCCCATTGCAGGCCCATCTTCGCGCGGCCGACAAACGAGCGCAGCGCGTCGTTCGTCGTGATCGGCTTCGTCACTTCATAGATCAGACGGATCTGCAGATGGTCCTGCAGGTTCTCGCCGACGCCCGCGCGATCCGCGACGACCTCGATCCCGTGCCCCTTCAGCAGCGCGGCAGGCCCGACGCCGGACAGTTGCAGCAACTGCGGCGACTGCAGCGCGCCGGCCGCAAGAATCACTTCGCGGTTCGCGCGCACGTCGCGCAGTTCGCCGCGCTGCGCGTAGCGGATGCCGGTCGCGCGCGTGCGGTCGCCCGGATCGTCGAACAGGATCCGCTGCGCGAGCGCGTCGGTCTCGACGTGCAGGTTCGCGCGCGAGCGCGCGGGCTTCAGATACGCGACCGCGGTCGAGCAGCGCAACCCGCGGCGCGTCGTCAACTGGTAGTAGCCGACGCCTTCCTGATCGCCGGTGTTGAAGTCGTCGACGGAGCGCACGCCGAGCCGGTTCGACGCGGCGACGAACGCATCGACGAGTTCGTGCCGCTGGCGGATCGCCGATGCCCACAGCGGCCCGTCGACGCCGCGCGTCGGCCCCGCGCCGAGCGTGTTGTGCTCGAGGCGGCGGAAGTATGGCAGGCAGTCGTCCCAGCTCCAGCCGCGATTGCCGAGCGCGGCCCAGCGATCGTAGTCCTGCCGCTGGCCGCGCACGTAGATCAGCCCGTTGATCGAACTGCTGCCGCCGAGCGTGCGGCCGCGCGGCCAGTAGAGCCGCCGGTTGTGCATGTTCGGATCGGGGTCGGTCTGGAATCCCCAGTTGTAGACCGGATGGAACATCGTCTTCCCATAGCCGATCGGCACGTGGATCCACATGTAGCGGTCGGGCGGCCCGGCTTCGAGCAGGCACACCGAGTAGCGGCCGCCTTCGGACAGCCGGTTCGCGAGAACGCAGCCGGCCGAACCGGCGCCGACGACCACATAGTCGAAACTGCGCGTCATGCCTGTCTCCGCTCTGAAATGAAACAGCCCCCACGCTCACTACGTTCGCTGCCCCCGAGGGGGCGCTCAGCCTCCTTGGGGCGGCCCGGCGGAGGCTGATATAGAAAAATCCGGGATGTTTCGTCCAAATTTATTGAGCGGAGCGCACGCACTCAAGCCGATTCGCATGATGCGGCGCGATTGTGGTACAAAATCAGACCTTTTCGTTTCAATTTCCGGCGACGCCGCTCCGGCGCGCCCGACGGAGGACACCGATGCGAGACAGCGCCCCGGCGCCGCGCGACGACACGCCCGCCGACGACGCGCGCGTGCTGCGCGCGCTCTCCGTGCTCGAGCAGCTCGCGTCGGCCGGGCAGCCGTCGACGCTGTCGCAGCTGTCGGCGCGGCTGCGAATTCCGAAGGCGACGCTGCTGCGGTTGATCGAATCGCTGGAAGCGCGCGGCTACGTGGTGCACATGCCGGACTCGCGCGGCCACGACCGCGGCATCGCGCTCGGCCCGCGCGCCGCGCAGCTCGCGCTCGCGACGCTCGCGAACAGCACGTTCACGCGCTCGTGCCGGTCGCTGCTGCGCGCGCTCGTCGATACGCTCGGCGAGACCTGCAACCTCACCGCGCTCGACGGCGATCGCGTGCTGTACGTCGAGCGCGTCGAGACGGCCGAGCCGCTGCGGCTCGAGATGCGGCCCGGGATGCGCGTGCCGCTGCACTGCACCGCGAGCGGCAAGCTGTTCCTGTCGCAGATGACGGCGATCGAGCGCAACGCGATGCTCGCGCGGATGGCGCTGACGAAGATGACGTACCGGACGCTGACCGACCCGCAACTGCTCGCGGCCGAGCTCGACCGGCTCGCGGTGCGCGGGATCGGGATCGACAACGAGGAGTTCGTGCGCGGGATGGTCGCGATCGCGGTGCCGGTGCGGGAGGCCGGCAGCGGCCGCGTGCTCGCGGCGCTCGCGGTGCACGCGCCGACCGCGCGCGCGACGCTCAACGATCTGCTCGAAGCCGTGCCGAAAATGAAGGACACGGCGGGGCGGCTCGCGCTGCTGCTGCACGCGGAGCAAGCCGACGCGGGCGGCAAGGCCGGGTGAACGCGACGCAACGCGATGCTCCGCCACGTGGCACAGCGTGACCCGGCGCAACGCAGTGCGGCGCGGCACAGCGCAACGCGGTGCGCCACGCCTACGCTTCGAGCGCCAGCGTCGCGAACGTCGCGAGCCAGTGCTCGCCCATATAGTCCCCGGCGACGTGCGCGAGCGCGCTGTCGATATGCTTGTCCGCCGCATCGAGCAGCCGCGCGCGGCGCGCGTCCCCCTCGGGCAGCGCCCGTGCGATCGACCGCTGGCACCACGCCCGACTCAGATTCAGTCCGTCCAGATGCGCGATCTTGCCGTCGCTGCGATCGCTGACCGTCGCCGGCTCGAACAGCGTCGCGGGCTCGCCGCGCGCGATATCCGGCAGAAAGCGCGCGAACCAGCGCTCGAATGCGTCCGGCGCGAGCACGCGCCGCATCAGCTCCGCCTCCATCAGCGCCGGCGACAGGAACTCGTCGCCCGACGGCTCCCAGGCCTGGCACCCGGCGTCATCGCGATGCCAGCGCGTCGCGGTCTCGACGATCAGCGCGGCAAGACGCTCGCGCCGCTGACCGACGGGCTTGTGGCGCGCGAAATCGAGCACGAGCGACAACGCGAACGCGGTGTTGAAATGCGTGCCGACGCGCACCGGATACGTCGCCATCGGCAAAAACGCTTCGAAGCGCGCGACGAACGCGTCCGCGAGCGGCGCGAACGTCGCCGCCCAGCGCGCGGCCTGCGGCAGCGTCAGCCGTTCGAGCTGTGCGGCGAGCGCGAGCAGCCACGCCCAGCCGTACGGCCGCTCGAACCCGCGGTTGTGCGGCAGATCGACGTACGCGCACTCGCGCGCGACGTTCGCGTCGGTGAAGTGCGCATCGACGACCGCGACGATGCGCGCGGCCTCCGGCAGATCCGGAAAGCGCTCGAGCAGATGCAGCACGAGCCAGTAGCCGTGCACGCACGAATGCCAGTCGTAGCTGCCGTAGAAGATCGGATGCAGCGCGCGCGGGCTGCGCACGTCCTGCGGGCCGGCGAGCGCGTGCGCAAGCCGGTTCGGATACTCGCGGGTCAGATGCGCGAGCGCGAGATTCGCGAACGTCGACGCGATCGCGGGTGTAAGTCGGGCAGTCATCGGCGGTGCGCTCCACATGCCGGCGTCCAGGCCGTCACCTCGGCCGCGCCTGTCGCCGGCGTTTCGTCGGCTTATCGTCGGACGATTGAGCCCACCGCTTCCCCCCATGGCGACCGGCGGATCGGCCAACTAAACTGGATAAGGGTCTGGACTACCGGGAGATCCGTCATGATCGACGTATATCAGAACATCGGCAACCGCGCGTTCTCCGCGCATCTGTCGAAGGACGGGATGGTGACCGTCATGGAGCAGCGCCACGAAATCGACCGCGTGACGCTGAACACGGCATTCGCGGCACTGGTCGAGGACGTCGAGCAGGAGGAGGACCTGCGCGACGCGACCGTCGAGGGCATGATGCGCGCGCTGATCCAGGGCTACGCGCGGATGGTCTGAAGCCGCACGCGTGCGCCTCGCGTCAGCACGACGCGCGTGCGTCCTCCCCCGCGTATCCCCACGCGATCAACTCGCGCTTCGTCCTAACGCCAAGCTTCACGAACGCGCGCTTCACGTACGTCTGCGCCGACGTCAACTGCACGCCGAGCATGCCGGCCGTCTCGGCGACGCTCCTGCCGCCGATCAGGTGCCGGCAAAGTTCGTATTCGCGCTTCGACAGCCCGATCCCGTCGCTCTCGAGCCGCGCGTCGAACAGCGCGAGCGGATTCGCCTCGACCGGCAGATGCGCGATCTTGCGCGCGGCCGTCGTCGACGCATGCAGCACGACGAGCGGAAACAGGAATTCGCCGAGCCGCTTCAGCTGGCTCATCTCGGTCAGCGAGAACGGCGGCGACCACTTCTTGCGCACCAGCGCGACGCCGTACTGCACGTGCGGCGCGCCCTTCACGATCACGCATTCGTTCGTCACCTGCCGCTCGTCGAAAATGCGCCGCCGGAATTCGCCGGACGGCAGCAGGCTCATGTCGCGCAGCAACAGCCGCGTGCCGAGTTCGCCGTGCACGCTGGTGAACAGCGGATCGGTCGCGCGATAGCGCGCGTAGTACAGATCCATCACTTCGGCGAGCTGTTGCGGCTCGCCGTCCATCCCGAAGCTGCCGAGCCATTCGTGCCGGCATCCGTCGGGCGTGCCGCGGTCGACGCGCGTGCGCTCGAGATGCGTGACGTCGTGCGGAACCAGCTTGTTCAGAAAGACCGTGAGCCGATCGATGAAGCGCGGCGTGCCGACCGCGTCGACGACTTCGCCGAGCGGCTTGAACGGCATGTTGAACTGCGGCGCTTCGCCATTGAAAGACGACATCGCGACCGACATCTGCACCTCCTCCCTACGATGATTCCGGCACGCTCCCCCGCTTGCCTTTCATGCGGCGCGGCGCGCCGGCCACGTGCCGGGAACCGCGTGGGCTCGGGCGACGCCGGCGCCTGAGCCGGCCTCACCTACGCCGGCCTCACCTACGCCGGCCGCAGCCTGAGCCGGCCCTAGCTTAGCGGAGCGCGCCGTGCCGATCGCCGCCGGTTTTCACATAACTTCTGTTCCTCGCAGGAACAGATCGCGTGCTTGCCCCGCCCGCTTTGCACGGCGTCATATGACGATATGCGTATTTAGTATTTGCATTATGCATTCTGGCGGCTTAAGAATACGGAAATCACATACAACGATCCGTCCCGTACGTCCGATCCGATGGAACTCCGCCAACTGGAAGCCTTTGCCGCCGTGATGTCGACCGGCAGCGTCACCGCGGCCGGCCGCCTGCTCGGGCGCTCGCAGCCCGCGATCACGCGGCTGATCCAGGAGCTCGAGGCCGAGATCGGCTATGCGCTGTTCACGCGCAACGGGCCGCGCGTGACGCCGACCGAGCAGGGCTTCCTGCTGTACGAGGACGTCGAGCACGTGCTGGTCGGGCTGCAGCAGATCCGCACCCGCGCGGTCGAGATCGCGCGCGGCGACGCGCGGCCGCTGCACATCGCGGCGACGTCCGCGCTCGCGGCCGGCCTCGTGCCCGCCGCGCTCGCGCGGCCCGGCCCCGCGCACGATACACGGCAGATCCAGGTGCGCAGCGCGTCGCCGGAGCAGGTCGTGCACGCGGTGCTGACCGGCGCCGCCGACATCGGCGTGACGAGCCTGCCGCTCGAGCACCGCGGCGTCGTCGTGCACTGGATCGGCGAGGCCGCGTGCGTCGCCGCGCTGCGCGCCGACGATCCGCTCGCCGCGCACGCGCGCCTGCCGCTCGCCGCGTGCGCGGGCCGCCGGATCGTCACGATGCAGAACCCGTACCGGCTGCGCCGCCGGCTCGACCACGCGTTCGCGCACGCGGGCGTCGCGCCGGACGCGCTGATCGAAACCAACTCGTCGCTGAACGCGCTGACCGCCGTGCGCGCCGGGCTCGGGCTGTCGGTGCTCGAGCCGGTGACCGCATACGGGATGCCGATCGCCGACGTCGTCGTGCGCCCGATCGACGCGTCGATCCCGTTCTTCTTCGGCGTCGTCACGCGTGACGCGAAGGTGCTGTCGCCAGCCGCGCTCGCATTCGTCGACGCACTCGCCGACGCCGCGCGTGCGCTGCTGCCCGACTTCGTCCGGCACGCGCCCGGCGAGCACGCCCAAGTCCTGCAGTCGCTGTACGGCGATCTGCCCGTTCCGAAGGAAACCCAGACGTGACCACCCTGCCCCCCGTCCCGCCCGCGGGTCTCGCCGCGCTCGAAGCGCGCCTGCGCCAGGATCTCGCGTGGCTCGAACTGCCGGCCAAGTCGTGGGTGCCGCCGCGCACGCACGACGGGCGGCCTGTCATCACCGTCGCGATCATCGGCGGCGGCATGGCGGGGCTCGCGGCCGCCGCGTCGCTCACGCATCTCGGCGTCGACGCGGTGATCTACGACCAGTCGCCGCGCGGCTTCGAAGGCCCGTGGGCGACCACCGCGCGGATGGAGACGCTGCGCTCGCCGAAGCAGCTGACCGGCCCCGCGCTCGGCCTGCCCGCGCTGACGTTCCGCGCGTGGTACGAAGCGCAGTTCGGCGCCGCCGCGTGGGACGCGCTCGACAAAATTCCGCGCCTGCAGTGGATGGACTATCTGCGCTGGTACCGCGACGTGCTCGGCCTCGACGTGCGCAACGCGCACCGGATCACGTCGATCGCGCCGCGCGACGACGGGCTCGTCGCGCTGTCGGTCGCGAATCCCGACGGCGAGCACGTCGTCCACGCGCGCCACATCGTGCTCGCGACCGGCCGCGACGGCCTCGGCGGCCCGGCGGTGCCCGCGTTCGCGCGCGCGCTGCCGCGCCGCTTCTGGGCGCATTCGTCGGACGAGATGGATTACGGGACGCTGCGCGGCAAGCGCGTCGGCGTCGTCGGCGCGGGCGCGTCCGCGATGGACAGCGCGGCGACCGCGCTCGAGGCGGGCGCCGCGTCGGTCGACCTGCTGATCCGCCGCGCGGACATCCCGCGCGTGAACAAGGGCAAGGGCGCGGGCAGCCCCGGCCTCACGCACGGCCACGCCGCTCTGCCGGACGACTGGAAATGGCGGATCCGCCACTACATCAACGCGCGGCAGGTGCCGCCGCCGCGCGGCAGCACGCTGCGCGTGTCGCGCCATCCGAACGCGCGCTTCAATCTCGGCGCGCCGATTCTCGACGTCGAGCCGGTCGGCGACAAGCTCGTCGCGCGCACGCCGAAAGGCACGTTCGAGCTCGACTTCGTCGTGTTCGCGACCGGCTTCCGGATCGCTCCTGCCGACCGCCCGGAATTCGCGCCGTTCGCGCGCCACATCCGCACGTGGGGCGACCGCTACGCGCCGCCCGCCGGCGACGAGGACGCCGAGCTGTCCGATTCGCCGGACCTCGGCCCCACGTTCGAATTCCTCGAAAAAACCCCGGGCGCGTGCCCGGGGCTCGACCGGATCCACTGCTTCTGCGCGCCGGCGACGCTCACGCACGGCGCGCTGTCCGGCGACATCCCGGCCGTCAGCGACGGCGCGAAGCGTCTCGCGCTCGCGCTGACCGCGACGCTCTATCGCGAGGACGTCGAACGGCACTACGCGAACCTCGAGGCGTTCGACGAGCCCGAGGTGTTCGGCGACGAATGGACGCCCGCGCCGCCGCCCGGGCCTTCCGCTGCTTCCGCCTCGCCCGCCGCGTCCGCGTCGAAACACGCGCCGGAGAACGTGCGATGACCGCCTGGCTCCTGCGCCGCGTGCTGCAGGCGTTCGTCGTCGTGTGGCTGATGACGGTCGTCGTGTTCGTCGGCCTGCACGCGATCGGCAATCCGGTCGACATCCTGATCGGCCAGGACGTCGATCAGATCGACCGCGCGCGGATCATCGCGCGGCTCGGCCTCGACCAGCCGCTGTGGCGCCAGTACGTCGCGTTCGTGAACGGCGCGCTGCACGGCGATCTCGGCAACAGCTTCGTGTACAACGTGCCCGCGATCCGGCTGATTCTCGAACGCCTGCCGGCGACGCTCGAGCTGTCGGTCGCCGCGCTGCTGCTCGCGGTCGCGATCGGCATCCCGCTCGGGCTGTTCACCGGCCTCTATCCGCGCAATCCGCTCGCGAAGCTGCTGACGACGGGCAGCATCCTCGGCTTCTCGCTGCCGACGTTCTGGGTCGGGCTGATGCTGATCATGCTGTTCTCCGTGCATCTGCACTGGCTGCCCGCGAGCGGCCGCGGCGCGACCGTTCAGGTGTTCGGCATCGGCTGGTCGTTCCTGACCGTCGACGGGCTGCGCCACCTGATCCTGCCCGCGCTGAATCTCGCGCTGTTCATGATCTCGCTCGTGCTGCGCCTGACGCGCGCGGGCGTCGCCGAGGTGCTGCCGCAGGATTTCGTTCGCTTCGCGCGCGCGAAGGGGCTGTCGCCGCTGCGCGTCGTGCTCGTGCACGTGCTGCGCAACACGCTGATTCCGCTCGTCACCGTGCTCGGCATCGAGTTCGGCTCGACGATCGCGTTCGCGGTCGTCACCGAGAGCGTGTTCTCGTGGCCCGGCTCCGGCAAGCTGATCCTCGACAGCATCAATGCCCTCGACCGGCCCGTGATCGTCGCGTACCTGATCGTCGTCGTGTGCCTGTTCGTGTCGCTGAACCTGATCGTGGATCTGCTGTACAAGTGGCTCGATCCGCGCGTTCGTCTGGAGGCCGCCGCATGAGCGCGCCCACTCCACATTCCCCGCCGTCGTCCGCGCCGCCGCCCGTATCATCCGGCGCCGCCGCGCCCGCGCGCCGCGAATCGCCGTGGCGGCAGGTCGCGCGCGATTTCGCGCAGTCGAAGGGCGCGCTCGTCGGCCTCGCGGTGCTCGTCGTGCTGATCGCAGCCGCGCTCGCCGCGCCGTGGATCACACCGCAGAATCCGTACGACCTCGCGCAGCTCGACGTGATGGACGCGCGCCTCGCGCCCGGCTCCGCGAACGGCGCCGCGACGCTCACCTACTGGCTCGGCACCGACGGCCAGGGTCGCGACCTGCTGTCCGCGATCGTCTACGGGCTGCGGATCAGCCTCGGCGTCGGCGTCGGTTCCGCGCTCGCGGCCGGGATCCTCGGCACGCTGCTCGGGCTCGTCGCCGCGTACGCGGGCGGCAAGGTCGACGCGTTCGTGATGCGCGTCGTCGATCTGCTGCTGTCGTTCCCGTCGATCCTCGTCGCGATGATGATCCTCGCGTACGTCGGCAAGGGGATCGGCAACGTCGTGCTCACGCTGATCGTGCTCGAATGGGCGTACTTCGCGCGGACCGCGCGCGCTCAGGCGCTCGTCGAGTCGCGCCGCGAGTACGTCGAGGCCGCGCGCTGCCAGGCGATTCCGGGCTGGCGGATCGTCGTCGGCCACATCCTGCCGAACTGCCTGCCGCCGCTCATCGTCGTCGGCTCGCTGCAGGTCGCGCGCGCGATCACGCTCGAGGCGACGCTGTCGTTCCTCGGACTCGGCGTGCCCGTCACCGAGCCGTCGCTCGGGCTGCTGATCGCGAACGGCTATCAGACGATGCTGTCCGGCGAATACTGGATCAGCGTGTATCCGGGCCTCGCGCTGCTCGCGGCCGTCGTCGCGATCAATCTGGTCGGCGACCGGCTGCGCGACGTGTTCAACCCGAGGAACCAGAAGTGAAACAGCCCCTACGCGCTCTTCGTTCACGGGGGCTGACATGAACCCGACGCCGCAATCGACACCCACGCTCGACGTGCGCCACCTGCGCACGCAGTTCGACACGCGCGCGGGCGTGCTGACCGCGGTCGACGACGTGTCGTTCTCGCTCGCGCCGGGCCGGATCATGGGCCTCGTCGGCGAATCGGGCTCCGGCAAGTCGGTCACCGGCTTCTCGATCATGGGCCTGGTCGACGCGCCCGGCCGCATCGCCGGCGGCGAGATCCTGTTCCAGGGGCGCGACCTCGTGAAGCTGTCGCCGCGCGAGCGGCGGCATCTGCAAGGCAACCGGATCGCGATGATCTTTCAGGATCCGATGATGACGCTCAATCCGGTGCTGCGGATCGACGCGCAGATGATCGAGGCGGTGCGCGCGCACCGGCGCGCGTCGTCCGCGCAGGCGCGCGAAATCGCGCGCGAGGCGCTCGGCGCGATGGGGATTCCGAGCCCGGACGCGCGGTTGCGCGCGTATCCGCATCAGCTGTCGGGCGGAATGCGGCAGCGCGTCGCGATCGCGATCGCGATGCTGCACCGGCCCGACCTGATCATCGCGGACGAGCCGACCACCGCGCTCGACGTGACGATCCAGGCGCAGATTCTGTCCGAGGTGCAGAAGCTCGCGCGCGAGCACCGGACGGCGCTGATCTGGATCACGCACGACCTGTCGGTCGTCGCCGGCCTCGCGGACGAGCTCGCGGTGATGTACGCGGGCCGCATCGTCGAACGCGGCGACGTCGACGCGGTGCTCGACGCGCCGCAGCATCCGTACACGGCCGGGCTGATCGCGAGCCTGCCGAGCCTGAACCGGCGCGGCGAGCGGCTGCGCCAGATTCCCGGGATGACGCCGAACCTGCTCGCGATGCCGGCCGGCTGCGCGTTCGCGTCGCGCTGCGCGCACGCGAGCAGCGCCTGCGGCGCGCGCCCCGAATTGACCGAGCCGCTGCCGGGCCGCTTCGTGCGCTGCTTTCATCCGGGCGCGGCCGGGCTCGCAAAGGAAATCGCATGAGCACACCCCGCCCCGATCGCCGCGATCGCCGCGATCGCCGTGATTCCGCCGCCCCGGCGCGGCGGGCCGGTTCGCCGGCCGCGCCCCACGCAGGCGAACGCGTGTCCGACCTTTCGTCGACGACGCCGATCGTCGCGCTGCGCGGCGTCAGCAAGCGCTTCGGCGAGCGCCGCGTCGGCCCGGCCGGCCGGCTGCTCGAGCGCGTCGGGCTCGCGCGGCCGCCGGCCGTCGTGCACGCGGTCGATCGCGTCGATCTGACGGTGCGGCCCGGCGAAGTCGTCGGGCTCGTCGGCGAATCCGGCTGCGGCAAGTCGACGCTCGGTCGCGTGCTCGCGGGCCTGCTCGCGCCGTCGAGCGGCGAAGTCCGGATCCATGGCCGCCCCGCCGCCGCACTGTCCGCCGACGAGAAGCGCGCCGCGCGGCTGAAGATCCAGATGATCTTTCAGGATCCGTTCGCGAGCCTGAACCCGCGGCTGCGGATCGACCGGATCGTCGGCGAAGGCGCGCGCGTGCACGGCCTCACCGATCGCGCCGGCTTCGACGACTACGTGAGCGCCCAACTCGCGCGCGCCGGCCTCGATCCGGCGCTGCGCCACCGCTATCCGCACCAGTTCAGCGGCGGCCAGCGCCAGCGGATCGGCATCGCGCGCGCGCTCGCGGTGCAACCGGACCTGCTCGTCTGCGACGAGGCCGTCGCCGCGCTCGACGTATCGATCCAGGCGCAGATCCTGAACCTGTTCATGGACCTGCGCGAGCAGCTCAACCTGACTTACGTGTTCATCAGCCACGATCTCGGCGTCGTCGAGCATCTGTCGGACCGCGTCGTGATCATGTACCTCGGCCGGATCGTCGAGAGCGCGCCGGTCGACGAGATCTTTCGGCACCCGAATCATCCGTACACGCGCGCGCTGCTCGCCGAGATTCCGCGGATCGACGTGCGCCACAAGACGTTCGCGGCGTTGCACGGCGAGCTGCCGAGCCCGATCGCGCCGCCCACCGGCTGCCATTTCCATCCGCGCTGTCCGCATGCGATGCCGGTCTGCAAGACCGAAGCGCCGACGCTGCGCGGGATCGCGGTTCGCCACTTCAGCGCGTGCCACCTGAACGACGCGACCTAAGTACGCGACCTAAGTCCGCCCCATCTGCCCGACCCACCGATCAACCGCCTGACAGGATCATTCGATGATGAAACGCCTCCTGCTGTCCTCCATCGCCGCCGCGCTGCTCGCGACCGGCACCGCCGCCGGCGCGCAGACGCTGCGCATCGCGTTCGCCGACCCGCTGTCGTCGCTCGACCCTCAGCTCAACAACCACGCGGGCGACCGCTCGGACGATCTGCACTTCTGGGATCTGCTCGTCGAGAACAAGTGGAACAAGCTGCAGCCGGGCCTCGCGGTGAGCTGGAAGCCGCTCGACGCGAAAACGTGGGAATTCAAGCTGCGCCCGAACGTGAAATGGCAGGACGGCACGCCGTTCACGGCCGCCGACGTGATCTTCTCGTACCAGCGCGCGCGCAACGTGCCGGGCAGCGTCGCGACGTTCGCCGGCTATCTGCGCACCGTCGCGTCGGTCAGCGCGCCCGATCCGCTGACGCTCGTGGTCAAGACGAACATCCCGAACCCGGATCTGCCGCTGAACCTCGCGTCGGTGCACATCGTCAGCCAGCACGTCGGCGAGAAAGCGTCGACGGACGACTACAACTCGGGCCGCGCGATGGTCGGCACCGGGCCGTTCAAGTTCGTGTCGTACGCGCCCGGCGACCGCGTCGAGATGGTCCGCAACGATGCGTACTGGGGCGGCAAGTCGATCTGGCAGAAAGTCGACTACCGCTACGTGAACAACGCGGCCGCGCGCACCGCCGCGCTGCTCGCCGGTGACGTCGACGTGATCGACAAGGTGTCCGCGTCCGACATCCCGCGCCTGAAGCAGTCGCCGAACGTGAGCGTGTATCCGTATCCGGGCCTGCGCGTGATGCTGCTGCAGCCGAGCTTCCGCGAAGGCCCGAACCCGTACGTGACCGACAACGACGGCAAGCCGCTGCCGAAGAACCCGCTCTCCGACGTGCGCGTGCGCCGCGCGCTGTCGCTCGCGATCAACCGCGACGCGATCGTCACGCGGATCATGCAGGGCACCGCGAGCGTCGCGAACCAGTGGATGCCGAAAAATACGTTCGGCTACAACCCCGACGTGAAGGACATTCCGTTCGACGCCGCGCAGGCGAAGAAACTGCTCGCCGACGCCGGCTATCCGAACGGCTTCAGGCTGACGATGCACGTGCCGAACGACCGCTACCCGCAGGGGCCGGAAACTGCGCAGGCGGTCGCGCAGTTCTGGACGCGGATCGGCGTGAAAACGCAGGTCGAAGTGGTGCCGTGGTCGATCTATTCGGGCCGCGCGAACAAGAACGAATACGCGATGACGATGCTCGCGTGGGGCAACGGCACCGGCGAAGGCAGCTACGCGCTCGTGAACGTGCTCGCGACCGTCGACGCGAAGAAGGGGCTCGGCGCGTCGAACTGGGGGCATTACAGCAACCCGGCCGTCGACCGCGCGCTCGATGCGTCGACGTCCGAGTTCGACGAAGGCAAGCGCGAGGCGATCCTGCGCCAGTCGGTGAAGATCGAGACCGACGACGTCGGCGTGATTCCGCTGTTCCACTATCAGAACATCTGGGCCGCGCGCAAAGGGCTGAAGGTGTCGCCGTTCACGAGCGACCGCACGGTCGCGATGCAGGTCACGAAGGTCGGCCCATGAGCGAAGCAGCGAACGGCTTCGCGCGGCTCGCGCTGACCGTCACGCCCGACGACGCGCTGATCGACGTGCCGCGCCGCATCGCGCTCGACGGCGCGCCGCCCGGCGCGCGCGTGACGCTCGCGAGCCGCACCGAGCGCGCGGGCGGCGCGGTCTGGCATGCCGAGGCGTCGTTCGTCGCCGATGCGCGCGGCAGCGTCGACACGTCGCGCGACGCGCCGGTCGACGGCAGCTATGCTGGCGTGTCGGCGATGGGGCTCGTGTGGTCGCAGGTGCCGGACGACGGCAAGAGCCGCGACGTGTTCCCGAACGCGGTCACGACGCCGCTCGTGACGACGCTGACCGCGACGGTCGACGGCGGTGGGGGTGGCGGCGGGGGTGGCCGCGGGGGTGGCCGCGGCGGTGGCGAAGCGGCGTCCGCCCGCTTCACGCAGCGGCTCGCGGCCGACGGCGTCACGCGCCGCGAGATCCGCGAGCACGGCGTCGTCGGCACGCTGTACCTGCCGCCCGGCGCGGGCCCGCATCCGGCCGTGATGATCCTGAACGGCTCCGGCGGCGGGATCAACGAGCCGCGCGCGGCCCTGTACGCGTCGCGCGGCTACGCGGCGCTCGCGCTCGGCTACTTCAAGGCGCCGGGCCTGTCCGACTACATCTCGAACACGCCGCTCGAGTATTTCGAGAACGCGCTGCGGTGGCTGCGCGACACCGTGCGGCCCGCGCACGATTTCGTCGCGCTGTCCGGCCAGTCGCGCGGCGGCGAGCTCGTGCTGCTGCTCGGCGCGACGTTCCCGGACGCGGTATCGGCGGTCGTCGGCTACGTGCCGAGCGCGCTCGTGCACAGCGCGCAGAACGCGGCCGATCCGGCGACGGGCCGCGAAGGCCCGACCTGGCTGCTCGGCGGCCAGCCGCTGCCGCATATCTGGGAAAACAATCGCACCGCGAGCTGGGCGCCCTACGACGAAGGGCCGCCGCCGCACCGGCACGCGCGCGCGATGCTGACCGCGCTCGACGACGCCGACGCGGTCGAGCGCGCGCGGATCCGCGTCGAGCGCATCCGCGGGCCGGTGATGCTGCTGTCGGCCGAGGACGACGGCTCGTGGCCGTCGAGCCGCTATTCGGCGATGGTCGCCGAGCGGCTCGCGCGGCACGCGCATCCGTATCCGGTCGAGCACCTCGATTTCGAGCGCGCGGGGCACGCGATTCTTTTTCCTTACGTGCCGACGACGCAGCTCGTGTACGCGCATCCGGTGTCGGGCCGCGTCAGCACCGGCGGCGGCGAGCCCCAGGCGAACGCGCTCGCCGACGAGCGCTCGTGGGCGGCCGTGCAGGCATTTCTGTCGCGCGCGGTCGCCGCGCACGCGGCGCGGGCCACGCACGCGCGCGCATCCGATTCCGTTCAGCATTCGGAGGACCATCATGACGCACAACCCTGATGGCGACGTCGCGAACGACGTCGTCGACCGCGTTGCCGGGCTCGCGCCCGGCTCGGCCGCGCACACGCTGCGGCACCGGCGCGACAAGGTCGCGACCGCGACGCAGCGCAGCTACGACACGCTGTTCGACCCGGCGCTCGTCGGGCTCGCGCTCGGCGAGCGGCTGCTCGTCGCGCTGTACGCGAGCCGGCTCGCGCCGTCACCGGCGCTCGCCGCGCACTACCGGGCCGAGCTCGACCGGCACGGCGTCGATGCGGCCGCGCGCGCGGCGGTCGAGACGGGCACACCGGACGACGTCGCCGATCCGCGCCTGCGCGCGATGCTCGCGTTCACGCGCACGCTGATCGAGAACCCCGTCGCGGGCGACCGCGCCGCGCTCGAGACCCTGCCCGCCGCCGGCCTGACGACGCCCGAGGTCGTCGCGCTCGCGCAGCTCGTCGCGTTCCTGTCCTACCAGACGCGCCTCGTCGCGGGCCTGCGCGCGCTCGACCAACTGGAGGCGACGACATGACCGACCTGATCCGTTCGCACGGCTTCACGAACGAAACGCTCGAATGGGACGCCTGGCTCGACGTCGTCGACGTCGAGCGCGCGACGCCCGAGCAGATCGCGGTGCTCGAGGAAAGCCATCCGAAAGCGAAGACGTCGGACTACTACCTGTTCCTCGTGCATCAGCCCGAGATCCTGCGGCAACGCTCGGCCGCGTTCAACGCGATCATGTACGCGCCCGGCGGGATGCCGCGCGCGGAGCGCGAGCTGTCGACGACCGTCGTGTCGCGGCTGAACGGCTGCGTGTACTGCGCGTCGGTGCACGCGCAGCGCTTCGAGCAGCTCGCGAAGCGCAACGACGTGATCCGGCAGGTGTTCGACGATCCGCGCAGCGCCGGCACGACCGCGCGCGAGCAGGCGATCGCGCGCTTCTCGATCGCGCTGACCGAGCGGCCGGACGCGGTCGACGCCGCGCAACTGCGCGCGCTGCGCGACGCGGGCCTCGATGACGCGGAGATCGTCGACCTGATCCATTCAATCGCGATCTTCGCGTGGGCGAACCGGCTGATGCTGAATCTCGGCGAACCGGTTTTTCCGGACGACGCGAATGTGAACTGACACGCGGACTGACACGCGGCCAGACTGCGGCGAAAACGCAACACTGGACGGATAACCCGAGGGCGCGTCACCGCGCCCTTCTTCGTTTACACGCATCTTTCATTCTGGCTTGCGGATGCGCGCATCGTTGCCCGGCGGGCGTCGCGACCCGGCACACATGCGGTGCGAGCGTCCGATCCGGCCGTTCACCCCAAACCAAATCTTTGAGGTCTCAAAGAATTTGATTTGTGCTGATATTTTGGCCCCGACACCCTTGCGGCACGCGTATCGGCGGAAGGCGGAACGAGCCGACCGGAGGGTGCGCGTCGCACTTTTCCGTCACCGTTCAGCTCACCAAACCAAACAAGAGACATGCGTCCCATGAAATCCCGCGCCACACAACTCGCTACGATCGCCGGCGCCTGCGCCCTCCTGTTCGGCGCCGCCGCACCGGCCCACGCCGACGGCAGCCAGCTCTCGTCCGCGCTCGGCGCCGTCACCACCGGCTTCGGCCCCGGCGCGTGGGGCGTCACGCCGAACACCAGCTACGTCACGCTGTACGGCTCCGTCGACATGGCGGTCAACTACGTCAACGCGGGCGGCAAGTCGATGGTCCGCATGCAGAGCGGCAACGTGTGGACGTCGAAGATCGGCCTGTACGGCCAGGAAGACCTCGGCGACCAGTGGACCGCGTTCTTCCGTCTCGAATCGGGCATCACCGCGAACAACGGCGCGCAGCAGGATCCGAACTCGCTGTTCAACCGCGCGTCGTACGTCGGCCTCGACAACCCGCACTACGGCAAGATCACGCTCGGCCGCACGTACTCGGTGACCGGCACCGCCGCGCTCGGCGTCGATCCGTTCTACGCGAACGGGCACGAATCGCTGTTCACGTACATGGGCCTGATCGAATCGGATCTCGGCCACGGCGCGACCGCCGACGGCGCGAACCGGATGAACAACCTGATCAACTACACGACGCCGCGCTTCCTGCAGTACTTCACCGCGGGCTTCAGCTACGGCTTCAAGACGACGCAGAACCCCGGCCCGGCCGTTCACACGCGCGCGGCATCGCTGTCGTTCAACTCGAAGTCGACGATCGCCGGGCTCGCGTACGGCCAGACGTGGTGCGATCCGGGCTTCGCGGGCAGCTGCACGCCGAACACGGGCAATGCGCCGTCGGTGCGCACCGACCTGATCATCGCCGACATCGAACACGACTTCGGCCCGGTCGTCGGCCAGGCGGGCTTCATGGAATACGTGCCGCACTATCCGGGCGACGCGATCGCGAAGATCTACACGGTCGGCATGCAGCGCTACGCCGGCCGCACGCTGTACCGCATCGCGCTCGACTACCGCGACACGACGATCAAGCAGGACTACGCGTGGGGCGCGACGCTCGGCACCGACTACTACCTGTCGAAGCGCACGTCGCTGTATACGCGCGTCGGCTTCCTGCGCAACGGCCCGCAGTCGGCGCTGACGTACAACTACGACAGCACGTCGGGCTCGACGCTCGTGTCGAAGGGCCATTCGATCACGAGCGTGTCGGTGGGCATCGCGCATCAGTTCTAACGGGCGCGGCGCCGGGCGAATCGTCCGGCGCCGGTCGTTCAGCATCGCCAAGCGGTCGTCGGGCAGGTTGCCGGCGGCCGCTTTTTCATGCCCGCGCGGCTTCCCGCGGTCGGCTCATAATGTATTGGTCATGCGTGCGAGGAGCGCGTATCGTTCAGTTCCGCTGCGGCTCGACACACCCCACCCGCGCCGCCACCCGCACGCGCCGTCCAGGAGCACGACCATGCCCGACCTTCCCCCATCGAACGACAGGCCCGTCAGGATTCCGGGCCCGGAACACCCGATCACGATCGAACGCAATCCGTCACGCGTGACGGTCACCGCGGGCGGCCAAGTGATCGCCGACACGCGCGACGCGCTGACGCTGCGCGAGGCGCTCTATCCGGCCGTGTTCTACATCCCGCGGCAGGACGTCGACATGGCGCGCCTCGAACGCACGGACCGCGCGACGTACTGCCCGTACAAGGGGGACTGCGCGTACTTTTCGATCCCGTCGATCGGGGAGCGCGGCGTGAACGCGGTCTGGACGTACGAGAACCCGTATGAGGCCGTGGACGCGATTCGCGGCCGTCTCGCGTTCTATCCGGACCGCGTCGACGCGATCGCGGAGCTGCCGGCTGACGATGGTGACGGCGGCACGAAGCCGTGATGCGGTAACGCGCCGGACGCGACCGCCTCGCGACGGGCATCCGTGAAAATAGAAACGCCGGGCTCATCGCCCGGCGCTCTTGCTTTCAGTGCTCGTCGGTCGTCGGGACTATCGCCCGCGACCGCGCCACCCGCATCAACCCTGCTTCAGATACGTCTCGACGAGCCGCACCCACAGCGACGCGCCGTACGGAATCGCCTCGTCGTTGAAGTCGTAGCCCGGGTTGTGCACCGAGCAGCCGCCCCAGCTGCCTTCGCCGTTGCCGATGATCACATAGCAGCCCGGCCGCTCCTTCAGCATCCACGCGAAATCCTCGCTGCCCGAGCCGACGGCCGAGCGCGTATTCGACACCGCGTCGGCGCCGAACACCTCGCGCGCGACGTCGGCCGCGAACGCCGTTTCGTCGGCGTGGTTGACCATCACCGGCACCAGATTCTCGACCTCGATGTCGGCGGTCACGCCGTACGCCGCGCACTGCGCGTCGACGATCTCGCGCACCCGCTTCTCGATCAGCTTCTGCGTGTCGACATTGGTCGCGCGCACGTTGACCATCAGCTCCGCGTGCTGCGGAATCACGTTGAACGTCGAGCCGGCCTTGATCTGGCCGACGGTCACGACGCTCAGGTCGCCCGGCTTCACGCTGCGCGCGACGATCGTCTGCAGCGACATCACGATCGCCGCCGCCACGACGATCGGGTCGCGCGCGAGATGCGGCATCGCGCCATGACCGCCCTGGCCGCGGATCAGCACGCTGATGCGGTCCGACGACGCCGTCACCGGCCCCGGCACGACGAGCGCGGTGCCGACCGCGAGGCCCGGGAAGTTGTGCAGCCCGTACACGGCGTCGCACGGAAAGCGCTCGAACAGGCCGTCGTCGATCATCGCCTTCGCGCCGCACAGGCCCTCCTCGTCCGGCTGGAAGATCAGGTGCAGCGTGCCGTCGAAGTTGCGCGTCTGCGCGAGATGCCACGCGGCCGCGAGCAGGATCGCGGTGTGGCCGTCGTGGCCGCACGCGTGCATGTGCCCGGCAATCTTGCTGCTCCACGGCAGCCCGGTGTTCTCGACGATCGGCAGCGCGTCCATGTCCGCGCGGATGCCGATGCGGCGCGTGCTCGTGCCCTGCTTCAGCGTGCCGACGAGGCCGGCGCCGCCGACGCCCGTCGTCACCTCGTAGCCCCATTCGCGCAGGCGAGCGGCGACCAGATCGGCGGTGCGCTGGACCTCGAAACCGAGGCCGGGATACATGTGCACTTCGCGGCGCAGTTCGGCGAAGTCGGATTGACGCTCGACGAGCGCCGGAACGAGGGAGGCTTGCGTCATGGTTGTTGTTGTCCGGGGAATGGGGGAACGGTAGGCGAACGGCGCGCCCGGGCCGGGCGACGTGCGGGCGGCCCGGGCGCGATTGGTGAACTTGGCGCGAACTCGGCGCGAATTCAGGCGGCGATGCCCTTCGCGGGGTTCTTCGCGGCACGATAAGCGAACACCGCCACCAGGCTCACGATGTTGGCCGCGAACACGTAGATGCCGGCCGAGAACGGCTGGCCCGTATGCACGACGAGCGCGGTCACGACGAACTGCGCGGTGCCGCCGAACAGCGTGACGCCGGTCGCGTACGACGCCGCGAAACCGCTCGCGCGCACCGATTCGGGGAACGCTTCCATCATCATCAGAAAGCCGTTGCCGATGCCGAGCACCATCAGCGCGACCATCAGCGCGACCACGCCGAGCACGACGGCCGGCGTCGGCACGTGCGTGAGCAGCCAGAACGCCGGCAGCGTGCAGACCGAGCCGATCAGCCCGAGCACGATCGCGAGTTGCTTGCGTTGCGTCACGCGGTCCGCGATGTACCCCGCGATCGGCGACACGACGATGATCACGCCCGATGCGAGCACCGCCGCCGAGAACGCGACCGTCGCCGGCAGATGCATCACCCGCGCCAGATAGCTCGGCATGAAGTAGACCATCGTGTACGTCGACACCGTGCCGCTGATGATCATCACCGTGCACACGAAGAACGCGCGGCCGTGATTCACGAACAGTTCGCGCAGCGGGCTCTCGACCTTCTCCGCGCCAGCCTGTGCGTGGTGATCCGGCAGATGGCGGCGGATGTAGTAGCCGATCGGCGCGATCAGCAGGCCGATCAGGAACGGCAGGCGCCAGCCCCAGCTCGCGACCGCGTCGGCGGGCAGCGAGCGCGTCAGCACGAGGCCGAACACCGCGCCGGTCAGCGCGGCGACGCCCTGGCTCGTCATCTGCCAGCTCACCATGTAGCCCTGGCGGCGGGCCTCGCCCGATTCCATCAGCAGCGTCGTCGACGCGCCGACTTCGCCGCCCGCGGAGAAGCCCTGCAACAGCCGGCCGGCGAGCACGATCAGCGGCGCGGCGACGCCGATCTGCGCATACGTCGGGCACAGCGCGATCGCGCAGGTGCCGATTGCCATCAGCCAGATCGTCATCGACATCGCGGCGCGGCGGCCGACGCGATCCGCGTAGCTGCCGATCAGGAAAGCGCCCAGCGGACGCGCGAAGAAGCCGGCCCCGAACGTGCCGACCGCGAGCAGCAGCGACGTCAGCGGATCGTGCGACGGGAAGAACGCGGCACCGATGTGCACCGCGAAGAAGCTGAAGACCGTGAAATCGAAAATCTCCAGCCCGTTACCGAGCGAAGTCGCGACGATCAGCTTGCGCGTGCCGGCGCGCGTCGTGGCCTGCTCGGGCGCGGCGTCGACCGGGCGGCCGAGGGAAGGGCTTTGCATGTGGGCGTCTCCTTATTGGGCGGATCGGCACGAATCGCCGAACGTCTCATGATTCATGGACAGAATTTCCCAGGCAAAACAAATTTTTTTATGGCTATGATGTTCTTTTATAGCTAAACGGCGTTTTGATGCGATGAAACTGAGACAACTGGAGGCGCTGCAGGCCGTCGCCGAGATGGGCAGTCTACAGGAGGCCGCGCGGCGGCTTTTCGTCACACAGCCGGCGATCAGCCGCTCGATCCGCGAGCTCGAGGGCGAGCTCGGCATCCCGCTGCTGGTGCGCTCCGCGCGCGGCGCGACGCTGACGCCGTATGCGGTCGGCGTGCTCAAGCGTGCGCGGGCGATCCACCGCGAGGTCCACCGGATTCTCGAGGACGTCGAGGCGATCCGCGGCGCGCTGAACGGCCAGCTCACGCTCGCAATGACGCCGCCCGCGTCGAGCCGCGCGCTCGCCGAGACGCTGACCGAGCTCGCGGCGAGCCGCCCGGACGCGAAACTGCACGTGCTCGAATGGCGCGCGGAGCAGATCGTCGAGGGGCTGCGCGACGGCGCCGTCGACGTCGCGCTGTTCACGCAGTTCGGCGATCCGCCGACCGCGTCGTTCGAATGGCAGCGGCTCTACGAGCTCGACACGCTGCTCACGATCTCGGCCACCTACGACGGCCCGACCA
The DNA here is from genome assembly GCF_013403875.1 of Burkholderia guangdongensis. GTDB lineage: Bacteria > Pseudomonadota > Gammaproteobacteria > Burkholderiales > Burkholderiaceae > Burkholderia > Burkholderia guangdongensis. Next base: position 326,908 of record NZ_JACBNX010000001.1, on the reverse strand, counting down.
CGCTGACGATCGAGCAACTGCACGAGCTGCCGTGGATCGTGCTCGACTCGACCGACGACCTGTCGAGCTTCATCGTCACGCTGTTCAGCGCGCACGGCATGCCGCTGCCGAAGCGGATGATCCGGTGCTCGTCGATGAATCTTTACGGCGAGCTTTCGTTGCGGATGCCGGCCGTGTCGATCTGGACCACGCCCGCGATGCCGCTGCTCGCGCCGCGCTTCGCGGACGGCCAGTTGAAGCAGTTGCAGCTCTACGGCGGCACGCCGAGCATCGGCATGTATCTCGCCTACCCGAGCGAGGATCTGCTCACCGCGACCGCGCGCGACTTCGTGATGCGGCTGCGTACGAAGCTCGGCCGCCCCGACAAGAGCGGCCGGCTGCCGGCCGGAATCTGGCTGTCCGGCGCGAAGCACGCGTAGCCGCCATCATCCCCGCAGCAGCGCCTCGAGCCGTTCGCGCGCGTCCGGCTGCGACGCGAGCGGATCGCTCGGATTGCGCGGCGCGAGCAGATCGCCCATCCGCGCCTCGACGCCGCCGAGCCGGTGCGGATGCGAATAGATGTAGAAGTTGCGCTGACGCACCGCATCGAACGTCTTCTCGGCGATCTGCTCGGCCGTGACCTTGCCGGAACTGACCGCCTTGTCGATCATCGCCTGCGCGGCCTGTTGCGAGCGCGTCGGCGCGGCGTCGGCGGCCAGCTCGGCCGGGCGGTTGCGCTGCGACTTCACGATCCCGGTCGGCACGAAGTACGGGCACAGCACCGAGCAGTTCACCTGATCGCCGACGAGCGACAGGTCGTGGTACAGCGTCTCCGTCAGCGACACCACCGCGTGCTTCGACACGTTGTACACGCCCATCAGCGGCGCGTTCACGAGCCCCGCCATCGACGCCGTGTTCACGATGTGCGCCTGATAGCCCGGATCCCGGCGCGCGGCGTCGAGCATCCGTGGCACGAACGCGCGCACGCCGTGCACGACGCCCCACAGGTTCACGCCGAGCGTCCACTGCCAGTCGCGCTCGCCGCCCTCCCAGATCAACCCGCCACGCCCGCCGACGCCCGCGTTGTTGAACAGCAGATGCGCGGCGCCGAACGTCGAGAATGCCGCGTCGGCGAGCGCGTCGACTTGCTCGCCGTTCGACACGTCGACGCGGCGCGCGATCAGGTCCGCCCCGGTCGACGCGAGCATCGACGCGGTCTCGTCGAGCGCGTCCTGCTGGATGTCCGCGAGCACGAGCTTCATGCCGAGGCGCGCGCCGAGCTTCGCGAACTCGCGTCCGAAGCCCGAGCCCGCACCGGTGATCACCGCAACCTTGCCGTTGAAATCGTCCATCTGTGGATGCCTCCTCGTTGTTCCGTTTTCCGCACGGGCCGGGCCGGCCCGCTTACCAGGTATCGACGAACGGCGCGGCGCGCTCGCCCGTCTTCGCCGACGCGAGCCCGCGCACGAGCCACGCGCGGGTCTCGGCCGGATCGACGACCGCGTCGATCTCGAGCCCCGTCGCCAGCGAGAGCGCCGCGCCGCTCTCGTACTTCTCGGCGAGCAGCCGGTCGAACAGCGCGTCGCGCTCGGGGCCGGCCGGCAGCGCGTCGAGCTCCTTGCGAAAGCCGAGCCGCACCGCCCCTTCGAGGCCCATCCCGCCGAACTCGCCGGTCGGCCAGCTGATCGTGAACAGCGACGCGTGGAAGCCGCCCGCCGTCATCCCCATCGCGCCGAGCCCGTAGCCCTTGCGCAGCACGACCGCCAGGCACGGCACGCGCAGATGCGCGGCGGTCACGAACAGTCGGCTCACGTGCCGCACCTGCGCGGTCGTCTCGACGTCCGGGCCGACCATGAAGCCCGGCGTGTCGACGAGGCTCACGATCGGCAGACCGTGCGCGTTGCAGAGCTGCATGAAGCGCGCGGCCTTGTCCGACGCGTCCGCGTCGATCGCGCCGCCCAGATGCAGCGGATTGTTCGCGATCAGCCCGACCGGCCGGCCCTCGATCCGCGCGAGCGCGGTGTGGATGCCGGTGCCGAAGCCGGTGCGCAGCATCAGCAGGCTGTCCTCGTCGACGAGGCCCGTCATCGCGGCGCGCGTGTCGTACACGCGCAGCCGGTTCTCCGGCACGACGTGGCGCAGCGCGCGCTGATCCGGCGCGCGCCAGTCGCGCGTCGCGCCCTGGAAGAACGCGAGATAGCGGCGCGCGGCGGCCACCGCTTCGCGCTCGTCGTCGACGAGCACGTCGATCACGCCGTTCGCATGCTGCACCTGGCTCGGCCCGATCTGCTCCGGCGTGAACACGCCGAGGCCGCCACCTTCGATCATCGCGGGCCCGCCCATGCCGATGTTGCTGTTGCGCGTCGCGATGATCACGTCGCTGCAGCCGAGCAGCGCCGCGTTGCCCGCGAAGCAGCGGCCCGACGTGATCCCGACGACCGGCACCTGCCCAGACAGCGCCGCGTAGCTAGCGAACGTCGCGGTGTGGAGCCCAGCGATCGACGGCGAATCGACGTCGCCGGGCCGGCCGCCGCCGCCTTCCGCGAACAGCACGACCGGCAGCTTCTGCTTCAGCGACAGCTCGAGCATCCGGTCCGTCTTCGCGTGATTGTAGTAACCCTGCGTGCCGGCGAGCACGGTCTGATCGTAGGCCAGCACCGCGGTGCGCGCGCGCTCGGCGTCGAACAGCGCGCCGTTCACGCTGCCGATGCCGGTGACGATCCCGTCGGCCGGCGTGTTCGCGGTCAGATCCTCGAGCGTGCGGCGGCTGCGCTGCGCGGCGACCGCGAGCGCGCCGTATTCGATGAAGCTGCCGTCGTCGCACAGATCCGCGACATTCTCGCGCGCGGTGCGCCCGCCGCGCGCGTGACGCTTCGCGATCGCGTCCGGACGCGCGGCGTCGAGCGTCAGCGCGTGCCGGTCGATCACCTTGCGCAGATCGGCGCGGATCCGGTCCGGATCGTGCGCGACGTCGCCGGCGGCCGCCTCGACGTCCGCCCCGTCGACCGGTTCGAGCACCAGCACCGCCTGCCCCTGCGCGAGATAGCTGCCCGGCGCCGCGAGGATCGACATTACTCGGCCCGCGTGCGGCGCGCGCAGCAGATGCTCCATCTTCATCGCCTCGAGCACGCCGAGCTCGGCGTCGGCGGCGACGACGTCGCCTTCCGACACCGACAGCTGCACGACGCGCGCCGGCATCGGCGCGACCACCGCGTGCTCGGGCGCGGCCGGATGGCCGTCCGACGCGGCGGAGGCCGGCCCGGCAGCGGCCGCGCGGTCGAGCGCATCCGGGCGGTCCGCGTGCGCGCGCGCCGCGTCGACGAGCGCCGGCAGCGCGGCCTCGAGCCAGCGCGTATGGACGTTCTGGGTCTCGATCGCCGGATCCGCGGCGAGCGCACGCAGCAGCGGCAGGTTCGTCGCGACGCCGCCGATCCGGAACTCGGCGAGCGCGCGCCGCGAGCGGCGCAGCGCATCGTCGAACGACGCGCTGCGCGTATGGACGATCAGTTTCGCGAGCAGCGTGTCGTAATGCGGCGACGGCGAGCCGCCGGCGACGCCGTGCGTATCGACGCGAATGCCCGGGCCGGCCGGCAGGTCGAAGCGCGTCAGCGTGCCGCTGCCCGGCTGCGCGTTGCCTTGCGCGTCGAGCGTTTCCGCGTTGATCCGCCACTGAATCGCGAAGCCGCGCGGCGCGGGCGGCGTGCGCGGATCGAGGCCGAGATCGGCCAGCTTGCAGCCGGCCGCGAGCGCGAGCTGCGTGTGCACGAGATCGACGCCGGTCACTTCCTCGGTGATCGTGTGCTCGACCTGCAGCCGCGGATTCGCCTCGATGAACACGTAGGGCAGATCGGCAGACGCCTGGTCGACGAGGAACTCGAACGTGCCGAGCCCTTCGTAGCGGACGTCGCGCGCCATCCTGAGCGCGTCGGCGACGATCCGCCGGCGCAGTGCGTCGTCGAGCGACGGGCTCGGCGCGATCTCGACGAGCTTCTGGAAGCGCCGCTGCAGCGTGCACTCGCGCTCGCCGAGCGACAGCGCCGCGCCGCCGTCGCCGACGATCTGGACCTCGATGTGGCGCGCGCCGGTCATCAGCCGCTCGACGTACACGCCGTCGACGCCGAACGCAGCCTTCGCCTCGCTGCGGCAGCGCTCATACGCGGCCGGCAGGTCGGCCGCCGCCGCGACCGCGCGCATCCCGCGCCCGCCGCCGCCGCCGATCGCCTTCACCATCACGCCCGCGCCGTGCTGCGCGGCGAGGAACGCCTGCGCCTCGTCCAGCGTGACCGCTTCCTGCGTGCCGGGCATGACCGGCACATCGCAGCGCTGCGCGAGCGCGCGCGAACGGGCCTTGTCGCCGAACAGCGCGAGCTGCTCGGGCGTCGGGCCGATGAAGCGCACGCCGGCCGCCGCGCACGCGGACGCGAAGTCCGCTCGCTCGCTCAGAAATCCATAGCCGGGATGCACGGCGTCGCAGCCGTGCTCGCGCGCGATCGCGATCAGCCGCGCGCCGTCGAGATACGCGGCCGGCCCGGCGACGCCGAGCGCGACCGCCGCATCGGCCGCGCGCACGTGCGGCGCGCCCGCGTCGTCGTCGGCATGGACGGCGACGCTCGCGATCCCCAGTTCGCGCAGCGCGCGCACGATGCGCAGCGCGACCTCGCCGCGGTTCGCGACGAGGACTTTGTTGAACAGAGCTCGAGTCATGAAAACGGAGTGAATAGTCGAGGGAAAAAGGTCAGAGGAGATCTTTCAGCATGCGCCGCAGCACCTTGCCGGCGCCGGTCGCGGGCAGCACCTCGACGAAGCGCACGTCGCGCGGCACCTTGTACGCGGCCATGTTCTCGCGCGCCCATTTGATCAGCGCGTCGGCCGTGAGCTCCGCGCCCGGCTTGCGAACGACGAATGCGCAGACGACCTCGCCCTTCTCCGGATCCGGCTTCGCGATCACCGCGGCCTGCGCGATCGCCGGATGCTTGATCAGGATGATCTCGACCTCTTCGGGGAACACGCTGTAGCCCGACACCTTGATCATTTCCTTGAAGCGGCCGAGGAAGGTCAGATAGCCGTCCGCGTCGAGCTTGCCCATGTCGCCGGTAAACACCCAGCCGTCGCGCAGCGTCGCGGCGGTCGCTTCCGGCTTGTTCAGGTAGCCCTTGAAGTTGCCCGGGCCGTGGATCGTGATCTCGCCGACCTCGCCCGCGGGCAGCGGCTCGCCGCTCGCCGGATCGACGATGCGGATCGTGTTGCCGGGCACCGGCTTGCCCTGCGTGCCCCAGCGGATCGCGTCGGCCGGCATCGCGGTATCGGAGGTATGCGTCTCGCTGAGCCCGTACGCGGCTTCGGAGGAGATGCAGTTCGGCGTGAACTCGCGCCACTGGTTCGCGAGCGCCTCGGTGTACGCGATCCCGAAGCTCGTCACCAGGTTGCGGCGCAGCGCGCGCCAGTCGCGCTCGCGCGCGTCGGGCAGTTGCATCAGCGCGACGTTCATCGGCGCGATGCTGTACCACCACGTGACGCGATAGCGCTCGAGCGCGAGCGCGACGGCCGCCGGATCGAAGCGGTACATCAGCACCGACGTCGCGCCGTTGTACACCGGCGCGCAGACGCCGGTGCTCATCCCGGCGATGTGATAGAGCGGCGCGACCGCGAGCATCACGTCGCCGGGCCCGAGCGCGTTGCTCCGCGCGGACGCCGAGATCTTGAAGATCACGTTGCCGTGCGTCAGCATCGCGCCCTTCGGCAACCCGGTGGAGCCGGACGTGTAGGTCATCAGCGCGAGATCGTCCATCGCGACGTCGACCGGCGCCGGGCGCGCGCCGGAGCGCGCGACTTCGAGAAAATCCTCGCAGCCGGCCGGCATCGGCGTCGACCGCGCGCGCATGTCGAGCAGCTCGGCGAGCACCGGAATCTCCGGCTGCTCCGGCAGCAGATCGCCATAACGGACCACGAACACGTGCTTGAGCGCCGTCTGCGCGCGAACCTTGTCGACGACGGGCAGCAGCACGTCGGCCGCGACGATCACGCGTGCGTTCAGGTCGGTGAGCTGATACGCGAGCTCGTGCTCCTTGTTCAGCGGCCCGCACGGGCAGACGACCGCGCCGATCTTCTGAATCCCGTAATGCGCGATCAGATACTGGGGACAGTTGTTCATGAACAGCGCGACCGGCTCGCCTTTCGCGACGCCGAGCGCCTGCAGGCGGGCCGCGAACGCGTCGCTCGCGGCGTCGAGCTCCGCCCAGTCGATCGATCGTCCGTACCAGATCAGCGCCGGGCGCGACGGCATCTCGCGCGCGTGGCGGCGCAGCATCTCGTGCAACGGCAGGGCTTGCGTGGCGGCATCGGCCATGAACGTGTCTCCTTGCTGTATGTCATCATTCGCCGGCGGCGGAACCGCGGGGCCGCTTGCCCCGCGCGTATCGTCCCGAACCGCGCCGGACCGTGAGTTCTTTGCATCGGTCCGCTAATATATACCCATCAGTATTATTTTGATACCACAAGGTATGAATGAGGTATGAACGAGGTATGAACGAATCGTCGATCCTCCCGGTGAAGTCCGGCCGTCAACGCGTCGCCACGCAAGGCACGGACGAAAAGCGCGAGCGCATCCTCGACGCCGCCGAGCAGCTGTTCGCCGCGCAGGGCTACGCGAACACGACCGTCGAGCAGATCGTCCAGGCGCTCGGCGTGACGAAACCGTTCGTCTATTACTACTTCAGCAGCAAGCAGGAGATTTTCGAGACGCTGTCGTGGCGGCCGGCCGTCGCGTGCCTGACCGTGATGGATTTCCCCGACGACGATCCGCGGCCCGCGCACGAAAAGGTGAAGGCCGGCATCGAGCAGCTGATCCGCGCGACGATCGAGCACTATCCGAGCTCGTTCTTCCCGGCGCGCGAGCCGCAGGCGTTCCGCCCCGAATATCTCGAACGGCAGCAGCGGCTCGCCGATCATTTCTATGAGCGCCTGTGCGCGCTGCTCGAACAGGGCCGCGACGACGGCTGGTTCGATTTCAACGAGACCCGCGTGACCGCGCACGCCGCGTGCAGCGTGCCCGGCTTCCTGTACGCGTGGTACAAGCCGGACGGCAAGCTCGACGTCGACGAGATCGTGCCCGAGCTCGTCGAGATCGCATGCCGTGCGCTGGGGCTGCGCAGCGCGCGGCGCAAGCGCGCGCCGGCCGCTTAATTCCCATATGCCCCCCCGGTGGGGGGGCATATGGGGGTATCGCCTGCGGATACAGTTCATGACGCCGCCGATCTTCGACGATCGGCACCGCTCGCCATGCACGAGAATTTCAATCCAAGGAGAACATGCAGTGATCAAGCAGGTCGTGAAGCGTTTGAACGCCGTCGCCAAAGCGCTCGCGGTAGCGGGCATCGCGTGTGCCGCGATTCCCGCCGCGCAGGCGAACGACAACGTCGTCAACGTGTACAACTGGGGCAACTCGATCGGCAAGGACACGGTCGCGAACTTCGAGAAGGCGACCGGCATCAAGGTCGTCTATCAGGAGTTCGATTCGAACGAGACGCTGCAGGCGAAGCTGCTGTCCGGCAACTCCGGCTACGACGTCGTCGTGCCGTCCGACATTTTCTGGGCGAAACAGATCCAGGCCGGCATCTTCCAGAAGATCGACAAGTCGAAGGTGCCGAACAGCGCGCAGCTCGATCCGGACATCATGAAGGCGCTGTCGAAGGACGATCCGGGCAACCAGTACGGGCTGCCGTGGTCGTGGGGCACCGACGGCCTCGGGATGAACGTCGAGAAGGTGAAGGCCGCGCTCGGCAACGACGCGCCGCTCAATAGCCTGGCGCTGCTGTTCAACCCGAAGTACGCGCAGAAGCTGAAGAGCTGCGGGGTCTCGGTGCTCGATTCGCCGGTCGACGTGTTCGGCATGGCGCTGATCTACCTGAAAAAGGAACCGAACACGACGAACCCGGCTGACTACCAGGCCGCGTACGAGCTGCTGAAGACGGTCCGCCCGTACATCACGCAGTTCAACTCGAGCAGCTACATCAACGATCTCGCGGGCGGCGACGTGTGCCTGTCGCTCGGCTGGTCCGGCGACGTGAACGCCGCGCGCCTCGCGGCGGCGGGCGCGCACCGGCCGTATCACATCAAGTACGTGATCCCGGCCGAAGGCAGCGCGATGTGGTTCGACATGATGGCGATTCCGAAGGATGCGCCGCATCCGGATAACGCGCTGAAGTTCATGAACTTCGTGCTGTCGCAGAAGGAAAGCGCGAGCCTGACGAACGACACGTCGTATCCGTCCGCGGTGACGTCGTCGCGGCATCTGGTGCGCGCCGACGTGACCGCCGATCCGGCCGTGTTCCCGCCGTCCGACGTGATCCGCAAGCTGAGCCTCAGCAAGCCGATTCCGCCGGAACTCACGCGCCTGCAGAACCGTCTGTGGAGCAAGCTGAAGACCGAGTGACGACCGGGTGATGCACACTCATGCGCGGCGGCCTCGACAGGCCGCCGCTTCTTTCACACTTTCAGCCGGCGGCCCGCATGCCCGTGAAGCGCATCGCGCACAGGCACCGGTAAATCCCGCCCCCCGCTTCCGGGCACCCGCGATCGTGCGTGAACCCGCCGGTATCGGCACCGTCGAAGCCCTGCGCGAACACCAGCTTGCCGGCGAAGAACGTCGCGAGCACCCGCGTGTCGCGCAGCGATTCGTGGTCGACGTCGAACACGTCGCGATCGACGACGATCAGGTCCGCCTGCTTGCCCGCTTCCAGCGAGCCGGTCCGGTCGTCGATGCGCATCGCGCGCGCCGCATGGATCGTGTACGCGTAGAACATCGTGTCCCGGTCCACGCATTCCGCCGCGTTCAGCACGCCATGGGCACCCACGCGCGTGACCGCCTGATACATCGCCTGCCACGGATCGGGCGTCGAGATCGGCCAGTCGCTCGCGCCTGCGAGCGTCGCGCCGTGCGCGACGAGCGAGCGCGCCGGATACTGATGCGCATACGCGTGCGCATCGACGTACGGCTGCACCAGGTCGACCGAATCCGCGTCCCGCTTCGCCCAGAAGAGCTGCATCGACGCGATCACGTCGAGCGCGCGAAAGCGCGGCCAGTCGTCCGGATGAACGATCTGCAGATGCGTGATCGAATGCGGGATGCCGCTTCGGCGCGCGCGGCGCGCGTGTTCGATCCCGTTCAGCGATTCGCGCACCGCGCGGTCGCCGATCGCATGCACGTGCACGAGCCAGCCGCGCGCATCGGCCGCGTCGACGAGCGTGCCGAAATGCGCGGGATCGATCAGCAGCTCGCCGCATTCGCCGGAATTCGCATACGGGGCGAGCAGCGCGGCGGTCTGCGTCGGATATTCGACGACACCGTCCGCGAAAATCTTGATGCCCGGCACCGTCAGGTTCGGCACGCCGTCGAACTGCGCGCGCACCGCGGCCAGCTCGTCGAGGTCCGACGGCGTCGCCTGCGCGTCCGCCATCAAGAGCGCCGCAACGTGCACGGTCAGCTCGCCGCGCTCCGCGAGCGTCTTGTAGACCGGCAGCACGCCGACCGACGCGTTGGTCAGCGGCGAGCCCGGCGCGTCGTTCGCGACCGGGTCCATCCAGCCGGTCACGCCGAGGCCGTGGTAGTGGCGAATCGCATCGCGCGCGCCTTCGAGCAACTGGTCCATCGGCAGCGGCGGCAGACGCTCGATCGCCGACCACAATGCGCCTTCCGCGAGAAAGCCGTTCGGCCGGCCGTCGTCGTGGCGGCCGATGTTGTCGTCGCCGATGGTGTCGTCGCCGCTGTGGTCGCCGCCGCTGTGGTCGCCGCCGCTGTGGTCGCCGCTGTGGTCGCTGCCGTGGTCGCCGCTGCCGTCCCCGTCACCGTCGCCCGGCGCGGCGTCGCTCACCTGCGCGAGCTTCAGCATCGCGCCGTTCGCCCAGCCGGTGTGATAGTCGAAGCCGACCAGCAGCACCGCGCGCGCCGCCCACGCGCCGTCGTTGAAGCGCCGCTCGAGCTCGCCGATGCGGCTCCAGTACCCGACCGGCACGCCGCCGAGCACGACGACGTCGTCGCGCAGCGCGGAGCCGTTGCCAACGCCGATCAGCAATTGCCGCTCGAGTTCGACGAGCGAGACCGTCTGGCCGTCGAAGCTCGCCTGACGCTGCTGCAGGCCGCCGCGCAGCGCGTGCGCGTGCGAATCGAGCAGGCCCGGCATCGCGACCTTGCCGCCGAGGTCGATCACGCGCGTGTGCGGTTGCGCGAGCGGCAGCACGTCGCGATCGGCACCGACCGCGACGATCTTGCCGTCGGCGCCGATCGCGATCGCCTGTTGCAGGGGTTGGCCGCGAACCGCGGTGAAAATCCTGCCGCCGTGCAGGATCGAATCGATGGCAATCATGGGCTTTGATTGAAGGTGCGCGTGACGCGCGCGAGGAAAGGGTCTCGCGCACGTTATCGGCGTCCGTCGCGCGAATCAAGCCCGATCGTCGGATAACTCTTGTGCCCCGCAGGAACAAATTCGGATCTCCACGCGCGATCCCCGCCTGCCTCGCCGGTCGGCGCCCGCCGGTCAAAGAAACGGCTTCACCCGGCGACGGGCAGCGTCTCGATCGCGTAGCCGTGCTTCAGCGTACGGCCGAGCACCGGATCCTCGAGCTCGATCTCGAAGCGCTGCGCGGGACGAATGCCGCCGATCGCCGCGAGCGTGCCGCCGAGCATCGCGGTGCCGTCGACGAACGCGCCGCCGCGCGTGGCGAACTGGTCGAGCAGATCCTGCGGCGAGCGCATCGCGGTGACCTTGCCTTCCTGATAGAGCACGCGCTCGCCGCCGATCGTCGCGTACGAGCGCAGCACGAGATCGTCCCAGTGGCTGGCGACGTCCGAGAGGCGCCACAGCGTGTTCGCGCACGGCTTGTCGCACATCTGCTTCGACACGGTGATCCCGTACGTTTCGACCTGACGGTCGGTGTGATCGGACGCGATGCCGACGAACGTCTCGCCGCCGTCGCGCACGAGCACGAACTCCGCTTCGCCGCTGCTTTCGTCGCCGGTCACCTGCATCGCCGTCGACGTCCCGAGACGGTCGGCCGCGACGCGGTAGAACACCGGCGTATACGCGGGGCGCTTGACGCCGAGTGCTTCGAGCTCGCGGATGTGCTTTTCCATCGCGACCGTATCGCGGCCGGTCCAGCCGGCGATCACGAGCGTGTCGATCGTGATCGTGCGTTCAGTCTTGCCGTTGCGGTCTTCGATCGCGAACGTGATTGCTTTCATCAATGGGTCCTCATGACGGGCGAGCCGGGCTCGCCCGCGATTCGTGGTTATCTGCCGTCGCCTTCGCGTCCGGTCAGGCCGGATCGTAGTAATGGATTTCGAGCAGCACGCACCCGCCGTTCGACTTGAACGGGCCGTGCCATGCACCGGGCGGACGCACCGCGTACGTATAGCCCTTGAACGGCGTGCCGCCCTCGCCGCGTTCGTCGTTGCCGACGGTCAGGTCGCCTTCGACGAGGAACACTTCCTCCCAGTAGTCATGCACGAACGGCTTCGTCGTATACATGCCGGCCGGCAGGCGCAGCAGGCGCGTGCGGCTGCCGCGCTTGTTGTCCGTGTCGAGCGCGCCGGACAGAATCAGTTCCTGCGCGCCGGAGTCCGGCGCGTAGCCTTCGGGCAGTTGCCAGCCCTGTTCCATATCGAGCGTGTGGAACTCGTCGTGAATCTTGTTGATCGCCATGAATCTCTCTCGTGGTGTGAGGGTGGGAATCCGGGGGAAAATCGGGGTTGGAAATCGGGTTCAGGCCGCGCGCGGCGTCGCGCGCTCGGCATCGAGCGAGTAGCTCGACAGCAGGTTGTCGACGAGGCCCGTCGCGCGCGGCCAGTCGTACGTGCGGTACGCATGGCCCTTCGTCACGAACGACGCGCCCGCGTAGAACAGCTCGTACTGGTTGTGGCGCGACGCGAATTCGGAGCCGACCGCGTCCCACGCGAGCTTGAAGAACTTCACGCGGTCTTCGGCATTGCAGACCGGCGACCGCTGCGTTTTCTCGATGATGCGTGCAAGGTCCGGGTTTTCGAAGTCGCGCACGCTCGACGGCAGCATGATCATGCCGCCGCCCGCGAGCTCGCGCAGCGTCGTCAGGATCTTCGAGTAGAGCTGCTGCGTGAGCACCTGCGAGCCGTACAGCATGTTGCGGTCCGGCACGAAGTAGCCGTTGACGACGCGCCCCTTCGCTTCCATCCCGTACACGTACGCCTCGATCATCGACGCTTCCGCCGCGAGCTGGCCGAGCGTTTCGCGCACCTGCGGGAACGTGTTCGTGCCGTTGACTTCCGAGATCTTCAGGCCGAGGCCGACGAGGAAGCGCAGCTTCGTCATCAGGCGCACCTGGCACTGGTAGTTCTGGTACACGTGCGCGGGCGTCGCATGGAACTGCTTCGCGCACATCGCCGTGTTGCCGGCGATGAAGATCCGCTCCCACGGCACCTTCACGTCGTCGAAATACAGCACCGCGTCGTTCTCGTCGAAGCGGCTCGACAGCGGGTTGTCGAACACCGACGTCGCGTTTTCCTCATACGACTTGCGCGACATCACCTTCATCCCCTTCGCGTTCATCGGGATCGCGAACGACAGCGCGTACATCTCGTCGCCTTCGCGCAGCGGCTGGATGCAGCTGCAGAACACCTCGTTCGCCATGATCCCGCTCGTCGCGAGCATCTTCGCGCCGCGCACGGTGATCCCTTCGGCATCCTGATCGACGATGCCGACCGCCAGATATTTGTCCTCCTGCTCGTGCGCGGCCTTCGACTGGTTCGCCTGCGGATTGACGATCACGTAAGTCAGGAACAGGTCGTTGTCGCGCGCGTACTTGTAGTAGTCGCGCAGCGCGCCGGCGCGGGCCGGGTCGTACTGCTCGAATACGTCGATGCCCATATACATGCCGGCGATGCACGACGCGACGTGGTCCGGCGAGCGGCCCATGAAACCGTAATGCAGCTCGGCCCACGCTTCCAGCGCCACGCGGCGCTCGACGAGCTCGTCATACGACGTCGGCAGTTCCCAGATCCGGCTGACGCGGCGGCCGGTGTCGGGCGACGCGAACGTCATCTTCTCCGCGTTGCCCGGGTTCGCCTGGAAGTCGTACAGGCTCGCGTAGCTGCGGATCGAGTTGCGGAAAGCCGGATGCGCGGTCACGTCGCCGACCAGTTGCCCGTTCAGATAGACCTGCCGGCCGTCACGCAGCGACGCGATGTGCTGAGTCCCGTTCTTGATCATGCTGTTCTCCAGGAGTTGAAATCGAAATCGTTCAGGGGTTCACGCGGATGCCGCATGCTCGCCGTGGAGCGTGCGGTAGCGGCCGCCGAAAAAAATGAGCGGGCGCCCTTCCGAGCGCGCCTGATGCTTCGTCACGCGGCCGACGAAGATCACGTGATCGCCGCCGTCGTATTGCGCGTAAGGCTCGCACTCGAACGTCGCGAGCGCGTCCGGCAGCAGCACCGGCTCGCCCGCCGCATGCGGCACGTCGTCGTGCCCGCCCCACTTGTCGCCGCTCGCCTTCGCGAATCGGTTCGACATGTGCTGCTGCGTCTCGTCGAGTACGTTGACCGCGTAGCCGCGCGCCGCGCACAGATCCGCGAGGCTCAGGCTGCGGCGGTCGACCGAGAACAGGATCAGCGGCGGATCCAGCGACACCGCGTTGAACGACGCGACCGTGATGCCGATCGGCAGCCCTTCGCTGCGCGGCGCGGTGATCACCGCCACGCCGGTCGCGAACATCGACAACGCGTTCCGGAAGCGGCGCTGCACGTCCGCCTCGCTGCTCGCCTGATTCGGGTTTTCGCTCATTTTTCCTCTCCGCCGCTGCCACCCGGCAGCACAAGATTCGTCACACAAAGCCATTCATATTTAGCTTTGTTATTTAGCTTTTATTAAACGCAAACTCACAAAGCCATTCAAGCTGGCGTAAACCCTGTCGTGGCGTTTCGGGGGACAAGACAACCCTACTCGACGGATGGAGTTACCAGGCGCGGTGGCCAGTTCCGTTACACTTGCGGACCAGCGGATATTCGCGGGCCTGCGCGCAGCGCGCGGCGCCGTCCTCAGGAGCACATTCATGCAAGCCACCCCCAACACCCGTCCGATCTATATGGACTACAGCGCGACGACGCCGGTCGATCCGCGCGTGGTCGCGAAAATGGTTCCGTATCTGGGCGAGAACTTCGGCAATCCAGCTTCCCGCAGCCACGCATACGGCTGGGAGGCGGAGGAAGCGGTCGAGACGGCCCGTCGGCACGTCGCCGACCTGCTCGGCGCCGATCCGCGCGAGATCGTCTGGACCTCCGGCGCGACCGAAGGCAACAACCTCGCGATCAAGGGCGCCGCGCACTTCTACAAGGGCAAGGGCAAGCATCTGATCACGGTGAAGACCGAGCACAAGGCCGTGCTCGACACCTGCCGCGAACTCGAGCGCCAGGGCTTCGACGTCACGTATCTCGACGTGCAGCAGAACGGCCTGATCGACCTCGACGCGTTCAAGGCCGCGTTGCGCGCGGACACGATCCTCGTGTCGGTGATGCTCGTGAACAACGAGACGGGCGTGATTCAGCCGATCGCCGAGATCGGCGCGATCTGCCGCGAGAAGGGCATCGTGTTCCACTGCGACGCGGTGCAGGCGGCGGGCAAGATTCCGGTCGACGTCAATGCGCTGAACGTCGATCTGCTGACCGTGACCGCGCACAAGCTGTACGGCCCGAAGGGCATCGGCGCGCTGTACGTGCGCCGCAAGCCGCGCGTGCGGATCGAAGCGCAGATGCACGGCGGCGGCCACGAGCGCGGGATGCGCTCGGGCACGCTGCCGACGCACCAGATCGTCGGGATGGGCGAGGCGTTCCGCCTGGCCAACGAAGAGATGGCGGAAGAAAGCCGCCGCGTCGGCGCGCTGCGCGATCGCCTGCACAACGGGCTGAAGCAGCTCGACGAGGTTTACGTGAACGGCGACCTCACGCACCGCATTCCACACAACCTGAACGTCAGCTTCAACTTCGTCGAAGGCGAATCGCTGATCATGGGGATCAAGGGCGTCGCGGTGTCGTCGGGTTCCGCGTGCACGTCGGCGTCGCTCGAGCCGTCTTACGTGCTGCGCGCGCTCGGCCGCAGCGACGAACTCGCGCACAGCTCGATCCGCTTCACGCTCGGCCGCTTCACGACCGACGCGGAAGTCGACGCCGTGATCCGCCAGGTTCAGGAGACGGTCGAGAAGCTGCGCGCGCTGAGCCCGCTGTGGGACATGCACCTCGAAGGCGTCGACCTGAGCACGATCGAATGGGCCGCGCACTGAGCGCAGCCTTCGTGTGGTAAGGCGCGCGCCGCCGGATGCGGCGGATCAGCCCCAGCGCGCCTGCATCTGCCGGATGCCATCGCGCATTTCGCGCTCCAGTAGCGTGAACAGCTCCGCTGCCGGCAACGCCCGCGCCAGCGCGGCCGCCTGCCCGGCCCACTGCGCGCCATAGCCGAATTCCCCGTTGGCCTTCGCCGCCGCGTTCAGCGCCTTGCCCGCGTCGTACGCGTTCGGGTACGCGGGCGTCTTCGGCGCACCCGGATCCTCGCCGAGCGCCGTCATCCGGTTCTCCATCGACCGCGCGACCCGCCCCGAGATCGCCGTCGTGAACGTCGTGCGGCGCGCCGATTCGCCGAGCAACGCGCGCCGGTAGCCGTCGTCGATCGACGTCTCCGCGCACGCGACGAACGCGGTCCCGAGTTGCGCCGCCTGCGCGCCGAGCGCGAGCGCCGCCGCGATCCCCGCGCCGTCCATGATCCCGCCCGCCGCGATCACCGGCAGCGCGCATTCGCGCACCAGCAGCCGCGTCAGCGCGAACGTGCCGAGTCGCGGATCGGCCGCATCCGGATCGAACACGCCGCGATGCCCGCCCGCCTCGATCCCCTGCGCGACGATCGCGTCGATGCCCGCCGCCTCGATCTGCTTCGCCTCGTCGACGTTCGTCGCGCACGCGAGCAGCCGGATGCCGGCCCGCTTCAGCTCGTCGATCACGTCGGCCGGCGGCAGCCCGAAGTGAAAGCTGACGACTGCCGGCTTCTCGTCGACGAGCATCTGCTGCATCGCACGATCGACGACGAAGCTCGTGTAGATCTCCGACAAGCCATCCGGCGGCGTCGCGCCGTACTGGCGGAACACCGGCGCGAGCCAGTCGAGCCACGCGCGCTCGACCGCCGCATCCGCGCGCGCCGGCCGATGGCAGAACACGTTCACGTTGAACGGCCGGTCGGTCAGCGCGCGCGTCGCGCGGATCGCCTGGCGCGCGCCATCGGCGTTCATCGCGCCGACGCCCAGCGAGCCGAGCCCGCCCGCGTTCGACACGGCCGCCGCCAGCGCCGGCGTGGTGACGCCCGCCATCGGCGCCTGAATGATCGGTATCCGGATGCCCAGCAGCGGCAGCAGCGCATGGTTGCTCGACGGATCAGTCATCGCGATTTCTCTCCGGACAGGAAACAAGGGAACAGGGTCTTGCGCTCATGCTACGCCAGACGCCGGGCGCCGGGCACGGTCGGCGGCAGCACCTGCACCGCCGACCGTGCCCG
This sequence comes from Burkholderia guangdongensis, assembly GCF_013403875.1. Classification (GTDB taxonomy): domain Bacteria; phylum Pseudomonadota; class Gammaproteobacteria; order Burkholderiales; family Burkholderiaceae; genus Burkholderia; species Burkholderia guangdongensis. Next base: position 310,373 of record NZ_JACBNX010000001.1, on the reverse strand, counting down.
GACTGTGATCCCGGTCACTGCGGGCGCCCCGACACCCGGCATATGCTTTGCAGGCATCCATACCTCGATAGGATGCTTTTCTCCCCTCGGTCGCGGTCACCCTCCCGCGACCGAGGCTTTTTCGCCCGCGTCCGCTCCGCGACGCGGGGCCGTCCGGCCTCCGCCGCCGGACATCGTGGGACAATCGGCAGACATCGGACACGCGCCGGCGCAAGCGACTGGAATCCTCGCGGCGTCTCGCCTGTCCAATCGACAAACTTCGCGACAAACTTCGCGACGAATTCCGCGACGCATTCCGCATCGCCTGCCGACACGACATGAAGCCCACGCTCCTCCCCGCCCAAGCGACGCACGCGGCCCGCCGGCAATTCGACTGGGCGCGCACGGCGTTCCAGCGCTTTTCGACCGACCGCTGCTCGTCGATGGCCGCCAGCATCGCGTTCTACTCGGCGTTTTCGCTGGCGCCGATGCTCGTGATGGTGATCGCCGTGGCCGGTTGGTTCTTCGGCGACGACGCCGCGCGTGGCCAGGTGTTCGCGCAGGTGCATCAACTGATCGGCAACGAGGCCGCCACGAGCGTGCAGACGATCGTCGAGAACGCGCACCGCAACGGCCAGCATGGCGGCGTCGCGGCGCTGATCTCGTTCGCGATGCTCGCGATCGGCGCGTCGGCGACGTTCACGTCGCTGAACGCCGCGCTGAGCGTGATCTGGCCGTCGCGGGAAAACCGCTGGTCGAGCGTGCTCGGGCTCGTGCGCGTGCGGCTGGTCTCGTTCGGGCTCGTGCTCGGCGTCGCGTTCCTGCTGATCGTGTCGCTCGTGCTCGACACCGCGATCTCGTTCATCGGCCGCTGGCTGTGGGGCGATTCGCCGTATCTGCTGATCGGCAATCTGCTGCAGTTCTCGATCGGCATCGCGGTGCTCGCGTCCGCGTTCGCGGCGCTGATGAAGTTCCTGCCCGACGCGCGCGTCGAATGGCATGACGCCGCGATCGGCGGCTTCGTGTCGGCGATCCTGTTCTCCGGCGGCAAGAAGCTGTTCGCGCTGTATCTCGCGCACGCGGGAACCGCCAGCGCGTTCGGTGCCGCCGGATCGTTCGCGGTCCTGCTGATGTGGCTGTACTTCTCCGCCGCCGTGCTACTGCTCGGCGCGGAATTCGCGGCGGCCCGCGGCGCGGCGGCGCGGCCGGCGGAAGCCGCCGGCGGCGCGGTCCGGCCCGCCGGCCGGGGCTGATGACCGGGCCTAACCCCCGGGGCTGACGACGGCGGGCGGCGCTCAAGCACAACGCCTGCGCGTTGTCGAGCCACGCCCACGCGTTGTCGCACCAAGTTCGCGGCGCACATCGACACGCTCGGCGCTACCGACGCGCAATCGCAAACGTTTCCTTCGCCCGATTTCCGTCGCGAGGCCGCGCAAAACCGCCGTCGTTGCCGTTCGCGCACCAAAAGCCACAACAATCAACAAAAACCGTCACCAACTATTTCCGTTTTGAGAATAGTCGTTGATGTACTTGATAAATATGGCTTTTCAAGCAGCTGTGATGTTTTGGCGACACTTTATTTTTTAAATCTTTCGTGCGAATCATGCGCTGCGCTATTCTCCATCCCGCAACCAATAACGATTTACTAGCGTGGAGAAATCAACGATGAAGAAACTCGCACTGTCTACCCTCTCGCTCGCCCTCGTCGGTGCTGCAGGCGCCGCTCACGCTCAATCGAGCGTGACGCTGTACGGTACGCTCGATACGTCGATCGCCTACGTGCACGGCAACAACGGCCAAGGCAACAACTCGTGGCAAATGCTGTCGGGCAACGAAAGCGGCAACAAGTGGGGCCTCAAGGGCACCGAAGATCTGGGCGGTGGCCTGAAGGCGATTTTCCAGCTGGAAAGCGGCTTTAACCCGGCGAACGGCCAACTGGGCCAGAACAAGGGCATCTTCGGCCGTCAAGCTTACGTCGGCCTGCAAAGCGACCAAGCCGGCACCGTCACGCTCGGCCGTCAATACGACCCGACGACCGACCTGGTCCAGGGCATGACGGGCGACAACATCGCGTTCGAATACGCCACGCCGGGCGACGTCGACAACAACGACAACAGCGCGCGCTTCAACAACGTGGTCAAGTACACGTCGCCGGTCTTCAGCGGCTTCCAGTTCGAAGGCATGTACGCGCTGAGCGGCGTGGCCGGCAAGCCGGGCACGGGTCAGTCGTGGGGTGCTGCAGCTGCTTACAACAACGGCCCGCTGGGCGTGTCGGCAGGCTACCTGCACATGACGAACGGCGCGACCCGCACCGCGTGGACGAGCCCGACGGCCGACGCAGGCGCAACGTTCGACGGCCCGATCAACTCCGGCTACGCAACGGCGAAGTCGGTCGGCATCGCGCAAGTCGCCGGTCAGTACGCATTCGGCCCGGTGGCGTTCGGCCTCGGCTACAGCAACGCGCAGTACAACCAGGACGCGCTGTCGGCCTTCGCATCGACCGAGAAGTACAACACCGGCCGCGCGTGGGCCACGTTCCAGGCAACGCCGGCTGTCCAGCTCGGCCTCGGCTATTCGTACACGAAGGCGAGCGGCGACGCGGACGCGAAGTACCACCAGGTCACGGCGAGCGGCCAATACGCGCTGTCCAAGCGTACGGACGTCTACCTGATCGGCGCGTACCAGCACGCAAGCGGCTACCAGCGTATCGCGGACACCGGCAACAGCGCACTGGACTTCCAGAGCGCGCAAGCGTCGATCGCTTCGACGGGCGGCGCTGGCACGAGCTCGGCAGAGATCGTGGCCGTCGGCCTGCGTCACAAGTTCTAATAAGAAGTACATCGATACGGCGCGCGGCGTCTCACGACGCCGCTTCGCCGGACTGGAAAACCAGTCAGCGCCCTCGGGCCTGGCTGGTTTTTTTTTGTCCATGGCCAGTGCCGATGCGCGGCACAACACGCGCGGCATAAAAAAAAGCCCGCACGCTCGTCGCGTGCGGGGCTCGTCGGGATCGCTTGCGGCTGCCGGCGAAACCGGCAGCGCGCCGCGTGGCACTCAGGCGGCCGCGTCCTTCAGCTTCTTCAGCGCGCGCGCCTTCACGCGCACGCTGGCCGGCTTCGCCGGGAACCAGCGCTCTTCGCCCGTGAACGGATCCTTGCCGAAGCGCTTCTTCTTCGCCGGCACGGCCTGCGCGGTGATCTTCAGCAGACCCGGCAGCGTGAACTCGCCCGCGCCCTTCTTGTGGACCGAGCCCAGCACCGTGTTCTCGAGCGCGGCGAGCACGGCCTTCACGGCCTTCAGTTCGACCGCCGCCTGCTCAGCGATGTGCGTAGCCAGCGAAGCCTTCGTGAAAGAGTTCTTGATCGGCGTCGGAGCGGCCGGCGCCTTCGCGACAGCCTTCTTGGCCACTACTTTCTTCGCGGGCGCGGCTTTCTTGGCAGCCACTTTCTTGGCCGGTGCGGCAGCCTTCTTGGCTACCTTTTTTGCGGAAGTCGCCATGTTTCTCCTACCAGGTGTGGTCGTTGGATACACGAAGCGCACGATGCACTTCAACGCCGGATTCTACAAGCGCCGCGACGCTTCGTGCAGCACTTTTGTGTGTCATACACGGGTTTCCCGCAGTTTTTGTTGCGTCACGCACGCTGAAGCCACCCGCATCGCCCAATCGGCACCGTCGCGCACGCCGCGCGACGCGAATTATGTTCGATATTTGCGCACCTATACTGGTCCGGCCCAACGCTGGAAAATCCGCATGCGCGAAGTCAGATACGTCAAAGGACTCGACGGCCTGCGGGCTGTCGCCGTCATTCTCGTCTTCCTGTCCCACAAGGCCCACGTGCTCGCGATCGACGTCGGCAAGCTCGGCGTGTGGACGTTCTTCCTCATCAGCGGCTACCTGATCGTCGGCGAGCTGCACCGCAACCGGCAAGCGATCGAACGCGGCGGGCTCACGCGCCACCATGCGCTCAGCCTCTTTCTCGTGAAGCGCGCGCTGCGGATCTTCCCGGTCTACTACCTGCTGCTGGCCGCGCTCGCGCTCGCGCACACGCTGTTCTATCAGCGCGGGATCCATCTCGGCCTCAAGTGGCACGCGGTCTTTCTGTCGAACTACTGGATCGGCGTCGTGAAGGACGGCTGGCCAGGCTCCACGTCGCACTTCTGGAGCCTCGCGGTCGAGCAGCAGTGCTATCTGATCGCGCCGCTCGTGCTGCTCGCGACACCTGCCACGCGGCACGTCGCGCTCGCCGCCGCGGCCGTCGCGCTGTGCGCGGCCGCACATCTCGCGCTGTACGTCGACGATGCGTCGCCGGTGCTGATCTATGCGTTCTCGCCGTGGAATTTCGCGTTGATCGCGCTTGGCGGGATCGGCGCGATGGCGCTCGCCGATCACCGCTCGCGCGTGTCGCGCCGCATTCCGCCCGGATGGCTCGGCGCCGCGGGCGTCGTGCTGTTCCTGACGCTGCCGGCCTGGGCCGCGCTGCCGCGCGCGGCCGACGGGCTCGCGGATCTCGGCCTGAGCGCGTCGCTCGGCTCGCTACTGCTGTGGATCGTCAACGCCCCCGACCATCCGGCCGTCGCATTGCTCGAATGGGCGCCGCTCGCCTATCTCGGCACGATCAGCTACGGCTTCTACCTGATCCACAACCTGATTCCCGCACACTTCGGCGTGATGCCGGCGCTCTACGCGCGCGCGCGGCTGCCGCAATTCGTGCAGAACGCGCTCCCGGAAACGCTGCAGTTCCTGCTCGCGACGCTGCTTGCCCACCTGTCGTGGCGCTACTTCGAACGGCGCGTGCTCGACTACAAGAAGCCGCTCGCGCATGCGCTGCAAAGGCATTTCGAGGCCGAGCGGCAAACATCGACGCGTTGAAGCGGCAAACGTCGGCACGCTGATGTACCTGGCATATCGACGCAAGCGACGCAAGCGACGCGAGCGACGAAAGGCGCCGTGCGCGACGGCATCAGGATGAAAAAAGCCCCGGCGCCGAAGCGGCCGGGGCTGAACGGAACAACCACCACCTGAAACGTGCGATGCGCAGGGATGCTAAGCGACCGCGGCCAGCGTGGGCAGCGTGGGCAGACACGTCCGCAGATACGCTTCGAACTCGCGGCGGACTTCCGGATGCTGCAGCGCGAGCTCGACGGTCGCCTTCAGATAGCCGAGCTTGCTGCCGCAATCGAACCGGGTGCCGTAGTAGCGATACGCGAGCACCTGCTCGCTCGCGAGCAGCGACTGCACCGCGTCGGTGAGCTGCAGCTCGCCGCCCGCGCCCGGCTTGATCCGGCGCAGATGATCGAAGAGCGTCGGCATGAACACGTAGCGCCCGACCACGCCGAGATTCGACGGCGCGTTCTCGGGCGCCGGCTTCTCGACGATGCCGGACACCTTGATCACGTCCTCTTCCCACTCGCGGCCCTCGATCACGCCATACGAGCGGCTGTCTTCGCGCGCGATCGTCTCGACGCCGATCACCGAGCTGTGATAGTGGTCGAAGATATCGACGAGCTGCTTGAGCACCGGCTGCTCGCCGTGCAGCAGGTCGTCCGCGAGAATGACCGCGAACGGCTCGCCGTGCACGAGCTTCTCCGCGCACAGCACCGCATGGCCGAGGCCGAGCGCTTCCGGCTGCCGTACGTAGAAACAGTTCACGTGACTCGGCTTGATCCCGCGCACGAGTTCGAGCAGCTTGTCCTTGCCGCGCGCCTCGAGTTCGGATTCGATCTCGTACGACTTGTCGAAGTGATCCTCGATCGCGCGCTTGCTGCGGCCGGTCACGAAGATCATCTCGGTGATGCCCGCGTTGATCGCTTCCTCGACGGCGTACTGGATCAACGGCTTGTCGACGACGGGCAGCATCTCCTTCGGGCTGGCCTTCGTCGCGGGAAGGAACCGCGTGCCGAGACCCGCAACGGGGAACACGGCCTTGGTGACTTTCAACATGTTTGCATCCTGATTGCGTGGACTGCGCCGCATCGCGATGCGACACGACGATGAATGACCGCCTCGCCGAATTCGAAAGGCGATTACGATTCGAATTCTTCGATATAGGGTACGCGACCCCGCTCGAAGCCCCGGCGGATAGGCTCGTTCTTCAGCGCATCGCGATACGCCGACAGCACGGCCATGATCAGCAGCACCGCTGCGCTCGCGATCCAGTGCATATCCATCTGCCGCTCCTTGCATCAATCTTCGGGAGTTTCAAACTATCAGAAAAAAATCGGCAAATAATTGCGCGTAATGTCTTTGAAACCCTCGAGTCCGATGACGCGACACGGGAAACCGCGCCGATTCGCCCACGAAATTTTTTTATTCATTGAGCGAATTCTTGCGCACTAGGATGGGGTGAGATTTCCCGTCATGTTCGTCGCAAGGAACCGAATCGCATGCATGCTTTCAGCGGATCGTCTTCGGCCGCGCCCGCCGCCGATCGCAAGGAACACGTGATCGACGCGATGCGCGGCTTCGCCGCGCTGCTCGTCGCGTACTTCCACTGCCGCCAGGTCGTCTGGGTCGGCATGCAGAGTTTTCATCACGTGTACGGCCACGCGCTGTCGCCCGGCGTGCTCGCCGGCTACCTGACCTTTCCGTTCGCGTGGGGCTCGGCCGGCGTGCCGATCTTCTTCGTGATCAGCGGTTACTGCATTCACCGGAACGCAGCGCTCAAGCTCGCGGCCGATCCCGCGTACCGGCTCGATGCGCCGAACTTCTGGGCGCGCCGCTTCGTGCGGATCTATCCGGTGCTGCTTGCCGCGCTGCTGCTCACGCTCGCGCTCGACGCGATCAGCCTGCAGTTCGCGCCGGTCAGCCACAAGATCCGCGACATCGGCGTCACGGCGTTCCTCGTCAATCTGTTCTCGCTGCAGGGCGTCGCCGGCTATACGTACGGGTCGAACGGCGCGCTGTGGACGCTGTCGCTCGAAATCCAGTTCTACGCGATCTATCCGCTGCTGTTCGCGGCGCGCAAGCGCTTCGGGATGCCGGCGGTGCTGGCGACGGTCGCGCTCGTCAACGTCGTGTCGGCGTGGGTGCTCGAACGCCACGATCTGCAGTTCTTCACGTCGTACTGGCTGTCATGGACGATCGGCGCGCTCATCGCCGACGTGCGCGCGCAACGCCCGGGTGCGGCCGGTGCGGTGTCCCGCGGATGGTACGCCGCGGCTGCCGTGCTGCTCGCGGCCGGCTGCGGCGCGTTTCACTTCGGGCAGTACGGCGCGTTTCAGCTGTGGGCCGCGGGCTTTGCGTGCTTCCTGTATCGCGCGCTCGCGCAACCGCCGCGCATGAATGCGCCGATGCGCGTGTTCGGATGGTTCGGCGACTTCAGCTACTCGCTCTACCTCGTGCATCTGCCGCTGTTCGTGTGCATCGGGTCGGTGCTGTACCGGTCCGAGCTGCAGTTGCCGATCTGGCCGTCGTTCGCGTTCATGGCCGCGGCGATTCCGGTCGCGTATCTGTTCTACCGGCTGTTCGAGCAGCCCGCGATGCGGTGGTCGGCGCGGTTGAAGCCCGCACGCCGGGCCGCGATCGCGCCGGCGGCGGAGCGGGTGGTTTAAGCCTCGGTCCCGATCGGCCGCCTCGAGATAAAAATTTGCGCCCACGTCCGGATCGGACGTGGGCGCCGGTCGCTTCTGACACCTGCCCTACTCGCGCTTAACCACGCATAAGCACGCATAACCACGCTTAACCGCGCTTGGCCACCTTCGCGGTCTGAGCGAGAATCTCCCGCACACCGTCGACGTACGTCTTCGTTCCGAACCGTCGCAGCGCGGTCACCAGCCCGCTCGCGACGAGCCGCTCGCGCAGCGCCTTGTCGGTATGCAGCGCGTCGAGCGCATCGGCGAGCGACTGCGCATCGCCGGGCTCGCACAGCAGCCCGTTCTCGCCATCCTCGACGATCTCGACGACACCGCCCGCCCGCGCCGCGACCACCGGCCGGCGCGCGAGCATCCCTTCGACGATCACGCGCCCGAACGGCTCCGGCGTGATCGACGTATGCGCGATCGCGTCGACCGCCTTCATGCACGCGGCCACGTCGTGCTGAAAGCCGAGAAAATGCACGCGGTCGTCCATTCCGTGCCGCTTCACGTAGTCGCGCAACTGCGCCGCGTACTCGTCCTCGCCGAACAGCGGCGCGCCGACGAACACGACGTGCATGTCCGGATGGCTCGCGGCCGCGACGAGCAGCACGTGCTGCCCCTTCCAGTGCGCGAGGCGGCTGAACGAGCCGACGAGCCACGCGTCCTTCGGCAGCCCGAAGCGCGCACGCAACCCGGCCTGCGTCATGCCCGCGAGCGCGTCGAACGGCTCGGCCGAAATGCCGTTGTACACGACCTCGACGCGCTTCCGATCGAACCCCGTCAGCGCGATGAACGCCTGTGCGGATGCTTCCGAGTTCGCGATCACCTTCGTCACGCCGAGCCGCGCGCAGTGCTTGATCGCGAGCAGTTGCTTGCGGCCGAAATGCTCGGCGCTGACGATGTCGCGCAGATGCCAGACCACCGGCTTGCGCGCGATTCGCCCGGCGAGCGCCGCGACGACCATCGCGCGCTGCGTGTTCGCATAGATCACTTCGACGCGCTTCGCGCGCCGCGCGACGTCGCGCACGAGCGCCGCCAGCCCCTTCGCCGCACGCCACGACACGCCGCCCTGCTTGCGCACGCCGTCGAGCGCGCGCTGCCCGACGACGTCGACGCGCGCGCCGATCTCGTCGAGCGCCGCGCGAAACGGCCCGTCGTCGAACAGCACCACGTCGGCGTTGACGCGCATGTGCTTCATGATTTCGAGCAGCGACAGCTCCGCGCCGCCGAGCACGCCGCTCTGGTCGAGCACGAGCGCGGCCGGGCCGCCCGGTGCGATCGCCGTGAGCGCGCCGTCGACGGCGCCGCGCCGCGCGGTCGCGCCGGGCAACGCGTCCTCGACGTGTTCGAGAAAGCGCCGCCGGAAATCGGCCGCGGAAAACCGCTCCGCGTTCTCACGACATGCATCGGGCGTGAACCGCGACGGATCCCGCTCGAAATCGTCGATCGTCGCGACGATCGACTCGACCGACTGCGCGTCGAAGAACAGCCCGGTCGGCTGCGTGTGCGAGCGCGGATCGCGCACCGTCTCGAGCGCGCCGCCCTTCCCGTACGCGATCACCGGCGTGCCGCACGCCTGCGCCTCGACGACCGAGATGCCGAAATCCTCCTCGGCCGCGAACACGAACGCCTTCGCGCGACGCATCCGGTCATGCAGCACATCGAACGGCTGATAACCCATGATCTCGACGTTCGGCCCGGCCTTCGCGCGGATCTTCTGCATCTCGGGGCCGTCGCCGATCACGACGAGCTTGCGCTCCGGCATCCGCGCGAACGCATCGACGATCAGATCGATCTTCTTGTACGGCACCATCCGCGATGCGGTCAGATAGAAATCCTCCTTGACCGGATTCGGCGAAAACGATTCGACGTCGACCGGCGGAAAGATCACCGTCGCGTCGCGCTGATAGACCTTCCTGATCCGCCGCGCGATGAACGCGGAGTTCGCGACGAAGCGATCGACCGAGTTCGCGGTGCGCGTGTCCCAGTTGCGGATGTAATGCAGCATCATGCGCGCGAGCATCGACTTCGGCCCGCGCGTCAGGTTCGACTGCTCGAGATACTGGTGCTGCAGATCCCACGCGTAGCGGATCGGCGAATGCACGTAGCTGATGTGCACCTGGTCCGGCCCGGTCAGCACGCCCTTCGCGACCGCGTGGCTGCTCGAGATCACGAGGTCGTAACTGGACACGTCGAGTTGCTCGATCGCGAGCGGCATCAGCGGCAGATAGCTGCGGTATTTCGTGCGCGCGAACGGCAGCTTCTGGATGAACGACGTCGTCACCCGCTTGCCGCGCACGAACGTCCGGTCGTCGAGAAAATCGACGACGCCAAACAGGTCCGCCTCCGGAAAGCACGCGATGATCTGCTCGAGCACGCGCTCGGCGCCCGCATACGTGACGAGCCAGTCGTGCACGATCGCGACGCGCAGCGGCGGCGCCGCCGCCTCGCGCGCGTCCGGCGTTTCCGCCCGCTCGGCGCGGCGCAGCATGTCGCGCACGTCGTCGGCAACGGTGTTCTGGATCACGTGTTCCGTCAAATGTTCCGTCAAATCGCGATTCATGTGCTTTTCCTCGTGTTGAGACGCACGAGCAGCCCGCGTGCGAGCGTGCGCAGCGCCGGCGTCATCGTCAGCGACCACGCGACGTTCAGCGCGAGCACGACGACGCACATGCCGATCGATTCGCCGAGCGCGGGCCATGCGTGCGCGAGATACAGGCTCGCCAGCAGGAAGACGAGATGCGCGGCCATATCGAGCGCGATCGGCCGCATGCGGATCGCCGACAGGTAGAGCAGCACACCGTAGTCGACGAGCGCGCGCATCGCGACGACCACCGCCGCGCCGATCAGCCCGAAATGATGGATGCCGAACCACAGCCCGCCGACGAAAAACGGCATCTCGACGAGCCCGGCGAGCGCCGCGCGCGCGGGGTTGACCTGCGACTGGATCAGGATCCGCGTGACGCTCGCCTGCCCGACGAGCCACACGCTGATCACGAGCACGCGCCCGACCGGCGCGGACAGCGTCGCGATGTCGTGGCCGACCCACAGATTCAGGAACGGCTCGAGCGCGAAGATCGCGACGATGCCGACCGGCGTGAACACGCCGTTCAGGAATTCGAGCGACTGGCGCGCGAGCGAATCCGCATGATCGCGCCCGACCGCCGACAGACGCGGAAACAGCGTGCGCACGAGCGCGTTCGGCAGCATGTTCAGGCGCTGGACGAGGTTCTGCGGCACCGTGTAGTACGTGACCGCCTTCGCGCCGAGGCCGCCGCCGAGCATCACGCGATCGAGCGTGTCGCCGATCATGCTCGTCGTGCTCGCGATCAGCATCCAGCCGCCGAAGTTGAAGAGCCCCTTCGCGGTGCCCCACTGAGGCGGCTCGATGCGGCGGATGCCGAGCACCTTCAGCGCGCCGTGGCCGAGCATCAGCGCGGCGATGAAGCGCGCGGCGACCGCGGCCGCGAGCACCGTCTGCAGGTTCGGCGCGATCCACCACGCGGCGGCGAGCGGCAGCATCTGGAACAGGAACGTGCCGATCGTCTGGTTCGTGTTGTACACGCCGAAACGCTCGGCGCCGTTGATCGAGCCCGCGAATACCCACGATACGTTCGCGAGCGGAATCGCGACCGCGAGCCACGGCAGCGCGCGATATACCTCGTGCTGCAGCGTGGCCGACACCTTCGTGAAGTACGCGGTATAGATGAACGCGCCGAAATAGATCAACAGCCCGCCGACGATGCCGGTCCCGAGATTGAGCCAGAACGCGCTCCAGAACACGCGCGCGCTTTCCTCGGCGTCGCCGCTCGCGCGCGCCTTCGAGATGTGGTTCTGCGCGGCCATGCTCATCCCGAGATCCAGGACCCCGAAATAACCGATCAGCGTCCACACGAGGCTCACCACGCCGTAGCGCTCGACGCCCAGCGCCTTGATGTACGCGGGCACCGTCATCAGCGACACGAAGGTCGGCAATATCAGCCCGCAGAAATTGATGGCGACGTTCTTGAGAATCCCTTTGTCCATGCTCCTGCCTTGTACGGGGTAAAACCGATGCGCGCGTTCGTCGACCGACGATCACGGCTTCCAGCGATACATCAGCACCTTGCCGCGCGCATCTTCCTCGACGAACACCAGGTACTCGCCGTTCTCGCGCCTGAACGCGCTGATGCCGAACGGCACGTCGACCCAGCCCGACGCGCGCCCCACTTCGGGCCCCGGGCTCATCACGCCGACTTCCCTGCCGGTGTCCTTGTCATACACGTGGATCTTGCCGACCGGCTCGACCGCGAACAGGTAACGGCCCTCGACCGTGATGCTGGAAAGCGTCAGGATCGGTTTCGCGTCGAGCTGCCACGGCAGCGCGATCGTGTAGCGCGCGACGGGCGAGCCGGTCGACCATTTGTCGTAGCGCACCAGCACGCGCCCGACCTCCTTCGAGATCCCCGGCGCGGGCGGCGCGTCGGCCGTATAGCCGGTCACGTACAGCGAATCGGTGCGCGGCTCGTAGATCGCGCGGCGCAGCGCGACGAACGGCTGCGGCATCGGATAGGTCGTCAGCTTCGAATACGAGTAGATCGGGTTGCCGGCCCTGTCGATGCCGCCGTAACGGAAGCGATGAATGCCGCGCGTGTCGCTCGTGCGCCAGATGTCGCCGTTCGTGTCGACCCACCAGCCCCAGCCGCCCGCGAGCCCCTTGCCGGACGAGTTCTTCTCGAACTCGTCCGCGTCGAAGCGGCCGTTGCCGTTCGCGTCGCGCCAGATCCAGTCGCCGCCCGCCGGCCGGTTCGGCACCTTGTCGACCTGCCGCGCGCGGCCCGCGATCAGCCCCGACGGAATCGCGGTCTCGCCGTCGCGCTTCGGATCGAAGCGGTAGATCTTCAAGTGATCCGCGTACATGTCGGTCAGATAGAGGAACGTATGGCCGTCGATGCGCCGCGCGATCGGCGTGCCGGGCCACTGATCGGTATCGAACACCGGATCGTCCGGATACCTGAACCGGTTCGACAGGAATCCGACGTATTTCCAATCCTGGCCGGCCGGCTTCGACAGATCGAGCTCGAAGCGCTTGTTGCCGGTATAGACGCTGTCCGGCCGCGCGGGATCGATCCACGCGCCGTCGACGAACAGTAGCCCCTGCACCTGCCAGCGCAGCGCACCGTCGGGCGCATAGCTTTCGAGCACCGCACCGAGGCCGGCGCCCGTCGTGCCGAGACGCGGCCCGACGCCGTTCATCGCGACGTAGACGTTCCCCGCACGATCGACGCCGACGCCGGTCAGCCCGTTGAAGCGCCGCGGCCCGGGCCGCCCCGGCGTGCCGGAGAAAATCCCGCCGCGCTCGCCGAGCGCGCCGCTCGGCGCATACCGTCCGCCGTTCTTCGAGAAGGTCAGGATCTGCTGGCGCGGCCCGTTGTCCGCGATCAGCACGCGACCTTTCGCATCGACCGCGACGTCGACCGCGTCGGTGTTCTCGGGCAACACGGGCGCGTCGTCGATCGGGCGGCCGTCCGCGCGGTAGTGCCCGAGATGCGCGGGGCCGTGCAGCGTATCCGTCAGCAGCCACAGCGTGCCGTCGTTCGCGAGCGCGATCCGGCCCGGCTCGTGCGCGCTCCACGCGCCCTTTTTCTGCAGCGTCTGCGCGTCGTACACGTCGACGCCGTCGTGCATCGGATCGGTCGCGAAGAGCGTGCTGTCGTCGGCCGCGAGACCGCCAACCTCGGCCTTCGTGCCCGTCGGCACGTCGTTGACCATCAGAAAGCTCGCGGCCATCCGCGCGCGCACTTCCGTCGCACGCGCATCCAGTGCGTTCACGCTGCGCAACGGCGCCGGCTCGCGCATATCGGCAATCGAGCGCCGCGAGATGCCGAACCACTGGTGGCCCTTGTCCGGCCACACGCCCGGCGCCACGAGCCGGCCCCGCTCGTTGCCGACGCCGATGCCGATATACACGTACTTGCTGTTCACCGCGATCGCGTTGCCGCCGCTATCGCCCCAGCCGTGCGTGCCGCCGGCGAAGCCGAGCATTTTGCCGTCCTGATAGACGCTCGCCTCCGCGCCGCTCTCGTCCCACGGCGCGTTCGTATAGACCTTGCCGTCGGGCGCCACCGCGATCGCGTGAATATCGATCTGCGTCCAGGTGCCGTCGCCGTAGCCGAACGTGTTGCCGATCCACGAGGTCGTCGCGGGCAGCACCGTCTCGGCCGCCGCGGCGCCCGCGAGGAGCGCCGCGCATATCGTGATGCCAGCCAGTATCGGTCGTCGCAAAGCGCCTCTCCAGAACATTGCTCCAGCGATCCGGCATGTCGATGCCGTACCGCGCGCACGCTTGCGAAGCGGCATCGCGGGCCGCGCGAACGCGGCATCGCTAAATAGGTTTCAAACGACGCGATGCAGGTTACAAGCAAAAATAATCACGAGAAATTGGGAAATATTTTTGGATGTTTCTGCGTGAAATATCGACTCCCGCCCCATCCGGAATCGCACGAAAAGCCGGCAACAACGACCGGATCTCGCGCCGAATCCGCACAAAATGCCGGGTTTCGCCGGGCATTTTGGCCGCTTCCGTCGGATGAATCGCCGCGTCTGTCGCGCATTGATTCCATACCGACCCCGTATTGCTCGTACTCCGAATCGGTATTTTCGATTTCGATCGATTGAATCGACGTGCGTTTTTTTGCCGATTTCTTTTCCCTAGAATCGATTTCGACTCGATATTCCTTTTAAACGCATGGATGACATTCACGCACCGGCCACAGGCGACCCCACGCGCCACGCACGCATCGTCCAGCTCGACGGGCTGCGCGCGATCGCGGTGTCCGCGGTCTTCCTGCAGCACGCGCTGAAAGCGCCGCTGTGGATCGGCGTCGACCTGTTCTTCGTGCTGAGCGGGCTGCTGATCACCGGCATCCTGCTCGAGCGCAAGGCGCGCGGCCAGTCGTACTTCGCGCACTTCTACGCCCGCCGCGCGCGGCGCATCCTGCCGCCGTACGGGCTGCTGCTCGCGGTGTCGACGCTGCTGTTCGGCGCCGGCTGGATGCACTACTGGCCGTGGTACGCGTTCTTCTCGACGAACATCGGGCTGTCGCTCAGCGGCATCGGTCACGACAGCCTGAACGTGCTGTGGTCGCTCGCGGTCGAGGAGCAGTTCTACATCTTCTGGCCGTTCGTCGTGCTGCTGTGCCCGGAGCGCGTGCTCGCGTGGGTCGCGGCCGCGCTGATCGTCGCAGCACCCGTGCTGCGCGCGATCGCGACGCCGTGGTTCGCGTCGTTCTGGCCGATCTACTACCTGACGCCGTTCCGGATGGACCTGCTCGCCGCCGGCGCGCTGCTCGCGGTCGCGCTGCGCCGCGACCGGCGCGCACTCGAGCCGTTCTATCCGCTCGCGATCGTCGTCGCGCTCGCCGCGCTCGGCGCGCTCGGCTGGCTGCACGTGTCGAACCCGCGCTTTCGCGCGGCGAACACGCCGCTGTCCAACGCGATGCTGTACAGCATCTCGCTGCTGCTCTGCACGTCGATCGTCGTGATCGCGCTGCGCGGGCGCGGCATCGTGCAGCGCGTGCTGACGCACCCCGCGCTCGTCTACGTCGGCACGGTCAGCTACACGATCTACCTGATCCATCTGAGCGTGCTGTACGCGCTATGGCCGCTGCATCTGAACCGCTACGCGAGCGCGGCGCTCGCATTCGCGATCACGCTCGCGTACGCCACCGCGACCTGGTACGGCTTCGAGCGGCGCCTGACGCGCGGCCCCGCGCGCCGGCCGCTGCCGGTCGTGACCCGCACCACCGCGTGAAGCGCGCGCCTCGCCTGACTTCTTCTCCATCGTTCGACTAGGAAACCGCCATGAGCCACACTCGCAAGGCCATCATCACCGGGGTATCGGGCCAGGACGGCGCCTACCTGACCAAGCTGCTGCTCGACAAGGGCTACCGCGTCACGGGCACGTACCGCCGCACGAGCTCCGTCAACTTCTGGCGCATCGCCGAGCTCGGCGTCGACACGCATCCGAACCTGACGCTCGTCGAACACGACCTGACCGACCCGGGCTCGAGCCTGCGCCTGCTCGAACGCACGCAGGCAGACGAGCTGTACAACCTCGCCGCGCAAAGCTTCGTCGGCGTGTCGTTCGACCAGCCGAACACCACCGCCGAAGTCACGGGCCTCGGCACGCTGAACCTGCTCGAGGCGATTCGCGTGGTCAGTCCGAACACGCGCTTCTATCAGGCTTCGACCTCCGAAATGTTCGGCAAGGTGCAGTCGATTCCGCAGACCGAGGCCACGCCGTTCTATCCGCGCAGCCCGTACGGTGTCGCGAAGCTGTTCGCGCACTGGACGACCGTGAACTACCGCGAGTCGTATGGGCTCTTCGGCAGCAGCGGGATCCTGTTCAACCACGAGTCGCCGCTGCGCGGCCGCGAGTTCGTCACGCGCAAGATCACGGATACCGTCGCGAAGATCAAGCTCGGCAAGGCGACGCGCGTCGAGCTCGGCAATCTCGACGCGAAACGCGACTGGGGCTTCGCGCTCGAATACGTCGAGGGGATGTGGCGGATGTTGCAGGCCGACGAGCCCGATACCTACGTGCTCGCGACGAACCGCACCGAGACCGTGCGCGATTTCGTGCGGATGGCGTTCGCGGCGGCCGGCTACCAGATCGAGTGGACTGGCAAGGGCGAGAACGAGCGCGGCCTGAATGCGGCGACCGGCGACGTGCTCGTCGAAGTGAATCCGAAGTTCTATCGTCCGGCGGAAGTCGATCTGCTGATCGGCTGCGCGGACAAGGCGAGAAGCCAGCTCGGCTGGGAACCGAAGACGACGCTCGAACAGCTTTGCCAGATGATGGTCGAAGCGGATCTGACGCGGAACCGGCACCATGACACGTTCTGACCGCCCGGCGTCGCGCGGCGCGCCCGGCCGCCGCGCGTTCGTGACCGGCATCGCCGGCTTCACGGGCCGCTACATGGCGGAACGTCTCGAAGCGGCCGGCTATGACGTATGGGGCACGGTCGCGCCGGGCGCGCCGCTGCCCGACGATCCGGTGCTGCGCCGCGCGACGCTGCTGCCGGCCGACCTGCTCGACACGGACACGCTGCATGCAGCCGTCGCCGATGCGCGGCCCGACGCGGTCGTGCACCTGGCCGCACGCGCGCACGTCGCGCAGGACGAGCCGCGGCAGACCTACCTCGTGAACGTCGTCGGCACGCGCAACCTGCTCGCGGCGCTCGCGGGCCTCGACCGGCGACCGTCGGCCGTGTTGCTCGCGAGCAGCGCGAACGTGTACGGCAACGCGACCGGCGGCGTGCTCGACGAAGCGGTGCCGCCGTCGCCCGCGAACGATTACGCGGTCAGCAAGCTCGCGATGGAATATGTGGCGAAGCTGTGGCTCGACCGCCTGCCGATCGTGATCGCGCGCCCGTTCAACTACACGGGCGTCGGCCAGGGCGACGCGTATCTGCTGCCGAAGCTCGTCGCGCACTACGCGCGCGGCGCGCCGCGCATCTCGCTCGGCAATCTGGACGTGAGCCGCGATTTCTCCGACGTGCGCGACGTGACGGCCACGTATCTGCGGCTCGTCGAAGCCGCGCCCGCGGGCGAGACGTTCAACGTCTGCTCGGAACACGCATATGCGCTGAAGGAAGTGCTCGCGATGCTCGCACGGATCGCCGGCTACGTGATCGACGTGACGATCGATCCGCGTTTCGTGCGCGCGAACGAGGTGAAGATGCTGCGCGGCTCGCGCGACAAGCTGCGCCGCGCGATCGGCGAGCTGCCGGTCACGCCGCTCGACGACACGCTGCGCTGGATGGTCGACGACCTGCGCCGCGCGTGATCCGGCGGCCCGCAAGCGGGCGCTCAGCTTGCGTCACGGCTCCGCTTGCGTCACGAACGGCTCGACGGCATCGCGGCAGCGGCCGCGGTGGATCGCGTCGCGCGCAATACGATCGCGCCGGCCACGAGATAAAGCGTGACGAGAAACAGCAGGCCCGGCACCGGCGAATCCGCGGCCGCAACGATCCACGCGGTGATCGAAGGCATGATCGCCGGGCCGACGTTGCCGAGACTGCTGATCAGCGCGATGCCGCCGGCGGCGGCTTGCTTCGGCACATACTCGCTGACCATCGTGAAGAACAGCGGCGTCATCGACGATTTACCGATCGAGCATATCGCCAGCGACGCGAGGGACCAGACGAGCAGGCCCTCGGCGAACAGCGTCAGCAGCAGGCCGAGCGACGCAAAGCCGATCGCCAGCAGAAAATGGCCTCTGCGCTCCTGCCGCCGATCCGAGCTGCGGCCGATCAGCACCATGCCGACCGCCCCCGCGAGCGCCGGCAGCGCGGCCAGCACGCCGACCGCGAACACGTCCCCCACGCCCCAGCTGTTGATCAGCGTCGGCATCCAGAACCCGATCGCGTAACTCGCGCCGACGAACAGCGCGTACGCGAACGACAGCGTATAGACCCCCGGATCGCGCACCAGCGCGCGCAGCGCCCCGTGGCCGGCGGCCGCCGTGTCTGCCCTGTCTGCGGTTTCCCGACGCAACAGGTCGAGCAGCGCGCGCTTCTCCGGATCGCTGAGCCATTTCGCATGTTCCGGCCGGTCCGCCAGCAAAAAGTACGCGACGATGCCGAGAATCGGCGCGGGCATCCCCTGAACGAGGAAAAGCCATTGCCAGCCGTGAAGGTCGAGCGCGCCATCCATGAATTTCATGATCCAGCCGGACAGGGGGCCGGCGATCACGCCGGCGAGCGGCGTCGCGATCATGAAGATCGAGATCGCCCTCGCGCGCCGCGCGCCCGGATACCACTGGGTCAGATACAGAATCACGCCGGGAAAGAATCCGGCTTCGAACACGCCGAGCAGGAAGCGCAGCACGTAGAACTGCGCCGGCGTCCGCACGAACATCATCGCGCAGGCGACGCACCCCCAGCAGACCATGATGCGCAACAGCGTCCTGCGTGCGCCGATGCGCTCCAGCATCAGGTTGCTCGGCACCTCGAACAGCAGGTAGCCGACGAAGAAGATGCCGGCGCCCGTCGCGTAGACGGTGTCGCCGAACGGCAGCGACTGCTTCATCTGCAACTGTGCGAAACCGATGTTGATGCGATCGAGAAAGGCGATCACATAGCAGATCGTCAGCAGCGGCAGCACATGCCGATCGATTTTCGGGAATGGCACCTTCACGGCGCGCGTGGCGCCGACGTTTTCCGGCTGAACGGTGGGCATGGACTTCTTCCGGCGATCGAAGACCAGCCATGTTAGCGAGCGAATCGCAACACGCTTTATCCGGACAACGGAAGAAATCTTGAGCAGTCCGTCCGATCGGCGATTGCGGCCGCCACGCACCGACCAAAACGTTAAAGTTTCTTAAATCGACGGCGTCCGAGACCGCGCACGGCGGGCGGCCCACTAAAAAGCCCGCTGTGCGTCGGCATCAGCGGGCTTCGTGCGGGTACGGCAGCGATCGACTCGGGCCGGCGGCCCCCGCCTTCGCTTACTCGACCGACAACTGCAGGTTCATCTGCGAACGCGCGGCGCCGGCACCGTCGCCGCCGGTGTCGCGGTCGGCCTGCGACGCCGGCGTCAGGCGCGCACGCTCGATCGAATCGAGGTACTCGGGCGTCACGTCGCCGGTGATGTACTCGCCGTCGAAACACGACGCCTCGAAGCGATCGAGCTTCGGGTTGATGTCGCGCACCGCGCGGCGCAGGTCGTCGACGTCCTGATAGATCAGGTGATCGGCGCCGATGATCTTCGCGACCTCCTCGTCGGTGCGGCCGTGCGCGACGAGCTCGCCGCGCGTCGGCATGTCGATCCCGTACACATTCGGATATTTCACCGGCGGCGCGGCCGACGCGAAGATCACCGACTTCGCGCCCGCGTCGCGCGCCATCTGCACGATCTCGTGGGACGTCGTGCCGCGCACGATCGAATCGTCGACGATCAGCACGTGCTTGTCCTTGAACTCGATGCTCATCGCGTTCAGCTTCTGGCGCACCGACTTCTTGCGCACCGCCTGACCCGGCATGATGAACGTGCGGCCGACGTAGCGGTTCTTGAAGAAGCCCTCGCGATACTCGACGCCGAGCTTCGCGGCGACCTGCATCGCCGCCGGCCGCGACGAATCGGGAATCGGCATCACGACGTCGATCGGCACGTTCGGCAGCTCGCGCTTGATCTTCTCCGCGAGGTAGTCGCCCATCCGCAGGCGCACGTTGTAGACCGGCACGCCGTCGAGGCACGAGTCCGGGCGCGCGAGATACACGTATTCGAACATGCACGGATTGAGGCTCGGATGCTCCGCGCACTGCTGGCTGTGGAAGTTGCCGGCCTGATCGATGAAGATCGCTTCGCCCGGCAGCACGTCGCGGACGAACTCGAAGCCGATGCCCTCGACCGCGACCGATTCCGACGCAACCATCCACTCGGTGCCCTGCTCGGTCTCGAGCTTGCCGATGCAGAGCGGACGGATGCCGAACGGATCGCGGAACGCGAGGAGCCCGTAGCCGGAAATCAGCGACACGATCGCATACGACCCTTGCACGCGGCGGTGCACGCCCGCGACCGCCTTGAACACCGAGGCCGGATCCAGCTCGAGGCCCGTCGTCGACAGCTGCAGCTCGTGCGCGAATACGTTCAGCAGCACCTCGCTGTCGGAGTTCGTGTTGATGTGCCGGCGGTCGATCCGGAACATCTCGTCCTTCAGCTGCTTCCAGTTCGTCAGGTTGCCGTTGTGCGACAGGCAGATGCCGAACGGCGCGTTCACGTAGAACGGCTGCGCCTCGGCTTCGCTCGACGCCGAACCGGCCGTCGGATACCGCACCTGGCCGATCCCGTACGTGCCGGGCAGACTGCGCATGTTGCGCGTGCGGAACACGTCGCGCACCATGCCGTTCGCCTTGTACATATGGAAATTGCTGCCGTCCGCCGTCGCGATGCCGGCTGCGTCCTGGCCGCGATGCTGCAGCAGCAGCAGGCTGTCATAGATCAGCTGGTTGACCGGGGACTGGGAGATAACACCTACGATGCCGCACATGGCATGTCCTTCAAGAATACAAAAACCGTTCCGTCCCGGCCGAACGCGTCGTCAGACGCGTATGTACTGGGCCATGCCGCTGGGCAGGAGCGTCTTCAGCTCGTGCACACCCTGTTCGGCCAGCGGACGCAAAAGCGCATTGCGCCAGAAATCCTGTTTCGGCAGCTCGGTGAATCCGGCGGCCGCCACCAGCAATACGACGAGCAGCGCGCCCCGGACCAGACCGAACATCATCCCGAGCGAGCGATCGATGCCGCCGAGCCCCGTCGCCTGCGCGAGCCGCGACAGCAGCGCGTTCGCGACGCCGGCGACGAACACGACGCCGATCACGAGCGCGGCGAACGCAACCACCCACTGCGTCAGCGCGCCGCCCGGCCAGTTGGCCGGAATGTACGGCACGACGAGCCCGACGTAGCGGCTCGCGATGATCACCGCCGCGATCCAGCCGATCAGCCCGAACACCTCGGAGACGAAGCCGCGCCATGCACCGCGCAGCGCCGATAATGCAATGACCGCCAATACAGCGTAGTCGAAAGCCGTCAGCATGCGTTATTGGGCCATTCCCGCCTCGCGAACCTTCGCGATCGCGGCCGACGCCGCCTGTCGATCCGCGAACGGGCCCGCGCGCAACAGTGTAGCCGCGCTGCCGTCAGCCTGCTTGCCGTGCTCGGTGTACGCGGGCACGCCCGCATCCTTCAGCTTCTTCGCCCAGGCCTTCGCCGCCGCCTCGCTCTTGAACGAGCCGAGCTGCAACGCGAAACGCGCGCCCGCCGGCGACGACGGCGTCGCGGTGGCGGAGTCGCCGCCGTCCGTGCCCGACGCGTCGGCGGCCGCGGCCGGCTGCACCGTCATCGGCGCGGGAGCCGGCGCGGCCGGCTTCTTCGCGGCCTTCTTCGGCGTGGCGCTCGCGGTCGTCGCGGTCGTCGCGGGCGTCGCGGGCGTCGCGGTCGTTGTGTTCGTCGCGGTCGTCGGCGCGGTCGTCGTGTTCACGGCCGGTGCCGGCGCCGGCGCGGCCGGCGTCTTCGTCACGGGCGCGGGCACCGGCGCGGCGGCCGTCGTCGTCGTCGCGTCGGACGCCGGCGGCGCGTCGTGCGCGACACCCGCCTGCGTATCGGATGCATCGGCCGCATCAGCCGCATCGCCCGAGTCGTCACGCGACGCGGCCGCGCGATGCGCGGGCCGGTTCGGGATGTCGATCGCGATATCGTCGGTCACCGGCTTCGGATGGGAATCGAGCACCATCGGCAACACGACGACGGCGGCGACGACGAGCGCGATCGCGCCGACGAGCCGGCGGCGCGCACGTTGCTTTTCAGGGAGGGTCGGATCAAGGAGAAGCGCGTCGGATTCCGGGCGCTCGGTGCGGCGCGAACGGCGTTCGACGCGCTCGGTGCGAGCGTTCCGGGTACCCCCGGTGCGGCTGCCGCGCCGAACGGGCGCGTCTTCGTCTTTTTTGCCGAACGAGAAAATTCCCATGAATGGCTGATTCCGTGCCCGTCAATGTTGCTGCGATTTTCGGTAGGCCATCACACCGGCTACCGTATAGAAACTGCCGAAAACCACGATTCTATCATCGTCGGATGTTCTTTTCCGCGCTTCGCGAAATGCGTCGGCCGGCGACGCGAACCGCGTCACGCTGCTGTCCGGCCCGTCCTCGACGCCCGCGTCGCGCAGCGCGGCCTCCAGTTGCCCGGCGGACGCCGCGCGCGGCAGCGGCAGATCGGTCACGCACCAGTGGTCGATCTCGCCCTTCAGGTGCTTCAGCACGCCGGCGATATCCTTGTCGTGCATCGCGCCGAACACCGCGTACGTGTACGGAAAGTAGCCCATGTTGCCGAGGTTCTGCGCGAGCACCGCGGCCGCGTGCGGATTGTGCGCGACGTCGAGCACGATCGCCGGCTTGCCCGGCAGCACCTGAAAGCGGCCCGGCAGCTCGACGTTCGCGAGCCCGAGCCGGATGTCCTGCGCGGACACCGGCAGCCGGTCGCGCAGCGCCTCGAGCGCGGCGAGCGCCGCCGACGCGTTGATCAGCTGATTCGCGCCGCGCAGCGCCGGATACGCGAGCGCCGGGTAGCGCTTGTCACGGCCGATGTAGCTCCACTGCTGCCGCTCCGCGCCCGCCTGCGCCTCGTAGCGGAAATCGCGGCCGACGAGCCACAGATCGGCGCCGATCGCCTGCGCGTGGTCGACGAGCGTCCGCGGCGCGGCCGGGTCGCCGCAGATCGCGGGCTTGCCCGACCGGAAGATCCCGGCCTTCTCGAATGCGATCTTCTCGCGCGTGTCGCCGAGATATTCGGTGTGGTCGATGTCGATGCTCGTGATGATCGCGCAATCGGTGTCCACGATGTTCACCGCATCGAGCCGGCCGCCGAGGCCGACTTCGAGAATCACCGCGTCGAGCCCGCGTGCCGCGAACAGATGCAGGATCGCGAGCGTCGTGAATTCGAAGTACGTGAGCGACACCGGCTCCGGCAGCGACATGCGCGCCGCCTCGACCGCCTCGAAGTGCGGCAGCAGCGCGTCGTCGGTCACGTTCTCCCCGTTCACCCGCGCCCGCTCGTTGAATTCGAGCAGATGCGGCGACGTGTGGCAGCCGACCTTGTAGCCGGCGCGCACGAGGATCGTCTCGATGAACGCGCAGGTCGAGCCCTTGCCGTTCGTGCCGCCGACCGTGATCACCGGGCACGCGAATTCGAGGCCGAGCGCCGCCTTGACCTGCCCGATGCGGGTCAGGCCCATGTCGATGCCGACCGGGTGCGCGCTTTCGAGATGCGAAAGCCACGCGTCGAGAGTGGGAAAAGTGCTCATCGGGTCAATTCGTGAAACGGGGCGACACCGCCCAAAAAACGAAACGCGCCGCCGAGTCGTCTCGGCGACGCGAATTCTACGACCAACTCGCGACCGTTGCCTGCGCGTCAGGCCAGCGCGTCGGCCGGCTGGCGCTGCAGCAGCGCGAGCAGTTGCGCGATCTCACCGCGCAACTTGCGGCGGTCGACGATCATGTCGATCGCGCCCGTCTTCAGCAGGAATTCGGCGCGCTGAAAGCCTTCCGGCAGCTTCTCGCGCACGGTCTGCTCGATCACGCGCGGGCCCGCGAAGCCGATCAGCGCCTTCGGCTCGGCGATCACGACGTCGCCGAGGAACGCGAAGCTCGCGGACACGCCGCCCATCGTCGGATCGGTCAGCACCGAAATGAACGGCAATTTCGCTTCCGACAGCTTCGTCAGCATCGCGGTGGTCTTCGCCATCTGCATCAGCGACAGCAGGCTTTCCTGCATCCGCGCGCCGCCCGACGCCGCGAAGCAGATGAACGGCACCTGCTGCTCGAGCGCGTTCTGCGCGCCGCGCGTGAAGCGCTCGCCGACGACCGAGCCCATCGAGCCGCCCATGAACGCGAACTCGAAACACGCGGCGACGACGGGCAGCGTGTGGATCGCGCCGCCCATCACGACCATCGAGTCGGTCTCGCCGGTGTCGTCCACCGCTTCCTTCAGGCGATCCGGATACTTGCGGCTGTCCTTGAACTTCAGCGAGTCGACCGGCACGATCTCCTGGCCGATCTCGTAGCGGCCTTCCGGATCGAGCAGCGCGTCGAGGCGCTCGCGCGCGCCGATCCGCATGTGGTGATCGCACTTCGGGCAGACGTGCTGATTCTCGTCCACGTCATTGCGATACAACACGGCCTCGCAGGACGGGCACTTGATCCACAGCCCTTCCGGAATGCCCTTGCGGCTCTTCGGGTCGGTCTGCTTGATCCTCGGCGGCAACAGTTTGTCGAGCCAGCTCATCGTATGGTTTCCTGTTCCGTGACGGGCCCGGGCGGGATGCACCCGGGCGCGCTTCTGTTGGTTGTGCTGTTATGCGGCCGCGCCGTCGAGCGCCGCGCGCAGCTCGGCGATGAATGCCTTCAGCTCGCCGACCGCACGCTCCGGCGCCGCGCTCTCGAGCAGCTGCACGATGCGGCTGCCGATCACGACCGCGTCGGACACGTCGGCGACCGCGCGCGCCGTCTGCGCGTCGCGAATCCCGAAGCCGACGCCGACCGGCACCGGCACGCGCGCCTTGATCGCCGGGATTTTACCCGCAATGCTCGCAACATCCAGATTTCCGGCGCCGGTCACGCCTTTCAGCGACACGTAATACACGTAGCCGCTCGCGATCTTGCCGACTTCGGCGATCCGCTCGTCGGTCGACGTCGGCGCGAGCAGGAAGATCGGATCGATCTGCTCGGCGCGCATCCGCTCCGCGAACGCGACCGCCTCCTCCGGCGGATAGTCGACGACGAGCACGCCGTCGACGCCCGCCGCCTTCGCTTCGGCGACGAACGTATCGACACCCATCCGCTCGATCGGGTTCGCGTAGCCCATCAGCACGACGGGCGTTTTCTGGTCGCGTTCGCGGAAGCGCTTCACGTCGGCGAGCACGCTCCTCAGCGTGACGCCGCGCACGAGCGCGCGCTCGGACGAGCGCTGGATCACCGGGCCGTCGGCCATCGGGTCGGAGAACGGCACGCCGAGCTCGATCACGTCCGCGCCGCCTTCGGCGAGCGCGTGCATGAAGTCGACGGTTTTCGCCGGATCGGGGTCGCCGGCGGTGATGAACGGAATCAGGCCCTTGCGGCCCTGTTCGGTGAGTGCGGCAAAAATCTGCTGGATGCGGGACATGGCAATTTTTCCTGGATGCGTTCGCGTTTCGGCGGCGGGCGTCACGCGCCCGCCTGCGCGGAGCGGGCGCCGAGTGCCGACACGCGCTCGCGCGCGATCGCGCAATAGCTTTCGTTGATCTCATAGCCGACGAAGTCGCGCCCGTGCCGCGCGCAGGCCACCGCCGTCGTGCCGCTGCCCATGAACGGATCGAGCACGCGGCCGCCCGGCGGGCAGCTCGACAGCACCATCCGCTCGACGATCTCGAGCGGCTTCTGGGTCGGGTGGTCGACGCGCTCCGCGTGCTGCCGGTGCAGGCGCGAGACCGACCAGACGTCCTTCGGGTTGTAGCCTACCTCGAGCCACTTGCTGCCTTCGAACAGCTTGCGCGAGCGGGCCTTCTTCGTATCGGCGTCATAAGGGATGCGGACCGGATCGAGATCGAAGTAGTACGCCTTCGATACCGCGAAAAACCCGATGTTGTCGTGCACCGACGTGAAGCGGCGCGTCGTGCCGCCCATGCTCGGCACGCGCCGGTCCCAGATGATCTCGTTGATCATCGTGAGCTTCGTCTTCAGGAAACTGAAGATCTCGGGCGCGTACTGCCACGTGCAGAACACGTACAACGACCCCGTCGGCTTGAGCTTCGGAATCGCGAGCTCGAGCCACTCGCGCGTCCACGCGAGCAGCGCGTCGCCCGAGAGCTTGTCGGAATCGTTGCCGTAGTCCTTGCCGAGCCCGTACGGCGGATCGGCGACGATCAGATCGATCGACGCATCCGGCAGGCGCGCGGCTTCGGTCAGGAAATCGCGGTTGTGCAACGCGATGCCGGCGGGCGGTGCGGGCGGCGCAGGCAGCGGACAGGCGGCATCCACCGCGTCCGCGCTCGCCGCGCCGCCCGCCGGCTCTTCGATCAGGTCACGCATCGGCCGGCGCTCAGAGCGTGATGCCCGCGCGTTCGGCGACCGTGTGCATGTCCTTGTCGCCGCGGCCGGACAGGTTCACGAGCAGGATCTGGTCCTTCGGCAGCGTCGGCGCGAGCTTCGTCGCATACGCGATCGCGTGGCTCGATTCGAGCGCCGGGATGATCCCCTCGATATGGCAGCAGTCGTGGAACGCGGCCAGCGCCTCGTCGTCGGTGATGCTCACGTACTGCGCTCGGCCGGTGTCCTTGAGCCACGCGTGCTCGGGGCCGACGCCCGGATAGTCGAGGCCCGCCGACACCGAATGCGTCTCGATGATCTGGCCGTTCTCGTCCTGCAGCAGATACGTGCGGTTGCCGTGCAGCACGCCCGGCGTGCCGGCGAGCAGCGACGCCGAGTGGCGGCCGGTTTCGATCCCGTCGCCGGCGGCTTCGACGCCGATCAGCTTGACCGACGTGTCCTCGATGTACGGGTAGAAGATCCCCATCGCGTTCGAGCCGCCGCCGATGCACGCGATCACCGCGTCCGGCTGGCGGCCGATCATTTCGGGCATCTGCACCTTGCACTCGTCGCCGATCACGCGCTGGAAGTCGCGCACCATCATCGGATACGGGTGCGGGCCCGCGACCGTGCCGATGATGTAGAACGTGTTCTCGATGTTCGTGACCCAGTCGCGCATCGCTTCGTTCAGCGCGTCCTTCAGCGTGCGCGAGCCGGATTCGACGGGCACGACGGTCGCGCCGAGCAGCTTCATCCGGTAGACGTTCGCGGCCTGGCGGCGCACGTCCTCGGAACCCATGTAGACGACGCACTCCATGCCGAAGCGCGCGCAGATCGTCGCGGTCGCGACGCCGTGCTGGCCCGCGCCGGTTTCGGCGATCACGCGGCGCTTGCCCATCCGCTTCGCGAGCAGCGCCTGGCCGATCACGTTGTTGATCTTGTGCGCGCCGGTGTGATTCAGGTCTTCGCGCTTCAGGTAGATCTGCGCGCCGCCGAGCGTGTCGCTCCAGCGTTTCGCGTGATAGATCGGCGACGGACGGCCGACGAAGTGCTTCAGCTCGCGCTGGAATTCGGCGACGAAATCGGGGTCGTTCTGGTATTTCGCGTATTCGGCGCGGAGCTCGTCCAGCGCGTGGACCAGCGTTTCGGCGACGAACGTGCCGCCATACGGGCCGAAATGGCCGCGATCATCGGGAAGGTTGTACATGATGTCACTCTCGATCGGGCGGTGCGCGCGCTCGTTCAGTCGCGCCGCGCACCAGCTTGCATCACCGGGCGTCCGCGTCGCGCACCGCGCGCACGAACGCCGCCATCCGGGCGTGATCTTTCACGCCCTTTGCGCCCGGCACCTCGATGCCGCTGGAGACATCGACCGCGAACGGGCGCAGCTGACGGATCGCGTCACCGACGTTTTGCGCGTTCAACCCACCACTCAAAACGGCCCGACGCGCGAGCTCTGCAGGAATAAGTGACCAATCGAAGACCTTGCCGCTGCCGCCGTAGTCCGGCACGAGGGTGTCGAACAGCAGGCCGCGCGCTTGCGAATAGTGAAGTGCCGATTCTACCAAATCGGCCGTCTGCGTCGAGGGCCCGACGCGCACCGCGCGCAGCCACGGCAGCCGGGCCGCCCGGCCGAGCGCGTCGCATTGCTCGGGGGTTTCGTCGCCGTGGAACTGCAGCAGCGTCAGCGGCACGTCGCGCACCACCTCGCCGATCTCATCGGCGGTCGCGTTCACGAACAGCCCGACGATCGACACGAACGGCGGCACGTGCCGCGCCAGCTCGGCCGCCTGCGCGATCGTCACCGCGCGCGGGCTCTTCGGGTAGAACACCAGGCCGATCGCGTCGGCGCCGAGCGCGGCAGCGTGCGCGACGTCCTCCGGGCGCGACAGCCCGCAGAGCTTGATCCGCGTGCGCGGCGGGAGCGCGGGGACGGCGGCGTTGGAGGCGGCGTCGGCGGCGGCGGGAAGTTGAGAGGAAGCGGTGTCCGTCATGTCGGTTGGTCGGTCGGTTGCTCTGTCGGTTGATCGAGATCGGCCCAGACGCCGCTCCACGGCACGCTGCCGAGCTGCGCGGGCGGAACGGCGAATTCCGCCGGGTAGCCGACGCGCGCGAGATAGAGCCCGTCGGCCATGAACGTCGGCGCCGCGCGGTTGCGGTCGCGCCCGGCCAGCACGTCCGCGAGCCAGTCGACCGGATAGCGGGCGCGCCCGACCGCGACGAGGCAGCCCATCAGGTTACGCACCATGTGGTGCAGGAACGCGTTCGCACGGAACCGGAAGTGCAGAAAATCGCCGGCGCGGCGAATGTCGATCTGATACAGGTGTTTGACCGGCGTCTTCGACTGGCATTCCGACGACCGGAACGCGGAGAAGTCGTGCTCGCCGATCAGATGCGCGGCGGCGGCGCGCATCGCATCGTCGTCGAGCGGCGTGTGCACCCAGCCCGCTCGGCCGGCGAGCATCGGCGAGCGCACTGGATGCACGTACAGCGCGTAGTAATACGTGCGCTCGAACGCCGCGAAGCGCGCGTGGAACGCATCCGGCATCGGCTTCGCCCACTGCACCGCGACGGTCGACGACAGGAACGCGTTCGTGCCGCGCACCCACGAGAAGTCCGCTCGGTCGAGCTCGGTGTCGAAATGCACGACCTGGCCGAGACCGTGCACGCCGGTGTCGGTGCGGCCGGCGACCGTCGTGTGCAGCCGCGTTTGCGCGAATTTTGCGAGTGCGTGCTCGAGTGCGTCCTGGACGGTTTTGCCGTGCGGCTGGGATTGCCAGCCGCAGAACGCCGCGCCGTCGTACTGAATGCCCAGCGCGATCCGCATCACGAACGGTCCGCCAGTTTCGCGAGCATCGCGCGCGCGTCGTCGCGGGTGCCGGCGTCGTTCGCGTCGGCGACTTCCTGCAGCAGCGTGCGGGCGCCCGACAGGTCGCCGAGCTCGACGTATTCGGCCGCGAGGTCCAGCTTGTTGCGCGCGATGCGCGCGAGTTCGTCGGGCGTGAACGCGGCGGTCACTTCGCTCGGGGACGACGGCAGATCGAGGTCGAAATCGAGCTTCAGCGCGGCGAATGGCGCGCCGCCGAGCGGCGTGGAGGAGCGCAGCGGCGAGTCGGGGGCCGGCGAGTCGGTGTCGTCGTCGACATCGTCGTCATACTGCACGCGCTGCCAGTGAGCCGAACGCGCGGCGGCCGTGGTATGCGCGTCGTTCCCCTGCTTTTCAGCGATGTTTGGGGTCGGATCCTCGTCCTCAATGGGCGGGCGCGGGGTGGATTGACCGTTAGTTGCCTTTTCACCCTCGGTGAAATGCGTGCCGGCATCGCGTGCGGCGCCGGCCGGCGCCGTCGGATCGCTCTGCACTCTCGGCGGCAACGGCATGTCGACGCTGCCCATCGCGGCAACCGCATCGGCCGGAAACTCATGTTCCGAATTGGCTTCGGGAGGCGTCGCCGACGCGCCGACGGAACCCGGCGCAGTATGGTGATCCGCGCCGGGCGATGCCGGTTGCGCACCGGCAGGCGGCTGCTCGTGCGCATGCGACGCCAGCTCGCGATCGGACGCCACGATCGCGCGCGCCGCCGCGGCCGCCGCGCCGGGCGGCGCGGTTTGTCCATCCGCCGACGATGCGCCGGCCATCGTGCCGGCCGCGTCGTCGTGCGGCGAATCCTGCGGCGAATCATGTGCCGAATCATGCACAACGCGCAGCTTCGCCCGCTCGCCGCCGCTCGCGGTCGAACCGGTGTCCGGCTCCGTCTGCGGCGCCTTCCGGCGGATGCGCGTCACGAAGCCCACGAGCAGCACGGCGACCGCCACGCCCACTGCGGACGCGACGCGCCAATCGATCTGGGCGGAAGATGCAGGCGCGGGCGTCGGTACGGGATTCGCCGGCTGCACGCCGCTCGCCGCGACCTGCGACGCGGCGCCGGACGCCAATGGCGCGGTCGCATCGCTGGCCGCCGACGCCGACTGAATCGCCCCGCCCGACGTCTGCAGCCCGCTCGCGCCGACCGGCGGCAACGTGGAAGCGGGCTCAGGCGCCGCCGCTGCCGCCGTGGCGGCAGAAGCGCCAGCCGGCGCCGTGCTGCTCGCCGGAGTGACATGGGTGGCACTCGCCGGCGCGGCGCCCCCCGACGTTGCGCTCGACGCTGCCCCCGATGCCGCAACGCCACCGGAAGCGCCCACGCCCGCGACACCGCTCGCCGCCGCTTCCTGCGCCGGCACGGCGCCGGTCGCATCGAGCGCTGGCACGGTCAGCGTTGCGCCGAGCCTTAGCCGGCTCGGATCGCGCTTCATGAACGCTTGCGGATTCGCGTCGAACAGCGCGCGGGACGCACGCGCCAGCACGCCCCGATCGTGGGATTGCGTAACGGCAATCGCGACGTCGTTGAGGGATTGGCCCGGCTGGACCGTCACCGAGGACGCGGCGACGGACGCCACAGCGGCATCACTTGCGCCAGCCGCCGTGGCAGGTGCGGCAAAGCCGCCGAGCGCCGCGGCCGCGAGCGCGCAGCAGACCGCATGCGACAGGCGCGAATGAAGCGGAAACGAAGAGAGTCGGGACATCGTTGGCTCGATCGCCACGCAAAACGCGCGGCTGGAATTCGCGTTGGAAGGGATGCAATGGTCGTCGCAGAAATGCAAAAGCGCCGCGTGAAACGCGACGCTTCCGGCGACTCCGCGCGTCGTGACCGCGTAGTTTACTTCACGCGGTCGGAATCGGGCCGTATTCGTCGCCACCAGCGACCGGGTGCAGGCAGCATTGAGGGTTCCTGCAGAGACCATGCCCGTGTCGCTTGGCTTCGTCACCAGTGCCACCACGGTGCGGTCACCGACGTCCACGTTGACCGAACCGAGGGCGAAGCCGACAGGAAATCTCTGCGAACTGATAAACCCACGTGCAGCGTGGGTCTTCATGATGGTAATCCCCCCATAAATCTGCGGGATCGCTCCAGACTAGTATCGATTCGGTCTTGCGACCGGAGTGCGGGAACATCCGTGGAACGCTTTTCCGAGCGCAGACAAGTCAATAGTGTTATGTTCATTCGCCGTGTTCGAATTCTGAATCTATTTGCCGACGAGGGATATTTGAGCAAGCTACCAGAAAAGCACCTGACCGACCGATCAAGCAGACCTTAGCGCTCAGCAAAAATAGAATACGATATCTTTTAGGGTAACCTCGTCGTTCGCGGAAATCACATGTGACAATGAGGATGTGATTTTCTCCAGAATATATTTAACGGGAACATCGTCGCGCGCGACGAGACTCATCAATTTGGAACGCATCGTGGAGTCCTGCGCGTATGTTTCAATTAAGTGCGCCAGATGCACTCGCAACTCGTCTATCGTCATTCTTCAGGCCTTAAATCAATTTTGTCGAAGTCAACGTTGACCTCGGAACGACTGGGACAAGGTGTGCTTGCCCACCAACCCCATATTCCAGACATGCACTTGCAATCAGCCCAAGTTCCGAATCGCCTCACCTTTCTCGAGCGGGAAATTGAGGAGGAAATTTTAAAATTAGCAATGCATTTTTATTACAATGTGCCCGCAAGAATTTTCATAACCACAACTCACTCGCGGGATGTGGCGATTTTGACGTGTTTAAAACATTCCTCGAGATAACATCAATCGTCACGCAAGCTCCGGTTCAAAAAAACCTTATTCGAATGTTGGCTTGATAGAGAATTGGTATTTGTGTAGCGTACATCAAAAAGCATGGCGACTGGTCGAACCTGATCCATCATTTTCGGGTTATGGGAGGCAGTTCCGTAGGCATCCACAACGTCTTGCTATATTTTGGTCCAGCTATTGCAGGCCGAGGAACTCGCAGTCGTAGGATTGGCGAAACGTCGGCTTGATTAGAGAGATCGCCCACATTGCCCCATTCATTTTACTCAAAATCCACAACCATACCTTTTCCCGCAAAATACTCCCTTATCGAATCGACAATTCGATCCCGCAACTCATCACTTGCTACCCTCTTATTTTCCCCACCGTCGACAATGATAAAGGAGTTGAGATAAACCACGAAACTTGCCGAGTCCTTTGTAGGTGAAATCAACCCCTCACCCAGCACTCGAATATTACAAGAACCGTCGGTCAAGTAAATGTCGCCAAGCGAAATCGACGTCACTTTGAATTCCATGGGCCACCTTCCAAATATGGCGTTCATCGCTCAAATTTGAGGATCAATAGTCTCGATAGCCGTGACACCCAGATTACCCATGAGTGCCTGCCGTTTGCATACTTCTCAAACATTACCGGATCTCAATTCAAGCCCAGTTACCAACAATACTTAAATGAGCCCAATCCCCAATATAAGCATCGAACTTTCATCTCTTGCGCCCGATCCTCCGGCATCAATATCAATCGAAATATTTCCGCATGAACAGCAAACATTGCTTTCAGGCATGGACGGAACAATATTCCAACATTTTTGACACTGATAAAATATCGCTATCGAAGTCTGCATCGACGCGTCTGCCACATGGTTCAAGTCGACAATTTTAAGTGGTGGATTTTTCATATGCCTTCCTTCCCCGAAAAGCCACACAGACTTTGTTCGCGAATCAGCGGAGCGGGTCACTAGGCCAGTCTGATCCATGAACCGTTTTCCGCTCGCTCTGGCTCCACAAACGCCCATATTGATTGACAGTGCGTGCAGCGATAATGCATCGCGGAACCTGTGGATCCTGGCCCATCAGTAGGATAGGATGGCGGATCAATTTCCACTAGGGCGCCACTCGCAACGGCTGCGTCACGGCGTTGTGAATATTGCTGATATTCAAGGCGCGACATGAAATTCTTAGGCTCACCTACACCATTGCAGTATATACATGCCGGAAGCAATTGAGCAATCGCACCAATGCTTTGCGCCTCGCTTCCTCGCTTAAGTTTCAACAGTTTCCCCCACGGTATTTGTGCCTCAACACGTGCCCCTGACCATCGAGCCACACTCTCAACTGCGCCAAATCAATAGCGCTCTTGCAATAACGCCGATGCACATTCGGAATATCTTTATCCATTTCAGGCCAATCTCATTTTTCGACAGAAATTCCGTTTATTCCTCGACGAGAGGCATTCCAGCAAGCCGCCAACCCGGAGTCCCGCGAATCCCCCCTTATCCAATCGACAACTCCCTTCCGCAACTCATCACCAGCCACCCTTTCATTTTTTTCGCCATCAACAATGGAAAAATAATTCACACAAGTCACGAAACTTGTGATTCCCATATAGATTTAATTAACTCCGCACCCATAACTCAAATATTGGAAAAACCATCGATCAAATAAACATCGTCGCACGAAACCGATGTCACTTTGAATCCCGTAGGTCTCCTCAATTTTCACATACCAGTTCAGGCGTCACATTCACGACACCCATCTCCATTCGCCCGGTTATTTTCTCAGCTTAATGTTCTCAAGCTCTTTGTGAGCATCTGGAAAATGCTCTTTGGCCTGCTCAAATGTGAGGAAATACGGAGCTCGAGCTTCCGCAACTATCTCCAACAATTGACCACAGCTCCTGCACCAGTACAGTTCCGCGTGCCGAGAAATGTTTATACCCAAATATTCATAGTTAGAGCTAGTTCCGCCAAAATTGCGACATTTTTCACATGACATCAGAATCTCCTAATTGGGGTCCAGCTTCCATCTGGATTCATCTCAAAGAATACTGAACCTTCCGGCATCGGTTTACCGCCATCGGTGACAACTTCCCTAACGCCGCTACTTGTCCATTCGCCCGTTTTCGAATTCTGAACACCCGT
Source organism: Burkholderia guangdongensis (assembly GCF_013403875.1). Classification (GTDB taxonomy): domain Bacteria; phylum Pseudomonadota; class Gammaproteobacteria; order Burkholderiales; family Burkholderiaceae; genus Burkholderia; species Burkholderia guangdongensis. Next base: position 276,452 of record NZ_JACBNX010000001.1, on the reverse strand, counting down.
ATATCCACCCGACCGCCAATGTTCGTTTGCCCCGCCATCTGTCGCCGCAGGGAGGCGTATAGAAACCGCATCTTTGGGAACAGCAATCCCGTATATTGGAGCACCAGTTCGATAAGATTGCAAAACACCCGGGGCCTTACCTGTCGCAGTTACGGCTGCAGCTCTGTTTGTCACTCCTGCATAATCCTCTGTAGGGGCAAGCCACGTCGAGTACCCAGGAGCGCCGAGCGTTGCGTCGGCTCGATCATAATACCTCTGACCTCGCTCACCCATAAGCGAAGTGAAGTATCCCTCGTGTGCACCTTTCGACATTTTCGCGGCATCTTGAGCTGAGAAGCCCGCGTCGCGGTACATTTTGTAGCGCTCGTATCGGAGCGTACAAACGGCTAGCCCAAGTGGATCGAAATATTCCGATGGGTCATATGCATAGCCCTGAGTCCGAATGCCGCCCTCGAGTCCGACGGGATCGACAGAAAGATACTGCCCCGAATCCGGATCGTAGTACCGATTCAGGTTGTAGCTCAGTCCCGTCTCATCATCCGCCCATTGCCCCGGGAAGCGCAGCGTCGTGTCAATTGCTGCGCTGCGCCCGTCGTTCGCAGTCCGCATCGCCGGCAGCAATCGTCCCCACAGCGAGTACGACGCCTTCCACACCGGCTTGCCGTGTACATCGAACACCGCCTTTGGCAGGCCAACCTGATCCGTCAGCACCGGATACAGCCCGTCATCCGTCTCCTGCGCGAGCGGCGAGAAACTACCTGGCTCGATATGCCACGTCACCACCTGTCCGGTCGTGCCGTCCCGTTGCTCAACCCAGCGCTCGGCGAGCGTCGGACCGTCCCACAGGAACTTCACCGCTTCCCGACCGCCGACTTGTCGTTTCTCGACCCGGCGATTAAAAGCGTCGTAGCGATACACCCATATACCGCGCTCGGGCGTCGCGACCTTCACGAGCCGGTTCAGGCCATCCCATGTGTACTGCCACGTCCTGGGCCGGAATCCGGATTGCTCAACCGTCTTCTCGATCGTCCGGCCGCGCGCGTCGTACCGATACCGCGCATAGCCGATCCGTTCCGGCAGGCCACCCCGGTCGTAATGGTGAGCATCCACGGGGGCCTGCTGCCCATGCGCGGCAATGTTCATCGCCGCGTCGTAGGAAAAGTGTTCGGCAGGCTGCAGCAGGCTCTCGACCGAGATGACCTGACCGCGCCGGTCACGACGATAGGTCAAGGCATCGGTGTCCGTTTCTACCCGTTCCAGTTGCCCAGCGACGTCGTAGTGGTAGACCTGACGGGTCAACTGTGCAAGCGCGCGGGCCGATTCACTCTGCAGCGCCTCGACCACCGCTGCAGGCCCCGCGATCTGCCTCCCGATCCGCCCAAGCGCGTCGTACTGCTGCTGCGCGACGAACTCCCCAGCCTGACGGCCAATCTCCCGACCCAGCCCATCACGCTGAATCGTCAGCCCGCCCACCTGCGTCAGCGCACCGAGCGCATCGTACGCATAAACCGTCTCGCGACGCGGCGTGATCCGCAATCGGCGCTGCCCGTCAGCGTCGTAGACATGCCGTAACAGTTCGTCATGCTGATCTTCGCCGATCAAGCGTCCGTTCTTGTCATACGCGAAACGCGTCACGTGGGAATGGTCTTCTCCCTGCACTTCCGCCGAAGCCAGCCGGCCCCATGCGTCGTAACGATAGACGAGCTTCACGTCGCCGGCGTCGACCCCAGTCAGCCGGTCATGCTCGTCATACGCATACCGCCATTGCCCACCATCGGGTAGCGTCTTCGCTAGCAGCCGGCCAATCGCGTCGCGCTCGTAACGCGTCGCGCGACCGCCCCAGTCGATTTCTTCCGCAAGGCGGCCAGCCCCGTCATAACGGTACGTGTAGGTCTCGCCCAACGCATTGACTACTTTCGTCAGCCGGGTCGCGTGATCATATTCGAAGCGGGTCGCATGGCCGGCGGCGTCGATTGACGCTGTCAGCAAGTCGAACGGCCCGTAAGTCCGCTTGATCGTTCGCCCAAGCGGATCGGTCCATCCGACGGGCAAGCCTTCACTGTTGTACTGCGCACGCGTTGTGGATCCGTCCGGGCGCGTGACGGCTTTCAGCAGGCCGCGCGGATTGTCGGGGCCATCAGCATAATCAAAGCGAGTCGCGTGTCCGCCAGGCGCTGTTTCCTCGAGCACGTGACCCAGCACGTCGATCTTCCGCCGGAACCGCGCTCCGCCGGGCAGCTCGATGTCGGTGAGTCGCAGCCGGTCGTCGTAATCGAAACGCGTCTCGCGGTCGCCCTGAACCACGCGCAGCAACTCGCCGCGCGGCCCATACCGGTACGCGGTTTTCGTGCCGCCCGGCTCCGTGCGCGCGATCAGCCGGTGCAGTGGGTCGTATTCGAGCCTGATTCGACCGCCGGCCGGCAAGGTCGTCGACGTGAGGCGCTGCTCATCGTCGTATTCGAAGGCGATCGTCCGCCCCGATACTTCGGTTACCGAAATGAGTTGACCACGATTGTCGTATCGATAATCGGTGCGTCGCCCGAGCGGATCGATCCGCGCCATCAGTCGGCCGAGTTCCCATTCGGAGCGAGTGCAATGACCGAGCGGATTGGTCTCATCGGTCACGAGACCTTCGTTGTTGTACTCGTAGACCCATTCGCCGTCAGCATCGAGCACGCGCGTGCGACCGGCTTCATACACGAACCGGCCGGTGTGGTAACCCTGCCGGGTTCCTGTCTCGACCACGCGCCCAGCGGCGTCATACCGATACCGGACATCGGTCTGGTCGGTATCGCGCCACTGGATCATCCAGCCATGCTCGTCGTACGCGTAGTGAAACTGACCGAACTGGAAGCTGGCCACCTGTGCGAGCATTCCGTCCTGATAGCGATAATCGACGAGCGTCCGGACACCGCCGTCGGCATCGTGCAGCACGATCCGCTGCGGGCAGGTTTCACGATCGTGATAAACGACTCTTAACCGATAGCCATCGCTGTGCGTCAGCTCACTCAGGCGGCCGCTCGTATCGTACGAGAGCGCGATCGAGTTGCCGTCCAGGTCCTCGATCCGCTCGAGGCGCGACGTTCGGCCTTCGACGAGCGGCGAGAATATCCGCAACTGCCGGGTGTCACGATCCAGAATCCGGGGCTCGAGGCAACTGCCGACGAGCCGGTATCGGGGCTCACGCAGGTTGATGCCATCGAGCACCATGTCCGGTGCGTCGAAGCCGATCACAAGCCCGACGCCGTCGTGGAATCGTACAAACCGGCCGCCGTCGATCGTCAAACGCTGCGACCAGTTGTCCGACCAACGTCGCCCGAGCAACCCGTGGTCGTCCGAGCGGGTCCGGTAACGGCGCCTGAGCTCAAGCGGCAGCACACCGGGAATCGCCAGATCGGTGCGCGTCTCCAGCACTTCACCGGACGCGACATCGACCGGATCCTGCGCACACTTGCGCTGTTCGTCCTTGATGCCTTGCTGTTCCGCCGATTCTGTCGGTTTCGGTTTGAATCCCTTGCCGATGGTGCGGCCGATCGCACCGCCCGCCAGCGCACCGAGCAGACTAGCCCAGAATGCCTCGCCGGCGGTCACCTCGGGATTCTTCGGACCGTACTGCCCGGTCGTCTTGTCGATCCAGATACTCTTGCGGCCGGCATTGACCTTCGCACTACAGTGCGTTTCGTGACCAATCCGCACGAGCGGCAGGCCATTGACGTACACCGTCTTGCTGCCCTCGACGAGCGGCTGCGGCGTACCCGAGTGGTGATCGCACTTCACCAGGTCTGTGACCCGCGCAACCGGCTTGCCCTCGAAGAACACATTGCTCGAGCCGGGCGTCGTGAGATGCAGCCATCAGCGCGAAAGACTGCAGCAACCGCTCGACGTGCGGATCGTCCGAATGGTCACCACTAATGGAAAGGCGAGACAAGAAAGCCCCGGCCGCGCAAGCGGCTCGGGGCTTTCCACATTGAGCGCGCAGCCGCCGCAACGGCCGCGCAATGCGCGCCTTACTTGTCGAGCAGAATCCGCAGCATGCGGCGCAGCGGCTCGGCGGCGCCCCACAGCAGCTGGTCCCCAACCGTGAACGCCGACAGGTATTCACCGCCCATCGCGAGCTTGCGCAGACGGCCGACCGGCACCGTCAGCGTGCCCGTGACCTTCGCCGGCGACAAATCGCGCATCGACGCTTCGCGCTCGTTCGGCACGACCTTCACCCAGTCGTTCGCCGACGCGAGGATGCCGTTGATCTCGTCGAGCGGCACGTCCTTCTTCAGCTTGATCGTCAGCGCCTGCGAGTGGCAGCGCATCGCGCCGATCCGCACGCAGAGGCCATCGACCGGGATCGAGCCCGGCTCGCCCATCGCCGGCTTGCCGAGGATCTTGTTCGTTTCCGCGCCGCCCTTCCACTCTTCTTTCGACATCCCGTTGCCGAGATCCTTGTCGATCCACGGAATCAGCGAGCCCGCGAGCGGCACGCCGAAGTGGCTGGTCGGCATCGCATCGCTGTTCATCGTGGCGAGCACGCGGCGGTCGATGTCGAGGATCGCGGAAGCCGGATCGGCGAGCTGCGCCTGAACCGCGCCGTTCAACGCGCCCATCTGCGCGAGCAGCTCGCGCATGTTCTGCGCACCCGCGCCCGACGCCGCCTGATACGTCATCGCGGTCATCCAGTCGACGAGGTTCTCGCGGAACAGGCCGCCCAGCGCCATCAGCATCAGGCTGACCGTGCAGTTGCCGCCGATGAAGTTCTTCGTGCCGTTGACGAGCGCATCCTTGATCACGTCGAGGTTCACCGGATCGAGGATGATCACCGCGTCGTCCTTCATCCGCAGCGACGACGCCGCGTCGATCCAGTAGCCGTTCCAGCCGGCCGCGCGCAGCTTCGGGAACACGTCGTTCGTGTAGTCGCCGCCCTGGCACGTGATGATCACGTCGCACTTCTTCAGCTCGTCGACGTTCGTCGCGTCCTTGAGCGTGGTCTCGTTTTTCGCGAACGACGGCGCCTTGCCGCCCGTGTTGCTGGTGCTGAAAAACACCGGTTCGATCAGGTCGAAATCGCCTTCTTCCTGCATGCGCTGCATCAGCACGCTGCCGACCATGCCGCGCCAACCTACGAGACCTACGTTCATGACTCACCTTTGAATGGAGCTTCCCCGCCATTTTTCGTCCCCGGCGTGACCGCGCGGGGAAACAGGCGGGCACCGACGACGATCAGATTTTAATGATCGTTTTCGTGGTAATGGTTTTCGTGATGACGATGGCGCGCGTACCCGCACGGGCAATGTTGCCGTGGAGGTTCAGGACCGGGGAGATCAGGGAAATTTGCGCCATCGCTCGATAGTACACAAACCTGATGCGTCGCACAACGGCCAGATCCCCCGTTGCCCCTACCCTGAATAACGCGTCGCCTCCACCGGCGCGCGCATGGACGCTACTCGGTTTCGCCCCGAATGCCGAAAATCCAATAGAGCACGAGACCCAGCACGGAAAATACCGCCACGAACACGGCCATCAGCGTTTCGTGGTGCGCACTATGCTCGGCGATTTGCCGCAGCTGCTCGTAGCTTGCAGGCGGCGTTTCGCGGAATAGCTTGAGCTGCCACTCATACGCACTCGGAACCGAAAGCCCCGTGAAAGGCTCCAGGATATGGGACGCGGCAATCCCGAGGCCGGCGGCGGACAGGCAGGCGCCATAGACCCGCTGACGCCGCTCCGTGCGCGCGGCAATCACCTGACGCATCAGTTCGTCGACGCGATCGATCAGCCCCAGCAGCTTGACGCGCTGCTCCGACAAGCCCCATAACCGCTGCAGCTGTTCGGACAGCAGGTTACGGTCATAGTCCGCTTCGAGCATCGTCATGTCGCTCAGCGCGGCCAGCGCGGCGGCCTTCATCTGAACCACTTCCTCCGTCCAGCGCTTGGGATCGCGCCGTCCGCCCGTGCGCTCGGCCTTGCCCGGATGACGCGGCGCGCCGCCGGCGTCAGTCGCGTTGCCGTCACGTCGCGCCATGCCGGGCGAATCCGCCTCGCCTTTGGTCGATGCCTCCAGCAGTTCATCGGTCCAGCCGGCGAGCTTGGACACGTAGTCGTGCAGGAACGCGTCGTAGGCCGAGCTGGCATCGGCCACGCGCTCGGCCAGCTCGCACAGGTGCTGCAGATGCGCGGAATCGGTATCCCTGCTGTAAAACGTGACGCCGTGGCGATGCATGACAGCCGAAATCGACCCGAAATGCTGCACGTCGAAGCTGGCGGATGCCGGCAGCATGAACGGGCTGCGGATCTCGGGGTCGGGCATCGACTGGGCCGCGAGCCACGCGTGAAAGGTCGGCGTCTCGAGAATCAGGCGATCCGGATGCAGATCGCCGCCGGTATCCACGGCTCCTCGCCGGTGCACGCGCGTGATGCGTTTGCGCGCTTCGGCGCTCGCACGCGGGCGCGTGTCCGGCACGCATTCGACGAGATGCTGCACGCGATCGGTGAAACCCAGTTGCCATAGCGCCGGCACCACATCGTCATACCAGTCGAGCCGCGTGCCCGCCGCGCCGTCGGCAACGCGCTTGGGCGCGGCGATCAGCGTGAAGTTGCCGCCATCGTCGTACCACGGCTCGTCGGGTGCCCCCGGCAGCAGCCGATCGGGGTGTGCGGGATCGCGATAGCTTTGCAGCGGGCGCGGCTGACCGTGCGGACGGTCGTCACCCCAGCGCTGGTTCTCCAGTTCCTCGAGGCGGCGCCATGCCGCGCCAAGCTGGGCACCCGTGGCCGGATCGACCGACACCACCATATCGTTGCCGGTGCCGCGCTCGCCGGGCCGGTGGATCGCGAGCATCCCGAAGCCGCGCCGCGTCCAGGCGTGCGCGGTATCGGTGCGCGCCATCACTTTCAATACGCCGCTGGGATAGGTTTCGGTCAGGAACAGCGCGTCGAGCACGACGCGGCGCGCCGAGCCGTCCAGATCCACCAGCAACTGACATTGACACGCCCGCTTCAACGCGAGCTCGTACATTTGCCGTTCGTGGCTCAACTGGCCGATCGCGCGCGCGTATTCGCGCGTATTGAGCCTATCGATGCCGCCAAGTGGATTCGCTTGCGCGGCGCACATCTGTTCCACGAGCGCCAGACATGCCCGGAATGCCTGGGCGACGAAACCGCCGGTTGCGACTTCGGTCACGTCCTCCGGCAGATATGAATGCCCGAGTACGGAAAGCAGGCAGGCCGCCGAGCGTTCGAGATCGGCGCCATCGAGATAGATGCCGCGCTCCCACGCGCTGACATAGTCGAGCCACGCAGCGCACCCGTACGCATCCGGCTGACGACCGTCGAGCACCGCCCCGAACAGCAACAACGCAAAACAGGTATCGAGCGAAAAATCTTCGACCACCACCTTGCGGATGGCGGCGGTGTTCGCAAAGCGGCTGCGCCAATAGGCCCACAGCGTCTCGTCCGCCGCGTGCACGAATGCGGTGACCGACGCGTGCCGCGGCCCCGCGAAGCCCTTCTGATTCAGCGAGACACCCGCGCGCATCGCCCCCGGGTTCGGGTTGCCGAGGCCGATCAGCAGCGTGCCGGGGGACGCCTCGCGCGTGCTGGCGTTCAACTCGAACGTCACGCCGTCGGCATCCCACCAGCGTTTCGTTTCGGTCATGTCGTCGATTACGCGCGTCATGTCAGCCTCCGCCGGGCCGCCCCAAGGAGGCTGACCGCCCCCTCGGGGGGCAGCGAACGTAGTGAGCGTGGGGGTCGTTTCATGTCAGCTCACTTGTTGCACGATCTGCTTCCACGACTGCACGGCCCAATCGTTGATGTCGATGTTGGGTTCCTCGCTGGCTTGCGCCGTGCAGTATTTGTCGACGAACGGCGCGAGCTGGGAGGCCGGGACGTAGGGACCAACCATGGTCCGCGCGTAGACCTGCATCAGCATCTCGTCGCGCGAGCTGTAGGTATTGGGGCCCAACGGATCGAACATCGACGCCTCGTGGCGCAGCATCTGCGCGTCGTCGGCCAGCCACTGCCGGCGGCACTGCGCGGCGGGCACCGCGGCCGCCTTGGCTTGATCGTAGGCCTGCTTCTGCGACTGCCAATTGCGCAGCGCCTGCTCGTATTGGGTCTTCGCGTACGCGATGTCCGTGGGGTTCGAGCAGGTCGCTTTCAGAAAACGCGCCTCGAGATCGGACAGGTGGTGGCTTTGGGTCTTGCGCGCATCGTAACGCGTGCCCGGCGGCAACGGTTCGGGATGAACATCCGCACTCATCTCGATACGGCAGTCGTCGTCGTGCCGTTCGAGCAACGACAGATTCTGCAGCAGCACGTCGACCGCTTCGCGGTGGTTGAGCATCACTGCGTTGCCGGCGAAATACGTGCGCCACGTCATGCCGCCGGCCATGAACAGCTTGACCGAGCTCGCGTCGTTCTGATCGAGCGCGTCGCGCAAATGCTGCTGGCTCCAGGAAATGCCGCGGTTTTGCAATTCCTTGCGCGGATCGGCGCTGGTTTCCTGCTTGACGTTGACCATCTCGTGCTGGATCGTGTCGACACCGGTCTTGATCGTGCCGGTATTGATCAAGGTCTTCGACGACGTGCCGAGCGTCAGCACGCCGACCGCGCCCACGGCCGTCACGGCGGCGAGGAGCCATACGACCTTGCCCTTCAGCCAGCCGACCTTCTGCTCGGTGCCGGCAACGGTTTTATCCATGTCGGTAACCGTCTTGTCGATGACTGTCACCTTCTCGTCGATGGTCGTGACCTTCTGGTCGATGACCTTGACCTCGCCACGGAGTTCGCCAAGATCGGCCTTCACTGCGTCGACATTGTCGCCCAGCGTCTTCAGCGCGTTTTCGACGCGCCCGAAATACTGCTGGAGTACCGCGTCGCTCGCATCGAAATACTCGTCGGGATTCACGCGCGTGCGGCCGCGATCGAATGCCGCCTGTAGCGGTTCGACGATCTCGCGATAATAGTGGTCGAGCAATGCGACCTGCACCGGCGTCACGCGCTTGTGATGCGCGACACGATTGCGTACCGCGCGGATATCCACCAGGAACGTTTCCAGCGTGGCACGCTTTTCTTCGAGAAAATCGAGAAACGGGGAATCCACGAACAGCTTGTCGTAGTGCGCCGGATATTCATGAACGTTGGTGAACAGCGAAATCAGCTCGCCGAACATCGATCCGGATAGCAAGTCGCCTTGATCGGCGGCTTTGGCCCATTTTTCCACCACGGCCCGATTGATCGCCTCGAAGTGAGCGCGCAGGCGATCCTGACTGCCGTACGCTTCGTTGATCAGGCTGCGGATCACCAACTCCAGCGCGCGAACTTGCTGCTGGGTCCGCGTGCCCGCCAGGTGCTCGTCCGCTCCATATTCGGGCAGGGCCGTGTCGAACGCGAGTTGCGGATTGGCCTCCTTGATCCGGTCCAGCAGATCGATCAGGCGCAGCGCGGCGATCGCCGCATTGTCGGCTGCCGTATCCGAGTCGAGCCGCATTTGCATCGTGCGCAGCACGCGACGCAGCGCGGTGACGAACCACAGAACCTGCTCCTGGTTGATGTGCAGCCGTTCTGCCACGCCCGCCGCGCCGTTCAGGCGGCTGCGCGACTGCTCGAAGCCGCGCTGCAGATCGGCCAGCGAAGCCGACGGTTGCGGTTGTCCGCCAAGCGCGCGAACGACTTCGGCGACGCCTCGCACGCAGATGTGCCAATACGCGTCGACTGCTTTAACCCCGTTGATCTCTGCCCCGTGCGTTTCCATGTGTATCCTTGTTTTTCGGCTTGTCGGTTCGCTCTCTCGAATGCGCGTCCGCACGCCAATTTATATGATCACACGATAATCTGACAATATCTTTCGTCATCGTCGAATCCGGCGCCCGGACGGTTCTTCGATGCCGATGAAATGAGTCAATGGCGCGGCCGGAAACACGAAAGCCCGTGCTTGCGCACGGGCTTTCGATTTTGCCAACTCGACGATTCTTACAGCGCCGCAACCACCGCGTCACCCATCGCCGCGGTGCCGACCTGCTTGCAGCCCGGCGTCGCGATGTCGCCGGTGCGGTAGCCCGCTTCGAGCACCTTCTGCACCGCGCGCTCGATCCGGTCCGCCTGCTCCGCGCGGTTCAGCGAGAAGCGCAGCAGCATCGCGGCCGACAGGATCGTCGCGAGCGGATTCGCGATGCCCTTGCCCGCGATATCGGGCGCCGAGCCGTGCGACGGCTCGTACAGGCCCTTGTTGTTCTTGTCGAGCGACGCGGACGGCAGCATGCCGATCGAGCCCGTCAGCATCGACGCTTCATCCGACAGGATGTCGCCGAACATGTTGCCGGTCACGATCACGTCGAACTGCTTCGGCGCCTTCGCGAGCTGCATCGCCGCGTTGTCGACGTACATGTGCGACAGCTCGACGTCCGCGTACTCCTTCGACACGTCGATCATGATGTCGCGCCAGAACTGCGACGTTTCGAGCACGTTCGCCTTGTCGACCGACAGCAGCTTCTTCTGGCGCTTCTGCGCGGCCTGGAACGCGACGTGCGCGATGCGACGCACTTCCGGCTCCGAGTAACGCATCGTGTCGAAACCCTCGCGCGCGCCGGCGAACGGACCGTCCGGCGCTGCTCGCACGCCGCGCGGCTGGCCGAAGTAGATGTCGCCGTTCAGCTCGCGCACGATCAGGATGTCGAGGCCCGCGATCAGCTCGGGCTTCAGCGGCGACGCATCGACGAGCTGCGCATAGCAGATCGCCGGGCGGAAGTTCGCGAACAGCTCCAGATGCTTGCGCAGGCCGAGGATCGCCTGCTCGGGGCGCAGCGCGCGCTCGAGCGAGTCGTACTTCCAGTCGCCGACCGCGCCGAACAGGATCGCGTCCGCTTCCTTCGCGAGCTTCAGCGTCGCGTCGGGCAGCGGATGGCCGCTCGCCTCGTAGCCGGCGCCGCCGACCGGTGCCTGTTCGAGGTCGAACGTCTCGCCGAGCGCGTTCAGCACCTTCACCGCTTCATTGACGATTTCCGGACCGATGCCGTCGCCGGGCAGCACTGCAATCTTCATGCGAAATTCCTGACTAGAAAGAAATGGGACGAGTACGGAACGACGAACGCGCGCCGCACGGGCACGCGTTCCTTCGGCCAGCGCTTCAGCCGACCAGCTTGTTGTTCAGCCACGGCTGCTTCGCGAGGCGCTCGGCCTCGAACTGGCGGATCTTGTCCGCGTGGCGCAGCGTGAGGCCGATGTCGTCGAAGCCGTTCAGCAGGCAGTACTTGCGGAACGCGGCGATCTCGAACGGATATTCGCGGCCGTCCGGCGCGCGCACGACCTGCGCGTCCAGATCGATCGTCAGCTGATAGCCGTTGAACGCGTACGTGTCGTTGAACAGGTGGTCGACCTGCTGCTCGGTCAGCGCGATCGGCAGCAGGCCGTTCTTGTAGCAGTTGTTGAAGAAGATGTCCGCGAAGCTCGGCGCGATGATCGCGCGGAAGCCGTACTGCTGCAGCGCCCACGGCGCGTGCTCGCGCGAGCTGCCGCAGCCGAAGTTCTTGCGCGCGAGCAGGACCGACGCGCCCTGGTAGCGCGGCTGGTTCAGCACGAAGTCCGGGTTCAGCGGGCGCTTCGAGTTGTCCTGGCCGGGCTCGCCGTGATCGAGATAGCGCCACTCGTCGAACGCGTTCGGGCCGAAGCCGGTGCGCTTGATCGACTTCAGGAACTGCTTCGGGATGATCGCGTCCGTGTCGACGTTCTCGCGATCGAGCGGCGCCACGACGCCGGTATGCACAGTGAATTTTTCCATGATCGATCCGGTTATCCGAGCTTGCGAATGTCGACGAAATGGCCTTCGATCGCCGCGGCCGCGGCCATCGCCGGGCTGACGAGGTGCGTGCGGCCGCCCGCGCCCTGCCGGCCCTCGAAGTTGCGGTTCGACGTCGATGCGCAGCGCTCGCCCGGTTCCAGACGGTCCGCGTTCATCGCGAGACACATCGAGCAGCCCGGCTCGCGCCATTCGAAGCCCGCGTCGGTGAACACCTTGTCGAGCCCTTCGCGCTCGGCCTGCGCCTTCACGAGGCCCGAGCCCGGCACGACCATCGCGAGCCGCACGTTCGCGGCGACGCGGCGGCCGAGCTTCTTCACGACGTACGCGGCCGCGCGGATGTCCTCGATCCGCGCGTTCGTGCACGAGCCGATGAAGATCTTGTCGACGTTGATCGACTCCATCGGCGTGTTCGGCTCGAGCGCCATGTAGGCCAGCGCGCGCTCCATCGCGTCGCGCTTGACCGGATCCTTTTCACGCTCGGGATCGGGCACGCGGCCGTCGATCGACGTGACCATCTCCGGCGACGTGCCCCACGTGACCTGCGGCACGATCTCGGCCGCGTTCAGCTCGACCACGCGGTCGAACTGCGCGCCGTCGTCCGACTTGAACTGGCGCCAGTATTCGACGGCCTGATCCCATTCCGCGCCGGTCGGCACGAACGGACGGCCTTTCAGGTAGTCGATCGTCGTGTCGTCGACGGCGACCATGCCGGCGCGCGCGCCCGCTTCGATCGCCATGTTGCAGACCGTCATCCGGCCTTCCATCGTCAGCGCGCGGATCGTCGAGCCGCCGAATTCGATCGCGTAGCCGGTGCCGCCCGCGGTGCCGATCTTGCCGATGATCGCGAGCACGATGTCCTTCGCGGTGCAGCCGCGCGGCAGCTGGCCCTCGACCTTCACGAGCATGTTCTTGCTCTTCTTCTGCAAGAGCGTCTGCGTCGCGAGCACGTGCTCGACTTCCGACGTGCCGATGCCGTGCGCGAGCGCGCCGAACGCGCCGTGCGTCGACGTATGCGAATCGCCGCAGACGATCGTCATGCCCGGCAGCGTCGCGCCCTGCTCGGGCCCGATGATGTGCACGATGCCCTGGCGCAGATCGTTCATCTTGAACTGCGTAATGCCGAATGCGTCGCAGTTCTTGTCCAGCGTGTCGACCTGCAGCTTCGACACCGGATCGGCGATGCCGTGGCTGCGATCGGTCGTCGGCACGTTGTGATCGGACACCGCGAGGTTCGCGCTGATGCGCCACACCGGGCGGTGCGCGATCGTCAGCCCCTCGAACGCCTGCGGGCTCGTGACTTCATGCAGGAGCTGGCGGTCGATGTAGAGGAGCGTGGTGCCGTCGTCTTCGGTATGGACGACGTGGGTATTCCACAGTTTGTCGTAGAGAGTCTGGGCCATGGTGTGTGGGGTCGTGATGGCTACAAGCCTTGCGGGTGCGGTCGATTATGCCACGCAAAACCGGCCCAGGCGTACCGGGATACAGAAAAAAGTTAATAAAAACAGTGAGTTGGGTAGTATTCCGGATACAGGTATCGATATTACCCGGCTCGGCTCACGCGCCCCCGCCGCGTGAGCCCCCGGCGCGCGCGAATCAGAACGTATGGGTCATCCCGAGCATCACGCCGAACTGGTTCGTGCCGTCGAGCGGCGTCGGGTCGTATTCGTAGACGGTCTGCGAGCTGTGGCGTGAGTTCCGCGAATACCCGACGTTCAGATACGTGCTCGTGCGCTTCGACAGGCTGTAGGTCGCGCCCGCGGCGACCATCGTCGGATGCCCGGTCTGCGGATCGTTGGACAGCGTCTGATAGACACCCAGCCCGAAGCCGATCATCGGCGTCGCCTGCAATCGGCCGCCGCCCCAGACGACCGTCTTCGACGGCGCGAGATCGCCCGTCTGCCGCTCGACGCCCGCGACCAACTCTCCCGTCCCGATCCGGTACGCGGCGTCGACCACGCCGATCCGGCGCACGAGCCCTGACGTATCCGGCGCGCCGGCCACACCGGCCGCCCCGTTCGTCTCGCGCAGCACGGCGCTCGCGCTGAACGCCGCGCCGCGATATTCGCCGCCGAGCTCCAGCACGCGCCCGGACCGGAAATTCCCGGCCACGCCGCCCGTCGCGACCAGCGCCTTCAGCTTGATTCCCGACAGGTCCGGCGACTGATATTTAATCGTACTACTAATAAAATTGTCGGTGATCGGAATGAGTTGCGACTGACCGCTGTACGCCGAGTAGTAGAACGGATCGAACGTCAGCGTCTCGTCGAACAGCAGGCTCGGCTGGCGGCCCGCGGTCACGGTTCCGAAGCCGCCGCTCAGGCCGACGTACGCGTCGCGGAAGAATTCGTAGCCGGGCACGAGCGGCGTTCCGTCGTTGATGTTGAACGACTGCTCGAGCTTGAACACCGCCTTCAGGCCGCCGCCGAGGTCCTCGGCACCGGTCAGGCCAAAAATGGTCGGCAGGTTGCCGTTGCTCTGCAGATTGACTTCGCTGTTGTGCCCGTCCGCCTTCGTCCGGTACTGAATCCCGCCGTCCAGCCATCCGTACAGCGTCACGCTGCTCTGTGCGAACGCCGCGGCCGGGACCGCGCACGCGAGCGCCAGCAGTACGCGCGGCAGGTGCGCGCCTCGATGAAACGTCATGTCTTCCTCCTGTCGATATCCCTGTTCTTGGAAATTCGCGCGCGACGGGCCGGGCCGCATCCGCGCCGGCCCCGTCACGCGCGCACTACGCGCGCCGAATATCAGCGGGTCAGCGCGCCGTAGACGTCCGGCCGCCGGTCGCGCAACAGCCCCCATGCGGCACGCTGCAGGTGCACCGCTTCGAGATCGAACGTGTGCATCACGAATCCTTCGGTGGTGTCGTCCATCTCCTTGACGACCTCGCCGCGCTGGTTCGCGATGAACGAGTGGCCGAAGAACTCGATCCGCGTATCGCCCCCCTTCTCGACGCCGATGCGGTTCGACGCGACGAGCGGCATCATGTTCGCGGCCGCGTGCCCGCATTGCACGTTGCGCCAGTGGCTATGGCGCAGCGCGGTGTCCTGCAGGTCCGCGAACGCGCCGTCGAGCGCCGTTGGCATGCCGATCGGGCTCGAGCCGATCGCGGTCGGGAACAGCAGGATTTCCGCGCCCTGCAGCGCCATCGCGCGCGACGCCTCGACGAACCACTGATCCCAGCAGATGCCGACGCCGAGCGTCGCGTAGCGGGTGTGCCAGACCCGGTGCCCCGTGTCGCCGGGGTTGAAGTAGTACTTCTCGAAGTAGCCCGGCCCGTCCGGGATGTGCGTCTTGCGATACGTGCCGAGCACGTCGCCGCCCGCATCGACGATCGTCACGCTGTTGAAATAGCGCTGATTGGGGTCGCGTTCGAACGTGCTGACCGGCAGCACGACATCGAGCTCCGCCGCCAGCTTGCGGCACAGCGCGACGGCCGGATTCTGGTCGATCGGCTTCGCGAGCGAGAAGAACGTGGGATCGATCGTCTGGCAGAAATACGGCGCCTCGAACAGCTCCTGCAGCACGATGATCTGCGCGCCCGCGGCCGCCGCGGCACGCACTGCGCGCTCGGCGGCCTCGAGATTCTTCTGCAGATCCCACGAGCACGCGAACTGGGTGGCGGCGACGCGGACTTCGCGCTGGCCGACGGGGTGAGAACGGTCCATCTGTGTTTCCTTTCTTTCTGTTTGTCGTCATCAAATCGTGCGGGCCGGCGTCGCGGCAGCCGGCGCCGGCGCCGTCGCGCGCGTCGCGTCGTCGGCGCTCTGGCGGCTGAAGAGCCGCTCGACCCGCGCCCGCTCGGCGGCGCTCATCGGCATCAGGAACGTCACTGCGAAGTACGCGGCCGTGTTGACCAGCAGCGCGGCCACGCCGGACGTGACGCCGCCGAGCCATGGAATCGACAGCGGATAGAGCACCTGCAGCACGATCGCGGTCACGAACCCGCTGACCATCGCGACGACGGCCGCCGCGGCCGTGCCGCGCTTCCAGAAGATGCCGAGCAGCAGCGTCGGCGCGAGTTGCGAGATGCCCTGGTACGAGATGAACGCGAGCACGATCAGCCCGGACCCGACGCCGACCGTCGCGAACGCGCCGAGCGCCGCGAGCACGGTCAGCGCGACGACCGCGATGCGTCCGATGCGCACGTCGGTGATGCGCACGTCGAGCGCGGCGCCGACGATGTCGTTCGCGGCCTGCGTGCCGAGCGCCTGCAGGTTCGCGCCGATGTTGCCCATCGTCGCCGCGACCACGCAGATCCCGGCGAGCGTGACGAGACCGACGCCGCCGATGCCGGCCGTGATGAACCACACGTTGTCGGGTGCCGTGTCGACGCCGGGCAGCGTCGTGGCGGCCATCGCGAGCAGCGTCAGCGCGGTGGCGAAGATCAGCATCAGCGGTGCGGCCAGCACCGCCGAGCGCTTGATCGTCGCCGTGCCGTTGGCGGTAAAGAGGCGCACGAAAATGTCGGGCCAGCACCATCCGCCGAGCACGCCGGTCAGGATCAGCGACGACACGTACAGCGGCCCGAGCGGGCTGCCGGGGCCAGGCAGCGAGTAATGGCTCGCGGGCAGCTTGTCGAAACCGTGGCCGTTCGTGATGAGCCACGTGAGCAGGCCGAGCATGATGATCGTGCCGATCACGTACGCGACGATCCCCTGCACCATGTCGCTGATGATGATGCCGCGCATCCCGAAGCGCGCGGTCCAGATCTGGCGCACCCCGATCACCGTGATGCCGAGCAGCACCGCCGCGGTCGCGCCGACGTGGCCGAACGACAGGTACTTGAACACGAGCGCGAGCGACTGCATCCCGAGAATCACCCAGGGGAACGACGCGACGATCCCGATCACCGCCGCGACGACGCGCACCGTGCGGGAGCCGTAGCGCAGCCCGAGCAGGTCCGCCTGCGTGCGCAAGTCGTGGCGCTTGCCCCAGTCGTACACCGGCCGCGCGAGAAAGAACATCAGCACGACCGCGAGCAGCGAATAGACGAGCGAATAGAAGCTGATCACGCCGAAGCCCGCCGCGAAGCCGGCGAACGAGATGAAGCCGGTGCCGGGCAGCCACGTGTTCAGGAACGCCATCGCACTGAACCAGGAGCCGAACGACCGCCCGGCGGTCGCGTATTCGCTGAACGTCGCGCTCTTCTTCTTGGTCGCCTCGAGAATGCCGATCACGACGAGAAAGAACGCGGCGATGCCGCCATAGCCGATCACTGCGTTCATTGCTCGCCTCCGTCCGGATCGATCGCCACCATCACCACGAGCGTCAGCGTGATGAACACACAAGTGCCGATGAAATAACCGAGCGACGCGAGCGCCGTGCCGTTGCCGGCGATCCAGTGGAGCTGAGGCGTCAGCCCCAGCACTAAGTCGAGAATCACGAGCGACGCGATCACCGATCGGCGCCACTTGTCGGGTGAGCGTTGCGCAGCCTGCTGCATGAAAGTCTCCAAAGTCGGTTCGTTGTGAACTGCGTGTCAAACCTATGATTTATCGATGCCGGAACGTTCCGGCACGGTGGTGAGAATGAGCCTGCCGATATAGCATGTCAAGCTCCGTCGGCTCGAAATCTCATCAGGGTTTACCTATGGCAGCAGTCACCATCGTGGATCTGGCAAGCGCGCTCGGCCTGTCGAAAACGACCGTATCGGACGCGCTGATCGGGTCCGGGCGCGTGTCGGAAGAAACGCGCAAGCGCGTGGCCGACGCCGCGCAGGCGATGGGCTACGTGTCGAACAAGGCCGCGCGCTCGCTGCGCCGGCGCAGCATGGGCGCGTTCGGGCTGTACATCCCCGCGTATGCGCGCGCGCTGTCGTTCTACATGCACTTCGCGTTCGGCGCGGCGGCCGCGGCGGCGGCCGTCGGCAACGACCTCACGCTGCACGCGAACGACGCGAAGCAGTTCCATGTGGACGGCGCGATCGTCATCGACGCGATGGACGACGATCCGGTCGTCGCGCGCATGCTCGACGCGTCGATCCCGATCGTGTTCGCGGGGCCCAGCGGCCGCGCGCTCGCGCCGACGCTGACGGTCGGCACGATCGAGATCGACCATGCGCGGATCGTCGCGCGCGTGCTCGATGCGCTCGCGTCCGAGGGGACGCGGCGGCCCGGCTACATCGGCATGGAAGCGAGCCGCAGGCCGGGCTGGGCCGCGGAATCGCAGCGCGCGTACGACACATGGTGCGCGCGCGCCGGCGTGACGTCGCACCGCGTCGCGCTCACCATGAATCAGCGCGAGGACGAGCTGTTCCGCGCGGTCGAGCAACTAGTGAACGGCGGCGATGTCGACGCGCTCGTGATCAGCCCGCAGGGCGTCGCCGCGCGCGTCGCGTCGATGCTGCCGCAATTCGGGAAGCGGCTCGCGCTGAAACACGAACCTGGCTTTCATCTTGCGTCGCTGGCCGGCGATCCGGTCGGCGAACTCGGCAGCGCGCAGATCCTCGCGGTCGATCTGGAGCCGAAGCAGTTCGGCCAGGCCGCGGTCGAGCTGCTGCACGAGATCACGACGAATCCGCAGCCCGGCCACGCGCATCGCTTTTACCAGCCGGATTTTCTGGCGGGCTAGACGCGGGCGGCCCGCCCCGGCTTCGATGCCGACCGCGCGCCAGCGTCAGGCCACGCCGCGCGGACGCTTCACGGTCAATCCGCCGCGTCTCGCATCAGCCGCATCAGTTGCTCGCGCAACCATTGATTGCCCTGATCCCGGTCGACGCTGCGATGCCAGTAGCAGTGATATTCGAGGTACGGCACCTCGAACGGCAGCTCGAGGACGCGCGCCGGATAGCGCTGCAGCAGCCTGAGCGGCGCCGTCAGCGCGAGATCGCTGCGCATCGCGATCAGCGGCGCGACCATGTAGTGCTGCACGCGCATCTGCACGTTCCGGCGCAGCCCGAGCCGCGTCAGCTCCGCGTCAACGTAGCCGCCGCCCTTGCGGCGGCTCGACACGTGGATGTGCCCCATCGCAAGATAGTCGGCCATCGACAGGATGTTGCCCTTGAACGGATGGTCGTGACGGATCAGGCACGCATAGCGGTCGCGCACGAGCGGCGCCTGATGCAGATGCGGATCGTCGATCAGCGGCGCGTCGATCGCGATGTCGACGGAGCCGTTCGCGAGCGCGGTCGGCACCTCGCTGCGGTCGGTGTAGTAGCTGCGCACGCGCATGCCGGGCGCGTGCCGCTGCAGCACCTCGCTCAGCGCCGGCAGCACCAGCGCCTCGGTCAGGTCGGTCATACTGACGCGGAACACGCGCTCGGACGCGGCCGGCTCGAACACGTCGCCTTCGTGCGCGCTCGAATCGAGCAGCTGCAGTGCCTCGCGCACGCGGCCGATGATGTTCTCCGCCATCGGCGTCGGCATCATCCCGGCCGGCGTGCTGATGAACAGTTGATCGTTCAGCGCGCGGCGCATCCGCGCAAGCGCGTTGCTGACGGCAGGCTGCGTGATGCACAGCATCTCGGCCGCGCGCGTCAGGTTGCGCTTGTTGTAGATCGCCTCGAATACGACGAACAGGTTCAGGTCAAGCTTCGATAAGCGCATCGCCGTGCCTCCTCGCCGGCGCGGCCGTCCACGTCACGCTCACGCGCGCGCCGGCGGCGTCAGGTAATCGGCGGCCGCGCCGCGCGTGCTCGACTGGAGCTCCATCCGCGCGATCGACTGCAGATGCACCTCGTCCGGACCGTCCGCGTAGCGCAGCGCGCGGCCCCAGGTCCAGTGATCGGCGAGCGGCGTGTCCGGGCTGATCCCCATCGCGCCGAACACCTGCATCGCGCGGTCGCAGACGTTCGTATGCATCGTCGGCACCACCGCCTTGATCATCGAGATTTCCTTGCGCGCGGCCTTCGCGCCGACCTTGTCGATCATCCACGCGGCCTTCAGCACGAGCAGGCGCGCCTGGTCGATCTCGATCCGCGAGCGTGCGATCCATTCGCCGACGGTGCCGTGCTGATGCAGATACTTGCCGAACGTCTTGCGCTCCTGCGCGCGATCGAGCAGCAGTTCGAGCGCGAGCTCGGCCGCGCCGATCGAGCGCATGCAGTGGTGGATGCGCCCCGGCCCGAGACGCGCCTGCGCGAGCGCAAAGCCGCTGCCCTCCTCGCCGAGCAGGTTGCTCGCCGGCACGCGCACGTTGTTGAACGTGATCTCGCAATGCCCTTCCGGCGCGAAGTGATTCATCACCGTGATGTTGCGCACGATCTCGACGCCCGGCGTGTCGCGCGGCACCAGGATCATGCTCTGCTGCTGATGGCTTTCCGCGTCCGGGTCGGTCTTGCCCATCACGATGAAGATCTTGCAGTTCGGATGCGCGGCGTTCGTGATGAACCACTTGCGCCCGTTGATCACGTAGTCGCCGCCATCACGCGCGATGCGCGTCGTGATGTTCGTCGCATCCGACGAAGGCACGTCCGGCTCCGTCATCGCGAACGCCGAGCGGATCTCGCCGTTCAACAGCGGCACGAGCCATTGCTCGCGCTGCTCGGGCGTCGCGAACATGTGCAGCAGCTCCATGTTGCCGGTATCCGGCGCGTTGCAGTTGAACACCTCGGACGCCCACGACACGCGGCCCATGATCTCCGCGAGCGGCGCATATTCGAGGTTCGTCAGCCGCGTGCCGGGCTCGCCGTCGTGCAGGTGCGGCAGGAACAGGTTCCACAGCCCTTGCGCCTTCGCACGCGCCTTCAGGTCCTCCATGAACGACACCGGGTAGTGGCCCGCGTGCACTTCGTCGTTCCATTGACGGATGCGCGGCACGATCAGGTCGTCCATGAACGCGCGCACGCGCTGGCGAAGCTCTTCGACCTTGGGGGTATAAGCAAAATCCATGACGGTTCCTTCGATATCGATCGTTCAGAATGCCGAGACGCCGCCGTCCACTGCGACGGCCTGCCCGGTCAGATACGAGTTTTCCTTCGCGCACAGCATCAGCATCGTCGCGACGACTTCCTCCGGTTGCCCGAGGCGCTTCATCGGCGAACCCTGCGCGAGAAAATCCTGCTTGCCGCCGATGTCGCCTTCGGTGACCATCGGCGTGAGGGCGTAGAACGGGCATACCGCGTTCACGCGAATCCCGTGCCGCGCGTATTCGACGGCGGCCGTCTTCGTCAGGCCGACGACCGCGTGCTTCGCGGCCGCGTACGCGGCGAGCTTCGGCGCGCCGCCGAGCCCGGCCATCGACGCGACGTTCAGGATCACGCCGCCGCCGCCCTGCGCGAGCATCTGGCGGATCTGATGCTTGATCCCGAAGAACACGCCCTTCGCGTTGACCGCGAAGTTCAGATCGAGATCGGCCTCTTCGGTGTCGATCAGCGCCTTCATCGGCGGCGCGATGCCCGCGTTGTTGATGCCGACGTCGAGCCGGCCGAACTGCGCCACCGCCGCGACGACGAGCGACGCGACATCCGCCTCGACGCTCACGTCGCAGCGCTGCGCGACGACGCCGGCGCCCGCGTCACGCAGCGGCGCGGCGACGCGCTCGAGCCCTTCGGCGTTCAGGTCGCCGAGCGCGAGCTTCGCGCCCATCGCCGCGAGCTCGCGCGCGAGCAGTGCGCCGAAGCCGCTCGCCGCGCCGGTGATCATCACGACCTGGCCGGAATAGCTATCGATTTTCATGTCAGCCTCCGCCGGGCCGCCCCAAGGAGGCTGACCGCCCCCTCGGGGGGCAGCGAACGTAGTGAGTGTGGGGGTCGTTTCATCTCAGCCTCAGATCGTGATGCCGCCGTCGACGACGATGCATTCGCCGTTCGTGTAGCTCGACGCGTCGGACACCAGATACAGCACCGTGCCCGCCATCTCGCGCGGCTCCGCGTGGCGGCGCAGCGGAATCTGCTCCATCCAGCGCGCGTAGATGTCCTTGTTCTCGAACAGCGCACCCGCGAACTTCGTCTTCGTCAGGCCCGGCAGCAGCGCGTTCACGCGAATCCCGAACGGCCCGCACTCCTTCGCGAACGCCTTCGTCATGTTCACGACCGCGGCCTTCGTGATCGAATAGATGCCCTGCTTGTCGCCCGGCTGCAGCGCGTTCACCGACGCGGTGTTCACGATCGCGCCGCCGCCCTGCGCCTTCATCATCTTGCCCGCCTCGACCGACATGAAGAAGTAGCCGCGCACGTTCACGTCGACCGTCTTCTCGAACGCGGCGAGATCGGTATCGAGGATGTGGCCGAAATACGGATTCGCGGCCGCGTTGTTCACGAGGATGTCGAGGCGGCCATGCTTGGCGCGGATGTGCTCGAACGTCGCCGCGATGTCCTCCATCTTGCCGACGTGGCACGCGAGCGCCTCGGCCTTGCCGCCCGCCTTGACGATCTCGTCGGCGACCGTCTGGCAGTCCTCGAGCTTGCGGCTCGACACGATCACGTGCGCGCCCTGCTCGGCGAGCAGCTTCGCGATTTCCTCGCCGATCCCGCGGCTCGCGCCCGTCACGAGCGCGATCTTCCCGGTCAGGTCGAACAGATTCGTTGCCATGTTTCGCTCCTTCAATTGATTCGGTATTCGATGAAATTCGTCGACGGCGGGGCGCGCCGTTCGGGGTTCAGCGGTGCGCGTCGATCACGCGCACTGCCTGCTCGGCGAGCGGCCCGGCCATTTCGCCGACCTGCAGCGCCTTCGTGCTCGATGCGTTCCCCTTCAGCGCGCGAGCCTTCACGCCCTGCAGGATCGCCGCGAGCCGGAAGAAGCTGAACGCGAGATAGAAATGCCAGTCGCGGATCGGCTCGATCCCGCGCAGCTCGCAGTAGCGCGCGACGATCTGCGCTTCGTCAGGAATGCCGAGCGCCGCGCGATCCTGATCCGCGAGCCCCGAGATATAGCCGCTCGACGGCAACCGCAGGCACATGCAGAAATACGCGAGATCCGCGAGCGGATTACCGAGCGTCGACAGTTCCCAGTCGAGCACCGCCTTCACGCGAAAGCCGTCGTGCTCGAACATCACGTTGTCGATCCGGAAATCGCCGTGCACGAGCGTCGGCCGGCCCGTGTCGGCCGGGCACGCTTTCGGCAGCCAGTCGATCAGCGTTTCCATCGCGTCGAGCCGCTCCGTCTCGGCCGCGCGGTACTGCTTCGTCCACACGCCGATCTGCCGCTCGAAGTAATTGCCGGGCCGGCCGTAATCGGCAAGGCCGGCCGCGTCGACGTCGACGTCGTGCAGCGCGGCCATCGTGCGCAGCATCGCGTCGTAGCAGATCGCCCGCTCGTCGTGCGGCAGGTCCGGCAAGGCAGGATTCCAGAAGATCCGCCCGTCCTCGAAGCTCATCACGTAGAACATGCTGCCGATCACGTCGCGGTCTTCGCACAGGTGATACGGGCGCGCAACCGGCACCGCGGTCCCCGACAGCGCGGTCAGGATGCGGAATTCGCGATCGACCGCGTGCGCGGACTTCAGCAGCTCGCCCGGCGGCTGCCGACGCAGCACGTAGCGGCCGCTCTTCGCGGTCAGCAGGAAGGTCGGATTCGACTGGCCGCCGGCGAATTTCTCCGCATCGATCGGCCCTTCGAAACCGGGCACGTGTTGTTCCAGATAGCGCGCCAGCTTGGCGACGTCGAGTTGCTGTGCGGAGGTCGTCATCGTCCCGATCATTCCGTGTCGTGGGTCAGCCGTAGGTCCGGTATTCGTGTCGCTCGGGGTCTTCCAGATGCGGAATGCCGTTGAACGAAGCGAGATGGAACGACTCGGCGTTGTAGAAATACTGCGAGATGCTGCTGTTGCGGATCTGCAGGTTCAGCGCGATCGCGCTCGACGCCGGCGCCGCGACCGCCTGCTGCAGCGTGACCGCGATCGGGCCGCCCGAGCTCACCGCGAGCACGCGCTGCCCGGCGCCGTTCTGGATCGCGGCGCGCGCGTCGGCGACACGCTGCTGGAACTGCGCCCACGTCTCGGGCACGGGCCCGCGGATCTTGTCCTGCGACCACAGGTGCAGCATCTCCTTCAGCGCGCGGTAGTGATCGCGCATCGAGCCGGCGGCCATCTTCGTCACCACCGGGTGATCGTCGCCGAGCGCGGCGAACAGCCCGCTGAAGTCGTATTCGTTCAGGCCCGGATGCTGGTCGTAGCCGACGCCCGCGCGGCCCATGCCGCGCAGGATGCCGTCGACGGTCTGCTCGTGCCGGCGCAGCGTGCCGCAGATCACGCGATCGAAGACGATGCCCTGCCGCGCGAAATATTCGCCGAGCCAGACGCTCTGCTGCTCGCCGCGCGCGGACAGCAGATCGTAGTTGTCCGCGCCGAACGACGCCTGCCCATGCCTTACCAGAAAGAGTTCAGCCATCATGTGCTCGCTCAAGTGATGCGCTCAGCATAACGGCCACGCGTTCATTTTTGAAATTTATTGCGTGAATCGGCAAGCATCACTCTGGCGAATGGCAGCACACGCAGAGCTTGTTGCCGTCCGGATCGCGGAAATACGCGCCGTAATAATTGGGGTGGTATTGCGGACGCAGGCCGGGCGGCCCTTCGCATGTGCCGCCGCCCTGCAGCGCGAGCGCATGGCAGCGGTCGACGCTCGCGCGCGTCGGCGCGAGAAACGCCGCCATCTGGCCGTTGCCGGGCGCGCTCGGATTACCGTCGTATGGCGTGCAGATCACGAACAGCGGGCGATCGACGGTCTCCGGCATCCATCCGATCGAGTCCGCCTGCCGGAACCTGAGCCGCAGCCCCAGTTCGCCGAACCATTGCGTATAGAAGTCGTACGCGCGATCGACGTCGCTTACGCCTACGCAGATGTGCGAATACATCGGCTCCCTCCTGTCGCCGCTGTGTGTGCGATACCGCGCGATGATGCCATGCCGGCGCGGCGCGGGCGCGAAAAAGCGCTTCGCGAGCAGGCGGAGATGACTCGAGCGCATTCAGCAAAGCG
Source organism: Burkholderia guangdongensis (assembly GCF_013403875.1). Classification (GTDB taxonomy): domain Bacteria; phylum Pseudomonadota; class Gammaproteobacteria; order Burkholderiales; family Burkholderiaceae; genus Burkholderia; species Burkholderia guangdongensis. The sequence continues at coordinate 251,811 of NZ_JACBNX010000001.1, read as the reverse complement.
AAAGCGGCAGGGTTTCGAGCCCTGCCGCTTTCAGGCTACGCACCGCCGTCAAAACGACGGCCGGCCGGAACCGCCGTTCTAATTGTTGCCGTCACCGTGCTCGTGACGATCGTCCCCATGCCGGAAACTGAACACGCTGAACAAATCGCCGATCGCAGGCGCATTGACCGGCACATATGGATTCGGCGACGTCTGCACCGGATTCGGCAGATTGTCGCGGCTACGCGACGTGATCGGCGCGAGTGACCAGTTGCGTTCGATGAACTTGATGATCGACACGTGGTCGGCGTACTCGTGCACGACACGCCCGCCTTGCGAATAAGGCGACACGACGATCAGCGGAATACGGGAACCGTCGCCAAAAAAGTCCAGCGGCTGAACGTAACCGGAATCATAGTAGCCACCGCCCTCGTCGTTCGTGATGAAGATCGCCGTCGACTTCCACAGCTCGGGGCGGCGCTGAACGGCGTCGATGATCTTGCGCACGAACCCCTCGTACAGACCGTACTTCGACGACGCCGGATGCCCGTCGAGGAGCCCGCCCGGCTTCACGTACGACACCGCCGGCAGTTTGCCGTCCGCAATATCGTCGTAGAGATCCGGCACATCCTTGAAGTGCTTCCCGACCACCTCCTTGTTCGTCATGATCGCCGTTTCATAAAGGAACGGGTTGCAGATGTTGCAGTAGACGCTTGCGCCGCTGACCTTCGGGTCCGAGCTCTTGAACGTATTCCAGCCTTCGCCGTAATACTTCCACGAGATGTGCTTCGCGAGCAGCGAGTCGGCAATGGTGCGCACCGGCGACGGCGGAATCGTGAACGCGCTCGTATTGACCGAGCCGTCGCCGTTGTAGCCCGGGTTGTAGTTGTTCAGCAGGTAGTAGGCGCTCGCCGCGCAGTTCGGGTTCGGGTGATACGGCAGCGTGCCGAGATAGCCGACGATCGCGTCGACGCCCGGCTGCTTCGCATCCGAGCAGTTGCTGTACGAACCGCCCGCGTAGCCGTCCTGCGCGTACCAGTTGTTCGTGCCGGATTGCGGCCGCGGATCTTCGATCTCATTGGTCGGCGGGGTCGCGACATGCCCTTGGCCGTCAGTGAAGTAAAGCGCATCGGCCGTGCCCAGCATGATGCTGTTCGCGCCCGTACCGCCCATCACCGGCTGGTGATAGTTGTCGCTGATCGTGTATTGCTTCGCGAGCGCGGTGAAATACGGCATGTCCTTGCCGTTGTTCACGTTGTAGAAGCCGAGCGCGGTCGAGCCTTCGCCGGTGGTCTGGTCGTTGAACGTCGCGGACTGCGCGTTGCCGTTGGAGCCGGCGCCGATCGTCGTCTCGACCCACGCGAAAAGATCGGCGAGGCAACCGCTCGGATTATCGGCGCTCGCATGGGAGACGCTGCAGTCCGCCTGCTGCCATGCCTGATAGAACCGATGTACCGGGCTCGCGATGTACTGATCGTAATCCGGGCCGACGCGCGAGATCTGATAGGGCCCGTTCGGCAGCGTGAACGTGTTCGTGCCGAAGCGCGTGTCGACCGACTTCTGCGGCAAGCCGGTCGCGCCCGTGGTCAGATGCACGATGTCCTGCGGCTCCAGCGCATCGCTTTCAGCGGCTTGCGCCGCCGCAAGCGTCGCGAAAGGCGGCGGATTCGCATCGCTCGCGGCCGTGGGAGCGGAACCGGTATTGGGGGCGGGAAGCGTCGTGTACGGCGCTTTTCCGCCGGGGCTGAGCTGGAAGTGCGACGGATCGGTCGCCTGAGCCGTGTATTGCGCGGCGGCGGAGAAATTCGTTCCGGGGCTGCCGTCCGCGTTGATGATGCGCCGGGACAGCAGGTTCGATACCGTTTGCCCCGTGCGAGGCTGGTATGCGCCAAAGACCTGATCGAACGTGCGGTTTTCCCCGACGATGACGATCACATGCTTGATCGGCGAGATCGTATGTCGGGACGCATCGTCCCCCTCGTGTGTCTCGCTTTGCGCGAGGGACGCGAAAACCGCGCTCGCGATCACCAGCGCGACGCCGCCGCCGGCCAGACCGGCACGCCGCATGATCCTCGTTCTCGACCCATTTGTTCGCTTCATCACACCCTCCTTGGAAAAGCCGCGCTTTTTGCCGTGAGCGCGGAAACCTCGATGCATCGCAATGCGTTGCCGGTTCGGCGATTACCGCCCGTTACCGCGCGTTACGAAAACATACCGGCCGGGTGTGACGATCCAAGGACGCGCACGTGTCGCTGCCGAGTCGATTGAATGAATACGAAGAAAGGGGGGGTATGACCGCCCACGAAAAAGCCGGACCGCGGCACTCGCCGGTCCGGCTTCGACACATCCACGCGATCAGACGTGATCAGGACGGCCGCGTCACGCGCGCCGATCGTCCGGCGCATCCTCGCGCGCGGCAAGCCGATTCATCCACGGCGCGATCTCCATCTCCTCGTAGCGCACCAGGCGGCTGTTGCGGATACGCCGGTACGCGAACCAGATCGCGACGAACAGCGGAATCCACACGTAGATCGACACGATCTCCTTCCAGTCGATGTGCTTCGCGAAGAACGCCTGATAGTCCTGCCCGAGCGAGATCACGAGGCACAGCACGACCGCGAAGATCGGCCCGAACGGGAAGAATTTCGCGCGGTACGGCAACTGGTCGAGCCGGTAGCCCTGCTTCACGAAGCCCTTGCGGAACCGGTAGTGGCTGACCGCGATCCCGAGCCACGCGATGAAGCCGGTGATGCCGACCGTGTTCAGCAGCCACAGATAGATCGTCTGATCGCCGGACAGCGAAGTCAGGAAGCACAGTGCGCCGACCGCCATCGTCAGGTACAGCGCATTGCGCGGCACGCCGCCCGGCGACAGCTTCGCGAACAGCTTCGGCGCGCGCCCTTCGGCGGCGAGGGTATACAGCATCCGCGTCGCCGCGTACGTGCCGGAGTTGCCGGCCGACAGCACGGCCGTCAGCACGACGACGTTCATCGCGCCCGCCGCGAGCGGGAAGCCCGCGCGCTGGAACACCAGCGTGAACGGGCTCACACCGATGTCGGTCACGTCGCTCTTCAGCAGGTTCGGATCGGTGTACGGAATCAGCAGCCCGATCACGAGGATCGCGAACACGTAGAACAGCAGGATGCGCCAGAAGATCTGCTTGACCGCGCGCGGAATCGTCTTGCGCGGATTTTCCGATTCGCCCGCCGCGACGCCGACGAGCTCGGTGCCGAGGAACGAGAAGCCGGCGATCAGCGCGACGCTCATCATCGCCTGCATGCCGCCGACGAACGGCGCGTCGCCGATCGTGAAGTTGTGCAAACCCGCGCCCGGCACCCGATGCAGCACGCCGGCCAGCATCAGCACGCCGGCCGCGATGAACGCGATCACGGTGACGACCTTGATCAGCGAGAACCAGTATTCGGCCTCGCCGAAGCCGCGCACCGACATCGTGTTGAGCAGGAAGATCAGGATCAGGAACGCCGCGCCCCAATAGGCGCCCGGCACGCCCGGAAACCAGTAGCGCATCACGAGCTGCCCCGCGACGAGCTCGACCGCGATCGTCACCGCCCAGCTGTACCAGTAATTCCAGCCGAGCGCGAGGCCGAAGCCTTCGTCGACGTACTTCGCGCCGTAGGTCGCGAACGAGCCGGACACCGGCATCAGCGCGGCCATCTCGCCTAAGCTCGTCATCACGAAATAGACCATCAGCCCGATCAGCATATACGCGGCGATCGCGCCGCCCGGCCCGGCCTGCGCGACCGACGCGCCCGACGCCACGAACAGCCCCGTGCCGATCGCGCCGCCGATCGCGAGCATCGCGATGTGCCGGCTCTGCAGCCGGCGCTTCAGCACGGTCGGCGCTTCGTCGGATGCCACTCGGTCATCCGTCGCTTGCAAAACATCCATCATGTCACCTCTGGAAACCCGGATCGAATCATGTCGATTCGATATGCGAAACAAATCAATCGGCTTTCCGCCACGCGGTTCGGTGCTCGACGGGGGATGAACGGGATCGGCGGCCGGCGCAAGCGCGTCAGACGCCGCTGCGCTTGATCGTCTGCAGCTCGGTGGTCGTCACGATCTTCTCGATCCGGAACCGCGGATTCGCGAGCCACGCGTTCGCGAGCTCGTGATATTCGGCGAGATCGCGGCACGCGAGCCGCACGAGAAAATCGAACGCACCGCTGACGAGCCAGCAGTCGAGCACCGCCGGATGCGCGCGCATCTCGTCCTCGAACGGCCCTTGCGAGCGGCCGTGGTCGGCGAGCACGACCTGCGCGAGCACGACGATCAGGCGCTCGTCGTCCGGCAGACGGACCACGGCCCGATAGCCCTCGATCACGCCGAGCGCCTCGAGACGCTGAACGCGCGCCTGGCACGGCCGCGGCGTCAGGTTCACGCGCTCGGACAGCTCGCGGTACGAGATCCTTCCGTCGCGCCGCAGGATGTCGAGAATCCGGTGGTCGATCTTGTCGAGTTGCGCCTTCTTGTCCGTCATCCGCGTTCGCTCCGGGCGGGGCATGGCCAGCCGCGCGGAGCACCGCCGATTCATCCGCGCGCGAGCATTATCCGGCCGAACCGGATCGCGCGCCAACCGGCACGTGGCGGAGAACGCCCCGTTAGAAACGCAGCGACAGGCAGGTCAGGCCGCCGTCCATCTTGCGGAACTCGCTCGTGTCGAGCACGTGCAGCGGCACCCCGAGCGCGTCGAGACGCTCCTGCACGCGCGGATAGCCGGCCGGCGTCAGCAGCGCGCCGTTCACGCCGAGCGTGTTGCACGCATACTCGTCGGCCATGTCGATCTCGATCCGGCGGAATGCCTGGAACGCCGGATGCTCGGCGAGCACGTCGCAGACGAGCAGCGTGTCGCCGCCGACGTAGTTCACCGACGACTTCAGATGCAGGTTCGCGCCGATCGGCACCGCCTCGACGTCATAGCCGTAGTGCGACACGATCTCGTCGAACGCGCGCACGCCGGCCTCGTCGGTGCGGCCCGACAGCCCGACGAAAAAGCGCTTGCCGATCAGCATCACGTCGCCGCCGTCGAGACGGCCGTCGTGCATCGGCTTCAGCTCGCGATGCTCGCCGAGCGGCGCGCCGATCGACTCGATCTCGCCGCGCCGCGCGGGCGCGCCCGGACGCGTGATCACCGCGAATTCCGGCGTGACGACCGCAACGTCCTCGACGAAGTGCGAATCGGGGAACGCGTCGAGCGACGGCAGCTCGGTGACCTCGACGCCGAGCGTGCGCAGCGTCGCGCAGTACGCGTCGAACTGCTGCAGCGTCTTCGCGTGATCGGGCTTGCCGAGCTGCGAAGTCGTGAGACCGTTGCCGCACGATGCGGCGGGCCGGCGAACGATGGCCTGGGTGAATTTCATGGGAATGCCTCCTCTCTTTGTCATGACCGGCACCGGGCTCGTCGGCCCCGCGCCGCCTCTTCGTTCCGGGCTCAAGTGCTCCGGGTTCCGAACTATTATCTGGCGCCGCACCCGGTCATTCGCGTCGAATTCGACGGCACGCACAGCCGATTCGGTCGAATTCGGCGCGGCGCACAGCCGATTCGGTCGCGCCGATTCGGTCGCACAAAGCGGAACGCCCCGACGGGCTGACCCGTCGGGGCGTTCGAAGGAGGCGATCCGGCCGCGCGCGGCCGGACGATGCTCAGCGTGCCGAGAGCGGCTTCGCTTCGCGCGGCGTATCGCCGACGAAGAGCTGACGCGGACGGCCGATCTTCTGCTCCGGATCCGCGATCATTTCGTTCCACTGCGCGATCCAGCCGACGGTACGCGCCATCGCGAAGATGCAGGTGAACATCGACGTCGGGATGCCGAGCGCGCGCTGGACGATGCCCGAGTAGAAGTCGACGTTCGGGTACAGCTTGCGCGACACGAAGTATTCGTCTTCGAGCGCGATCTTCTCGAGCTGCATCGCGAGCTTGAACAGCGGATCGTCGTGCAGGCCGAGTTCGGTCAGCACTTCGTAGCACGTCTCGCGCATCAGCTTCGCGCGCGGGTCGTAGTTCTTGTACACGCGGTGGCCGAAGCCCATCAGCTTCACGCCCGAGTTCTTGTCCTTCACCTGCTTGATGAACTCGGGGATGTTGTCCGGCGAGCCGATCTGCTCGAGCATGTTCAGCGCGGCTTCGTTCGCGCCGCCGTGCGCCGGGCCCCACAGACACGCGATGCCGGCCGCGATACACGCGAACGGGTTCGCGCCCGACGAGCCGGCGAGACGCACGGTCGACGTCGACGCGTTCTGCTCGTGGTCCGCGTGCAGGATCAGGATGCGGTCGAGCGCGCGCACGAGCACGTCGTTGACCTTGTACTCCTCGCACGGGTTCGCGAACATCATGCGCATGAAGTTCGCGCTATACGACAGCTCGTTGCGCGGATACACGAACGGCTGGCCGATGCTGTACTTGTACGCCATCGCGACGAGCGTCGGCAGCTTCGCGATCATGCGGATCGCCGACACGTCGCGGTGACGCGGGTCGTTGATGTCGAGCGAGTCGTGGTAGAACGCGGACAGCGCGCCGACCGCGGCGACGAGAATCGCCATCGGGTGCGCGTCGCGGCGGAAGCCACGGAAGAAGAACTGCATCTGCTCGTGCACCATCGTGTGCTTCGTGACGGTATCGACGAACTCGGTCTTCTGCGCGGCGTTCGGCAGCTCGCCCTTCAGCAGCAGGTAGCAGGTCTCGAGGAAGTCGGCGTTCTGCGCGAGGTTGTCGATCGGGTAGCCGCGATACAGCAGCTCGCCCTTGTCGCCATCGATATACGTGATTGCGGAGTTGCAGGCCGCCGTCGACATGAAGCCCGGGTCATACGTGAACTTGCCGGTCTGGCCGTACAGCTTGCGGATGTCGATCACGTCGGGGCCCATCGAGCCCTGGTAGATCGGCAGTTCGACGCTCGGCGAATTGTCGCTGAACGATAGCGTGGCTTTTACATCGGACGGGGTCATGGCACATCCTCAATCGAAATGTTGAAACGGGGATTCGATAACGGGCGCAGCGCCCTCAGACGCTGCGCAACATCTCCAGCAGCCGGCGCACGTCCGGGCTGTCAAGGTTGCCTTCCGGTGCCTTGCTGGTCAGCAGCAAGTCCATCAGGTCGTTGTCGCTCAGATCGAGCAGGCGCGACAGCGCGCCCACGTCTGCATCAGTGAGGTCATGCTCGTATCTGCCGAAGAAACGCTCGAAAATCAGATCGTTCTCCAGCAGACCGCGCCGCGCGCGCCAGCGAAGGCGCGCGCGGCGGTGCGGGTCGGACTGGTGGGATTCGTCGATGCCCATATCAGACCGCACGGCGAACCATCAGCTCCTTGATCTTGCCGATCGCCTTCGTCGGGTTCAGGCCCTTCGGGCACACGTCGACGCAGTTCATGATCGTATGGCAACGGAACAGACGGTACGGATCTTCCAGGTTGTCGAGACGCTCGGCGGTCGCGTTGTCGCGGCTGTCCGCGATGAAGCGGTACGCCTGCAGCAGGCCCGCCGGGCCGACGAACTTGTCCGGATTCCACCAGAAGCTCGGGCACGACGTCGAGCAGCTCGCGCACAGAATGCACTCGTACACGCCGTCGAGCTCGTCGCGCTCCTGCGGCGACTGCAGGCGCTCCTTCTCGGGCGGCGGCGCGTCGTTGATCAGGTACGGCTTGATCGAGTGATACTGGTTGAAGAAGTGCGTCATGTCGACGATCAGGTCGCGCACGACGGGCAGGCCCGGCAGCGGACGCAGCACGATCTTCTGCGGCAGATCGTTCAGGTTCGTCAGGCACGCGAGGCCGTTCTTGCCGTTGATGTTCATCGCGTCCGAACCGCACACGCCTTCGCGGCACGAGCGGCGGAACGACAGCGTCTCGTCGACGGCCTTCAGCTTCACCAGCGCGTCGAGCAGCATCCGCTCGTGCTGAAGCTCGAGCTCGTACGTCTGCATGCGCGGCGCGGCATCCTTGTCCGGGTCGTAGCGGTAGACTTCAAAAATACGTTTTGCCATTTCGGATTCCTTTGACTCGCCGGATCAGAACGTACGCGCTTTCGGCGGCACGGATTCGACCGTCAGCGGTTTCATGTGGACGGGCTTGTAATCGAGGCGGTCGCCTTCGCTAAACCACAGCGTATGGCGCATCCAGTTCTCGTCGTCGCGATGCTCGTAGTCGCTGTGCGCGTGCGCGCCGCGGCTTTCCTTGCGCGCCTCGGCCGACACCATCGTCGCGCGCGCGACCTCGATCAGGTTGGCCAGCTCGAGCGCCTCGACGCGCGCGGTGTTGAACACCTTCGACTTGTCCTTCAGGTGGACGTTGCCGACGCGCGCTTCCAGGCCCTTCATCTCCTGCACGCCTTCCGCGAGCAGCGCCGACGTGCGGAACACGCCCGCGTGCTTCTGCATCGTCGCGCGGATGTCGTTCGCGATGTCCTGCGTGTACTCGCCCGACGACGACTGCTCGAGCTTCGCGAGGCGCGACAGCGAGAACTCGGCCGCGTCGGCCGGCAGCGGCTTGTGCTCCTTCTGGTTCTTCACGTGCTGCACGATGTGGTTGCCCGCCGCGCGGCCGAACACGACGAGGTCGAGCAGCGAGTTCGTGCCGAGGCGGTTCGCGCCGTGCACGGACACGCACGAGCACTCGCCGACCGCGTAGAAGCCGTTGACCGGCTCTTCATGATCGCGCGACGTGCCGACCACCTGGCCGTGCATATTGGTCGGAATGCCGCCCATCTGGTAGTGGATCGTCGGGACGACCGGGATCGGCTCCTTGATGCAGTCGACGTTCGCGAACTTCAGCGCGATCTCGCGGATCGACGGCAGACGCTTCATGATCGTCTCGGCGCCGATGTGCGACAGGTCGAGCAGCACGTGGTCCTTGTTCGGACCGACGCCGCGGCCTTCCTTGATTTCCTGGTCCATCGAGCGCGACACGAAATCGCGCGGCGCCAGATCCTTCAACGTCGGCGCGTAGCGCTCCATGAAGCGTTCGCCGTTCGAGTTGCGCAGAATGCCGCCCTCGCCGCGCACGCCTTCGGTGATCAGCACGCCCGCGCCTGCCACGCCGGTCGGGTGGAACTGCCAGAACTCCATGTCCTGCAGCGCGATGCCCGAACGCGCGGCCATCCCGAGGCCGTCGCCGGTGTTGATGAACGCGTTCGTCGACGCCGCGAAGATCCGGCCCGCGCCGCCCGTCGCGAACAGCGTCGTCTTCCCTTCGAGGATATAGACGTCGCCCGTTTCCATTTCGAGCGCGGTCACGCCGAGCACGTCGCCGTCCGCGTCGCGGATCAGGTCGAGCGCCATCCATTCGACGAAGAACTGCGTCTTCGCCGCGACGTTCTGCTGGTACAGCGTGTGCAGCAGCGCGTGGCCGGTGCGGTCCGCGGCCGCGCATGCGCGCTGCACCGGCTTCTCGCCGTAGTTCGCGGTGTGGCCGCCGAACGGACGCTGGTAGATCGTGCCGTCCGCGTTGCGGTCGAACGGCATGCCCATATGTTCCAGTTCGTAGACCGCGTGCGGCGCTTCACGGCACATGAATTCGATCGCGTCCTGGTCGCCGAGCCAGTCGGAGCCCTTGATCGTGTCGTAGAAGTGGTAGTGCCAGTTGTCTTCGCTCATGTTGCCGAGCGATGCGCCGATCCCGCCTTGCGCGGCGACCGTGTGCGAACGCGTCGGGAACACCTTCGACAGCACGCAGACCGACAGGCCCGCGCGCGACAGTTGCAGCGAAGCGCGCATCCCGGAACCGCCCGCGCCGACGATCACCACGTCGAACTTGCGACGCGGCAGGGAAGATTTGATTGCAGCCATTCTTTACACTCTCCAGAGAATCTGCGCGGCGTAGCCCGCACATGCGAGCAGCCAGACGATGGTCAGCGATTGCAGCAGCAGGCGCACACCAACGGGCTTCACGTAGTCCATCCAGATGTCGCGAATGCCGACCCATGCGTGGTAGAAGAGCGAGAGCAGCGTCACGAACGTCGCGAGCTTCATCCATTGCGCCGAGAAGATCGACGCCCAGCCGTCGTACGAGAAATCGTGCGCGGTGAAGAACAGGACGAGCAGCACGATCGTGTAGATCGCCATGATCGTGGCGGTGATGCGCTGCGCGAGCCAGTCGCGCAGGCCGTAGTGGGCGCCGACGACGAGGCGCTTCGAGCCGATTCGGTTGTTGGCTGCCATTTTCTTAGAATGCTCCGAACAGTTTGAGGGCCATCGCGACCGTCAGCAGCGACGAGACGACCAGCACGACGACCGACGTCGACTTGCCGCGCTCCTTCGTGACCGCGTCGTGGTTCATGTCCATCGCCAGGTGGCGGATGCCCGCGCAGAAGTGGAACAGGAACGCCCACGACAGCGCGAGGACGATCAGCTTGACGATGATGTTGGAGAGGAACTGCTGGAAGACCTGGAAGCTGATCTCGGAGGTCAGGCTCTTGTCGAAGAGATAGAGCAGGAACGGGAGAAAAAGAAACAGCAGCGCGCCGCTGACTCGATGGAGAATCGACACCTTCGCCGCGAGAGGCAGGCTGTATTTCGTCGTGATGTCTCCGAAGCCGATGTTCCGGTATTCCGGTCTCGGTTTTCTTACTGCGTCACTCATGCTAGACCCCACTATGTTGTCACACTAATCCGCGATTTTAGCGCTTTTTTATATCGCGCTGCAGCGAAAGTCTGCGTTGAATCGTTGCGCGACAGGAAGCAAACGCGGTCCAAAACCAGTTCAAAGCGCGCGTGCATCCACCGGTAGCGGCGACAGCGCGCGACCCGAGCCCACCGGGGCCCCAGCGCCCCGAGTCGATGCGTCAGCTCAGATCGTTCTGATAGTAGTACCCGGTCGTGACATACCATCCGCGCCGCACCTCGACGGGGCGGTCGCCATATGTATACGAAACCCTTTCGACCGACAGCAGCGGAAAGCCCGGCGGCACGCTCAGCAGGTCGGCCACCGACGGCTCGGCCGCGACCGCGCGGATCTTCTCCGACGCGCGGATCATCCGCGTGCCGAACTCGGTCTCGAACATCGCGTAGAGCGGCCCCTTGTACTCGCTCAGCCGCTCGAACGTCAGCCCGCGGAACATCGTGCCCGGCAGCCAGATCTCGTCGAGCACCGTCAGGTCGCCGTCGAACGCGAGCAGCCGCCGCACCTGCACGACCGGATCGGCCGGCTTCAGGTCGAGCTGGCGCGCGATCTCGGCGGGCGCGCGCGTGCGCCGGCACTCGAGCAGGCGGCTCACGTGCGGATGCTCGGCGCCGTCCTCCGCGAGCAGGCGCAGGAAACGGAACTGCGCGCGCTCTTCGTTGTGCGTTGCAACAAACGTACCCTTGCCCTGACGGCGCACGAGCAGATTGTCGGCGGCGAGCTCGTCGATCGCCTTGCGCACGGTGCCCTGGCTGACCTTGTAGCGGCCCGCGAGCTCGACCTCGCTCGGGATGATCTCGCCCGGCTTCCATTCACCCGTTTCCAGACTCTGCGTGATCAACGACTTGATCTGCTGGTATAACGGACTGAACGTCGGCGACGGCGAAGGCGCGACATCGGGCCCGCCCGGCTGCCCTGGGCCGCCTGCGCCAGTCGGATTCGCGGTGTTCGCCTGGTTCGATGTCATGGCACGCATTTCATCACAAACCCGGCTTTTGCGTCCAGAGAATTTCCCGAATACATCTGTCTTATATAAGACATATGATACTGTTTGACATTGCGTCGCGCGGCTCCTAAACTCCGGGTCGAGCAAGGGTTCGCGGGTCTTCAGGCGCGCCCCCGGCCACGTGCACCGGCCCACTCAGGCGCGCGCGCGCATGCCCCCGAGAATCCTCCGCCCTGCTTCACAGCAACGCAACGTGTAACGCGCATAAAATGGCGTTTTCCCTAGCGTCCACCGCTTCACCCGTCCTGGAGATTTTCAATGGCTAAGCCCGCAAAGCGCGTTGCCGTCACCGGCGCCGCAGGTCAAATCGCTTATTCCCTGCTGTTCCGCATCGCGAACGGCGACCTGCTCGGCAAGGATCAGCCGGTCATTCTGCAACTGCTCGACCTCCCGCAAGCGCAAGCCGCCGTCAAAGGCGTCGTGATGGAACTGGATGACTGCGCATTCCCGCTGCTCCAGAGCGTCGTGATCACCGACGACCCGAAGGTAGCGTTCAAGGATGCCGACGTCGCGCTGCTCGTCGGCGCCCGCCCGCGCTCGAAGGGCATGGAGCGCAAGGATCTGCTGTCGGCGAACGCCGAGATCTTCACGGTTCAGGGCGCCGCGCTGAACGAAGTCGCGAGCCGCGACGTGAAGGTGCTGGTCGTCGGCAACCCGGCGAACACGAACGCGTACATCGCGATGAAGTCGGCGCCGGACCTGCCGAAGAAGAACTTCACCGCGATGCTGCGCCTCGACCACAACCGCGCGCTGTCGCAGCTCGCGGCCAAGTCGGGCAAGCCGGTCGCGTCGATCGAGAAGCTCGTGGTGTGGGGCAACCACTCGCCGACGATGTACCCGGATTTCCGCGTCGCAACGGCCGAAGGCGAATCGCTGACGAAGCTGATCAACGACGACGAATGGAACCGCAACACGTTCATCCCGACCGTCGGCAAGCGCGGCGCGGCGATCATCGAGGCACGCGGCCTGTCGTCGGCGGCGTCGGCGGCGAACGCGGCGATCGACCACGTGCGTGACTGGGTGCTCGGCACGAACGGCAAGTGGGTCACGATGGGCATTCCGTCGGACGGCTCGTACGGCATCCCCGAAGACATCGTCTACGGCGTGCCGGTGACCTGCGAAAACGGCGAGTACACGCGCATCGAAGGCCTCGAGATCGACGCGTTCTCGCGCGAGAAGATGGACGGCACGCTGGCCGAGCTGCTCGAAGAGCGCGAAGGCGTTGCCCATCTGCTGAAGTAAGCGCTTCCCGGGCCGCCTGCGGCGGCCCGGCAGCGATGCGCGGCCGGCGGTCCGCCGCCGGCCGCGCGCATCGCAATCCGATTCGAACGTGTTTTGCCGCCCGCGAGCACGGCCGCCGCTGGCCCAGAGCACGTCCGAATCCGATCTTCTCCACCCTGCCGGTCTCGATTGCCTGACGCCGAAGAAGATGCCCGCGCTCACTCCCGCAGAAGTGCTGTACGACGGCGCCGCGCCGCCCCCGATGCTGCCGTGCTGCGACCATTACGCGGGCAGCGAGAAGCTGATGCGCAAGTCGCTCGCGCTGCAGGCCGAGCTCGGCCCGGTCTTCGACATCACGCTCGACTGCGAGGACGGCGCCGCCGTCGGCCAGGAGGCCGCGCACGCGGCGCTCGTCGCCGACATCCTCGGCAGCGCCGAGAACCGTTTCGGGCGCGTCGGCGTCCGGATCCACGACTTTTCCCATCCTCACTGGCGCGACGACGTGCGCATCGTGCTGCGCGCCGCGCGCGCGCCCGCTTACATCACGCTGCCGAAGATCGCGAACGCGGCCGACGCGGCCGAGATGTGCGCATTCATCGAAGGCACGCGCCGCGAGCTCGGCATCGCGCGGCCGATTCCGGCCGACGTGCTCGTCGAGACGCACGGCGCGCTCGCGCAAGCGGCCGCGCTCGCCGCGCTGCCGGCGGTCGGCACGCTGAGCTTCGGGCTGATGGATTTCGTATCCGCGCACCACGGCGCGATTCCCGATGCCGCGATGCGCTCGCCCGGCCAGTTCGAGCATCCGCTCGTGCGCCGCGCGAAGCTCGAGATCGCCGCCGCGTGCCACGCGCACGGCAAGACGCCGTCGCACAACGTGACGACCGAGGTGCGCGACATGAGCGTCGTCGCCAGCGACGCGCAGCGCGCGCGCGACGAATTCGCGTACACGCGGATGTGGAGCATTCATCCGGCGCAGGTCCGGCCGATCGTCGCGGCGTTCGCGCCGCGCACCGACGAAGTCGCGCTCGCCGCCGAGATCCTGCTCGCCGCGCAGGCGGCCGACTGGGGGCCGACGCGCCACCGCGACACGCTGCACGACCGCGCGAGCTACCGCTACTACTGGTCGGTGCTGCGCCGTGCGCGGGCGACCGGGCAGCGGCTGCCGCCCGACGCCGAACCGCTGTTCGGCGCGGCCGGCGTAGGTGCGACCGGCGTAGGCGCGGCCGGCGTACGCGCGACCGGCCCAGGCGCGGCCAGCTCAGGCGCGGGAGGCCCGGCATGAGCGATCGGCGCCGCCCCGCTCGACGAATTGAATACAAATGTTACGGGGCCCGAAAACCTTAAATTTGTGCGGCCAAATAGGAGAAAATAGCGGCCGCTGCGCGCTTCCGGGGCGCGTGCAGTTCAACCCCGGCCGGCAGCGGATACCGCCGGCCTTTGTTAACTGACTATCGAAAGGTTCTGACTCCATGAAGAAATTGCTGATCGCGACCGCCATCGGCGCGCTGTCCGCCACGATGCTGGTGACGGCTCCGGCCGCGTTCGCCCAAGACTCCGGCACGCCCGCTCACAAGAAGGTCGCCAAGCGCCCGGCACCGAAGCGCCGCCTGATCCCGCGCAGCAAGAAGGCGCAGGAACGCGCCGCCGCGAAGGTGGATCCGGTGCCGGAAGGCGCCGCCCGTTGGTCGTGCGCGGAAGGTCTGTCGTTCGAGCTCGCCGGCGACATGAAGCGTGACCAGGTCGTCACGGTCCACTGGGCGCAGAAGAACTACAAGCTGCCGCGCGAACAGAACAACACCGGCGCGGACGTGTTCTACGATCCGGCGCAGGGGATGAAGCTCGTCGTGATCCCGGCGAAGGCGATGCTGTTCAGCGACAAGGATGGCGAGCGCCTCGCCGACGAGTGCCACACCGCCGAAATGGCGCAAGGCGCGCCGGCGCCGACGCAGTCGAACGAGCTGAAAACCAACTAAGCGCGTTCGCCCGAGGAGCCTCATGTCCGCCTCGATCTCCAGCGTCCGTCCCGCTCCGGATCCGGTGCTCGTCGACATCGTCGACTACGTGCTGAACGCCGGCGGGATCGACAGCGCGCTCGCGCTGGAGACCGCGCGTCACTGCCTGATCGACACGCTCGGGTGCGGGCTCGAGGCCCTCTCCTATCCCGCCTGCACGAAGCTGCTCGGGCCGATCGTGCCGGGCACGGTCGTGCCGAACGGCGCGAAGGTGCCCGGCACGTCGCTCCAGCTCGACCCGGTTCAGGCCGCGTTCGACATCGGCGCGATGATCCGCTGGCTCGACTTCAACGACACCTGGCTCGCCGCCGAATGGGGCCATCCGTCCGACAATCTCGGCGGCATCCTGGCGACGGCCGACTGGCTTTCCCGCACCGCGATCGCAGCCGGCAAACCGCCGCTCGCGATGCGCGACGTGCTGATCGCGATGGTCCAGGCCCACGAGATCCAGGGCTGCCTCGCGCTCGAGAATTCTTTCAACCAGGTCGGGCTCGACCACGTGCTGCTCGTGAAGGTCGCGTCGACCGCGGTCGTCGGGCGCCTCGTCGGGCTCACGCGCGACGAGCTGATCGACGCGGTATCGCTCGCGTTCGTCGACGGCCATCCGCTGCGCACGTACCGGCACGCGCCGAACACGGGTTCGCGCAAGTCGTGGGCCGCCGGCGACGCGACGTCGCGCGCGGTGCGCCTCGCGCTGATCGCGAAGACGGGGGAAATGGGCTACCCGTCGGTGCTGAGCGCGAAGACCTGGGGCTTCTACGACGTGCTGTTCAAAGGACAACCGTTCCGCTTTCAGCGCCCGTACGGCACGTACGTGATGGAGAACGTGCTGTTCAAGATTGCGTTCCCGGCCGAATTCCACGCGCAAACCGCCGCCGAAGCCGCGATGCAGCTGCACGCGCAGCTCGCGGCGGCCGGCCGCTCGACCGACGACATCGCGCGGATCACGATCCGCACGCACGAGGCGGCGATCCGCATCATCGACAAGTCGGGGCCGCTCGCGAACCCGGCCGATCGCGACCACTGCATCCAGTACATGGTCGCGGTGCCGCTGCTGTTCGGGCGCCTCACCGCCGCCGACTACGAGGACGACGTCGCGCGCGACCCGCGCATCGACGCGCTGCGCGCGAAGATGGTCTGCGTGGAAGACCCGCAATTCACGAAGGATTATCACGATCCGGACAAGCGGTCGATCGCGAATGCGCTCACGATCGAGTTCGCGGACGGATCGACGCTTGCCGAAGTGGCCGTCGAGTATCCGATCGGCCACCAGCGACGCCGCGCCGACGGCATCCCGCTTCTGATCGAGAAGTTCCGGGCCAACCTCGCCCGCCGCTTTCCGGCAAAGCAGCAACAAGCGATTCTCGACGTGTCGCTGGACCAGGCAAAGCTCGAAGCGATGCCGGTCGATGAGTACGTCGACTTGTACGTGATCTAGCCGTCATCTACATGAACTCTTTTCTCGCCTAAACCCAGGGGAAAACCATCATGGCCCACAATCTGCACAAGACCCTCAAGGAATTCGACAGCGGTTCCGGCAAAGGCAAGTTCTACTCGTTGCCCCAGCTCGGCAAGGAGCTGAAGACGAAGATCGAACGCCTGCCGGTGTCGATCCGGCTCGTGCTCGAATCCGTGCTGCGCAACTATGACGGCAAGAAGATCACCGAGGAGCACATCGAGCAGCTCGCGAACTGGAAGCCCACGGCCAAGCGCGTCGACGAAATCCCGTTCGTCGTCGCCCGCGTCGTGCTGCAGGACTTCACCGGCGTGCCGCTGCTCGCCGACATCGCCGCGATGCGCGGCGTCGCGAAGCGCGCCGGCGTGAGCCCGAAGAAGATCGAGCCGCTGGTGCCGGTCGACCTCGTCGTCGACCACTCGGTGCAGATCGACTACTTCGGCCAGAAGGACGCGCTCGACCTGAACATGAAGCTGGAATTCCAGCGCAACAACGAGCGCTACCAGTTCATGAAGTGGGGCATGCAGGCATTCGATACGTTCAAGGTCGTGCCGCCGGGCATCGGCATCGTGCACCAGGTGAACCTCGAGTACCTCGCGCGCGGCGTCCACCGGAAGAAGGACGAAGACGGCCACGTCTACTACCCGGACACGCTCGTCGGCACCGACAGCCACACGACGATGATCAACGGCATCGGCGTGGTCGGCTGGGGCGTGGGCGGCATCGAGGCGGAAGCCGGCATGCTCGGCCAGCCGGTGTACTTCCTGACGCCGGACGTCGTCGGCGTCGAGCTGAAGGGCAAGCTGCGCGAAGGCGTGACCGCGACCGACCTGGTGCTGACGATCACCGAAATGCTCCGCAAGGAAAAGGTCGTCGGCAAGTTCGTCGAGTTCTTCGGCGAGGGCACGAAGACGCTCGCGCTGCCGGACCGCGCGACGATCGCGAACATGGCGCCGGAATACGGCGCGACGATGGGCTTCTTCCCGGTCGACGAAAAGACGATCGACTACTTCAAGGGCACGGGCCGCACGAAGGCCGAGATCGCCGCGTTCGAGAACTACTTCAAGGCGCAGGATCTGTTCGGCATTCCGAAGGCCGGCGACATCGACTACACGAAGGCGCTGACGCTCGACCTGGCGACGGTCGCGCCGTCGCTCGCGGGCCCGAAGCGTCCGCAGGACCGCATCGAGATCGGCCACGTGAAGTCGACGTTCAGCGAGCTGTTCTCGAAGCCGGTCGCGGACAACGGCTTCGCGAAGAAGGCCGACGACCTGACCGCCGAGTACCAGACGAGCGACGGCATCACCGTGAAGAACGGCGACGTGCTGATCGCCGCGATCACGTCGTGCACGAACACGTCAAACCCGAGCGTGCTGCTCGCCGCCGGCCTGCTCGCGAAGAAGGCCGTCGAGGCCGGCCTGAAGGTCGCGCCGCACATCAAGACGTCGCTCGCGCCGGGGTCGCGCATCGTCACCGAGTACCTGACGAAAACGGGCCTGATGCCGTACCTCTCGAAGCTCGGCTTCGAACTCGCCGCGTACGGCTGCACGACCTGCATCGGCAACGCGGGCGATCTGACGCCGGAGCTGAACGAGGCGATCACGAAGAACGACATCGTCGCGGCGGCCGTGCTGTCGGGCAACCGCAACTTCGAGGCGCGCATCCACCCGAACATCCGCGCGAACTTCCTCGCGTCGCCGCCGCTCGTCGTCGCGTATGCGATCGCGGGCAACATCACGCGCGACCTGATGACGGAGCCGGTCGGCCAGGGCAAGGGCGGCCGCGACATCTACCTCGGCGACATCTGGCCGACGAGCGACGAAATCCAGTCGCTGCTCAAGTACGCGCTCGACCCGGACAAGTTCGAGAAGAACTACGCGCACCTGACGAAGAAGGGCGACCTGTGGAGCAAGATCGAGGGCGAAACCGGCCAGGTCTACGACTGGCCGAAGTCGACCTACATCGCGGAGCCGCCGTTCTTCGGCAGCGATTTCTCGATGGAGCCGGCCGCGTCGATCGCAGCAGTGTCGGGCGCGCGCGCGCTCGGTATCTTCGGCGACTCGGTGACGACCGACCACATCAGCCCGGCGGGCTCGATCAAGGAAGAT
Organism: Burkholderia guangdongensis; assembly: GCF_013403875.1. Taxonomy (GTDB): domain Bacteria; phylum Pseudomonadota; class Gammaproteobacteria; order Burkholderiales; family Burkholderiaceae; genus Burkholderia; species Burkholderia guangdongensis. The sequence goes on along the minus strand of NZ_JACBNX010000001.1, from coordinate 233,397 downwards.
TCGCCGGCGGGCCGGTGGCTGAAGGAGAACGGCGTGCAGAAGGCCGACTTCAACAGCTACGGCTCGCGCCGCGGCAACCATGACGTGATGATGCGCGGCACGTTCGCGAACGTCCGGATCAAGAACCTGATGATCCCGGTGAAGGCCGACGGCTCGCGCGTCGAAGGCGGCCTGACGATCCACCAGCCGAGCGGCGAACAGTTGTCGATCTACGACGCCGCGATGAAGTACATCGACGCCGGCACGCCGACCGTCGTGTTCGCGGGCGAAGAGTACGGCACCGGCTCGTCGCGCGACTGGGCCGCGAAGGGCACGCAGCTGCTCGGCGTGAAGGCCGTGATCGCCCGCAGCTTCGAGCGGATCCACCGCTCGAACCTCGTCGGCATGGGCGTGCTGCCGCTGCAGTTCAAGGGCGCGGACAGCATCCAGTCGCTCGGCATCACCGGCGACGAAACGTACGACGTCGAAGGCCTCGGCGACGACTTCAAGCCGCAGCAGGACGTCACGCTCGTGATCACCCGCCAGAACGGCGAAACGGTGCGCGTGCCGGTGCTGCTGCGCATCGATACGCCGATCGAAGTCGACTACTACAAGCACGGCGGGATTCTGCCGTTCGTGCTGCGCTCGCTGCTCGCGGCGTAAGCGCCCGCCGGCCGCCGCAAGGCGGCTGGCGGACCACGGAAAGCCCGGCGCATACGCGCCGGGCTTTTTTTCGCCTTCGATTCGCGCGCGGCGGGCGGCCGCGCGTCAGAACGACATCCGGCGCAGCAGGCCGTCGCGCTTGACGAAGTGGTGATAGAGCGCGCCGAGCGCGTGCAGGCCGATCACGAAGTAGAACGTATTGCCGAGCAGCCCGTGCAGTTCCTTCACGGTCCGCGCCATCGCCTTGTCGGGGCCGAACAGCGTGAACGACCAGCCGACCCAGTCGAGCGTGACCGGATGGCCGCCCATGTTGATCGTCATGATGCCGAGCAGCGGCTGCGCGACGATGAACACGTAGAGCACCGCGTGCGTGAGCTTCGCGAGCCAGCGCAGCAGCGCCGGCTGCGGCACCGGATCCGGCACGCGGCTGACCGTGCGCCACGCGACGCGAAGCACCGACAGCACGAGCACGAGCGCGCCCGCGCATTCGTGCGCGTTCATCCAGAACGCGCGGCTCGCGCTGCCCTTCGGGCCCCGGACCTCGATGGCCAGATACGCGAGCGCCACCAGCAGGAAGATCACCCAGTGGAAAAGAATCGCGGGCGTGCTGTATCGCGCCCGTCTCGCGAGAATGTTTTTCATGCTTTATCTCGTGTCGTGTTGAGGGGTTTCCGCAAGCGCCGGCCGCACGCGGTTGTGGCACGATGTTGCTTTGGCCTTCGACGTCGGGGAGGCGCGATGAGCAAAACCACTTTCGTCACGTCCTACCGGCTGACCGCCGCGTTGCTCGCGCTCTCGGCGCCGCTGCACAGCATCGCCGTCGACTGGGACATGCCGACGTTTCATCTCGGCAACTTCCTCAGCTACTTCACGCAACTGAGCAACCTGTACGCGGGCGGCATATTGTGCGCCGGGCTCCTGCTGGCCGCGCGCCCCGTGTCGAGACGCTACGAATCGATGCGCGGCGCGGCGGTGCTGTATCTGCTGATCACCGCGATCGTCTACGAGGTGCTGCTCGCCCATCGCGACGCGCTGCTCCACATCACGCCCGCGTACAACAACTGGGTGCTGCACCGGATCGTGCCGCTCGTCGTACTCGCCGACTGGCTCTACGTGGTGCCCCGCACGCCGATCTCGTGGCCGAGCGCGACATCGTGGCTCGGCTTCCCGGTCACGTATCTCGGGTACACGCTGGTGCGCGGCGCGTGGGAAAACTGGTATCCGTACCCGTTCGTCGATCCGCGTCCGCACGGCTACATCCCGGTCGCGCTGCAATGCACGCTGATCGCGATCGGCGCGTGCATGCTGATGATCGCGATCCGCTGGCTCGGCAACCGATTGCAGCGGCGGCCGGCAACGGCGCCCGCCGGCTAGCCGCGGGCGCCGCCCGGCACAACGCACGCGCCATGCACGCGAAACGGCGACCGGTTCAGCCACCGTTCCTCGGCAGATATCCCATCGGATCGACGGGCTTGCCGTTCTGCCGGATTTCGAACTCGAACGACGCGCGGCCGCTCGGGTCGACGGCCATTTGCGCGACCGGCTGCCCGGCGCGCACCGCGTCGCCCTCGTGCACGAGCAGCGAGCCCGCGTGGCCGTACGCGGTGATCAGCCCGCTTTCATGCTTCAGGATCACGAGCGGACCGTAAGCCTTCACGCCAGTGCCCGCGTAGACGACCCGGCCGGGTGCGGCCGCGCGCACCGTCTGGTCGGGGCCGGACGCGGTGATCGTGATCCCGCGCGTCCTGCCCGGGACGAACGGCGCGGTCACGGTGCCGGTTGCCGGCCACGACAGCGACTCGGACAGCGACGGCGCGGACTGCGGCGTCAGCGGGATCGCCGCGGGCGGTGGCGCGACGCGCAGCACCTGGCCGACCGACAGCCCGTCGGTCGGCGCCATGTGGTTCCAGCTCGCGACGTCCTGAACCCGCTGGCCGAACGCGGCGGCGACGCCCGCGAGCGTGTCGCCCGGATTCACGCGGTAGTAGCCCGCGAGCACGCCGGACGATGCGGACGGGCTCGGCGCCGGCGCCCGATACGGCTGCCAGGTGTCGGTCCACGGGGTCACCGTGCAGCCGGCCAGCGCGGCGATGCCGGCCGCGAGCGCGGCCCGCGCCAGCCATCGGTTCGGGGAAAAATGAACGGGAAACGGTGTTCTCAAGCAAACCTCCGGGAATCGCGTCTTGGCGCTGCCCCCCAGCGCGTGACGCAGTCATGTCCGGTTCGACGGGCGAACCGGTGTCCGGCCGCCTGAAGCGGCCGTCAGTGTTCGCAGCGCGGTCCGCGCCGGTCGACGCCGGCGTGTCGGACTTTGCCGCACTCGCAAAAGTGAGAAGATATCATCCGGCCGCTTCGAGCCGCATATCGGGACGCATATCGGGACGGAACACCGTCGACGAACATCGCCGGCGCCCCCCAAAGCACGATAGTATCGCCGTTCGTCCATGACGAAACATCGACGATGCATGGTCCGTTCATGACGGCAACGGACCCTATACTCGTGGAAGCATTGCCAGGAGACAGACGATGAACAATGCGACCTTTATTTCCGTCCAGCTCAACGTCGAGGATTTCGGCGGCTCCAGCGGGCTGGCCGAACTGCTGAACACCCATCTGCTGTTCTCCGCCGACGTCGCGGAAGCCGCCGACGCGCTCGTGCAGCTCGCGAGCGTCACGCATTTGTCGGGCGGCACCCGGCAAAGCGTCGAGCTGCCGGTCGAGGCGCTCGAACGCCTGCGCGGCGCGCTGGACGCGCTCAGCGGCTACGACGAGGCCTGGCTGACCGCGCTCGAGCCGCGCGACGCGCTGTTCCGGGACATCGGCGACGGCAAGCGCCCGCTGCACTGACGCGCGTCACCCAGCAAAACAGCCCGCCGTTCCGGATCGCGGAACGGCGGGCTGCGGGGACTGCGAAAACCGGGACGCCCCGGCGCGGCGATCAACGCCCCCGATAGATCGGTGCGCCATCGGCGATGCGGCGATTGGGAGCCGGACCGCCGGCTTCGCGCTTGGCGAGCGGCTCGGTGCCGTAACCGCTCGTGTCGGCCGCGGCGACGTTCTGCTGCGGATGCACGCGCGCCTCGGCTGCCTGGATGTTGTCCGGATAGTACATGCGGTTCGCGAGCGGGTTGTAGCCGGCCTGTTCGAGGGTCGACAGTTCGGCCTTCACCTGGGCGCGCGTGACCGGGCCGTTCTGTTGGGCGAACGACACCACCGGAGCGGCGAGAACGGTAGCGACAGCAAGCGTTGCGATCAGCGATTTCATGATTGACCTCCGTGATTTTTTGCTTCGCCACACACCTGATTGCGTGCGGCGAGTGACTGAAGTGTAGTCAGTCGATCACCTAGGGAAAACCATGAATCAGCGAAAACACTATTTCGCCGAATCCAACAATTTCCGGGTCAGCCGATCAAAACCCTACTCGTCGAATAGCATTTCGCAACAATGCCCGCCGCGCGCCGCCGGTCACGACCAGTTCGCGTGGAAGCTGCCCGGCTGGTCGGTGCGCTCGAACGTATGCGCACCGAAGAAGTCCCGCTGCGCCTGCACGAGATTCGCGGGCAGGCGCTCGGACCGGTAGCTGTCGAAATACGCGATCGCCGACGCGAACGCCGGCACCGGCACTCCGGCCCTCACCGCGGCGACCACGACGTCGCGCAGCGACGCCTGATAGTTCGCGGCGATGTCCTGGAAGTACGGGTCGAGCAGCAGGTTCGCCAGCGCCGGATCCTTCGCGTACGCGTCCGTGATCTTCTGCAGGAAGCGCGCGCGGATGATGCAGCCCGCGCGGAAGATGCGCGCGATCGTCCCGAGGTCGAGGTGCCAGCCGTATTCGTGCGACGCGGTGCGCAGTTGCGCGAAACCCTGTGCGTACGAGATCACCTTGCTCAGATACAGCGCGCGGCGCACCGCCTCGACGAACGCGGCGCGATCGCCGTCCGGCGGCAGGGCAGCCGGCCCGGACAGCACCTTGCTCGCCGCGACGCGCTCGGTCTTCAGCGACGACAGCACGCGCGCGAACACCGATTCCGTGATCAGCGGCAGCGGCACGCCGAGATCGAGCGCGTTCTGGCTCGTCCACTTGCCGGTGCCCTTCTGCGCGGCGCGATCGAGGATCACGTCGACCAGATGCTCGCCCGTCGCGTCGTCCTTCTTGCCGAAGATCTTCGACGTGATCTCGATCAGATAGCTGTCGAGCTCGCCCTGGTTCCATTCGGTGTACACACGGCCGAGCGCTTCGTTCGACAGCCCCGCGACCTGCTTCAGCACCGCATAGCTTTCGGCGATCAATTGCATGTCGCCGTATTCGATCCCGTTGTGGACCATCTTCACGTAATGGCCGGCGCCGTCCGGGCCCATGTACGCGACGCAGGGCTCGCCGTCCGACGGCGCCTTCGCGGCGATCTGCTTCAGGATCGGCTCGACGAGATCGTAGGCGGCGCGCTGGCCGCCGGGCATGATCGACGGGCCGTGCAGCGCGCCCTCCTCGCCGCCCGACACGCCGGTGCCGATGAAGTGCAGGCCCGATTGCGCGAGCTCCTGGTTGCGGCGCACGGTGTCGGTGAAGTGCGTGTTGCCGCCGTCGATCAGCACGTCGCCCTTCTCGAGCAGCGGCTTCAGCGACGCAATCGTCGCGTCGGTCGCGTCGCCCGCCTTCACCATCATCAGGATGCGGCGCGGCGTTTCCAGCGACGCGACGAATGCCTCGAGCGTATAGGTCGGCACCAGCTTGCGGTCGGGAAATTCGGCGATCAGTTCGTCCGTCTTCTCGCGGCTGCGGTTGTACACCGACACCGCATAGCCGCGGCTCTCGATGTTGAGCGCGAGATTGCGGCCCATGACCGCGAGCCCGACCACGCCGATGGCTTGCTTGCCCATTGTTCGATTCTCCGGAAATAAACAGGGGCGCGCGCCGAACGGGCCGCGCGCATAGCCGAAAGGATAAGGGAAACCGCGCGACGGCGTCGCGGCGTCACTGCTCCGCCGACGGCAGCCGCCGGAACACGACGGTCAGATTGTTCGCCGGCATCTCGACCACCTCGACGCAGTCGAGCCCGCGATCGAGACCGAGCGCGACGACCGTCTCGAGATCGCGCACGCCCCACGACGGATCGCGGCTTCTGAGCTGCGCATCGAACGCTTCGTTCGACGGCGCGGTATGCCGGCCGCCGCGGCGATACGGACCATACAGCACGAGCACGCCGCCCGGCCGCAACGCGCGCGACGCGCCCGCGAACAGCGCGTCGGCCGCCGCCCACGGCGCGATGTGGATCATGTTGATGCAGACGATCGCGTCGACTGCCGCGAGCGGCCACGACGCGTCGCGCACGTCGAACGCGAGCGGCTCGCGCACGTTCGGCAGCCCCGTGTGCGCGATCCACGCGGCGATCGAGCGCCGCGCGTGCGTGTCGGGGTCGCTCGGCTGCCAATCCAGCGCGGGCAGCGCCTGCGCGAAATGCACGACGTGCTGGCCGGTGCCGCTCGCGATCTCGAGCACGGCGCCACGCGCGGGCAGCACGCGGCGCAGCACGTCGAGAATCGGCCCGCGATTGCGTTCGGCCGCGGGCGCGCTGAGCCGCTGCGACGGATCGGCGGGAGAACGATCGCCGCTCATGTCGAAGACCGTTCGGTATTCGCGTCAGCCGGGCCGGGACGCGAATTCAGCGCATCGGCCAGACCGAGACGCGCATTCAGCGCGTCGAGCGCCGGCCCGCACGGCGCCTCGACCTTCAGCGTCAGGATCGGATCGGCGCGCGTATGGCCGAGATTCAGCGCCGCGACCGGCTTGCTCTGCGCCTGCGCCCACACGCAGAAGCGATAGCCCGAATAGACCATCAGCGACGAGCCGACGACCAGCACCGCATCGGCCGCATCGAGCGCGGCCGCGGCCGCGGCCACGCGCTCGCGCGGCACGTTCTCGCCGAAGAACACGACGGACGGCTTCAGCAGGCCGCCGCATGCGGGGCACGCAGGCACGCGGAACGTGTCGAGCGCGTGCCATTCGAGATGCGCGTCGCCGTCGGCGGCAGGCTCGGCCCGCGCGTCGAGCAGATCGGGATTCTCCGCTTCGAGCTGGGTCTGGATGGCCGCGCGCGCATGTTGCGCGCCGCAGTCGAGGCAGGTCACGCCGCCGATGCCGCCGTGCAGCTCGATCACGTCGGCGCTGCCCGCGCGCTGATGCAGCCCGTCGACGTTCTGCGTGACGAGCCGCTCGATCCGGCCGGCCGCGCCGAGCCGCGCGAGCGCCGCGTGCGAGCGGTTCGGGCTCGCGCGGCCGACGACGGGCCAGCCGATCATGCTGCGCGCCCAGTAGCGGCGCCGCGCGGCGTCCGAGCCGAGGAATTCCTGCAGCTGGATCGGCGCGGTGCGCATCCACTGGCCGTTGCGGTCGCGGTAGCCGGGGATGCCGGAATCCGTGCTGATCCCCGCGCCCGTCAGCACGAACAGGCGGGGATGACGCTCGACGAACGCATGAAGCGCATCGAGCGACGCGGGATCGACGGGAACGTGCGGGGAAGGGTCGGGATCGGTCATGGCGGTGCGGATGGACGGGCAGGATCGGTCGCACGGGAACCCGCGCGTGCCGCCTGCGTGCCAGCACATCATACAGAAGCGAGCGCACAAAAAAAGACGCCCACCGGCCAAAAGGCGATGGGCGCTCGAACAATTGACCCATCGGGGTTGTGGATCAACTGAAATGTTGGCGCTGTTGCGTCCGCAAGCGGACACTCCCCGTTTACGCCGATCGTTCTATGTCATGGGCACTGCCGCTTCCCTCCCGTTCGGTACGGCCGCCTGTCGTTTTTCGAAGCGGGACGAAGTCTTCGTCCGGCCCGCCGGTTCGGTTTCGTTTCTCGATCGCGAATCGAATGCAGTCCATCGCCGCCCGTCGCCTGCATGCGGACGCTTGCCGATCGGCGGTCGTTCGGACCGTGCGCGATCGATCGGCCCGGCGGTTCGGATGACGCAACCGGCGACCCAAGCGAGCTGAGGTTGACTGGCGGATGGATATCGATGCGGAACGTGATCAGGTCACTTCTCGCAGGGTTGACGTGTGCGCCGGTGGCCGGCGATTCATCTTTGCAACGTGAAACGTTGCGGCATGGTCGTTTTTCATTCTCTTGTCCCCGATTGAAGTGCGACTTCCCCATCCGCGCCCGCCCGCCGCATCGATTTCGGCAAGGCTTGAGCCGGTGGCCATCCGATATCCGCAAGGAACGTACCATCGGCCGGAAAGCCAGGCCCGGCGGGGCATCGTCGAACGACGGGTCGGATCTGCAATGGCCGCGGACGGCGGATGTTTCAGAACTGAAACAGGGGGTGGTGCAACGGGGACACGGCGCACGCCCCGGAGGAGCCTCCGGGGCGCGTCGTCCGGATCATTCGGCGAACAGGTCGGGGCCGAAAACTTCGTAGTGGATACGGGCTTCGCGAACGCCGAGCGCCTTGAGCGCATCGTGCTGGATCCGCATGAACGGGATCGGGCCGCAGATGTAGTAATCGGCATCGTCGCGCAGCACGTCGGCCTGGATCGCGTGGACGTCGACGAAACCCGCGTAATCGTAGTCGCGCCCCAGCACGTCCTGTGGCAGCGGGTTGTCGTAGAACACGACCAGATCGAAATTGTCGTGTGTCTTCGCCGCTTCGCGCAGACGGTCGCGCATCGCATGCACGCCGCTGTTTCGCGCGCCGTGCACGAACACCACCTGCCGCTCCGGATCCTGGATCGCCTGCTTCAGCATGCTGATCATCGGCGTCAGCCCGACGCCGCCGCTGATCAGCACGAGCGGCGTCTTCGCGTCGACGTCGATGTGGAACGTGCCGAACGGCGCAGCCAGCCTGACTTCGTCACCGACGTCGACGTGGTCGTGCAGCAGGCACGATACGTATCCGGGCGGAAACGCGCCGCCGCTCTCGCGCTTCACCGAAATGCGATAGCTGCGCCCGTTCGGCATGTCGGACAGGCTGTACTGGCGAATCTGCTGCAAGCCCAGCGCCGGCACGTCGACCGCGATGCTGATGTACTGCCCCGGCTCGAAGTTCATCACCGGGCCGCCGTCGGCGGGCTCCAGCACGAAGGACGTGATCACGTCGCTCTCCGCGCGCTTGTCGCGCACGCGGAACGCGCGCCAGCCGTTCCAGCCGCCCGACTGCGCGGCCGCGCTTTCATACAGCCCGCCTTCGAGGCCCATCAGCGCGTCCGCGAGATTCCCGTACGCCTGCGCCCATGCGGATATGATCTCGTCCGTCGCCGCGCCGCCGAGCACCTCCTTGATCGCGGCCAGCAGATGTTCGCCGACGATCGGATAGTGCTCCGGCTTCACACCGAGGCTCGCGTGCTTGTTCGCGATGTTCTTCAGCACGGCCATCAGGCTGCCCGGATCCTCGATGTTTTCCGCATACGCGTACACCGCGCGCGCGAGCGCCTGTTGCTGCTGCCCCTGCTCCTGATGAGACATGTTGAACACGTTCTTCAATTCGGGGTGAGCGTCGAACAGCCGCTTGTAAAAACACTGGATGATCGGATAGCCGTGCTGCGCCAGCACCGGCGCCGTGGCCTTGACGATGTCCTTCGTCTTCTGCGTCAACATAAGTTTCTCCATTGCAACATCGTGAAATCGCGCGATCGAATCGGGACGACGGTCCGGTGCGTCAGCGCGGGGCGTCGAGCAGCACGTTGACCTTGTCGAGATTCTCTTCGTGCGCAACCAGCATCTCGGTCAGGTTCTGCCGGATCTCGGCATCGCCGACGAGCGGCAGCAGCTCGCGCACCTTCCTCGCCACCCATCCCTGACCGCGGTTGAGAAACGCGAGGCGCTCGTTCAGAACGTCGATCGCCATCGCCTTCGTGTAGAACGCGCCGGTGCGTGTGCTCGGCGTGCCGTCGAGGCCGCGGATCGCGCGGGACAGCATCGCGCACCACTTCACCTCGTCGCGGTGGATCGATTCGATCAGGCCGCGCAGCGCGGCGTCCTGCGCGTGGCCCGCGCTTTCCAGCGTCACGCGGGCACCCGCGCGCTCGGCTTCCAGCAGCTCGTCGAGGCGCGCGAGGATCGACGCGCGCCGGTCGTGTTCGGACCCGGCGGCATCGCCGGCCGGTGCGGCCACGTCCACCGATGCGACGGCCGCCCCGTGCAGCTGGGCCGCCGCCTCGGCGACGATGCGCGCGACGCGCGTCGCGGCGGGCTCCACCGACACGACGCGATCGACACCCAGCCCCGCGTAAAGCGCCATCGCCTCGTAGTCGCCGGTCATCGAGCGCAGCGGCGAATCGGTGCTGAACAGATAGATCGGCCGGCCGGCTTCGTCGCCGATCACGGTCCGGCCGCCGGCGAACGGGTCGCCGTGCTCGCCCCGCGTCACGCTGTTCGCGAGCACCCGCACCGCCGCATGCGGCGGCCAGTTGATGTGGAAGGCTTCGGTCAGCACGGTGTCGGACGCCTGCGCCGCCACCAGACGCCGCTTGTGGTAGTCGTGCGCGAACGATTCGCGCGTCGCGATCAGCACGGTGCCGAGCACCGCGGCCTGCGCGCCCTGCGCGAGCACCCGCGCGACGTCCCGGCCGTCGCCGATGCCGCCCGCCGCCGCGACCGGCACGGTTGCGATCGGCAGCACGTCGGCGAGCAGCTCGGCGAGCGGCTGCCGGCCGCGGACGTGGCCGCCGGCTTCCACGCCCTGCGCGATCAGCGCGTCGGCGCCGGCCGCCTGCGCCTGCCGCGCGTCGGCCACCGAGCCGACCTGACAGACCACGACGATGCCGGCCGCGCGCAGCCGCGCGATCACGTCGGGCATCACGTCCCAGAACAGGCCGACCACCGGCACGCGCAGCTCGATGCACAGGTCGATCTGCTGCCGCAGGAATGCCGCGTCGGTCGCCGCCGGGATCAGGTTGACGCCGAAGCGCCGGTCGCTGCGCCGCCGCACGCGCGCGACTTCGTCGCGAATCAGCTCGAGCGGCTCGCGCACCATGCCGAGAAAACCGAATCCGCCGGCGGCGGTCACCGCCGCCACGAGCTCGGAGCGGGCCACGCCGCCCATGCCCGCGAGCACCAGCGGATACCGGCAGCCGAGCAATTCGCACAGCGGCGTGGGAGACAGCGCATGGACATCGGGCAATGAGCTTGGCATCGGTCGAACTCCGGATTCTTGACGCCCTCCATCCTGCGTTCCGGCTTGAATACAAGCAAATGAATTATTATTTTCGATGACCGCAATAAAATTGCTTTTATCCGATGGACATCGACCTCGCCCGCACTTTCCTGGAGATCGCCTCGAGCGGCAGCTTCGTCGCCGCGGCCGAGCGCCTGCACGTGACGCAGACCGCGGTCGGCGCCCGCGTGCGCGCGCTCGAGCAGCAGCTTGGGCGGCCGCTTTTCGTCCGCAACAAGGCCGGCGCGCGATTGACGCCGGCCGGCGAGCGCTTCGTGCGCCACGCGACGCGCCTCGTGCAGGGCTGGGAACGCGCGCGCCAGCACGTCGCGCTGCCGCCGGGCAGAGAAGACGGGATCAGCGTCGGCGCGGAGCCGAGCATCTGGCATCCGTTGCTCGCCGACTGGCTCGTGTGGATGCATCACGTGTGCCCGGAAGTCGCGCTGCGCGCGGACGTCGATGCGCCCGCACGCCTGCTCGATCGCGTCGAAGACGGCTCGCTCGATCTCGCGCTGCTCTATAACCCGCCTCAGCGGCCCGGCCTGGTCTGCGAACTGCTGCTCGAAGAAAAGCTCGTGATGGTGACCAGCCTCGTCGACGGCCGCCTCGATCCGGGGCAGTACGTGTACGTCGACTGGGGGCCCAATTTCGGCGCGAACCATCAGGCCGCGTTTCCGGATCATCCGAATCCGCCGGTCACCATTTCGCTTGGGCCGCTGGCGCTGACTTATCTGCTGACCGTGGGCGGCGCCGGGTACTTTCGGGCCGGCACGGTCGCCCCTTTCGTCGCGCGAGGCGAGCTGTTCCCGGTGCGCGGCGCACCGGCGTTCTCGCATTCCGCGTACGTCGTGTATGCGGCGGAATACGATGGCGACGCGCTGTCACGCGCGCGCGACGGGTTGCGGATCGTGGCGACGCAGGAGCATCCGGGGCCGACTCAGCCCGTCGCCGCGCGCCCCGAGATGCCGGGCAATCGCGACGGGCATGCGCGTTGACGCCGAAGCGTCTCGGCTCGGCTCATTTATTTAGCATTACTTCTCAATTTGCGGTCGAATGGTCGTCAAACCGACGAACCGCGCCGATGCATGAACGCAATGGCATCCAGTCGCGCGTTCGATTTTTCAAATCCGCCGATACGGAACTATTCGGTTCCAGCCACGATCAAGTTAACATTCGTTCATCGCTGCGCTCGCCGCGCCACCGCCCCGGCGCGCGCCTGCCTGTCAATCCATGCGACACATTCTTCTCGGCTGGCTCCTCTCCATCGTCATCACGGCCGCCCATGCGGCCACCCCCACACCGGCCGGCGCATCGGCCGCCTCCGGCACCACGCCCGCACTGACGCCCCAGCAGGCGCAACAGGCGCTCGCCGTGCTCGAGAATCCCCGCGATCGCGCGCAAGTCGAAACCACGTTTCGCGCGATCGCCGCCGTCGGTGCGCTGAGCACGCCATCGATACCGGCCAGCGCGGCGGCCGCCGCCAGCACCGCATCGGCGGCCGCCGGGCCGACCGCGCTCACGTCGAACGGGCTCGCGTCGGTGCTCGTCCACCAGGGATCGCGCTGGGCGACGGAAATCGGCAGCGCACTGCACGAATCGCTGCACTCGCTGCTCGACGTCGGCTCGGTCGGCATCTGGTGGCGCGACACGCTGGGCCGCGCAGACGCGCGCGCCAGTCTCGCGCACGCGATCTGGATCATCGTCGCCGCGCTGGTGCCCGCGCTCGTCGTCGAATGGCTCGCGAGGCGGCTGCTGCGGCGCGCGCTGGACGCGCTCGCCGCGCGCCGCGCCGGCGCCTCGCGACGCGCACCCGGCCCGTCGGCCGACGGCACCGGCACCGGCACCGACACCGACACCGACTCCAACTCCAACTCCAACTCCGACTCCGACTCCGACTCCGACGCCAACTCCGACGCCTCCGCCGCCGACGGCAACGCAGCGCCCGACGACGATCCGGACCCGGCCGGCATCGACACCTCGCCGCCGCCGGATTCCGCCGGCTTCGTGCACGCGTGGTCGCGACGACGCGGCCACGCGCTGCTCCATCGCACGCTGCTGCACCGGATGCCGCGCGCGATCGTCAGCCTGCTGGTGCGCGCGGTGCCGGTTGTCGGGTTCGTCGGCGCCGCAAGCCTGACGACGTCGCTGTTCGCCGCCGACGGCACGCCGGCCGAAGCCGCGATCGAATCGCTGATCGACATCTATGTCGTCTGCCGCGTGGCCACCATCGTCGGCCGGCTGTTCTTCCAGCCGGATGCGCCGCAATTGCGGTTGCTGCACATCAGCAACGAATGGGCAGGCTTCGCGCAGCGCTGGATCGGCCGTTTCGTGATCATCGTCGGCGGCTGCACGGCCGCCGTCGAGATCGCCGCGAACTTCGGCCTCACCGACGCGGGGCACGTCGCGCTGCTGAAGGCGGTCGCGCTCGTCGGCCACCTGCTGGTCGCGGCGCTGATCCTGCAGTGCAGCCGCCCGGTCGCCGCGCGAATCCGCGCGTATTGCGCGGGCCGGCCGTCGTTCGCGATGATCGGCAACGCACTCGCGGACGCGTGGGCACCCGTGTCGATATTCGTCGTGATGGCGCTGTGGTTCGTCTGGGCACTCGACGTTCACAACGGCTACCGCGTGCTGATCACGCTCGGCGGCCGCTCGATCGCCGTGATGATCGGGATGCGGATCGCGTCGATCGTCGTGTTCGGCGCGCTCGCGCGCCTGTTCCAGCGCAACGGCGACGACCGCACGCTCGTCCGTAGTCACGCAAGCCGCTATTACCCGATGCTGCGGCGAGTGGTATCAGTCGTCGTCGGCATCGTGACGATCGTGCTGCTGCTGCAGATCTGGGGCGTACCGGTGTTCCGCGCATTCGAATCCGGTTCGATCGGCCACCGGCTCGCGTCGGCGCTGGCAACGGTCGCGATCGCCGCCGTCGTCGCGCTCGTCGTGTGGGAAGTGGCGAACATCTCGATCGAGCGGCGCCTCCAGCAATGGACGAGCCACGGCGACCTGATGCGTGCGGCGCGGCTGCGCACGCTGCTGCCGATGCTGCGCTCGCTGCTCTTCGTGAGCATCGCGCTCGTCGTCGGGATGACGGGCCTGAGCGAGATCGGCGTGAACATCGGCCCGCTCCTCGCGGGCGCCAGCATCTTCGGCGTCGCGCTCGGCTTCGGCTCGCAGAAGCTCGTGCAGGATTTCATCACCGGGATCTTCCTGCTGATGGAGAACGCGCTGCAGGTCGGCGACTGGGTCACGCTCGCCGGCGTGTCGGGCACGGTCGAATATCTGTCGATCCGCACGGTGCGGCTGCGGGCCGGTGACGGCTCGCTGCACACGGTGCCGTTCAGCTCGGTGACGACCGTCAACAACACGAATCGCGGGCTCGGCAACGCGGCCGTCAAGGTCGCCGTCGCGTATGGCGAGGACATCGATCGCGCGGTCGCGACGCTCAAGGAGATCGGCGCCGCCTTGCGCGACGATCCGAAGTTCCACGACGGCATCCTGTCCGATTTCAGCTACTGGGGTGTCGACCAGGTCGACGGCGCGGCGATCGTGCTGGCCGGGCAGATGCAGTGCACGGACTCGACGCGCTGGGGCGTGCAGCGCGAATTCAACCGGCGGATCGCCGATACGTTCCGCAAGCGCGGGATCCGGATCGCGAATCCGCAACGCAGTCTGGTCACGTATGAGGACGGGATGCGGCGTGCGGGTGAAGATACGGACTCGCTAGACCGTTCCGATGCCGCCCGGCACATGCACGTTGAGCGTCTGTAGCCCGCGATAGACCGGGTTGCGATTCCATCGCGGCCGGGGCGCCGACAGCACCAGTTCGGGCCAGCGGCGCATCAGCGTGCCGAACACGATCTCGGCTTCCATCATCGTCAGCGCGGCGCCGATGCAAACGTGCGGCCCGCTGCCGAACGACAGCGGCGCGAACGCGCGGCGCCCGATGTCGAGCCGGTCGGGATCCGCGTAGCGACGCGGATCCCGATTCGCCGCGCCGATGATCCCGAGCACCAGCTCCCCTCTGCGCAGCGGCTGCCCGTGCAGGACCAGATCGGTCGCGACGCGCCGTCCGGTGTACTGGACCGGGCTGTCGAAGCGCAGCAGCTCGCGCACCGCGCCCGTCAGCCGGTCCGGCTCGCGCTGCAGCGCGTCGCGAAGCCCGGGCTGCGCCAGCAGGTGGTACAGGCCATTGCCCAGCAGATTGCGCGTCGTCTCGTGCCCGGCGAAGAGCAGCATCGCGCACTGCGCGAGCAGCTCGGCATCGTCGGCTATCGTCCCGTCGCGCGCGGCGCGCGCCAGACTGCCGACCAGGCCGTCCCCGGCCGCGCCGCTCGCGATGCAGCGCTCGAAGTAGCGGCTCATCCCGAGCAGGCTGACCTGCGCGCGCCTCGCCTGCTCCAGCGTCGGCCGCGGCGCGCCGATGAATGCGGCGAGATCGTCCGACCAGTCGATGAAACGATCGTCGCCGTCGCCGGCGATGCCCATCAGCTTCGCGATCACCCGCGCCGGCAGCGGCCGCGCGATCTGCCGCATGAAGTCGAAGCCGCGGCGCGCGTCGACGCTCTCCAGCATCTCGTCGACCAGCGCCTCGACATACGGACGCAACGCGCGCAGCGCGTCGGGCCGAAAGCCCGCGTGCATCAAACGGCGCAGGCGCGAATGGTCGGGTTCGTCCATGAACAGCATCGCGCGACCGAACAGTTGCTGGAACCCCTTCAGCTCGCCACGCGCGCCTTCGCCGCTGTTCATCACCCAGCCGCCGGTCCGGCGCGCCGAGAAGCGCGGGTCGCGCAGTATCGCCTCGACGTCCTCATGCCGCGTCAGCAGCCATGCGCCGTCGAAGAACTCGTCGCTCCAGTGAATCGGCCCGGCCTCGCGCAACGCGGCGTACGCCGGATACGGATCGTCGAGAAAGCCATCGTCGATCATCCGGCGTCCGGCGGCCAACGTGGGCGCGGCCGGCAGCGGCAGCGCGCTCATCGCGCACCTTCACGTGCACCTTCACGCGCAACCCGCAGGCCCAGCCGATCGAACAGCGCGCGATCCCGCGTCGCCTGCGGATTGCTCGTGGTCAGCAGCCTGTCGCCATAGAAAATCGAGTTCGCGCCCGCCATGAAGCACAACGCCTGCAACGCATCGTCCATCTGCTCGCGCCCCGCCGACAGGCGCACCATCGCACCCGGCATCGTGATCCGTGCGACCGCGATGGTCCGCACGAACTCGAACGGATCGAGCGGCTCGGTGCCGGCGAGCGGCGTGCCTTCGACCTGCACCAGATTGTTGATCGGCACCGACTCCGGGTGCGGGTCGAGATTCGCGAGCTGCGCGATCAGGCCCGCCCGATGCGTGCGCCCTTCCCCCATCCCGACGATGCCACCGGAGCACACGTTGATGCCGGCGTCGCGCACGTGGCCCAGCGTATCGAGGCGATCCTGGTAGGTCCGGGTGCTGATGATGCGGCCATAGTATTCGGGGGACGTGTCGAGATTGTGGTTGTAGTAGTCGAGCCCCGCGTCTTTCAACGCGTCGGCCTGCTCCGCGTCGAGCATGCCGAGCGTCATGCAGGTTTCCAGCCCCAGCGCCTTCACCTGCCGCACCATCTCGGTCACGGCCTCCATGTCCCTCGGTTTCGGGCTGCGCCATGCGGCGCCCATGCAGAAGCGCGTCGCGCCCTGGTCCTTCGCCGCCTGCGCGGCCTCGACGACTTCCGTCACCGGCATCAGCCTGCCGGCTTTCACGTCGGTGTCGAAGTGCGCCGATTGCGGGCAGTAGCCGCAGTCCTCCGCGCAACCGCCGGTCTTGATCGACAGCAGCGTCGACAGCTGGATCTCGTTCGGATCGAAATGCTCGCGGTGGACCTGCTGCGCGCGATGCAGCAGGTCCATCAGCGGCAACGCGAACAGCGCTTCGACGTCGTCGACGCGCCATCGCGCATCCGGCCGCGCAGCCGGCTTCTTCAGGGCGGACAGCGGAATGGTGGCAACGGTGCTCATGCAGTAGCTCCAGAGAAGAAACGCCGGCCAGGAACGATCTGCAAGGCAACGGCATCGGGATACGCGGCGGTCGCCGCGACAGCGGGCGCGGGCGCGAGGTTCATGATGCGGCCCGAAGCGCGGCGAGCAGACGCTCGACATCGCCTTCGGCATGGGCCGCGCTGAGCGTGATGCGCAAGCGCGCGGTGCCGAGCGGCACCGTCGGCGGGCGGATCGCCGGCACCCACAGACCTTCGGCCTCCAGCGCGGCGGACAACGACAGCGCTCGTTCGTTGTCGCCGACGATCAGCGGCTGGATCGCGGTCGCGGATTCGGGCAGGCGCCAGCCGAGCGACGGGCGCCGGGCGATCAAGTCGGCCAGCCCCGCTCTCAGTTGACGGATGCGCTGTTGCAGCGACGCGCGCCGGCGTGCGCCCTCGTCGCCCGCAATGAGTTCGAGGCTCGCCCGCAGCGCATGCGCGATCGCGGACGGCACGGCCGTCGTGTAGATGTAGCTGCGCGCGACCTGCAGCAACCACTCCGCGATCGTCGGATGCGCGGCCACGAACGCGCCGGCCACGCCGGCCGCCTTGCCGAGCGTGCCCATGTAGATCAGCCGTTCGCTGCGCAGGCCGAAGTGCGCGAGCGAGCCGCGACCCTGCGGGCCGAGCACGCCGAATCCATGCGCATCGTCGACGATCAGCCACGCGTCGTGGCGCTCGGCCAGATCGAGCAACGCGGGCAGATCGGCCAGATCGCCGTCCATGCTGAACACCGCGTCGGTGACGATCAGCCGGATCGGGGTCGTGCAGCGCTGCAGCTGGCCCTCCAGCACGTCCAGCCGGCCATGCGGATAACGCTGCATGTCGGCGCGCGCGAGCAGCCCGCCGTCGATCAGCGACGCGTGATTGAGCTTGTCGGCGAACAGCGTGGCCCGCGCATCGCCCAGCGCGGTCAGCAGTGCCAGATTGGCCAGGTAGCCGGTGCCGAAGAATAGCGCCTTCGCCCCCGGTATCGATGGCGCGAGCCAGCCGGCGAGATCCGACTCCAGCGCGTCGTGCGGCTCGCCGTGTCCGCTGACCAGATGCGACGCACCGCTGCCGACGCCCCATCGGCCAGCCCCTTCGGCGAGCGCGGCGACCAGCGCCGGGTGATTCGCGAGGCCGAGGTAGTCGTTGCTGCAGAACGCGAGCACCGATCGCTCGACGCCTTCATGCCTCACGCGCGCGTGCGGCCCGCACGGCGACAGGGTCGTGCGCCGCTGCCGCGTCAGCGACTGCTCGGCGCGCTCACGCAATTGCCGGTTCAGGTGCTCGATCAGCATGTCAGCCTCCGCCGGGCCGCCCCAAGGAGGCTGACCGCCCCCTCGGGGGGCAGCGAACGCAGTGAGCGTGGGGGTCGTTTCATCTCAGCCTCCGCCGGGCCGCCCCAAGGGCGGAGCAGGGAATGATTGACGCGTGTCCGCGCATCACGCGCGCTTGGCCAGCACGGCCCGGCCGACTCGCGATCCGTTGTCGCGGCCGAGTTGCGCCGAGATCCACGCGCCGCAATCCACCAGCGCGTCCAGATCGACGCCAGTGCTGGCGCCCAGCCCGTGCAGCAGGTACACGACGTCCTCGGTCGCGACGTTGCCGGTCGCGCCCTTCGCGTACGGGCAGCCGCCCAGCCCCGCGACCGAGCTGTCGAACACCCGCAGCCCGAATGCGTACGATGCGTGGATGTTGGCTGCCGCCATCCCGTAGGTATCGTGGTAATGCCCGGCCAGCGCGCCGACCGGCACCTTCGCCGCGACCGCCTCGAGCATCGGCAGCACCGAGCCCGGCGTGCCGACGCCGATCGTATCGCCGAGCGACACCTCGTAGCAGCCGAGCGCGTAAAGGCGCGCGGCCACATGGGCGACCTGTTGCGGCGCGATCGCGCCGTCGTACGGACAGGCCACCACGCAGGACACATAGCCGCGAACCTTGATGCCCTGACGCTTCGCGGCGTCCAGCACCGGAACGAAGCGGTCGATCGATTCGTCGATCGAGCAGTTGATGTTCTTCTGCGAGAACCCTTCCGACGCGGCCGCGAACACGGCCACCTCGGTCGCGCCTTCGGCCACGGCGGCCTCGAAGCCCTTCAGGTTCGGCGTCAGCACCGGATAGTTGACGCCCGGCCGGCGCCGCAGCCCCCGCATCACGTCGGCCTGATCCGCCATCTGCGGCACCCACTTCGGCGACACGAACGACGTGGCCTCGATATCGCGCAGCCCCGCCGCGGCCAGGCGTTCGATCAGCTCCAGCTTGATCTCGGTCGCGACGTTCCGCTTCTCGTTCTGCAGCCCGTCGCGCGGCCCCACTTCAACGATACGCACCTGTTCCATCACGCGTCTCCTTCGAAATCCAGCAACTCCGCGCCATCGGACACCTGATCGCCGGGCGCGAACCGGAACGCCTTGACCACGCCGTTGCGCGGCGCGCTGATCGTGTGCTCCATCTTCATCGCCTCGAGCACGAGCAGCGGCGCGCCCTTCTCGACCCGCGTGCCGGGCTCGACCGCCAGCGCGATCACCTTGCCCGGCATCGGCGCGCGTAGCCCGCCCGCCACTTCGTCGCCCTCGCCGCCGACGTGCAGCGTGTCGACGACCGCGAGCGGCCACGCCCGCCCTTCGAAGAACACGTGCCGGCGCTCGTTGCTCGCGACGACCGCCGCGCGCAGCCGCCGCTCGCCGAGCAGCGCGTGCAATTCGCTGTCCGCGCCGAGCGATCCGCGCACGACGACCGGCTGCGCGCCGACCGTCAGCCGGTACCCGCCGCCGGACACGACCTCGACGCCGACCTCTTGCGTCGCCTCGCCCGCGCGGAAGACCAGCCGGCGCCCGGCGAGGCCGTTCAGGCGCCAGCCGTCGAGCCGATGCCACGGCGAATCCGGCTCCGCCGATCGCGCAGCCCTCTTCTCGGCCAGACGCCGCTCGCGCAGCAGCTCGGCGAGCGCCGCGAGCAGCCAGACTTCCGCCGGCACGTCGCCGGCGGGCGGAAACAGCAGCGTGTGCTCGCGCTCGATCAGGCCGGTGTCGAGCTGCGCGTTCGCGAACGACGGCACCGCGACGAGGCGCGCGAGGAAGTCCACGTTGTTCGACACGCCGACGACCCGGTACTGCGCGAGCGCCTGCCGCATCCGGTCGAGCGCCTGCCGGCGGTCCGCGCCGCGCACGATCAGCTTCGCGATCATCGGGTCGTAGTGCGGCGAGATCTCGTCGCCCTGCTCGACGCCGGTGTCGACGCGCACGTCGTCGGTTTCCGGCGGCGGCGACAGATACACCAGCCGGCCGGTGGACGGCAGGAAGCCGCGGTCCGGATCTTCCGCGTAGATCCGCGCTTCCATCGCGTGACCGTTGATCTCGAGCTGCTCCTGGCCGAGCGGCAGCGGCTCGCCGCTCGCGACGCGCAACTGCCACTCGACCAGATCGAGCCCGGTGATCATCTCCGTCACCGGATGCTCGACCTGCAGCCGCGTGTTCATCTCCATGAAGTAGAACTGGCCGTCCTGCGTCGCGATGAATTCGACCGTCCCCGCGCCGACATAGCCGACCGCCTTCGCCGCATCGACCGCGGCCTTGCCCATCGCCGCACGGCGCTCGGGCGTCATGCCGGGCGCGGGCGCTTCCTCGAGCACCTTCTGGTGCCGGCGCTGCACCGAGCAGTCGCGCTCGAACAGATACACGCAATTGCCGTGCGTATCGCCGAACACCTGGATCTCGATGTGGCGCGGCTGCAGGATGTATTTCTCGACGAGCACGTCGTCGTCGCCGAACGCGTTGCGCGCCTCGCGCTTGCACGACGCGAGCGCGGCCTCGAAGTCGGCGGCGGCGTCGACGCGCCGCATGCCCTTGCCGCCGCCGCCGGCGCTCGCCTTGATCAGCACCGGATAGCCGATCTTCGCGGCCTGTTCGGCCAGAAACGCGGGATCCTGATTGTCGCCGTGATAGCCGGGCGTCAGCGGCACGTTCGCCTGCTCCATCAGCGCCTTCGACGCCGACTTCAGCCCCATCGCGCGAATCGCCGACGCGGGCGGGCCGATGAACACGATCCCTTCGCGCGCGCAGGCCTCGGCGAACGCGTCGTTCTCCGACAGAAAACCGTAGCCCGGATGGATCGCTTCGGCACCGGTTTGCTTCGCGACTGCCAGGATGCGCTCGGCGACGAGGTACGACTCCGCGGCCGCCGGCGGGCCGATCCGCACTGCTTCGTCGGCCATCCGCACGTGCCGCGCGTTCGCGTCCGCGTCCGAATACACCGCGACCGTCGCGATGCCCATCGCGCGCGCGGTCTTGATCACGCGGCACGCGATCTCGCCGCGGTTCGCGATCAGAATTTTCTTGAACATGTAGGGTCTCCTTCAGGCGTTGTGCGCGGCGCGCGCGTGCATGCGCGCCGCCGGGCCGCGCCGCCCGATCGTCGGGGTCTGGTTGCGCATCGCGGCCTCACATCCGGAAAATGCCGAACTTCGTCGGCAGGATCGGCGCATTCAGCGACGCCGACAGCGACAGGCCGAGCACGCGGCGCGCCTGCGCGGGATCGACCACACCGTCGTCCCACAGCCGCGCGGTCGCGTAGTAAGGATGGCCCTGCGTCTCGTACTGCTGACGAATCGGCGCCTTGAACGCCTCCTCGTCTTCCGCGCTCCACTGCGCGCCCTTCGCCTCGATGCCTTCCCGCCGCACCGTCGCGAGCACGCCGGCGGCCTGCTCGCCGCCCATCACGCTGATACGCGCGTTCGGCCACATCCACAGGAAACGCGGCGAGTACGCGCGCCCGCACATCCCGTAGTTGCCCGCGCCGAAGCTGCCGCCGATCAGCATCGTGATCTTCGGCACCTGCGTGGTCGCGACCGCCGTCACCATCTTCGCGCCGTGCTTCGCGATCCCTTCGTTCTCGTACTTGCGGCCGACCATGAAGCCGGTGATGTTCTGCAGGAACACGAGCGGGATGCCGCGCTGCGAGCAGAGCTCGATGAAATGCGCGCCCTTCACCGCCGATTCGCCGAACAGGATCCCGTTGTTCGCGACGATCCCGACGGGCATCCCGTACAGCCGCGCGAAGCCGGTGACGAGCGTCGTGCCGTAGCGCGCCTTGAACTCGTCGAAGCGCGAGCCGTCGACGACGCGCGCGATGACCTCGCGCACGTCGTACGGCTTGCGCGTGTCCTGCGGAATCACGCCGTAGATCTCCTGCGGATCGTACAGCGGCTCCTCGCTGGATTCGAGCGCCACCGTCGACGGCCTGTTGCGGTTGAAGTTCGCGACGATGCGGCGCGCGATGAACAGCGCATGCGCGTCGTTCTCGGCCAGGTGGTCGGCCACGCCGGACACGCGCGCATGCACGTCGCCGCCGCCGAGATCCTCGGCGCTGACGATCTCGCCGGTCGCCGCCTTCACGAGCGGCGGGCCGCCGAGAAAAATCGTGCCCTGGTTGCGCACGATCACCGTCTCGTCGCTCATCGCCGGCACGTACGCGCCGCCCGCGGTGCACGAGCCCATCACGACCGCGATCTGCGGGATGCCCATCGCGCTCAGGTTCGCCTGGTTGTAGAAGATGCGCCCGAAGTGATCCCGATCCGGGAACACGTCGTCCTGCTTCGGCAGGAACGCGCCGCCCGAGTCGACGAGGTAGATGCACGGCAGGTGATTCTGCTGCGCGATTTCCTGCGCGCGCAAGTGCTTCTTGACCGTCATCGGGTAATAGGTGCCGCCCTTCACCGTCGCATCGTTCGCGACGATCATGCAGTCGATGCCCTGCACGCGGCCGATGCCGGCGATCACGCCGGCGCTCGGCGCATCGCCGTCGTACATGCCGTGCGCGGCGAGCTGGCCGATCTCGAGGAACGGCGTGCCCGGATCGAGCAGTTGCGCGACACGCTCGCGCGGCAGCAGCTTGCCGCGCGCGACATGCTTGTCGCGAGCTGCGGAGCCGCCGCCCTGCTCGGCCTCGGCGGCCTTCGCGCGCAGATCGGCGACCAACGTGCGCATCGCGTCGGCATTGGCCCGGAACTCGGCGGATCTCGGGTTGACCTGCGTATTCAGAACCTGCATGGTTCGCTCCTTGGTGCCTGGAATGGATAGTTCAACTCAGCGTCTGCCGGTACGGTCCTGCACGAGCCGGAGTTCCTCGATCATGCGATCGCGCATCGCGAACTTCTGAACCTTGCCGGTGATCGTCATCGGCATGTCGTCGACGAAGCGGACGTAGCGCGGAATCTTGTAGTGCGCGATCTGCCCCCGACAGAAGTCGCGGATCTCGTCCTCGGTGGCCTGCTCGCCCGCCTTCAGGATGATCCACGCGCAGATTTCCTCGCCGTACTTCGGGTCGGGCACGCCGAACACCTGCACCGCCTGCACCTTCGGGTGGCGGAACAGGAACTCCTCGATCTCGCGCGGGTACACGTTCTCGCCACCGCGAATCAGCATGTCCTTGACCCGGCCGACGATATTGCAATAGCCGTCCGCGTCGAGCGTCGCCAGGTCGCCGGTGCGCATCCAGCCGTCGCTCACCGCTTCCCGCGTGCGCGGCTCGTCGCCCCAGTAGCCGAGCATCACCGAATAGCCCTTCGTGTAGAGCTCGCCGGTCTCGCCGACCAGCACCACGTTGCCGTCGAGATCGACCAGCTTCACTTCCAGATGCGGCTGCACGCGGCCGACCGTGGTCACGCGCCTGTCGAGCGGATCGTCGGTGCCGCTCTGGAACGACACCGGGGAGGTTTCCGTCATCCCGTACGCGATCGTCACCTCGCTCATGTGCATCTGCGACACGACGCGCTTCATCGTCTCGATCGGGCACGGCGCGCCGGCCATGATGCCGGTACGTAACGTCGACAGGTCGTACTGCGCGAATTCGGGCACGTCGAGCTCGGCGATGAACATCGTCGGCACGCCGTGCAGCGCGGTGCACTGCTCGTCCGACACCGCCGCGAGCGTGGCCGACGGGTCGAATACCTCGCCGGGGAACACCATCTTCGCGCCGGTTGCCGTGCAGGCCAGCACCGACATGACCATGCCGAAACAGTGATAAAGCGGCACCGGCACGCACAGCGCGTCGCGCTCGTCGAAGCGCATCGCCTGCGCGACGAAGCGCGCGTTGTTGACGACGTTGTGGTGCGTCAGCGTCGCGCCCTTCGGGTTGCCGGTCGTGCCGCTGGTGAACTGGATGTTGATCGGGTCGTGGCAGTCGAGCGATGCGGTGAGGCTGTCGAGCAATGGCACGTCCAGCGCGGCCGTGCCGCGAGACACCACCTCGTCATAGCCGAGCATGCCGGGCGTGCGCCCGCCGCCCATCCGTATGACGAATTCGAGCGCCGGCAGGCGCGCGGAAACCAGCTTGCCGGGCTCGCACTGCGCGAGTTCCGGCGCCAGCGTCTGCAGCATGTCCAGATATTGCGACGCACGCAGGCGCTCCGCGGACACGATCGCGCGGCAGCCCGACGCATTGAGCGCGTATTCGAGTTCGTGCAGGCGATAGGCCGGATTGATGTTGACCAGGATCACGCCGATGCGCGCGGTCGCGAACTGCGTGACGAGCCACTCGACGCGATTAGGCGACCAGATGCCGAGCCGGTCGCCGGGCAGCAGGCCGAGGGACGCGAGCCCGGCGGCGAAGCGGTCGACTTCCGCATTGAACTGCGCCCAGGTCCAGCGCACGTTCTGCTCGCGGAACACGACGGCCGGCCGGTCGGCGAAGCGGGAGGCGGTATCGGCGAGCAGTTCGGCGATGGTGGCTGTCGACAACGGGGATTCGGTGGAGCCCCGCACGTGGGACAGGTTGTCTCGCGGTTCGATGCCCAGCGGCGAACCGGACGCTTGACGCATGGCTTGTCTCCTGATGTCACTTCGGATAAGGACGATCGATGGATGTCAGCTTACGGAGACGCGCATCGCATATGGTGTCGTTGTGGTAGCCTATCGTGCCAATCTGCGCGACATTCGACAGCGCCATGCCCGATGCATTCTCCCGACGTTCTCCACGAATCGATCGCGCGGTGACGCCGATCGCCTTCGTGAACGCGGTGCTGCTCGGCTACAGGAAATACGGTGCCGATCCGTCCGACGCGCTGCGCGCGGCGCAAATTGCGCCAGCGTTACTGAGTGAACCCGACGCCCGCGTCACCGCCTCGCAATTCGAGGCGCTGTGCCGGGTTGCGATGCAGCAGCTCGACGACGAGGCGCTGGGCTGGTTCTCCCGGCGGCTGCCGTGGGGCAGCTATGGCCTGCTGTCCCGTGCGTCGCTGACTTCGCCGAATC
The DNA here is from genome assembly GCF_013403875.1 of Burkholderia guangdongensis. GTDB lineage: Bacteria > Pseudomonadota > Gammaproteobacteria > Burkholderiales > Burkholderiaceae > Burkholderia > Burkholderia guangdongensis. Next base: position 208,358 of record NZ_JACBNX010000001.1, on the reverse strand, counting down.
TCGGCGTCGCGCTGAAACGCTGGTGCCGGCACCATCGGCTGCTGACCGAGGACATCCTGCCGACCCTGACGATCGACGGCGACGTCGCGACCCTGGAGATCGAGGAAAGGCGCCGCCTCGGCGCGCTGCGCGAGTTTTGCCTCGTCACCAGCTTGCGCAACGTGCACGGTTACGCGTGCTGGCTCGTCGATTCCCGCATTCCGCTGACCGAAGTGGATTTCCCGTTCCCCCGGCCGCCGCACGGCAGCGTCCATTCGCTGCTGTTCCCCGGGCCGGTGCACTTCGCACGGGACCGCGCGCGGATGCGCTTCTCGGCGCAGTATCTGACGTTGCCGCCCCGCCGGGACGAACGCGCGCTGCGCACGATGCTGCAGAACGCGCTGCCGCTGATCGTGCTGCAGTATCGGCGCGACCGCCTGCTGGCCAGTCGCGCACGCGCGCTGATGACCGCGCGCCCGAACGAGCAGCACACGGCGCCGTCGCTGGCCAATGCGCTGAACGTGTCGGTACGCACGCTGCATCGGCAACTGGAAGAAGAGGGAACGTCGCTGCAGGCGCTGAAGGATGCGGTGCGACGCGAGCAGGCGCTCGAACAACTGTCCCGCACCGCGCAACCGATCAAGCAGATTGCGCTGTCGATCGGCTTCTCGAGCGAAAAGACGTTCGCCCGCGCGTTCAGGCAATGGACCGGGGAATCGCCGAGCGAGTATCGGCAGAGGTCGAGCGCGCCGATACGGTGATCGGCGAGCCTGCGCTCCGCGTTGCCGCGCGTGCCCGGGCGAATCGCCGGAACGCGACTCACTGACTCCCGAGCGTACGACCGTTCACGGTCAGCCCATACATCGACCACGGCGTGTCGTGATACTTCGCCCGCGTCTGCTCGACCGAGCCGTTGAAGCGCGGATCCTGCGGTCTTTCGTGGCTGTCCATGAACGTCGCCACGTCCCACGCCTGCTGGTCGGTCAGGGTGCCGCCGAGCGCGAGCGGCATGTTGGCCTTGATGAATCCCGCGGCATTCTGAATTTCGTGCATGCCCGCGCCCCAGTTGAACGAGTGCGGCCCCCACAGCGGCGGAAACACCGTCTGACCATGACTGCCCTGCCCCTGCCCATCGGCGCCGTGGCATAACGCGCAATGCTGCGCGTAAACCTGCTCGCCACGCGCGTAGTCGGCTTTCAGCGCCGGCGCCGGCAGCTTCGGATAACCGCGTCCCTCGACCTTCCTGCCCACGGGCGCGCCCGTGGCAAGCCAGTACGCATAACTCTCCAGCGCAACCAGAACCGGATCGCCGAGCGGCGGCGCCTTGCCGTTCATGCTGTAGCGAAAGCACCCCTGCATCCGCTCGGCGAGCGTATTCACATGGCCGTTCTTGCTGCGATACGCCGGATAGGAAACATAAGCCGCCCAAAGCGGGCTCGAGTCGGCCTTTCTGCCCGCATCGAGATGGCAGTTTTCACAGGTCAGCGTATTGCCGACGAACTTGCCCGCGAACTGTCCCGTGCGGCGGAAGATCTGCTCGCCGAGCTTGACCGACTTGCCGAACTCGCCACCGGGCATCGCCGCTTCGGCAGGCGGCGCGAATGGCTGGCTGTCGCCGCCGTTCGCCGGTGCGGATGTCGTCGTTTCGCCCGTCGCTTCGCCCGTCGTTTCGCCGTTCCCCGGCCCGGCAGCGTGGCCAACGACGCTCCATGCCAGGCCGCAGGCCACCAGCATCGCGATCCGGATGTGCTTGAACGCTCGCCTCATGTCCGCTTCCCCTATTTGCCCGCGCTGGTGTCGGCGCCCGTTTGCTGGGCGTAGTGCTTCGCGACGGCCGCCATGTCCGCGTCGGAGAGCTTGCTGGCGATGACGGACATCAACGCGAGCGCGCCGGGCGGACGCTTGCCGTCTTTCCAGTCATGAAGCTGAGCTTCGATGTACGCAGCGGGCTGCCCGGCCAGCGGCGGAAACAGGCCGCCGACGCCGGTGCCGCCGGGTCCGTGGCATTGCGCGCACGCCGGCAGCCCTTGGCCCCAGCGGCCGCGCACGGCCAGCCAGGCGCCCGTGTCCGACGGCGACGGCTCGGCCGCGTCGCCCCCACCGACAGTCGAAGGCGACGGCAGGCCGCTGAAATACGTCGACACCGACGTCCGTTCGTCGGGCGACAGGTTCCTGGCGATGGGTTGCATCACGCTGTTCTGCCGCCGGCCATCGGCGAACGCGGCGAGCTGCGCGCTCAGGTAGTCGGCGCCGACTCCGGCGAGCCGGGGAAAGCCCGCCGCCGTGTTGCCCTGACCTTGCGCGCCGTGACAGCCGACGCAAGCGGGTACGCCATTGGCCGTGCCCTGTGTGGCGATCGCGCGGCCGGACGGCGCGTCCTCGGCGAACGCGCCTGCTGTCGCGAACGCCATTGCGGCCGCCATGCATGCGGTCGCGGCCAGCATCGATCCCCTGAGCCTTCCGTGTGCCATTTAGTCTCCTCGGCGCCGTTTTGGGAAAACCCCGTCGAACTTCGCGGCCGGCGTGCGTGCCGCGTACCGCTCCCGTACCGCTCCGATTGATCGGCGATGCGCGCTCACCGAGTGTGCCATCGCCCGCCGCGCGAACACAAGTCGCGCAATGGCGCGAATCCCGCCCGGTACAGGTTGGCCAGCTCCGTCGCGTTGCTCCGCAGCATCGCCGCATCGGCGCGAAGCGTCTCGTCGATCGCATCGGCGATGTCGTCCACGCCGACGACGGCCGGCACGCATGGCGCGTCCCACGTCGCCGCACACGCGGTCAGCTTCGTCGTCCGCGTGCCGTGAGACGGATGACGGACGTTCACGCGCGGTCGCGCGAATGCCATCGCGACGATTCTGCCATGCAGGCTGCTGCCGCAATAGACGCGGCTCGATGCGATCAATGCGCAGATGTCCCACAGATTCAGCGATGGAAAGAGCCTGACCGACGCACGCCGCATCCGCGCGGCGATCCGCTGGTAGCAGGCCAGATCGTCATGCCACGGTGCCGCGCCGGCACGGAACAGCACCACGCCGAGTCGGGCCGATGCCGCTATCCGGTCGAGTTGGCGCGCGATGACGTCGAGCGTTGCGTCGTCGCCGAAATCGGCGCTGAACTGCACCGCCGCGTAGCCGGCCGGAAACGCGTGACGCACCTCCCGCATCACGCGGGCGTCAGCATGGCGGCGGATCCGTGCGCCGAACAGCGCGCGTGTCATGACGGCCGGATCGGGCACGAGCCGGGCCCGGATGCCCGCCGATATCAACTGCGACTGCGTGTATCGGTCGCGCACGCTGACGTCGTCCGCCGCCGCGAGCGCAGCCAGCACTTCGTTGCGAAGCGCCGGTTCGCATGCGTCGAGCTCGACGCCGCCGACGGCGTTGAACGCAACGCGATGGATCCGCGCATCGGGATAGGCCTGCCGCGACAGCACGTATGGCGCCAGCGACGCCGCGCCGAACCGCGCATGCGCGTCCGCGAGTGCATACGCGGGCCCATTGTGCCGCCACGTGTCGGCGCACGCGATGCGGCGCTCGACTTCATCGGCGCGCGCCAGCATGACGGCCGCTTCCCACGCGCGACAGGTCAGCAATTCGCCGCCGACGTGGACGACGTTCGGCGCACGCTCGCGCAAAGCCGCCGCGATCCGGTCGAACCGCTCGACACGATGGCCGCCGTATTCGCGCAGATCACGCGTGGCCAGACCGGCGAAATACAGTTCCCGGCAGTCGAGCATGCGCGCGACGACGTGCGGGAACAGCAGATCACCGAAATTGTGTCGGTCGAATGCGCCGAACAGTATCGTCGGCGCGTCGCGCGTGGCGGGGCGTCGCATCGCGAACCGGATCGTCCGGCGACTTCAATCCTTTCTCATCCGCGCAACCAGCGCGAGCAGGCGCTCGCTCATTTCGTCGGCCGGCAAGTTTGCCGACCAACCGTGGCCCGGCAGCAACCACTCGAAACGATACGCGGCCAGCTTGCCGAGCGATTCGGCAAGCGCCGTCCATGAGTACCAGCACGCGTCCCTGAACGCGACAAGGTCTTGCTCGCGCGGGCTCCAGGCAAGCGAATCGCCCGAGAAGAGCACGCGATCATCGAGCAGATAGCCGACACTCCCCCGCGTGTGCCCGGGCAGCGGGATCGCGCGCACGCCGGCCGCAATGATCCGCGCCGCCCCGTCGTCCAGCAGATCCGAAGCATAGGGGGCGGCCGACCTGTCCTCTCGATGAATCCAGACGCGCGCGCCGAACCGGCGCGCATATTTGTCGGCATCCGCGACGTCGTCGGCATGCGACAGAAGGACGTGCGCAATGCCGCCGGCGTCGTCGAACCATTTCACGAGTTCCGCCGTGTAGCGCGGTGAGTCGATCAGCAGATTGCCGTCCGGACGCGCGGCAAAATACGAATGCGCGCCAAACGACGATCGTGCGTTGAATCCGCAGCGCCACACGTCCGTTGTGACTGGCTGCGGAAAGAGGTCGACGCTCGGGCGAGGCTGCTTCGTTTCGCTGCGTACCGATGCGGTCGGGCAGACGAGCACCGCGCGCCAGGCGGCAAGCTGCTCTTCCTGCGTGACGGGTTGTCGAACGAAGACACTCTTGTCGTTTCGTTCGACAATCAGCCCGGGCGCGACGTGGCGCGATGCGCCGCAATCGATGCACGCCGTGTCGATGTACCACTCCCCCGGCGCGGAGTCGGGGTTGCGTGTCGGCTTCATTCGATGCTCCAGTTCCGGGAAGTCGTGGTCAAGCTTACCCGTCTGTCGCATCATTTGCTGGCGACAAAACATCACGGTGCAATCTGGCAGGTCTTCCCACTGCGCGCGGCGCTCACCTCAGACGACCGAACTCGCGATCGGCCATCATGTCAAACGAGCATCGCCGGAGACACGAATGAAGCGCGTTCGCTCTATCGCCGTACTGATTGCGCTGGCCGCCGCGAGCTTGCCGACAGTCGCCGGCGCGAGCCAGGGCAACGTCCCACCGGTTCCGGCGAACGCAAGAAATTGCGTCCCACCTTCCTCTGCCGACGCGACGCGTAACCCTCGCGCCCCGTCAAAGCCGCCGTTAGTCCGTGTGTGCGTGAGCAATTCCGACACGCAACTGAACCTGCCCTGGTTTCTGACCGACATCATCAACGCGGTGAACACGCACGAATCGGCCGGCGACTTGCTGCACAGGATGCGAAAGGATTTTTGAGTCGTGTCGACGCGCCCCCGCCCGCTCGCACTACGACGGCATGGAATCGAGAAACACATAGAGCGCCGCGATCTTCCCGTCGCGAACGATGATCACGTCCAGGCCCGTATAGTCAGGCGCCTCACCGCGCGGTCCGGAGCCCCAGGCCAGGCGACCGGCGTTGTGAAGCGCCTGAGGTTCGCCGTGCGCCGTATAGGCGAAATGCGGATGCATCGCGCGAAGATCGCCGGCAAATTTATCGAGCGTGTCCTGCCCGACCAGCGCACCCTCCGGCGTGTAGACGACACAGTCTTCCGTATAGAGCGCCTCGATGGCCGCGCGACGGCGCGTTGCATCGCCTTCACCGAAGACCTCCTGCAGGTTGCGATGAAGCAGTTCAACGATACGGTCGTTCATGACATTTCTCCTGAGTAATCGATTGCGGACTGCACCGAGCCGCGTGGTGTCGATGATTGAAAAATGGAAGCCCGCAGCGGATTACTGCGCAAGCGCCAGGGTCTTTGCGATAGCTCTGACCACAGCCGGTCGAGCCGAGATCTCCGCGTACCATCGCGCGACGGCTGGAAATTTGTCGAGCGTTGCACCGATCGCCTGATGACGCCACACCCACCCGAAATGGGCGATGTCCGCGATGCTGTACGCGTCGCCGGCAACGTACCGGTGATGCTCGAGCGCCTGATCGAGCACGCCCAGCGTCCGGTCGACCTCCGCCAGCGCGCGCGCCCGGGCTTCCGGTTGAGGCGACGACTGGATCGCGACCAGAAACGCGTGGAGGAACGCCGGGCTGAGGCCGGACGCGTGAAAGAAAAGTTGCTCGAAGACCTTGCCACGGCGGATGCCGTCCTTCGGAAGCAGTTGTCCGGTCTTCTCGGCAAGGTAGACCAGGATCGCGGCGGATTCGCCGAGTACCACGCCGCCGTCCTCGGGAACGGAACGGTCGATCAGCACCGGGACTTTCGCGCTGGGATTCATCGCCTTGAACGCGTCGGTCTTCTGCTCGCCCTGGCGCAGGTTGACCGGAACGAGCCGGTAGTCGAGCCCCATCTCTTCCAGTGCGATCGGCACTTTGACGCTGTTGGGTGTCGCGAATGCATGAACTTCGAGCATGGTCGTATCCATTTTTTCCTAGATCCGGACTGAAGCGCCGGTGAGACAAATTTACGGCGACATGCTATTTTTCGAAATAGAAATGAACGCAAACCATCGTTGCAGAATTGTCGATGTCAAAGCTTCCGGATTTTGAAGGGCTCGCGATGTTCGCGAAGGTCGCCGAAGAAGGCTCGTTCGCCGCGGCGGCCGCCGCCATGGGCGTGTCGGTCGCCACGGTCTCCCGGGCCGTGACGCGCGTTGAAGAGCGGCTGGGCGGCCGACTGTTCAACCGTTCGTCGCGGCGACTCGCACTCACGGACTATGGCCACACGCTCGCCGAACGCGCCGCGAGAATCTACGCCGCGGCCGAGGAAACCGAGGATTTCGCACGCGAGACCTCGAGCCGGCCGCGTGGTCTCGTCAAGCTCGCGGCGCCGCTCTCCTTCGGCGCTCGCTGGGTTGCCCCGTTGTTGCCCGAATTTTTCCGGACCTATCCGGATATTTCCGTGGATCTTCACCTCACGGATGCCCATGCCGATCTGATCGGGGAAGGTTTCGATGCCGCGCTGCGGATCGCGATCATGGACGACTCGTCCCTCGTCGCGCGTCTCATCGCACCCGTGCGGCGGTTTGTCGTCGCCTCTCCCGCCTATCTGTCCCGCCACGGCCGCCCGCAGCACCCGCATGATCTGGGCGCCCACCCGTGTCTGACCTACGTCAACAGGAGCAAGCGCGACGTCTGGCGCTTTGCCCACCCGAGCGGCGAGGCATGCACGGTCACGCCGGCCGGCGCGTTGCGCGGAACGAACGTGGAAGCGTTGCTGCCCACGGTGCTCGCGGGGCTGGCGATCACCGAGCTGCCCGAATTTGTCGCGACGCAGTATTTTCCGGACCAGCAGCTGGAACCGATTTTGACCGACTGGCGCTTGCCCGAAGGCGGCCTGTATTTCGTCACGCCCACCGCCCGCGCACGACCGGCCAAGGTGGGCGCGCTGGCCGATTTCTTCATCGCCAGGCTGACCACCGCGGAATGGCGGGCGGAGACGCTCATGGGCTGGAAGCCGCCGAGCCGTCGCGCAACGTGATGATGCCCGCCAGACCCATACGCCCAATCGGGCCGCGCGCTCAGCAAAGCCGTATGACGGTCGATTTCAATTCGGAATATTTCTCCAACGCGTGCAGCGACTTGTCCCGGCCGTTACCCGACTGCTTGTACCCGCCGAACGGGAAATTCATGTCGTCACTGCCGTCGCCATAGCCGTTGACCCAGACCGTGCCCGCCCGCAGACGCGCCGCGACGCGATGCGCGGTCGTCAGATCGTCCGACCACACGGCGGCCGCCAACCCGTATTCGGTGTCGTTCGCGAGGCTCACCGCTTCATCGATATCGCCGAACTCGATCACCGACAGCACCGGCCCGAAGATTTCGTCGCGGGCGACCGTTGCGTCCGCGTTGACTTCGAACACGGTCGGTTCGATGTAGAAGCCCCCCGTTTCCTCCCTGACGCGCGAGCCGCCCGTTAGGACCCGGCCTTCCCGGCGACCGGTGTCGATGAATCCCATCACGCGCTCAAACTGCGCGCGGTCGACGATCGGCCCCATTCGCACGGCCGGATCAAGCGGATGTCCCGGGGCGAACGCACGGGCAGCGGCGATCAGATTCGCGACGACCTCGTCCTTGACGTCCCGATGGACGAGCAGTCGCGAGCCGGCCGTGCACACCTCGCCCATGTTGAAGAAGATCGCCTCCGCCGCCGTCCTGGCCGCGCGTTCGAGATCGGCGCAACAGGGCAGCACGATGTTCGGCGACTTTCCGCCCAGTTCCAGCCATGCACGTTTCAGGTTGGATTGCGCGGCATGCGTCATGATCTGGCGCCCGGTATGCGTCGACCCCGTGAAAGCGATGCAGTCGACGTCCGCATGCTGCGCGAGCAGCCTCCCCGGCTCGGCACCACCGGGCACGACGTTGAATACCCCCGACGGCAGACCCGCTTCACGCGCCAGCTCCGCGACGCGAATGGCGGTCATCGGCGACTTCTCCGAAGGCTTGAGTACGACGCTGTTGCCGACGGCCAACGCCGGCGCGAACTTCCACGCCGCCATCAGAAGCGGGAAATTCCACGGCACGACGGCAGCCACGACCCCGACCGGCTCACGAGTCACGAGGCCGACGAGATGGGGGTCGGCAGGCACGACCTCGCCCACGACCTTGTCGATCGCCTCGGCGTACCATTCGATGCAGTGCGCGGTGGCCGGCACGTCGATCGCCGTCGTGTCGCTGATCGGCTTGCCTACGTCGAGCGTTTCGAGCAACGCCAGTTCGTCGCGACGCTCACGTATCAGCGCGGCCCAGCGTAACAGGATCGCCTTGCGAGCCCGCGGACTCATGCCGCACCATGTCCTCGCTTCGAAGGCGCGTCTGGCCGCCGCAACGGCCGCATCGACGTCCGCCGCCCCGCAGTCCGCGACCTCCGCGAGGATGCGGCCATCGATCGGGCTCGCGCATGAAAAGGTTCGCCCGCTTTGCGCATCGCGTAACGCGCCGTCGATGAACGCGCGCCCGTCGACAGTCAGTGTGGCCGCCTTCGCCTGCCACTCGATAAACGTTCTCTGCATGATCAATAGTCCGAAATTCCATTGTCGCCGCCCGGCATCGAGGCGCACCGGCATCCGCTCAGTGCGTGTCGCGCCCGGTCGCGTTTACCTCACCGGATCCATCGGCGTCAGCGTGCCGGCTCGCGCTTCGATCGCTTCGCCCGCGGCGAGACACTGCGCCTCCTGGAAACGACCCGAAACGAGCTGCACGCCCATTGGGACGCCGTCGCACAACCCCGTGGGAACGGACAAGCCGGGCAACCCGAGCAACGCGGTAGCCAGCAGCGGACTCTGCATGTCGAGAATGTGTCGCACCGCATCGTCACCGCGCTGGTCCTCGTCGATTGCAAACGGCTTCGCGCACGAGACCGGCATCAGCAGCACCGGGTAACGCTCGAAGAAGCACTGCCAGTCGCGCAGGATGCCGGTGCGCCGCGCGAGACCATTCACGTAACCGACGAGATCGAGCGGTGCCGCGAGGCGTCGCTGGCTCGCGAACGCGGTCCTGATCGACTCGTCGCCGTGCCGCATGATGATGTCGCCGAGCCCGCTCCGGGATTCGTTGGTGACGAGATCCAGCCACAACGCGCACGCTTCGCTCAATCGCGGCGGCACCGCTTCCTCGACGATGCAGCCGGCGTCCTCGAGCCAGCGCGCCGCTTGCCGGACGGCGTCGCGAACGGCCGGGTCGGTGTGAATGCCCGGCAGTTCCGCGCACACCGCCACGCGTGCCGGCAACGATGCGCCGCGATCGCTCGACACGGCGGGCACCCACCATGCGTCGCGCGCGTCGCCGCCCGCCATCGCCGCCAGCGCGATTCGCAAATCGCCGACCGTTCGGGCGAGCGGCCCCTGCACCGACGCGAGCTGAACCGCGAGCGTCCGGTCCGCGGACTGCGTCGGGTTGTACGCCGGTACCCGGCCGGCGCTCGGGCGCAATCCGGCCACCCCGCAGGCATACGCCGGATACCGGATCGAGCCGCCGAGGTCGTTGCCGTGCGCAATCGCGCCGATACCGGCCGCGACCGCCGCGGCGGCGCCTCCGCTTGATCCGCCGGGCGTCACCCGTGAATGCCACGGATTCGTCGTGCGCCCGTGCAGGTCGTTGTCGGTGAACCAGCGGTACGAGAACGCCGGCGCGTTCGTGCGGCCGATCACGATCGCGCCGGCTTTGCGCAGATTCGCGACCACCGGACTGTCTTCGCGCGCGACGAGATCCTTGAATGCGACGACGCCGTTCGTCGTCGCGCACGCCGCCATGTCGACGTTGATCTTCACCGTCACCGGCACGCCGTGCAACGGGCCCACGGCTTCACCACGCGCAAGCGCCGCGTCGGCCTGCGACGCCGCAAGCAGCGCACTGTCCGTCAGCACGTCGACTACCGCGTTGATATGAGGATTGACGGCCTCGAGCCGCTGCAGCGCGCTCCGCGTCAGTTCGAGCGACGAAACGTCTCGACGCGCAACCCGCTCCGCCATCTCGGTCGCGCTCATGCGCCACAATTCTTGTGTCATCCGATGCTCCTTGTCGATCCTGATGGTTGACGTTGATCCGCGACGGCGCTACGCGAGCACCGCCGCCTTCGGCGCATGCGACGTGTAGATCTTTCTGCATGCGTCGACCACTTCCCACGTCCCGCGAAAGCCCGTCGGAATCACGAAACGATCGCCGGCGCGCAGCACCTTTTCGTTGCCCGCGGTGTCGCGAATGATCGCGACACCGCTCAGCATCTCGCAATACTCGGACTCGTCGTACTCGATCGTCCAATGGCCGGGCGTGCTCTCCCAGATACCGCAGCTGAACTGCCCGCACGGACTGATGTAGTGATGCGTCAGCGTCTGCATCGGGTCGCCCGCCAGCAACAGCGCCTGCGGCACGCGAATCTCGCGCTCGGTCGCGGCACGCCCGTTCAGGTCGACGATGCTCGTGATGTCCGCCATGAAACCTCCAATAGATGTAGTCGAAATTCGATGTGAAACGGCCGGCGCGTTCACAGCCAGTCCATCATCCGATGCCAGGTCATCGCGAGCGCCAGCATCGGCGTACGCAGCCAGCTGCCGCCCGGGAAATCGCGATGCCGAATCCGGCCGAACAGGTCGAAGCGGGCAGCCTGCGCATCGATCGCTTCCGCAATCATCCGGCCCGCGAGCCCCGTCACGTTCACGCCGTGCCCGGAAAAACCCTGCGCGAAATAGACGGTCGGCTCGAGTTGGCCGAAATGCGGCGCGCGGTTCATCGTCGCGTCGACGAAACCGCCCCACGCGTACTCGATCTTCACGTCGGCGAGTTGCGGAAACGTCTTCAGCATGTCCCGCCGCATCGCCGTGGCAAGGTCGCGCGGCGTACGCGTCGAACTGCTCGCCTTGCCCCCCCAGAGCAATCGGTTGTCGCTGGACAACCGGAAATAGTCGAGCGCGGCATTGCAATCGCAGATCGCCGCATTCGCCGGCAGCGCCGCCCGCGCGCGTGCGGCACCGAGCGGTTCGGTCGCGATCAGATATGTCGCGACCGGCATGATCTTGCGCGCGAGCGCCGGGGCGAGACGGCCGAGATACGCGTTACCCGCGAGCACGACGTAGCGCGCATCCACTTGCCCGCGCGTGCACGTCACGCGATGTCCAAGCGCGGTCTTTTCGATCGCGTGCGCGCTCGTCTCCTCGTGAAGCGCCACCCCCGCTTCACGCGCCGCGCGTGCGAGGCCGAGCGTGTAGTTGAGCGGATGCAGGTGACCGCTTCCCGCGTGGTAAAGACCACCCGCGTAACGGTCCGACGCGACGAAACGGTGCATGTCGTCACGCGCGACATATTCGTACTCCCGATATCCGAAGCGCGACGCAGCGGCGTCCCGCCACGCGCGCAGCGCGTCGACGTGGCGCGGCTTGTTCGCTGCGGTCAGGTAGCCGAAGGTCAGGTCGCATTCGATCCGGTGCCGATCGACCCGCGCCTTGACGATCTCGATCGACTCCAGCCCCATCGACCACACCCGCCGCACGTCTTCTTCCGGCATGTATGCCGAAAACGTATCGATTTCGCACGCGTAGCCGGCAATCAGCTGGCCGCCGTTGCGGCCGCTCGCCCCCCAGCCGATTTTCGACGCCTCGACCAGCACGACCGAGTAGCCGCGCTCCGCGAGATCGAGCGCGGCGGACAAGCCGGTGAGTCCGCCGCCGATCACGCAGACGTCGGCGGAAACCGGCGCGTCGAGCGGCATGTGACGCGTGGCGTCGTTCGCGGTAGCCGCGTAGTACGACGGAGCGTGTGCCTGATTTTCGAACTTGAGCATGAGTAGGATTCGCGATCGGCGCCGGCCCTTTGTCGCAAGCCGGCGCCGCCATCGCATCAGAACGAGTAAATGAGCTGTGTCGCCAGCAGATCGTTCGATTTCACGTACGATCCGTCGTGACGCAGGAAAACCTTGTTGCTCGCCCAGTCGTGGCGATATTCGACTTTCACGGTGACTTGCTGAGTCGGATAGAACAGCAGATCGAATGCGAGATCCTGGCGCGTTGCGCCCTTGCACTCGAAGCCGACGCCGCCGTTCGCCCTCGACATCGCAAGGCAGTCCGCATCGATGCCGAGGCCGTTGAACGGATCCATCCCGTTGCCGTTCAGCGCGATCGACGAGCCGCCGCCACCGTTCTTCCGGTTGACGAGAACGTCGTAGCGCAGCGTCGCGCCCATGCGCCCGACCACCGGCAGATTGAATTTTCGATGGGCGAGCAGCGACAGACCGAACCATTGAGCGAGGCCGCCATTGAACGCGCCGTGCTGCTGCTGGCCGTAATCGAGTTCCGCGTTGTACTGCGCGTCGGCCAGCGTGTAGGTGGCATCCGCTTCGCCGAAGAGGAACGCCCCGTACGCGCTCGGCGCATTGCCGCCGAAGCCGTACCGCGGGCTGCCAGTCACCGGGTCGATCGCGCTCGGCAGCGTCTGGCGACCGATGTTGACCGAGCCGCCGACGTCGAGCGCGCTGCCGTGCATATAGTCGACGCGTGCGGTAAAGGTCGGCACCTTGTTGCTCGTCGTGACCGGATCGCCGAACGCGTTCACGCCGGTCTGCGTGATCGCTCCCGCGCTGCGGAACTGCTCGTTGCCGACGAAGAACTTCCATGCCCACTGGCCGCTCGCGCTCTGATGGTTGAGGCCTATGCCAATCGACGAGCCCGGATCGGAAAAGTCGTACAGCAGGTTGTGCGTCAACGTCAGCATCTGGTTCGACTGCTGGTACTCATAGCCGCCAAAACCGGATACGAGCCCGCCGACGAACGCGGTCGTGCCCGACAACGGCACGGTGACGACCGCCGTATTGACGATATCGAGGCCGCTCGAGCCGCTGCCGGTCATCATCGACAGTCCCGCGCCACGATTCGGCATCAGCGTGATTTCCGCGGACGGCGCCGTTGGCCCGACGCCGAACGTCTTCTTGATGTCGAGATAAACGTCGCCGAACGTGCTGTTGTAATACGTGTACGCGTTCTCGTGGTTCGCGAACTGGAATGCCGATGTGCCCGCGGCGCGGTTATACAGATAGGTCGGGTCCAGATAGCCGGTGACCGACAGCCCCGCGATCGGGCCGGTCTGAGCCGCGTCGGTCAACGCGTCGACCTTCAACTGCTGGCTCGCGACCTGCTGCCTGATCTCCGCGACGTCGTCGTTGGTCAGCATCGCGGGCGCGCTGCCGTCACCCGGCGACGACGGGGCGGCGGCAGCGCTGCCGGCGGACGCCGGCGCGCCAGTCGGCTTCTCGGCAAGCGCCGATCGAAGTGCGTTGACCTGCTGCCGCAACGACTCGAGCTGCTGCTGCAGGGCTCTGATCTGATCGCTGGTCGGGCTCGCGGCGGCGAGCCCCGGCAGCACCCCGGCCACCACCGCGCAGAGGAACCTCTTCTTCATGGACTGTCTCCTGGTAATCGTCACGTCGATGAATCCCTGCCGTCTTCTTCAGCCACCGGTCTTCAGTTGCAGCCACAGACGGTTCTGCAGCCGCGCGATCTCGGCGCTTCTCGGCATCGCGAGCGCCATCCTGGCGAGCGCGGCGTCAGGCACGTAGACGCCCGGGTCCTGCGCGATCGCGGGCGTCACGAACGCGCGCGCGGCCTTGTTTGCGCTCGGATAGAAGATCTCGTTCGTGATGGCCGCGTTCGCTTTCGGATCCTCGATGTAGTTGATCCACTTCAACGCGGCCTCGGGGTGCGGCGCGTCCTTCGGGATCGCCATCACGTCGAACCACAGCAGGCCGCCTTCTTTCGGATTGACGTACCGGATCTCGTACGCGCGTTTCGCATCCAGCGTGCGCCGCCGCGCCACGCCGACATCGCCCGACCAACTGAGCGCGACACAGACATCGTTGTTCGCGAGATCGTCCGCGTAGCCCGCCGAGCTGAATTGCGTGACGTACGGACGAATCTTCTTCAGCACGTCGTAAGCGGCCTGATAGTCGGCCGGGTTCTTGCTGTTAGGATCCCTACCCATATACTGCAGCGTCGCGGCAAACGCGGCGTCCGGCGCGTCGAGCAGCGACACGCCGCAGCCCTTCAGCTTCGACGCGTTCGCCGGATCGAACAGCAGCGCCCAGCTATCGGTCGGCGCACCGTCGCCGAGCCGCTTGCGGACCGCGTCGACGTTGTAGCCGATGCCGGTCGTGCCCCATGCCCACGGCACGCCGTACTGATTGCCCGGATCGGCCTTCGCGACCATCTTCATCAGCGCCGGGTCGAGATTCATGAGATTCGGCAGCTTCGACTTGTCGAGCTTCTGGTACACGCCGGCCTGGATCTGCTGCGCGAGATAATTCGATGTCGGCACGACGATGTCGTAGCCTGAACTGCCGGCAAGCAGTTTGGTCTGCAGCGTGTCATCGCTGTCGTAGCTGTCGTAACGGACTTTGATGCTGGTCAGTTTCTCGAAATTCGGCACCGTGTCCTTCGCGACGTATTCGGACCAGTTGTAGACGTTCAGATTGGTGTCGCCGGCCTGGGCCGGATGACTCGCGACGAGCGCGAGGCCGGTCGATGTGGCGAGCACGGCGCGAACGATCGGGCGGCGGCGATAACGGGCACGCATGGGAATTCTCCTGGTGGGGTGGGCGTCTGGAAGGACTTTAAAGATCGCGGTATGCGCCGTCTGTCCCGTAAATGAAGGACAAGTCGCGTAGCGGAAACGACGGGATTGCGTGAATTCCCGCGTAGGCACGCGCAATTTTTCGTGATACCTGTAGCGCCTCCCCATGGATATCGAGAGTCACGACAATGAGTTCCGCTTCCCCCGGCCGGGAGATACAGCTAAACCAGTTCGCTTTCCTGGCGGACGCGTTGAGCGTCGTCGCGGAGGCCATTGGCAGCCCGCAATTCATCCAGTCGGTCTATGACAGCGTCGTGCGACTGGTCGACTTCGATGCGGTGCATATCGATTACGCACGCACCTCCCCCACCGGACAGCGCAACATCGGCTGGCTTGGCAGCTATGGGCGTGATCGGGAACTGGTCGGACGGGCCATGCGGCACTACTACCGCAGTTATGCCAGCCAGGACGGCACGTACGACGGAATCAGCGATGAAGAAGACGTGCAGCTTGTGCAGGTGTCCGCCGCAAGAGTCACGAGCGAACTCAGGAATCTATTCTTCGATGTCGCGGACATTCATGACGAATGCCTGGTCACGCGCGTGACGAACGGCGCGCGATATTCGATCTCGATGGCGCGATCGCAGCGCCTGCCGGCATTTTCGTTGCGAGAACTGAGTATCCTGAAGCAGGTCGCGGCGGTCGTGCTCCCGATGTCCGCGGCGCATGACCGGCTGCTGGGCGCGATCGCGCTCGACGATGACGAAACCCGCTCATCCGATTGCAACGACCTTGCGCGGTGGTTGCCGGCGCTGCACGACAAGCTGACGCCGCGCGAGGCTTACGTCTGTTCGTCGTTCATACGGGGCATGACGACCCGGGCGATCGCGCAATCGATGGAACTCAAGCCGACGACGGTCGAGACTTACGCGAAGCGTGCATTTGCCAAGCTCGGGATCGAGTCGAGGCGGCAGTTGATTACCCTCGTCCTGAACGCGGTACCGCAGCGAAACGGTGCAGCAAGCGCGTGACACGCAACCCAGATCGGATGCAGCGCGTTCAACCGACTCCCGCCTCTCGTCATCACCCCTGCTCGCCCCGGTCCGCGGCGCTTCGCGCCAGCACGGGTTCGAGCGCGCGCCCGGTATGACTCGCGCTCACCCGCACGAGCCCTTCCGGATGCGCGGCCGCCACGATCGCGCCGCCTCCGACGCCCCCCTCCGGGCCGAGGTCGATGATCCAGTCCGCTTCCGCGATCACATCGAGATCGTGCTCGATCACGACGACGCTGTGCCCCGCATCCACGAGCCGGTGCAGCACACGGATCAGCCTCGCGACGTCCGCCATATGCAGGCCCACGGTCGGTTCATCGAGCACGTATAGCGTATGCGGCGCTTTCTGGCCGCGCCGCGTGATGTCGTCGCGCACCTTGCTGAGCTCGGTGACGAGCTTGATGCGCTGCGCCTCGCCACCGGACAACGTCGGCGACGGCTGGCCGAGCGTCAGGTAACCGAGGCCGACGTCCTTCATCAGTTGCAGCGGATGCGCGATGTTCGGTATCGGCGCGAAGAACTCGGCCGCTTCGTCGATCTCCATCGTCAGCACGTCGCCAATGTTCCGGCCGCGCCACGTGACCGCGAGCGTCTCCGGATTGAAGCGCTGCCCATGGCACACATCGCACGGCACCTTCACGTCGGGCAGAAAGCTCATGCCGATCGTGCGCACGCCTTGCCCCTCGCATGCGGGGCAACGCCCTTCGCCGGTGTTGAACGAGAAACGCGACGCCGTGTAACCGCGAGCGCGCGCCTCCAGCGTGTCCGCGAACAGCTTGCGGATCGCGTCCCACACGCCGATATAGGTGGCCGGGCACGAGCGCGGCGTCTTGCCGATCGGCGTCTGATCGACTTCGAGCACGCGGTCGATCGACTCCCAGCCGCTGAGCGACTCGCAGCCCTGCCACGCGTGCGTGACGTCGAGCGACGGCCTCGGCGCGCTGCGCGCCAGCACGCTCGCGCGACGGTTCGCCGCTTGCGGCGCCTGCTGCTGCGCGGCCTTGCGCGCGCGGCGCGTGGCCGGCGACGACAATACCGAACGGCCCACCGCATCGAGCAGATTCGTCATCAGCACATCGCGCGCGAGCGTCGACTTGCCCGAGCCGCTCACGCCCGTCACCGCGACGAGCCGCGCAAGCGGAATGCCGACCGTGACATCGCGCAGGTTGTGCAGTTTACCGCCATGCACCGTCAGCCAGTGCTCCGGCACCGCCGGTTCGTGCATCGCCCCCGGCGCATTCACGCTGCGACGCGGCTGCAACGGATGCACGATCGGTTGCGCGAGAAAGCGGCCGGTCAGCGACGCGGGCTGCGCGGACAGTTCCGCGACCCCGCCCTGCGCGATCAGCGTGCCGCCGCGCTTGCCGGCGCCCGGGCCGACGTCGATGATGTGATCGGCGCGGCGAATCGTGTCTTCGTCATGCTCGACGACGACGAGCGTATTGCCCTTGTCGCCGAGCTTGCGCAGTGCGTTCAACAGGATCTGGTTGTCGCGCGGATGCAGGCCGATCGTCGGCTCGTCGAGCACGTAGCAGACGCCCTGCAGGTTGCTGCCCAGTTGCGCCGCGAGCCGGATGCGCTGAGCCTCGCCGCCCGACAGGCTCGGCGCCGCGCGATCGAGGCTCAGGTAGCCGAGCCCGACTTCCTCGAGAAACGCGAGACGGCTGCCGATCTCGCTGACGATGTCGCGCGCGATCTGGGCGTCCCGCCCGGCAAGCTGCAGGCCGTCGATCCAGCGGCGCGTATCCGACACCGTCCAGTGCGCGACATCGACGATCGGATGGTCGTCGAAGGTCACCGCGCGCGCGGACGGATTCAGCCGCGTGCCGCCGCAATCCGGGCACGGCGCGTCGCCGACGCCTTCCGGCTCCTGCTCGTCGGAAGGCAGCGTCTGCTCGCGGCCACGGCCGTCCTCGACCAGCACCGTGTCGTCGTAGGCCGCACGCTGTTCGCGCGTCAGCGCGAGGCCGGTGCCCACGCAGGTCGTGCACCAGCCGTGCTTGCTGTTGTACGAGAACATGCGCGGGTCGAGCTCCGGGTAGCTCGTGCCGCACACCGGGCATGCTCGCTTGACCGACAGCACCTTGACCTCGCCGACCTGCGCGGTCGAATGTTGGTTGGTCATCGCATGATGCAGGCCGTCGAGCGGCGCGAGCAGATGCATCACGCCCTTGCCGAGCTCGAGCGTTTCGTCGAGACGCTGCCTCAACTCGGCCTCGTTGTCCGGCGACACGACGATATCGGCGACCGGCAGTTCGATCGTATGCTCGCGGAAGCGATCGAGCTTCGGCCACGGGTCCACCGTCAGAAATTCGCCGTCGACACGCAGATGCGTGCTGCCACGCGCCTTCGCCCACTTCGCGAGATCCGTATACACGCCCTTGCGATTGACGACGAGCGGCGCGAGCAGCCCGACATGCTCGCCGCGATGATCGCGCAGCAACTGCGCGGCGATCGATTCGACGGATTGCGACGTCACCGGCGTGCCGTCATGGATGCAGTGCTGAAGGCCGAGCTTCACATACAGTAGCCGCAGGAAGTGCCACACCTCGGACGTGGTCGCGACCGTGCTCTTGCGGCCGCCGCGCGACAGCCGCTGCTCGATCGCGACGGTCGGCGGAATGCCGTACACCGCGTCGACCTCGGGGCGCCCCGCCGGCTGCACGATCGAGCGCGCGTACGCGTTCAGCGACTCGAGGTAGCGACGCTGCCCCTCGTGAAAAAGGATGTCGAATGCGAGCGTCGACTTGCCGGAGCCGGACACGCCGGTGATCACGTTGAACTTGCCGTGCGGAATGTCGACGTCGAGCGCCTTCAGATTGTGCTCGCGCGCGTTGACGATCCGCACGACGTTCTCGCCCTCGACCTCCCGGCGCGCCCGCGCCGCGTTCAGCGCGGTCTGCAACGGCACGCCCTCGTGGTCGGGCGCTGCTTCGGCGCCCAGTGCGCGGTCGTAGTGCAGCAGCGCCGCGCCGGTATGCGATCCGGCGCAGGCTTTCACATCGTCCGGCGTGCCCGCGCACAGCACGAGGCCGCCGCCGTCGCCGCCCTCCGGGCCGAGATCGATCAACCAGTCGGCCGCGCGGATCACGTCGAGATTGTGCTCGATCACGATCAGCGAATGGCCGCTCGCGAGCAGCTTGCCGAACGCCTGCATCAGCTTCGCGATGTCGTCGAAGTGCAGCCCGGTAGTCGGCTCGTCAAACATGAAAAGACGCGCGGCGGGCGACCCTTTCGCGGCGCCAGCACCGCGGGCACCGCCGGCCTTCGCAGACTCGGCGAGAAAGCCCGCCAGCTTCAGACGCTGCGCTTCGCCGCCCGACAACGTCGGCACCGGCTGGCCGAGCTTCACGTATTCGAGCCCGACGTCGACGATCGGCTGCAGCACGCGCAGCACCTCGGCGTCGGCGGCGAAGAACGCCGCGGCTTCGCTGACGGTCAGATCGAGTACATCGGCGATGTTGAGCGCGCGGTCGTCGCGCTCGATGCGCACGTCGAGAATCTCGGCCCGGTAGCGCCGGCCGTCGCAGTCCGGGCAGCGCAGATAGACGTCGCTCAGGAACTGCATCTCGATGTGCTCGAAGCCGGAGCCGCCGCACGTCGGGCAGCGGCCATCGCCCGAGTTGAAGCTGAAACTGCCAGCCCCGTAGCCGCGTTGCAGCGCGAGCGGCGTCTTCGCGAACAGCTTGCGAATCTCGTCGAACGCGCCGACATAGCTCGCCGGGTTCGAGCGCGTGGTCTTGCCGATCGGCGATTGATCGACGAACACGACGTCGCTCACTTGCTCCGCGCCCGTGAGCCGGCGGTACGCGCCCGGCGACTCGGTCGCTTTGCCCAGATGCCGCGCCATCGCCGGATAGAGCACGTCCTGCAGCAGCGTCGATTTGCCGGAGCCCGATACGCCGGTCACGCAGACGAGGCACTGCAGCGGAATCTCGACCGTGACGTCGCGCAGATTGTGCTCGCTCGCGCCGTCGAGCACGATCCGCGGCGTGTGCTTGTCCACCGGGCGGCGCGACCAGTGCGACGCATGCGCGACATGTTTGCGGCCGCCGAGATACTCGCCCGTCAGCGTGCGGGCCGACCGGATATCGGCGGGCGTGCCGTCGTAGACGATCGTGCCGCCACGCTCGCCCGGGCCGGGACCCATGTCGATCAGCCGGTCGGCCGCGAGCATCACCGACGGATCGTGCTCGACGACGACCAGCGTATTGCCCGCGTCGCGCAAGCGCTGCATCGCGTCGACGATCCGGTTCAGGTCGCGCGGATGCAACCCGATGCTCGGCTCGTCGAGCACGAAGAGCGTCTTCGTGAGCGACGTGCCGAGCGCCGTCGTCAAATTGATCCGCTGCACCTCGCCGCCCGACAGCGTGCGGCTCTGCCGGTCGAGCGTCAGATAGCCCAACCCGACGTCGCACAGATACTTCAGCCGCGTGCGCACCTCGGCGAGCAGCAGCTTCAGCGCATCGTCGAGCATCGCGCTCGGCAGGCCGATGTCGTCGAAGAAGCGGCGGATGCGCTCGATCGGCAGCAGCATCAGGTCATGCACCGTCAGGCCGGGCAGCGCTTCGAGCTGCGCGCGGGTCCAGTCGACACCGCGCGGCATGAAGCGGCCGGCGCTCGCGAGCGCCGCGTCGGCGTTCGCCTTCGTGCCGAGCCGCCACAACAGCGACTCCGTCTTCAGGCGCGCGCCGCCGCACACCTCGCACGGCGTGTAGCTGCGATATTTCGACAGCAGCACGCGGATATGCATCTTGTACGCTTTCGATTCGAGGTAACCGAAGAAGCGCTTCACGCCGTACCACTGGCTCTGCCACTTGCCGTTCCAGTCGGGCGAGCCGTTGATCACCCAATCCCGCTCGGCGGACGACAGTTCGGCCCACGGCGTATCGCGCCGGATGTCGGCCTTCGCCGCGTAGCGCATCAGGTCGTCCTGGCACTCCTTCCACGCGGGCGTCTGCATCGGCTTGATCGCGCCGCCGCGCAGCGTCTTGCGCTCGTCGGGAATCACGAGGCCGAGATCGACGCCGATCACGCGGCCGAAGCCGCGGCATGTTTCGCACGCGCCGTACGCCGAGTTGAAGGAGAACAACGCCGCTTGCGGATCCGCATAGCGCAGATCGCTGTCAGGATCATGGAGCCCGGTGGAGTAACGCCACACCTGGGACGCCGCCGCGCCGTCGCCCGGGTTGTCCGATCCCTGCGCGAGCACGTAGACATTCACCCGCCCGCCGCCGCGCTTCAGCGATGCCTCGATCGCCTCGACGACGCGCACCTTGTCGACCTGATGCAGACGGAAGCGGTCGGCCACCACGTCGAGCACCTTGCGCGACCCGGTGGGCGACGCGACTTCGCGCTGCGCCTGCACCCGCGTATAGCCGCTCGCCGACAGCCACTGCTCGACCTCCTCGTCGGTCACGGTTTCCGGCAACTCGACGGCAAACGTGATCACGAGACGCGGATCGTGCTCCGTCGTGCGCGCGAAGAGGTCCGCATAGATCGTCTCCGGCGTGTCGTGCCGCACCCGCTGCGCGGTCTTGCGGTCGAACAGTTCCGCCGCGCGTGCGTACAGGAGCTTCAGGTGGTCGTTGAGCTCGGTCATCGTGCCGACGGTCGAGCGTGAACTGCGGACCGGATTGGTCTGGTCGATCGCGATCGCGGGCGGCACGCCGTCGACGCGGTCCACCTGCGGCCGGTCCATCCGGTCGAGAAACTGCCGCGCATACGCGCTGAACGTCTCGACGTAGCGCCGCTGGCCCTCCGCATACAGGGTGTCGAACACGAGGCTCGATTTGCCGGAGCCCGACGGGCCGGTGACGACCGTCATTTCGCCGGTACGCAGATCGAGATCGATATGCTTGAGATTGTGCTGACGCGCTCCGCGAATGCGGATCAGATTGCTTGATGACAATTCGTGTGCCCGTCTGTATGAGTTAGCCAGGGTTCGCCGCGCCGGAAGGCTGCGGGACGCCCGCAGGCGCGGCTCAATTTCGACGAATACTACACTGTATATACATACAGGCGCGACATGAAGATCGCTATTGCAGCCGAGCCAGCGATAGCAATTTGAAATCACGGCCCGGTGGGGTTCACATTGCCCTTCGCGGAAGCGTCACGATGCCGACCGCCACGGTCGTGCCAGATATGCGCAAGCGAATGAACGACTATTTGCCGGAGGGTGTCGCGCTGCGGCCGAGACGACGTGTTCGCTCGACCGCGGCTGTCGCCGCTTCGTCCGTGCCGCACCACTCGTAGAACATCGAGAACAGGCTGGATTGCGAGCCGACGCCGAGCTTCGCGTAGATGTGTTTCTTGTACGTGCGGACGGTTTCGAATGAAATGGCCAGCCTGTCCGCGATCGCGCGCGACGAATGCCCACTGAGTGACAGCATCGTCACGTCGATTTCCCGCGCCGTCAGCGCGCCGTGGCCAACGCGCTCGGAAAACATGACCAGGCGTTCGCGAAGATCGGGCGAGCGTATGTCGGCGGCCGGCATGCTGGGCGCCGGCCGACCGACATCCTCGAAACGCAGGCGCTGCTGCATCAGCGCGATCACCCACGGAGCAACCAGGGTCAGCAGAGACATTTCGCGCGCGTCGTAACGCTGCCGCTTGCTGAGCGAGAAGCCTATGACGTGATCCGAATCGACGGCCACGTTGAAATGGACCTCGTCGCCGATGATGTTGCGCTGGAAATAGCGTTGATAGTATTCGGTTGCCGTGAAATTGTCGGGGGCGACGTCGGCAAGCGCATGAAAGCCCGACTCGCGGCGCTCGAACGCGTCCAGGTAGAACGGGTCGAGCTGATAGAACGTCGACACATATTCCTGGAACAGCAGGTCCACTTGACCGTCGGGTAATGCCTGCTCCGCGCACACGTGCGGCGCCCCATTGCGCGCGAACCGCAGCGCGACCCACGCGTCCACCGCGACGTGACGTTCGAGAACGCGAACGAGTCTCGGCCAGAAATGCGGCCCGTCCAGCGCATCGATCACGGTGGCGATCTCGCGATGAAAGGCGAGATCCTGCCATTCGAGGTTCATGCCGTCTCCATTGAGGTAACCCACCTGGGGAGTTACCGGAAAAAAATAATACCAAGATAATCCGCGAATCAATCCACGGCCACCCCGCCTCGGCCGGCCGTTGCCCCGATTCGAACGGAGAAAACAGCATGACGGCAATCCGACATTCCGGAGCGCAAGGTGCGCCCCAAATCCCCCGCCACGAGTGGGACCGTACACCATGGAATCGATGGAGTTTTCAGCGTGTGCGCGAATTCGTCCCGACCACTCGGGTCTGGCGTGGAACGGGCCCGGCCAGCCCATTACCGTCCGCGCTGCGAGAGATCGACGATATCCACTTCGAAAGCGACGGAAACCGCAGTTCCATCGCGGCATTCTTCGAGGAGAACTACACCGATGGGGCATTGATCCTCCATCGCGGCAAGATCGTCGCGGAGCGCTATTTCAACGGAATGACCGCACATACTCCGCATCTTTCGCAGTCGATGGCAAAATCGATTACCGGCACGCTTGCCGGGATCCTGATCGGACGTGGGGAAATCGATCCAGCCAGCCTGCTCACGGCGTACCTGCCGGAGCTGGAACAAACCGCATATCGAGGCGCAACGATTCGACACGTCCTGGATATGACGAGCGGGGTCACGTTCGACGAAAACTACACGGCCCTTGATTCGCATATGGCCATGCTGGACGCGGCCAGCGGATGGAAGGATCGCCTGGATCCGGCGTGGCCGGCAAATGTCTGGGATCTTGTGCTCGGCCTGACGAAAGCGGAGTGTGAGCACGGCGCCTCCTTTCGCTACCGGTCGATCGAGACCGATGTTCTTGCGTTCGCCCTTCAACGCGCCAGCGGCACGCCTTTGGCCGAACTGGTCAGCCGCGAATTGTGGGCACCGATGGGTGCCGAAGAAGACGCCTACTTCACCGTCGACTCAACCGGATACGCGCTGGCGGACGGCGGATTCAACGCCTCGCTGCGCGATTACGGCCGCTTCGCGCTGTTACACCTGAGGCGTGGTGAACTCAACGGACGTCGCATCGTGCCCGCCGAATGGCTTGACGACATCCGCTCGGGTGGCCGGCCCGAGTTGTTCGGGGAGATCGACCGCCGGGATCTGCCGCTGGGCGCATACCGGAGCCAGTTCTGGGTCGAGTACGACGAACGCCGGGCCTATATGGCGCGCGGGGTTTTCGGCCAGATGATCTATATCGATCCGCAGGCGGATTTCGCGGCGGTGCTTCTGTCCAGCTGGCCGGAGTTCGTCAGCGACGTTCGAACGCGCACGGCGATCGCCGCGGTCAAGGCCATTCGTGACGCGCTGCCTAAATGATCACAGAGCTTTGCGTACTAGAGGGAAGAAGGAATTGGTGGGCCCGGCCGGACTTGAACCGGCGACCAATCGATTATGAGTCGACTGCTCTAACCAACTGAGCTACAGGCCCTGAAACGGAGTGCGCTACGTCCGGCGGCCCGAACGGAACGCCGGGCCGGCATTGTAGCAACTGCGGGGAGAAACGCCACCGGCATCGTTGCGACACCGGTGGCGTTCAAAGAGAAAACCGCCGAGATCAGTTCCCTTCGAGGAACGACTTCAGCTTGTCGGAGCGGCTCGGGTGACGCAGCTTGCGCAGCGCCTTCGCCTCGATCTGACGGATCCGCTCACGCGTGACGTCGAACTGCTTGCCGACTTCCTCGAGCGTGTGATCGGTGCTCATCTCGATGCCGAAGCGCATCCGCAGCACCTTCGCCTCGCGCGGCGTCAGCGAATCGAGCACGTCCTTCACGACGTCGCGCATGCTCGCGTGCAGCGCGGCGTCGGCCGGCGCGACCGTGTTGTTGTCCTCGATGAAGTCGCCGAGATGGGAATCGTCGTCGTCACCGATCGGCGTTTCCATCGAGATCGGCTCCTTCGCGATCTTCATGATCTTGCGGATCTTGTCTTCCGGCATCTCCATCTTCTCGGCAAGCGTCGCCGGATCCGGCTCGAGACCGGTTTCCTGCAGGATCTGCCGCGAGATGCGGTTCATCTTGTTGATCGTCTCGATCATGTGAACCGGAATCCGGATCGTGCGCGCCTGATCCGCGATCGAACGCGTGATTGCCTGGCGGATCCACCACGTCGCATACGTCGAGAACTTGTAGCCGCGACGATATTCGAACTTGTCGACCGCCTTCATCAGGCCGATGTTGCCTTCCTGGATCAGATCGAGGAACTGCAGGCCACGGTTCGTGTACTTCTTCGCGATCGAGATCACGAGACGCAGGTTCGCCTCGGTCATCTCGCGCTTCGCCTGGCGCGCCTTCAGTTCGCCGGCCGCCATCTGACGGTTGGTTTCCTTCAGGTCCTTCAGCGGCAGCACGACGCGCGCCTGCAGATCCAGCAGACGCTGCTGCTGCTCGCGAATCGCCGGAATGTTGCGCGACAGGATCGCGCTGTACGCATGCCCTTCGGCGGCGATCTTCTCGGCCCAGTCGAGATCGGTCTCGTTGCTCGGGAAGCGCGCGATGAACTCCGAACGCGGCATCCCGCACTTGTCGACGACGATGTGCAGAATCTGGCGCTCGACCTGACGCACTTCATCCACTTGCGCACGCAACGTGTCGCACAGACGCTCGACGGTACGCGCGGTGAAGCGGATCGTCATCAGCTCGTTCTGGATCGTTTCCTGCGCCTTCAGGTAGGACTTCGACTTGTAGCCTTCCTTCTCGAACGCGCGGCGCATCTTGTCGAACCATTCGCTGATCATCGCGAACTTCTCGAGCGACGCGCGCTTGAGCGCCTCGAGCTGCGCGGCGTTGGCGGAGGCCTGCGCGGCGCCGCCGTCGTCCTCTTCCTCTTCCTCGGCTTCCTCTTCGTCCGCCTCTTCGTCCTCGTTCTCGATCGCCTCCGCTTCCTTCGCGGAGAAGCCGTCCGTATCGGTATCCGAAGCATTCGGATCGAGCAGGCCGTCGACGAGCTCGTCGACCCGGCTCTCTTCGTTCGCGACGCGCTCGGCCATCGCGAGGATATCGGCGATCGTCGTCGGGCACGCGGAAATCGCCATCACCATGTGGCGCAGGCCATCCTCGATCCGCTTCGCGATCTCGATTTCGCCTTCACGCGTGAGCAGCTCGACCGTGCCCATCTCGCGCATGTACATCCGCACCGGGTCGGTCGTGCGGCCGAACTCCGAATCGACCGTCGACAGCGCGACTTCCGCTTCCTCTTCGACTTCGTCGTCCGACGAGGCCGCCGGCGCGTTGTCGTTCAGCAGCAGCGTCTCCGCGTCCGGCGCCTGCTCGTACACCGCCACGCCCATATCGTTGAACGTGCCGATGATGCCTTCGAGCGCTTCGGTCTCGGTGAAGTTGTCCGGCAGGTGATCGTTGATCTCGGCGTACGTGAGGAAGCCGCGCTCCTTGCCGAGCTTGATCAGCGCGCGCAGCTTCACGCGGCGCTCTTCGAGCTCCTCCGCCGTGCCGGGCTGGCTCGACGCGAACGCCTCTTTCAGCAGCGCCTTTTCCTTGGCGCGGCGATCGCGCACCTTGGACTTGCCAGCAGCGGCAGCGGGTTGCTCGTCGCTCTGATTTGCGTCGTCATCGACGGATACTTCGTTCAGCTTTTTCGTCATGGAGTTCGCCGTACCGGCTAATTCGACTCGCGGCTGCTGGACGACAGCCGGTTGAACCGTGGGTGCTTGAGTAGTACGTACTGCCGTTTCGTCCGCCGCGGCAGCCGCTTCCGTTGCGCTTTTCGCCGCGGTTATTCTTCCTGCAGCCGCCGTGACCGAAGACGCGTTCCCGGCGGAAGAAGCAGACCCGACCGCCGTGACCTTCGTGGTCGGCTCCATCGAGCCCTTGGCCGTTGCTTTCTTTCCGCCCGTCGTCTTTGTCATCGCCGCCTTTGTCATTGCAGATACTCGCCTCTGCCCGGAAAACAGACCGCTGGAAACCCTATATTATAGCACGCGGGGTCAACCCCTCTCACGGCGCCCCAGCGCACCTCACAGCCCGAGCCGACGCTTCATCTCGGTTCGCAGCCGATTCAATTCAGTCAGTTCAACCAACTCCTCGGGCGTATGCGTGGACTGGCGCGTGAGCCGGTCGAGCCGGTCTGAACACGCGTCGTAACGCATCTTGAGCACGGCCGCCTGAAGCTCCTCGCCCGCGATCCGTTCCTGCTCGCGCTGCCGTTCGGACTGCGCGTCGTCGTCCGGATGCTGCAACGTCAGATCTCGGACGTTTTCATCATAGTCCAGAATTTCGCGGGTGATTTCCTCATAGGTCGCCGCATTCGCCGACATCTTCAACATATCGGAAAGCAAACGGAACTCCGCGCCGTCGCCCAGCGCACGCGCGTGATCGACGATTTCCATGAACAGCTCGCCGCTGCGCGGCAACGCACGCAGCGTCGCGAGCTGCTCGTCGTCGAGCTGCGACGCGATCCGCGGATGCATCACGAGATTGCGCAGCGCGCGCTTCTCGGTGTCGGTCACGCGGCGCCGCTCGCTGCGCGCGGGTGCCTGACGCACCGGCGCGGCGAGACGCGTATCGACGTCGGACAATGCCGCGACCTCGTCGAACGGCACGTCGAGCCGGTCCGCGATCATGTGCATGATCTGCGCGCGCAGCGCGTTCGCGGGCAGCGCCTGCAGCATCGGCTTCGCGTCGAACAGCGCCTTCGCGCGCCCTTCCGGCTGATCGAGCGCCTTGCCCGCGATCGCCTCGTTCAGCAGGAACTGTGACAGCGGCATCGCCCGCTCGACCTGCTCCGAAAACGCTTCAGCCCCGAATTCGCGCACGTAGCTGTCCGGATCGTGCTCGGCCGGCAGGAAAAGGAACCGGATCGTCCGGTTGTCCGCCGCATGCGGCAGGCACGCGTCGAGCGCGCGGCGCGCCGCCCGGCGGCCGGCCGCATCGCCGTCGAAGCTGAAGATCACCGTGTCGGTCTGGCGCAGCAGCTTCTGCACGTGGATCGGCGTGCACGCGGTGCCGAGCGTCGCCACCGCGTTCGGAAAACCGAGCTGCGCGAGCGCGACGACGTCCATGTAGCCCTCGACGACGAGCACGTACTTTTGCTCCCGAATCGCGAGCCGCGCCTCGAACAGCCCGTACAGCTCGCTACCCTTGTTGAATAGCGGCGTTTCCGGCGAATTCAAGTACTTCGGCTCGCCGCTGCCGAGCACGCGGCCGCCGAAGCCGATCACCTGCCCCTTCACGTTGCGGATCGGGAACATGATCCGCTCGCGGAACCGGTCGTACCGGCGCGCGACGCCTTGCGCGTCGGTCTTCTCGCTGACGATCACGAGCCCCGATTCGACGAGCGCGTCGTCGCGGTAGTCCGGAAACGCCGACTCGAGGTTCTGCCAGCCGTCCGGCGCATAGCCGAGCCCGAAGCGCGCGGCGATCTCGCCGGTCAGGCCCCGCTTCTTCAGATACTGGATCGCGGTCGGCGCGCCGCGCAGCTGCTTGCGGTAGTGGTCGCACGCGGCCTGCATCACGTCGGACAGCGCGGTTGCGACCGACTTCGACACGGCGGGCGGTCCGTAGCCGTCGCTGCCGCCGCCCCCGCCACGCACGGGCGACGGATCGTGCGGCACGGTCAGCCCGACCGACTGCGCGAGCTCCTGAACCGCGTCGGGGAACGTCAGCCCCGCGTGCTCCATCAGGAAGCCGATCGCGGTGCCGTGCGCGCCGCAGCCGAAGCAGTGATAGAACTGCTTGGTCGGGCTGACGGTAAACGACGGGCTCTTCTCGTTGTGGAACGGGCAGAGCCCCATGAAGTTCGCGCCGCCCTTCTTCAGCTGCACGAACCGACCCACCACGTCGACGATATCGACGCGGTTCAGCAAGTCCTGCAGGAACGAATGCGGAATCACCGTGGGATCGACCGGAGAACGGCGCGGCGGCCCGGCATACGCCGGGCGCGAGCGATTACTTGGACAGCGCGGCCTTGACCAGCGCGGAAACGGCCGTCATGTCGGCACGGCCGGCGAGCTTGCCCTTCAGCACGCCCATCACCTTGCCCATGTCCTGCGGGCCGGCCGCGCCGGTCGCGGCGACGGCGGCCTGCACTTCGGCCGCCACTTCCGCGTCCGACAGTTGCGCGGGCATGTAGCCGCCCAGCACCGTCAGCTCGGCCTGCTCCTTCGCGACCAGATCGTCGCGGCCGGCGGCCTGGAACTGGCTGATCGAATCCTTGCGCTGCTTGATCATCTTGTCGATCACGGCCGTGATGGCGGCGTCGTCGAGCGTGATCCGCTCGTCGACTTCACGCTGCTTGATCGCAGCCATCAGCAGGCGAATCGTCGCGAGGCGCTCGGTTTCCTTCGCGCGCATCGCGGCCTTCATGTCTTCGCTGATCTGCTCTTTCAAACTCATCTTTCACCCGAGTGATGGAAACTCGACGCCCGACAGGGCGTCAACACAAAAACCCGCTTGGGACATTGTCTCAAGCGGGTGGCTCGATTCCGGCATCGGCAATTCGCATGGGAACCGCCGGTGCGCCGCCCGGCGAACCGCGCGGCGCGAAACATTCGTTCAGTAAAGCTTCTTCGGCAGCGTCTGGCTGCGGATGCGCTTGTAGTGACGCTTCACCGCCGCGGCCTTCTTGCGCTTGCGCTCGGCGGTCGGCTTCTCGTAGAACTCGCGCGCACGCAGCTCGGTCAGCAGGCCGTTTTTCTCGATCGTGCGCTTGAAGCGGCGCATTGCAACTTCGAAAGGCTCGTTTTCTTTAACGCGGATGATCGTCATGACCCGTCACGTAAAAAATTGAGAGAGAAAGAGCGGCAGTATAGCAGAGCCACTGCACAGACACACTATCGCGTCAAGCGCCGCGAACGTGCTCGGCGGCCGCGCTGCCCGCCGCGACGCCGGACGCCCACGCCCACTGGAAGTTGTAGCCGCCGAGCCAGCCGGTCACGTCGACCGCCTCGCCGACGAAGAACAGGCCCGGCACGCGCGCGCTCATCATCGTCGCCGACGACAGCTCCCGCGTATCGACACCGCCCTTCGTCACCTCGGCCTTCCGGTAGCCCTCGGTGCCGGAAGGTGTCAGCGTCCAGCCGCCGAGCGCGTCGCCGATCTGGCGCAGCGCCTTGTCCGGCAGGTCGGCGAGCCGCGCGTCGGCGGCCACGCGGTGCGTGTCGAGCCACGCGTGCGCGAGCCGCGACGGCACCCAGTCCGCGAGCAGCGAGCCGATCTGCCGCTTCGAGCTGCGCTTCGCGTCGAGCAGCTCCGCCACGCCGTCGCGCTGCGGCAGCAGGTCGACCCGGATCGGCTCGCCCGGCTGCCAGTAGCTCGAGATCTGCAGGATCCCCGGCCCCGACAGCCCGCGATGCGTGAGCAGCAGATCCTCGACGAACGCGCCGCCGCGCTTCCTGTCGCCGGTCGATACGCGCACTTCGAGCGATACGCCGGACAGCGCCGCGAACGGCGCCCAGTCCTGCGCGGCGAACGTCAGCGGCACGAGCGCCGGACGCGTGTCGACGAGCTTGTGACCGAACTGCTTCGCGAGCCGGTAGCCGAAGTCGGTCGCGCCGATCTTCGGAATCGACAGCCCGCCCGTCGCGACGATCAGCGCGCGCGCGGCGATCCGGCCCGCCTGCGTGTCGAGCGTGAAGCCCTGCTCCGGCGTGTGACCGACCGCGTCGACGGCGACCGGCCGCCGCCACGCGACGCCGCCCGCGTCGCATTCGTGCTTCAGCACGTCGATCACAGCGTCGCTGCCGTGGTCGCAGAACAGCTGTCCCTTGTGCTTCTCGTGCCAGGTCACGCGATGGCGTTTCAGCAGCGTCATGAAATCACGCGGCGTGTAGCGCGCGAGCGCGGACCGGCAGAAATGCGGATTCGCGGACAGATAGTTGTCCGGCCCGGCATACAGGTTCGTGAAGTTGCAGCGGCCGCCGCCCGAGATCCTGATCTTTTCCGCGAGGCGCGGCGCATGATCGATCAGCACCACGCGCTGGCCGAGCTGCCCGGCGACCGCGGCACTCATCATGCCGGCCGCGCCCGCGCCGATCACGGCAATATCGAAGTTGTCCATCGCGCGGATTATATCGGCCGGCGGATGCCCGGCGCTCGAACGTATCCGTCGGCGGACGCGCCTCTACCACCGGCCGCCCCTACCTCTGAGTTCCAGCGCCGCGTTGCGCCGCCACCGCCGGCTGCTTCGCGTTCGCCGCCGGCGTGCGCGCCATCGCGCCCCGCACTTCGAAGCGCACCGAATCGGCAACCGATCCGTGCGCATCGACGAGCTCGAGCACGTGACGTCCCGGCCACGGCAGCCACGGCACGCGCGCGGCGCGACCGAGCGGCTTGCCGTCGAGCCGCCACGCGACGCGCGCGGACGCGCCGCCCGCGCGTTCGAACACGACCCGCTGGCGGCCGGCCGGAATGTCCGGGTCGAGCGCGAACAGCGTGCCGTCGGCAGGCGAGCCGATGCGCGGCGGGCCGCTCGATGCGCTCGACGTGTCGGCGGCCCGCGATACCCGCGCAGCGCCTGGCTCGCCCGCATCCGCCGCCAGGCCGACCACGGACATCTGCGTGCCGCTCAGGAACCACTCGTCGCGCGCCGGCTCGACGTTGCGCGCGAACGTGACGCGCGTGCGCACGACACCCGCCGGCGCGCGCGGCGCGACGCTCGGCACACGCCGGTGCAGATAGCCGACGATCGCGGCCCAGACCGGCGCCGCGCCCGTCACGCCGGACACGTCCCACATCGGCTGCCCGTCCGCGTTGCCGACCCACACGCCAACCGTATAACGCGACGTGAAGCCGACCGTCCAGTTGTCGCGCATGTCCTTGCTCGTGCCGGTCTTCACGGCCGAGAAAACCCGCGTCGCGAGCGGGCTGTCGAAGCCGAACGTGCGCGTGCGCGCGTTGTTGTCCGACAGCACGGTCGTGACGATGTAGCTCGCATCCGCGCTGAACACGCGGCGCGGCGCGGGCAGCGGCGCTCCCGCGACGCGCGCCGCGTGCGCCGCGTGCGCCGCGTTCACCACGTTCGCCATGTCCACCGCCGGCGGACGCGGCAGATCGCGCGTCGGCGCGGCGACGCCGCCGTTCGCGAGCGCGCGATACGCATTCGCGAGCGACAGCAGCGTCACGTCCGCGCTGCCGAGCGCGAGCGAATAGCCGTAGTAGTCGCCGCTTTGCGTCAGCGGCAGGCCGAGCGCGGTCAGCGTGTTCGCGAAGCGGTGCGGCGTGACCATCACGAGCGTGCGCACGGCCGGCACGTTCAGCGACGAGCCGAGCGCCGTGCGCACGCTGACCCAGCCCTTGAAGTCCTTGTCGTAGTTCTGCGGAATGTAGAGCCCGCCGCCCGCCGCGAGATCGAGCGGCGCGTCGTCGAGCAGCGACGCCGTCGTCAGGCGCCGCTCGTCGATCGCCTGCGCATACAGGAACGGCTTCAGCGTCGAGCCGGCCTGACGGCCCGCGAGCACCGCGTCGACATCGCCCGCGCCCGATAGCCGGCCGGACGAGCCGACCCACGCGAGCACGTCGCCCGTCGCGTTGTCGAGCACGACGACCGCGCCGTCGTGCACGTTGCGCGGATGCGCGCGAGCATTGAGCTCGACGAGCGTGCGCGTCAGCGTATCGGTCGCGAAACGCTGGAGCGGCGCGTCGAGCGTCGTCGTGATCCGCGCGCCGGCCATCGGGTTCGCTTCGGCGGCGACGCGGCGCGCGAAATGCGGCGCGAGCGATTCCGCGTCCGGCGACACCGACAGCATCGCCGGCGCCGGACGCGCGAACGCCAGTTGCACGAAGGCCGGGAGGTTCTCGCACAGCGCGGGCGCGTTCATGTCACGCAGAATCCGGCACGCACGCGCGCTCACTTTCGCGTACGGCGCGTTGGGCGAGCGGATCAGCGCGGCGGCGACCGCTGCCTCGCGCTCGTCGAGGCCGGACGGCAGCTTGCCGAACAGCGTGATCGACAGCGCGGACAGCCCGACCGCTTCGCCGCGAAACGGCACGAGGTTCAGGTACGCCTCGAGAATCTGGTCCTTGCGCCACGCGCGCTCGAGCCACAGCGCGCTCACGGCCTGGCCGGCTTTCTGCGTGAGCGAGCGCCGGCCCGCATGCTTCGTATCATCGTCGAGCAGCCCGGTCAGTTGCATCGTGACCGTCGACGCGCCACGCGTACGCGTATTCCACAGATTCGCCCACGCGGCGGCGGCCGCGCCGCGCCAGTCGACGCCGCTATGCTCGTAGAAGCGCTTGTCCTCCGACACGACGATCGCCTCGCGCAGCGCCGGCGACACGTCGGCGAGCGCCACCCAGTCGCCGCGCCGCTCGGTCTTGTCGATGCGCGTGCGCTG
Organism: Burkholderia guangdongensis; assembly: GCF_013403875.1. Lineage (GTDB taxonomy): Bacteria > Pseudomonadota > Gammaproteobacteria > Burkholderiales > Burkholderiaceae > Burkholderia > Burkholderia guangdongensis. The sequence goes on along the minus strand of NZ_JACBNX010000001.1, from coordinate 175,063 downwards.
CAGCGGCGTGCCGTCGCGCGCGAGCAGCAGCCAGTCGGAGCTGTGCCACTGCGAGCGCACGTCGTCGAACGACGGCAGCGCGCGCGCGGCAAGCGGCGCCGCCACCAGCCACGCGCAGAGCGCGACGCGCGCGAGCACGGCCCATCCGCCCGGCGTCGAACGATCGCGTGCGGCTTCCCGTGTGCCGATCGGCATCATCGCGCGCTCCGCTTACTTCGCGCCCGCCGCCGGCCGCACGACGACCGGCGCATTCGGCAGCACACCGAACGACGACGGCGCATAGAGCGCCTCGACGCGGGTCGGCGGCAGGCCGAACGTGCCGACGTTGTTCAATCGCACCGTGTACTCGATCGAGAATTTGCCCTTCGGCAGATAGTCGTAGTACGCGCGATAGCCGTCGAAGCCGCGCTCGACGAACGCAGGCCACGCGCCGCGCTGCGACTTCTCGCCTTCGGTCGCGGCTTCCGAATCGCGGCCGAGGCCCGAGCCGAGAATCGTCGCGCCCGCCGGCACCGGATCGTTGACGACGACCCACGTCATGTCGGACTGCGCATCGATATCGAGGTGCACGCGCACGATGTCGCCGCGCGTGTTCACGCCCTTCACGGCGGGATCGACAGGCGTGAGCGTCTTCGTGATCCGGTAGCCCGCCGCGAACGGCGCCTTCAGCGCGACGGCCGCGAGACTCTCGATCGTCGCCCACGGCTTGCCGGCACCTTCGTGCGTGAGCGTCAGCGGCACCGGCGAGCGGCGTGCTTCCGGCGGCCACGGCAGCAGCACGCTGCGCGTGTCCGCGGTCGTCGTCGCAGCGGTCGCGCTGGTCACACCCTTCACAGCCGTCGCCGATGCGGCGTTCGCCGCTGCCGAGGCGACCGCCCCCCATCCGATCGATTTCACCTCCGTGCCGAGTTGCATCCTCGTCTGCCCGGCGACCGGCACGCTCTCGAATGCCTGCGAGAAACGCCGGACCGCGAGCGAGCCCCACAGGTTCGCCGTCGTCGTCTGCCACGCGCCGTTCTTCTGCAGCGCGAGCAGGCCCGCGACCAGCCGCGGCATCTCGTCCTTCCAGCCCGGCAGATCGACGAAGGTCAGCGCGGTGCGCGCCGCGTTCGTCTCGGTGTCCGTCATCAGCCACCAGAGATCGTCGCCGTCGGCCGTCGAGAACGTCAGCCGCGTGCCCTGATACGTGAGGCGCGAACGGATGATCTGCTCGGCCTGCGCGAGCTTCTGGTCGCGCTGCGGCACGTCCTTCACGCGCGACAGGATCGCGTAGTAATCGAGCACCGCCGACGTCGGCCACTGGTTCGGCGCGATTTCGATCGACCCGAGCATGCTCGCCCGCGCCGCGCCGTGACGCGACAGCGCTTCGAGCGCGGCCAGCTTGCGCAGATCGAGATCCTTGCGCGGCGCCCAGACGTTGCGCTCGAGCCGCCCTTCGACGAAGTTCACGAGGCCGCCTTCGAGTTGCGCGCGTAGTTCGTCGGGCAACGCGAAGCGCGGATCGAGCTTCGCCGCCTCGTCGGTCACCGACAGCAGATACGCGGAGAGCGTCGTGCTGCCCGTGTTGCCGCTGCCTTCGCTCGGCGGGAAGTAGTTCGCGAGGCCGTCGCGATCCAGATAGACCGGCATCCGCGCGACGACCGCCTGCCATTGCGCGGCGTCGCGCAGGCCGAGCGCGCGGGACGTCAGCTGTTCGAGGCAGCCATACGGATAGCGCTCGAACCAGCGGCGCACGCCGGGCAATCCGTCGGACAGCGTCGACTGCATCGACACCGCGATCCCGCCGCGCAACGCGCCCGCCTGCGTCGCGCTCGCGTCGGCCGGCGCGGCGACGGGCAGCGAGAACGTGCCGTCGACCTGCGTGAGCGTCGCCTGCTGCACGGTGACCGGAATCGCGGCCGTCACGCGCTGCGCGACCTTCAGCGCATCCGACGCGTGCGCGCCGCCCTGTTCCGCCGCGCCGATCTGCCACGTCAGCGCGGCCGCCGGCGCGTCGGCGATGCCGTCGGGCGGCATCACGTCCCACGCGACTTCGCGCGCGGAATCCGGGCCGACGTCGACCGTCTGCGGCGGCAGCGGCAAGCCGGGCACGCTCGGCGTGACGACGACTTTCATCGCACGCGTCGTCGTATTGCGCACCGTGAACTGCGCGCGGAATCGGTCGCCTTCGCGCACGAGCGGCGGCAGGCCGGACACGAGCTGCAGATCCTGCGTGCTGCGGATCGACGCGCTGCCGGTGCCGAACATCGCGTCGCCGATCGCCGCGATCGCGACGATCCGGAAGCGTGTCAGCGAATCGTTCAGCGGCACGTCGACGGTCGCGTCGCCGTTCGCATCGAGCGTCACGCGCGGATTCCACAGCAGCAACGTGTCGAACAGCTCGCGCGTCGCGCCGCGCCCACCGCCGCCGCCCGCCGGCACCGCCTTGCGCCCGAAGTGGCGCCGCCCGACGATCTCCATCTGCGCGGTCGCGGTTTCGACGCCGTACGCGCGCCGCTGCAGCATCGCGCCGAGCAGGTCCCAGCTATCGTTCGGCATCAGTTCGAGCAGCGCCTCGTCGACCGCCGCGACCGCGATCTGCGTGCCCGCCGGCGCGGGCTTGCCGCCCGGCATCCGCACGTGCAGCTTCACGTGAGCCTTGCCCCGCACCGTGTACGACTTCGCGTCCGGCGCGACGGTCACCGCGAGCCGGTGCGCGGCCGTGCCGACCTTGATCTCCGCGAGCCCGTAGCGGAACGCCGGCTTCGACAGATCGACGAGCGTCGTCGGCGCTTCGTACTGCCGGCCTTCGTACCAGAACGCGCGCGCCCATTCGAGCGGCGCCTTCCAGCCCCACGTGAAGAACGAATACCACGGCACCTCCCGGATGCGTCCGCGCAGCGCGAGCACCGACACGTAGACATTCGGCCCCCACGCATCGCTCACCTTCAGCTCGACGGTCGGATCCTTGCCGTCCAGCTTCACGACGTGCGTCTCGATGATCCCTTCGCGCTCGACCGCGACGAGCGCCGTCGCGAAGCGGAACGGCATCCGCACCTGGAAGCGCGCGGTCTCGCCGGGCTCGTACGCGGTCTTCTCGGGCAGCACGTCGATGCGGTCGGTGTTCTCGCCGCCGAACCACAGATCCTCCTCGCGCGTGACCCAGATCGACGTCGTCGCGGTCGACGCGTTGCCTTCGCCATCCTTCGCGGTCACGACGAGATCGACGTTGCCCGCTTCCTTCAGCTTCGCGTCGCAGGTCATCAGCCCGTGCTCGTCGCTCTTGCCGCTGCACAGCGTGCCGAGATCCTTCGTTTCGGTGTGGTTGTCGTACGCGTAGAAGCCGCCGACCATCCGCTTGCGCGACGTCGTCGTGATCCGCGCGACACCGCGCACGTCGAGCGGCACGCCCGCGCGCGGCTTGCCCTGCAGATCGACCGCGAGCGCCTTCACCGGCACCGTGCTGCCGACGGACACCCACTGCCCCGACTTCACGCCCGCGACGACCGCGGCCGGCCACAGCATCGCGCCGCCGCTGATCGTCTGAATCTCGCCGTTCGGATCGGCGAACGTCGCTTCGAGCGCGAGACGTTTCGGCGCATCGACGCGCGGCAGATTTTTCAGCGTGAAGCCGCCCGCGCCGTTGCGGTCGAGCGTGACGGATTCCTTGTCGGCGATCAGCTTCGAGCCGTCGTCGCCGTCTTCGCTGCCGGCCTGCTGATCTTGCGCGTCGCCGTCGTCGCCATCGCCGCCGGACGACGCGTTGTCGTCGCTGCGCTTCGTGTACGGGATGAAACTGAAATCCGGATACGTGTCGGCGAACGCCGGCGACGCGCGCTTCGTCAGCGCCGACACCTGCACCGGCAGGCCCGACGCGCCGCCGCCGGACATGTAGTCGATCTGCAACGCGAGCGGCGCTTCCTTCGCGGCAACAAGCGGATGCGCGTTCTCGTCGCGCACCGCGATCGTGCCCTTGAACACTGGCAGCCGGAATTCCTCGACACGGAACGAACCGGATTCGACGCTGTTGCGCGGCGCGCTTCCGTCTCCATCGTCGCCACTGTCGTCGGACGAGGACGAGGACGACGATGCATCCGCGTCGCCGTCGTCGAGCGACACGCTGTATTCGCCGAGCTTCGCGGCGGCGGGAATCGCGAACGTCGAATCCGCGGTGTGATCGGCCGCCCATTTGAGCGGCAGATGCCAGGTCTGGCCGCTGCCGAGATGACGGATCGTCACGCGCGACGGATACGTTTTCGGAAACCCGAGCCCGTGCATCGTCTCGACGCGGATCATGTGCTTCATCGACACCGTCTCGCCGGCGCGCAGCAGCGTGCGGTCGAACACGGTATGCGCGCGCACGGTCCGGTCGACGCTCGTGTCGGTCGGCACGTTGAAGCGCCACGCTTCGATCCCGCGATTCCAGTCGGAGCGCACGAACGCCATGTCGTGGCCGGTCTTCGGATCGTCGACGCGCGCGGACACGAACAGGCCGCCGAAGTTGTCGTCCTTGCATGCGACGCGCGATGAGAGCGCCTGGTTGATCATCAGCACGCCGTGCGCGTCGGTCTTGCCGGACGCGAGCGCATCGCCGTTGCAGTCGCTCACGTGCACATCGGCGTTCGGCACCGGCAGCCCTTTGTCGAGCGTCGTCACCCAGACGACGGCGTTCTCGCGCCCCTGCTTGAAATGCACGCCGAGATTCGTGACGAGCACGGCCGTGCGGACGTACATCGGCGCGTGCTTGCCGAGCAGCGACGCGCCGAGCGCCGGCGACGCGAGCTCGATCACGTAGAAGCCGGGCTTCGCGATCGGCACGCCGACCACCTCGAATGGCCGCAGCGCCTTCGGATCGGCCTTCGGCAGCGTCAGCGTCTCGACGTTCGACCGCCCGGCGAGCAGCGACAGCGAACGCACGTCGATCTGCGGATTCTTGCGGTCCTCCTGCATATCCGAATTATTCGACCCTTCGCCGGTGCGCCGCACGATCACCGGATGCGGATTGCGCGCGAGCAGATTCGGCATCTGCGCGTCGATCTCGTTGCGCGACATCGTGAAGCCGTCGAATACGTCGACGCGGCGCATCCAGCGGCGGATATCGGTATCGGCGTCGACGCGCAGCTTCGAGAACTGCGCGTTGCCCGCGTTGAGCCCCGCGATGTGCAGATCGGCTTCGACGTTGCGCAGCGTGACCGGCACGAGCGCGGGCATGTCCGGCTCCGCGAAGCGCTCGACGATCCCGAACGTGCCTGACGAAAACTTCGCGAGCGGCGGCAGCGACGCGGTCGTCGTCTTCAGCGGGAACAGATCGGCGTTCGTCAGCGCTCGGCCGCTCGCGTCCTTCAGGCCGGACGGCAGCGTAATCGTCAACTCCGCGCGTTCGGGCAGCGGCGCGGCGAATTGAACGTCGGAGGTCTGCGGATCCTTGTCGTCCGGCGCAAACGTCGGCTTGATCTCGCCGTCCGGGCCCTTGATGCGGATCTTCTCCGCGTCGGCGCGCTCGATCGGCGCATTGAACTGCAGATGCAGCGGCCGCAACGGCGTGCATGGGGCTTTCGCGTTCTCGCGTTCGCAGCCGAAGCTCGCGGCGAACGGTTCGCGCACCGTGAAATCGAAGCGGCGTTCGACGTCGTTCGCGATTCCGCTCGGGCTCGCGACGCCCTTGCCGTACACGAGCTGCGCCTTCGCGCCGGACGGCAGCGCCTGCTGGCATTGGAGCGTCAGCACGCGCGCGGCATCCTTCTGCAGCCTGAAGCGCTTGAGCAGCGCGTCGCGGGTCGCCGCATCGGCGTTCTTCACCGGAATGCGATTGCCGAGGCTGCTCGATTCACACCAGACGTTCTGCCGCACCGACGCATCGGTCGCGGGCCCGTTCAGCTGGACGACGAAGGTCTGCGATTCCTCGATCTCGCCGTCGCCCGGCTCGACGCTCCGCACGAACGGCCCGCCCGTCTCGAACGTGTAGTGTCGCGGCCCGCTCAGCGCGTTGCCCGCCGACGACTTGAGCCCGTCCTTCAGATCGACCGCGCACGCGACACCGGGCGGCAGATCGGCGGCAAAATCCCAGGCCCAGGTCTTGTCGTCGATCCAGCGCGCCTGGCCGGCGCTCGCGGACGCGTCGTTGCATCGTATCCGCGCCGGCGCGGGCGCATCGGCGGCGCCGAACGCGACGATCGACTCGTCGAACTTGACGACGACCTGCCGGACCTGCGCGACCTTGCCCTGCGGCGACACGTGCGTGACGCGCGCGGCGTCGGCACGCCACGCGGCCGTCAGAAAAAAGCCGAGCACGACGGCTGCCGCGGCCGCCCATACGTATTGCTGTTTTACGTTGCCGCTTCGCATCGCCCGCCCCCGGGTTACATTTTTCTTTCGAATCGAAGCGCATTCTAACCGACGCGCGAGCGGCGTCATTAGCGACGCACACCGGACGCACACACCGGACGTGCAACCCGCTGCCCGTCCACTGCGCGCGAGCCCCGCTGGTATACTTTCCCGTTACGTCGACATTCGGCGCCGCGCGCACGGCGCGCGCCCATTCCCCATCATGCTCGTTCTCGGCATCGAAAGTTCCTGTGACGAAACCGGCCTCGCGCTCTACGACACGCAGCGCGGGCTGCTCGCGCACGCGCTCCATTCGCAGATCGCGATGCACCGCGAATACGGCGGCGTCGTGCCCGAGCTCGCGTCGCGCGACCACATTCGCCGCGCGCTGCCGCTGCTCGAGGACGTGATGGAAAAAGGCGGCGCGCGGCGCGAGGACATCGACGCGATCGCGTTCACGCAAGGCCCCGGCCTCGCGGGCGCGCTGCTCGTCGGCGCGAGCATCGCGAACGCGCTCGCGATGGCGTGGAACAAGCCGACCGTCGGCATCCACCATCTCGAAGGGCATCTGCTGTCGCCGCTGCTCGTCGCCGAGCCGCCGCCGTTCCCGTTCGTCGCGCTGCTCGTGTCGGGCGGGCATACGCAGCTCATGCGTGTGACCGACGTCGGCGAATACGAAACGCTCGGCGAGACGCTCGACGATGCCGCCGGCGAAGCGTTCGACAAGACCGCGAAGCTGATCGGCCTCGGCTATCCCGGCGGCCCGGAGGTGTCGAAGCTCGCGGAGACGGGCACGCCCGGCGCCGTCGTGCTGCCGCGCCCGATGCTGCATTCCGGCGATCTCGATTTCAGCTTCAGCGGCCTGAAGACGGCCGTGCTCACGCAGATGAAGAAATTCGAAGCGGCGGGGCTGACCGGCGACGCGCTCGAACGGGCGAAGGCCGATCTCGCGCGCGGGTTCGTCGACGCGGCCGTCGACGTGCTCGCCGCGAAGTCGCTCGCGGCGCTGAAGAAGACGAAGCTCAAGCGGCTCGTCGTCGCGGGCGGCGTCGGCGCGAACCGCCAGTTGCGCGCGGCGCTGTCGGCCGCGGCAACGAAGCGTGGCTTCGACGTGCACTACCCCGATCTCGCGCTCTGCACCGACAACGGCGCGATGATCGCGCTGGCCGGGGCGCTGCGTCTCGCGCGCTGGCCCGACCAGGCGAATTGCGACTATGCATTCACCGTGAAGCCGCGCTGGGATCTCGCGTCGCTCGCGCGCTGAGTCCGCGCAGTGGGCCAGCAGTGCGTCCGCGCCGGGCCTGCACTGCGCCGGCGTTGAGTCCGCTTTGAGCCCGCTTTGAGCCCTTAAGCGGCCAGACGCTTGTCGCGCTCGATCAGCGCATATGCGCTGTGATTGTGGATCGACTCGAAATTCTCGGCCTCGAGCACATACGCGACGATGCGCTCGTCCCGATCGAGACGCTGCGCGACGTCGCGCACCAGATCCTCGACGAACTTCGGATTCTCGTACGCGCGCTCGGTCACGAACTTCTCGTCCGGACGCTTCAGCAGCCCCCACAGCTCGCACGACGCCTCTTCCTCGGCGATGCGGATCAGCGTCTCGACCGGCAGATCGGCCGCGAGCTCCGCGTCGATCGTCACGTGCGAGCGCTGATTGTGCGCGCCGTACTGCGAGATCTTCTTCGAGCACGGGCACAGGCTCGTGACCGGCACGAGCACCTTCATGAACACGCGCGTCGCGCCGTCGCGGACATCGCCCGCGAGCGTCACTTCGTAGTCCAGCAGACTTTGAACGCCCGATACCGGCGCGGTCTTGCTGACGAAATACGGGAACGTCACCTCGATGCGGCCGGCCGTCGCCTCGAGCTTGTCGAGCATCGACGCGAGCATCGCGCGGAACCGCTCGAGCGTCAGCGGCGCGCGATGTTCTTCGAGCAGCGCGACGAAACGCGACATGTGCGTGCCCTTCTGCTCGGCCGGCAGATGCACGTCGAGATTCCAGACGCCGACGCTCGGCTGCTCGTCGCCGCTTGCGGTACGCACCGTCAACGGATGCCGGACCGCCTTCACGCCGACGCGCTGGATCGGGATCTGACGGGTATCCACCGTGCTCTGCACGTCGGGCATCACGAAAGCGGGATTCATCTGGTTCATTTTTTTCAATCCTTGTTAGCCGCGCGATGCTGCTTCGCGCGCGCCGCGACGAGCGGCAGCCGGAAATGCAACATGGGCCCGCAGGCCCATGTTTTCCGAATCAATGAAAAACCGGATCACGCCCGACTGGCCGGCCCGCGAAGGCCGGCCGGTCGCGCCGCCGCGGATCTCAGGCCACGCGCTTCGCGTGGCCGGCCACGTCGGCCGCCTGGCTCAGAAAGCGTTCGCGGATCGACTTCGCGATGCCCGCGGCGTCGAGGCCGCACAGCGACAGCAGCTTCGCGGGATCGCCATGATCGATGAAGCGGTCCGGAAGGCCCAATTGTAGTACGGGCCGGATAACCCCACGCTCCATCAGGGCTTCGACGCACGCGGAACCCGCGCCGCCCATCACGCAGCCTTCCTCGATCGTGACGATCGCGTCGTGCGTGCGCGCGAGCTCGCGCACGAGCTCCGCGTCGAGCGGCTTCACGAAGCGCATGTTCGCGACGGTCGCATCGAGCTCTTCGGCCGCCGCGAGCGACGGCGCGACCATCGTGCCGAACGCGAGGATCGCGATCCGCTTGCCCTCCGGCTGCGACGTTCGGCGGCGCACCTCGCCCTTGCCGAGCGGGATCCCGGTGAGTTCCTTCACGGTCGCGACGCCCGTGCCGGCGCCGCGCGGATAGCGCACCGCGGTCGGATTCGGCTGCTGCAGCGCGGTGTGCAGCATCTGGCGGCATTCGTTCTCGTCGGACGCGGCCATGATCGTCATGTTCGGGATGCAGCGCATGAACGCGAGGTCGTACGCGCCCGCGTGCGTCGCGCCGTCCGCGCCGACGAGGCCCGCGCGGTCGATCGCGAACACGACCGGCAGGTTCTGCAGCGCGACGTCGTGAATCAGCTGGTCGTACCCGCGCTGCAGGAACGTCGAGTAGATCGCGACGACGGGCTTCAGCCCCTCGGTCGCCAGGCCGCCCGCGAACGTGACCGCGTGCTGCTCGGCGATACCGACGTCGTAGTAGCGATCCGGGAAGCGCTTCTCGAACTCGACGAGCCCCGAGCCTTCGCGCATCGCGGGCGTGACGCCGACGACGCGCTTGTCGCGCTCGGCCTCGTCGCACAGCCATTCGCCGAACACCTGCGTGTACGTCTTCTTCGCGGGCGTCGGCGACGGCTTGATCCCTTCGGCCGGATTGAACTTGCCCGGGCCGTGATAGAGCACCGGGTCGGCCTCGGCGAGCTTGTAGCCCTGCCCCTTCTTCGTGACGACGTGCAGGAACTGCGGGCCTTTCAGCTCCTTAATGTTCTGCAGCGTCGGGATCAGCGAATCGAGATCGTGACCGTCGATCGGGCCGATGTAGTTGAAGCCGAACTCCTCGAACAGCGTCGCGGGCACGACCATGCCCTTCGCATGCTCCTCGAGCTTGCGCGCGAGCTCGAGCACCGGCGGCGCGACGCTCAGCACGCGCTCGACGCCCGCGCGCGCGGCCGCGTAGAAGCGGCCCGACATCAGGCGCGCGAGATGGCGGTTCAGCGCGCCGACCGGCGGCGAGATCGACATGTCGTTGTCGTTCAGGATCACGAGCAGCTTCGCGTTCTCGTCGATGCCCGCGCTGTTCATCGCCTCGAACGCCATGCCGGCCGTCATCGCGCCGTCGCCGATCACCGCGATCGAGAAGCGGTTGTCGCCGTTCAGCTTGCTGCCCGCCGCCATCCCGTACGCGGCCGAGATCGACGTGCTCGAGTGCGCGGTGCCGAACGTGTCGTATTCCGACTCGCTGCGGCGCGGAAAGCCCGAGATGCCGTCGAGCTGACGCAGCGTCGGCATCTGGTCGCGGCGGCCGGTCAGGATCTTGTGAGGATAGGTCTGATGACCGACGTCCCACACGATGCGGTCGTTCGGCGTATCGAACACGTAGTGCAGCGCGATCGTCAGTTCGACCGTGCCGAGGTTCGACGACAAATGGCCGCCCGTCTTCGACACGCTGTCGAGCACGAACGCACGCAGCTCGTCGGCGAGCGGGTGCAGTTGGCGACGATCGAGGCGGCGCAGATCCGCCGGATCGTCGATGGTTTTGAGCAAGTCGTACATCGTCGTTCCACTTTAGGAAAACACACGCGCCCGCCCTCCTCGGCGCGCACCGCGGCGGGCGCGCGGCGGCGGGACTGCGCGTCAGCTCGCCCGGTTCACCACCAGGTCGGCCAGTTCGGCGAGACGCTGCGCGCGCGCGCCGAACGGCTTCAGCGCGGCGTGCGCGTCCGCGCGCAAGCGCGCGGCGAGCTCGCGCGACGCGTCGAGGCCGAGAATCGATACGTAGGTCGGCTTGTCGTTCGCCGCGTCCTTGCCGGCCGTCTTGCCGAGCGTCGCGGAATCGGTCGTCACGTCGAGAATATCGTCGACGACCTGGAACGCGAGCCCGATCGCGGCCGCATACGCGTCGAGCGACGCCATCGCGTCAGCCGACGGCGCATCGCCCGCAAGCGCGCCCATCCGGACCGACGCGCGCAACAGCGCGCCGGTCTTCATTCTGTGCATCGTCTCGAGCTGCTCGCGCGACAGCTTCACGCCGACGCTCGCGAGATCGATCGCCTGCCCGCCGGCCATCCCGATCGAGCCGCTCGCGAGCGCGAGTTCGCGCACGAGCGCGGCCTGCTGGGCCGGCGCGAGCGCGTCGGCATCGGTCAGCGCGACGAACGCCTGCGACTGCAGCGCGTCGCCGACGAGCAGTGCCGTCGGCTCATCGTATTTCACGTGGACGGTCGGCTTGCCGCGGCGCAGCGCGTCGTCGTCCATGCACGGCATGTCGTCGTGGACGAGCGAATACACGTGGATCATCTCCAGCGCCGCCGCCGCCGCGTTGCGCGCCGCCTCGGTCGCGCCGGTCAGTTCGCCCGCCGCATGGCACAGCAGCGGACGCACGCGCTTGCCGCCGCCCATGACCGCATAGCGCATCGCCTCATGGAGTTGCGCGGGCACCACAGTGTCCGCCGGCAGATAGCGGCCGAGCGCGTCCTCGACACGGTCGAGCACCGACCGCACCCATTGTTCGAATGTCATAGATCGTCGTCTTCGCCGTCCGTGGCGGCCGCGCCGGCCGAAAGCGGCTTCAGGGTCGCCCCGTCGAGCACGCGGACCTGCTGCTCCACTTTTTCGAGCTGCTGTTGGCAAAACGCAACAAGCGCGGCACCGCGCCGATAGGCCGTCAGCGAATCCTCGAGACTCAGGCTGCCGCCTTCCATCCGCGCGACCAGCGTTTCGAGCTCCGCCAGCGCCGTCTCGTAATTCTCCGGCAAGGGTTCGGAGCCGTTGCCGGGCGGCGTGGCACCTGGGGATGCGGATTTCGCCATGGACGATGTGTCAAATTTCAAAACAAGTCGGACATTCTACGGCAAAAGCGAATTCCCCGACCTCCTGACATGCTTCCTTCCGCGCGCGCACTCCGACCCCATCACGATGCGCACCGGCGCGCGAAAATTTGCGTTGTCACAAAAATTTTACACAAATCAGATACTTAAGCGTCCCCCTCGGATATCGATCCCGGTATAATCTTCGGCTCCCCAAAATCGAATTTTCGATGGTTGGGTTGTTCACTGCTTTCACGCTTTCACCGGGAGTGGGAATGTCCAATCTGAGCGACGCGCTGCAGTTGAAGTCGGCACACAGCCAGCTTCCAGTCACGGCTTACTTCGATGAGGCGCTGCTTGCGCGCGAAATCGAAACACTTTTCAAGCAAGGACCTCGCTACGTCGGGCACGAATTGATGGTGCCCGAGGCGGGGGACTATTTTGCGCTGCCTTCCGAGAACGAGGGCCGCGTGCTGGTGCGCAACCCGGCGAACCAGGTCGAACTGCTGTCGAACGTCTGCCGCCACCGGCAGGCGATCATGCTGAACGGGCGTGGCCACACGCAGAACATCGTGTGCCCGCTGCACCGCTGGACCTACGATCTCGAGGGCCAGCTGCTCGGTGCGCCGCACTTCCCCGACAAGCCCTGCCTGAACCTGAACAAGGCGCCGCTGCAGAACTGGCAGGGGCTGCTGTTCGAGGCCGGCGGCCGCGACGTCGCACGCGATCTCGCACGGCTCGGCACCCGGCATCACTTCGACTTCTCGGAGTACGTGTTCGATCACGTGCAGATCCACGAGTGCGACTACAACTGGAAGACGTTCATCGAGGTGTATCTCGAGGATTACCACGTCGTCCCGTTCCACCCGGGCCTCGGCAGCTTCGTGTCCTGCGACGATCTCGAGTGGGAATTCGGCGACTGGTACAGCGTGCAGACGGTCGGCGTGCACAGCGCGCTCGCGAAGCCGGGCAGCCCGACATACCAGAAATGGCACGAGCAGGTGCTGAAGTTCCGCGACGGCGTGCCGCCCGAGTTCGGCGCGATCTGGATGGTCTACTACCCGGGCGTGATGATCGAATGGTATCCGCACGTGCTCGTCGTGTCGTGGCTGATCCCGCGCGGCCCGCAGAAGACCACGAACATCGTCGAGTTCTACTATCCCGAGGAAATCGCGCTGTTCGAGCGCGAGTTCGTCGAGGCGGAGCGCGCGGCCTATATGGAAACCGCGGTCGAGGACGACGAGATCGCGATGCGGATGGATGCCGGGCGCCGGGCGCTGCTCGAGCGCGGCGAGTCGCAGGTCGGTCCGTACCAGAGCCCGATGGAAGACGGCATGCAGCACTTCCACGAGTTCCTGCGGCGCGAGCTCGGCGCGATCTGACGGATCGGCCGGCGGCATGATGAAAGCATGACGAAAGACGAGCTGCGGCTCGTCTTTTTTTGTTTAGACTTAGTACATCAGGCCCCTTAGCTCGTCAGGCCGTTCGCTCAATCAGGAGCCGTCATGTCACACACCCACTACACCACGCTCATCTCGGCGGCCAATCTCGCCGAACGCGTCGCGGCCGCGCCGGCCAGCGTCGTGCTATTCGACTGCCGCTTCGATCTCGCGGACACCGGCGCGGGCGAAGCCGCGTATGCGGCCGGCCATCTCCCCGGCGCGCAGTATCTCCACCTCGATCGCGACCTGTCGGGCCGCAAAACCGGCACGAACGGCCGCCATCCGCTGCCGTCGCGCGACGCGCTCGTCGCGACGCTCGTCAATCGCGGCCTGAAGCAAGGTCAGCAGGTCGTCGCGTACGACGCGCATGGCGGCATGTATGCGGCGCGGCTCTGGTGGCTGCTGCGCTGGCTCGGGCACGATTCAGTCGCGGTCCTCGACGGCGGCCTGCAAGCATGGGAGGCCGCCGGTCAGCCGCTCGCGACCGACGTGCCGCGCGTCACCGCCGGCGATTTCCGCGCGCAGCCGCCGCTCGAGGTGACCGCCGACGCGCAGGCGGTGCTCGCCAATCTCGCGACGCACGCGCGGCTCGTGATCGACGCGCGCTCGCCCGATCGCTATCGCGGAGAAAATGAAACGCTCGATCGCGTCGGCGGCCACATCCCCGGCGCACGCAACCGCTTCTTCAAGGACAACCTGACCGCGGACGGCCGCTTCAAGACCGGACACGAGCTGCGCGAGACGTTTTCCGCGCTGCTCGCCGGCACCGAGCCGAACCGCGTGATCCTGCAATGCGGCTCGGGCGTGACCGCATGCCACAACGCGCTCGCGCTGGAGATCGCGGGCCTGCACGGCGCCGCGCTGTATCCGGGTTCGTGGAGCGAATGGAGCAGCGATCCGGCGCGACCGGTCGCGACCGGCCCCACGCCGTAATGCGACGGCGCGCCGGCGGGCACCCGCTCGCCGGAGCGCGCTCCGCTTCACTTCTTTCACATCACGCCTTTCACATCACGCCATACTTGCGCAGCCACGCGATCGCGCGCTTCCAGCTGTCCTCCGCATCGGCCTTCACATAGCTCGGACGATAGTCGGCGAAAAAGCCGTGCCCCGCGTCGTCGTAGATGACGATCCGCGATTCGTGCGCGGCCCGCGTATCGCTCGCCGCGAGGCCCGCACGCAAGTCGGCCAGCGTGGCCTGCGGATTGACCGTGTCCTTCGCGCCATAGAAGCCGAGCACCGGCACCTGCAGCGACGACACCCGATCGACCGGATTGAACGGCGTCATTTCGTCGTGCTTGCCCTCGACCATCCCGTACCACGAGACGGCCGCGCGCACGTTCGAATTGTGCTCCGCATACAGCCACGCCTGACGCCCGCCCCAGCAGAAGCCGACCACGCCGACCCGCTTCGCGTCGCCGCCGTTGGCAATCGCCCACGCGACGGTCGCGTCGAGATCCTCGGTGACCTCGCGGTCGGGCACCTTGCTGACGATGGATTCGACGATGCCCTGGATCGTCGGCATCTTCGACACGTCGCCTTGCCGCGAGAACAGGTCGGGCGCGACCGCCAGATAGCCGAGCTTCGCGAAGCGGCGGCAGACGTCCGCGATGTGGGCGTGCACCGCGAATATCTCGTGAATCACGACGACGACCGGCAGATCGGACTTGCCCTGCGGCTGCGCGCGATAGGCGGGCACGCTCGCGTCGCCCGAGCGGATCTCGACCGTGCCCGCATCGAGTCCGGCGCTGTCGGTGGTGATCGTCTGCGCGGACACGGGCAGCACCGCCGCCGCGAACGTGCCGCCGAGCGCCGCCTGCACGAACTTGCGGCGCGAAAACGGTACATGGGGAACCAGACTGTCGACTTCGGGTTTCAGCATGGACGGCATCCTCCGAGGTTGAAGTTCGCGGGCACGCATCGCGCAACCGCTCAAATTGAGAATAGTCTGATACGCTCCGTCTGAAATTTGTCATACAAAACTGGAATTACAACGTTCGGCGGTTAGAGTGTCGGCATCCGACGGGTCAATTTCGATTCGCGTCTCCGAACACGTCTGCGTCGCTCTGACCGCATCGATCATGGAAGCACGGTTTATCGCGCATGGCGCCCTGAGGTGCCTGCTTTGCTGCGTATTGCTCTCGACCCTGCTCGCCGGATCGCTTCCCGCTACGGGCGCCGTCGTCTGCGGCAAGCCGCTCTTCACCGACGAAGAGCAGCGATGGATCAACGCGCACCCGGTCGTCCGCGTCGCGGCGGAAGCCGACTGGCATCCGATCGAATACCTCCGCAACGGCGAACACGCGGGCCTCGTCGCCGGCTACCTCGGCGCGATCTCCAGAATGACCGGCATCACGTTCCGGTTCGTGTCCGGCACGCAATGGGGGCACGCGTATCCGGCGCTCGAGTCGGGCAAGGTCGATCTGCTGCCGGGCATCTGGCGCGAAGTCGCACACGAACGGCTCGGCGATCGCGCGCTCGTCAGCACGCCGTATTTCGTCGGCCAGCTCGCGGCGGTGACGCGCGAGAACGCGCGGATGATCTTCGGCCTGCAAGGGCTCGACGGCAAGCGCGTCGCGATCAAGGGGCGCGGCTCGATCGAATACTTCCTGCGCCATGGCGGCGTGAAGCTCGACGTGCTGGCGTTCGATACCGAGGAACGCGCGCTCGCCGCCGTCGCCGAAGGTGCCGCCGACGTCGCGCTCGGCGTCGACGCGACGCTGCTGCCGATCCTTCGCCGCCGTTTCCAGGGGCAGCTCCACGTGTCCGGCACGCTCGCCGACCGGCCGCTGTCGCTCGCGATGCTCACGCGCGCCGATTCGCCGATCCTCGCATCGATCATCGACAAATCGCTTGCGGCGATTCCGGTCGACGAAACGGCCGCGATGACCCGCACCTGGGTCGAACTCGCCGACTACGGCAAGCCGACGCTCCGCTCGATCCTCCACTACCGCGCGCCGCAGGTGCTCGCGGTCGGCATCGCGCTCGCCGCCTTCGCGCTGCTCGCGTATCTGTCGTGGAAATCGCGCGCCGCCGCGATCCGCAGCGAGCGCGACAAGGCGCTGTTCCTTGCGTTCGTCAGCCACGAAATCCGCACGCCGATGCATACGGTGCTGTCGTCGCTCGAGCTGCTGCAGCGCTCGCGGCTGACCGGCAGGCAGGCGAGCCGCGCGAACGCCGCGATCTCCGCATCGGAAACGCTGCTCACGCTGCTCGACGACATCGCCGATTATTCTCGTCTCGAATCCCGCAAGATCGTGCTGGCGCCACAGCCCGTCGAGCTCGAATCGTGGGCGCGGCAGAGCCTCGACATGGTGCGCTGGCGCGCCGACGAAAAGCAGCTTGCGCTCGACGTCGCATGCCCGCCGTCGCTGTGTGTCGTGATCGATCCGGTGCGCGTGCGCCAGATCGTCGTCAATCTGCTCGTCAACGCGATCAAGTTCACGTCGGCCGGGTCGGTCACGCTGCGCATCGACTATCTGCCTGGCCGGCACGGTCAAAGCGGCACGCTGATGATTCAGGTGCGAGACACCGGCATCGGCATTTCGCCCGAGCGGCGCGAGCATATCTTCGACGCGTACTGGCAGGCCGAGCATGCGCCGCATCGCGCCGCGACCGGCAGCGGGCTCGGGCTCGCGATCTGCCGTGAGCTCGTCGGGCTGATGCGCGGCACGATCACGGCCGACAGCACACCGAACGTCGAAACGACGATGACGGTCCGCCTGCCGGTCGCCGCGACAGTCGCTCGAGCGCCGGCCGCGGCCACCGTACCCACCGTACCCACCGTACCCACCGTACCCGCCGCACTCGACGCGCCCGGCCGCGCCGCCGACATCGCCGCCGACATCGCCGACATGTCCGTCGCGTCGCCGGTCGCACACCGGCCGGACGCACGCCGCGATGTTCCGCTCGTGCTCGTCGTCGACGATCACGAAACCGTCCAGTTCGCGATCCGCCAGCAATGCGACGAGCTCCGCTGCCAGGCGGTGATGGCCAGCACCGGCCGGGACGCGCTGCAGCAGCTCGCGCGCACGCGCTTCGACATGGTGCTGCTCGACTGCAACCTGCCCGACATCGACGGCTATGCGGTCGCGCAACGGGTCCGGCAGGGCGAGACCGCGCGCCAGGCCGAACGCGTGCCGATCATTGCGATCTCGGCGTCCACCGACGACGCACACAAGATGCGCTGCTTCGAGAGCGGCATGGACGGCGTGCTCGGCAAGCCGCTGCGTCTGCATGCGCTGCGACAGATGATCTCGATGTGGTGCCCCGCGTACTCGGGCATCGCGCTCGACGAACCGCCCGAGCACACCGGGCCGGGCCATGGGGGCGATCTCCGGACGATATACGTGAGCAGCGTCGCGGAGGATTTCGACGCGCTCGCCACCGCGCTACTCAAGCGCGACATTCCGGGCGCGCTGCACGCGACCCACCGGATCAAGGGGGCGTCGCACATCGCGGGGTTCGCCGAGATCGCGCAGTTGATCGACCACGTCGAAACGCGCCTGCGCAAGACCGGCAATCCGCGCATGGAGATGCCCGCGTAACCGACGCGCGCCATCCCGATTCACGCCAGCCGGCCGGCGCCGGCACGCGTTGCGTGGCGAAGCGCGAACCCCGATATCTCCTCTCCCATGCATTCGGCCGACGTTGCACGCGCGCGATCCTTGCAGGCGGCGGTTGCCCCATACAATCGGGAGCCCGTTCGATCCGAGCACTCGATTCAAGCATTCGCCCGACGCACCCACCCGGGCATTCGGCGGTCGCTCACGAGGCATCGGCCGCTGCCATCGGAGACCTTCACGCCGCCATCCGGCCGACTTTTTATTTTAGCCAATCGGGTTAAAAAATATCCCGACAACCAGTAAGCTACGCGATTGTCGATACCAGTGCGAAAAATGCCGGAGCTTGTCTCCGCCTGCCAGCCGTATCGCAAGCATTCAGAGGTATGCCATGAGGCCAGAGCAAAAACCGATCCGCGTCGTGGTGCTGGATGACCATGCTGTCGTCCAGCACGGAATCGCCACCTATCTCACCGAGAAGACCGGAATCGAAGTCGCCGCGAGCTTTACGAAATCGAGGGAGCTGATTCACTGGCTCGAAGACAATCAGGCGGACGTCGTACTGCTCGACTACACGCTCGGCCCCGACGACATCGACGGCCTCAATCTCGTCAAGCTCGTCAATACCCGCTTCCCGGACTGCAAGATCCTGATGACGTCGAGCAACGACATGCCGTCCACCGTCAACATGACGATGCGCGCGGGCGCGCTCGGCTTCTTCGGCAAGAGCGAGAACCTGCTCGAGCTTCAGCATGCGATTCACGTCGTCGCGACGGGCCGGCCGTACATCAGCGCGTCGCTCGCGAACAAGATGGTGGTGAGCCGGACGATCGATCCGCACGTGCTGGACGCGAAGTCCGTCGACGAAGTCGACGACGACGCGACGCCCTCGGACCTGTTCCCGGACCGGCGTCTGAGCCCGCGCGAGCACGAAGTGATGCGCTGCTATCTCGCCGGGATGACCGTATCCGACATCGCGATGAAATTCTCGCGCAGCCGCAAGACGATCAGCGCACAAAAGCAGTCCGCATTCCGCAAGCTCGGGATTCGCAACGACGTCGAGTTGTTCGCGTCGCGCAAACTGCTCGCCAAACGCTGAGTGCGCTTTGCGTCAGTGCAGCGTCAGTGCAGCTTCACGCGCGGCAGCGTCGTCCGGCGCAGCCAGTGGGCGACGGTATCGAGGATCATCCGCGGATAGCCGTGCAGCGCCGCGACGTGCAGACGGTACAGCGACATGTACATGAAGCGCGCGAACAGGCCTTCCACGAGCATGTTGCCGCCGATCACGCCGCCCATCAGGTTGCCGACCGCGCTGAAGTGGCCGAGCGACACCAGCGAGCCGAAATCGCGATACGTGAACTCCGGCAGCGGCCGGCCGTCGAGCCGGCTCGCGAACGCCTTCAGCAGGAAGCTCGCCTGCTGGTGCGCCGCCTGCGCGCGCGGCGGCACGTTGCGCTCGTTGCCGGGCCACGTGCATGCCGCGCAATCGCCGAGCGCGAAGATGTTGTCGTCGGTGAAGGTCTGCAGCGTGCGCCGCACCTCGAGCTGACCGAGCTTGTTGACCGCGAGGCCATCCAGATGCGACAGCACCGCCGGCGCCTTGATGCCCGCGGCCCAGACGGTCAGATCGGCCCGCACCGCCTTGCCGCTCGCGGTGCGCACGACCCCGGGCGCGACCTCGATCACGCGCTCCGACAGCATCAGCTTCACGCCGAGCTTGCCGAGCAGCTCCGCGGTCGACGACGACACGCGTTCCTGCAGCGCCGGCAGGATCCGCGGCCCCGATTCGATCAGCACGATGCCGACGTCGTGCCGCGGATCGAGCTTGTGCAGCCCGTACGCGGACAGCACCTGCGCGGTGTTGCGCAACTCCGCCGACAGCTCGACGCCGGTCGCGCCGCCGCCGACGATCGCCACCTGGATGCGCGGCTCGGTGACCGCCGGGGACTCGGCGGATGCCGGCGCGTCGCCCGCCGCTTCGACGACGGGCACCGGACTCTGATGCTCGGCACGCATGCATGCGGCGATCAGGCGCTTGCGGAACCGCTCGGCCTCGGCGACGGTGTCGAGCGCGATCGCATTCTGCTGCGCGCCGTCCACGCCGAAGAAGTGCGTCGTGCTGCCGATCGCGATCACGAGCGTGTCGTAGTCGAGCGTGCGCTGCGGCAGCAATTCTTCGCCGTCGCTGTCGTTGACGGGCGCGAGCGTGATCCGCTTCGCGGCGCGATCGAGCCCGGCCAGTTCGCCCTGCTGGAACTCGAAGCCGTGCCAGCGCGCTTGCGCCGCGTATTCGAGCTCCTGCGTAAACGGATCCATGCTGCCCGCCGCGACTTCATGCAGCAGCGGCTTCCAGATATGCGTCGGATTGCGGTCGACGAGCGTGACGACCGCGCGCGCCGGGCGCGTGCGCTCGCCGTAACGATTGCCGAGCCGCGTCGCCAGTTCGAGACCGCCCGCGCCCCCGCCCACGATGATGATTCGATGCATCGATTTCCCCTTGCGATTCAAAACCGGCAGCGGCCGCGTGCGATGCATTGTCCGGGAGCTTGTACCTTGACGACAAGCAAACCGTGTCGATCAGTGACATCCCCGCAACAATGGGTGGCGAGTCACTGAATGCGGGTATAGGGATACGAGCAGTGCGCCGTCAGTGCGCCTCTTCCCAGTTCGCGCCCGCGCCGACCTCGGCGACGAGCGGCACCTTGAGCTTCGCGACGCCGCACATCATCTCCGGCAGCTTCTCGCGCACGCGCGCGAGCTCCGGCTCGGGCACCTCGAGCACGAGTTCATCGTGCACCTGCATGATCATCCGCGAGGCGAGCTGTTCCCGGGACAGCCAGTCGTCGACCGCGATCATCGACAGCTTGATCAGATCCGCGGCCGTGCCCTGCATCGGCGCGTTGATCGCCGCGCGCTCGGCCGCCTGGCGGCGCGGCCCGTTGCCGCCGTTGATCTCGGGCAGCCACAGGCGCCGGCCGAACACGGTCTCGACGTAGCCCTGCTCCTTCGCGGCCGCGCGCGTTTCTTCCATGTACCGCGCGACGCCCGGATAGCGCGCGAAATAGCGGTCGATGTAGAGCTTCGCGGCGTCGCGCGTGATGCCGAGGTTCGATGCGAGCCCGAACGCGCTCATCCCGTAGATCAGCCCGAAGTTGATCACTTTCGCGATGCGCCGCTGGTCGGACGTCACCTCGAGCGGCGTCACGCCGAACACTTCGGCCGCGGTCGCGCGGTGGATGTCCTCGCCGTGCGCGAACGCGCGCTGCAGCGACGCGTCGCCGGAGATGTGCGCCATGATCCGCAGTTCGATCTGCGAATAATCGGCGGACACGATCCGGCAGCCTTCCCGCGCGATGAACGCCTCGCGGATCCGCCGGCCCTCGGCCGTGCGCACCGGAATGTTCTGAAGATTCGGATCGTTCGATGCGAGCCGCCCGGTCACCGCGACCGCCTGCGCGTAGTTCGTATGCACGCGGCCGGTGTCGGCATTGACCATCCGAGGCAGCTTGTCGGTGTACGTCGACTTCAGCTTCGACAGCCCGCGATGCTCGAGCAGCACCTTCGGCAGCGGATAGTCGTCGGCGAGCTTCTGTAGCACCTCTTCGTCGGTCGACGGCGCGCCGCTCGGCGTTTTCTTCACGACCGGCAATTGCAGCTTCTCGAAGAAGATCTGCCCGATCTGCTTCGGCGAGCCCAGATTGAATTCGCCGCCCGCGAGTTCGTATGCCTGCGCTTCGAGCTCGACGAGCCGCTTCGCGATCTCGGCGCTCTGCGCGTCGAGACGCGCCGTGTCGATCAGCACGCCCGTTCGTTCGATTTTGCGCAGCACGATCGACACCGGCATCTCGATCTCGCGATACACGCGCTCGAGGCCCGGTTCGCGCGCGACCTGCGGGTACAGCGCGCGATGGAGCTGCAGCGTGATGTCGGCGTCCTCCGCCGAATACTCGACGGCCTGCGGCAGCGGCACCTCGTCGAAGCCGATCTGCTGCGCGCCCTTGCCCGCGACATCCTCGTACTTGATCGTCTTCACGCCGAGGTGGCGCAGCGCGAGGCTGTCCATGTCGTGCGGCCGGTGCGATTCGAGCACGTACGATTCGAGCAGCGTGTCGTGCTCGATCCCGTTCATCTCGATCCCGTAGTTCGCGAGCACCTGCGCGTCGTACTTCATGTGCTGGCCGACCTTCTTGTGCGCGGCCGATTCGAGCCACGGCTTCAGGCGCGCGAGCACCTCGTCGATCGGCAACTGCTCCGGCATGTCGGGCCCGCGATGCGCGACCGGCAGATACGCGGCGCGCCCCGGCTCGACCGAGAACGACAGGCCGACGAGCCGCGCGACCATCGGATCGAGCGACGTCGTCTCGGTGTCGAACGCGGTCAGCGGCGCGTGCTCGATTGTCTTCATCCACGTGTCGAACTGCGGCCAGGTCTGGATCGTGTCGTACTCGCGCTCGACCGTCTGCACGACCGGCGCGGGTTCGCCGTTGGCCGCCGCCGGCTCGTCCGCGCGTTCGACACTCGCGCTGTCGATCTCGCGAAGCCAGGTCTTGAAGCCGTAGCGGGCAAAGATGTCGCGCAGCGGCTCGCGCGCTTCGCCGCCGCTCGCGAGCGACGCTTCGATCGACTCGAGATGCGGCGCGAGATCGCACGCGGTCTCGATCGTGACGAGCTGGCGGCCGAGCGGCAGGAAGTCGAGCGCGCGGCGCAGGTTGTCGCCGACGACACCCTTGATCTCGCCCGCATGCTCGATCACGCCGTCGAGGCTGTCGTACTGCGACAGCCATTTCACGGCCGTCTTCGGCCCGCACTTCTCGACGCCCGGCACGTTGTCGACCGCATCGCCGATCAGCGTCAGGTAATCGACGATCCGCTCCGGCGGCACGCCGAACTTCGCGATCACGGCATCGCGATCGAGCGTCTCGTCGGTCATCGTGTTGATCAGCGTGACGGCACCGGTGACGAGCTGCGCGAGATCCTTGTCGCCGGTCGACACGATCACCTTCATGCCGTGCCGCTCCGCCTCCTTCGCGAGCGTGCCGATCACGTCGTCGGCCTCGACGCCTTCGACCATCAACAGCGGCCAGCCGAGCGCACGCACCGCGCCGTGAATCGGCTCGATCTGCAGCGCGAGATCGGGCGGCATCGACGGGCGTTGCGCCTTGTATTCGGGATACAGATCATCGCGGAACGTCTTGCCCTTCGCATCGAACACGCACGCGCTATACTCTGCACTGACTTCCTTGCGCATACGGCGCAGCATGTTGATGATTCCGTAGAGCGCTCCGGTCGGCTCCCCGCCAGGGCCGCGCAGATCAGGCATCGCATGGTAAGCCCGATACAGATAGCTCGAACCGTCAACCAATAGCAGGGTCTTACCTTCCAGATTTCGTTCTTCAGGCATTATGGACAAGAGAAAAGTGATTCCGAGTCTGCGTTCGCTCGCAGATCAAGAGCGCGCGACCGCCAAGAAGGCGCGCGCGTCGTGGCAGATGTTCACGATTATGGCAGAGTTTATCGAGGCGACCGAGTACCTGTCCGAGATCCGCCCGGCCGTCAGCATCTACGGTTCCGCCCGCCTGAAACCGGATTCGCCGCATTACAAGCTCGCGGTGCAGATCGCGCGCAAACTGTCCGACGCCGGCTTCGCGGTGATCTCGGGCGGCGGCCCCGGCATCATGGAAGCCGCGAACAAGGGCGCGCACGCGGGCAAGGCGCCGTCGGTCGGCCTCAACATCGAGCTGCCGCACGAGCAGGCCGGCAATCACTATCAGGACATCTCGCTGCGCTTTCGCCACTTCTTCACGCGCAAGGTCACGTTCGTCAAGAATTCGGACGCGGTGATCGTGATGCCGGGCGGCTTCGGCACGCTCGACGAGTTGTCCGAAGTGCTCACGCTGATCCAGACGAAGAAGTCGCGTCTCGTGCCGATCATCCTCGTCGGCAGCACGTTCTGGCAGGGGCTGCTGCAGTGGTTCCGCGATCAGCTGATTCCGATGGGCCTGATCAACGCGGAAGACATGGACCTGATGCAGGTGATCGACGATCCGGACCAGGTGCTCGACGCGGTGATGGCGTTCTACGAGGATCGCGGCGAGGAAGAGGAAGGCGAGGAAACGCATCCGCAGCGCCCGGAAGAAGACCGGATGTTCTATCTGTAGGACCGCGTGTAGGACCGCGCGAAAAACGCGCGGTCGGCATGTGCCGCACCGCGTGTTGCGCGGCGTCGCGTTGCACTGAGGCGCGCTGCGTCGCGCTGCGTCGCAACACGCGGCCGACGCCGTCTTTGTAACGGCGTATTAAAAGCGCGCAGCGCCGTTTGCCCGCCGTTTGTCAAATGCCCGCGCATCGCGCGCGCGGCAACACCACCGGCGCGCCGGCGATTGTCAAATGCGACGCCGGCTTCATCCGCATCGCCGCCCGCCGGTCGAATCCGTCGTAATACATCCCGCTCGCGCCCGCCGCGCCGAACCGGCACACTGCGCCTGCATCACGCGATGCCGATGCGCACCCGGACGGCTCGGGCCGCTCGTCCAGGTCGCCGCGCCGATGCTTCCCTTGCCCCCACGGAGAAGACCATGAAACGCACGTTGCTCGCACTCGTTCTCGCCGGCGCCGGTATCGCCGCGACCGGCCTCGCGCACGCCGACACCTACAGCGTCCCGCCCGGCCAGGCGGCCGGCTGGCACGGGGACCGCTACTGGGACGGCCATCGCGACTGGACGCGCCGCGACTGGGAAGCGCATCAACGCGACCTCAAGCATCACTGCACGCCCGAGCGTCATCGACACAACGAGTGCTGAGCACCGCGCGCCGCATAACACGGATCAAATTCACGAATCAAATTCACGGATCGAATTCACGGATCAATGGCAAGGCCGCCCGTCGCGCTTCGGCGCACGGGCGGCCTCGTCGTTTCAGGAAAGCGCTTACTGGAACGCCACCTCGGCGAAGCTGCGCAGCTTGCGACTGTGGAGCCGGTCGAGGCCGTTCGTACGCAGGATCTCCATCGCGCGCACGCCGATCTGCAGATGCTGGTCGACCTGCGCGCGATAGAACTGATCGGCCATGCCGGGCAGCTTCAGCTCGCCGTGCAGCGGCTTGTCCGACACGCAGAGCAGCGTGCCGTACGGCACGCGAAAGCGGAAGCCGTTCGCGGCGATCGTCGCGCTCTCCATGTCGAGCGCGATCGCGCGGCTCTGCGACAGACGCTGCACCGGCTCGCGATGATCGCGCAGCTCCCAGTTGCGGTTGTCGACGCTCGCGACCGTGCCCGTGCGCATCACGCGCTTGAGCTCCGCGCCGTCGAGCTGCGTGACCTGCGCGACCGCGCGCTCGAGTGCGACCTGCACTTCGGCGAGCGCCGGGATCGGCACCCACAACGGCAGATCCGCGTCGAGCACGTGATCCTCGCGGACGTAGCCGTGCGCGAGCACGTAGTCGCCCAGGTGCTGCGTGTTGCGCAGGCCCGCGCAGTGGCCGAGCATCACCCACGCATGCGGACGCAACACCGCGATGTGATCGGTGATCGTCTTCGCGTTCGACGGGCCGACGCCGATGTTGATCATCGTGATCCCGCTGCCGTCCGCGCGCTTCAGATGGTATGCGGGCATCTGCGGCAAACGCGGCGGCGCCGCGCCTTCGGCCGGCTCGCTGCCGAGATTCTCGTTGTAGGTCACGACGTCGCCGGGCTCGACGAACGCGCTGTATTCGCTGCGATACGCGCGCACCGCGGGATCGTCGCTCTCCATCATCATCGTGCGGCCAAGCTTCACGAACTCGTCGATGTAGAACTGGTAGTTCGTGTACAGCACGTAGTTCTGGAAGTGCGTCGGCGACGTCGCCGTGTAATGGCGCAGCCGGTGCAGCGAGAAGTCGACGCGCGCCGCCGTGAACAGCGCGAGCGGATGCGGCTCGCCGGGCGCCGGCTCGTACGTGCCGTTGACGATGCGGTCGTCGAGATACGCGAGATCGGGCGTGTCGAACACGTCGCGCATCACCATCAGGCGGCCGCGGTCGAGCTCGCCTTCGAGATGGATACCCTCCGGAAACGCGAAATGAACCGGAATCGGCTGCGACGACACGCCGATCTCGATCTGGACTTGATGATTCTTCGCGAGCAGGCGCAACTGCTCGCGGTAATAGTTGGCGAACAGATCCGGACGCGTAACCGTCGTCTCGAACACGCCCGGGCCCGCGACGAAGCCGTACGAACGGCGCGAATCGACGTGGGTGTTGACGTCGGTGCGGACCCGCACGAACGGATAGCATGCGCGCACGCGCTCGGCGAACGGCTCGTGGCGGCGATAGCGCGCGAATGCGTCGCGCAGGAAGCCGGTGTTCGCTTCGTAGATCGCCGACAGCCGCGCGACGGCGGCGACAGGATCGTCGAAGGCTTCGACGGGCGGGCATTCCGGGGTCTGTGTCCGGTGCCTGCGGCTCAGATCGTTCTTCATGTTCGTCACCCTGTAGGATCAGTCGACATTACCACGGAACCTTGACAGCCCGCCGATCGCACGGTCCGCGTTGGACAGACGGCCGATGCCGAGGATTTGCTAAAATTGAACGGTTAATTGGGAGAGTCACAATGAAGCCGCTCATTCTCGTTGCCGCTGCCGCCGCGCTCGCCATGGCCGGCGTCGCCCATGCCGCCGGCGATGGCCCGGACGCCGACGCGCCGAGCGCCGAAGCGCGGGCTCAGGCCGCCGCCAACGAAGCCGCCGGCCTGCCCGACCTCACGAAGATCAACCGGCCCGCCGCGCGCGTCACGTCGAAGGTCGATTTCGCCGACGTCCGGCGCACGCCGAGCTTCCACACCGTCAGCCGCAACGGCACCGAAGTCACCGAATACCGCGATCGCGGCAAGCCGGTCGAAATCGACGTGAAATCGAACTTCGGCACGCGCTATCAGATGAGCGCATCGCCGGACACGTCGCCGAAGCCGCACGACGCGGGCGTGCCGATCACTCGGCTGCCGTCGCTCAACCTGCGGTACTGACGTCCGCCGCGCGCCACGACGCGCGGCGCGCCGTTTTTCCGCCCGCCCCTTTTTGCGACGCACGCGCACGCGTGCCAGCCAACCTGACCCGACGTTCCTCGCATGGCCGTTTTCACAGCTGTCACCGATTCCGATCTCGCGCACTGGATGCGCCATTACGATCTGGGCGACGTCGTCGCGTTTCGCGGCATTCCGTCCGGCATCGAGAACAGCAACTTCTTCCTGACGACGACGCGCGGCGAATACGTCCTCACGATCTTCGAAAAGCTGACGGCGGAGCAGCTGCCGTTCTATCTCGACCTGATGCGTCATCTTGCCGCGCACGGCGTGCCGGTGCCGGACCCGGTGCCGCGCGACGACGGCGCACTGTTCGGCGAGCTGCACGGCAAGCCGGCCGCGATCGTCACGAAGCTCGACGGCTCGGCCGAGCTCGCGCCCGGCGTCGAGCACTGCATCGAGGTCGGCCAGATGCTCGCGCGCATGCACCTCGCGGGCCGCGACTATCCGCGATACCAGCCGAACCTGCGCAGCCTGCCGTGGTGGCAGGAAAACGTGCCGGCGATCGTGCCGTTCCTCTCCGATGCGCAGCGCGCGCTGCTCGAGCACGAGCTCGCGCACCAGGCGCGCTTGTTCGCGACGGACGATTACGCGGCGCTGCCCGGCGGCCCGTGCCACTGCGACCTGTTCCGCGACAACGTGCTGTTCGCGCATGCGGCGCCCGGCACCGGCCACAGCGTGCGGCTCGGCGGCTTCTTCGACTTCTACTTCGCCGGTTGCGACAAGTGGCTGTTCGACGTCGCGGTGACCGTCAACGACTGGTGCGTCGACCTCGCGACGGGCACGCTCGACGCCGCGCGCGCCGACGCGCTGCTGCGCGCCTATCAGACGGTGCGACCGTTCACGCCCGAGGAACGGCATCACTGGAACGACATGCTGCGCGCGGGCGCGTACCGCTTCTGGGTGTCGCGCCTGTACGACTTCCACCTGCCGCGCGCGGCCGAGATGCTGAAGCCGCACGATCCGGGCCATTTCGAACGCATTCTGCGCGAACGCATCGCCCATGCGAGCGCGCTTCCCGAGACTCACACCGCATGCAACTGATCGAAGTGCCCGCGAAGGCGGGCTATGTCTGGTTCCGTCAGGGAATCTGGCTGTTTCGCCGAAATCCGCTCGCGTTCGTCACGCTGTTCTTCACGTACCTGCTCGCGATCATGCTCGTGTCGCTGGTGCCGGTGATCGGCGCGGCGCTGCCGTTGCTGTTCATCCCGGGCGTCGCGGTCGGCTTCATGGCCGCATGCCGCGACGCCGTCGCCGGCAAGCCGGTGATGCCGACGATCCTCGTCGACGGCTTCCGCTCGTACGGCCAGGTCACGACGCAGCGTCTGTTCGTGCTCGGCGCGCTCTACGTCGCGGCGATGGGGCTGGTGTTCGCCGCGTCGGCGCTGCTGGACGGCGGCGTGCTGTTCGGCATGATGATGGGCGCCGGCAGCAACGCGACGCCGGATGCGCTCGCCGCGCAAGGCATGAACGGCATCGGCGCGCTGCTGGTCGCGACCGCGCTGTACGTGCCGGTCTCGATGCTGTTCTGGTTCGCGCCGGTGCTCACCGCGTGGCACGACATTCCGCCCGTCAAGGCGCTGTTCTTCAGCATCGTCAGCTGCTGGCGCAATCGCGGCGCGTTCCTCGTGTACGGGCTGCTTTGGTTCGGCGTCGCGATCGGCACGTCGGTCACGCTGTCGCTGCTGCTGCAGGCGCTCGGCGCGGACATGAATACGGGCGCGGTCGCGGTCATGATGCTGGCCACGATCGTCATCCTCACGATGCTGTATTGCTCGTTCTACGCGACCTATCGCGGCTGCTACGGCGTGCAGGAAAAAAATTCCCCCGAAGAATCAAAGACTTAGCATCGTTGAAAAGTAACTGGTTAGTACAAAGTTTGGTCAAAATTCCTCGCCGTTTGCACCGCGTTTGCACCAGGTTCCGCTAGGTCAGTTTGTGCAAATCCTCTTAGGGACAAGCACCTAGTGGAATCTGGCACTTAGAGCAGTACAGCGTCTAGTCTACATGTGGCAGGCGGCACATCAAGTCCCGCGTACCTGTGTACATTGTGCGGGTGCGACATCTTGCCGCATCTGGCACGCCTTCCCCAGCCTGTTTGACGCTAGGACCGTACTGGGTATGTGGGGCAGACTGCGGAAACGCTCTGGCACCAGAAATACAAGAATCGAGCATTTGAGCATAGAAATGGCTGTAACCCCCGTCCCATAAGGCTTCCAAGCCGTGCTTGACCTCGAAAATCGAGCATAAATCAAGCACCAGTCGAGCATGGCGTCCGTCTAATAATTCGTATTTCGTACTGCCCTCAAGATCATATTGGTGATAGCAAGAGACTCGATCTCTACTACCACTCCAACCGAGATGCCGTTATTGTCGAACGGAATAATTTCGATGCTGTCGTCGTCTAGCTCCTCGTGCAAACAGATAATGCAACCGGAACCAATGTCACAGCACTCGAACGTATCCCGTTCGTTAAGCTCGTCAAATGCTTCCAGATAATCAGCTACAGTAATATTCATAGCCACCCTCCTATCTGGAGTATTTACCTGCCCTTCAGCCCCATCCGAACTTCTGCTTGAAATCCACGATAGCGAAGTCGTCAGCCAAATACACAGTCAGCTCAAATTCAGATTTAGTGAGCATGCGGAGCAATGACGACGCACCCGCGGTATCCGCATTATCCCAACTGCCGTACACTTGTTCGAGCCACGCATTAATCGAATTGCGCAGCGCGTCAGCAATAGAATAACCCTGAATCGTAGTTTTCAATGCCACACCGCTACGGCACGGCGCTTCGTTCCAAGTAGTCATACTGTCTCCCCTCGTTATTAGGCCGATTGCTGCGACACCGTAGCTTCAGCAAGCCATGCCTTCTTCCAGTTCATGAGCGTGCTTTTGCCCGGTCCCTCGCCGTCGTCGCCCTTCAACAAGGCAACCGCCTCATCGACCGTCTTTTGCTCAACAAGGAGCAGGTGTTTGGCCTTAGCTTTCACTGCCTCGGGATATCCTTTGCCACCACCCTTAGCAGACGTTTGAACCTGCGGTTTATCGAATTCGCGAATTGAGTTGTATTGCTGCACGTTAGCCATCTCCAGTTTCACGATATAACCGGACACTGCATCGTAGCCTTCGATTTCGACGACCTCACCAGTTTCAGGATTGAACCCCTGCTGCTTGAGCGCAATAACCTTCGGCGATTGCAGTTCGAATTTCTGAGCAAAGGCTTCGAGCGTCTTAATATGAGCGTCGTATTCTGCCTTCGTCATAGTGAGCTGCATTGCGATACCAGCCGTCGTGAATTGCTTTTGCATAAAATTCCCCGTAATAAAAATTGAGCGTGAGTTAATCCGCAGTCGTTGGCTTGGCCACGTCTGGTCAGTACGTTTAACTGCGGATGGATTTTGCTGCTGTTTCGAATCAGTTATTGCGTCGTTGATTCGATGGAATGAATTCTATTGACGCCAGATACTGTTGGCTAGGAACAGTGCTAGCACCTGCCAACTATCTGCTTGCTACTGCTTGCTCTTGAAGTCGATGCCGTCAAACCACCTACGGATCGTACTGCTGGCAAACTTTTGGGGCTTTGATTGGATTCCGTACTGCTCCCGCTGGGCCTTGTCGTCGTAGATTGCCTGTATGTAGCTGTTGATCTGGTCCTGTAGCTTGCCAGCGGCTTGACTTGCACTGCTGTACAGGTTCGGACTGGCTGCCACTAGCTGACGGGCACGCTGCACTGCGAGATTGCGGGCGATGTTCTTCGCATCACCACCTGCTCTCGTTCTGTCCGAGATCTTGGTCCGAAGCTCCTTACCTACCTGTCGAGCAACTACAACCGGTTGCATTGCTCGCGTTTGGGTCCGACCGAGATAGTAGTTGGCCCGACAAAGGAACGTCCAAGCCGTGCCGCCATCACCACTATTGAATGCATGGGTTGCTGCCGATCTGTATGCGCAAGCCAATCGGAAGGTATCCATGTAATCGGGCCGCTTGTTCTTCAAATATTCCCGTTGCATTGCTCTGGGGTCAAGCTCGTGTTGCCGCAAAAGTGGGTAGTAGACGGTATCCAAGAAATCGAACTCATCCTTACCCGTGCAGGCTTGGTATGTGTTGGCCGCCATTCTCAAAAACCCATCGCACATATTGTCGAACGTCTTGCGATAACCACTACTGCTCTGTTTCACTTCGTTGAACTCCAAACTGAACTGGGCTGCAATGTTAGCGGCGTTTGCCTGCTCTTGCCCTGCGACCCGAAACATTTTGCGCAATTTCTAGTGGAGTTTAGGAGGGAGATGCGCTGCTAGCAGCCATATTAGGAGAAATTTCCTACTTCTAGCAGCGCGCTGTCGACGATTGCATTGCTATGTGCGACCGAAAAGCGGTTGCCAAATTGCGAAATTCAATACAAGCCGGGCATCAGACTAGAAGGATTGATACTAGTACCGTATCCCGGTATGCCAGTAGCCCCGTATTGTCCCGCAAGCATTGCCGCTTCGGGATTTGCTACCGAGTTGTTCAGCATCGTACTGAGCAGAGTGCTGTAGCTGTTGTTTGTGGGCAACGCATTCGCACCCGGCATCTGCTCATACAAATTTGGGCTAGCCATGCTCGGCAGAGGTTGCGGAACAAAGCCCGCTGTACTGCCTGAGTGATGCACACCCCCACCAACCATAGGGGCATTTGGTGCTTGCCCACCTGACATTCCGTTTGATGCGTTCATGGCGGTCGTGCCCGTACGTGCTGCACCCATGAGCAGCTTCATATACGGACTGTTTGCAAGACCGCCCATCGATACAGTACCCAATGAGTCGCCCCCTGCCGTTGCACCTGACAGACCACCACCAAGCGCACCAGACGCAGTGCCTGTCATGCCTCCACCCGGCAATAGACCCGAGTAAAGACCTGTTGGAGACGCGCCCAAGCTACCAGCTAGATTACTCATTGCCGGGTTCAAGCCAGTTGCCCCGACGCCTACGCCATTTGTGAGACCTGCATCGCCGTATAGACCTGCTCCGTTGATTGCACCTTGAATGCCTAAGCCAGCTTGACCCGCACCTGCACCAATACTGTTGCCAATTGCATTGCCAGCGCCCATGCCTCTAGCCAACAAGCCGCTTGTGCTAGCTGCTGTATTTGCGGCAGAGCTACCAAGGCCCGATAAACCAGTCGCTGCTTCATATCCTGCTAGACCTGATCCAGCTGCTGCACCCAATGCACCACTTGCGCCCGCAACAGTCGGAGCGGCAAGACTAGCAGCTAAAGCACCTGAACCAAGCGCTGTACCTGCTGTTCCTGCAAGCAAACCACTACCGAGTCCTGCTGCTGTGCCCACGTCGGCTGCACCTGCACCGATCGCTGCTGCTGTACCGGCATCTGCTGCGCCCGCTGCTCCTGCACCGATTGCCCCCGTAGCGCCTGCATCCGCTGCTGCTGCTCCACCTGCCAATGCGGCATCACCCACACCACCAGTTAGCAATCCTAAACCGATTGCACCTGCTCCAAGCCCAATCCCTTCCATAGCTGATGTACTCATACTACCTCATCAGTTGGAAGAAATTTTGCACACGTAGCACAATGCGTAATACGGTGGGGTTACGGTAAATGGCTGTCCAGCGCCTGCATTTTGAATACTGATACCCGTTCCACTACCATTCAACCAAATACCTGTACCGCTTGCATTCAACCAAATACCTGTGCCGCTTGCGTTTGTGTTCATGATTCCGCGGTTGAACGTGCCATACTGATTAGGCGCGCTAGTACCTGAGATACCGCCGTTATCTTGACCTGCTTGGCCCCAACCACCTGGTGGGTAGCTATGCGCGTGCTGTGGGTCATTGACATAGTGGTTGTGCGTTGGATCGTTGACGTAGTGGTTGTGCGTTGGATCATTCACCCCGTGATTGTGAACAGGCATGTTTGAAGCAGACAGCGTAACGCTTGTAGAACCACCCGTTGCACCCGGCGCATACAAGTTACCTGCACCAACGACGAACTTGTCCATCAAATTGGGTGTGCCGTTTTGGCCGTTACACAATGCCCAGTCCGAACCCCATACAGAAGGGATATTCGCTATTGCACCTGACCACATCATGACCGTACCAACGGGAATCAGGGACTTCAACTGACTCACGATGACCGCATCTGTGTTTGCTACGCCCGCTGCAACGTTGTTGATCTGGTAGCTGTTCATGTTCAGAGCTTGAGATTGTGTAAGCGCTGATCCGTTAGCAAGCTGAGCAATGAACGCAAACGCTGCATTCAAGTACAAAGACAAGTTGTTGCCGATTGGCTCCGTACCCGCTGGAGAGTTCAAGCTTGCTGTTGTGTTTAATTGACTAATACTGGTTGGCACCGACATTTATAGTTCTCCTTATAGGTAGCCTGATGACGACAGGGAGCCGAGCAAGCCCATCCCTGAGACGCCCAAACCTGCGATTGCACCCAGCGGGTTAGCTGACTGGCTTGTAGACGAAATCCCTTGTGCGCCATTACCCAATGCACCAGACAAAGCGCTTTCTTGAATACCAAGTTGCTCGTATGGAGACATAGCGCCTTGATACCATTGCTGATAGGCCGCGTTGTCTGCGTTTTGAGCGTTCGTCTGCTGTGCTGTCCCGCCGGTGTACTGAGCATTCAACTGGTTCAACGTATCGCTATCTAAACTTGGTGCAAGTGCGCCTGCACTCAACACACGATTTTGAGCCGTGTTGTAGTTGTTTGAATTCAGGCTCTGCGCGTTGAGGTAGTTGGATGCGTTTGCTAAGTTTGCTTGCGTTCCCAGCTCCGCGTTGACGCTCGCTGCGTTTGCTGCCGTGTTGTAGGCGTTTCCGTAGATATTCGCGCTGTTGTTAGCAAGTGCAGTCCCAAGTGTCTGGTTCTGCTGGTTCATCGCGTTTTGATATGCGGAACCGCCGTATGCCCCTGATCCAGAAAACTGACTATTGAGGTTCATCGCATTCTGGTTGAACGCGTTTGTTGTTTGCTGGTTTGCTGCGCTTACTTCTTGTGCCAAGTACGGATTGCTCATACTGGCGTATGGGTTCTGCGATGCAGATGCCATTGGCGAGTTGACATAGCCGTAGCTGTTGCCGCCGTTGTTCGCCATGCCTGAGACAGCACCTGAAACAGAACCACCAACACCACCGGTATTAGCCAAGTTAGTCATGCCGTTGATAGCACCTGACTGCGTGCCATTCATGCCGGCATATGTTTGGCCTGTGTACTGCGGCACTTGCTGCTGACTTAGCTGCGTTCCTGTGCTCAGAATGTTTTGTGCTGCAGGTTGCGCATAGCTGGGCAGTTCTGTGGTTGTAGTGCTGTTCCCACCACTTCCACCACCGCTACCCATTGCGATCATGTGACCGCGCGCTTTCTTCGCAAATACGAAAATTGACATACTCTTCCTTTTTATTATTTTTCTTGTCTGGAAGCACTACTGCTTATTTATGGCTGTGGCGTACGCGATCCAGATATTCCGCCCAACAATCCACCTCTTGTTGTCTGCCCAATCAGCTTATTAAACTTCGCACCTGTTGCAGCCTTACTAGCAGCAGCGTCATTCATTTGCTTGCCGACTTTCAGTGCTTCTGCAAGGCGATCAGGATTGAGCATCAAGTGCTCAAGCGACTGAGTATTTGCCTGCTGCGCTGATGCACCCACTTTGTTTGCAACCCAGCTAACGCCCTTGTCCAAACCCCAACCCACGCCAATAGCACCTAGACCATGTACGTGTGCAGCACCGATTGCACCATCAGCAGCCATACGCATTGCGCGCTCACCTTCTGCGCTACTGATGTACTTGCCGACACCAGTCTTGCCTACTAACTCGTTGACGTTTTGAATGTCAGCTTGCTTGTTTGTAGTAGGACTGCCCTTGATGTTTTTGTACTTGTATGAATCACTGTTGATCAGATTCTGACGCACGCCTTGCAACGCTTGTGTTTGCTCTGGTGTGTACAGTCCGTCTTGCTGATTGATCTTTGCAACGTCATTCCAAGCTGGTGAATTGCTTTGTCGTGCATCAATCTTATCGAGTATCTTTCCGTAGTTTTGGTGCTGTGCTAACTGCTGCATTGCATCCGCGACGTCACCTTGGCCTTGACCTCGCAAGTAATTACCGTACTGGTTAAATGCAGCTGGATTCGAAGCACTGTTGACTGACAGTTGCCCATCAGGCGAAGTTCCGACGGTGCCCTTTGCCTGTTTCAGCGCAGCCAAGTCCTTTTGCATCTGTTGCAATTGGTTGACCTTTGCCGGTGACACTAGCTTAGCTGGGTCGAACGGATCGTTATTAGCTTGCCCTGCTTGAATTGAATCGTTCAGCGCCTTCAAGCGGTTCAAGTTCATGTTGCCGAACGCGTCTGTCATCTGCGGATCGGTCAGGAAACGACTAGCTTGCATCTGTTCCGTCGCTGTCTGGTAGACCTTGTTCGCAGTAGAAAATCCGGGTACGTTGACATCAAGGATGCCATCCAGTCGATTGCGCAAGCCAA
Organism: Burkholderia guangdongensis; assembly: GCF_013403875.1. Classification (GTDB taxonomy): domain Bacteria; phylum Pseudomonadota; class Gammaproteobacteria; order Burkholderiales; family Burkholderiaceae; genus Burkholderia; species Burkholderia guangdongensis. Next base: position 139,734 of record NZ_JACBNX010000001.1, on the reverse strand, counting down.
TGATTGCGTTCTTCTGGAACTTCAAAGCGTTTGCCTCAGTATCCGCAGGATTGCTCATACGGCTAATGAGGTTGTCCATCTCGATCTTTACTTGGTTCAAGTCCTGCGGCTGGATTGCACCGTCGTTGATCATCGGTGTATCGTTCAAGCTGTTAGCTCTGAACTTCTCCGTATTTCCAACTGCGATCTTCCCTGCTGGCGTATTCAGGATCTTTTCCAAGTCGCCTTCTACTGGGATCGCACTGGCCTGGTCGAACACCTGCTGATACATCGGACGTGAATCGATAATACGTTGCAGTTCCAAGTTAGCTGATTGCTCTGGCGTACCTTTGACGTTATTCCATTGGTCGACCAAGTTTTGCATTGGTGTGTCGCCAGTTTGGTTCTGCAAGTCAGAGATCGTACTGTCTGGTGCAGCTTGGTTTTGGATATGTGCTGTGTTTGCGTCTGCATTCTGTTCAGCGCGAGTATCCAGCCCTTCCATATGCTGGTTCTCTAGACCACGTTGCGCACTTTGAATAACAGGGTTGACAGTGCTTTCCGCTGCTGTGGGCTGATAACCCGGCACTTGGTTTTGCGCCTTAGCTGTCAACTCGTTAGCTACGTCATCGACGCCTTGACCAGTAACACCAGATGTTTGGTCGATACGTGCTGCTAGCTTCTGCGCGATATTCAAGTCACTTGAGGAGAAGCCATTAGCTTGCACTGCCGCTTGTGCAGCCCCTTTTGCCGCTTGCGCATCTGCACTCGTAGCGCCTGCAACTGTTCCTGCGGTTTTGCCGATGGCCTTCCCAACCAAACTGCCAGCACCCGCTACAGGCGCAGCAGCAGCACTGCCTACCAATGCTTGGCCCAATGCCTGACCGCCTGTTGCTCCGTTTTGCAGAGCACTAGCACCTGTTTGAACACCTGCCCCTAGAACCGCCTTACCAGCAAGCCCCGGCACGCCCCAAGCTTCAGGAGCAGCTACAGCTAGCGCAGCGTTCTGTGCGAAGTTACCTGCAGATTGACCAGCATTAAACGCGTTAGGATTAGCCGTACCTGCTGTGATGTTTCGGTTAGTGGCGTCTTGTTGCAACGCTTGTTGCTGTTGCTGAGAAGCAAACGGACTCGCATTTGCTTGTGCTGCAATACCATTCTCAATGTTGTTGACCAGAGATGCGCCGATACCCTTCGCATAAGCACCAGGGTTCTGTACTGCCTGCGAAAGATTGCCCTTAACGCCGTTGTAGATGCTGGTAGCTGTATCGATTGGGTGTGACACCGCATTTACTACCCCATTGACACCAGTGTTGATACCTTGCCCCACGTCACTCCAGAAAGAACCCGTCGAGTTAGCACTTTGTGGCTGCTGTTGCGCGGTCTGAGTTGTACCGGCACTGCTGTTGGGAAAAGCAATGGCGGCTAGTTGGTCTAGATCCGGTTCAGCAGCATTTGCAGTACCGGAGATCGCGCTTGCTGCCGCGTTGCCGATAGTTTGCAAAAAGCCCGGTGCCTTAGCTACGGTATTAGTCGCTGCCACGCCCTTTGAAACATACTTTGGGTCTTGCGCATAGCCACCTGCTTGAAGACCACCAAAGAAAGCATTCGCGTTCGTACCTGCATTAACTGCTTTCGGATAGTTGCTCTTTACGAAGCTAGCATAGCTGTTCGCAAACTGCTGCGGGTTTTGATACGACTGGTAGCTGTCCGTTGAACCTGTTGCATTGTCGGTTGCAGTTGGTCCCTGTCCGCGTGGATCTTTGATATTGCCCAAATTATTTGTGCCGGGTATAACGGACTTACCCCAGCCTGTTTCCTGTCCCCAGTGACCCAGAATGATGCTTGGATCAACACCCAATTGCTGCCCAGCAGATTGCGCAGCTTGTCCGTATGTCTGCGCGAAGCTGCTTGGTGTGTAGTATGAACTTGAGCTAGCGTTAGGGAACGCAATGGAAGCAAGTTGGTCAATTGACGGTGTAGATGTATCTGCCATACGTGACCTTAGTATTTGTAGTTATTTGCGGCCAAGATTTGCTGTGCTTTCGCATTACCTGAACGTGCTTGATCAACAAGGTACTGTAAAGAACTTGCTTGCGTGTACTGAGTTGCTGGCTTGCCTGCTTGCATAGGATTGCTGACTTGGCTCTTAGCACCAACGAAGTCAGTACGATTAGTACCCGCCGGAACAACAGTTCCATCTTTCAATGTAACCTGTGGACCTACCGAATTTCCCAAACCGGCACCATCCCACTGAGCAGAACGGTAGTTTAGGTTGTACTCGTTCATCTTTAGGTTGTACATGTCCTGCGCGATTGCGGCTCGTGTCTTCGGATCTGCGGAATTCCAATTGATCTGACCGTTAATAATCGCTTCTTGCGTCTTCTGATCCAGACGTGACACACCTGACTTCTCAATAGAACCGTATGCGTTAGCCAACTGGGCATTTGTCATTGTTTGGGCAATAACTTGCGACGGGTCGGAGGTAAGACCCTTAGAACGCAGGTACGCTTGCATCTTCCCTGGCAAACCGCTAGCTTGTGCTGCCTGATACTGCGGGTCATTGACGACCTGCATGTAAGTGCCAAGTTGATCCGCTTGCTGTTTTGCAGCGACAGCATTGTCAGAGTATGTTTGGACTTGCTTTTGCTGATCTGGTGTCAACGACACGTTGGATACAGGCGTTACTTGAGCAGGACTGCCGTTTTGACCCGGCTGGACCTGATTAATAACAGTACCTGCTGGTGTCGCCTGTGTCTTAACAGTTTGACCGATCTTAGTAAGCCCACCACCTTGCGGATTGAAAGAATAAACAGTACCGTCGTCACCAGTGACAGTTTGCATGGTTGGAAACAGCGACTTAATGTCATCCGCACTACCACCGTTCGACAAAATGCTTTGTGGTGTAACATTCGCAGGGTTGCTTCCGAGATACTTCTGGAAGTTGGCTCTGTTTGCAGTTGCTTGCTGTGTTGCCGCTGAAGTTGCGTTCTTCGCGGTAATATCCGCTTGATCCAATGCAGTTTGGCGCTGTGCCGCATACATGCTCATTGCATTCTGAATCTGCTGCTGCTTCAACTGCTCATACGTCTGCATGCCTGTTTGCGCGCCTGAACCAATCGCTGACCACCATGGTGTACCATAGCGCGAGTTAGCCATCATGCTAAAACCAGCATTCATAAGAGCCATGGAAACATTTGGATTCTCTGTAGCGGAAAAGAGCTTGGACATGAAGCCAGGTTGGGCGCTCTGTGCAGTCGTGCCTGATGTGCTGCTTGTTGGTGTATTGCTGCTAGCTGGCGTGCTATCACTTGCACTGCTGCTGTCGCTTTGGGCAGCACTTGCTGCTGGTGTTTGATCAGTGCTTGTGCCGTCGTCATTTACTGTGACATCTGGACTGCCTTGAGAAACACCAGTTGGTGTCGTAGTATCGGTATCGTAGTTTGGATCGGGTTTGCTCGTAGCATCTGAGGCGGCATCGGAAGCCACATCTCGATATGCTGATGGATTAAGGCCGAACAGCGTCGAAAATGGTGTTTGGTTTTGCTGTAGGTTCTGCAAGTCCTCATCGGTCATGCTCGATGGCATACCAGCTGAACTTGGCAGACCCAGTAAATCTAGAAGACTAGCCATGAATCATCCTTGTTATTCTTGTTATTTATAGCGGCATGGCATCCATTAACGCTGCACACTACGCCATTTTCCCGCTGGCAGCGGAATTGATAGAAATCGAGCATTTGAGCACGGCGAATCGGGCAATCCCTCGTCCCATCTAGCTTCCAGCGATTTCGCGTCGAGCACGAATCGAGCATGGCGTGAGCACCATCGAGCATATTCGAGCACGGCACTACGGGTTCAAGATGCTGTTGATAGGTTGAAACACAGGAGGGTTAGCCGTTCCTGCGTTGCCTGCCTTCGTACAGATCCAACCAATTGTGATGTATTGCTTTCCATCAGATGCAGTTAGTACAACTGGAGCGCTGTTACGTATCTGGTCTCCAACGCCGTACGTAATGCCGGGTACTGCACCTGTGGGGTTTGACGTGACACCAGCAAGTGCCGTAGGTGGTTGTACTGCTGCATTCCACGTACCCGAGATAGCACCTGAACTGACCGAGTTTAGCTGTGTGCCTAGCTGGTTCAAGATCAACTGCAACTGGTTTGTATCTGCATACGTTACTGTCTTGCCATCGATGTTTGTTGTGATTGTTGGCAGCTGGATTAAGCTTATCTTGCCCATTAGTTGCGCCCCTGTCTGATCATGGTAGGCACCCACTCCATTACTTCGAAGTCGCCTGTAAAGGTCATCATTAGCTGATGCCATCTATCGGACTGGTCTACGTCAATACGGCTATCAGAAAGCACCAAACCGCCTACTGTTGCACTAGCAATGATCGAAGGGTCACTACTGCCCAATGTTGTCTTGCCCTGCCATATTGCTGTACCCGATGCCGGTTCCTGCTTGAATGTGATAAAGAACTGCTGCATGGACGAGTAGTAGCGGATATCACCAAATGCGTTAGTTGTAATCGTCGCGCCAGTTGACGTGCCTGATAGCGCTTGCAGCGTGTTAGTTGTATCGATGTAGCCTGGAGTCAGCAGGAAATTGATCCAGAACGACGAGTTATAGCTAATGTTTGGCAAGCTATTGTAGGTACTCCACTCCGTGCCCATGCTGTTGTACGTTAGCTCCCCGTTGAGGATCGTCACAAACCCCTGCATTGGTACGTTCATCATGCCCCACGTACCTGTTGACCAGTTGTAGGTTAGGCAAGTATCGATCTCTCCGTTTAGCGAGTTGTTGGAGGGGAACGCCCAGTAAATGACACGGTTAGTTTGATCGTAGTACGAACTAATGTTGCCAACATAATTTGGATTCAACGTAGCAAAGAACCAGCGACGCACGTTCTCACCAATTGGCACAGGCAAGCCGTATCCCTGGTATGCGTAGAAGTCATCCGGCCCAATAAAGTACAGCGTATTGTTGGTAGATACGATACATTCGTGGTTTAACGCACCAATTGTCTTGCTTACCGCTTGGAAGTCCCAGCCCACCGGATAACCTGTCTGCGTGCCCAGATACATGCTGTTCTTCTTGAACAAGATGGCATTGGCACCAAGCGATCCACCACCTGTAATTGGACCCGGTGTATCGATCAACTGTCCGTATGCTGACAGCGTTTGCATGTTGGTGTAGTTCCATTGCGTGTAGTCATACGATCCCGAGCAATACCAGAAGTCACCACCTGCTACGGCTGCTGGCTGCGAGCAATTGCACACAAACACTTGGCCGTTCGCAACAAATACGACCTCGCCTACTGGAGACTGATACAGAACTGGTGTCGCAGTACCGATTGTTGTGTAACCCCCACCTGTCAGCGTGATCGTTGGCGCCTTGAGGTAGCCGCTACCAGCATTAGAAATAACGATCGCGGTAACTACCCCGCCTGAAATGACTGCTGTTGCAGTTGCTTGGATGCCCGTGGAAACGTCTGGTGCTGAGATGGTGACTGTAGGTGCTGACGTGTAGCCTGCTCCCCCCGTAACCACGTTTATGGCTGAGACTGAAACAGGTACAGCAGTAAAGGCACCATTCTGCGAGCACTGCATTTGAGATGCGCCGTTGACAGCAAGCGAGACGTTACCCGTTGAGGCAAAGCGCCACTTACCGTCAGTAGCCAACGCATAGCCGCCTGACGCAGACTGGTTTACCCAAGCACCGCTTACGTCTTCGTACAAAGCACCGGCAGTACCTACAAACATGCGTGCAGTGCCATTCAAATTGAGAATGAGCGCTCCACCCATTGATGCACTTGACAATGCTGGGAGACCTGCATTAACAGGACTGGCAGCACTTTTGAAGCCGATCAGTGTAGGTACGACGTTGTTACAGCTTTGAAAAACGCCCGGTGTGCTAGGGTTCAGGTCAGGTGCAAAACCGATTAGCTTTTGTGGTTCAATATCAAGCATTGTTGCCATTATCGAACCCTCATTTGCAACTTACTACGTGCTGGGTAGCGTGCGATCTTGTCGGATTCCTTCATATCCAACACCGCGCTTTCCAGCTCCTCCGACCACATTGGCAAGCGCTCGTCATCCATCAGGTACTTGGCAGCTTCCACCAACACCGCATACAAATAGACGTTCGGCCAGTCTTCCAGCAACCAGTTAGATGGGTTAGCTTCGCTTAGTGGTTGTATTGTGCGAAAGTAATTGACGACAAGCAGCTTGACGCCGTCAACGTATGTTTGCAGGTACAAGTTGTTACCCAACGTGCTCCACTCACCACGCCCATATCGCTGTGGATCTGTACTCAAATTCTCGACAGACGTGTACTCCAGCTTCTTGCAGCCGTATATAACGTTAGCAATAGAGGCACAGTCCGTTGGCAGCGCTACAACGTTCGAACCCTGTGCAGGTTGAATGAGCCAGTCATTGGTGAACTGCGCTTCCATCGTGTCGATGGTCGCTCTCAGCTTCACCTCTGCTAGCTGGATGAAAACAGGAATCTGTGCAGTCAGATTGGTACGCTGTAGGTACGCAGCAATCGTAGCTTGCAGGTCATCATATGAATCGAAACTTAAACCGGACATTCAAATGCCTCTTTTTGTTATTGTTGTACTGCTTACTTCTTTGTCTTGCTGTTGTACGAGCGCAAACGGAAGTAGCTTAGATCGGGATCTGTCAAGATAGCGCGCAAATGCACACCGTTGGACTCCGCACTCCAAAACTCACGCCAGCTAACGCCACGTCTAATGCAATACTGCTCGATGACAATACCTGGAATATTCATCAACGGACGCATCTCTTCACCGTATGAACTGATGCTGTCGAGGTTCTTACTCCAGTCCTGCGCGTACTGCACGGAATCGCCCAGATCAACCGTATGTGCTACGGTGATGTTCTCGCCAGTTACGTCGTTATCGACAATAAACTCTGTCTTGCTCCAAGGCTTGTCGTCGAACTTGTTACCGAACGTGGTTTCCTTGACACCCGCATCTGCGCTTAGGTCCAACTGCTCTGCTGGCTTCTTCACGCCGCTAAGATCAAACGTTGCATTGCTGCCACTTGCAAAAAACTTGTTGCTCATTTACTTCAGCTCCTTGCGCTTTGCAGCAATCTTTCCGCTGTTTGCAATGCTTTGCAGCTCGGCCTTCAAGTCGCGGATAGCACGTACTTTGTGCCACTCACTTTCTCGTTGCAGTGGGTCCAAGCTGTCGATCATGCGAGCAACTGCATTCGACTCGATCTTTGCCAGTACATCGTTAAGCATTTGGTTGTTGAGGATTAGATTTGCTTCGTTACCCTTTGCAATCTGAAAGTCGTACTCTGTTGGTGATTTTGGTTTGCGTTCCATCTTCTATTGTCCTTTTAAGCTGGCATCGGCTCTGGTTCGTCCGGTGCATTTGGGTTGCGTGGCATCTTTGGTGCCTGTGGCTCTGGTGCGTTAGTAATCGCATTGAGCAGGTTTGCGTAGTCACCACTTGCATGCATGCTGATCTTTGCAACTGCGGCGTTCATTGAGTCAGTAGTGCTTTTAAACGTCTCGTTGAACATGGCTTGCTCATCCGCTGGTTTGACCATTGCTTGCAGAGCTGCTTGTTCGCGTTGAATTGCTGCTTGCAGGTACAGCTTCTCAAGCTCGATCTTTTGCTGCATCTGAAGCTTTGCCATCTCACGCTGGAAGTCCAGTTGCGCTTGCTTTGTGTCGTTGGCTTGCTGCGCTTGTAACTTCATTGCATCCAGTTCGGCTTGACGTTGCTGCTGTTGTGCTTCGTTCTGCGCCTGCTGCTGTGCAATCTGCAGCTTGATTTGATCTTGCGGCGGAATCTGTGGCTGTGGGGGCTGTGGCATTGGTGAAGGTGGCTTTGCTACAAACTCCTCTGTATTTGGGAAGCCCATAGCTCGTACTAACTTCTCTACCGTGTTGTACATATGGTTCAAGTTGACCATGCCTGTGCCCTGCTCCAACGCAAGCTGCTGCATACCCATAATCTGTTGCAGGTAAGCAATTTCACGTGCTCTGTCACCAGTACCCAATGCAACACGAATATCCACGTCGTACTGGTTACATGCATCCATCGGGTCAGCTTGCATAATTTGGCCGTTCAATCGGATCTGCATGTATTCGTTTTGGTACTGCGCCAATAGCTTCTGAATACGCAGTGCTAACGGTTTGAAGCCGTTCTCGGCAAACTCGCGTGCCATAAGCTTGATACGTTGCTCAGCACGTTCTGTCATCATGCTGTAGCCGCTAGCAGTCTGGTTCAGAATGTCCGCGTCACTACCTTGCGTCAGCTTTTGTACGCCTGTGCGCTCCTGCTTAACGGTGTCGAATGCCTCAAGCAACGTAGTAACAGCAGCTACATCTCCGCTACCAGTTGACAAGATACCCACCGACTCAGGCTTCTTGACGCGCACAATACCGCCTGGCTTGCTGTCCAAGAGGTCGTCAACGTTGACCTCGCCTTCTACTGCATATACCTGTGCGTTAGCGCCGTAGCTGATGTTGTCGATCAGTGCACGGTAAATCTGTGTTTGGTTAAGCTGGATCTGCTGTGCTTGTTCTGCAACTGATTGACCAAATGCCAAATGTGGCAATGGGTTGGACACGAGCATGATGAACGGATGACCGTCGCATGCCTCGTTCAGCAGGATCTCGCTACCGCATGTAATGACCTTGCGCCACTCAGCCAGACCGTCTCTGTCGTAGTCCACCTTCATGTAAGATTCAATGATCAAAATGCGTCGCATTGAAGGGTCTACTTCGTCGTGCTGATACGTCCATGCATAAGTTGAATCCAGTTCATGTCTTGTCTCATACGTCAAAGACATTTGTGGATCAAACTCCATGTCTGTAATGCGGTCGATCTGGTCTGGGTCAAAGTCCATTGCTCGCAGATCCGATGCAGTTACTTTCTTCGCATGTGCAACGTAATCCGCATGCTCTAAACTCGGCACTTGGTTATCGAAGTAAAACTCTTCCAGCGGAATGTTATCGATCTTGATCTTGCCCTTGCTGTTGCTTTTGCTGTCGGGCTCAATCGATACCTTGACGTCATGCAGCATTGAACTCGCTGATACGTCTGTGGGGTCTACTTGGATGCTTTGAGCAGCTTGCAGGGGATTCTGGCCTTGCTGTGCTGCATTAGCTGCCTGTTGTACTTGTGGAGCTACTAGCTGCGGTTGTTGGCCTGTCGCTACTGCGTTCGCAATGCTCAACCCATGCTGCAATGTTGTTAGCGCATCGAATGCTGGGTTCTCACGCATCTTGTGCGCTTTGATCGCCAACTCACCCGCATCTGCCGCAACTGCTAACGCGCCAAACTGTAAGTCCGTCAAACCTCTGTAAGTGGTAGTCTTTACTTCGGTATCTGGCTCCCAATACACTTTGACAATGCCGCCCGGTTGCATCAGTGCGTCGTGAATCCATGTACGAGCAACTTTGTAACCGCCCTGCTTGCGCCATACATGATTGACCATCGCTGTGGTCATCTCTGCGGACTTCTCTTGCGCAGGACTGCGAGCACTAAAGCTACAAACATCATCAGTGCCGCAAAACACATCTAGCAATGGTGGTAGCAGCCAGTTGATCGTATCTGCTACAGAGGTATCAACGTAATTGGAACGACCGCCGGTTTCAGGTGCCGCAAAGATGCCAGCTGGTTGTGCGAGGTAGTATTCGTTTGATACAGCAGCGCGAATAGAGATCTGGTCTTGCATGTGAGAACGTGCTCGGTTCTCACGTACGTGGATGATGCCAAGCAGTTCTTCGTCAGACATAGGGCCGTCTTCACCGACCTTCTGTGCCTCTACGTCGATAGCCGTCTTGTCATCCTGTGGCGTCAAGCCCGGCAACAACTGCTGCATTTGCTGTAGCTGCTGCTCGTACTTGTTTGTCTTGTCTTGGAAGATCGGATCGTTGTCTTCCGTTGGTGGCAATAATGGGTTCTTTCTTTTGGCCATTTATAGGTACCTTTACAGTACCTATATTTAGTTAGATGATGACACCAGTTAACGCGTTAGTTTTCCCGAACCATTGCAGTTCAAACAAAGCTCGTTGGGTCGCTCTGCTCGTATGACCTCAGTTTCGTACTTGCTGCACTCCCGCTCACTATCAAAGACAGCAACTATGTGCTTTTCCCATCCCTTTGGCTTCCCCTGCTTCAAGTCGTGGTACCCAAACATGCGGTACACCTCCCATAGCAGCTTGCCAGAGCCCCAGTAATGATCCCAGGCAGGCACACATACCGACGAACGTTTGCCCAAGTAGTACAGACCAGACTCATGCACAAGCAGATATACGTAGTGGAAATTTTTGCGTCTCTTTCTCATATTGTCTTCTCCACTCGTATTTAGGTCGGCGTGTTCCATGAAAAAAGCCCCAACATTGCTGTCAGGGCTTTTTACGCCGTAGAGTGCAGTCACCTCCGTCTGCACAAGCGTTGTTTAGACGTCGTTCAAGTCCGCAATGTTGAAGCTTGACGCTTCATTACGTGCTTCCAAAGTACCTTCCCAAACGATCTGGTAGTTAATGGAGTCACCAACAACAGCAAGCTCTGTAGTCTCGAAGCCACGCAGGTTAGCAAGTGCGAACATGTCTGTATCGACACCGAACACTGAAGTGGTTGCGTTTGCAATAACGCGGTCAGGAACGATTGTGATGTTACCGAACGCACTACCGTAGATGGTGTATGTGGTGTTCAGTGTAACGTTCTTGTCGCCGTTAATGTCCTGCATACGTGTAACACCGCCTGAGAAGCCGTTTTGTACCATCTTCGCATTTGGGGTCATCAGCAAGTAATCGACCTTGCCACCCTCTGTGTATGTCTGGGTGATAGCTTGCTGCAACAGCAGTTCAGTATAAGCACGGCCTGTACCTGCTGTTGGTGCTGTACCTGGATACTCACCTGTCAGACCGGGAGCGGAACCACCTGTACCACCGAAGTAGTTTGTCTTCAACCAGCCTGCAAGACCGGCCATCTGACGTGCGGTTGTTGAGGAACCAACGTTGACAGCAGTATTCAGGATCGCAGCGTACTCAATCGCCTTGGTAAGCTGGATCATATTTTTGCTTTGCGCACGTGCCAATTCGTTTGGACCTGCGTGGCTCACTGCTTCCTGTGACTTTGACACGCTGAAAGATGTACCGACGATCTGTGTGTAGTTACCCAGACGTGTGGTTGGGTTCTGAGTTACGAACACAGCATCTGCACCTTCAACCAGTGCAACTGGACCTGGTGTTGCCAGTACGTCTGTTTGCCACTCGTGGAAACGTGCTTTTGAACCAGTCTTCGCAATAGCGGAAGTGAATGGTGTGTCAGTTGGTGAAATCATGAATACCTTGTCAATGAGGTCTTCACGGTTACCCACTGACTGATATGTTGTCATTGTATTTGCGGTCATTTTTTATCCTTTTTATTAGACGCAAAGTTAAACGGTGCGATGCTTATCGCTTCTTTGTAGTCCACTGGCTAGCCAAGTAAGCTTCCAGCGTTCTCTGCGATGGGTTAGATCTAAACTGATCATTCACCGCTTTTGCATCGCGTGCGGCTTGAGTTTGAGCCTGTCTTTTTGCAAAGCCTGGGTCTCTATTCGTACCTACACCTGCTTTCAAAGTCTGCTTCGAAGGTTCAGCTTTCGCTTTCTTCTCTGCGTTAGCCTTTACTAATTTGTCGTACATTGCTGCCTTGTGAGCTACAACCAAGTACCGCACATCCGTCAGACCGTCTGCCTCGCTTTGGGAGAAACCTTCTGCATTCAGGTAGGACATAATTTCTCTGCCCGCCTTTGCTCGTACTGCATCATCCTTCCACGTTGGGAACACGTCCAACAGCTTTGCACGCTGCTGTGCTACAAACTCAACTTCGCGTGCTTTGAGCTCAGCCACCTCTTGAGCTTTAATCTGCTCCTGATGCTGCATTGCCAACTGCACTTGGTTCATACGAGCTGCCCAGATCTCTTTCTGTCTGATGTACTCAGCTGGGTTAGCATCAAACAGGGTTTGCCAATCTGGTTCTTGGCTCTTGTACGACTGGTCAATAAAATTCTGATAGTGATTGATAAGCCCCTTCAATGTTTCGCGTTCTTGTTGGTACGCTGACATTAGCTCATCCGCTTCTTTGCGCATTTTGGAAGCTTCTTGGAACTTGTCGTTGCTAGCACGCCACTTCTGTGCGTCTGCAATCAAATCAGACTGCTTAACTTTGATTTTCTGCCCATCTACTTGAAGCTCATACGATGGTTCTTCTTCCTTAGACTCCGCTTCGTCAGCATTGGTATCCTGTTCGGAATCGCTGTCCAACAACCCAAGGTCTAGCTCGTCTTCGCCATCTGCATGATCTTCAACTTCGCTTTCGGACACTGGAGTATCGTCAAAAGGATTGGGGATTGACCTACCACCTTGGTTGCCCTTGATGACGTGGTCTTGCTGCCCCATTAAATAGCTTGCGAGATCATCTTCGTTAAGGGATGCTTGGTTCTTCACGCCCTCGTCGCTAACACTTGCGCTCGTGCCGTCGAGTTGGGTAGTATCTGTAACGTTTGAATCCATTTTTATTTATCCTTGTTGTTCTATGGATTTAGTTGTGTTTTATCAAAAAACAGAATTCTTTCTGTAGTTGATAGGCTTGCCCCAGCTAGCGCTTAGGTTCGTACTCGTTAGGCTCTGCTGGTTGACTGCGAGGTAACGGAACGCGTCTGCTCCGTGCGAATACAGGTCATGGACTGGTTTGCCAAAGCTTCCGTCTGGTCGTTCGCTATAGCGATAGCGCTTCAAGCACTCCAGCAAGACTCCAGTGCTCTCCCTGTCGAAGTAGCACAATGCAAACAAGCTGCGAGCGGAACGGATGCCTTCGTCAATGCTGATGTTGGGTGTAATCTCAACTTTCCACCCGAATGCCTTCATTACCTCTTCTGCAGTTTGTCCTGTTTGAATGTTGTCGTGTCGCGCATCGTGCGGTAGGAAGCAAGTGCCCCAGTTGACCTGATGTTCTGTGCCCCATGTACGCAGCAATTGGTTGTACTCCGACAGCGTTTTGCGATTGTCTTCGAAGTAGCCAACGACACGTATTTCAGACAAAGTTCGCTGTACAAGGATGATTGCTGTTTGGTCTGCCATACCCAAGTCCCATATCGAATGGACAGCAAGACTTGGATCGACTCTCACACGTGTAACGCGCTCTTGCTCAAAAGCCTTTGATATCTCGCGGAAGTAGACTGCGCCCTGCTGTGCTGGCAGCACCTTGCCTTCCCAGATATGGCTGAACATGTCTTGCGACAGACGACCTTTGTCCGCATTAAGCTCTACCTCTAGTACGCTAGGAAACCACGGGTTATGCAGGTAGTTGACTTCGATATCTTTGACGTCTTCACGTGAGTTGAGCACGTAGCGGTGATAGACCGCATCTGTGTCCAAACTCGGGTTCCACGTAAAGTAGAAACGACTGCCTTCGTTACGGATCGTAGGGATGAGAATGTTTAAGCTTTTGTCTGTTAGACCTGCTGCTTCCTCACCCCAACAAATATCGATACCAGAGAACGACTTAATCGATTCAACAGTCTGGTCAGACAAGCCCTTAAAGATGAACGCGCTGCCGTTTGCTCCGCGGATCTCGTTTAGCGTGTAGCTGTAGAAGTGGCCCAATCCCAGCTCGTCGATCAAGTCAACGAGGTTCTGATACACGGAGTCTTTGATACTGTTTTGGACTTCGCGGAAGCACAGCACTTTGATTGGCTTGTGATATGCCTGTAGCAGCAGTATCTTTGCGACAGTGACGGACTTGCCGGAGCCACGTCCACCGCGCATTGATACAAAGCGATACTTTGTGTCCAGCAATGGCAGAAACTTGTCCGCTATCGCTGTATCGTAGTCAGTACCGGCAAGTGGTTTGCCGTTGATATCGACAACACCCAACAGACTCTGATTTGGTGTAGAGGCGAATACGCCTATGCGGAACTGCTTTGGTTGCTGGATCTGCTGTTGTTGCTTGACCAACTCCTCCAAAGCACCGAGGCGCTTTAGAAGTGCTGTTGTCATACTTTCAACGGCACCGCCTCACCAAGACGATTAAACGAGAACGTGTTTTGCAAGATCGTTTCCAGTTGCTCGATGCGTTTGACCAGCGCTTCTTGCTCATGCACGGTTGCGATGTGCTTGATGCTGTTGATGATGTCGAGCGCAACGTCTGGTGGAATCTCGCCCTTGCTCATTGCCTCCATAACCACTTCGGCCTTCTCGTGGTAAGGCGCACTTCGGTCGTACTGGAATGCGATATTCGGGAGTGTTGTACGTGCTGTTGGTACTGCTGCTTTTAGAAACTGCTCCAGCATCTCTTTGTTGTTGTTCTGGAACGCCTCTGTCACGATGTAGTCGTACAGTTGATCCTCAGACCAGTTTTGAACACGTTGTAGTGCTGCTAGTGCTTTGGTCTTCGGCGACTTACCTCGTGTATTGCCCGGTGTAGGCTGGTTTGCAGAGGTAAAAGCATTGGAAGGTTTATTGGTATTAGACATAGGTCCTCGTCTGATCGCCATTGGTAGAAAGGCGAGGTCGTATGTCTATTTAGCAACGCGAGAACAGTAGTTAAAACTAGCTGTATTTGATGTTGGGTGTGTTGGGTACGAATCGACGAATGTTGGGTGCTTTTTTCGGTACTCAACAGCGGCAAAACCGTGCTGGCTCTACGATTGGTCGGTTTGTGTTGAGTATGTTGGGTACTTTCCGCGTCTATTTCTGGAAGTAGAAATGGCCCCCAACACTGCTGTCAGGGGCACATTTTGTACTGCCTAGGCTGTTATGCGGCACTACGAGGCCAAGGCCATGCAGCAGGCTCGGGCTGTACTTGCACGTGCTCCGGTTTGCGCGCATCAACTGCGCCACGTTCAAGCGCTTCCGTGTACCTGGCAAACAAGCTGTCCGGCCAATCGTTGCCAAGCAGCTCAACTTGCTTGCTGGGTGCAAGGTCAACGTGTTTGAGCTTCTTAGCGTCAGTGCCATCAAGCTTTTGCGCGTACAAGTCTTTCGCTTCTTCCAAGCAGTCGGCGACCTTGAAGCGCAGCGCCCCACCAACACGACCAAAGAACTTAACGTACTGGTCGCCCACATGCATAACGCCCCAAATGCTGTCTTTCTTGGGCTTGTCGTTTTTTCCCTTTCCCTTGATAAACGCGTGCCCTACGAAGCACACAGAGGTACCACCAACAGGTTTCGCTTCTGGGACATGCACGGAGTCAGGTGCTACCTCAGCAGGGGAACCAGCGTCGCTCTGGTCAACCACAGGCACATTTTGTTCAACTGCTTGTGCTTGCTTATCCGCTGCACGCTTCTCGCGCTTCTTGATTGCGTCGGGGGTCATCGAAAGTTGCTTTGCCATTTTCAGTCTCCTTAGTAGCCGAGCAGATCACGTGCTGCTTGCAGTTCTGCGGGGATAACGTCGCACACAACACGTACAACACCTGCGGCATCTACTTCTTCGCTGAACACAATCAGCGTGCCGTCCTTGTTGTCGATCGTGGGATGCGGTCTGTAGTGCGTGTCGATCCAGTTGATAAGACGTTGCGTTTGCACCTTGTTTCTCCTTGTTGCCTAACCATGTTCCGATGGTAATTTCGCATGGCAACCATGCAAGCGAAGAACGCAACCAAACCAGTTGTATTTGGCTATTGGTGGAGATGCGTTCAATTGGAAACCACAATTGAACTGGCAGTTGATTGGTAGCCACACGAACGTACCATCAGAAGGTGGTAAACGACACGTCAACTGATAAGGAATACAAACCATGTCCTACGAACTTCCGCGTCCCGCAAAGCTGCTAGTCGAAGTGCATAGCAAGTACCTGGGGCTTAATGCTGGCCGTACTCACAAAGCGGGAAAAAAGTGCAAGGTACAGCGCAGCCCTGCTGATCCCGGCCTGTTCATCATTTGGTTTGGTAAGACTGAGATTGCGAAAGTGCCCGCCCTGCAACTCACGCAAACCATCGAGTACACCGACGGTCGCAAGCAGCTTTGAACGCAAGCTTGCAAAGTGCTATAACATACAAGGAGCTAACGACTGTGAGGGACCAAATGGACCTGCTGAAGTTCGAGGCTGACATGGAAGTCATGCGGAACACGAGCCAAAAGCTGATGGCAGAGACAGCAAAGCTCGTGGACGAGAGCGCCAAGCTTCGAAGGGAACGCACTTGGATGCCCTTTGTGTGGGGCGCGACGACCGCATCAGCCGTGATCGGCGCAATCGTCAGCCTCTCGCTGCTGTTCGCGAAGATGATGCACTGAATTAACCGGACCTGACAAAACGAAAGGAAGCCCTGAGCTTATGCTTGGGGCTTTTTTCTTCTGTATTGTTCAGATCTTCGGCTTTACCACTCGGCAGGTCGCAACGAACTGACTAGAGACAACATACTGGGTATGCTTTACGCTCGCACCGTTCCAGTCGCTGTGGGTGTCATTCGCATAGTATGTCTCAACCAAGTTGAGGTTCACGCGATCAATGCGAATCACGTCGAGGTCAAACATGCTGTTCTGGTGGCGCTTGAAGAACGGACTTGTTTCCGTATTGATGTTCGTTTCGCGAAGCCATTCGGCAACGTAGGTAAGAGGGTTCGCTGTGCAATCGTTGGAAAACGTATAGCTGTCGCTGGTACTCTCGCACAAGATGAGCTTGCGAGCCGGATACGAACCAAGGCTGCTGGGTTGAAGTGTATCGCCTGCTAGCGTAAATCGACCGACGACACTGCTGGGTGCAGGTATCTCAACATCCTTCGGCGCATTATGTCCCTCCCAAGTCATCCTCCCTTCGCAGTCCAGCAACGTATCCCCATTTGATTGCGCCAATGCAATGCCGGAGTTTGCCGCAGCCAGCATCACGATCACCATACAGAGTTTCGCCCGCATCGTCCGGTCTCTCGCTCTTGTCATTTTTACGGACTATCCCAGCGCTTTGTCACGTTCGGACAGCAGCACGATTGCAGCGCCGGTCATGTGCAACATGTAGGCGACAAGGTCCGCCGGTACTTCAGTAGGCTCCGCACCTTGCCCATGTCCTGCCAACTTGTTTCTGGCAGTCGGCACACCAGATTCCAGTGTGGAGCGCAGCGAGCCGAAATGGCTTTGCCAGAAGTCAGGTACCAACTTGTTGTCGAAAATGGCCTTGATCAGGTCACCGGCAGTACCACGCCCACCAACGCTCCAACCGCGCTTGTTGCAGATTACCTTCATCATGCTTTCAAACGCCTTCAGGCAATCACTCAGCGCCTCTTTTGCACGTCCGTGCCTGTAATGCTCGTGCGCTGCCAGATATTCTTCCTGCACTCCCTCGTAACCAGGCTCATTCAACAACTCTAGCGCCGGCCGCACAACTTCGCTATGCAATAGCTGCGAGTCTACGCGCAGTATCTCACCGTTCTGAAACACGTATCCGACGCCGTGCTCCCGCATTCGCGTATTGATTTCCTCAAGTGCTTCGTCAGCCAGCTTATCGTTGTTGCGTTCGCCGCGATAGTCAACGTTGCGTGTCAGTTTGTCAATCGCTCGACACGATACTTCCACGGCATCCAATAGCTTATCGACGTCTGTCTCATCGAGCAGAAAACCCCTAAGCTGCTTAAAGTGATTTGTGTCGCGGAGGCTGGTGGGCAGCCTAAACCAGCCGTGCTCTCGGCAAAGTATGTCGACAATCAATTTATGAACCTTTTGAACTCCTTTGTAGCTATCGTAGTACTCCTCCTCTGTCCCGAGAACGTCATCAAGAATGTGGACTAGCTGTACGCGCAATGGCACTGGGATCGCGTCGTACTGGTAGACGTCGTGAACTTCCCCGAGTGCTCGCTTCTTCCGCTTCGAATACAAGTCAAACACTGCCATGTTCGCTTCCCTAGTGTAGTAATTGCTCGGCCCAACGCTTACGAGCGCGAGACCGAATCGGCTTTCATATTATAAGCAACTAAGTGTGCGGGAAATCGCAGTGGATTGCGCTCGCATAAAAAAGGGAGCAATGATTGCTCCCTTTTTTTTGCGCCGTGGGCTGTTAGACGCCTACACCAGTGTTTTCAAGTGTGCAAGCGCAACTTCAAGTGCTGCCACAATGCCGGCAATACCTGAAACGGCTTCTGGTGCTGCACTAGCTACTGCTTCCACTGCTGCTACTGCGGGTGCGGCTGACGGGTCAACTGCGGCAACGACGGTGCCCACTGTCTGAACCAGTGGTTGAGCTGCCACTACTGCCCCTTCCGCGGATGCGATTGCTTGGTCTACGGTATCTGTCATGGATAACTCCTTACGTAAGTCTGACAGCCATATTTAGCAAGCGCTACGCACCTCGTCCCTAGGTACCCAAAGTGCTAATATTTGCAACAGCTTTCATTCACAACAAGGTCACTGTCGGGGAAAACATGGAACAGAAGTGGGATTTGACAACCAACCAAGGAATGGGGCAGGCCCTGGCGAGTCTTAAAGACAACCCTCTCTATAAGGCATTGGGTTTCGAACCAACCGTTTACCTGCTAGGCAAAGCCATCGACTTCGTCAAGAGCGCATTCGACAACGGACCAACGATACAAGCGCAGCGCGAAGCGGCTGAAGCGATGATCAAAGCCGGCAGAGAAAACGGCGCCGAGTCCATCGAAATCACAATGGATCAAGATGCTGGGTTAGGTCTCAAGGGTAAATTTGGCCCCGAAAACGTGGAAGCCAAGGTCGGCAAGTCGGGCAAGATGACTGTCAAGGTCAAGTACAAGTAAACGTAGAGATTATTGTAATGGCACGCCCGAAATCACAGACGCTATTCCACTTCACCCCCAAACTGGAATATCTCAAAAGCATTCTCAGGAACGGATTTCACCCCCGCTACTGCCTCGAAGATATGAGCTGGTCCGGGCAGAGTCTTGCAAATGCATTTCCGATGGTTTGCTTCTGCGACATACCGCTCGGTCGCGTTGATCAACACGTTCAACAGTATGGAAACTACGGCATTGGAATGTCTAGAACGTGGGCAGTGCGGAACCGATTGAATCCGGTGATCTATTTGAGCAGTACCAGTATGCTCGGGGATTCGGTCCAAAATTTAAACTCTGAATTGCTTCAAATGGACGAGGCAGTAAAAAAGAAACCACGACGCAATTTTTTGGAGATTGCTCGAAATATTAAGCCGCTCACCGGCAGCATGAAGGTCAAGGGAGTGATGATCGACAATGTCGACTTCTATCAAGAATCGGAGTGGCGGTATGTTCCGGACCATGATCAGATAGATTTCTTTATTCCGCGCTCTAAATGGGACACTGATGGGGTTATTGAAGCAGCGAACAAAAAAACATTTGAACACTGTCTGCTTGGCTTTAACGCTGACGACATTCGTTATCTCTTTGTCGAGAAGGATGCGGACATTCCTGAACTTGTGGACTTCATGCGGTCCAGTGCGTCAGGCTTGGGCAAACGCTTCACCGACGAGGACATGAAGATCCTGCAGACGCGCATAGTTTCGCAGGAAAGCTTGGCGCAAGATCTTTAATGTGGAAAGAGGGCAAGCGACGGTTAGCGGCCTGCCCTTAGCACACACGCTTTCTCAGGTCTGTATGCTTACGTACCGTCTACGAAAATGCTTCGCGAGTCTACATAGACGCAGCTCCGAATCAATACCGTAAAGGTTACTTCATACGGCGTGCAGCCACGTATCCATATGCAGCGTTTGTAGACGTTCCAAACGTACAGCGCACGACCAGATACACTGTTGTATTCGCATTGAGGTTCAGTCGCATGCGACCAACTGGCGAAACAATCCCCGTACCCGCCGATGCTGAAAACGGCAGTAGTACAGATGCACCGTAATTCGGATGCGCTGGCATAGTCGCGGACGTTGTGTTAAGCGCTGCAACAAATGCAGACTGTGTCGTCGTAGCTCCTGGTGACGTTCCAACCGAACCATAAATCTCCCAATCGCCCGGCGTCAGGTTGATCGAGGTAACGTTGGTGTTAGTGCCTGAGGTCAGAGAAACAGCAGAACCAGCAGGGACGTTGCTGTAAATAAACTCCCCAATATTGCCAGCGGCAGCTTCCATCGCATAATCAACCGCGATAATGCCGCCAGACGGGTTAAAGCTTGATGCTACGGTTAGCGTGTTGATGACCACCGTACCAGTGTTGTTCTTGACACTGATCGGGGTGTCAGTCCAAGTACCACCAACGTATCGGTTTAGATCCAAATTGTCAGTGGCTGCATCTTTAGCGAATTCCCAACGCAGCGACCCATTGCTAGCCATGAGGAAGGACGCGTCGCCAGTCCCCGTGGGTTCGTTAAGCGTCAAAACTGAACCTGTTGCGGTTATGGTTTGTGCGCCATTAAACGTGTTAGCTCCAGTGGATGCAGCTCCGAGATTCGCCAGTGCGGCGGATGCGGTCGTCGCCCCTGTTCCACCGTTTGCTACTTGCAGCGTTCCTGTGATGTGAGTTGTCAGCCCTACTTGCCCATACACGGGAGCGGAGCCAACGCCACCGCTGAGAAGAACCTTACCAACAGCAACATCAGGAAGTGATGCCAACGACGACAAACCAGATGCAACGACGAGGTCGCCAACATTGTAGGTTGTTAGTCCAGTACCGCCATTTCCAACGGCAATCGTGCCCGTCACGTTTGCTGCGTTCCCGCTGATGTTGGTAGTTCCGAGGGCGCCTGCAATCTGTGCACCAGTAGCCGCTGTCATCGCAGATGTGCCATTGCCAAATGCAATACCGGACAACGACGTAGCCCCTGTGCCACCATTTGATACCGCTACCGTGCCGGTTACGTTGGCAGCACTACCGCTGATGTTTGCCGTGCCCAGCGTCGCTGCAATCTGAGGACCAGTCGCCGCGCTCATTGCTGCTGTGCCATTACCGTAGACAACGCCAGTAATAGTTCCTACACCAGTTCCGCCGTTACTTGGATTGACCGGACCAGTATTGTCTACCGTTCCTTGGTTATCCTTAACTAACGAGTTTTGACCGCAAATAACCGTGCCGTTGTTATAGGCGTGGTAGCCTCCATCACCTGTTGGGTTCGCAAGGTTGCCCAGAACATTGTTATTCGTGATCGTGTTGTAGTCCGCTGGCTCGCTGCCAGTGACGCCACCGGGATATTCTACGATACCGTAGTTCTGCGTTTGAGCCGAATGGGTTATCGTATATGGAGTAGCAAACGTGGTTCCATACGCTGCATCAATATTAAGAGGAACAGCATAAGGCTGAATAATGTCCATACAGCTATTACCAATAACAGTACAATAAGTTGCACCATTCAGAGTAATACCGTTGTAGCCATTCCCGGGAATACCATCCGTGATTGAAATACCATTCGACTCAACGGTATTGCCGATAACCCTGTGATAGCTGCCATAGATAGCAATACCGTCACGGTTGTTATACATGACTACGTTATTCGTTATGATTGATCCAGCGTTATCGCCCGCGCTGTCATCTACACCATATGGGATACCCTCCAGCACTGCAATACCGCAACCCGCGCTGTAGAAGATTCTGTTGCCATCCACGATATGTCGGCCACCCGGCGCGCCAGACATGAAATCAAGTGTAATCGCGTGAAGGTTAGAGCCTGCGCCAGCACCATAGCCTGCGTGAAGGATGAAGTTGTCACATACACTGTTGCAGTAGCCACCATGAATCCAAACCGCCGAATAAGCACTGTCTTGAATGTAGTTGCCACGCACTTCGCACATCGAGCAGTTAGCTACTCGGATCGACTGATAACCCGACGCACTAGGATAGGTATCTTTGAATACGTGGTTGTTTTCCGCGACACAGTTGAACGCATTAATTAGAAGGATCGAGTAGTAGCCACAATCCTGAATCATGTTGTTCGAGATATGAATATCCGAAGATGTATCCGCCATTGGACCACCACCGTCCGTCTGGTAGAGACCGTTGCCGTACATTCGGTTATGTGCGATCTCACCCCCACGACAGTACACGATATAGTTCGTTTCGTAGTAGGAGTTAGTAAAGTCACATTCTGTAATCAGGAAATTTTCAACACCACAGAAAGAAACACCTTCTCCTGACTGCTGAGTGCGATTACCGTCAAACTTTAGGCCACATACGATAATGTCTCGGTCAACAATATGCTGCGGCAATCCAGCAGCATTTTTGTTAATCATGATGTGAGTGGTCGCATAATCTCCACGGCCATCAGTTGTACCCGGACTTGGAAGTGTTCCAATCAATCGAATAATTGATGTAGCGCCCGCCCCCGACACTTTGGTATTCGAACCAACCATAAGTGCAGCGTAATTCATTCGATTAGATGCCTTGGTTAGCCACAGATAGTTAGCCACTGGAGCCATAACCATGTATGTGCCTTCGGGAAAGAAAACCTCCCCACCACCGATAGATGTTACGTGGTCAAGTGCTGCCTGAATGCTCACGGTGTCGTCAGTTACACCATCACCGACCGCTCCGAAATCCTTAACCGTAACGACGTAATCCTTCGAAAGTTGATTGGCAATAGTTTGTGCGGTATTGGCCGCTGCTTGTGCTGTACTGGCGTTTGAAGCGACTTGCGCTGCGGAATTGGCCGCTGCATTGGCAGAATTCAATGCTTGTGCTGCGGAACCGGCCGCGTTCGTCGCACTTGTTGACGCATTCGTAGCGTAGCTGTTCGCAAGACTGGCCTGCGCGGTAGCTGTATTTCCTACGTCGATTGCACTCTGAACCGTTGCCTGCGCTTCGGTTACCAGGGTCATTATCTGCTGCAAGTCATTGCCAACAGGGATCGGCAGATACGGACCAAAGTTGGACACCAAGGTGCCTTGATCCGTTTGTATGGTGAAGGTAAGTTGTGAATCACTCATTTATTGTTCTCGTTATAGAGTGTTTTATTTTGTACTGCTGATTATGTCATTGGATGCTTCACAATTCGATACCAAATTGGCTCGCCTAAGATCTCAGAGCCATCAGCAGCTACGGCCTTGACAACAAACTGCGCCTTCCCAATTACCCATTGAGCAGTATCGCCGGATATTGCAGTAATCATGTACAGGCCATTGGTGTTTGGTAACGCCGGATCTGATAGATTCGTGACCTTGAAGTTATAGATCAGCGTCTGGCCTGTAGCGTCGTACAAGCTAGCTGAGATAACCCATTGACTGAAATCCGGCTGGTTGCCGGTGACGCCGTATGTACCGTAGTAGCCCGGCGTAAAATTGCCTACAAAAGCGAGGTTGCCAGCACCATTGAATGTTTGGCCGGCATAGAAGTTGAATGCCAAATTGGTTTCTCCTGCATGGTGAACCGTCTCCAATCCGACGGTGTTTGTTGTTCTATTTATGCAGGAGAATCACGCATTAAACGCGCACAAAAAAAGAGCACCCGCGAAAGAGTGCTGGTGGTTACTACGTGGACTGTACTACTGCTTGTCTGCTTGTGCTGCGCTAGCTGGAAGCGGAGGCATGGACGCGATCAAGTCCGCAGTAGTGATGTTGCTGTAATCAAGCTTCTGTTGTGCTTCAGCAGCTAACACCGCTTCATGCTGCTGGCAAAGCTGGTAGCAGACCAGACCCTGCGAAACCCAGCGCACAAATCCCTGCGAGCTTCAGAATGTCATTGCGTACGGTTTTGTAGAGTTCTACAGCAGTGCTCATTTTTGTTCTCCTCAGAGATTAGGTATCTGGATGGTGTATTCGCCCACTACCGTATACAAGAAAAAGTTATCACGTTCAGTCAATCGCTCTAAAAATTTGCTTTGCTTCCGTGTGCTGGGCAACGTAGTCGCGTAGCTGGTGATAGTGATCGTGCAAAGTCTCGTTAGCTGCTGTCATTTCCTTCATGAACGCATACGCACACGCTCCGCTCAACGCAAACAGCGTGCAGACGATACCGAATGCCTCGCGTCCTAGCTCCCCCTCAAAACCATTGCCGTCTACATAGACGCTGAACTTCTCTGGGGACTCGGGATATGCAAACCCCGAGCCGTTGCTGAGTTTCGCGAACTCCCAGTGTCCTCCGTTGTACTCCTTGCTGATCTTGCGTGCGGTCCTGAACAAGGTCTGCTCACTGAGGATGAAGCACTTGGCAGTGAACAAGTACGGCATGAACTTCATGCGCTCTTGCTCGGGAACTGCTGTAACTGTGATTTCGTTCGCTTTCATCTGAACCTCCGTTGTGGGATCCAGATGATACGTAGTCCATAGCACCAATCAAGCCTGAGACAGGTAAAGCTTTGCTAGGTAGCCCGCAACAGTAACAACCGTGGCAAATGCAAAACCAACGCTGGAAATGATCACAGTTGTTAGGGTAGATACGGTCTTGGTTAATGCATCAATCTTTGCATTCTGCACTTCTGTAATCGCATGCAGTTCTGCGTAGTTTTGGGCACACTCAAATAGGTGTGTGTTCATGGTTGCGCGCACTGCGTCTAAATCGTCTGCCATAGAGTCCCCTGTAGGCTTGTTCAGTATATTTACCCCAGCCAAGTTAGCAGTTATATGAGAGGTAAATACGGATTTATAAGGAATCCGTATGACTCCATCAATCAACTGTATCAATCTGGTAGAGGCATCAGAGGGATGCGTTCTAACTTCCTATCAAGACTCGGTAGGCGTTTGGACAATCGGCTACGGCCATACTGCTGGTGTCGCTGCTGGCATGACTATCACGGACGCCCAAGCCATTCAGTACTTGGAACAGGATTTAGCAGCAGCAGGTGCAGCCGTAAGCCGTTTGGTCACAGTCACATTGAGCCAGAACCAGTACGATGCTTTGACCGACTTCGTGTTCAATTTGGGGCAAGGAAGCCTAGCGGAAAGCACACTGTTGAAGCTGCTGAACATGGGCAACTACACAGGGGCAGCCAACCAGTTTCACTTGTGGGTGTATGCAGGCGGGAAAGTACTACCGGGGCTAGTGGCAAGACGAGCAGCAGAAGCAAAGCTGTTTGAGACACCAGCCTGAAATGAGGAAGGCAACCAAGTCCTGCTGGAAATGGTTGCCCGGTTTCGGAGAATAAAACAATGCATGGACTCTTTGACATCCACCACCCTATTTATACTCGCGCTGTACTTATGCGTCGATATACGTGAGTTTTAGCTGTAGCGCTAACACGTCATCGGTTACTGTGAACCGACATTGCGTTTGCAATGGGCCGCTGGTTCCGATCAGTTCGCATAGCTGCTCCCATTCATCTTGTGTATCACAGTACAACTCAAAGTCCCAACCTTGCTGTAGGGTTGTTACGTTATTGATACGGTTTCGTATTTGGTTGATGCGCTTTAGGCAATCTGCTGCTGTCATTCTTGGTGTACTCATCTTATTCGCTCCAAGTGTCGAAATAACCAAGATCCTCAAGCAAGAGGTTTAGTGGGCTTTCGTCCCTTATGATGTTGATGACCACACTGCTCTTGTTCTGAACCACTTGCGCGTCATGTGGGAAGCGCTGCAAGCAGTCCACGATTGCACAGTGCATGTCACAGATACTCGTTCCTGATTTTG
This sequence comes from Burkholderia guangdongensis, assembly GCF_013403875.1. GTDB lineage: Bacteria > Pseudomonadota > Gammaproteobacteria > Burkholderiales > Burkholderiaceae > Burkholderia > Burkholderia guangdongensis. Next base: position 114,284 of record NZ_JACBNX010000001.1, on the reverse strand, counting down.
GCGTGTAGGTCAACCGCATGTGATGCTTGAACAACGTCTTCTTTAGATTTACTTTTAATCGTTTCATTTTTACTTATTCCTTTATGTGTTATATCCGAGCCATGCTCGACTGGTGCTTGATTGGTGCTCGATTTTTTGCATTGAGCACGGCGTGGAAGTCTTATAGGACGAGGGATTCCAGCGATTTCCGTGCTCAAATGCTCGATTTTTATACTTGGCGGTACTGGCGCAGCTCTTCCGCTAGGTGCTCGCCGATTAACAGGTCGTCGGACCAGCTCTTTTTGCCAGCTACTGGCTTGTGGGACAGATACTGCTTGTAATTGACATTGAGCACACCGCTCTTATCAAGAATCCAGACCTGTGCTTGGTCTTTCGCTGCGCCTTTCTCGTCGCCCCAGTAGTTTTCAAAGTACTGCTTCTCGCACTGGCTCTTGTAGCCGTTCAACATCAGAGCGTTGCTGAACTGCTCCTTGACCTCTGACACTTTCATCGGCTTATCAACACAAGCATTAACAATACGGTGTACAAGCTTCAGCGGAATGCAACCGTCGTTGACTGCATACTTGATGATCGCGTCGTACAGTGTATTGATGTCTGAACGTTGTGCCTTGACCTGCTCTTGGTAGTCCTCACCATGCAAGGCCAACAACACACCATTGAGGTCTGCACCGTGCTTGCTGAACAGATGAGTCAGGAACTTTGCCACTTCCTCTCGGTTCTTTACAAGCAGTGCGATCTCATGTGTTAGCTCGCTTGCGGTATCAATGTTGCACTCGTATACGTCTTGCAAACGCTCTTTCAATCGAATGTTTGTATGAATAACAGAGGTACGACGGTCAGCACCGCTAGTACCACTGCCATCAACAGGGATAGAGCCTTTCAGGCCGTTGTTAGATGCACAAAGCAGGTTGTAGTTAGCGTCTGCTGCTATTGCGTCCTTGCCCTTCTTTTCCAGTCGAAAGTTCGTGCTACCAGTTGCACGCTTGTATGCGTCTGCACTAAAGCTCTTGCCTTCGTTCTCGTCGATGAAGCCAATAGTCGCATTCTCAAGCATTGAGTTAAAGCCGTTTTCCAAGTCCTTTTGTCCAATTGGAACCACGCAACCACCTGCAAAAATGGTTTCCAACATGTCCTTGAACAAGTTCTTGCCGTTACCACCGCCGGCGCCCATCAAGTCCAGGTTCGGAGTGCTTTCACTGCGCTCTGGAAATTTGTGCTTGTGTACGATCCATTTTTCCAAGTGCTGAACGTTCTCTTGCTTGCCACCCGCAACACTGTAGATCAAGTGATCGAACAACTCGTTGTACGGCTCAGTGTTGTCTGGCTGCACCCAAAACGTATCTTTCAACACGCGTGCAACGTTATAAAAGCTCTTGCCCCAACGATCAATCTTGAAGCTGGTTACCATTGCCGTATAGATACGGTCATCTGCGCGAAACACATCCTTTAACGCTTCTTTGTCGAGTGTGATCTTCTTGCCTGAGATCAAGCTGAGTTCGTCAACCATCTGCTCGTGCGTGAACAGCAGTGGTTGCGGATTGCAGACCACAGTGATGTTGTCGGATGAGTTCTTGAAGCTGATGTAGCGTTGGTCTCTGATCGAGTAGCCCATATTGAACCTTTGCATTAGTGGGCCGATCTCGCCAGAATCCTGCTCGTCTTTCAACTGCTTTGCTGCGTGCTGTCCCTGCTTGACTTCAATCTCAAGGTCGTTGATCCGCTTCAGCTTGTCTGTGCGTTCGTTGCTTGTAGCTTCGATCCTTGCCAGCATTGCCTGTGACAGAACTGGGTCGTCTTTGAACAGCACTGCTTGCTTGTCAAGCTCTGCTAGTTTGGTATCAAGCAACTTAACGTCTTTCTTCAGTGCGTCGATCAATTGTTTCTTTTCGAATGAAGCGTTTTTGACTGCTTCCATGTCAATGTCATGTGTGTTCATGATCTTTTTATTTTCCGTGTGTTGTTATTTTTATTTTCTAAGCAGTGTGGCTAGTCTCGCCTGTAGTACGTCTTTGCGATCTAGCTTAATACCTGCATAGTGGTACAGCGTTCCCATCGTTCTGCGTCTAGTACCGTTGTAGCGACTAGTAAGCAGCTTGCTGTACTCACCGCGTTTCTGTTCAGGCCAGCGCTGTGACATGAGAGCAACTGTTTGCTGCTCGTTGTGCTCTAGCGTGTTGAACACTGACCAAGTGATCACAGACCAGTCGTCGTAACCAAGAACTGGCTGCTTCTGCTTGATCGCATCAAGGCACTTTATGACCTTTGCTTCCTGCTCAGTGCTGTTGCCTGTGAACTCGTACTGGTGTTTGACCGGTTCGGGATTGCATTCCGCTAACCACCAAGCAAGTACAACTTCAGGCAATTCCGCTACAGCTACATCGCAAGGACTAGCAAGCCAGTGATACGGCTTCTGCGTCTCAGGATGGATGCTAGGAGGTAGTACAGACTGTACGTTGTTCCAGCGGAACTCAAGACCTTCGGGCTTGCCTGTCGCTTGCTTGTCGTTTTTCTTGACGGTACGCAGGTATTGCCAGCATTCGGACGGAACGCTGAACAGCATTTGGAAGCGATGGGGCTTCCCTGACGACCACATTACGGTCTCGGGCAATATTGCCATGCCGCCGAAAAGCTCGTCAAAAAGTTTCCGTCCCCATGCGCCGTCGAAATCGATCGCACACAGACCGGTCTTCGGCCCGAGCAAAACACCAACGTTGCCGTTGTCTGGTATCTCGTGCAGTTGCTTGGGGTTGTGCTGCCAACCTGCTGTAGCTGGTCCCTTCTGACCAAGTGGGATGGGTACGTACAGCGCGCCTTGTAACTGTAGTACTTCAAGTTCAGTATTGAGCATATTATTCTCCGTTGTTATTTTCTATGCCAGAAATGAGGAAGACCTCTTGTGCTTGGTCTCACAAGAGGTCTTAGGTAAACGCTAACGAATTAGCGAAATAACACACGGGAAAAATAAACATCAAAACATGCTACAACTCACAGAGTGTAGTGTCTACGATAGTATTTAGCTAATTGTATTCTGCATTTACCTAGACAGTGCGAACAGCTTGTACTGTTCAGCGTAGGCGACCAAGCCCTGTCTTTCACATATCTATTTAGCAAGAAGCTCACGGTTCGTGTGCAAAAGCTCGAATTCCGCGATTTCTTGCTCGCAGCCATATTACGGCATAGCAGCAGGAGCCGTCAAAATAGAATAGGACAAACGTCATTCCTGCCCAACCGGCCACTTTTTCAAAGTCGAGCATTTGAGCACGGAAATCACATAAGCCACTGTTTATAAAGGAGAATCTGTGATGCTTGACGTCGAAAATCGAGCATAAATCAAGCACCAGTCGAGCATGGCCGCCTGCACTAAATACCGCATAACAACAAGAAGAAGGTATTTCAGGTGCAGTACAAGAGCAAATTAGAAGAGAAATTCGCGAAGCAATACGGACTAGAGTATGAACCAGACCGAATTCCGTATGTAGTGCAGCACCAGTACACACCTGACTGGAAGCTAGCAGACAACATCTACCTTGAAACCAAGGGACGTTGGTTAAGTGCAGACCGTACTAAGCTCAAGGCTGTGCTAGCGCAGAACCCCAGCATAACCGTGGTGATGGTTTTCCAGAACCCAAACAACAAACTCAACAAGAACAGCAATACTACCTACGCTGACTGGTGTGAAAAAAACGGCGTCGAGTGGTTCAAGTATGGAACGCAAGAACTAACAGATTACATCAGCAAATACGGTCGATAGCGCAGATAAGAATCGAGGTTTTCGCACACTATTCGTAGTGTGGACAACACCTTGATATAAATACTATTGTGCAGTGGACGAGACTAGCAACAAACTCCTTTGAATACTTTTGTACCGGCCATTCGGCCTTTGAAGAAGCCCTAGTGTCATGCTCGTCCCATGCGCTAGGGTTTTTTCATTTTCAGAGACAAAAACAATGAGCAGCACAGAACAACAAATCGGTCAGCTTTACATGCAAGCGACAATGCTTCAAGCACACATCGATCGACTAACGGAAGACCTCGAACGTAGCGAAGCGGAGAAACTACGTTTGCTTGAACTGGCAGCGGATTTGGCTTTAGAACAGCGTGCAACCGCACTTGCTTGCAAGTTGATTGAATTACCCGTAGTAACGACTACACCAAAATAGTTTCCGCGCAACAATAATCAAACGATAACGAGAAGAATAACAATGATGGGATTTACAATAACTTTCGGTAAGAATAAATTAGACGATGAATTGCAGGCTTTGAAAAAGGAATGTGACACTCTGAAACAGCAGAACAAGAAATTAGAAGATGAAAAAGCGAACGTTTCTCATGCTGCATCCAATTTCACCAAAGCGTTCATCGAACACAGTCGCGCACTCAGTCAAGAGATCCGAAATTCATCTCTTTATGGATTTCTTGGCATCAGCATAATAATGCCAAATATCTACGAAACGACATTCACGATTAAGGGAGCGGATGCTCTCGTTGAGTTTGTTGATTTCGTAAACCAGTACAACCCGTACTACGTGGTATCCCATAGGGGCGGCACGAATGAATTAGGCGTGTATTGCGAGACCACTGATGAAAATCTCGCAATGATGCTGAAGCTGAAGTACTGCTGATGGATGGGCGATGCGCACGAGTAACTACAATAATCAAACGATAACGAGAAGAATAACAATGACACACTATCTATTAGCGGCTATTGCGGCATGGCCCCTGTACAAACTTATCATCGCAATTATGGAAGACGGAGACAGGAGAGGCAGGAAAGATGCTGACGAGATTTGCGGGAAGGTGGGGCGATGAGCATGAGTAACCATACAGTGACAGTTCATCCACGCAACAAAGCTAACCTTGAAATGTTGCGTGAATGGTGCGAAGAGCATACCGAAGGGTATTGCGACTCTGATGCAGTCTTGAAACATGAGCACCAGTTCGTTAGCACCGTATGGGACATTGGACACGGACCCACCGTAACCGTCACAAGATCAAGACCAGTAGTGTTCAGCTTTGACTCAGAATTAGATGCAGTACATTTCAAACTACGTTGGAGCGAGTATCTGTAATCACGTGTCACCGATTCCGTCGTAGCAGCCAGCGACAGCATAGATAGCAGTGAACTCATGTCCGCACTGCTCGCAGATGTACTCCTGATGGATCGTCATTGCACCCACTGCACAAGCGCCCATAGTTGGGTTAGGTGCCTCGCATGCGCGACAGACAACAACGCCTTCACGGACAACCGTATTACGCCAATCCTCTGAACTAAGCATGATCGACTCCTTGGCAGTAGTTGAAGCAGTATAAAACAATAATAACAAGTTAGCAGTATGAAACAAGAACAAGATCCGCACGTAGCGGGCGAACATATCGTAAAAGAGACAAGCAGTTTTACAGAGTACTACCCTGACCACCCACCGAGAAGTGAATCTGCCCTATTCCGCAAAACGAAGAAGCATTGGCACGATCTTGGTACAGGTTGCCATATCTGCGGAGGTCACGACAGTATTGAAATCCACCATGCGTGGATTGAGTGGGCATTTGCAGGTGCTGTCGATTGGGACAAAGTTAAAGCAGCACACCCAAGCTTTGATTGGTCTAGCTTTAAAGAAGCGACAGACTTTGTGGACAGTATCTACAACACAGTCCCACTTTGCGCAAAGCATCACAGGGCACCTAATCACGGCGTACATCATCTACCTATGCCGAACTGGTTGATACAAAAGTACGTGCGCGATGATTTCGTGCTTACCTCAGACCAAAACAACAATAACAAAGGAGACAAATAATGTCATCAATTAAACAAGAGATCAAAGTCACGCTTGAGCGTTTGGACGAAGCAAAGACGGAGCTTGAGCGTCTATGCGGCATAAACACAGACGCAATGACAGTTGAAGAACGCGTTGATCACATGGTTGAGATTGCTTTTCTTTCTGATTACGCTACAGAAGCCCAATACGCACTTGAGAAAGAAATTAGCGGTGCAGTAAAGGAACGCTGGAACGAACTACGCAAGGCAGACTGATGCAGTACGATCCTAACAAAGAACAGCAACTGATCGTAATTGATAAATCTGAGGTTCGTGCAGTTTGGCATCTGGTAGAACCTGCTTTGATTGCATTGCGTACAGAGCAGGAAGCACCGGACAAGTGGATCGTACCTGACGTCTATAACTCCATTACAAGCGGCGGTGCAACGCTTGCTTTTACTACTCTCGCCCCGGCTCCCGATCGCACTGCTGCTATCAACTCGGCAAGTGGGTTTGTCGTATTGCAGAAAGTGAACGGCTATGCTGGCTCAGCACTGCATATCTGGATTGCAGCGAGAACCGATAAAGACAGTACTGGCAAAGCAGAAGCTTCAATCATGCGCACGTTCAGCGACGATCTAGACGCATTGGCAAGGCACTACCACTGCAATGCAATCACGTTCGGTAGCAACAGAGCGTTCTGGGACAAGGTCGCACCGCGTTTTGGCTTTGAAGTGCTAGAGACGCGCTGGTCTCGTCCTGTCGTCTGATGTGACACTGTTTAAGCTGTACTTCCAGGCTATACTGTATAAATATACAGGGGTGGTCGGCATGGAAGACGATGTGCTGGAGTGGTTCGAGGAACGCAGCGCAATCATTGCTGAGGGGACGGGTCAAATACCGGCTGACGCCGAATTTAACGCGTTCGCTTGTGTCGTTACGTGGTGCAGGAGGACAGGTAGAAAGCTGCCCGATACGCCGTATTTTGCTGCCCGTCGCAACTGGATGGAGCGGCTGTACTTCAACGACGACAAGGGCGCAGCAGAGTACGGCCAAGAAAAGCACGACAAAATTCGGCCGTAGAAAAAGGGAGCTAACGTGCTCCCCTTCTTTTTAGCCAAGCTTCAAAGCGAGGTCTTCGGGTCTAGTGCTGTAGTACCTTGCAAGCATTTTGAGATTGCTATGGCCGCTAATACGGCTTAGCTCGATCACGTTCGGAATCTTTTTAGACATGTTCGTGATCGCCATGTGCCGAAGGTCATGGAAGCGAAAATCCTTAATCTTGGCCCGCTTCACAGCACGCATCCATGCCTGATCTACTACGCGATACGAAATAGGGAAAACGCGATTGGATGCAGCTTCAATACCCTCCAGCGGCATCTTTTCACGCGCTGCTCGTACCTCTTGGAAGATAGCAATAGCCGTACTGCTAAGCGGTACTGTTCTGGGTTTGCCGTTTTTCGTTTTAGTCAGATAGGCGACTCTGCGTTCCAGATCAACCCGATCCCAAGTAAGCTCCAACATCTCGCTACGTCGCATTGCAGTCTCAAGTGCAAGCTTGGCAAGTGGCAGCAGATGCGGGTTAATGCTGTTCTTCGCTTTGCGCGGCTCCCACAACTCGTCACGGCTCTTTAGCTCGACCCACAAACGATCAAGCTCTGTGTCTGTGAGTATTCTGTCGCGTTCGCTGAAGTACTTGGGTTTTATGAACTTGCCGAACGGATTTGGAAGCGTCATATCCCAATCTCTGCGGGCACGTTTAAACAGACCTTCCAAGACTGCTATTTCACGCAACAGCGTACCAGCACAAACGACTTTAAGGCGCTCGTCTCTGTATTTTGATAGTACTTGGGGTGTCAAATTTTCGACGCTGTACTGACCCAGACGCTCTTTCAATCTGAGTAACCTGCATTTCAAGTACGTTGTATTTTTGGTTACTAGCGGTCCGTTGGGTAGGACGTGCAGCGTGGGATCTGAGTCCAAATACCTATCGATCAGTTCGCCTAATGTAATTGCCAAGTCGGCTTGGTTAGCTGCGAACGTTCCCGCTTGCATTGCAGCTTCAATCTCTGTCGCCCAAGCTTGTGCTTCTGTTTTACTGTCGAAGGACTTGTTCTGTGCTGGGAACCCCTTGCGGATCACCCGTGCTTGCCACTTGTCGCCCTTTTTGAGGATGCTAGCCATATGTGCCTCATTTGCACCAAATTTGCACCAACGTGCAAAAAATGAGGAATCTTGGTTTGCAACTTCATCTAACCCATTGTTTTACAACGGTTTTGCATTCTCGTGACGACGATGCTCTATTGCTCGTTCTACGCGACTTATCGCGGCTGCTTCGGCGTGCAGGAACCGAACGCGCAGGCCGCGCCGCCCGCGACGCGCTGACCTGCCCCGGCGGCCAGCGCGGGTGACCGGCGTGGGTGGCCTGCTCGCGTGCCGGTCGCCGCTGTTCAAATCCGCCTGCTGTTCAAATCCACCCGCTGTTCAAATCCACTGATCGCGCGCAAAATCATTAGCACGCAAATATTTCGTGCCGATGCCTGGCACGCTCCGATCATGAACTCCGTGCTCACGCTCCCGCAAACCCTCGACGAGCAGCTCTGCTTCGCGCTGTACTCGACTTCGCATGCGATGACGAAAGCGTACAAGCCACTACTCGACAAGCTGTCGCTGACCTATCCTCAATACTTGGCGATGCTCGTGCTCTGGGAACGCGACGACCTTGCGGTCAAGGACATCGCCGCGCGGCTGGATCTCGATTCCGCGACGGTCACGCCGATCCTGAAGCGCCTCGAGGCGCTCGGCTATGTCGAGCGCGTGCGCAGCGCGGCCGACGAGCGCGTGGTGTTCGTCCGGTTGACCGCCGACGGCGCGGCGCTGAAGGACACGGCACGCACGGTGCCGGCCGATCTGTTCTGCGCGATGCAGCAGACGCCGGAATTCCTCGTCCGGCTCCGCTCCGATCTGAAGCGGCTGCACGACGCGCTGTCGGCTTCGACGGATCGCTGACGTCGTCCGGGCCCGGCCCGCCCGATCCGCGCTTGAACGATTCGACCAATCTAATTTGGGCAGCACGTCGAAAATAGTTTGCACACTAACAATTTGTGCACTATATTTAAGTCGTGGCCAGTGCCGAGGGCCGGGCCGCTTCCCCCATCCAGACAGGAGTCGCACCATGAACATTCTGTACAAGACGAGCGCAACGAGCACCGGCGGCCGGGACGGCCGCGCGATTTCAGCCGACAACCGGCTCGACGTGAAGCTGGCCGCCCCGCGCGAGCTGGGCGGCACCGGCGCGGAAGGCACGAACCCCGAGCAGCTGTTCGGGGCCGGCTACTCGGCGTGCTTCCTCAGCGCGATGAAATTCGTCGCCGGGCAAAGCAAGCAGGCGCTCCCCGCCGAGACGACGGTGACGGCCGAAGTCGGCATCGGCCCGAACGACGCCGGCGGATTCGCACTCGACGTCGAACTGCGCGTGTCGCTGCCGGGCCTCGACAAGGATGCCGCGCAAACGCTCGTCGACAAGGCGCATCAGGTGTGCCCGTACTCGAACGCGACGCGCAACAACGTGTCGGTGCGGCTCGTGCTCGTCTGAGCACCGCGCGCCCGATGCGGCGGCAAGAGGACAAGGGCGCAAGTGGCATGGAAGCCACGCGCGCCTGGTCATGCGAAGTGCCGGATCAGCCAGCGATCCGGCACGTTTTCATTCGGTGTGCACCATCCAGGACGCGCGGCGGGACGCACCGCGATCGAGTTCGCGCATGCGGAATTCGAGGTCGTGCAGATCGGTCGCGTCGGCCAGGTAAGCGTCCGAGCGTTCCTTCTCGGCGCGCTCGGAGGATTGGGTCAGCATCAGGAAGAGGTGGCTCAGCAAGTACATGATCGATCTCGCGAATTCAAGGGTTTGCACTTAGGCGTATTCCCGTATTATAGGGAAAACCCTAGAAACCCGCCAGCATCGATCACGCGGTGCGTCGCTCCGCCGCGACAGTTCGTTGGTGCGATGCAAAAAACGACCAGACGAGCTCGCTCGCATCGGGCCCGACCGCCGAGTGGAACGGCACCGTGTCGTCGCCGCCGGCCCACGCATGATCGAGCCCCTTCACGTGACACAGCCGCACGACGGACGCGCCATCCCGGCGGTAATCGCGAATCAGCGCGCCCGGCTCGTGCGTCTCGATCCGCTCACCGCCGCGCAGCGCGCCGCGCCGGTCGACGAGCTCGTTCAGGCGCAGGAACTCGGTCGCGAGCTGGTCCGCGTTCTTCGGCGCGACGACGTGATCGCCGTCGCCATGCACGATCAGCGCCGGCATCCCCGGATACGTGCCGTGCTCGACGAGCGCATCCACCAGTTCGACCGGATCCTGCCGAGCGCCGCGGCGCATCACGTCCATCGCCGCAATGCCCGAATTCGCCTCGCCGAACGCCGGGCCCGAATGCAGCGCGACCGCCGCGAAACGCTCCGGACAATGCACCGCGAGCAGCGACGCGAGGCCCGCCCCCGCCGACAGCCCCGCCACATACACGCGCGACGCGTCGAAACCGTGCTCGGCGACCAGCGCGTCGACCAGCGACACGATCGCGTGCGCCTCGCCGCGGCCCGCGCGCTCGGTGTCCTCGTACCAGTGCCAGCAGCCGTGCGCGTGCGCGCGCACGGACTGCTGCGGATACAGCACCGCGAACCCGTGCTGGTCGGCCAGCAGGTTCATCCGCGTGCCTTGCGCGAATTCGTCGATCGTCTGCTGACAGCCGTGCAGCATCACGACGAGCGGCATCCGGCGGCGACGCGCGCGGGGCGGCACATAAAGGCCGTACGACAACAGCTGCACGAGCCGCCCGGCGGCGGGCGCCATCGGGTGCTCGCCGTGCGTCCATTTTCCGGCCGCCCATGCGGCCGCGCGCGGCCGCACCCGCGACTCGCGGACGGTCGGCACGGAAGCGGCATCGGATCCGGCGGGCGACGCGGCGACGTCAATCACGGCGCGCGGCGCGCGCTTCGACGGCGAGGTCAGCATGCGTTTCACGCCGCCCAGCCATACTTTCGTCAGACTTTTGGTCATCGTTCGGGCTCGCAATCAATGAATAAGGGACGTTACGGATGGTGTTTTCATCCGATTTGTGCAATGCACAATACCATTGTTTCTGGGATTTATCCTGCTCGGAGTTAGTTCCCGACACCGTAAAAATCCGGGCGCTCGCCGAGCGGGGCTATACTGACGGTTGTGCCGCTTGTCTCCGTCGTCGTTCGTGTCGCCTCACGCGTCAAACAAGCGTTTGTCGTCCCGCCTCTCGTTTTTGCCGTTTCGATGTTCGATCTGCCGTCTCACCTCTGGATCTCGATCACCACGCTTGGGGGCGCTGGCCTGACCCTGCCGCTCGCCGTCACGATTGCCGTCTGGCTCGCGCTCGGCTACTCCTGGCGCCGCGCCGCCGCATGGCTGCTCGTGCTCGCGGTCGCGATCGCCGTCGTCGCGCTCACGAAGATCGCGTTCCTCGGCTGGGGCATCGGTATCCGCGCGTGGGATTTCACCGGGTTCAGCGGACATGCGATGCTGTCGACGTCGGTCTATCCGGTCGCGATGTTCCTGATGCTGAGCCGCACGCGCACACCCGTGCGGCTCGTCGGCATCGCGCTCGGCCTCGGCGCGGGCGTCGCGGTCGGCTTCTCGCGCGTCGCGCTCGACGCGCATTCACCGTCCGAGGCGATCACCGGCTGCATCGTCGGCGCGCTCGCCGCGCTCGCGTTCATCTGGGGATCGTGGCGCGCGGTGCCGCACCGGTGGTCGGTGCCGGCCGTCGCCGCGAGCCTCGCGCTCGTCACCGTCGCGCTGCACGGGATCACCGTGCCGTCGCATCGCTGGGTCACCCAGGTCGCGCTGCATCTGTCCGGCCACGAGCGCCCGTACGTGCGCGCGCGCTGGAAGGCCAATCCGAACTACCGGCCCGCGTCGCATCCGTCGTCGCTGCGGCGCGCGACGATGCCGGGCGGCGAATTGCACGCGTAGGGGCACGCGTAGGGCACGCGTAAGGGCACGCTTAAGCGCACACGTAATAAGAGCACGCGGAAGGGCACGCGTCAGGCCGCCGTCGCATGACCAATAGGCGAAGCGTTATCACCCGCGTTATATTACGATTGCCTTTTCGTCATTCACGCCGGGTCCGGCTTCGATCATCGCCATGCATTCATCCCCCCGCTTCACTGCGCGTCGGCTGCTGCCGCTCGCGACGCTCGTCCTCGGCCTCACGTTCCACGCGACCGCGCACGCCGCCGGCGAACTCGTCGTGTCCGCGGCCGCGAGCCTGACGAACGCGTTCAAGGCCGTCGGCGACGCGTACGAAAAACTGCACCCCGGCAGCAAGGTCCTGTTCAACTTCGGCGCGTCCGACGTGCTGATGCAGCAGATCGCGAAGGGCGCACCCGCCGACGTGTTCGCGTCCGCCGACCAGAAGGCGATGGATCGCGCGGCCGCCGAGCAGGTGATCGCGCCCGCCACGCGGCGCGACTTCGCCGCGAATTCGCTCGTGCTGATCGTGCCGGCCGACAGTGCGTCCGCGCCCGCATCGGTGCGCGAGCTGGCCGCACCGGGCATCAAGCGCGTCGCGTACGGCGATCCGGCTTCGGTGCCGGTCGGCCGCTATACCGAAGGCGCGCTGAAGGCGGCCGGCGTCTGGGACGCGGTCAGCGCGAAGGGCGTGCTCGCCGCGAACGTCCGCCAGAGCCTCGACTACGTCGCGCGCGGCGAGGTCGACGCCGGCTTCGTGTTCGGCACCGACGCGGCGATCATGCCGGGGCGCGTGAAAGTCGTCGCGACCGTCCCGACGCAGACGCCGATCACCTATCCGATCGCCGTCGTCAAGGACAGCCGCCACGCGGCCGACGCGCAGTCGTTCATCGACTTCGTCGCGTCGCCGCAAGGCCAGTCGGTGCTCGCGACGTTCGGCTTCAAGCCCGCCTCGCGCTGAGTCCACCGCGTTGCGCGTTGCGCAAAGCCATGCACGATGCCTGGGTTCCGCTGCTGCTGTCGCTGAAGGTGGCCGGCTGGGCCACCGCGCTCGACGTCGTGCTCGGCGTCGCCGCCGGCTACGCGCTCGCGCGCTGGCGCTCGGGCGCGCGCGACGTCGTCGACTCGCTGTTGACGCTGCCGCTCGTGCTGCCGCCGACCGTGCTCGGCTACTACCTGCTCGTGCTGCTCGGCCGGCGCGGCGTGATCGGCGCGTGGCTCGACCGGTTCGACATTCAGCTCGTGTTCACGTGGCAGGGCGCGGTGATCGCGTCGATGGTCGTCGCGTTTCCGCTGATCCTGAAATCCGCGCGCGCCGCGTTCGAGTCGGTCGACCCGCAGCTCGAACGCGCGGCGCGCACGCTCGGCATCGGCGAAGCCGCCGTGTTCTTCCGCGTGACGCTGCCGCTCGCCGCGCGCGGGATCCTCGCGGGCGCGCTGCTCGCGTTCGCGCGCGCGCTCGGCGAGTTCGGCGCGACGCTGATGATCGCGGGCAACCTGCCGGGCCGCACGCAGACGCTGTCGGTCGCCGTCTACGCCGCCGTGCAGGCCGGCGACGACGCGACCGCGAACGTGCTCGTGCTCGTCACGTCGGTCACCTGCGTGATCGTGCTGCTCGCGGCCGGACGGTTCGTGCCGCCGCGCGTGCTGTCGGGAGCGCGTTGAGATGAAACATTTGCCGACGGCCCGGCGGAGGCTGAGATGAAACGGCCCCCACGCTCACTTCGTTCGCTGCCCCCCGAGGGGGCGGTCAGCCGCCTTGGGGCGGCCCGGCGGAGGCAGGCATGAGCCTCGTCGTCGACATCCGCAAAACGTTCGCGAGCGCGGAGCGGCACTTTTCGCTCCGCGTGTCGTTCTCGTCGACTGCGCAGCGCATCGTGCTGTTCGGACCGTCGGGCGCCGGCAAGAGCCTGACGCTGCAGGCCATCGCGGGCCTGCTCGCGCCGGACGAAGGCGCGATCGCGCTCGGCGGCGACACGCTGTTCGACGCCGCGCGCCGCATCGACGTGCCGACGCAGGCGCGCCGCGTCGCCTACCTGTTCCAGGACTACGCGCTGTTTCCGCATCTGAACGTCCGGCAAAACATCGCGTTCGGCCTGACACCGGGCTGGCGCAACCCGCGCGCGAAGGTGCTGCCGCCGGAAGTCGCGCACTGGCTGCGCGCATTCGATCTGGAAACGCTCGCGGGCCACTATCCGGCGCAGCTTTCCGGCGGGCAAAAGCAGCGCGTCGCGCTCGCTCGGGCACTCGTCGCGCGGCCGCGAATCCTGCTGCTCGACGAGCCGTTCTCGGCACTCGACGGCGCACTGCGCGTGCGGATGCGACACGAACTCGCCGAACTGCAGACGCGGCTCGACATTCCGATGGTGATGATCACGCATGACCCGGACGATGTCGCGGCGTTCGGCGATCACGTCGTGTTCCTGCACGAAGGGCGCGTGCAGCCGGAAACACCCCAGACCGCGTGGACCGGCCGCATCGCGTAACGTCACGGCCCGGGCATGGCCCAGGCACAGTCCATCGGCGCCCTTTTCAGCCCGCCACCGCCAGAATCACGCTCGACGCCTTGAACAACGCAATCGCGTTCCGCCCCGACGCAAGCGACAGTGCATCGACGCTGTCGTTGGTGACAATCGCCGTGAGCGTACCGCCGCCGTCGAGCGCGAGCGTCACCTCGCTGTTGACCGCGCCGCCCTTCACGCTATCGACGACGCCGCGCAACTGATTCCGCGCGGACAGGCGGAGCGCGGGCTCGCCGTCGTCCTCGACCGCGAGCATGACCCACGACGCCTTCACGAGCGCGCACGCGTCGCCGCCGACCTCGAGGCCGAGCGTTTCGACGCTCTCGTGCGTGACGACGGCGACGATCGCCTGACCACCCGGCAGCGTCAGCGACACCTCGTCATTGACCGCACCGTGCCGGATCGACGCGATCTTGCCGAACAGCTGATTGCGCGCACTGGTTTTCATCCCGATTCTCCCGATCAGCGCCCAGTCGACGTCGAAACCGGCCATCGCGACGCTCGCCGCGTCGATGAAGCGGCGATGTTCGCGCTCGATCACGCGGAACGCGGCGATCAACGCGGTCGCGCGCGGCGTCAGCATAGTGCCGCCCCCGCCCTTTCCGCCCGTCGAACGCATCACGAGCGGCTCCCCGGCCAGGTTGTTCATCGTGTCGATCGCCTCCCACGCGGCCTTGTAGCTGAGACCGACGGCCTTCGCCGCGCGCGTGATCGAGCCGGTGTCGCCGATCGCCGCGAGCAGCGCGATCCGCAGCGAGCCGCCGAGCGTCCGCCCGCCGGCGCGCAGCCAGAGTTCGCCGCCCAGCCCGAGCGGCGCGGTATCGGCGGGTGCGTTGGCGGGCGTGGCGGCGGGCGCGTTGGCGGGCGTGGCGGCGCCGGCACGGGTCTCGTCGGAATCGGAAGGCGGGATCGTCATGGCGAGGGCGTGGCAGGAATCGTCGGCGTCGGGCAGATCAGCTCTCCTTGCCGCCGACCTTCGGCGGCCGGAGCGCGGCGAGCAGCGTTTCGGCGACGCTCACCGCATGCCGCTCGAGCGCCGCCGCGTAGCCGCGCACGAAGCCGACCTGATACGGCGGTGCGGCAAGTTCCTCGAGACGATGCAGCGCGACGACCGCATCGTTGACTTCGCCGAGCACGCTCTGCACGCGCGACAACGTCTTGACCGTGTCGATGCGCGTGTGGCGCGACGCAAGCGACGCGAAGAATTCGAGCGCGTAGCGCAGACGTTTCGCGTCGATCCTCACGCGATGGCGCGACGCCGCATCGAGCGTCGCAAGCGGCGGCACGCTCGCGAGGCGCTCGAACAGGCGCCGCACACGCTTTGCCGCATGCTGCCGCAGCGGTGGCGCGTCGTCGGCGGCGGGATCGGCCGGCAACGCAAACGCGCTCAGCCATTCGAGCCAGCCGAGCGTGAGCCGAGCGTAGCGCGCGGAATGCAGCGCCTGCCGCACGTCCGCGCGGGCAGTCGTGCATTGCGCGCGCGCCGTGTCGAGCGTGCCGGCCCAGGCCGCCGCGCTGTCGCCGTCGGCTTCGATCAGCGCGGGCAGGCTCTCGGTCGAGAACACGTCCCAATCGCGCACCGTGCCGAGCAGTCCGGCCAGCCAGCGCAGATCGGCCTCGAACGCCTCGCTCCAGCCGCCGTTCGCATAATGCGGAAAGAGGCGCATCAGCGTGCGCAGGCGCCGCAGCGCGACCCGCATCTGATGCACGAACTCCGGATCCTCGTGGTCGAGCACGCCAGCCTCGTTGCCGAGCCAATGGATAGTGATGTCGCCCGCGAGCGCGGCCAGCGCGTCACGCTGCGTCGTCATGCGGCTCAGATCGACGGACCGCGCGCGCACCGGCGCGGCGGTCGCGAGCGCACCGTCGCACGCACGGTCGATCAGGCTCGCGAGCTGCGCGAACGCGGGCCACGCGCCGCTCAACTCGCGCGCGGCCGCGAACAGCGCGCGCAGTGTGGCGGCGCGCGCCTCCACGGTGCCCCAATCGGGCGCGGTGAGACGCAGTTCGCAATGGCGGCGCGTCGCCGCGCCGTCGTGGATCGTCATGTCGTCGAGCGTCATCTCGACCGACACGCCGCTGTCGTCGGCCCAGCGGCCGCGCCGGCGCTCGCAGACGAGCTGCACGCCGGCGGTGCCGGGCGCAACGGCGGCCGCCGGCGACTTCACCGACGACGGCGACTCGGCCCCGTCCGCCTGTTCGTGCGGCCCGGCCGGCGCCGTCGGGCTGACCGGCTCTGACGCCGCGCCCGCCACCGCGACGTCCGCATGCGCGGTATCGAACGTCTCGCGCAACGTCACGCCCGGCGCGAACGCCTGCGTGCGCGACGCGACGACGCGGCGGCTCTCGGCCGACTCGACCCAGGTTCGCCAGTTCGCACCGGGGCTCGGCTCGGCCTCGACGACCTGACACGGCTCGATCGTCACGCGTTCGTGGCCGCGACGCATCTTGACCTGCGGACAGATCCGCCACGCCCGGCCAAGCTCGGCGCCAAAATCCCGCTGAACGGTCCGCGACCGGCCGGTGGCGCTGGGCCGCCAGCCCTCCAACGACAGACACAGCACGATCTCCAGCACACGCGACATGGAAGCTCCCGTTCAGGATGTGCCGTAAACGGCGCGTTGCCGCCGCCATCGGCTCGCGATGAATGCTTCCATAGTACACGGGGCCAGACCGGTTAGCGACCCGAACGCACCCACCCCTTCGAACCGGTCAGACCGCGTACTGCGCGATGCCGTTGCCGAACGACCAGTCCTCCTTCAATACCTCGACGAGGTTGATGAACACGTCCTGCGGCCGCACGCCCGGCCGCTGCGCGAGGTTTCCGGCGATCGTCCGGTACAGCGCGCGCTTCTGCTCGAGCGTGCGCGTGTTGCTCACGGTGATCTGGATCATCACGAGATCGTCGCTGCGATCGATGTCGAGGTAATGCCGGCCGAACACGAAATTCGTTTCCGGATGCTCGGTGACGATCATGAAACGGTCGTCCTCGGGCACGTCGAACGTACTCATCAGCGCGCGATGCACGCCGTCGACGAGCGCCGCGCGGTACGCGGCCGGTTTGCCTTCGCGAAGGGCGATGCGGGTAAAGGGCATGGCGGATCTCCTGTCCGTGAACCATTGACGTGCACCTTCAGGCTAAGCGCGCGCATCTATAATGAACAGTCATCAATGCATATTTCATCCATTTTCATCTGAAATGAAAGTCCTCGACCTCGATGCGGTGCGCGCGTTCGTGCTGGTCGCCGATCTCGCGAGCTTCACGCGCGCGGCCGACGCGCTCGGCACGACGCAATCGGCCGTCAGCCTGAAGCTCAAGCGGCTCGAAGCGCATCTCGGCAAACCGCTGCTTGCGCGCACGCCACGCGTCGTCAAGCTCGCGCCAGACGGCGAGACGTTCCTGCCCGCCGCCCGCGCGCTGCTCGACGCGCACGAGCGCGCGCTCGGCACGGTGTCGGCCGGCACGCGGCGGCTCGTGCTCGGCGTCAGCGAGCATGTCGCGGTGCCCGACCTGCCCGCCGTGCTCGCGAGCCTGCACCGACAGGATCCCGCGCTCGCGCTCGAAATGCACCTCGGCCAATCGGCCAATCTGCTCGCGCAGTACGACGAGCGGCGGCTCGATGCCGCGATCGTCCGCCACGAGCCCGCCGAGGATCCGCCGCGCGACGGCGGCGAGCGGCTCTTCACCGAGCCGCTCGCGTGGCTCGCCGCGCCGGACTGGGCGCCGCGCCCGGGCGAGCCGCTGCCGCTCGCGGTGCTGGCCGGCCCGTGCGGCGTGCGCGCGGCGGCGCTCCGCGCACTCGATCATGCGGGCATCCCGTGGCGCGAGCGCTTCACCGGCGGCGGCGTCGCGGCCGTCGCAGCCGCCGTCGCGGCGGGGCTCGCGGTGTGCCCGCTCGCGCGGCGCGTCGCGCCGCGCGAACTCGTCGACGTCGGCGCGAAGTTCGGTCTGCCGCCACTGCCCCACTCGCACGTCGTGCTCTATTCGCGCGTGCGCGACGCGCGCGACGCCGCCGCATTACGGCGATTTGCCGACAACCTTTCAAAGTCGGCGTAAACTGTCGGGTTTCGTCAGCCAGCCGTATTACAAGCATTCATGAACCACGACGCCCGCAAGCACCTCCGCGCCAACCTGCTGATGCTCGTCGCCGCCGCGATCTGGGGATCGGCATTCGTCGCGCAGCGGCTCAGCCTCAGCGTGATCGGGCCGTTCCTGTTCACCGGGCTGCGCTTCCTGCTCGGCGCCGCCGTGCTCGTCCCGCTGCTCGCGCTGAACGCGGCCGCGCGCGCCCAGCTCGCCGCGATCCGCCGGTCGCCCGCGCTGCTGCTGCCGGGCCTCGCGCTCGGCCTGCTGCTCGCGGTGTCGATCTCGCTGCAGCAGTTCGGCCTGCAGTACACGCGGGTCGCGAACGCCGGCTTCATCAGCTCGCTCTACGTCGTGATCGTGCCGCTGCTCGGCGTGTTCGCGCGCCACCGGATCGGCACCGGCACCTGGTGCGGCGCGCTGCTCGCGGCGCTCGGCCTCTACTTCCTCAGCGTCGACGAGCACTTCTCGATGCTGTACGGCGACTGGTTCCAGCTCGCCGGCGCGGTGATCATCGCGGTACACGTGCTTGCGGTCGGCCACTTCGCGCGGCGCATCGATCCGCTCGTGCTCGCGTTCCTGCAGTTCACGGTCTGCGGTGCGCTGTGCGCCGCCGCCGGGATCGCGATCGAGCCGATCGGCGTCGCGGTGCTGCGCGGCGCGTTGCCGACGCTGCTCTACTGCGGCATTCTGTCCGTCGGTGTCGGCTACACGCTGCAGGTCGTCGCGCAGCGCGACGCCGCGCCCGCGCACGCGGCGCTGATCTTCAGCATGGAAGGCGTGTTCGCGGCGTTCGCCGGCTGGCTCGTGCTCGGCGAGACGCTGACGCCGCGCGCGATGTTCGGCTGCACGCTGATGCTCGCCGGCCTGCTCGCGTGCCAGTTGCTGCCGGGCAGCGCCACGCAAAAGGACGACGACGCGCTGCCGGCGTAGAGGCTGTTCACGCTGATGGCGGCCAGCCCCTCAAAGGATTTTCGTCCAGCCCGTTCGCCAGCCCGTTATCGACGTGAACTGGCGCTTTCATCGTATCTAAACGCCGGCATCGCAGGTCGGCCGCTCCGCCGAGTGCGTGTGCTCGTGCAGCGCGCTCGGAATGAAGGTTTGTTCGAGGCCGCCATCGCCGAGCCACGCGCGGGTCCGCTCGGCCGCGAGTTCGATCAGTTGCCTGCACTGGGTGTAGTCGTACGGCGAGACGTCCAGCGGACACAGCGGCGGCACCACGAAGATCGCGGCGTGGCTTTGGTAGAACTCCAGATCGCGCACGAGCTGACGCGCGATCACGAGCGTCAGCGCATGCATCGCCTGCGCGATCGCGCTTCCCGGCGGCTTGTGCAATGCACATGCGAAGCCAGCCGGCAGCACGACGATGCGCGTCGCGCCCCGCGCGACGGCAACCGAGACCGGCGTGTTGTTCGCGACGCCGCCATCGACCATCAACTGGCCGCCGATCCGCACCGGCGGAAACACCCCCGGGATCGCCGCGCTGGCGAGCACGGCGTCGACGACAAGGCCCGATGAAAACACGATTTCGCTGCCGCTGAGCATGTCGGTCGCGACGACGTGCAGCGGCAGCGACGCGCGCTCCACGTATTGATACCGCAGATGCCTTTCCAGCAGCATCCGCAGCGCGGTCGCCTCGACGAGGTGCGTGCGGTTCTGCAGAAGGGTTCTCAGCAGGCTGAGCATCGAAAACGGCATGATGTCGCGCCGGCGGATGTTGCACCACAGTGCTTCGAGCTTCGCGACGCCGTCGCCGTCCGGCTGCCCGGCGAAATACGCGGCGTTGATCGCGCCGGCGGACGCGCCCACCAGGAAGTCGGGCCGTTCGCCGTGATTCAGCAACTCGCGCAGCATGCCCACCTCGATCGCGCCAAGGCTGCCGCCGCCTGCAAAGACGAAAGCGGTCATTTCCGGACGAGCGCTTCGATCGAGGGGCATGACTGTCTCCGATGCCGGGACGGTGCAATGGTGAACGCCGAAGTCGGCGATACAGATTCGCACATAATGGCTGGCCGCTCAATGTACGCCGTGCCACCCCCGGCCGTGATGGCGTGAACAAGGCCGGGCACGATTGCGCGCGGCGGCGGGCCGCCCGCTCCCTATAATGGCGATTCCACTTCGCCCGCAACCGCCACCGACAGGCCCGCCCGTGACCGCCACTCCCGCCGATAACGCCGCCGCGCCGGCCGATTCCGCCGCCGCGCTGCTGCGCGAGCGCGCCGCGCATTTTGCCGCGCAGGCCGCGCTGTTCCTGCGCGACCAGGCGTTGTCGAGCGCGTCTCACGACCTGCGCAGCCCGCTGAACGCGATGCATAGCTGGGCGTACGTACTCGAGCGCCAGCTCGCGCACACCGACGCCGGCAGCGCCTACGCCGGTCGCACCCACGCCGGCAGCGCCTACGCCGGCCGCGCCGATCCAAACCTGCAGCGCGCGCTCGCGGGCATCCGCGCGGGTATCGACCAGCAGACGAAGCTGATCGACGAAGCACTCGACGCGCCGCGCGCCGACACGCGCACGCTTGCGCTGGCGCCGCAGCCGTTCGCGCTGCGCCCGCTGCTCGACGACGTGCTCGTGCTCGCGCGCGCCGCGCTCGCCGATGCGCGCGACGTGATGATCGACGCGACGCTACCCGACGTCGCCGCGCCGCTCGTCGCCGATCGCGAGCGCGTCGAGCAGGCGCTCTGGACGATGCTGATCGCCGCGATCGAGGCGAGCGCCGTGAACGGCCGCGTGTCGTTCTCGTGCACGCTCGAGCACGCACAGGTCGTCGCGCGCGTCGCGTGCGTCGTCGATGCGGGCACGCTCGTCGACGCGGGCCGCGCGCACGTGCTCGAGACGTTCGCGCGCCGCGAGATGCTGCGCGAACGCAACGCAAAACGCGTCGCATGGACGCTCGCGCTGCCGCAGCGCGTCGCGCTCGCGCACGGCGGCACGTTCGCGCACGATCCGTTCGCCGACGGCCGCCCCTCCGAGATCGTTCTGATGCTACCCGGCGAAGCGCCGATGTGAACATCGTCCGTTCGGCCAGCTCTTGCATCGATCTTTCGATCCTTATACTGACGCTTCCGTCTTTTCCGGAGTGATTCCTTGATTCAGCTCTTCGCGCTCGTCGGCGCGTTGCTCCTCGTGGCCCTGAACGGCTTCTTCGTCGCGGCCGAGTTCGGCCTCGTCAAACTGCGCGCGACGCGCGTGAAGACGCTCGCGCGCAAGCGCGGGCTGCGCGGGCGCATCCTCGCGATCGTCCACGGCCGGCTCGACGCGTATCTGTCCGCGTGCCAGCTCGGCATCACGCTCGCGTCGCTCGGCCTCGGCTGGGTCGGCGAGCCCGCGTTCGCGCAGCTTCTCGGCCCGGTGCTCGCGGCAATCGGCATCGCGTCGGAGCAGGTCGTGCATCTGGTGTCGCTCGTGTGCGCGTTCTCGATGATTTCGTTTCTGCACATCGTCGTCGGCGAGCTCGCGCCGAAGTCGATGGCGATCCGTCAGGCGGAACAGGTCGGCCTGTGGGTCTCGCTGCCGCTGTATGCGTTCTACTGGACGATGTATCCGGCCATCTGGGTGCTGAACAACAGCGCGAACGCGGTGCTGCGGATCGCGGGCCTGTCGTCCGAGCATGGCGGCGACGCGCACTACTCGACCGACGAGCTGAAGCTGATCCTGCGCAGCCGCAACGCGGGCAACGCGCCGCCGTCGCCGTCCGCGCGCGCCGCCTACAGCCGCGACGAATGGAATACGCTCGCGCATTCGCTCGACTTCTCGTCGATGACGGTGTCGGACCTGATGCGCCCCGCGAACGAGATGATCGGGCTGCGCCGCGACATCTCGCTGCAGGACAACATGCATATCGTCGCGCAGCATCGCTTCAGCCGCTATCCGCTGTTCGAAGACGCGTCGCGCGAACGGGTGAGCGGCCTGATCCACCTGAAGGATCTGCTGCTCGCGCGCCACGCGGGCGCCGCGCTCGACGATCTGTCCGATTACGTGCGCCCGGTCCAGGTCGTGCGGCCCGACACGCCCGCGCTCGACCTGTTCCGCCGCTTCCGCAAGGGCGCGCCGCACTTCGCGCTCGTCGGCGACAAGGGCGCGAAGCCGATCGGCTTCCTGACGCTCGACAACCTGCTCGGCGCGCTCGTCGGGCAGATTCACGACGAATTCCGCCAGGGCGCCGACGACTGGAGCCGCCTCGACGACGGCACGCTGATGGGCAAGGGCAGCCTGCCCGTCGTGTCGCTCGAGCAGGCGCTCGGCATCGACATCGACGAAGGCCGCGCCGAATCGGTCGGCGGCCTCGTGATCCACGCGCTGAGCGATCTGCCGGCCGAGGGGCAGCGCGTCTCCTTCGATCGCTTCGACGTCGTCGTGAAGAAGATGAACGGGCCGCGCATCGTGCTCGTGCGCGTCTATCCGAAAATCGCGAAGGAGGCCGACGAATGACCGCGCATCGGCGCGCCCGCTCGCTGCGCTGCGCCGCGAGCGCATGATGAACGTGCCGCCCGCGCTGCCGCGCCGCTACGTCGTCACGCCGGAGCCGGCGTCCGCGTCGGACGCCGATTGCGCGACGTTTCTCGAGCACCTGTCGGCCGTGCTCGCGCGCGGCGAGATGCTCGTGCAGTTACGGATCAAGTCGTTCGACGAGGAAGCGTTCTTCCGGATCGCGCAGCACGCGCTCGCACGCTGCGATGCGGCGGGCGCGACGCTGCTGCTGAACGGAAAGATCGCCGACGCAGCGTTGGCGTCGCTCCCCCGCGCGGGCCGGCACCTCGACGGCACCGCGCTGCACGCGGCGACGCGGCGGCCGCTGCCGGCCGGCCGGCTCGTCTGCGCAGCCTGTCATACGCTCGACGACCTGCGTCGCGCGGAACGCATCGGCGTCGATTTCGTCACGCTGTCGCCGGTGCTGCCGACGCTGAGCCATCCCGGCGCGCCGACGCTCGGCTGGGAACGCTTCGCGACGCTCGCCGCGCAGGTCGCGGTGCCGGTCTACGCGCTCGGCGGGATGACGCGCGCGCATCTGGATGACGCGCGCCGCCATCACGCGTACGGGATCGCCGGCATTCGCGACTTCTGGTGACGCGCGGCGCTCACGCGCGCAGCGCGCGCCACGCGCCGCCCCCTTCGATGCGCCGCACGTCGTGCGTGAGCGCGTAGTGATTGACGTCGCCCGTCAGCCACGCGACGAGCGAGTACGGCGGCAATTCGCCGTCGCCGACCTGATCGCGTGCGCGCGCCGGCGTCTCGAACACGATCATCCCTTCCGGCGCGTCGAACGGCACCGCGTCCGGCGACAGGTTCAACGCGATGCTGAGCGTCTCGCCGTCGGCGAGGCACCACGCGGCGAGCAGCGCGTCAGCCTCGCCCGCGCCGTCGGTGCGCAGCGTGTGCGCGTGCTGCGGCCGGCAGTCCGCGAGCCGCGGCGCGATCAGCTTCGCGCGCACCGCGAGCGCCGATTGCACGAAGTGCGCGCGTTCGAGATCGCGCGTCGTTTCGTCGAAGATCAACGGGATCTGCGGCGTCAGCAGCGACAGCGCGAGCGCGGCGAGCCCCGCCTCGCGGCCGTGCGCCGCGTCCTGCCACGCGCCGTCGGACAGCACGAGCGACGTCAGCGGCAACGACGCATCGCCCGCGCCGGCATCGCTTTGCGTCGCGGCCGGACGGAACGCCGCGCCGTCGGCGGTCAGCGCGCGCGCGAGCGCATGGATCGACTGATGCGCGGACATGCCCTCCGCGTGCGCCGCCTCGCGGCCGGTCAGCCGGTGCAGCGCGCGTTCGCCGCAGCCGTTCCATTGCGCGTCGAAATGCGTGTCGACGAGATGCGACGGATGGCGCTCGCTGCCGAGCACCAGATGGATCGTCCGGTCCGACGGCACCGCGCCCTTCACGCGGTCCGCGATTTCGCGCAGCCACGCGCTGCCGATGCGATCCGCCTCGCGCAGCCGCAGCCCGTCGCAGCGGTATTCCTCGATCCAGTACAGCGCGTTGTCGCAGAAGAAATCGCACACCTCCGGGTGATCGAGCGCGAGCGGCGGCGCCTGCAGCGGATCGTCACCGGTGTGGAAGAACGGCGCCGCGTAATGGCGCAGCGCGTCGGTGCCGCTGCCGAAACGCGCGTAATCGAGCTCGAGCAGCACCGCGAGGCCATAGCCGTGCGCATCGTCGATCAACGCCTTCAGCGCGGCGGGACCGCCGTCGCGCGCGAGCGGCGCGAACGGCAGGCTGTCGTGCGGCGACGCGAGCAGCTCGAGCGCGGTCACGCCGAGATGCGCGAGCTGCGGCAGCCGCCGGCGCACGCCGTCGTAGCCGCCCGCCGCATGCGGCCGGATCGCGTAGAGCGCGATATCCTCCCACGCGCGGCCGCGCCAGAACGTATGGCGCCACGTGAAGGCGCGTGGATCGACCACTTCGCTCGGCCCGTTCAGTCCGTCGGGCTGCGAGCGCGACGCGGGATCGGGAATCGACTCGGTATCGTCGAGCCGGTAGCGATAGCGCGCGCCGACGCCGCATTGGGCGAACACTTCGAACCAGTTCGGACCGGCCTGCGTCATCGGGATCGTGCGCTGCGTGCCGCCGGCGTCGAGCTCGAGCTGAACCTGCCCGCAGCCCGGGGCCCACACGCGGAAATGCGTGCGCGGCGTCGCGTCCGTCCCGCCGCATGGCTGCGCGCCGAACGGCAGACAGTGAACGTAGTGATGCGCATACGGATCGTGAGGGCAATCGGACATGACGCACTCCTCGTGCGTGCCGGGCCGCGCGGCTGCGCCGCTGTCGCGGCGCATTGGCCTGGCATGCTTTTGGCCAAGCGGAAGGGATCAACAGTATGCGCCGGTTTGTCGGGCATGGTGACTGCCGCAAACGTTTTTTAATCGCGTCTCGACCCCACCCCGAACGCGCGGGGTAGTCGTGATCCCGAACAGGCGGACGGAAAGGCGCACTGGAAGGCGCACAATCAGATGCACGAATAGACGCCGGCCTCGACGCGCGAGCGACTATGATGGCGTTCCCGCCCCCACCGCCCGCCCCGCCATGCTCACCGTCCACCACCTGAACAACTCGCGCTCGCAGCGCGTGCTCTGGCTGCTCGAAGAACTGGACGTGCCGTACGAGATCGTGCGCTACGAGCGCGATCCGAAAACGATGCTCGCGCCGCCCGAGCTGCATGCGATCCATCCGCTCGGCAAGTCGCCGGTCGTGACCGACGACGGGCACACGCTCGCCGAATCGGGCGCGATCATCGAGTATCTGGTCGAGCGCTACGGCGACGGGCGCCTCGCGCCGCCGGCCGGCACGCAGGCGAGGCTCGACTATCGCTACTGGCTCCACTACGCGGAAGGCTCGGCGATGCCGCCGCTGCTGCTGAAGCTCGTCGCGTTGCGGATCGGATCGGCACCGATACCGTTCTTCGCGAAGCCGATCGCGCGCAAGATCGCGGCGACGCTGCAGTCGACCTTCATCGATCCGCAGATCGCGCTGCACCTCGGCTACATCGACGGTGCGCTGCGCCGCACCGGCTGGTTCGCGGGCGACGCGTTCAGCGCCGCGGACATCCAGATGAGCTTCCCGCTCGAAGCGGCGACCGCGCGCGGCACCGGCGCCGATCATCCGGCGATCGCGTCGTTCCTGAAGACGATCCACGCGCGGCCCGCCTACCAGCGCGCACTCGAACGCGGCGGGCCTTACGCGCTGCTGTCGTGATCGGTGAGCGGGCGGCGGTGAGCGGCGGGCGGCGGGCGCCGCCTGCCGGCGAGCCGCGCCCGGTCGATCAGCTCAGCAGCCCGGCCGCGACGTTGATCGACAGTCCGAGCACGGCCATGTTGAAGTAGAACGACAGAATCGACTGCGCGAGTGCCGCGCGGCGGGCGGCGCGGTTCGCGAGCGAAATGTCGGCTGTCTGCGACGCGACCGCGATCGTGAACGCGAAATACAGGAAGTCCCAGTAATCGGGCTCCGGATGGCGGTCCGGGAACGCGAGCGCGCGCGCATCCTTCGGCGACGTGTAGTAGAGCCGCGCATAGTGCAGCGTGAACATCGTCGGGATCAGAAACCACGCGCCGAACATCGTCGCGCCGGTCACGAGGTAATGGCCGAGCTCCACGCGAAAGCCGCCGGTCTTCGCGCTGACGAGCTCGAGCGCGATCGCCGCGATGCTCGCGACCGTCGCGATGCAGACGACCGTCAGCACGGTCGTCGCGTTCTCGTCGTCGCGGATCGCAATCTCGCGCACCTGGGCGTGATGCGCGCGCACCATGCGAATCCACATCAGCGCGAGATAGAGCCACACGCCGACGTCCCAGCCGACGATCGCGCGCACGACCGGCCGCAGCGGATAAGGGAGCACGGCCGCGCACAGCGCGCCGGCGACGAACGCCGCGACCATCCGCGGACGATTGCGCAACACCTGGGGATAGAGCGTCATCTTGCTTGTGTCTTCGAGAGTCGATCAAAAGGGCCGGATCCAGCGGCCGGCGCACTGATTATCGCCGCTCCAGCGTGACGTGGCCATGTACCGGAAGGCCTAAGATAGACAAATGAACACCCCGCCCGTCCTTTGCCGCCACCCGGCGAACGCACTCGGCCGCGACTTCGTCGTCGGCGACCTGCACGGCTGTGTCGAGCCGCTGCGCGCGCTGCTGCACGACGTCCGGTTCGATCCGGCGCGCGACCGGCTGTTTTCCGTCGGCGATCTCGTCGATCGCGGCCCGGCGTCCGAAGCCGCGCTCGATCTGCTCGATCGTCCGTGGTGCTTCGTCGTGCGCGGCAATCACGAAGACGTGCTGTGCGCGGTCGCGCACGGCCAGTTGCCCGCCGACGCGTGGCGGCGGATCGGCGGCGACTGGGGTGCCGATCTGCCGCTCGCGCGTCTGCGCGAGATCGCGGTGCGCGTCGACGCGCTGCCGCTCGTGCGCGTGATCGGCGAAGGTTCCACCCGCTTCAACGTGCTGCACGCGGAATTCTTCGGCGCGGACGCGGAGCTCGATGCCGGCGACTACTCGGCGCCCGTGCGCGATCGCCTGATCTGGGGACGCGATCTCGTGCAGGGGCTCGCCGATCCCGCACGGCAGGCCGGCCTGTCGCCGACCTGCTGCGGCCACACGCCGGTGCGCATGCCGGCGCGGATCGGCGCGCAATGGTTCATCGACACCGGCGCGTTCGCGTCGGGCGGACGGCTCACGCTCGTCGAGCCGCTGACCGGCGCGAGCTGGTCGATGTCGCAGGTGGAGGCGCGGGGGCGGGCGGCGGTGGACTGGCCGTCCGGCTGAGCGACGCGAGACGGATGCCACGAGCGTGCATCGGTCGCACGCGCGGTCGCCCGCGCAACGTCATTACCCGACCTGATTCAGCTCGAACACCGCATCGATCGCCGAGCCGTTCCAGTTGTATTCGAGATACGCCGCATGCCGGCAATCGCGCAGCACCGTCGTGCGGAACGCGGCGAGGCATTCGCCGCCCGCGTCGCGCACCGACGGATAGACGACACCCGCGCCCCCCGCGTCGCGCACCGCGCGGCCGAGCGCTTGCCCTGCGCCGTAATGCGTCGGATCGAGCAGCATCGGATCGCGTTCGCGCCACGCGCGCACGTCGACGATGTCACCCTGCGCGATCACCGTGTAGAGCCGCATCTGCTGACGCATCGGCGGCTCGTTCGTCGCGGCGAGGAACAGGCTGCCGTGATAGCGCGTCTCGGCGATCGCCGTCGCGCGCTCGCGCGCGCAGTAGAACACGCCGTAGCGGCCGTCCGAGAAGCGGCTGCCCTGCGGATTCAGGTGCGTGAACGCCGCCATGATCGGCCCCCAGCCGGCGCCGAAACGGCGCTCGGCCGGCGGCACGAGGTCGAGCGTGCCGACCTCGCTGCGGACGCGGTCGTTGGTCAACGCCTCGAGCGCGTAAAGCGCGTCGAAATCCTCGGCCGACGCGACCCGGTCGAACAGGTTGATCGCCGGAAAACGGGTGGGAATCACGCGATAGGCAGGCGTCCAGTCGAGCGCAGTCGTGGGCCAGTTCTGCAACGGTTCGATTTCCTTCACGCCCAGCCGCCCCGCATCGCGTCCAGATATTGCCGTACCGCGACGAGATCGCTGACGTTGCCCGCCAGCAGCCGGTCGAGCGCGCGCTTGCCGCCGAACGGCTCGGCGACGTTCGGCCGCTTGACCCACGCGTCGGCCGCGGCCGGTTGCGGCAACAGGATCTGCAACGCCTTGTAGATGCCGAGCAACAGCGACAGCCGCTCGAGCGTGTCGCGCGGCAATCGCGCCGTTTCAGGCGCCGCCTTCCATTTGAAGAACGTCGAACGGCCCGGCGAGCCGAGCAGCACGAGTTGCTCGTCGACCGACAGCGCCCAGTCGCGCGCAATGTTGAAAAACGCCCGCAGACCGGCCTCGGACATCCGCGCGACCGTCGCCTGCGGCGGAGGGGAATCGGGACGGTAGGCAGGTTGCGACATGATCGTTAGTCTCGAAATGAATTCATAAACAAGATTAGTCTATTTACGTATTTATGCAAGGGGCGAGGCCCGTCGCTCTCCCGAGACGGGATATTTCGTCCATCGTGGATTGAATGTCTGAAGAAGGCCGGAATAGGCCACGCGAGCGTCGACAGGGGCGGAAACGGCAGGTGCGAACGACCCGCGCGGAGCATTCCGATATTGACGGCAGCGGGTGATGCGGCGCACGCGCACCACCCGCGTCAGGCGGCCCCACGCACCGCAGGCCGCCGCCCGGGACGGATCAGCCCGGAGGGCTGCCGGCGAACGTCGGCAGCAGCACGCGGTAGATATGAATGAACGCCGGCCCGAGCAACACGGTCAGCAGCGCGGGGAAGATGCAGAAGATCAGCGGGAACAGCAGCTTCAGCGCGATCCTCGCCGCGCGCTCCTCCGCGCGCATCCGGCGCCGCGTGCGAAGCACGTCCGACAGCACGCGCAGCGAATCGCCGATGCTCGTGCCGAAACGGTCGGCCTGGATCAGCATCGCGCAGAATGATTCGACGTCCTCGACGCCGGTGCGCAGCGCGAGGTTGCGCAACGCCGTCTCCTTCGGGAAGCCCGAGCGCATCTCGAGCAGCATCAGGTCGAGCTCGCTCGCGACGACCGGACTGCGGAAGCGCAGTTCCTCGCAGACCTTCATCAGCGCCGCGTCGAGGCTCAGGCCCGCTTCGACGCAGACGGTCAGCAGATCGAGCGCGTCCGGGAAATCCTCGAAGATCACGCGCTGGCGGGTCGCGATCTTCCGCGACAGCACGAGATTCGGCAGGTAGTAGCCGATCGTCGCGATCAGGATGAGGATGAACGACAGCATCTCGCGATCCGCCGCGATCCGGGTCGTGATCAGCACGAGCAGCGCGATCGACGGCAGCACGAGCGCGAGCAGCGTCTTCGCGGTGAAATAGATCCCCCCCGCGTTCGGATTGCGCCAGCCCGCATTCATCAGCCGCACGCGCAACGGCGAGGCTTCCCAGCCTTCCTTCGGCACCGACAGCTTCGAGATCGGCTGCGAGATCTCCGTGAGCTTCGCGACCCACGCGGGCGTCGCGTCGTCCATCCCGCTGCCGGCGCCGATCGTCGCCGCGCCGCCCGCCTGCTGAATCCGGCGCTGCATGTTGCGCGGCGCGAACACGAGCATCGCCACCAGCGCGCCGCCGAAGACGAGCACGAACAGGCCGCCCAGCAGCAGGATTTGCATCATATTCAGGTTTTGCATGATTCGTCCCCGATCGATTCATCCAGCATCCGGCCGCGCGTCACGCACGGATCCGGATGATGCTGCGCATCCACACCAGGCCGAACAGCATCAGCACCAGCATCCCGCCGACGACCTTCAGGCCCGCCGGATCTTCCCAAAGCACCGACAGAAATTCGCGGTTCGCGAGCATCATCATGCCCGCGGTGCCGAACGGCAGCAGCCCGAGCACCCATGCCGACATCCGCCCTTCCGCCGACAGCACGCGAATCTTGTCGAACAGCTTGAAGCGCTCGCGAATCAGCGTCGAGATGCTGTCGAGCAGCTCCGCGAGGTTGCCGCCCGTCTCGCGCTGAATCAGCACTGCGATCACGAAGTAGCGCAGATCCTGGACCGGCACACGCGTCGCGAGATTCATCAGCGCGTCGTGCAGCGACACGCCATAGTTGATCTCGTCGAACGTGATCCGGAATTCGCTGCCCATCGGCTCGGAGAACTGGTCGCTGACCATGCCGATCGCGCTCGTGAACGCGTGGCCGGAGCGCAGCGCGCGCGCGATCATGTCGCAAACGTCCGGCAACTGCCGCTCGAGCTTGCGCATCCGGCGCTGCCGGCACCGCAGCACGTGGAGCAGCGGCAGGCCCGCGGACGCGAGCGCGATCAGCGCCGCGATCGCGATCGGCAGCGCCGTGAGACTGAGCACGATCATCACGACCGGCGGAAAGATCGCGCAAATGCCCACCAGCTTCGGGACCGACCAGCTCATCCCCGACTGCTGCAGCAGCCGGTCGATCGACCGCACGCGCGGCAACCGCATCAGCAGGCGGTCGAACGGCCTCGAATCGTTGAGCATGCGCTCCTTCAGAATCGACAGCCGTTCCTTCTGCACCTGCCCGCCCGCCGACATCGCGCGAAACCGCGATTCGATGCGCTTCGCCGCCGAGCCGTGCCGTGCGTTCCACCACTGATAGCCGCCCTCGATCGCCAGCACGACCGCGACGAACAGGAGAATCACAAAGGTGTAGAAAATGGAGTCCATGGCCATTCCTCGTCAGAGGGCAACGCGCGCCGCGCTCAGTTCGTCTCGAAGCGATGCGAGGGATCGTAGAGCGCATCGGGCAGGTTGATCCCGAATGCCTGAAGCCGCTCCGCGAATTTGGGCCGTACGCCGGTCGCGCCGAAATGCCCGCGAACCTTGCCGTCCTTGTCCACGCCCGAGCGCTTGAACGTGAAGATTTCCTGCATGTTGATGATGTCGCCTTCCATGCCGGTCAGCTCCTGGATGCTGATGATCTTGCGCTTGCCGTCCGTCAGCCGCGTGGCCTGCACGACGACCGAGATCGCCGACGCGATCTGCTGGCGCATCGTCTTCGGCGGCAGCGACAGCCCGCCCATGCTGATCATGTTCTCGAGCCGCGTCAGCGCATCGCGCGGCGTGTTCGCGTGAATCGTCGCGAGCGAGCCTTCGTGGCCGGTGTTCATCGCGTTCAGCATGTCGAGCGCTTCGGCGCCGCGCACCTCGCCGAGGATGATCCGGTCCGGACGCATCCGCAGCGCGTTGCGCACGAGCGTGCGCTGCGTGATCTCGCCCTTGCCCTCGATGTTCGGCGGGCGCGTCTCGAGCCGCAGCACGTGCGGCTGCTGCAGCTGCAGCTCGGCCGCGTCCTCGATCGTCACGATCCGCTCGTTCGACGGAATGAAGCCGGACAGAATGTTGAGCAGCGTCGTCTTGCCGCTGCCGGTGCCGCCCGACACGAGCAGGTTCACCTTCGCGCGCGACAGCGCGTCGAGCAGCTCCGCCATCGGCGGCGTCAGGCTCTGGAAGCGCACGAGGTCGTCCATCTTCAGCGGATTCACCGCGAAGCGCCGGATCGACATCAGCGGCCCGTCGATCGCGGACGGCGGAATGATCGCGTTCACGCGCGAGCCGTCCGGCAGCCGCGCATCGACCATCGGGCTCGATTCGTCGATCCGCCGGCCGACGCGCGACACGATCTTCTCGATCACCTTCATCAGGTGCGCGTCGTCGTAGAACGTCACGTCGGTCAGCTCGAGCTGGCCGTGACGCTCGACGTAGACCTGCTTGTACGTGTTCACCAGGATATCCGACACGCTCGGGTCGCGCAGCAGCGATTCGAGCGGACCGAAGCCGAACATTTCGTCATACACATCGATCGACAGCTGGCGCCGCTCGATGTCGTTCGCGATCAGCTTGTCCTCGTCGAGGATCCGCGAGATCAGCGCCGAGATTTCCAGACGGACCTGCTCGAGCGGCATGCGCGACAGCCGCTCGAGCTCGACGCGCTCGAGCACCGCCGCATGGATTTCGCGGCGCAGCTTCTGGTACGCCTCGCGCACCATCGAATTCGCGCCACCGGACGGGTCGCCGCGCGTGCCGAACGACTGAGCCCGTTGCAAAGACATCTGTTCGCGCAATGACATGATGGTTTCCCCGAGAAATGACTGTCACATGGACTTGAGCTTCGGCGCCGCTCCGCGGCCGAACAGCCGCGAGATCAGCGGTTCATTGCGTTCCGCGCCGTGGCCCGGGCGCGTGTCGCCTTCGACGAGCTGCTTCGCGCAGGCCTGCAGCGCGCGCGTGACCGCGCAATTGCGCGCGATCCGCGAAATCGGATGACCCTGGTTGATCGACTCGAGCACGTTGTCGACGTCGTCCGGAATCGTGCAGGTGGAGCGCATCCCGAGCACTTCCTCGAGCGCCGCGCGCGTGCGCTCGGTCGCGCGCGCGGTGCGGTTCACGACGAGCCGCAGCCGGTCGAGCGGATAGCCGATCGACATCAGGATCTCCTGCAGCCGCCGCCCGGCGCGCAGGTGCGTCATCACCGGGTTCAGCACGACGTGGATCTGGTCGCTGCGGTCGAGCGCGACCATCGACAGCTGATTGAGGCTCAGGCCGAGATCGAAGATCACGAAGTCGTAGCGCGGCGCGGCGACGCCGAGGATCCATTCGAGCGCGTCCTCGCGCATCTCGCCGGCCTTCACCGGATCGCCCGCGCCCGCGAGCACGTGGAACGTCTCGGTCACGCGCGCGACGCTCGCGTCGAGGAACGCGCCGTCGAGACGCTCGAGCTGCGTGCAGAGCTGCGGCAGCGTCGACGGCGGCGTTTCGTCGGTGACGAGAAACGCGGCGTCGGCGAACTGCTGGTTCAGGTCGATCAGCAGCACGCGGCTCTTGAACCCCTCGGCGAGCTCGAACGCGACGTTGCTCGCGACGAAGCTGGTGCCGGTGCCGCCCTTGCAGGACATGTACGAGATGATCCGCGTATCGGTGCTGTCGCGCCGCGTGCTCTGCGCCGCCGCACGCTCGAGCGCGCTGCTGAGCGTGCGCACCTCGAGCGGCCACGGCAGCACGTCGCGCACGCCCGCGCGCATCGCATCGAGCAGCGTGTGCGGCGACGCGTCCGCGGTGATCAGCATGCAGGTCAGCCCGAGGTGCAGCCGGCACATCCGCTCGATCGCGGACAGTTCGGCGGCATCGATCGACGCCCCGTCGATCATCAGCACGTCGAACGCATCGAGCCCGTCGGTGCGATGCTCGATCTGCGACGGCCGGCCGGTCGCTCGGGTGACGCGATAGTTGCCGCAATCGGTCACGAGCCGCGCGATCTGCGTGAGTCGCGCGGTGTCGTCGGAGGCGACGAGGATGTTGATCATTTTGTGTGCCCCTTGTGCTCGATCATTGGCAAACGGTGCCGCCCGTCGACGATGTGAGGCTTTCGCGGGGCAGCGTTGTCGTGAATGGCGGCATCGTCACTGTGATGCGCCCGGAGCCCAGCATCGGGACCCCACCGGCCCGCACGGACAGCAGCGGAATGAACGTCGGAATGGTGACGTTGGTCACGCTGACGGTGACGAACGAGCACGTGCTGGCGGTGCATCCCGACGGGGTGTAGCTGACGGATACGTTCGCGGTCTGCAGGATCGGCAGCAGCGTCGTAACCCGCTTCGCGACGACGCTTGAATTCACGTCGCAGACGGTCGCCGTGCGCGCCGCGAGCCGCACGGCCTCGCTTGCCGTGTTCCAGTAGAACATCACTCGGCCGAACTCGATGATGCCGATCAACAGCGTGCAGAACACCGCGCATACGATCGCGAACTCGACGGCTGTGGCGCCCCGCTCCGCGCGGTGATGAAGGAGAAAACGACGGCGCGCGTTCATATGACTTGCCTCATCACGGTGATGATGTCGCCGAAGCTGAACGCCGTCATGCCCGGGTAGGCCGGTATCGGCTGATATGAAAAGCCCTTTATCTTGACCTCGACGAGATTGACGCTGCCTTGCGCGGCACCCGTCGAATCGTAAGTGGTCACGCTGGCGAAGTGCGCCGGATCCGTCGGATCCAGCGAGGCGGTACAGCTGCTCGTGCTCGTCGACGAAGTATTGCCGGGGTTATTGCTGGAGTCGCAAATGTAGACCATCGACGTCGTGAGGCCGGGCACAAGGGGCACGGGCGAAGTGCCCGCGTTGTCGCACGTCGCGCCGTACACCACGAGGCACCTTGCATCCGAGATCGGATAGGTCGTCGTATCGCTCGGCCGGTAGACGGACAGATAACGCGCGGCGTCGCGTGTCGCCTTGGTCAGCGTTTCATACTGGTAGATCGCGCGGCCAAACTCGGCCACGCCGGTGACCAGCAGCACGAGCGGAATGAGCACGAGCGCGAATTCGACCGCCGCGACACCACGCATGCTCGAGCGGCGAAATGCATGTTTTTTCATGATCGCCCCCCGTTCATTGAATGAGCATCGGCACCTGTGCGCCGGTCGACGTGCCGTTGCCGGGCAAGCCGTCCGTTCCGCACGGAGTGGCCGAAGGATCGGTCGACGAGCCGAGGTACTCGATGTTGACCGTGCTCCCCTTGCCGCCCGTCATCGGTTGGAGCAACAGCACGCAATCCCATTTTTTGACGGGCACCTGGGTGCTGCTCCCTTGCAATCCGGAACAATCCGCTTCCGGCGCCACCGCGACCCGGCGATCCGCCCCGTATGACTGGTAAAAACTCTTCGCGCTGCCGCCCGACATCGTCCCCTGATAAGGCTGGAACGCAGGTCGGTCGGTTTGCGTGAAATGGGTATACGCATCCCCTAGCGCATATCCCGAACCCGCCTTGGTCATGTCCTGATAGCCGCCATAGACATAGTCGTAGCCCGTGAAATCGGGCAAGCCGTTCGACGTCGCGCTCGTCGGCGGGGTCCCCGCGCCGCCGTTCGTGTAGATGCCGAAGCGCGTGTTCCATGCATCCTGGTCATTGCTCTTGAAGCCTGTCGTACCCAGCAGGGTATTCACTGGCGGCAAACTGCAATAGTTGCCCGTGAGCTCGTTCCTGAGCACGGTGTCCGAAGGTGAAGCGTTGGGGTCCAGAATGACCCAACCGAAATTTCCCGGCCCGTAACTGGCACTCGCCGACGGATCCGTCGACATCGTGAACCATTGCCCAACGGAATAACTGGTACCGCCGCTCTGCTGGCAAATGAAGACGGGAATCCCGCAGCCTGTCTGCCCGGGCCCGAGCGTCGCCACCGCGGTTGCCGTCACG
This sequence comes from Burkholderia guangdongensis, assembly GCF_013403875.1. Classification (GTDB taxonomy): domain Bacteria; phylum Pseudomonadota; class Gammaproteobacteria; order Burkholderiales; family Burkholderiaceae; genus Burkholderia; species Burkholderia guangdongensis. The sequence continues at coordinate 78,699 of NZ_JACBNX010000001.1, read as the reverse complement.
GACGCGTTCGCGACGCTCACGCCCGGGATCACGCTCAGCACCTGCATGAACCAGTTCGTGATGCTCGACAGACCGGTCGTGCACTTCACGTATTTGATATTGGTCGGCGAGGCGAGCGCGCCGGCCGACTGAAACGCATTGCTCAACGAACTGCTGAATGCGACGGTCAGCGTCGTCGGCGACGTGTTGGTGATCTGCCTGTTCTGGAAGAACACGTAATTCGACGTGCCGGCGGCCAGACCATCCGCCTCCGCGACCCACAGGCTGATGGTGCCAGTCAGGTCGCGCGCGGCCGACAACGCACAGGCATCGGCGCTGTTCTGCAATTCGCTGCGCGTGACATACAGCTTGCCAAGATCCAGCGCCAGCCCGACGCACCCGATCAGCACCGCCAGCGCCAGCGCGACGATGACCGCGACCGCGCCGCGCTGGCGACGCGTGCCGCGAACGATGCTTTCAGGATGACGAACGGCGCTGGACATGACAATCTCCCTGAGCGTTCTGCCGTTATTGCGCCCCACCGTTGCCGATGCCGATCACGAACGTGTTTGTCTTCGGCTCCGGCTTCTGGAACGACTGGTTGTAGTTGTCGATCGCGCCCGCGGCGGCGGTGCCCGACACGACCGGTGTGGCCGGCGCGTGGTCCGCGGCGTGCGGATCGATGATCTGCGCTTGCATCGTCGCGCGATACGAGTCGCCGAAGCGGCTGTCCCACACGGGCGTCGACGACATGCAGCCGGCGAGCGCGGCGACGAGCGGCACCGCGAGTGCCGCGCGGCGCGCGATGACGAGGTAGGCGGATTTCATGAGCTTCCCCTTGAATGTCTTCAATGATCGGTGGACGACGGCGCCGGATTCGGACGCACGGCCGCGACCTGCTGGGCGTGAGCGACTGGCGGCACACGGCGCTTGAGCGGGTGCGACGGCTTCGCCTGCGCCTGCGCCGCCTGGTCCGCCGCGGCGATCCGCGCGGCGGCCGCCTCGATGCGCGCGGCGTGCGCGTCCTCCGACGTATCGGCAGCCTGCGCCACGGGCATCGCCTGCGCAACAGGCATCGCCTGCGGCACGGGCATCGCCTGCGCCACGGGCGCCGCCTGCGGCTGCGGCTCGACGTGCAGCGCCGCGGGCGCGGTCGCCGCCGGTGCCGTCGGCACGGCCGGCCGTGCGGCCGCCGCGTCCGCCTGCGGCGTGCGCGGTGCGGTCAGCGCGGCCGTCGGCGCGGCAGGCTGGCTCGGCTGCGGCACCGGAGCCGGTGCCGGCGCGGGCATCTGCATCTGCTGCTGCGCGCCGCCGGCATCGGCGCCGCCCGCCGGTGCGAGCGCGGACTTCTTCACGCCCTTGCGGCCTTCCATGTTGCCGGTCGCGAACACGTCGGCTTCGTTCTGATGCGAGAAGCTGTCGGTCGGCAGCGGCACGTTGGCGGTCGGCAGCGGCTTCACCAGGTGCGGCGTGATCAGGAACAGCAGTTCGGTGCGGTCCTGCTGATACGACGTGCTGCGGGCCAGCGCGCCGATCACCGGCAGCTCGCCGATACCGGGGATCGCCTTCAGCGCGCCGGTGATGTTGTCCTGCAGCAGCCCGCCGATCGCGAACGACTCGCCGTCGGCCATCTGCACCGTGGTCGATGCGCGCCGTGTCGTGATCAGCGGCAGGATCGAGATCCCGTTCACGTTCGTCGCGCTCAGCGTCACGCCCGTCGGCGACAGCTCAGACACCTCCGGCGCGACCTTCAGGCTGATGCGGCCGTTCGCGAGCACGGTCGGCGTGAACTTCAGCGCGACGCCGAACTCCTCCTCCTGCAGCGTGATCGTCGACGTGCCGTTGCCGCTGCTCTGCGGCACCGGGATGAAGATCTTGCCGCCGGCGAGGAACGACGCTTCCTGGCCGCTGATCGTCACGAGATTCGGCTCCGCGAGGATCTTGACGAGGTTGTCGGTGTTCTGCGCGTCGACCGCCACGTTGAACGGCCGGTTGTTCGCCTTGCTGATCGCGAAACCGCTCGAGACGCCCGCGAGCAGGCTGCTCACGAGCGCGCCGGTCCACGAGCCGAAGCCGCCCTGGATGTTGAACGCCGCGCCGAGCTGGTTGATCAGCGTCTTCGACACTTCGGCGACCTTCACCTCGAGCATCACCTGCTGAGGCGACGTGACGCTCAGCATGTTGAGCACGCCGGCCGACTTTCCGTTGCCGCCGGAATTCGCATAGGCCTTCGCGATCTCGACCGCCTGCTCCGCGGCCTGCGAGCTCGACGCCGTGCCGGCGAGCACGATCGTGTCGGCCGCGGTCGACACGCGGATCCCGCGCTCTTCCGGCATCAGCTGGGCGATCGACGCCTGCAGGCCGGCCGCGTCCGCGCCGACCGCGACGTCGATGATCCGGCACGCGCCGCTTCTGCCCTGCACGATCATGTTCGTCGTGCCGACGGACAGGCCGAGGATATAGAGCGTCTGCGGCGACACCATCGTCGCCTGCGCAACGGCCGGGTTACCGATCGTGCGGTTGCGGACCGGCTCGGGCATCGGCACGAGCATCGATTTGCCGAGCGGCACGCTGACGCTGACCGTGTCGCGCACCGGGCCGACGCAGTTCGGCCCGCGCAGCGGCCCGGGCGCCGCGGCCGCAGCCGCGGCCGGCGCCGGGGCCATGCTGATCGTCATCTGCATCGGCCCCTTGGCCATCGCCGCCGGCGCGGTGCTGCCCTTCGTCAGCGCGCCGGCTTCGGCAGCTTCCTGCGCGAGCGCGCTGTACACGTTGAACCAGCCGACGCAGAGCATCGCGGCCACCATCGTGCCGCGCACGACGCGCGCACGCGTCGGCCCGGCTGCGGAACGTTGCGGTTTGATCTTCATTTCGTCTGATCCCCCGAGTGCCCGACGGGTGCGCCGGGTGTAACTGTCAAAGGCCGCCGCACCTGCACCGCGGCCTGGATGCAACATGTTGTTGATGCTTTAGAAACATTCGACGCTGCCGGCCACACCGCTCAGCACGCCGATGCAGTCGCGGCGCGCGGCCGGCGCCGAATGCGACGCGACACGCACCCGCACGGGCCGGCTGTGCGTCGGCACGGGCGCCGCCTGCGGTGCGGGAGGCTCGCCGAGCAGCGTGACCTTCGTCGCGCCGTCCGTGTTCATCGTCTGCTTGTCGATCTGGTTGCGCAGCACGAGCGACAGCGTGCCGACGCTGCGCGCGAGGTCGAGCTTCTCGGCCTGCTCGGGCGTCACTTCGAGCGTCACAGCGTTGACGACCTTCGGCGCGGTGTCGTCGCGGCTGACCTGCTGCGCGACCGCGAGCACGAGGATATGCTCGAGCACGATCTTCGAGATGCTCTGCTGCTGCGAGTCGGAGGACTTGCCCTGCCCCGTCTGCTGCGTGTTGACGATCACGTCGACATAGTTGCCCGGCAGCGCGAAGCCCGCGACGCCGACGACGTCGTTCACGCGCACCGTGATCGCGCGGGCGCCCTCATCGATCACCGCGGACAGCCCGCCCTTCGTGCCGACCGGCGCGAGCTTCGATTCGAGCACCGGCTCGCCGCGCGCGAGGCTCGTGCGGACGACGCGGCCGTCGAGCGTCTTCATGTCGGTGAACGCGCCGGGCGGCACGCTGCCGGTCGGCCAGTTGACGAGATGAATCTGGTTCGGCCCGAGCGGCTCCCCGAGATTCAGATCGGTGGCCGCCACCGCGATCTGCGTGACGGCGCTCGTGGATGTCTGCACGAGCCAGCGCGACGCGAACGCGACGGCGGCGAGCCCCGCGATCATGGCGATGACCAGCATCGTGAGTGCGCGACTGTTTTTCATGGCAATGCTCCTCGACGGAACGTGAATGGATCGACTTCAACCTGAGGCCAGCGTGCGACTCGTACGCTCGGCCGGTGGCGGATGATTGCTGTCCCGCTCGGGCGCGGAGCCGAAGTAGTCGACCCATGCGTCGTGCAGCCCTTCGTGCGTGACTTCCATCGGATCGCCGCGGTAGCGCGCCGAAGCCGCGACGAGCCGCAGCAGGTCGGCCGGAAAGCATGCGAGGAACGCCTTGCCGGTCGGCAGATGCAGGCGGTGCAGCAGGTAATCGAACGCGTCGTGCGCCTGCACGAGGCCGAGCGACGCGCAGACCGCGTCGAACACGACGCGATAGTCCTCGACCGGCATCGGGCCGACGTACAGCTTCGAGCCGAGCCGGCGCAGGAACGCTTCGTCGCCGAACTGCTCGGGCGCGAGGTTGCTCGAGAACACCGGCCACACGTCGAACGGCACGACGAAGCGATTGCCCGAGCCGAGCGTGAGCAGGTCGATGCCGCGATCGAGCGGACGCAGCCAGCGGTTCAGCAAATCGCGCGGCTCGACGCGCTGGCGGCCGAGATCGTCGACGATGTACATCCCCATGTTCGCCTTCATGTGCGGCGGCGCCTGGTAGAAGCCGGCCATGTCGTCGCGGCGCAGGTCGAGCTCGTCGAGCGTCAGCTCGCCGCCGGACAGCACGACCGGACGCTCGCACAGCCGCCAGCGGCGGTCGACCGACTTGCCCTCGTGCGACGTCGACGCGTCGACGTGCACGAGCGGGTCGTAGATCTGGATGATCTCGCCGCCCGCGTAGATCGCGTACGGCACCGGCACGTGGCCGCGCATCAGCGTCGCGAGCCGTTCGGCGAGGAACGTCTTGCCGCTGCCGGCGGGCCCGTGGATCAGCAGCGGCCGCCCCGCGTTCATCGATGCGGCCGCGCCGTCGAGAATCGCCGGGTCGATCACGATGCCGGCGAACGCGGCGCGCACGTCGTCGCGCGTGATGCGGATCTTGCGCACCGAATGCTCGGCGATGATGTCGAGATACGCTTCGAGCGTCACCGGCGCCGGGCCGCTGTAGTTGCTGCGCACCTTCTCTTCCATCGCAAACGTGCGGCCCGCGTCGGTCAGCTGGAACGTCACGTCGAGATCGGTCGTGCCGCGATGCGTGATCTCGACGAGATGCTCGCGCACGAGGAACTTCAGCACGTCGTCGAGCACCGCGATCGGCAGGCAGTGCCGCTCGATCAGGTCGCTGTACTTCGAGCGGCCGTGCTGCAGCGTGGACTTCAGCACGAGCCCCGACAGGAACGTCGCGCTCAGCCCGGTGTCCGCGAGCGAACGCGGTGCGTGCGGCAGGCGCGCGTGCAGCTTCGTATGCGCTTCCCGCGACGGTGACGGATCGGGCAGATGCGCGATCTGCGCATCGTGCCGCGGTTCGGTAGGGTCAACGTTCATGGTCGCTCCACTCGTCACGTAAAACCGATCTAGATCGCCGATGCGAACAGCATGGCCAGCGTGCCCGCCGCGATCGCCACGCCGTACGGCAACGAGCCGACGGACGTCATCTGTTCCGATATGGCCGCGCGCGAGGTTGACTGACCGGCCAGCGCGCGACGCAACAGATGGCGAACGTTCCCGAGCATCCGGCGCATGCTCCCGCGCCAGATCGTGACCGCGATCGCGCCGACGCCGCCGGCGACGCAGGTCGCGAGCACGATGCATGCGACCATCCACGGCCCCACCCATGCGCCGATCGCGAGCATCAGCTTCACGTCGCCCGCCGCCATCCCGCGCAACAGATAGAGCGGCAACAGCAAGGCGAAGCCGGTTGCGGCGCCGGCGAACCATTCGAACGCACCCGACGCAACGCCGTGCAGCACGCACTGCGCGATCAGCGCGCCCGCGAGGCCGACCGCGACCAGGCGATTCGGGATGCGGCGGCTCGTGATGTCCGTGCTGGCCGCGACGAGCACGAGTGCCGTCACGCACAGCGGAACCGGATGAGGGGGCACGGGGGGCAGCATGGCTAGGCTCGTTTGTCGGATTCGGATTTCGTCAATGAACCGCGGCGATGATTTGCGACGCCACGGTCTGGTACAAGTCGTGCATCTTGGTGCCGAGCGCCGACACGGCACTGACGATGACCACCGCGATCAGCATTCCGATCAGCGCGTACTCGATCGACGTCACACCGCCTTCGTCGTCGATCCACCGCGATACCGCATTCACGTCAATGCGCATGGCGCCCCCCGATTCCTCGTCGAAAGAGATGACGGACGAACCGACCACTCAAATCGCCCGCCGTCCGGCTCATCAGATACTGGTAGCGATATCGTTGAAAATATCGCTGAGCGTCTGACCGATGGACGTCACGCCAGCAATGATCAGTAATGCGATCAATGCTGCAATGAGGCCGTATTCGATCGCGGTTACGCCGTCTTCGTCACGTGCGAACCGCATCAATTGCTGAACGATCGTCGACATTCACGTTCTCCTGGCAGATAACTCGATGTGAACCATCACCCTGAACTTCCCGGCTCGCCGGCAGGTGCCGACGGACGATTCGGCCGCCCAAATCGCCCGTGGCCCGATCCATCAGATGCTGGTGGCGATATCGTTGAACACATCGCTGAGCGTCTTGCCGATGGCCGTGACCCCAGCGATGATGAGCAGCGCGATCAACGCCGCGATGAGGCCGTATTCGATGGCGGTCACGCCATCTTCGTCACGGACGAATTGCTTGACTTGCTGAACGAGGTTCGACATGGCTTTCCCCTTGCGGATAAGTACAAAAAAACCCTTGCCACCATTGGCTTCGGGCGATCTACCTCAGGCACGACATGAAACCCGGAACACCTGATCCGGACACAGAGGTATCGGGGCTCGCGCGCACATGCCCTTTCGCGTCGAAAGAGCGGCGGCGACCGAGGAGGCACATTCCTGATGCGCATGAGCGGCGATGAGCCGGATGCGCCGTCCGCTCGGGACGGCGATGACGCCAGCCGGCACACGCCGGCCAAACGCACGGGAGGCAACGGCCAGGCGACACGCGGCGTTGCGATTGCGGCTCGAAAGCCGCGAATGGTCTCGACTAATCATTTTTCTACCCCGACTTCTGTTCCTGCTTATTCTCATGACCGGACGTTGCCGGCATTCCGCTGGTCAGGCGGCGACTACTCGCGTTACCGGGAGCGCCGGTGCAAACCCCACGCCCCGACCTCACCCCGCGAGCGACAACGGTCCGATTCTGGATTTATCGATAGTCTGAATCGGCAGGTTGTCGCGTCGTCGACTTCCGCGCAATCCATAGCGCAAGGAGCGGGCCAGCTCACGGAAAACCCAGGCGGCGCAAGCCGCTCGATCAAACGGGCCGCACCGGCTGCGGGACTCGACTGACGAAATGTTTCGCTTCTGATACACATTCGGCGCCGTGCGCCGGTGCCCGGCGCGCGCAAAGCCCCGCCCGGCAAGGTCGAAAAAATTTTCTCGGGACTTTCCCGAATCGGCCCGCCCGACCAGGCATCGCATGGCCGACATGGATTTGTCTCGGCCAAAAACGCGAAATGTTTCAGCGTTGATACGCCGATACCCGCCAAAAGCGTTTTCAGCGGCCCCAATCGGCCGTTTTCCCGCCTCTACCACAAATTAAACGCCCGATGAAATGCGCGGCGATTTGCGTCGCGCGTTTTTTTTTTGAACAATGAATTCACCGGACATCACCAGAGAGCGAAAACGCTCCGATATCCGAGCCAATGCAAAGCACATACGAAGGACTGGGCCGCGTCGACCGCGCGGCCGCAACAGTGGACGGGGCATCATGTACATGGCAAATCGGGGATCGCGCTATCGCGCGTGGCGCTGCACCAGCTGGCTGACGGCCGACCGGGTGGTCGTGTACAGCTGCGCGATGCTGCTGGCCGCCGGTGTTCTGACCGCCCTCTGGGCAACGATGAGTCACGGCTTCACCACGCGCGACGTGATCCGCCCCGGTTCCGATTTCGCCGTGTTCTGGACGGCATCCGACATGACGCTGCACGGCCACGCCGCGTCCGTCTACGACAGCCGGGCCTTCGCTCACGCGCAATACGCGTTGCTCGACCAGTTTCAAAGCGGCATGTTCCTGCCGTGGCTTTATCCGCCGACGATGCTGCTGTTCGTCGCCCCGCTTTCGCTCGTGCCCTTTCTGCCCGCGTATTTCCTCTTTTTCGCGGGCAGTTTTCTATGCTATGCACACGCACTCCGGACCTTGACCGGACTGCGGGTGCTGCTTCCGCGGCCGCGGCTCGCCGCGCTCGTCGTGCTGGCCTATCCCGCCGTATTCATCGCGTTCATGCAGGGGCAGAACAGCATCGCGACCGCCGGCATCGCCGCGCTCGCACTCGTTCATCTGGACCGGCGTCCGATCGTCGCCGGCCTGCTGATCAGCCTGCTCGCGATCAAGCCTCAACTCGCCGTGCTGTTTCCGGTCGCGCTGATCGCCGCTCGCGCGTGGCGCGCATTCGCGGCAGCGGCGGTCGGCACCGTGGCGTTCGTCTGCGCGAGCCTCATGATCAGCGGCACCGGCGCGATACACGGCGCCATTCATGCAGTATCGTCGGTGCAGAGCTATCACCTGATGCGAAGCGCCGCATACTGGGACGCGTCACCCACGACGTTCGCGGCGCTGCGGCTCGCCGGTGCGCCGCTGTCGATCGCGTACGCGATGCAGTTCGCGGTCGCGATGCTCGCGATCGCGTCGACCGTCGGCGTATGGCGCCGCACGCGCGACCTGCGCCTGCGCGCCGCCGTGCTGGCGATCGCGACGCTGCTCACGACGCCGTATCTATGGCATTACGAACTCACGTGGCTCGGCATCGCCGTGTTCTGCCTCGTCGCGTACGGCCTCGAAGCAGGCTGGCTGCCCGGCGACCAGGGCGTGATCGTGCTCGCGTGGCTGCTTCCCGTATTCGAACTCTGCAATCGCGTGCTGCATGCGCCGCAGTTCGGTCCCGTCGTCCTGCTTGCGGTGCTGTTCGTCGTCGTCCGGCGCGCCGCACTCGTCCCCAGGGAGCTGTGATGAACCTTCATCTTCCCGGCCATCACGCACCGGCCACGGCCGACATGCACACGGAGCTGCCGGTGGCCGGCCCGCGCCGGCGCCCGCACTGGATCAACCTGCATCGCGTGCGCACGTACTCGTATACCTCTCTGATCGGCGGGTCGCTGTTCATCCTGATCTACCTGACGCGCCTGAATCTCCCGCACGCCGTGGACATGTCGCCGATGTCGCAGGATTTCACCGCGATCTGGAGTGCCGCGTGGCTCGCGGTGCATGGGCATGCGGCGACCGCGTGGGATCCGGCCGTGCTGCGCGCGATCGAGGAGCGAATCGTTCCGTCGATGCATGGATCCACGGGCGCGCTGCTGTGGCTTTATCCGCCGCATATGCTACTGCTGGTGTCGCCGCTCGGATGGTTGCCGTTCGTGCTGGCCGCCATGCTCTGGCTCGGCACGACGTATGCGATGTTCGTGGCGGTCATACGCGGCATCGTGCAGCACAATACCGCCGCGCTCTGCGCGGTGGCGTTCCCGGCGGCGCTCGTGGTCGTCATCGTCGGGCAAACCAGTCTCTTCACCGCGGCAATCGGCGGGCTCGGGCTGCTGCTGCTGCAACGGCGCCCCGCCCTCGCCGGCATCTGCTTCGCAATACTGACGGTCAAGCCGCAATTCGCGGTACTGTTCCCGTTCGCGCTGCTCTGCTCGGGCCAATGGCGCGCGCTGGTCGCGTGGACGGCGAGCGTCGCCGGCATCGCCGCGCTGGCGACGCTCGCATTCGGCATCGGCACGTGGATTTCATTCGCGCATGGGCTGGACTTCGCGTATCAGGCGATCAGCGTCCCCGGCCACGCGAAGCTCGACCGGATGCCGACCGTCTATTCGATGGTCATGCTCGCCGGCCTGCCACGCTTCGTCGCGCAGGGCCTGCAGACGCTCTCGGGCATCGCGGCCTTCGCCGCCGTCGGCTACGCATGGCGCGGCAGTTGCGCCTATTCGCTGCGCGCCGCCACGCTCGCGTGCGCGAGCCTGCTCGTCAGCCCGTATCTGTACGACTACGACCTCACGTGGCTCGGCCTCGTCATCGCGTGGTACGCGCGCCATGCGCTCGCGTACGGCTGGCGGCGCTTCGATCGCGAATGGCTCACGCTGCTGTGGGTGACGCCGGTCGCGTGCCTCGCGATCGTCGTTTATATCCAGGTCCAGTTCGTCCCGCTGATCACGCTCGGCTCGCTCGCGCTGCTGGTCGCCCGCATCGCGCAGGAACGCCGCGCGTCGCCGTGTCTGCCCGACGCACATGACGTCGCGAACGAAACCGAATTCGCACATGCCGCGAGGCCGCACCGCGCCGCCCATCTGGCGGTTCGGCTCGACCGCTCGCTGCCGCTCGGCGGCCACCGCTAGACCGGCATACCAAGGGGAACCATCATGCGGGCTCACATCCGGACACCGCTCATCTCGCTGGTCGTGCCGTTCTACAACGAAGGCGACGCGATCGACCACTTCTTCGACGCGGTGATGCCGCTGATGTCGGGCATCGAATCGATCCGCTTCGAGATCGTCTGCGTGAACGACGGCAGCCGCGACGACACGCTCGAGCGCCTGATCGCCTACAGCGCGAAGGACGCGCGTGTGCGCGTGATCGATCTGTCGCGCAACTTCGGCAAGGAGGCGGCGCTGACGGCCGGCCTCGACGAAGCGATTGGCGACGCGGTGATCCCGATCGACGCCGACCTGCAGGATCCGCCGAGCCTGATCCCCGTGATGATCGAGCACTGGCGCGACGGAGCCGAAGTCGTCGCCGCGAAGCGCAGCAACCGTGCGTGCGACTCGTTCGCGAAACGCACCGCTGCCGCGATCTACTACCGCGTGCACAACGCGCTGTCGGAAGTGAAGCTGCCCGAGAACGTCGGCGATTTCCGCCTGATGGACCGCCAGGTCGTCAACGCGCTGCGCAGCCTGCCGGAACGCCGGCGCTTCATGAAGGGGCTGTTCGCGTGGGTCGGCTACCGGACCGTGATCGTCGAATACCAGCGCGAGATGCGCAGCGCCGGCCATTCGAAGTTCTCCGGCTGGAAGCTGTGGAACTTCGCGCTCGAAGGGATCACGAGCTTCAGCACGGTGCCGCTGCGCAGCTGGACCTACATCGGGCTCGGGATCGCGCTGCTGTCGTTCCTGTACGGCTCGTTCGTGATCGCCCGCACGCTGCTGTTCGGCAATCCGGTGCCCGGCTATGCGTCGCTGATCTCGGTGATGCTGTTCATCGGCGGCATCGAGCTGATCGGCATCGGCGTCGTCGGCGAATACATCGGGCGGATCTACTACGAATCGAAGGAGCGTCCCGTCTATCTGGTGCGCCGCCGCTATCAGGCGCGTAGCAAGGTGACCGCGCTGCCGGTCGCGCGCGACGCGCAGCGCCACGCGCTGTATGCGCGCGCCGAGCTCGCGCGCCGCCGCGCGCAGCCGCGCCACCGCGTCGCCGCGCGCTAACCGGCACGGTGGAGAACGTCATGATCCGCGTCCTGTACGCCGAGCGCGAGCGACTGTTCCGCTTCGGCATCTCCGGCCTCTGCTCGACCGCGATTCACACGCTGATCGCGTCCGCGATGTTCGCGCTGTTCGACGCGACGCCGGTCGCCGCGAACGCGGTCGCGTTCGTCTGCGCGACCGTGTTCTCGTACCTCGCGAACACGCTGTGGAGCTTCTCGTCGAGCGTGCGCTGGAACAACCTGCTGCGCTTCCTCGCGGTCGCGCTGTGCGGCCTCGCCGAGACGATGCTGCTCGCGCGCGCGACCGAGATGCTCGGGCTCGCGGCGCTCTGGAGCATCGTCGCGGTCGTGCTGTTCGTGCCGCCCGTCACGTTCGTGCTGCACCGGCTCTGGACCTACCGTTGAAGCGAGCCTCAGCTGACCTGCCGATGCCCTTCGCCCGACGGATCGCCGTCCTTCCCGCCGTCTCCGCCACCACCGTTCTCGCCGTTGTCCGCGCTGTCGTGCAGGCCGTACTCGATCATCATCCGGTACAGCGTCACGCGCGAGATGCCGAGTTCCGCGGCGGCCTTGTTGATCCGGTGATCGTTGCGCAGCAGCGCGTTCTCGATCGCCGTGCGCTCCGCGATCGCGCGCGCCTGCTCGAGCGTCACCGGCTCGCTTTCGCCGGGAACCTCGAGGCCGAGATCGTGCGGCGTGAGCAGCCGGCTCTCGGCCATCACGATCCCGCGCCGCACGCGGTTGATCAGCTCGCGCACGTTGCCGGGCCATTCGTAGCGCCGCATCGCGTCGAGCGTCGACGACGTGAAGCCGCTGATCTTGCGGCCGCTGTCGGTCTTGTATTTCTGCAGCACGTAATGCGCGAGGATCTCGATGTCCTTGCCGCGCGCGCGCAGCGGCGGCTCGTGAATCCGCAGCACGCAGAGCCGGTGAAACAGGTCGGAACGGAAGCGTCCCTCCTGCACCGCGCTGTCGAGATCGACGTGCGTCGCCGAGATCACGCGCACGTCGACCGGCGTCGATTCGTTGCCGCCGAGCCGCTCGACCTTGCGCATCTCGAGAAAGCGCAGCAGGCTCGCCTGTGCTTCGAGCGGCATGTCGCCGATCTCGTCGAGGAACAGCGTGCCGCCGTTCGCGGCCTCGATCCGGCCCGCGCGCCGCTGGCTCGCGCCGGTAAACGCGCCGCGCTCGTAGCCGAACAGTTCGGATTGAAGCAGATGATGCGGAATCGCACCGCAGTTGATCGCGACGAACGGCCCCTTGCCGCGCGCGGAGCGCTCGTGGATCGCGAGCGCGGTCAGTTCCTTGCCGGTGCCCGATTCGCCGGAGACGAACACGCTCGCATCCGTCTTCGCGACCTTGCGGATCGTGCTGAACAACTGCTGCATCGCCTCGCAGTTGCCGATCATCCCGTGCTCGCCGATCGATGCCGCATACGCGGCGCCGTCGACGCGATCGAGCGCGGCCATGCCGCGCGCGTGGCCGAGCACGTGCGAAATCCATTCGTACGGCAGCGGCAGCGTCACATAGTCGAAACAATAGCTGCGGATCAGCTCGCGCACGGCCGGCCCGATCGACGAGCCCGCGGTCGTGACCGAGATCCAGCCGATCGCCGGCTGGCTCAGGCAGGACTTCAGCGCGGGATAGTCGCGCGACGTGAAGCCGCTGAAATCGATGAGCCCCGCGGCCACGCCGACGGTGGCCGTCATGTTCTGCGCGGCGCCCGCGGTCTTCGCGATCGAGATCTCCCAGCCAAGCGAGCGCAACTGATCGAGCAACGGCTCGTCGGGCGAACGCGCGATCACGTACAGCCGCCGGCCGGCTTCAGGCGCGGTAATCGACGCCGGTGCCGCCGCGTCGCGCGCAGCCGACGTCCCTACCCGCCTCGACTCGGGTGCTTTTGCAACCATCTTCTTCCCCGTATTGCGTTGGTATCGCGCTTCGGCCTGCGCAGCAACACGCCGCGGACCGGACATCGGAACCGACATGTTCGCCGGAATTCCGTCCGAATAAAATACCCCACGGCGCATGCCCCGCCGGCCCGAACCTTCCCTACAGCGGTATATCGGCGACGGCGCGGCGCGGCTAGATGGGTGTTATCCCGGTAGCGCGATCGAAAAGCCTGACGCGCGCCGGCCGGCGCGCGTGTCGGGGAGAACATGACGGATTCGGATGAAACCGCCAGGACGGCCGCCCGGCGCGGCTCGCGCGGCGTTCGGCGGCCGCGCGACGGTGAGCGGGAAAGCGGCGTCGGCGGGTGTCGGGGGGATCAGCGGATGCCGGCGGGTCGATGCGAACGGCCGGTCGGGCCGCCCGTTCGCATGCACAATGTTCGATCTGGATCAATCCTCAGACGAACGGGATTGATGTGCGCGCGCAACATCGCGCGCGCGGAACGGCGCACGGAAGCGCCCGCCGGCGCCGTCGCCGGTGCCGGCACAACTCAGCGCAACTTCAGCGCACAATTCAGCGCACGGCGGGCAGCGGCGTGAGCGCGGTCACGCGGCCGCGACCGGCGGATGCGCCGTCGTGCGAACCGTATTCGGCGACGAGCGCATCGACCCGCGTCAGATACTGGCGGTTGTCGTGATCCCACGGATGGAAGCCGGGCCGCAGGAAGCTCAGCCATTCGCGCGTGATGCTCGGGAACAGCCCGTGGCGCGGCCCGTACAGGAACGCGGTCAGCCTCAGCATCCCGCGCGCGCTGTCGAGCAGGCTCGGCCGCTCGCTGCGCGCGCGGCGCTTGCGGTCGGCCCACAGCAGCGTCGCGTGCATCGCGAACACCGACGGCCAGAAGGTCAGCGTCGTCAGCAGATACACGCCGACGCGCATCAGGTAGCGGCGCAGGCCCGGCTTCATCGCCGCGTTCCACACGTCGAACGACACGGACTTGTGCTCCGTTTCCTCGAGCGCGTGCCAGACCCACATCTGCCGGTAGCCTTCGACCGAACCTTCGAGCCGCGACGGATCGCGCAGCAGCAGGTCGGCGAGCATCGCGGTGTAGTGCTCGGCCGCGATCGTGTGCGCGAGCTGCACCGAATGCGGCAGCTTGCGCTTCATGAAGCCGAGAATGCTCCATACGCGCTGGTCGAGCTTGCGCGCCGGCAGCCGGTTCGCCTGCAGCATCTCGTTGTACTCGACGTGCTCGCGCGTGTGCATCGCCTCCTGGCCGATGAAGCCCATCACCTGCTTCTTCAGCACCGGATCGTCGATCCGGTCGCGGTAGTGGCGCACCGAATCCATGAAGAAGCGCTCGCCGGCGGGGAACAGCAGCGACAGTGCGTTGAAGAAGTGCGTGACGTGCGGGCCCATCGCGTGCCAGTCCTTCGCGCGCTCGACCGGCAGATCGAAAACCAGGTCGCGGCGCACCGGCATCACTTCGGCGGCGGTAGCGGTTGCTGACGCATTCATTCTTGTTTCTCCGTTCTCGGCCGCGGCATCGGCGCCGCGGGCGCGCGGGTGGCGGGCCAGCCGGCTGTGGTCCGGCCGCCGCGCCCCGCGCGAATCGTTACATTGACAGCTGTAACGATAGGCCGGCGCCGCCCGCTCGCGCAAGGCGCACGGTAGTGGTGCGCTTCCAAACGCCGGCCGGCCGCGAAAGGCCGAAAAATCAGCGCGTACGCACGACAATTCAAACGCGCGTTTGGGTCGCCCGGCCGGGCGATCCGGCCCGGGCTCCCCTACAATAGCGGCTTCAATCGTTCATTTTCAGGAGCAAGTCATGTCAGTCGTCACGACCGAGTCGGGCCTCAAATACGAAGATCTGACCGAAGGCAGCGGTGCCGAAGCGAAAGCCGGCCAGACGGTCAGCGTTCACTACACCGGCTGGCTGACCGACGGCCAGAAGTTCGACTCGAGCAAGGACCGCAACGACCCGTTCGCGTTCGTGCTCGGCGGCGGGATGGTGATCAAGGGCTGGGACGAAGGCGTGCAGGGGATGAAGGTCGGCGGCGTGCGCCGCCTGACGATTCCGCCGCAACTCGGCTACGGTGTGCGCGGCGCGGGCGGCGTGATTCCGCCGAACGCGACGCTCGTGTTCGAAGTCGAGCTGCTCGCCGTCTGACACCGGCTGCGCCCGCCGCGATGATCCACGCCCCATCCTCGTCGCCGTCCCCGACGCTCGCGCTCCGGCGCTACGGCGCGTCGGAGGCATCGGACGTGCACGACTTCCATCAGGTCGTGCTCGGCGTCGACGGCGCGATGGTGATGGCCGTCGACGGCGTCGGCGAGCGGATCAACCGGCACGCGGCGTGGTTGATCCCTGCCGGCGCGCGGCACGAGTACGCGGGGCTCGGCGAGAACCGCCAGCTCGTGCTCGATCTGCCGGCGACGTCGCTCGCGGTGCCCGAGCGGCTGTTCGACACCGCGCGCGCGATCGCGATCGATCCGCGTCTGACCGCGCTCGTCGCGCAGCTCGCCGCCGCCGCGTCGCGGCTCGAAGTCGGCCTCGACATCGATCTCGACTTCGACCTCGACCTCGACCTCGACGCCAGGCATCGCCACGACGCGCGGCACGCGGGCGCGCATCGTTTCCAGTGGCAGGCCGCCGCGCGGCTGTGCGGCGCGCTGATCGGCGACAGCGGGATCGCCGCGCCGGCCGCGGGCCTCGATTTCGCGCGGATCGACGCGTGGCTGCGCGCGCGGCTCGCGGAGCCGCTGCGCATCGCCGATCTCGCCGCGCACTGCGGCTTCGGGATGCGGCGCTTTCATCAACTGTTCGTCGACGCGTTCGGCGAGACGCCGCATCGCTATCTGCAGCGGCTGCGCCTCGACACCGCGGTGGTGCTGCTCGCCGACGAGCGGCACGCGCTCGTGGACATCGCCGGACAGGTCGGCTTCGCTGACCAGAGCGCGTTCACGCACGCGTTCACGAAACGGTTCGGCATCGCGCCGGGCCGCTGGCGCGGCGAGCGGCACTGAGCCGCTCGATCCACGCGGGTCACCCCGCGCGGATCGCCTCCTCGTACACGCGCGCGACGCGCCGCGCGATCACCGCGTTGTCGAAATGCTCGCGTGCGTAGCGCTTGCACGCCGCATCATCCGGCAGCGCGATCGCGCCGGACAGCGCCGCGCCAAGCCCGTCCGCGATCGCGTGCGCGCCGGTCTCCGGCAGCACGAGATCCTGCGACAAGCCCGCGACCGCCTCCGGCAACCCGCCGACCGGCGTCACGAGCACCGGCGTGCCCGACGCCAGCGATTCGACGGTGATGAGCCCGAAGCCCTCGAGCGCGACGGTCGGCACGACGCTGACCGTCGCCGCGCGATACAGCGCCGCGAGATGCTGATCCGGCACGAAGCCGAGCAGCTTCACGTTGTCGCCGAGCGCCGCCGCGTCGATACGCGCCTGCAGCTCGTCGGCGAGCCGTCCCTTGCCCGCGATCAGCAGCAGCACGTCCGGATGGCGCTGCTTGACGAGCGCGATCGCATCGATCAGATCCTCGAGCCCCATGCGCCGCACGAGCCGCCGCACCGCGAGCACGATCGGCCGGTCCTGCGGCAGTTGCAGTTTGCGGCGCGCGTCGGCCGGCGTGAGCGGCGTGTCGAACTGCGCGGTGTCGACGCAGCCCGGGATCACGCGCACGCGCGCCGGATCGATCCCGTACCGGCT
Organism: Burkholderia guangdongensis; assembly: GCF_013403875.1. Classification (GTDB taxonomy): domain Bacteria; phylum Pseudomonadota; class Gammaproteobacteria; order Burkholderiales; family Burkholderiaceae; genus Burkholderia; species Burkholderia guangdongensis. Next base: position 61,786 of record NZ_JACBNX010000001.1, on the reverse strand, counting down.
CGTCAGGATCTCGCCGAACGCCTGCGACAGCACGATCAGCCGCGACGAGCGCGCATAGACCGTCTGCTCCAGATAGCGCTTCGCGCGCTGCCCGAGCGACGCCGCGCCCTCGACCTGGCTCTCGTCGGCCCACGGCCCCTGGAAGTGCGACACCTGCGGAATCCCGCGCATCACGTCGAGGCCGGGGAACGTGTAGAGCGCGAAGTGCGACGAGATCACGTCGGGCCGCTCCGCGCGGACCACGTCGCGCAGCGCGTGGCGCGCGGCGAGCATCCGCCGCGCGAGCGGCTGCGACGCCGGGCCGAAGCCGCGGATCGCGCCGCCGGTGTCACGCTCGATGCTGTCCGAGCCGGCGACGAGGCCGCGCACGGCGACACCCGCGCCCGGCAGCGCGCCGACGAGCGAGTAGTACATCCGGTCGAGACCGCCCGCGCGTTCGGGAAACCAGTGCATCCCGATCTGCAGCGACCGGATCGACGGGGAAGAAGACGGATTCATCGAAATTGCTCCTGCGTGACCGCTTGCTCGGCGCGTTCAAGTGTGTTCAAGCGCGTTCAAGCACGGCCGGTTGGGAAGGCTGGCCAAGGCGGCGATAGAGCGCGACGTATTGCGCGCCCATCCGCGACCAGCCGAATTGCGTCATCAGTTCGCGCGACGCAGCGCCCATCGCGCGGCACCGCTCGCGCGAGCGCGCGAGCGTGCCGATCGCGTCCGCGAGCGCGGCGGCGTCGTCCGGATCGTCGAGCACGATCCCGCACGCGGGCGTGATGATCTCCGCGCCGCCGGCGGTGCGCGCGGTGACGACCGGCAGCCCGGCCGCCATCGCCTCGAGCAGCGACAGGCTCATCGCCTCGTAGCGCGACGGGAACACGTACGCGTCGACCGAGCGCATCAGCGTCGGCATGGTTTTCACGAGCCCGAGAAAATGCACGCGCGATTCGAGCCCGAGCGCGCGCGCCTCGTCCGGGTACGGGCTGCCCGGCAAGTAGCCGGCGACCGCGAGATGCACGTGCGAAGGCAGCTTCGTCAGCGCGTCGAGCACGGTGCCGAGGTTCTTGCGCGGCGTGCGCAAATCGCCGACGAACAGAAGCAGGAACGCGTCGTCCGGCAGCCCGAACGCCGCGCGATCGGCGCGCGCGAGCGCGAACGCGTTCGTATCGACGCCGTTGTGGATCACGCTGATCTTGCGGCCGTCGATGCCGAGCCCGCGGATTTCGTCCGCGACCTTCTGCGACACCGCGGTGATCGCGCGCGAACGCCGGTACGCCCAGCGCTCGAGCGCGGTGTTCACGCGCGTGTACACGTACTGATACGCGGACCACATCCCCTTCGTCGGTCCGAACGGATAGTACGGACTCTTGAACCAGCCGCCGTGCACGAAGTGCGCGGTGTTCACGTCGGCCTTGATCCATGAGATGAAACCATTCACGTGCAGCACGTCGTGCGACGCCCGGTTCGCGCGCAGCCACGCGGCGCTGCGGATCGCGAACACCTGCTGCTTCACGAGATTCGACGGCCAGAAGCGGCCGACCTTCACCGGCACCCAGCGCACGCGCGGATGTTCGAGCAGCTCGGGCGAGACGAACGACGCGACGAGCGTGACCTCGTGCCCCTCGGCGAGCGCCGCGCGGGCGATCTCGTAGTTGACGCGGCCCTGCCCGTCGTTATGGCGCACGACGTGCGTGACGATCGCGATTCTCAATGGTCGCTCCCCTGTAACGGTAAATGCATGGCGGCGCTCCGGCGCCGGATCTTCTGCCAGTGCGCCGCGGAAAGAATCGACGCGATGCTCGTGAACAGCAGCAGGCCGCCCGTGCCGATCAGCGAGTTCGTGAACACGAGCATCGCGAACACCGACAGGCACAGGCTCAGGCACGCGCCGACGAACTTGTCGTTTCGCAGCCGGAACGCGACGCGCAACGTGCGCCCGAGCAGCCAGATCGTGCCCGCGAGATACAGCAGCGTGCCGGGCCAGCCGAGCACGAACGGCACGTTCATCACGCCGCTGTCGAAGCTGCCGTACTTGCCGAGCTCGCCGCTATCGCTCGACAGCTTCGTCGACGCGCCCGTCGCGCCCATCCCTTCGCCGGCGACGTCGGTGAACGCGGTCGCCGCGAACGTCGCGTAGAACTGGTTACGGTCGTCGTAGCTGCGATCGTTCTTCAGATCCGTGATCGACTGCAGACGCTGGCCGAGACGGTCGGCAACCGGCCCGACGGTCAACAGCGGCACGCAGAGCCCCGCGAGCACGAGCGCGCTGACGACGATCTTCACGCGCACGCGGTTGCTCGACTGCAACAACTGGAGCGCGAGCGCGATCACCCAGCCGCCCCACGTCGAGCGCACCAGGCACAGGCCGAACGACACGAAGCCGGCCGCGCCCGCGAGCCAGCGGACCCGCTGCGTCGCCGCGAGCACGAACACGAGCGCGCCCATCATCGCGAACGCGAACGGGCCCGACGAGTTCATCGTGCTGAACACGCGCACGCCGTACGGCACCGGGTCGCCCTGCGAATTCATCTGCGAGCCGACCATCCACAGCACGTCCCACGGCGGCATCACGAAGAACTGCACCGCGCCGTACACGCCCATCACGAGCATCCCCCAGATGAACGTCGACAGCAGCGTGTCGCGATACTCGGGGTAGTCGCGCGCGTTGACCATCATGTGGAAGCCGATCAACACCGGATAGACCCAGTTCGCAAGGTCATAGGTCGCCGCGAGCACGCCGCTCGACACGATGCCGACGCAATACGCGTACGCGAGCCCGAGCAGGATCAGCAGCACCGGAATCCCGCGCCGCTGCCCGAGCGCGCGGTAGTGGCGCAGCAGGCCGAGCCCGGCGATCATCGTCACCGCGAGCGGCGCGATCTGGATCAGGCTCGTCGGCGTGTACGCGCCCTTCGACCAGTCCGCGAGCCGCCGTACCTCGGGGCTCAAGAACCACGTCCACCACATGAAGCCGACGTAGCGCGCCGGACTCATGAAATACAGCCACAGCCCGACCGCGATCGACAGCACCGGGAACGCGAGCGTCAGCACAGTGCCCTGGTGCGCGGCGATCAGCGCGGCGGTGACGGTCCACAGCCCGGCCTGGCCGAGCCAGTGCCTCGGCTCGCCCAGCAGGCGACGCGCGCGCGGCGGCCGAACCGCACCTGCACCGGCAGCGGCAGTGACGGTCGTGCTCATCGCGTGCCCGCCTGGTTCGACGACGCGCGCGCACCCGCGACCGGCCGCCGCGCGGGCTGCTGCGCGCCCGCATGGCCGGCCCGCAGCAGCTCACGCGTGATCCGCACGTGCTGCGCGGCGAACGCCTGCGTGGTCAGGTCGCGCTCGCGCAGCCGCTCGGCCGCGGCCTGCGCGCACTCGAGCGCGTGCTCCGGCTGCGCGGCGAACGCGTCGGCCGCGTGCCGCATCGCGCGCGCGTCGAACGGCGGCACGTACGCGGCCGTGCCGTGCGGGAAGTAGTCGCGCAGCCCGCCGACATCCGACACGATCATCGGCTTGCCGAGCGCGGCCGCCTCGAGCATCACCGTAATCCCCGACGCATGGAAGTTCGGCCGCAGCGGCACGACGATCACATCGGCCCAGTCGTACAGTTCGTGCTGCTTCGCGAGCCCCGATGCGGAAGCCACCCGCACATTCGGGACGTTCGGCGCATGCCACGCGCGCGGCACGCGGCGGCGCGTCGCGAGCCGCACGTCATAGCCCGCATCGCCGCCGAACGCTTCGAGGAACGTCTTCCAGTCGCGGTCGCGATCGTTGCCGATCGCCGCGATCCGCAGCGGACGATTCGGCAGCCAGCGTTGCGGCGTCCCGATCGGAAAGTCCTGCGTGTTCAGTCCGTAATAGACGTGGACCGCGTCGCGGTCGAGATAGCGGCGGCACAGCTCCGCGTTGTCGCGCGCGAGCGTCGTCAGCACGTCGGCGCGCGCGAGCAGCTTCCGGTACGCCCAGCGGCGCGCCGCGCCATAGCCGGCCCACTTGTCGAACAGCCAGACGCTCTGCGCGAGCAGCAGCGGCCGGCGGCCGTGCGCGCCCGCGAGCTTCAGGATCAGCGCGGCCGCCAGATGCTCCTGCTCGGTATGCGTCCAGATCACATCGGCTTGCAGCAGTGCCGCGCGGTTGCGCCACGCATGCACGACGTCGAAGCCGAGCACCGCCTTCAGCGCGCGGCGCGCGATGCCGACGACACGGTGCTCGCGCACGTCCCGCGAGTAGGTCAGCGCGAACTCGTCGGATTCCGCGTGGTGATAGCCATACAGACAGCCGATGTCGTCGCCTTTCCGGTAAGTCCGCGGATCGGCGCCGTAAAACAGATGCACGTGCACCTTCGTTGCTGCACTCATGAGCCCTCCGGATTGGACCGCGCGGCAAACGCGCGGCCCGTCGTTCATCGCGTGTTCATCGCATATTCATCGCGTCAGGGGCGGCAGCGCCGCGTGATGCGGCGCGTGAACCGCGGTGCGGCGCGCGTCTTGCGCGCCGCGGCGCACCGCGCGCCAGTGCGCGTGCACGCGTGACCGGTCGGCGCCGCGCAGCGACAACAGCACGTGCGCGAGCCCCGGATACACGCGCGTGCCGACCAGCATGTACCACCACCACGCGAATTCGCGCCGCACCGGCGGCAGATGCTCGCGCAGGATCAGATGCAGGTTGTACGCGGCGTTCGCGACCGCGTTCAGCGACGCGGCATCGCGCCGGTTGTCGTCGAAGCGCTCGGCCGGATAGTGGTCGACCGCGACCGCCGGGTCGTAGACGAGCTTCCAGCCCCCGCGCTTCACGCGCATGCTGAACGCCATGTCGTTGTGGACCTGCGCGCCGGCGCCGCGCAGCCGCGTATCGAAGCGCACCCGCTCGATCGCCGCGCGCCGGTAGCTCATGTTCGCGCCCTTCAGCATGTCGACTTCGCGCGCGTCGCCGACGCCGAGATGGTGGTTGCCGATCAGCCTGCCCGACGCGCTCACGCGCCCGACGAGCGACCGCGATTCGTCGAGCACGCGGCCCTTCTCGTGCACCCAGTCGCGCCCGCCGAGCGCGCCGAGCAGCGGATCGGCCGCGAACGCCGCGTCGATGCGCGCGAGCCAGTCGGGGCGCGGCGCCGCGTCGTCGTCGGTGATCGCGATCACGTCGCCGTGGGCCGCGTCGAGCCCGTGGTTCAGCGCCGCGACCTGCCCCGGCACGCCGACCGGCACGACGCGCAGCGGCAGCGCGCCACCGACGGCCGGGTCCGCGAGGCGCTCGTGCGTTGCGTCGTCGTCCGGACGCGCGACGACGATCACCTCGTCCGGCATGCGCTGCTGCCGCTGCAGCGCATGCAGGCAGCGCGCGAGATCGGCCGGGCGCCGGAAGGTCGGAACGAGCACGGAAATCTTCATCGCGAGCGCGCCTCCCGTCATGCGCTCAGATACTCGTGGACGGCCGCGTAGCCGCGACCGTAGCCGCGCACCTTCGCCGGCACGCCGTTGAAGATCCCGCCCTGCAGCGACACGCCGGCCGTGCGCAGGCGCTTGATCGTGTCGGCAATCTCGCCTTCGGTGTGCATGCCCGAGCGCAGCACGAGGAACGTCGAGCCGGCCATCCGGCCGAAGATCGTCGCGTCGGTCACCGCGAGCACCGGCGGCGAATCGACGAGCACGACGTCGTAGCGCTTGCCGAGCCCTTCGAGGTACTGTTGCAGCCGCGGCGACATCAGCAGCTCCGACGGGTTCGGCGGGCGCGTGCCGGCCGGGATGAACGACAGCCCTTGCACCGACGTCTCGCGGATCGCGTCCCCGAGCGAGGACTGGTCGCTCAGCAGTTCGGACAGGCCCGGCTGCGGCGCGAGGCCGAAGTAGCGGTCGAGCCCGCCACGACGCATGTCCGCGTCGATCAGCAGCACGCGCTTGCCCGAGTGCGCGAGCAGCACCGCGAGGTTCACCGTGAGGAAGCTCTTGCCGATCCCGGGCGTCGGCCCGGTCAGCACGATCACGCGGTTCTTCGCGTCCATCAGCGAGAACTGCATCGCGGTGCGCAGACTGCGCAGGCTTTCGACGCTCAGATCCTTCGGGCGCAGGCTCGCGAGCACCGGCCGCGTGCGGCCGCCGGCCTTGTCGGCCGCCGCGTCGAGGCGCTCCAGCTCGGCGCTCACCGGCACGAGGCCGTAGAGCGGCAGGTTGAACGCCCGCTCGACGCGCTCCGGATCCTCGATCCCCTGGAGCAGGTTGCGGCGCAGGAACACGATGCCGGTGCCGAGAATCAGGCCGAGGAACGTCGCGGCCGACAGGATCAGCACCTTCTTCGGCTTGACCGGGTCGCCCGGGCGCATCGCCGAATCGACGAGGTGGATGTTGCCGCCCGTGCCGGCCTTCTGCACCGACAGCTCCTGGATACGGTTGAGCAGCAGCACGTAGATGTCCTCGGCCACCTTCGCGTCGCGCTGCAGCTGCACCGCCTTCACCTCGGTCGCGGGCAGGCTGCGGAAGCGCCCGTCGAACTTCGACTTCTCGCCCTCGAGCTCCGAGAGCTGCTGCTTCGCGGCGATCACGAGCGGATGCGAATCGGTGAAGCGCTGCGCGAGCGACGCGAGCTGCAGCCGCTGCGCGGCGATCTGCTGCTCGTACTGCACGCTGCCGTCGAGGTAGACCTTCGCCTCGTCGCTCGCGTTGATCGAGCCCGACGTGCGCTGGTACGCGGTCAGCGCGGCCTCTGCGTTCTCGAGATCGGACTTCAGGCGCGGCTCCTCGCTCTTCAGGAACGCGAGCATCTTCGTCGCCTCGGCCTGCTTCGCGATCACGTGCTGGTTCAGGTACGACTGCACGAGCGCGTTCGCGATCTGCGCGGTCTGCTGCGGATCCTTGCCTTCGAGCGAGATCTGGACCACGCCGGTCTGCTTGCCCTGCTCGGACACCTGGATCTTCGACTGGAACGCGGTAATCGCGTCGAGATCGTTGTCGCGAACCACGGTGAACCGCGTGCCGGGCCGCGCGACGAGCTTCGACACCGTCAGCGTGACGCCGCCGCCCTGCGCGGCCTCGCCGACCTGGCCGTTCAACACGCGCGCGCCGGTCGAATCGTCGAGCACGTAGCTGCCGTTCTGGCCGGCGATCAGCGTCAGCTTCTCGCCTTCGCGTTGCGGCGCGACGCTGATCGAATCGACGTTCGCGACCTCGCCGCCCCATGCGTACGAGCCGAGGCCGAGCCACGGCTTCGCGGGCTCGCCCGGGCGCGCGAGCCGCTCCGCGAGCGAGCCGAGCACCGGAATCGTCTTCGGCGTGATCGAAAAGTTCAGCTTGAACTGATTCACGACCGGCTCGACGACGCTGCGGCTCTTGACCATCTCGATCTCCGCGTCGGTCGGCGGCGTCGTCGGGCCGCTGTTGATCGCCGCACCGGTCTGCGTCTGCGTCAGCGCCTGCGATGCGTTGTCGCCGGCCTCGACCCGCACTTGCACGTCGGCCTGATAGACCGGCTTCGCGATGAAGCAGTACAGGCCGGCGAGCGCGATGACCGTCACCGCGATGCCGAGCAACACCCAGAGATCGTCGAGGATCACCTGGAGCAGTTGACCGAGCACGACGTCCTCTTCCTCGGTCTTCGCGGCCAGATCCGCGTAAGGATGTTTTGCTTGCGTATTCACCATGCGTTCCCGCTTGAGTGGTGCCGGGGCGAAGGCGTCGCCCCGGCGGGCTGTCACTTCACGATCTGCTTCATGAAGAAGATCGTCTGAATCGTCGGCAGCACCTGCTGCAGCAGGCGGTTGAACTGCACCGAGCTCGCGGTGCTCACGTACACGACGTCGAGCGGCTGCAGCGGGAAGCGGCTCGACAGCATCAGCGCGTCAGGCTGCGTCATGTCGAGGCGGAACACTTCCGGCTTCGTCGGGTTGTCCTTCATCCCGCGCAGCACGTAGATCTTGCGCGGGTTCGCGTCGGTGTCGAGGATGCCGCCGCCCGACGTCAGCGCGTCCGCGATCGACAGCTTGCCCTTCATCATCGGCACCGCGATCGGCGCTTTCACTTCGCCCATCACGAACACGCGGCTGTCGCTGCGGTCCGGCACGTTGACGATGTCGCCCTGCTGCAGCATCACGTCCTGCGACACCTCGCCGCGATCGAGCATCGCGTTCGCGTCGAGCTTGTACAACTTGCCGTCGCGCGTGAGGCGCACGCGCTGCAGGTCGGCGTCCGACGTCGTGCCGCCCGAGCGCGAGATCGCGTCGACGAGCGTCAGCGGCACGTCGGTCAGCGCGAGCGGGCCCGGCGTCTTCACCTCGCCGGTCACCTGCACCTTCTTGCTGCGATACGACAGCACGCGCACGTCGACCTGCGGATTCTTGATGTAGTGCGCGAGGCTCGACGCGAGCTCGTCGCGGATCTGCTGGACCGTCTTGCCCGACGCCTGCATCCGGCCGACGAACGGAAAATAGATCGTGCCGTCCGCGGAGACGGTCTGTCCGTACGGATCGGCCTGGCCCGGCAGCGCGTTCGTATACGGCTGCTGCAGCGCGCCCGCGACCGTCTGCGTGGTGTTGCCGCCCGCCGAGAACGACTGGCCCTGCGGCGTCGTCAGCTCGGGGTGATCCCAGACCGTCACGCCGAGGATGTCCTGCGGCCCGACGCGATACACGTACTGCGACGCGCTCGAAAGACGCGACGGCGGCAGCGGATTGTCGACGTGCTGCGCGAGCATCGCCGCGACGAGCTGCGCGTCGATGAAGTGCACCGGATACGTCTCGGTCGGGTGCTGGCGTCCCTCGTCCTTCAGGTTCGACGAGTCGAGATAGTTGCCGGGCGCGGTCGCGCACGCGGACAGCAGGAACATCAGTGCGGTGGAAAGCGCCACCGGGCGCATCGAGCGATTCAACATAGTTTTTGCAGCCATCCTTGAACCAGACGTTCGATCAATGTGTAGCTCTCGCGATAATCGGCCTCGGGGCCGCCATGCGGATCGGCGATGTCGGCGTCTTCCCATTTGCCGAGCAAATGGACCTTGCCGCGCGCGAACGGATCGACGGCCTCGACCGCGGCGATCTGCGCGCGCTCGCTGACGAGGATTAGGTCCGCATCGCGAACGATGCGGCGGCTCACGCGCCGCGACCGGTGCCGCGTCGCGTCGACGCCGTGCTCGGCGAGCAGCCGGGCCATGGTCGGGTCGATGCCGTCGCCTTCGTTCGCGTCGAGGCCCGCCGAGTGGAACGCGACGGACGGCGCACGCTCGCGCGACAGCGTCCTGAACAGCGCCTCCGCGGCCGGACTGCGGCACACGTTCGCGTGGCAGACGATCAGCACGTTCGTGAACATCGCGTTCGATCCGTCGCTCACGCGTTCGCGCGCGCCGCACCCGGCGCGCGCGCGGCGATCGCCTGCCGCGAGCCCGGGCGGCCGATCGGGTGATATTCGATGCCGAGCTCGCTCATCGCGGCCGGCTCGTACAGGTTGCGGCCGTCGAAGATCACGGGCGTCGTCCACAGCCGGCCGAGCGCCGCGAAATCCGGGCTCTTGAACACCTTCCATTCGGTAACGATCGCGAGCGCATCGACGCCGCGCGCGGCCTGCGCCTCGTCGTCGACGAACGCGAGCCGTTTCAGCCACGCCGGATGCGCGGCGAGATCGAGCGCGAGCACGCGCTTCGCCTCGCGCTGCGCGACCGGGTCGTACGCACGCACGGACGCACCGCGCTCGAGCAGCTCGGCGATCAGCGAGCGGCTCGACGCCTCGCGCATGTCGTCGGTGTTCGGCTTGAACGCGAGGCCCCAGACGCCGAACGTGCGGCCGGTCAGGTCTTCGCCGAAGCGCGCGACGATCTTCTGCGCGAGCACGCGCTTTTGCGCGGCGTTCACCGCCGACACCGCCTGCAGCACCTGCAGCGCGTGCCCGTGCTCGGCCGCGGTGCGAATCAATGCTTCGACATCCTTCGGAAAGCACGAGCCGCCGTAGCCGCAACCCGCATACAGGAAGTGATAGCCGATCCGCGGATCGGAGCCGATCCCGCGCCGCACCGACTCGATGTCGGCGCCGAAGCGGTCGGCGAGATTCGCGAGCTCGTTCATGAACGAGATGCGCGTCGCGAGCATCGCGTTCGCCGCGTATTTCGTGAACTCGGCCGAGCGCACGTCCATGTACAGCGTGCGCTCGTGATTGCGGTTGAACGGCGCGTACAGTTTCTTCATCAGCTCCTTCGCGCGCTCGCCCGGCACGTCGTCGTCGCAGCCGATCACGATGCGGTCGGGCCGCGTGAAGTCGTCGACCGCCGCGCCTTCCTTCAGGAACTCCGGATTCGACACGACCGAGAACATCGGGCTTTCGCCACGCTTCGCGAGCTCGTCGGCGATCGCCGCGCGCACGCGCTCGGCGGTGCCGACAGGTACCGTCGACTTGTCGACGATCACCTTGAAGCCGGTCATGTGGCGGCCGATGTTGCGCGCGGCCGCGAGCACGTATTGCAGATCCGCGGAACCGTCCTCGTCCGGCGGCGTGCCGACCGCGATGAACTGCACGTCGCCGTGCGCGACCGCCGCCTCGACGTCGGTCGAGAAGCGCAGGCGGCCCGCCGCGCGATTGCGCGCGATGATCCCGTCGAGGCCCGGCTCGTGGATCGGCACGCCGCCGCCGTTCAGCACGTCGATCTTCGCCTGGTCGACGTCGAGACAGAACACGTCGTGCCCGATGTCGGCAAGACAGGCGCCAGTGACGAGCCCTACGTAGCCGCTGCCGATGATAGTCAGATTCATGATGTGTCGGACCTCTTGCGTGTTGCCAGTGATTCGGAAGACAGCGTTCAATATGCGTTGCTGCCCATGAAGCCTTTCCAGAGCGTCAGCGCGACGATCTTGATGTCGAGCCAGAACGACCAGTGCTGCATGTAGTAGAGATCGAGCTTCACGCGCCCCATCATCTTCTCGACGCGGTCGGTCTCGCCGCGATAGCCGTTGATCTGCGCCCAGCCGGTGATGCCGGGCTTGATCCGGTAGCGGAACATGTAGCCCTTCACCAGATCCTTGTAGATGTCGTCGTGCTCGAGCGCATGCGGGCGCGGGCCGACGACGGACATCTCGCCCTTCAGCACGTTGATGAACTGCGGCAGCTCGTCCAGGCTCGTGCGGCGCAGGAAGCGGCCGACCGCCGTCACGCGCGGGTCGTGCTTCGTCGCCTGCGTGACTTGCCCCGCCGTCTCGCTGTGCACCTTCATCGAGCGAAACTTGTAGATCTCGAACTCGTGGCCGTCGATGCCCTTGCGCTTCTGCCGGAAGAACACGGGCCCGTGCGACGTCAGCTTGATCATCAGCGCGATCGTGGCCATCAGCGGCGCGAGCCCCGTCAGCGCGACGAGCGCGAACATCCGGTCGAACACGAACTTCGGCAGGATCCGCACGTCGGTGATCGGCGACGCCGCGAGATTGATCGCCGGCACGCCGAGCAGCTCGACGACTTCCTGGTTGAACAGCGACAGCGTGCGCACGTCCGGAATCAGCCGGATGTTCACGAAGTCGTGGCGGAACACGGTCACGATCCGGTGAATCCGGGCTTCCTCCGACACCGGCAGCGCGAGCCACAGCTCGTGGATCGCGCGGCTGCGCACGAGGCGCACGAGCGTGTCGAAGCTGCGCTCGATCCGCACGTCGTCGAGCATCACGTCGCTTTCGGCCGCGTCGCCGTCGTCGAACACACAGACCGGCCGGAAGCCCGCCTCGGGCCGCGCACGCATCTGCGCGATCAGGCGCCGCGCCGCGGGCGTGCCGCCGACGATCGCGACCGCCTTGTGGTTGTAACCGCCGCGCCGCAGCTCGCGCAGGATCGCGTGCACGCACGCCTTCGATCCCGCGAGCAGCACGATCGACACGATCGCCCAGTAGCCGAGCCACAGACGCGACAGATCGCCCGACTGATGGAAGCTGACGCTCATCAGGATGCCCGCGCCTTCGACGACGAGCCACGCGAGCGCGACGCGCCCCATCAGCCCGATGAAGCGCTTGCCGCGCCACGACTGATAGATGCCGAACGCGGGAAAGCACACGACGACGAGCAGGCAGTCGACCAGCACCATCGTGCGCTGCGGATCGTCGAGCCACACGAGGCTCGTATCGTGCAGCGCGGCGGCGATCGCGGCTCCCGCCACGACCATCGCGATGTCGATGATTCTCGCCAGCACGCTCAACATGTTCGCTTCCTCACTGGACAGATGCTTGCCGGACTGCGCGCCGCGCGGGCCCTGCCGCGGATTCGATTCATACGTTGCATGACGCTATTGAACCGGCAAGAAAATCCCCCCTCAAGCGCACAAGTATTTCGAAATTTAATCGGAAAATCTTTCCCTTTCGAATGACGAATGAATTCGGCACGTTTTCCCGAATGACTCACGCTCGCACCAGGGAAAAGATCGGAAGAATAGGCTGTAAGCCTTTTACATCAAGGCTCTCCGCTGTTCCGATCGGATTTATTTCTGATTTTTTTGCCCGTGCCGAACCTTGGATCAAAAAATTTTACGGGCTCAATATCACGCGAATCGCCACCGAATTCGCGCGGTTTTATTGTCGATTTACTTCATGCTAAAACGACAGGCACTGACAGCAACCGAGGAGTGCCATCGTCATGAATGCTCCGGCAACCGCAGCGGACACGCTCCGCGCCCCTTCTTCCGACACGGACACGCGCGCCGGCGCGCGTGTCGCGGTACAGCCCGTGATTCTCGCCGGCGGCTCCGGCACGCGCCTGTGGCCGATGTCGCGCGAGCACTATCCGAAACAGTTGATCGGCCTGCTCGGCGAGCATTCGCTGCTGCAGGCGACCGCGTGCCGGCTCGACGGCCTGACGAGCGGCCATCCGCGCATCGACGACGTGCTCGTCGTCTGCGGCGAGGACCATCGCTTCACGACCGCCGAGCAATTGCGCGTGACCGGCAAGCGCGCGTCGATCGTGCTCGAGCCGCTCGGCCGCGACACCGCGCCCGCGCTGACGCTCGCCGCGCTGCGGATCCTCGCGGACAAGGGTGATGCAGGCGGCGACGCGGTGATGACCGTGATGCCCGCCGATCACGCGGTCGCCGATCTGCCGCGCTTCCACGCGGCGGTCGCCGCCGGCGTGCAGCATGCGGCGCAAGGCCGGATCGCGACGATGGGCATCGTGCCGACGCACGCCGAAACCGGCTACGGCTACATTCGCGTCGGCGCGTCGTACGACGGCCGCCGCAATGGCGACAGCAGCGACATCGACGTGAAGCGCCTCGAGCGCTTCGTCGAGAAACCGCATCTCGAACTCGCGCGGAAATACGTCGCGTCCGGCGAATACTGGTGGAACAGCGGGATCTTCATCGTCCGCGCGTCGGTGTGGCTGAACGCGATCCGCCATTTCGCGCCGGCGATGCTCGACGCATGCGAGCGCGCGATCGCGCTCGGCCACGACGACGGCGATTTCTTCCGCGTCGATCGCGACGCGTTCGCGTCGTCGCCGTCGAACTCGATCGACTACGCGGTGATGGAACCGCTGTCGAACGCATCGTCGATCTGCGAAACCGTCGTCGTACCGCTCGACGCGGGCTGGTCGGACGTCGGCTCGTGGGACGCGATCTGGCAGATCCTGCCGAAGGACGGCGCGGACAACGTCGCGCGCGGCCACGTGCTGCTCGAGGATGCCGAATCGACGTTCGTGCATTCGGAGAGCCGGCTCGTCGCGTGCGTCGGCACGCAGAACCTCGTCGTCGTCGAGACGCCGGACGCGGTGCTCGTCGCGGACAAGTCGCGCGTGCAGGACGTGAAGAAGATCGTCGGCCGCATCAAGGCGCACCGCGGCGCCGAAGCGACCGATCACCGCAAGGTGCATCGCCCGTGGGGTCATTACGACTCGGTCGACATGGGCGAGCGCTTCCAGGTGAAGCGGATCGTCGTGAAGCCGGGCGCGCGGCTGTCGCTGCAGATGCATCATCACCGCGCCGAGCACTGGATCGTCGTGCGCGGCACCGCGCGCATCACGCGCGGCGACGAGACGTTCCTGCTGTCGGAGAACGAATCGACATTCATTCCGCTCGGCGTGTCGCATCGGCTCGAGAATCCCGGCATGATGCCGCTCGAGCTGATCGAAGTGCAGTCGGGTTCGTATCTCGGCGAGGACGATATCGTCCGCTTCGACGACACCTACGGCCGGCAGTAAAGACGACGGGCGCCGCGGCGCCCGTCAGGTCACGATACACAATACATGATGCGGATGCGGCCCGAACGCCGCGCGACGCTCAACCCACGCGATACATGAGCTCGCGGCGCTCCGCCTGCACCGAATCGTTGCGGCTGTCGGCGAGCGGCGCCTTGCGGCCGTCCGTTAGCGGCGCCTTGCGGCCGTCTGCAAGCGGCGCCTTGCGGCGCTGTGCGACGAAGCGCCGGATGTTCGACTCGGCCACGGCCAGCGCGGACAGCCCGGCGATCACCTGCACGCGCTTTCTCGACGCGCGCGCCGGCGCCGCCCGCACACCGTGACGATCGATCCATCGGCGCGCCCAGTCGAGCGCGTATTGCTCGGCCGATTCGGCATCGGTGAAGCGCGGGCCGATCAGGCCCGAGCGCTCGATGCGCCGGTCGTCCAGCACGATCTCGGCCCACGCGCGATACATCAGGTTCTGCACCGGCTGCGCGATGCAGTACAGCGTGTAGCCGCGATACGTGTCGATCTGCGGCTCGGACGGCGAGAGCTGCGTGGCCGACGCATGCGGATCGCGCAAGCCTGCCTGCGCGCCGACCGCCGCACCCGGCACCGTGAAGGTCGACGATTCCGCATCGTCCGCATCGTCCGCGTCGTCCACATTGCTCTCATGGTCCGCGCGACCGCGTAGACCGAGCGCGTCGGGCCATGCGTCCGACTGCCCGATCGGCAGTTGCCACGACTCGGGGTTCTGCCAGAACACGCCGCGCAGACGGTCGTTGTCCGGCGCGGGCTCCGCCTGCGCGACCGGCGCGACGGGCACGGGCGGCGGCGGAATGTACGCGAACGTGCGACCGCTGAATGCGGTCAGCGTATCGATCATCTTCAGCATCGTGCCGTCCGCGAGCCACTCCTCGAAGCGGCGGCGGCACGTCGGCCCGGACGGATAGCGTCCGGGTAGTTTCGACCACGGTTCGCCCGTGGTCAGGATCCAGAGCACGGCATTGGCGACGACGCGCGTATCGGCACGCGGACGTCCACGACGATTCAGGCGGATAGGCTCGTTGGCAATCAACGTCGAAAGGCGGTTCCACTCCTCATCGTTTAGCTCATCGAAGAACATAGTCAATCTCTCCACGCAGCCAGGCCGGGCTGCGATTGACGGCGCCGGCGCGAAGAGTCGCACGGCGGCCTGGTTGCACATTATGGTTCCTATGTGGGGAATTTTTTTGTGCACGAAGGATACCATCCTCAGGGTTTGTCTCAGGATGACATTGACTTAATGTTACTTACTGAAACAAGATGCCGCCGATGCGTGAACCATTTATTGTTGATTTTCTTTTTATGCCAGCCGGCGATAGGCCTGTGATGCCCGCCCTGCAAGGCGATGCACCGATAGAAATAAAATGAAAGATGTGTAACGGCGCGGTTTCGACCCTGCGGCCGTAAAAATATCCAGATCGATTCGTGATAATCGGTAAATCACGGGAAATTCATCGCTGAATATTATTCGATCGGTAATTCGTTCGATTTTTTATCGTCCGATCTTTTCTTCTCGCGCAATCTTGAATGCGGTTCGGCCCGCATCGTGACAGTCGTGCGGCGACCGCGCGGCGACTGCCTGAAACCGCTCAGCGCAAGTCCGCGACGAGCGACGCGACGACGTCCGGATCGATGTGCCGGGACGGCACCCGATAGTGCGCGTGATCGCAGCCGATCGACAGCGCCGCGCCGCGCCGCAGCGCGTCGCGCATCGGCCCGCTCAGCTCGAAGCGCACGAAATGCACGGCCGACGTCTTCTCGGCCGTCTCGCGATCGAGATCCTCGTCCGCGATCGCATGCACCGGCTCGTGGCCGTCGACCTGCACGAACACGCTGTCCTCGATGCCGATCAGCCGCGCGAGCGCCGCGTGCCGCTCGGCCTCGTGCTCGTACTCGATCTGCATCGTCGCCTTCAGGTTCGTGCCGTCCGGCACGAGCGGCAGATACGCTTCGAGCTCGCCCGCGATGCCGTCCTCGTCGAAGATCTTCTCGATGTGCAGCATCTCATGGATCTGATAGCGGATCGTCGTTTCGTCCTCGAACAGCAAGCGCACGTGATTGCCGAGCGGCACCGCGCGACGCCGCTTGTGCTCGATCAGCCGCGCATGCTCGGCCTTGCGGATCTTCGCGTACGCCTCGAGCGTCAGCAGGGAATCGCGGGTCAATGCCATATCGATATCCTCGAAAAAAAATTCGGATGCCTTCAGATTTCTTCAGATGCCGTATGCCCTGCGCAGCAGCGTCAGCGGATGCGCGAGCGGCGCCGCCTGGAGCCCCGCCTCGTCGATCCCCTGCGCGATGTGATGGCCGGCGAGCGCGCAGTCGGACGAGATGTAGTCGGGCGACGCACCCGCCATCGACTTGAACACCGGCGTGCCGATCCGCATCGCGTCCGCGTGGAACTCCTTCTTCACGCCGAACGTGCCCGCGTGGCCCGAGCAGCGCTCGACGACGTTCACGCGCGTTTCCGGCACGAGCGACAGCACGTCGGCCGTCTTGCGGCCGATGTTCTGCACGCGCGCGTGGCACGGCACGTGATACGACACCGTGCCGAGCCCGGTCTTGAAGTCGGTCTTCAGCAGCCCGTCGCGATGCCGCGCGATCACGTATTCGAACGGATCCCAGAACGCGTCGGCGACCGCGCGCACCGCCGCGTCGCCGGGGAACATCAGCGGCAGCTCGCTCTTGTACATCAGCACGCAGCTCGGAATCGCGCCGATCAGCGCATAGCCGTCGCGCGCGTAGCGTTCGAGCACCGGAATGTTCTTCGCCTTCTTCGCGGCGACGCCGTCGAGATTGCCCTGCTCGAGCAGCGGCATCCCGCAGCACGCCTCGCTTTTCACGAGCTCATATGGAATATCGTTGTGCGCGAGGATCGCGAGCAGATCGTGGCCGATGCCGGGCTCGTTGAAGTTCACGTAGCACGTCGCGTAAATCGCGACCTTGCCCGGCGTGCGCTCGCCGTCGCGCACGGACGCGCCGCTCGAACGCTTTGCCGCGCGGCGGAACGGCCGCGGCGCGAACTCGGGCAGCCACGCTTTCCGGTCGACGCCGAGCACCGACTCGAGCGCCTGCCGCGCGGGCGGCGTGCGGTTCACCGCGTTCACCGTCTGCGTGACGATCGGAATGCCCGCGAAGTGGCCGAGCGCGTCGGTGTTCGACAGCACCTTGTCGCGCAGCGCCACTTCACCGCGCTTGTAGCGCGCGGCCTTGCCGCGCAGCATCAGATGCGGGAAATCGACGTTCCATGCGTGCGGCGGCACGTACGGACACTTCGTCATGTAGCAGAGATCGCACAGATAGCACTGGTCGACGACCTGCGCGAACGCGTCGGTCGACACTTCATGCACGTCGCCCATCGGCGTCTCGTCGACGAGATCGAACAGCTTCGGGAACGCGCCGCACAGCGACACGCAGCGGCGACACCCCGCGCAGATATCGAACACGCGGGTCATCTCGGCATCGATCGCGGACTGATCGTAGAACGCGTCCGATTGCCAGTCGAGCGGATGCCGGGTCGGGGCTTCGAGGCTGCCTTCCTTGTGGGGCATGAGGCGCTCCAGCGAAACGAAATGCGCGCGTGCGCCCGCCGCGTGTCACGGCAAGCGCGACGCGGCGGTCTTGAACGGGACGCGCGCACACGGGCCGGCGCGCGGCCCGCGAATCAGTCGACCCGCGCGGAATCAGTCGACGAGCGCAAAATCAATCGACGAGTGCGGAATCAATCGACGAGTGCGTCGAGCGCCTTCGTATAGCGGTTCGCGTGGCTGCGCTCCGCTTTCGCGAGCGTCTCGAACCAGTTCGCGATTTCGTCGAAGCCTTCTTCGCGCGCGACCTTCGCCATGCCCGGGTACATGTCGGTGTACTCGTGGGTCTCGCCCGCGATCGCCGATTCGAGGTTCAGCCGCGACGAGCCGAACGGCAGCCCGGTCGCCGGATCGCCGACCGCTTCGAGATACTCGAGATGGCCATGCGCATGCCCGGTCTCGCCTTCGGCGGTCGAGCGGAACAGCGCGGCGACGTCGTTCTGCCCTTCCACGTCCGCCTTCGACGCGAAATACAGGTAACGTCGGTTCGCCTGCGATTCGCCCGCGAATGCGAACTTCAGGTTCTCTTCGGTTTTGCTGCCTTTGAGCTGAGCCATCTGCGCCTCCGTGCGGCCGGCGTGGCCGAGCGCCGAGCCGGACCGGTGATTGTGGGGAACGATGCGTGCGGCACACGGCCGCCGCGCCGTGCTATTCAATCTAGGCGCTCGCGCACGCGTTCCCCAATAGGCTTTTTCAATCCGCGCGATAGTCGTCGGGCAGGCGCGTCACGCCCGATCCGCGCGTGTGAGCAGCAGCTCGCGCTCGCGCGCGTTGCGCGTGAGCGCCGCCGCGCGGCGGAATTCGGCCCGCGCTTCGTCCGCGCGGCCGAGCTTCGCGAGCAGATCGCCGCGCACGCTCGGCAACCAGTGATAGCGCGCGAGCGCGGGATCGTCGCGCAGCGCGTCGACGAGCGCGAGCGCGGCCGCCGGGCCGAACGCCATCCCGACCGCGACCGCGCGGTTCAGCTCGACGACCGGCGACGGCGACACCTCGGCGAGCGCGTCGTACAACGCGACGATCTGCGCCCAGTCGGTGTCGGCCGCGTGCCGCGCGCGCGCATGGCACGCGGCGAGCGCCGCCTGCAGCGCATACGGCCCGCGCACGCCGCCGAGCCGCTGCGCGCGCTCGAGCGCCGCGAAGCCGCGCCGGATCAGCAGCGGATCCCAGCGGCCGCGGTCCTGGTCGAGCAGCAGCACCGGACGCCCCTGCGCGTCGATGCGCGCGTGCATCCGCGACGCCTGCAGCTCCATCAGCGCGACGAGCCCGTGCACTTCGCTGTCGTCGGCCGCGAGCCCGGCGAGCACGCGGCCGAGCCGCAGCGCCTCGTCGCACAGTGCGGGGCGCGTCCAGTCGTCGCCGGCCGTCGCCGCGTAGCCTTCGTTGAAGATCAGATAAATCACCGCGAGCACCGACGCGACGCGCGCGGGCCGCTCGTCGGCACGCGGCACCTCGAACGGCACGCGCGCGGCCGCGAGCGTGCGCTTCGCGCGCACGATCCGCTGCGCGATCGTCGGCTCGGGCGTCAGGAACGCGCGCGCGATCTCGCCCGTCGTCAGCCCGCCGAGCAGGCGCAGCGTCAGCGCGACGCGCGCGTCGGTCGACAGCACCGGGTGGCACGCGATGAAGATCAGCCGCAGCAGATCGTCGCCGATGTCGTCGTCCTGCGCGTCGGCGATCGCGTCCGCAATGTCGGGCACGACGTGCGCGCCGAGCGCGTCGAGCTCGTAGCCGTGCTGCTCGCGCTTCGTCATGTGCAGCGCCTCCTGGCGGACGCGATCGAGCGCGCGACGCTTCACCGCCGTCATCAGCCACGCGGCCGGATTGTCGGGCACGCCGTCGACGGGCCAGTGCTCGAGCGCCGCGACGAGCGTGTCCTGCGCGAGCTCCTCCGCGACGCCGACATCGCGCACGACCCGCGCGGCGCGCGCGATGATCTTCGGCGCCTCGATTCGCCAGGCGGCCTCGACCGCACGGAGCGTGGCCGCCTGCTGCGTCACGATTCGGATCCGTGCGGCGGCGGCGCGTCCGGCGCGACGTACATCAGCTCCCACGTGTGCCCGTCCGGGTCCGCGAAGCTGTGGCCGTACATGCCCGGATACTCCTGCGGCGCGCGCGGGATCGCGCCGCCGGCCGCGCGCGCCTTCACGACGAGCGCGTCGACTTCGTCGCGGCTCGCGCACGACAGGCACAGCAGCGTCTGCAGATGCGTCGCGGGATCGGCGAGCGCCTTGTCGGTGAAGCTCTGGAAGAACGGCTTCACGAGCAGCATCGCGAAGATCGTGTCGCCGAGCTTGATGCACGCCGCGTCGTCGTTCGTATACGCGGGCACCGTCTCGAAGCCGAGCGCAATATAGAACGTCTTCGCGCGCGGCAGGTCGGCGACCGGCAGGTTCACGAAAATCTGTTGGTGCATGGTTCGCTCCTTTTCTGTCTATATGAATAGGGATACTGCGTTCAGCCGGCCGGGTGGCGCGTCGTCTCGAGCTCGCGGAACCGCTCGACCGCGTCGCTCTGCGCGAAGTCGTCGAGCTCGAAGAGCGGGCGCACTTCGATTTCGCCGTCCATCTGCGCGCCGAACGGCGCCGGGAAGCGCCGCGCCCATTCGAGCGCCTCGTCGCGCGAGCGCACCTGGATCAGCGTATAGCCGGCGATCAGCTCCTTCGTCTCCGCGAACGGCCCGTCGACCACCGTGCCCTTGCCGTCCGCGTAGCGGATCCGCCAGCCCTTCGCGCTCGGCTGCAGGCCGGACGCGTCGAGCAGCACGCCCGCCTTCGCGAGCGCCTCGTGGTACGTCGCCATCGCGGCGATCAGGCTTTCGTCGGGCATCGCGCCCGATTCGCTGATCGCATTCGCCTTCACCATGATCATGAATCGCATCGTGTTCTCTCCTTGAGCGGATCGGTTGCGGCGCCGATTCGCCGGCGCTCTGCCAGCACGACGCGCGACCGCAGGCCCGATCGACAGGCGAACGAACGCATCAGGGTAAATACCTAAATGCGTTCACAGAAAGCACGGGCCGACCGCGCGCACCTCGACCGTCGCCCATTGCGCCGCCGGGCACTCGCGCGCGATCGCGATCGCTTCGGCCTGCGTATCGACGTCGACGACGAAGAAGCCGCCGATCATCTCCTTCGCTTCGGCGAACGGGCCGTCGATCAACTGCGTTTCGCCGCCGCGAACCCGCACGCGCGCACCGCGCTCGGCCGATTCGAGCGACTCGACGCCGCGCAGCACGCCGCGCGCCTGCAACGTCGCCGCGAAATCCTGCATCCTCGCGTACAGCTCCTGCCCTTCGGCGAGCGTGCGCTGCGCGCGCTCGCCGACCGGCTCGACTATCAGCAGCATGTAGGCCATCCGGAACTCCTTTCATTCAGCTCGCGACGGCGGTGCGCCGTCGACGGTTCGTTATTCTGAGCCGGCGCCGCGCCGACGTCACGGTCAAACCGCCGTACGCGGAGATCGGAGGTCCGCGTGCGGTGGTCAAACCGCCGTGCGTGGCGGCCGGAGGTCCGCGTGTTCCGGTCAAACCCTCATGCGTGGCGGCCGGAGGTCCGCGTGTCCCGGTCAAACCCTCGTGCGCGGCGGTCGGAGGTCCGCGTTTCCGAGGTTAAACCGCCGTGTCCGGCGGCCGCAGGTCCGCGTGTGGCGGTTGAACCGTCGTGCGCGGAGGCCGGAGGTCCGCGCGCGGCGGTCAGAGGTCCGCGTGCCCGAGGTTAAACACTCGCGCATGGCGGTCGGAGGTCCACGTGCGGCGGTCAAACACTCGCGCACGGCGGTCGGAGGTCCACGTGCGGCGGTCAAACACTCGCGCACGGCGGTCGGAGGTCCGAGTGCGGCGGTCAAACACTCGCGCACGGCGGCCGGAGGTCCGAGTGCGGCGGTCAAACATTCACGCACGGCGGCCAGAGGTCCGAGTGCGGCGGTCAGGCCCTCGTACACGGACGCTGGAGGTCCGGGCGCGGAGATCAAACCGCCGCACGCGCAGGTCGGAAGTCCGGACACGCGGCTCCCCTGGTCGGGGCCGTGGAATGTTCACACCTATCAGCGCCGCGTCTTTGCGGGCATACTCCGGTTCGAGCCGTCCGTCGTACAGGCCGCCCCGGCAGGCACCCGGGCATTCGAGATCATCCAACCGATACGCGAACGCATCATGGATAGCGGAAACGATCACCAAAAATTCTTCCATTTCCTGCTGTTCGTCGTCACGATCGGGCTCTGCTGGATCCTCGCGCCGTTCTTCGGCGCGATCTTCTGGGGGGCCATCCTGGCGATCCTGTTCCAGCCGATCCAGCGCTGGCTCGCGGCCCGGCTCGGCAAGCGGCGCAATTTCGCCGCGCTGCTGACGATGACGCTGATCATCCTGATCGTGATCCTGCCGCTCGTGTTCGTGACCGCGACGCTCGTGCAGGAAATCGCTTACGTGTATCAGGAGATCAAGAGCGCGCAGCCGAACTACACGACGTACTTCAAGGACGCGCTGCACGCGCTGCCGACGTCCGTCCAGCATCTGCTCGCCAGTTACGGGCTGAACGACATCCCGAGCATCCAGAAACGGCTGACCGACGGCGCCGCGCAGATCAGCCAGTTCGTCGCGTCGCAGGCGCTCAGCATCGGCCAGAACACGTTCCAGTTCGTCGTCAGCTTCGGCGTGATGCTGTATCTGGTGTTCTTCCTGTTGCGCGACGGCGGCGAGATCGGCCGCCGCGTGCGCCGCGCGCTGCCGCTCGACGAGGCGCACAAGGGCCTGCTGCTGACGAAGTTCACGACCGTGGTGCGCGCCACCGTCAAGGGAAACATCGCGGTCGCGCTCGTGCAGGGTGCGCTGGGCGCGCTGATCTTCTGGATCCTCGGGATCGACGGCGTCGTGCTGTGGGGCTCGCTGATGGCGTTCCTGTCGCTGCTGCCCGCGATCGGCGCCGGGCTCGTGTGGGTGCCGGCCGCGATCTACTTCCTGATCATCGGCGCGGTCTGGAAATGCGTGATCCTCGTCGCGTTCTGCGTCGGCGTGATCGGGATGGTCGACAACCTGCTGCGCCCGGTGCTCGTCGGCAAGGACACGAAAATGCCCGACTGGGCGGTGCTGATCTCGACGATCGGCGGGATGGCGGTGTTCGGCATCAACGGCTTCGTGATCGGGCCGCTCGTCGCCGCGCTGTTCATGGCGAGCTGGGATATTTTCACCCGCACCGAAGAAGGCGAGTGAAAGCCACTATCACGCCTGCGGATCCACGCGCAGCACGAGCTTGCCGCGATGGCTGCCGTCGAACAGCCGGTTCAGCACCTCGGGCGCGTTCTCGAGCCCGTCCGCGACCGTCTCCTCCGCCTTCAGCTTGCCGGCGAGCAGCCACGCGCCGAGCTGCTCGACCGCTTCGCGGCTCTTCCGGTAATCGAGAATCAGGAAGCCGCGCATCGTCAGCCGCTTCGAGATCAGCACGCTGACGTCATCCGTCGGCCGCGTGTTGTTGTAGTTCGCGATCACGCCGCACAGCGCGACGCGCCCGCCGATCACCATCCGCGACAGCACCGCGCGCATCACGTCGCCGCCGACGTTCTCGAAGTTCACGTGCACGCCGTCGGGCGTCGCGGCCTTCAGCTGCTGCTTGAAGTCGTCGGCCTTGTAGTCGACGGCCGCGTCGAAGCCGAGCGTCTCGGTCAGATAGCGGCACTTGTCCGCGCCGCCCGCGATGCCGACGACGCGCGCGCCGTGAATCTTGCCGATCTGCCCGGCGATCGAGCCGACCGAGCCCGCGGCCGCCGACACGACGAGCGTCTCGCCCGGCTGCACCGGCGCGATCTCGGTGAGGCCGTAATACGCGGTCAGCCCGCTCATCCCGCACGCGCCGAGCAGCGTCGGCAGCGGCAGCCCCGGCGACGCGGGCAGCGTCAGGAACTGCGCGGCCTGCTCGGCCGTCGCGACCATGTAGTCCTGCCAGCCGACGAGCCCCTGCACGAGATCGCCCTCCGCGAAATCCGGCGAACGCGACGCGACGACGCGCCCGATCCCGAGCGCGCGCATCACCTCGCCGATCGCGACCGGCGGCAGGTATTGCGGAATGTCGCTCATCCACACGCGGTTCGTCGGGTCCATCGACAGATACAGCACACGCACGACGATTTCGCCGGGCGCGAGCTCGGGCACCGGCGTCTCGACGAGCGAGAAATGCTCGCGGCCGACACGCGCGTCCGGGCGCGTCTTCAGCAGCAGTTGACGATTGATCAGCGTGGACATGTCGGTTCTCCTCCGTCGTCTCGCCGAGCGCGCCGCGTCACGCGGGCGCCCGGGCAAAACGGTCAGCGTACGCGAACCGCGTGAATAAATTAAATGAATATTGCACGCGTCGATTCATGCAGTGGATTAATAAACCGGCGCCTTACACCAGCGGCACCGCGAGATTGATCGTCGGCATGTCGATCAGGCGCGTCGCCGCCCCGGAGATGGAGCCGAGACCGTGCTCGTCCGGCACCACGCGAACGTGGGCGATTTCACTGCCGAATTCGCGCAATACCGCCTGAATCACGCACGCGTCCGACATCGGCATCGCAAACCACAGTTCCGTCACGCGCTCGGCTCGCACGGCCGCCGCAAACGCGTCGAGATCGCCGAAGGTCGGCACCGCCTCGCGCGTGGTGAGGGCGTCGCCCTCGGGGTGATAGAGCGCAACGGCGCGGAAACCGCTTTCGCTCGCCGACGCCAGCCCGGCAATCACATCCGTCGCATACGCGCCGTCGCCGACGATCGCGACCTTGCACAGGTCGAACCCTGCGAGCCTCACGTGCGCGAGCACCGCGCACGCAAACACGCGAATCACGATAAAGGCAACGCCGGACAGGCCGGCCCAGTACGCGAACTGAGGCCATTCGACGAGGCCGGCGTCGGGCAGCACGGGCAGCAGCGCGAGCGCGCAGAGCTGCGCGACGAGCCAGCCCGCGCCCGTGCGCGCGATCAGCGCGGACAGCGGGCGACCGCGCCACGGCTCGTACACGCCGAACATCGAAAAGGCCGCGAGCGTCAGCAGCACGACGCATACGATGAGCCACGGCCCGGGCCTGTTGAGCGAGTCGTCCTCGACATGCACATAGGACGCGATAAATGCGCCCGACACGACGACCGCGAAATCGAGCGAGCCAGCAAGCATCGACCGGGTCGCGGATACGGCGGTTCTGCTCGTCGTGCGGCACACCATCGGCGGGCACACAGCCCCGTCATACACATTGCGGATCGCCGCGGCGGTCATCGAATCCCCTCCGCCGGCCTGCCGATTAATCGTCATACTTCCCCCGAATGCTTAAAGTGTTCCTTTCCGCTCTCGCGCAGGCGCTGGTCACCGCCTTTTTTCTTTGGAGCGCGGACAAACGGTTGGGCGGGAGCGCGTCACGCGCGCGATGGTTATGGGTTCCTTGCCTACCGTGCGCGAATACCTCCGCAATATCCGCGCCACCCACCGATCAAGAGGCAATAACGGCCCTTGCCGGACCGCATGGCCACGTGGCACGCAAACGATTTGCCGATTGATTTTTCAGGCGTTCTACCTGTCGCCGCGCAGCGCATTGCCGGCATGCGAAGGGAGCGGAAATGCGCTCGAATGACACCGACGTCACGTAACGTTTCCTGCCACGCTTGACCTGCCGTAACGTGACACGCGGACATTGCCCATTGCCCATTGCCGAACGACGCGAGCCGATCTCGTGGTCGACGCGACGCGGACGAAGCGGATATGCTGGCGCCCGGAGCCGCCGCGCGACGCGGCAGCGTGACCGACATCCACCGGAGCCCCCCGCCATGCCGCTGATTCAAGCCGCCGCCGTCCTCGAACCTGACGCCCCCAACTACGTCGTCGGCCTGCAAGCCGGCTCGCATGCGCTGATCGGCGACGAAGCCGAACGCGAAGGCGGCGGCAACCGCGGCCCGGCGCCTTACGAATTCGTGCTGACCGGCCTGGCCGCCTGCACGGCCGCGACGTTGCGGATGTACATGCAGCGCAAAGGCTGGCCGCCTTCGCGCATCGAAGTCCACACCGAGCTGCACGCGGACCGCGAAGGCGCCCAGTACGTGCGCCGCGTCGTGACGCTAGACGGTCCGCTCGACGAAGCCCAGCGCCAGCGCCTCGCCGAAATCAGCGAGAAGACGCCCGTCACGCTCTTCATCAAGCGCGGCACACGGATCGAAACGACGCTGCGCTGACGAAACGCGGACGCAAAAAAAAAAGCGGGCCATGCATCGTGCATGGCCCGCCCGTCGTCCCGACGCTCGCGCGTGGCTTACAACCCGAGCGCCGACAGATCCAGCTTCCCGTCCTTCATCGGCGGACACCAGAAATACGCGCCCGTCAGCGGCTGCGTGAAGCGGAACAGCCCGTCGACGATGCCGTCGTCGAGGCCGAGCATGCGCCGCATCTGCACCTCGAACGCGCGGAACGAATGCGCGAACGCGATGAAATACAGCCCCGCGCGGCGCGCATCCGACCACGGCGACGAACGGCGCAGCATGAACGCCTCCGGCTCGAAGCTCTCCTGCGCGGTGCGCTTCACGTGCGCGGACTCGGGCGCGTCGTCGAGCTCCTCGTTGTCCGACCGGCGGCGGCCGATCACGTTGTCCATGTCGGCGGACGTCGCTTCCATCTTCGCGAAGTCGTGCAGCCACTGCTGGACGACGACGAAGCTCGCGCCGTCGCGCCCCGCGCCCTGCCCGGCGACGAATGCCGTCTCGAGCGCGTCGTCGCCGGTCGGGTTCTCGGTGCCGTCCTCGTAGCCCGACAGATCGCGATCGCTGCCGTCGCGCCCGTAACGAAAGCCGTCGACCGCGTCCTGCAGCGCGAACGCCGGCGCGAGCGCGCGCTCGATCGCCCGCGCGCGCAGCGTGACGTCGCCACGATCGTCCGAGCGCAGCCAGACCCACAGGTCGGCGGGCGTCGACGGCACCGACAAGCCGTTCGCCGCGATCTCGGGGAACGCGCTCAGCCCGTCGATCGAGCGGCCGCTGTGCTCGACGAGCGAGCGCCCGATGCCGACCACGGCGCCGCGCCCGTCGACGACGTCGCGCAGCGCGCGAAGCGTCGCCGCCACCCGATCGGCGTTCGAGATCGTGAAAGTCAGGTATCGGGACGCGTCGTCGATCGGATCCAGAATGCCTTGCTGAACGTCGCTCATCGTTTCCTCGGAAAGTCTCGTGAATGGTCGAAAGCCGCGCCGCCCGACGGGCGCGAGCCCATGCGGTTCGGTCGGGCGCTCAGTCGGGCGCTCAGTCGGGCGCTCAGTCGGGCGATTTGATCGCGCAGTTTAATCGATATGCCGGCGCGCTTTCACCGCGCGGCCCATTCATCAGACATTGCCGCCTCCCGAGCACTGCTGATAGAATCCCTTCACGTCTTTTCGACGCCCTTTCAATCGACACGCAAAGGAGGTGCCTGATGTCTCGACCGCAGCCAGCGCCCTCGAGCGTGATCCCGCGGCGAAGCTGACCCAGCTCGCCGTCCGCGTCGGCCCGATCGGCCGCGCCCGTCCCGCCAGCCGTTGAAGCATCGCCCGCGCCGTTCGCGCGGGCACGGCTGTCGCGTTTTCCCGATTCGCTGAATCCATTGGAAAGTCCCGTCGCCGTACGCGCCGGGCACGCGCACATGATTCGACAAACGACCTCTCGCGGTGGGCAGGCCTTCCGCGCTGTGTTTGGCTTCACGTTCCGTTACTGGCGCAGGCAGCCGTGGCGGATCGGCGGCGTCGCACTGTTCGCGCTCGTCGCCGCGCTCGCCGACGTGCTCACGCCGATGTTCGCGGGCCGGCTCGTCGATGCGCTATCCGCCGGCGCGGCCGACCGCGCGGCCTCCGCACACGCTCCACACGCGACACACGCGACACACGCGGCGCTGCATGCCGCGGTCGAAGCATTCGCCGGCCTCGCCGCGCTCGGCATCGGCGCGATGCTGATGCGCCAGCTCGTCTACATGAACATCATCGCGCTGACGCTGACGATGATGAGCGAGATCGCGTCGGCGGCGTTCCACCGCGTGCAGCGGCTGTCGACCGACTGGCACGCGAGCAGCTTCGCGGGCTCGACCGTGCGCAAGATCACGCGCGGCATGTGGGCGCTCGACCTGCTCAACGACACGCTGCTGATCGCGCTCCTGCCGTCGCTGACGATGCTCGTCGGCGCGACCGCGCTGCTCGGCGCGCGCTGGCCGCTGATGGGGCTCGTGATCGGCGCCGGCTCGCTGCTGTACGTCGGCGTCACCGTCGCGCTGTCGCTCGGCTTCGTCGCGCCGGCCGCGCGGCTCGCGAACGCGTGGGACACGCGCGTCGGCGGCGCGCTCGCGGACGCGGTCAGCTGCAACGCGGTCGTCAAGGCGTTCGGCGCGGAGACGCGCGAGGAAGCGCGGCTCGCGCGCGTGCTCGGCAAGTGGCGGCAGCGCACGCGCCGCACGTGGGTGCGCGGCACGCTGAACGGCGGCGTGCAGAGCACGATGCTCGTCGCGATCCAGGCTGCGATCATCGGCACCGCGCTGCTGCTGTGGGCGCGCGGCGAGGCGGGCGTCGGCGACGTCACGTTCGCGTTGACGACGTACTTCATGCTGCAGGGCTATCTGCGCGACATCGGGCTGCACATCCGCAACCTGCAGCGCTCGGTAAACGACATGGAAGAGCTCGTCGCGCTCGACCGCCAGCCGCTCGGCATCGACGACCGTCCGGGCGCGCAGCCGATCGCGATCGGCGCGGGCGAGATCCGCTTCGAGCGCGTGACGTTCCGCTACAACGGCGACGACGACGCGCCGCTCTACGACGACTTCTCGATGCGGATCGCGCCGGGCGAGCGGATCGGGCTCGTCGGCCACTCGGGCTCGGGCAAGACGACGTTCATCAAGCTGATCCAGCGACTCTACGACGTGTCGGACGGGCGGATCACGATCGACGGCCAGGACATCGCGCGCGTGCGGCAGGATTCGCTGCGCCGCCAGATCGCGATCGTGCAGCAGGAGCCGGTGCTGTTCCACCGGACGCTCGCGGAGAACATCGCGTATGCGCGGCCCGGCGCGAGCCGCGCGCAGATCGAGCGCGCGGCCCAACTCGCGAACGCGCACGACTTCATCGCGACACTGCCCGACGGCTACGACACGCTCGTCGGCGAACGCGGCGTGAAGCTGTCCGGCGGCGAGCGCCAGCGCGTCGCGATCGCGCGCGCGTTCCTCGCCGACGCGCCGATCCTGATCCTGGACGAAGCGACGTCGAGCCTCGACAGCGAAAGCGAAGTGCTGATCCAGCAGGCGATGGAGCGCTTGATGGAAGGCCGCACGACGCTCGTCGTCGCGCACCGGCTATCGACCGTGCGCGCGCTCGACCGGCTGCTCGTGCTCGAGCGCGGCGCGGTGATCGAGGAAGGCAGCCACGACGCGCTGATTCGCGTCGACGGCGGCGTCTATCGCCGGCTGTTCGAGCGGCAGGCGCTCGAGCTCGCGAAGGGGCTGGCCGACGGGCCGGCGCCGGGCGATCGCGACGATCCGGCCGGCGCGGATCTGCGCGCGCAGGCGTAGCCGAGCCGGAGCCGCACGGCGAGCACCGTCACTCGCCCGGCTCCACCTCGCCCTTGCCGATCGCGACGCGCTGCGCGCGATAGATTCCCGCGTGCCCGGAAAACAGATAGGCGACCACGCACGCGACGATCGCATAGACGCCCACGTCCGCGCCGAACAGCTCGATGGCCATGATCGTCGACGCGATCGGCGTGTTCGCCGCGCCCGCGAACACCGCGACGAAGCCGAGCCCCGCGAGCAACGGCGCCGGCTGCGCGAGCAGCGGCGCGAGCGCGTTGCCGAGCGTCGCGCCGATGTAGAACAGCGGCGTCACCTCGCCGCCCTTGAAGCCCGACGCGAGCGTGACGACCGTGAACGCGAACTTGCCCGCGAAATCGTACGCGGGCAGCGCGCCGTGAAACGCGGCCTCGATCGTCGGAATGCCGAGACCGAGATATTGCGGCACGTTCAGCGCGGTCGCGGCCGCCGCGACGATCAGCCCGCCGACCACCGGCTGCAGCGGCGCGTAGCGGATATGGCGCTTGAACAGCGCGGACAACCGATGCGTGGCTTCCGCGAACAGCATCCCGACGACGCCGAACGCGATGCCCGCGACGACGGTCGCCGCGAGCCCGGCCGGGCTCACGCGCGGCACGAACGGAATCGCGTAGACCGTGTGATGAACGCCCCAGAGCCGGCACACGGCATCCGCGACGATCGCCGACGCGACGCAGCTCAACAGCGCGTCGTAGCGGACGCGGCCGATCGCGAGCACCTCGAGGCCGAACACCGCGCCCGCGAGCGGCGTGCCGAACACCGACGCGAAGCCCGCCGCGATGCCGCCCATCAGCAGCACGCGCCGCTCGTCGCGGCCGAGGCCGAACAGCTGCGTGACGCGATCGGCGAGCGCGCCGCCCATCTGCACCGCGGTTCCCTCGCGGCCGGCGGAGCCGCCGAACAGATGCGTGACGACGGTCGCGACGAGCACGAGCGGCGCCATCCGCTTCGGCACGAGCGCTTTCGGATCGTGGATCTCGTCGATCAGCAGGTTGTTGCCGCGCGCGACCGACTGGCCGAAATGGTGATAGACCCAGCCGGTCGCGAAGCCGGCCGCGGGCAGCGCCCACAGCAGCGCAGGATGCGCGACGCGCGTGCCGGTCGCCCAGTCGAGCGCGATCAGGAACAGCGCGGACGCGGAGCCGGCGAGCGCGCCGAGCGCGGACGACAGCGCGAGCCAGCGGCACAGGTAGCGCGCGGACGAGAACAGGTCGGCGGAAGAGAAGGATTTCATGATGGCCAGATTCGACGGAAATCAAACCTGGGCGGCAGGATACCGCATGGACGGCCTACGACCTCCCGAAACCCAGGACGCGTAGGCATCATCAGCCGGGCCATGCTGCACATTCTGCAACTCGCCGGCGGTTAAAGGAGGCATGCCATCTCCGTGGCGCGCATTGTACACTTCAGCGCGCCAGCGCGCCGAGCCCGTGCGCGGCGTACGACACGACGTAGAGCCCGAGCCCGATCAGCCCGCCGACCAGCGTACCGTTGATCCGGATGTATTGCAGATCCTTGCCGATGTTGAGCTCGATCTGCTCGGACATCTCGCGCGCGTCCCAGTTGCGCACGGTGTCGCGGATGTGGCGCGTGAGAAACGCCGCAAAATCCGGCGCCATCTCGTGCACGGCCTTCTCGATGTGCTCGTTCAGTGACGCGCGCAGCGTGCCGCTCTCGCCGAGCCGCGCGCCGAGCCAGCCGCCGAGCGACGCGGCCCGCCGGTGCAGCGCCGAATCGTCGCGTTCGAGATCGGCCTTCAGCCACGCGCGCAGCTGCTCCCACAGATCCTTCACGTAGACGTTGAACGCATCGCCGTCGCGGATGTAGCGCTTGATCTCCTCGCCCTTCTCGATGAAGCGCGGATCGTGTTTCAACCGGTCGACCAGCTTCGCGACCGTCGCGTCGAAGCGCTGCCGCAGCTCGTGCTCGGGATCCTCGGCGATCTGCTGCAGCACGCGGCTCACCGCGTTCGCGAGCATCTCCGCGCCGTTCTCGCCGATCCAGTTCTTCGGCAACAGCCGCTCGACGGTCGGATAGCGGTTCTTCAGCCAGTCGACGATGTACGCGGCGATCATGCCGCGGTTCTCCGGTTTCGCGAGCACGTCGACGAGCTGCGCGATGCCGTCGTCGAGCAGCGTCTGATGGCGGCCGTCCTTCGTCAGCGTGTCGAGGATCGCGCCGACCGACTGCGACAGGTCGACCTTGTCGACCAGCGCGCGGAACGCATCGCGGATGAACGTCTGGATCCGGCCGTCGTCGGTCATGTCGAGCGCGAAGCCCATCATCTTCGTCACGTAGCCGCCGAGCGCGTCGGTGTTCGCGGGCTCGGACAGCCACGTGCCGAGCCACTTCGCCGGATCGTGCTGGCGGATCTGCGCGACGAGCGCGTCCGGGCCGAGGAATTTCTCGCGGACGAACGTCGCGAGGTTGTCCGCGATCTTGTCCTTGTTCTGCGGGATGATTTCGGTGTGACGCGACACGATCGGGATCGGCACGCGGCGAAACAGCGCGACGACCGCGAACCAGTCGGCGAGCGCGCCGACCATCGCGGCCTCCGCGACCGCCTTGATCCCGTCGATCCAGACGCCGCGCGGCAGGAACAGCGTCGTCACGAACACCGCGGCCGCGACGAGCAGCAGCAGCAGCGCGCGGCGCTTGCTCCGGTTCAGTTCCTGGGCTTTGTCTGGCGTCATGGGCGCGTCGGCGGTTGGCGGAATCGCTAATATGCACTGATTCGACGGCGCTCGACAAACGTCGCGACGCGCAATGTTTTTCTCCCATCAACCGTTCCACCGACACGCACAACGACAAGCAAGGAGTCTCGACTTGAACATGCCGACCTTTGACGACCCCGCCGAGCTCAAGCCGAAATGGCAAGAGCGCTTCGCATTCTTCGACGCGTACGGCGCGCCGAACTCGCCCGAGTTCCGCGCCGCCCTCAAGGAGTTGCCGGGCCGCCAGAAGCGGCTCATCAACTACAGCTTCCTCGGGTTCTTCTTCGGCCCGTTCTATTTCTTCACGCTCGGCATGTGGAGGAAGGCGCTCGTGCTGCTCGCGATCTCGCTGGGCATCGGCGTGCTGGAAGCGATCGTCGTGATCTCGACCGGAATCGACATTCCGCCCGCGATCGACCTCGGGATCAACATCGGCATCGCGATGCTGTCCGCGATGACCGTGAACTACTCGTACTACCTGAAGCACGTCCGCAACAGCAACGGCTGGAATCCGTTCGAAGGCATGCGGATCGCGTAAGCGCGCGTTCGAAGGCCGGCGTTGCGCATTCGGCGGGGACTTGAAACCCGCCGAAGTACTGTATATATTCACAGTACTTCAACCCATATGGCCCGATTTCGGCCGCCGCCCGGCCGCCGGGCATTGCGAGACGCCATGTTCCAGCCCACCGCCTTCGATCCAGAACAGCCCGGCTTCGACCCCGTCCGTTTCGAACGCGCCGCGCAGCGCGCGGTCACCGATCTGCAGCGCGTCGTCGTGCCGATCGCGCAGCGCGCGCTCGGCCTGCGCCGGCGCGCGCATCCCGGCGCGGTCCGCACGCTGAGCTGGCGCGCGCTGCTCGACGTCGAGGAACTCGCGTTCTCCGCGCCCGGCTTTCGCGGGCGTCACGACGAAGCGATCGTCGGCGCGTTCCTCCGCGTCCACGACAGCCGGCTGCCCGGCCCGGATCTAGACGAAGCGGTCGACTGGCGCCGCGACGACGACGATCTGCCGGCCGTGTACCTGATCGTCCGTGCGATGCTCGACGCGGAAGCGGCCGAGGCGGCTTGAGTGGCTTGAGCGGCTTGAGTGGCTTGACACCCCTGAACCGGGGCATCTTTTCCGCCGCGCGCACGGTACGATCCTCGCCATATTCGCAAGGACCGCGCGACCGATGAACTCCGCCCACATTTCGCTGAGCAGCGCCGGCGAGCTGATCGCCAGCCTCGGCAGCCCGCTGTTCCCGTCCCGGCTCTGGGCGTGGCTGCGCAGCACGGCCGAGCCATACACGTATCACACGGTCGCGGCCCGCTACCGGCGCCGCGCGCCGTCGCAGCCGGTCGACGGCGTCGACGTGCTGTTCTTCGCCGGCGCCGGCGATCCGGACGACACGCGCCGCGCGATCGACCTGTATCAGCGTGGCGAATGGCGCCACGACACGATCCTGCCCTATGTCGAGCGACTGACCGATCCGCAACTCGTGTTCTCGCACAACAAGGACATCAGCACGGCAACCGAGTACGGCCGCCAGTTCGAGGCGGGCGAGCTCGGCGAGGACTGCACGCTGCTTAGCTGCGAGCACGACTACGTGTACGCGCTGTCGCTGTTCCGCCACCGCGACCATCCGTCGTTCACACTGCCCGAGCTGAGCCTGCTGCGTCAGCTCGGCGATTTCCTGCTGCCGCTGCTGGTGCAGCACGCGCGGCTCGCGAGCATCGCGCCGCGCTCGGACGACGAAGCGCTGCTGCAGCGCTTCGACCGGCGGGTCGCCGCGTCCGGCGCGGCGCTGTCGCAGCGCGAGCGGCTCGTGTGCCGCGCGGTGCTGCAGGGGCAACCGGTCGCGCAGATCGCCGGCGCGCTCGACGTGCAGGCGTGCAGCGTGCGCACCTATCTCGGGCGCGCGCTCGCGAAGCTCGGCATCGACAACCGCGCCGGACTGTTCGCGTGGTGCGTCGCCGGCGACGCGCCCGTGCCCGTGCCCGTGCCCGCCCGAACCAGCCCGAACCGGTTCGGGTAGCAGCCGGGCGGCAACCCTCCTACCCTGCAGCGGCTTTGTCGCACATTGTCCTCAAAACGAGGACAGACAGCGCCCGCCCCTCTCCCTAGTATCGGCACACACACACCGGACCCCGGCTGCGTAACCGCACGAAACCGGACGACCCGCAAGAACCACGCGGTTCGTCCGGCGCCACGCACGCGCCCGGTCCCCACAACCAGCACTGGAGAGAGACACATGCAATACGCGGATTCCGTCTATCTGAACGGCACGCTCTACACCGGCGACGCGAACCGTCGCTTCGCCCAGGCCCTCGCGGTGCGAGGCGGCAAGATTCAGGCGGTCGGCTTCGAGGACGAGATCCGCGCGCTCGCCGGCCCGGCGACGCGCGTCGTCGATCTGCGCGGCGGGATGATGCTGCCGGGCTTCATCGACGGCCACGTGCATCCGCTCGAAGGCCACCAGATCCTCGGCGATTTCGACCTGTCCGGCATCAACGACCAGCAGAAGATCGTCGACCGCATTCGCGAATGCGCGGCGGCGACGCCGAACGAGCGCTGGGTCTATCTCGGCGGCGCGAACTTCGGCGCGTTCGGCGCATACCCGACCCGCGAGCTGCTCGACACGATCGTGCCGGATCGCCCGCTGCTCGTCGTCGGCTTCGACGTGCACAGCGGCTGCCTGAACACGAAAGGGCTCGAGGCGCTCGGCATCGACGAGAACACGCCGGACATCTCGGGCGGCGTCTACGAGCGCGACGCGAACCGCGTGCCGACCGGCGTCGTGCACGAGGCCGCGTTCTACAAGATCTGCCCGCTGATTCCGCAACTGAGCCCGGCAGGCTACCCGAAGTCGCTCGCGAAGGCGCACAAGATGGCGCACGCGTACGGGATCACCGGCTGGTTCGACGCGCGCGTCGAGGAAGCGGAGCTGAAGGCGTACGCGGCCGCGCAGCGCGACGGCACGCTGAAGGCGTACATGAGCGCGGGGCTGTACGCGAACCCGCGCCGCGATCCGCGCGAGCAGGTCGAGCGTTTCGTCGCGTGGCGCAACGAGTACGAATGCGACAACCTGCGCCTGCACACGGTGAAGATCTTCATCGACGGCGTGCCGGAATCGAAGACGGCCGCGCTGCTGGAGCCGTACGCGGGCACCGACGACTGCGGCCTCGCGCTGTGGACGCAGGAAGCGCTGAACGAAATCTCGCTGCTCGCCGATTCGGCCGGCTTCGACCTGCACTTCCACACGCTCGCCGATCGCGCGGTGCGGATGGGCCTCGACGCGCTCGAATACGTGCAGCAGCGCAACGGCAAGCGCGACCGCCGTGCGCAGTTCGCACACCTGCAGATCGTCGATCCGGCCGACATGGGGCGCTTCCATCAGCTCGGCGCGATCGCGAGCATGCAGGCGCTGTGGACCGCCGCGCCCCCCGCGCAGCAGCAGCTCTATCGCGACCTGCTCGGCGCGGAGCGCACCGCGCGCAACTATCCGTTCCGCAGCCTGCGCAACGCGGGCGCGCTGCTCGCGGGCGGCTCGGACTGGTCGGTGACGACGATGGACCCGCTGCAGATCATCCAGACCGGCGTCACGCACGTGCTCGTCGACGCGCCCGGCACCGAACCGTGGAATCCGCACGAGCGGCTCGACCTGATGACGATGCTGGAAGCGCATACCGTCAACGCCGCGTACGCGATCCGTTTCGACGACTGCACCGGTTCACTCGAAGTCGGCAAGGATGCGAGCTTCGCGATCCTCGATCGCAATCCGCTGCTGCATCCGGTCGAGGAGCTGACGAGCGCACGCATCGTCGAGACGTGCTTCCGCGGCGAGGTCGTGTACGCGGCGCCGGGCTGGGCGGACTGATCCGGTGGGTGGAGCGCGAAACGTATCCACCCGTTTCCCCAAAATGAACGGCGCACGATGTCGTGCGCCGCGCATTCGTTTCATTCGATGCGCATCACATCCGCCGCGTGGCCGTCACGATGCGGCCGTCCACCGGCCGGCCTCCTTCGGTGCGCAGGTGCACGTGCAACAGCGCGGCCACCGACAGCCCGGCGGCGGTCAGCACCTCGCGCAGGTAGTCGTCGCGGTGGCTGTAGCGGCCGTGCGGCTGCAGGCGGTAGCCCGTCGCATCGCCGTTGCCGGCTTCGTCATAGGCCTCGACGCTGAACACCAGCGTGCCGCCCGGCGCCAGCGCGCGCGTGGCCGCGTGCGCGACGGCCCGCAGGTCGCCGAAGTAGCACAGCGTATCGGCCGACACGATCAGATCGTAGCTGGCGGGCGGGAGCGCCTCCATGAACCCGGTCAGTTCGGCCTTGGTGAGCGTGTGGTAAAGCTGGCGCGGGCGCGCCTTGGCCAGCATCCGCTCGGACAGGTCCACGCCGTCCAGCCGCCGCGCATACGGCGCCAGCAGCGGGCCGCACAGGCCGGTGCCGCAACCGGCATCGAGCACGCGCAGCGCGCCGCCAGGCGCCCCGTACACGTCGGCCACGGCCTGTGCCACCAGCGCCGGCGCGCGGTATTGCAGCACCGCGAGCTTGGCGTCGAAGCTGTCGGCGAAACCGTCGAATACCTGTTCCACGTACGCGTCGGCCGCACGCGCCGGCACCGTGGCGCCGGCACAGGCCGCCAGATGGTGTTGCGCGACGGGATTGCCGGGATCGTCCCGAAGCCAGTCGCGGTACACCTGCGCGGCCTCGTCCATGCGCCCGAGCGTGTAGTAGGCCATGCCCAGCGCCTCGCGCGCCGGCGCGTGGCCGGGCTTGAGCACCAGGGCCTGGCAATGGGCGCGCAGCGCTTCCTCGCCGCGCCCGAGCTGGGCCATCAGGCGGCCGAGGTTCGAATAGGCGTCCGCGTTTTCCGGCTCGAGTTCGATCGCACGGCGGTAGGCGGCTTCCGCGTCCGCCAGGCGGCCCTGCTCGCGGCGCAGCACACCGAGGTTGTTGTGCACGTCGGCGCGGCTCGCGTCCACGCGCGCCGCCGCTTCGTATGCCCGCGCCGCGTCGTCCAGCCGGCCTTGGCCCAGCAGCACGTTGCCCAGATTGTTGTGCCAGTCGAGCACCGTGGGATCCAGCGCGATGGACTCGCGGATCAGCGCCAGCGCCTCCTCGCTCTGTCCCCGCTGATCGCACAGCACGCCCAGGAAGTGCGTCGGGTTCGGATCCTGCGGGTCGAGGCGGTGCAGCGCCCGGTAGATCTCGGCAGCAGCGTCGAGCTTGCCCTGGCGATGCAGGGTCAGCGCCAGGCGCAGCGCGTCGTCGTACGACACTTCCGTCGACAGCGTGTCGGGCGCCTCGGGTGCGGCGTCGGACGGCGTCATGCCGTCCGGGACCGGGGGCGGCGCGGGGCGGCCGGTTTCACTCATGGGCGTCTCTCCGAAAGAGTCGTGTCTTCAGACACAAGACGCTTCGGCGCCCGGGATTTTGAAAACCCGTGGGATCGCGCCCCGGTTATCCGGCACGATGGCGGCGCACGCCTATCGACGCGCCTCCGGCAACGCGACATACGCGACGAGTTCGACGCGCATCGCCGGATGCGCGAAGCTCAGCCCGCCGACGCACGAGCGGTTCGGATACGGCTCGCGGAAATGGCGCCGGTATTCGGCGTCGAATTCGGCCATCTCCTTCACGTCGGACAAGTAGACGATCACCTGCGCGACGTCGTCCATCGTCGCGCCGGCGGCGGCGACCGCCTTCCCGAGGTTCGACAGCGTGAGCCGCGCCTGCTCGGTCATCGTCGCGTCGACGATCGCGCCCGACGCGTCGACCGGGCCGTGCGCGGTGAACATCAGGCCGGCCGCGCGCGTCGCCCACGAGAACGGCTGGTTGAGCTGCGGCAGATCGACAGGGATGAGTTCGGCCATCGTGGCCTCCGTTTCGTTGGTCGTGGATAACGCTCAGTGGCCCGCGCCGCCGAGCACGGCCGCGATCGACGCGGCGACATGGTCGACGTTCGCGTCGTTCAGGCCCGCGATGCACATGCGGCCCGAGCGCAGCAGATAGACGCCGTGCTCGGTGCGCAGCCGGTCGACGTCGGCCGCGCCAATACCGGTATAGCTGAACATCCCGCGCTGCGTGACGAGCGCGTCGAACGCGCGGCCCGGCAGCTGCGCGTCGAGCCGCGTCTTCAGCGCGCCGCGCATCCGCTTGATCCGCTCGCGCACGCCGGCGACCTCGTTTTCCCACTGCGCGCGCAGCGTGTCGTCGTTCAGCACGGTCGCGACGAGTTGCGCGCCGAACAGCGGCGGGCTCGAGTACGTGCGGCGCACGCCGGCCTGAAGCTGGCTCAGCACGGTCGCCGAAGCACTCGCGCTCGCGCAGACGACCGATAGCCCGCCGACGCGCTCGCCATACAGCGAGAAATTCTTCGAGAACGAATTGCTGACGATCACCGGCAGGCCCGCGTCCGTCATCGCGCGCACCGCCCACGCGTCTTCGGCCAGGCCGTCGCCGAAGCCCTGGTACGCCATGTCGAGGAACGGAATCAGCCCGCGGCGCTGGCAGACGTCGATCACGTCGCGCCACGTGTCACGGGTGAGGTCGATGCCGGTCGGGTTGTGACAGCACGGCTGCAGCAGCACGACGCTGCGCGCGGGCAGCGCGTCGAACGCCGCGAGCATCGCATCGACGCGCACGCCGTTCGTCTGCGCGTCGTAGTACGGATACGTGTGCACGTCGAGCCCCGCCGCGCTGAAGATCACGCGATGGTTGTCCCACGTCGGATCGCTGATCCAGATCGCGCTATCCGGGAAGTAGCGCTTGACGAACTCGGCGCCGAGCCGGAGCGCGCCGGAGCCGCCGAGCGTCTGCAGCGTCGCGATGCGGCCTTCGGCGAGCGCCGCGCAGTCCGCGCCGAATACGAGGCGCTGCAGCCCCTGCCGATACGCGGCGAGACCTTCCATCGGCAGATACGTGTGCGGCGCATCGGCCTCGCGCACGCGGTCGGCCGCGATGCGCGTGCTGCCGAGCACCGGAATCCTGCCCGCATCGTCGTAGTAGAGGCCGATGCTGAGGTTCACCTTGCTCGGATGCGCGTCGCGCTGGAAGTCTTGAAACAGGGACAGGATCGGGTCGCCCGGATAGGCAGGAATGTGGTCGTACATGGCGTCTGGCGGTTCGAGGGTTGTGATAAACCGCATGTTATCGAGGATGAAATAGAATGAGCTTCATATTTCACGGACAAAATGCGCCGTACGCAGTAGAGTCTGCGATAAATCGCCTTCAATTCCACGGAATCTTCGACATGACTCTCGACCGCACCGACATGCGGATCCTGCGGCACCTCGAGCAGGACGGACGCATCAGCAATCAGGATCTCGCGAACGCGGTCGCGCTGTCGCCGTCCGCGTGCCTGCGCCGCGTGAAGCTGCTCGAGGAGCGCGGCGTGATCGAAGGATATCGCTGCACGATTTCGCCGAAGAACGTCGGCGTCGCATTCGAGGCGCTCGTGCAGGTGTCGATGCGCCCGGACGTGCCCGAGTGGCACGACAGCTTCGTCGCCGCGATTCAGTCGTGGCCGGAGGTGGTGTCCGCGCAGATCGTCACCGGCGCGTCGAATTACGTGCTGACCGTGCGCACGCGCGATCTCGATCACTACTCGGATTTCGTGATCCACAAGCTGCACCGCGCGAGCGGCGTGATGGCGATCAACTCGAGCATCGTGCTGACGACGCTCAAGCGCGACGGATCGATTCTCGATCTGGTCGAGCCGTCCGCCGGCGGGCACGGCGGGTAACGCCCGGGGGAGGTCAGAACTCCATATCGAGCTCGTCGATGTCTTCCTGCTCCGCCTTCGCGGCGTCGATCCACTCGGCGACGAACGGCTGCGCGAGCACGCGCATGCAGTATTCGGCGATGTCCGGCTCGAGCTTCACGTCGTAGGTCAGAAAGCGCGTGACGACGGGCGCGTACATCGCGTCCGCCATGCCAATGATGTCGCCGAACAGCCACGGGCCGCCGTAGCGCGCGAGGCAATCGCGCCAGATCGTCACGATCCGCTCGATGTCGTGCTGCGCGCGCGACCAGATCCGGAAGTTCGGGAAATGCGCGCGCAGATTCATCGGCAGCGCCGAACGCAGCGCGCTGAAGCCCGAGTGCATCTCGCCGCAGATCGACCGGCAATGCGCGCGCGCGTGGCGCTCGTGCGGCAGCAGGTGCGCGTCCGGGCGGATCTCGTTCAGATACTCGGCGATCGCGAGCGTGTCCCACACCTTGATCCCGTCGTGCGTCAGGCACGGCACCAGAATCGACGGCGACAGCAGCAGCAGCTCCGCGCGCGACGCCGCATCGATCGGCACGCTGACGGTCTCGAACGCCAGGCCGCTCAGCTTGCCGAGCAGCCAGCCCCGCAGCGACCACGACGAATAATTCCGGCTGCTGATCGTCAGCGTCGTTTCGTCTGCTGATTGCATGTCGTTCCCCTTGCGGATGTCCGGCTGTGCCTCGCACCAATGCGGCGCGCGCGGTGCCGGGCGCGCACCTCGGCGGTGCGGCTTGCCCGACGATGCGGCACGGCATGGTGCGACACCACGCCGGCCGCGCGCGCGAGACGGTCGCACCGGCACGCCGCGCGGCGCACGGGCGCGCAGCACGTGCGCCGCCGTTCGTATTTCGTGCAAGGCGCATGCCAGTGCGCCGACTGGCACACGGCCTGCTTGTGTTGGACGACGCGGCTCGACACGGAGCGGACACGATGAACATCCTGGCGTACCCCTTCTACGAGTGGTTCTCCGAATGCCTGCGGCCGGCACGCGCATGGGCGTCGTTCACGCGCGTCGCGCTGTCGCTGTGGCCGCCGTCGACGTCGGTTCCGGCTGGCCGCGCATTCGACGCGTGGTGCGAGCTGTTCGAATGCGGCGCGTTCTCTCACGCGCGTCCGCCGTTCGGCATCGACGCGGTCGACGTCGACGGCGAGAGCGTGGCGGTGATCGAGGAAGTGGCGACGCGCACGCCGTTCGGCACGCTGCTGCACTTCCGCAAGGCGCAGGCGCCCGCGCGAGAGCCGCGCGTGCTGATCGTCGCGCCGATGTCCGGCCACTTCGCGACGCTGCTGCGCGGCACGATTCGCACGATGCTCGCCGATCACGACGTCTATGTGACCGACTGGCACAACGCGCGCGACATCCCGCTCGTGGCCGGACGCTTCGGCTTCGACGAATACGTGACGCACGTGATCGACTTCATCCGCCACATCGGGCCGGACGCGCACGTGCTGGCGATCTGCCAGCCCACCGTCGCCGCGCTCGCGGCGGTGGCGCTGATGGCGGCCGACGGCGACCCCGCGCAGCCCGCGAGCCTCACCTTGATGGCGGGCCCGATCGACTGCCGCGTAAGCCCGACGAAGGTCAACGAGCTCGCGAACAGCCATCCGATCGACTGGTTCGCGAAACACCTGATCGGCGTCGTGCCGCCGGGGTTCTCCGGCGCGCAGCGGCGCGTGTACCCGGGCTTCGTGCAGGTCGGCGCGTTCATGTCGATGAATCCGGATCGCCACGCGACGTCGTTCTCGGATCTGTATTACGAACGCGCGAAAGGCGACCCCGGCAAGGCCGACGCGATCCGTCAGTTCTACGACGAATACTTCGCGACGGCCGACCTGACGGCCGAGTTCTATCTGGAGACGGTCGAGAAGGTGTTCCAGCAGTACGCGCTCGCGCGCGGCGAGCTGACGGTCGGCGGGCGGCTCGTCGAGCCGGCGGCGATCCATCGCACCGCGTTGCTGACCGTCGAAGGCGAGAAGGACGACATCTGCGCGGTCGGGCAGACGGTCGCCGCGCAGGAGCTGTGCTCGGGACTGCCGCCGTATCTGAAGACGCACCACGTGCAGACGGGCGCCGGCCACTACGGCGTGTTCAACGGCCACAAGTGGGAAACGCAGATCTATCCGCTCGTGCGCGCGACGATCCACGACAACGAGCCGTACGACATGACCGCCGCCGCGACGCGCGACGCGGCGAGCGCGCAGTGGGTCACGCTGCGCGCGCTGCTCGACGCGCGGATCGCGAGCGGCGCGGCGGCCCCTGCAGCCCCTGCAGCCGCGGCGATTGAGGGTTCAGGCGCACCGGCGTCGCGCTGATCGTGCGACGCCGGTGCTCCGGGCGCGACATCCGCCCGCTTACTTCAGCCGGCCCGACAGGAACTGCCCGAGCCGCTCGCTCTTCGGATTCACGAGGATGTCCTGCGGATTCCCTTCTTCCTCGATCCTGCCCTGATGCAGGAAGATCACGTGATTCGACACGTTGCGCGCGAAGCCCATCTCGTGCGTGACGACGACCATCGTCCGGCCTTCCTCGGCCAGTTTCTGCATCACCTTCAGCACTTCGCCGACGAGTTCCGGATCGAGCGCCGACGTCGGCTCGTCGAACAGCATCACTTCGGGCTCCATCGCGAGCGCACGCGCGATCGCGACGCGCTGCTGCTGGCCGCCCGACAGATGCGACGGATACATCGTCTCGACACGCGCCGGCAGCCCGACCTTCTCGAGATACTTGCGCGCGCGCGCCTGCGCTTCTTCCTTGCTCAAGCCCAGCACGCACATCGGTGCTTCGATGATGTTCTCCATCACCGTCATGTGCGCCCACAGGTTGAAATGCTGAAACACCATCGCGAGCTTCGTGCGCATGCGCTGAAGCTGCTTCTGGTCCGCGACGCGCAACGCGCCGTTCCTGTCGCGGGTCGTCTGGATCGCCTCGGCGCCGATCGTGATCTGCCCCGAGCACGGCTGCTCGAGGAAGTTGATGCAGCGCAGGAACGTGCTCTTGCCCGAGCCGCTCGACCCGATGATGCTGATCACGTCGCCGGCCTTCGCCTTCATCGAGACGCCTTTCAGCACCTCGTTGTCGCCGAACTTCTTGTGCAGATCCTCAACGATGAGCTTGTACATATGACTTCCTTGCGAATTCGATTAGTGGCTGCGACGCATTAGTGGCTGCGAGGCCCGAGGAACGCGAGCCAGCGCGACTCGAGCCGCCGGAACGCCCAGATCAGCGCGAACACGACCGACGCGTACAGCAGCGCCGCGATCCCGTACGCCTGAAACGACATATAGGTGGCCGAATTGACGTCGCGCGTGACCTTCAGGATGTCGGGCACGGTCGCGGTGAACGCGAGCGTCGTCGCATGCAGCATCAGGATCACTTCGTTGCTGTAGCTCGGCAGCGCGCGGCGCAGCGCCGACGGCAGGATGATGCGCCGGTACATCGTGAACTTCGACATCCCATACGCTTGCGCCGCCTCGATCTCGCCCGCCGACGTCGCCTTGATCGAACCCGCGAAGATCTCGGTCGCGTACGCGCATTCGTTCAGCACGAACGCGAGCAGCGTGCAGTTCATCGCGTCGCGGAAGAATTCGTTCAGGAGCGCGTGCTCGTGCACGAAGTGCAGGCTGTAGATGCCGGTGTAGCACATCAGCAGCTGCACGTAGAGCGGCGTGCCGCGGAACACATACGTGTAGAGCCACACCGGCCCCGACACCCAGCGGTTGCTCGACGCGCGCGCGATCGCGAGCGGTATCGCGAGCAGGAAGCCGAGCCCGATCGACACGACGAGCAGCCACAGCGTGATCGCGAGCCCGCTCAGCCGATAACCGTCGGAGTACAGATAGTTCTGCCAATACTGGCTGATGATCTCGATCACAGTGCAAGCCTCCGCACGCCGGCCGAATAGCGTTTTTCGAGGTGATGGAGCACGACGTTCGACACCGTCGTGATCACGAGATAGATCGCGCCCGCGACGAGCGTGAAGTAGAAGAACTCGAGCGAGGCCTTGCCTGCGTCCTGCGACGCCTTCACGACATCCGCAAGGCCGATGATCGACACGAGCGCGGTCGCCTTCACGAGCACCTGCCAGTTATTGCCGATGCCGGGCAACGCGAAGCGCATCATCTGCGGAAACAGGATGCGGCGGAACACGCGCCAGCCGCTCATCCCGAACGCGGCGCCGGCTTCGAGCTGGCCGCGCGGCACCGCGAGGAACGCGCCGCGGAACGTCTCGGTGAAGTACGCACCGTAGATGAAGCCGAGCGTCACGACGCCCGCGGCGAACGGATCGATATCGATCTGGTCGAGGCCGAGCAGATCGGTGAAATGGTTGAGGAGAATCTGCATCCCGTAGAACAGCAACAGCATCAGGACGAGATCGGGCACGGCGCGAATCAGCGTCGTGTAGCAGGTGCCGATCGCCGCGAGCACACGGTTCGTCGACAGTTTCGCGGCCGCGCCGGCGAGCCCGAGCACGAGCGACGCGGCGAGCGACAGCACCGCGAGCTGCACGGTCTGGAGCGTGCCGGCCCATAGCAGCGGGCCAAATCCCTGGAAGATCATGTCAGTACATCCAATGAGGCGCGGCGCGCGCGTTCAGGCACGCGCCGCGATTGCGATCAGTTGCCGTAGACGTCGAACGCGAAGTACTTCTTCTCGAGCTTCTGGTACGTGCCGTCCTTCAGCATCCCGGCGATCGCGCCGTCGAGCTTCTGCTTCAGGTCGGCGTCGTCCTTGCGCAGACCGATGCCGGCGCCGGAGCCGAGCGTCTTCGGATCGTTGATATCGCCGCCCGCGAACTGGAAGCCCGCGCCGCGCGGCGACTTCAGGAAGCCGATGTCGGCCTGCACCGCGTCCTGCAGCGCCGCGTCGAGACGGCCCGAGATCAGATCCGAGTACACCTGGTCCTGGTTCTGGTAAGGCACGATCTGCACGCCCTTCGGCGCCCAGTACGTCTTCGCGTAGGTTTCCTGAATGGTCCCCTGCTCGACGCCCACCGTCTTGCCCTTCAGCGAGTCGGCCGTCGGCAGCAGGCTCGTGCCCTTCTTCGCGACGAGGCGCGTCGGCGTGTTGAACAGCTTGTTCGAGAACGCGATCTGCTCTTCGCGCTGCGGCGTCATCG
Organism: Burkholderia guangdongensis; assembly: GCF_013403875.1. GTDB lineage: Bacteria > Pseudomonadota > Gammaproteobacteria > Burkholderiales > Burkholderiaceae > Burkholderia > Burkholderia guangdongensis. The sequence continues at coordinate 16,912 of NZ_JACBNX010000001.1, read as the reverse complement.
ACATCGACGACAGCACGCCGTCGAACTTCTTCGCCTTCAGCGCGGGGATCATCCCGTCGAAGTCATTCTCGACCCACACGCACTTCGCGTTCAGGCGCTTGCAGATTTCGGTGCCGAGGTCGATATCGAAGCCGACGAGCTTGCCGTCCGGCGCCTTCGATTCGAACGGCGCATAGCTGGCGTCGACGCCGAAGCGGATCGTCGACCAATCCTTGGCATGGGCGCCGACGGCGAGGCAGGCAAGGGCAAGACTGAGCGCGAGTTTTTTCATGACATTCCTGTAATTGACGATCGGGATCGGACCGCGAGCGCAGTCCGGCGCCCGCCCAACCTGTGCGCCGCGCTGGCGTCACCCAAGTTGTACATACAACTTTGCCTTGCGCGCCCGTCGCCGGCAATACGTGTTTCTCTCTAATTGTCGGACGTTTGTATTCGTGAAACGTAAATTTCCTTATTTTTCAATTAATTATTGATTACATCCGGATGAAGATTGGCTTTCTATTCGGGCATCGGAGCATTTTCACGTTCCGCAAACCTGTCTAGACTTGGCGCACCGCGATGGCGCGCACGACACGCCGCCCCCACTGGAACGACAACCACGCAATGACCACACCGATCTATCAGGAAATCAAGGACTTCATCCTCGCGCGGATTCACGCCGGGGAATGGTCGGAAGGCGATCAGGTGCCGTCTGAGAACGAGCTCGCGCGCGAATTCAACGTGGCGCGGATGACGGTCAACCGCGCGCTGCGCGAGCTGACGGCCGAGCAGGTGCTGACCCGCACGCGCGGCGCGGGCACGTTCGTCGCGCAGCCGAAGTACGAATCGACGCTGGTCGCGATCCGCAGCATCTCGGACGAAATCGTCGCGCGCGACCATCGCTATCACGCGCAGGTGCTGGAGGTCGGCGCGGCGGTCGCCGACGCGAAGCTCGCGGACGAGATGCAGCTCGGCGCCGGCAGCCCGATCTTCCATTCGCGCGTGCTGCATTTCGAGAACGACACGCCGGTGCAGTTCGAGGAGCGCTGGGTGAATCCGGACGTCGCGCCGGAATACGCGCTGCAGGACTTCACCGCGACGACGCCGAACCAGTACCTGATGCGCGTCGCGCCGCTGCAGCGCGTCGAATACCGGATCGAGGCCGCGATGCCCGACGAGGACACGCGCCGGCTGCTGAAGATGGACGAGCGCGAGCCGTGCCTGATGCTGCATCGGCGGACGTGGTCGCAGGGCCTCGTCGCGTCGACGGTGAATCTGTGGCATCCGGGAAGCCGCTACCGGTTTACCGGACACTTTTGAGAAACGTCTCCACCGTCAGCAGCACCCGATCGGGATGCTCGCGATGCGGCACGTGCCCGCAATCGCGGACGATCTCGACCGTCGCCGTCCCGCCGACCCGCGCCGCGATCCGCTCCGGATGCACCAGCGAGCCGTATTCGTCGTGCTCGCCGTGAATCGCGAGCACCGGGCACCGCACGTTCGCCAGCACATCGTCGAGATGCCAGTCCCGGAATGCCGGCGCGAGCCACGTGTCGACCCACGCGCCGAGCACCCATTCCGCCTTGTCGCCGTGATAGCGCGCGAGCCGCTCGATCTGCCCCGGCTCGGCGAACGCCCGCTGCGCGTCGCGGATACCGTCGAGCGTGCGATCCTCGACGAACGCCTGCGCCGACTCGGTCACGAGCGCGCGGCACGCGTGCTGAAACCGCGCCGCGCACGCGACCGCCATTCCGCCGCCGACGCTGTGCCCGAACGCGACGAACGCGTCGATGCCCATCCGCGCGCACACCGCGGCGAACGCATGGTCCGCCTCGTCGCGCACGAACGTCGTCTCCAGCCCGCCCGAATGCCGATCGGACCGGCCGAACCCGAGCCGGTCGTACGCGATCACGTCGCGCCCGGTCGCTTGCGCCAGTCGCGCCGGAAAATCGCGCCACAGCGCGACGCAGCCGAGCGAATCGTGCAGCAGCACGATCGGGCACCGCGCATCGCCGGCCGCCGGCGTCGCGCGCCAGCGTTTCGCGTAGAGACGCCCGTGAGGCGTGTCGATCCAGGTTTCGTCGGTTGCGGGTGTCGTCATCGGGAATCGTCGGGCATCGTCGTCCAGGTGGAAATTCGCCGCGCTCAGCTTACCGTCTCCGGCACGTCGATCGTCGCCGGCGCCCCGCCGCGCGTCGCGTCGCGATGCGCGGCGATCCACGGCGCGATCTCCATCTCATCGTAGCGGACGAAGCGCCCGCCGCGCACGAGCCGATAGCCGGCCCACACCGCGAGGAACAGCGGAATGCCGACATAGGTCGCGAGCACGCCGACCCAGTCGATCCGGTTCGCGAGGAATGCCTGATAGTCCTGCCCGAGCGCGATCACGACGCACAGCCCGAACGCGAAGATCGGCCCGTACGGAAAGAGCGGCGACGCATACGGCAGCTGCACGACCGAGTAGCCCTGCGCGACGAAGCCCTTGCGGAACCGGTAGTGGCTGACCGCGATGCCGAGCCACGCGATGAAGCCCGTCATCCCCGACGTGTTCAGCAGCCACAGATAGACCGTCTTGTCGCCGTACAGCGACGTCAGGAAGCACAGCGCGCCGACCGCGGTCGTCGCGAACAGCGCGTTGCGCGGCACGCCGCCCGGCGACAGCTTCGCGAACAGCTTCGGCGCACGGCCTTCGGTCGCGAGCGTGTAGAGCATCCGCGTCGACGCGTACATCCCCGAGTTCCCCGCCGACAGCACCGCGGTCAGGATCACCGCGTTCATCACGCCCGCCGCGAACGCGAGGCCCGCGTGGCGGAACACGAGCGTGAACGGGCTCACGCCGATATCGGTCACGTCGCTCTTCAGCAGGTTCGGGTCCGTATACGGAATCAGCACGCCGATCACGAAGATCGCGAGCACGTAGAACAGCAGGATTCGCCAGAAGATCTGCTTGACCGCGCGCGGAATCGTCTTACGCGGATTTTCCGATTCGCCGGCCGCGATGCCGATCAGCTCGGTGCCCTGGAACGAAAAGCCGGCGATCATCGCGACGCCCATCATCGCGGGCAGACCGCCCGCGAACGGCGCGTCGCCGATCGTCAGGTTGTGCCAGCCGTTGGCCGGCGCGCCCTTCATGATCCCGAAGATCATCAGCAGGCCGACGCCGATGAACGCGAGCACCGTGACGACCTTGATCAGCGCGAACCAGTATTCGGCCTCGCCGAAGCCGCGCACGGTCAGCGCGTTCAATAGGAACATCACCGCGAGGAACGCCGCGCTCCACCAGAGCCCGGGCACGTGCGGGAACCAGTAGTTCATCACGAGCTGCGCGGCGACCAGTTCGACGGCGATCGTCACCGCCCAGTTGTACCAGTAGTTCCAGCCGAGCGCGAAGCCGAAGCCCTCGTCGACGTACTTCGCGCCGTAGGTCGCGAACGAGCCCGACACCGGCATGAACGCGGCCATCTCGCCGAGGCTCGTCATCAGGCAGTAGACCATCACGCCGATCAGCAGATACGCGAGCATCGCGCCGCCGGGGCCGGCCTGCGAAATCGACGCGCCGGACGCGACGAACAGGCCCGTGCCGATCGAGCCGCCGATGGCGATCATCGTCAGGTGGCGCGCCTTCAGCGCGCGATGCAGCCGGGGAGAATCCGGGGAGGAGGAATCGGGAAAGTCGGGAGTCGGATGTGCGGACATAAACGGGACGAACGGGAAAGCGGGCCGCTGCGGCCCGCGCGGATTCTACCCGAATCGCCGACGCGCGCCGCCGGATGACACATCGCGCCCGCCACCGTCGTCGCGAAAAATTGACCGGTCCCGATCGTGCGCCGGCTCGTTCCGGTCACTTCCCGGTCACTTCCCGGTCACTATTACGCACGCCGCGCGCCTGCGTAACAAATCGTAACAATGCGCCCGCGCAACCGGGGGCAGATGCCCGACATACCGGAATCGGATCGCGACAATTCGCGTGATAATGACGCTCTTTCCAATCGGCTCGCCGCACAAGACCGAAGAACGAAACGACAGAACGCATCGCGCCCACCGCCCCGCTCCCGACAGGATGATGTTCAACCCGCTGCCTCAGGCCCTGCGCCACCAGTTCTCCGCGATCATCGCGCGGACGCTGTCGCCGCGCGGCGTGATCGTATCGGGCCTCGTGCTGACCCTGTTCGGCTGGACGCTGTGCGCGTCGGTGCTGATCGAATCCCGGCGCGACGCGTACAACCACGCGGTCGAGAACGCGCGGAACCTGATGCTGCTGATCGAGCGCGACATCGCGCGCAACATCGAGCTCTACGACCTGTCGCTGCAGAACGTCGTCGACGGCATCGCCGACCCCGACGCGATGGCGCTGCCCCCGCGGCTGCGCGACCAGGTGCTGTTCGACCGCGCGGCGAACGGCAAGTATCTCGGCTCGATCTTCGTGATGAACGAACACGGCGCAATCACGATCGACTCCGGCGCGACGCCGCCGCGACGCGGAAACTTCGCCGATCGCGACTACTTCGCGATCCACCGCGACGGCCACTTCCACGGCCTCTACATCAGCCGGCCCTACGCATCGCGGCTGCGCAACGGCGCGCTGACGATCGCGCTCAGCCGCCGCATCACGCGGCCGGACGGCTCGTTCGGCGGGGTCGTCGTCGGCACGCTCAGCATCGACTACTTCCGCGCGCTGCTGCACGGGATCGCGGTCGGCAGGCAAGGCACCGCCGCGATCCTCGAGGACAACGGCACCGTCGTCTGCCGGCTGCCGTTCGATCCGCGGATGGTCGGCCGCGACGTGCACACGTCGCCGCTGTTCACGCAGTCGATGGCGCAGCGCGAAGGCGTGCTCGCGGGCGCGGCCGCGATCGACGGCGTGCGGCGCATCTACGTGTACCGGCATCTGGCCGACCTGCCGCTCAGCGTCGACGTCGCGCCGGCCGAAAGCGACGTCTACGCGCCGTGGCAGACGCGCGCGGCGTGGTTCGCCGTGCTGATGGGCATCTTCAGCGCGATCGTCATGACGGGCACGCTGCTGCTGTCGCACGAGCTGCGGCGACGGCAGCTCGCGGAATCGCAGCTCTACCGCCTCGCGCACACCGACGCGCTGACCGGGCTCGACAACCGCGGCCGCTTCGACACGGTGATCGACCGCGAGACGCGGCGCGCGAACCGGAACGGCAAGCCGCTGTCGATGCTGTTCGTCGACGTCGATCACTTCAAGGCGTACAACGACTACTACGGCCACCCGGCCGGCGATGACGTGCTGCGCGCGGTCGCTCAACGCGCGTCGCGCTGCCTGCAGCGGCCGGGCGATCACGTCGCGCGCTACGGCGGCGAGGAATTCGTCGTCACGCTGCCGGACACCGACGCGCAAGGCGCGGCGAACGTCGCGGAGGCGATCCGGCGCGCGATCGCCGGGCTCGGGATCGATCACGCGCGCAGTCCGTACAGCCACGTGACCGTCAGCATCGGCGTCGCGACGCATGAAGCTCACGCGCCGATCGACGCGGCCACGCTCGTCAAGCGGGCCGACGACGCGCTCTACCGCGCGAAATCGGGCGGCCGCAACCGGATCTGCGAAGACGGCGCCCGCTACGAAAGCGCCGCGTGACACGGCCCTCTCTCCCCGACGCCATGACCACCACGCTTTCATCCCGACTGCCGCCGTTCGTGCGCCACGCGCTTCGTCCGCTGCTCGACCCGTACCGCCGCTACCGGCACGCGAAGCTGATCCACGCGGCGCGCGTGTCGCTCGCCGTGCTCGCGTCGATCGCGCTGTCGACGGGCCTGCGGATCCCGCACGGCGAATGGTCGACGATCACGGTGCTGGTCGTCGTCGGCGGCCTCCAGCATCACGGCAACATCCGCAAGAAGTCCGCCGAGCGCGCGCTCGGCACGTCGTTCGGCGCGCTCGCCGGGCTCGCGCTGATCCTGCTCGAGTCGGCCGTCCATCTGCCGCTGCTGACGTATCTCGTGATGGCGGCCGCGTGCGGCGTGTGCGCATACCACGCGATCGGCAAGGCCGGCTACACCGCGCTGCTGTCGGCGATCACGATGGTGATCGTCGCCGGGCACGGCAACGCGGAGATCGTCGACGGCCTGTGGCGCACGGTGAACGTGCTCGTCGGCATCGCGATCGCGCTTGCGTTCTCGTTCGCGCTGCCGCTCTATGCGACCTACTCGTGGCGCTACGCGCTCGCCAACGCGCTGCGCGGCTGCGCGGCCGTGCACGCGCGGATCGCCGGCGACCGGCACGTCGGCGACGACGCGCATCTGAAGGACATGGCCGCGATCAGCAAGCGGCTCGTGCAGATGCGCTCGCTGATGCCGTCGGTGTCGAAGGAATGCGATCTGCCGATGGCGCAGCTCGAGGCGATCCAGCGCAACCTGCGGCTCGTGATCAGCTACCTCGAAATTCTCGCGAGCGCGCAGCCGGCGAGCGACGACGCGGCCGGCCGCGCATTCGTGCGCGGCGCGCTAGCCGACCAGAACCGGCGGATCCGCGGCATGCTCGCCGGCGCGAGCCGCGCGCTGAAGGCCGGCTCGCCGGGCCGGCTCGCACGGCGCCCAAGCCGGCCGGGCGACGCCGATGCCGGCACGGCCGCCGGCGGTGCGCTGTCCGGTGGCGCGCTGTCCGGCGGTGCACTGTCCGGCGGCGCGCCGGCCGCCGGCACTCTGTCCGCGGGCGCACCGTCCGCTGCCGTGCCGCACGCCGGCGTGCCCGCGCATCTATCCGGCTACGTGTCGATCTCCGCGAAGCTCGTCGACGAGATCGATCAGCTTCGCGAGCGGCTGCTCGACACCGCGCGCTCGTGGAACATCTGACGCGCGCGGCCGCCGCGCCGCCGCGCGCGCGCATTCAGGTAAAATCGCCGCACGCGAAAGCACCTCCCGGACTCCCTCTCCAACGGTAATACCTATGAGCACGATTCTTGAAAGTCTCCCGACCGGCCAGAAAGTCGGCATCGCGTTCTCCGGCGGCCTCGACACCAGCGCCGCGCTGCACTGGATGAAGCTGAAGGGCGCCGTGCCGTACGCGTACACCGCGAACCTCGGCCAGCCCGACGAGGACGACTACGATTCGATCCCGAAGCGCGCGATCTCGTACGGCGCGGCGGGCGCGCGGCTGATCGACTGCCGCGCGCAGCTCGTCGCGGAAGGGATCGCGGCACTGCAAGCCGGCGCGTTCCACGTGTCGACGGCCGGCCTCACGTACTTCAACACGACGCCGATCGGCCGCGCGGTCACGGGCACGATGCTCGTCGCCGCGATGAAGGAAGACGGCGTGAACATCTGGGGCGACGGCAGCACGTACAAGGGCAACGACATCGAGCGCTTCTACCGCTACGGCCTGCTCGTGAACCCGGACCTGAAGATCTACAAGCCGTGGCTCGACCAGCAGTTCATCGACGAGCTCGGCGGCCGCTCGGAGATGTCGGAGTTCATGCGCCAGTCGGGCTTCGAATACAAGATGTCGGCCGAGAAGGCGTACTCGACCGACTCGAACCTGCTCGGCGCGACGCATGAAGCGAAGGATCTGGAGAGCCTCGAGAGCGGGATCAAGATCGTGAACCCGATCATGGGCGTCGCGTTCTGGCGCGACGACGTGAAGATCGACGCCGAGCAGGTGACGGTCCGCTTCGAGAACGGCCAGCCGGTCGCGCTGAACGGCCAGACCTTCCCGGATGCGGTCGAGCTGCTGCTCGAGGCGAACCGGATCGGCGGCCGCCACGGGCTCGGGATGAGCGACCAGATCGAGAACCGGATCATCGAGGCGAAAAGCCGCGGCATCTACGAAGCCCCGGGGCTCGCGCTGCTGTTCATCGCGTACGAACGCCTCGTGACCGGCATCCACAACGAGGACACGATCGAGCAATACCGCGACAACGGCCGCCGCCTCGGCCGCCTGCTGTATCAGGGCCGCTGGTTCGACCCGCAGGCGATCATGCTGCGCGAGACCGCGCAGCGCTGGGTCGCGCGCGCGATCACCGGCGAAGTGACGATCGAGCTGCGCCGCGGCAACGACTATTCGCTCCTGAGCACGAAGTCGCCGAACCTCACGTATCAGCCGGAGCGCCTGTCGATGGAGAAGGTCGCGTCGACGTTCTCGCCGCGCGACCGGATCGGCCAGCTGACGATGCGCAACCTCGACATCACCGACACGCGCGACAAGCTGCGCGTCTACACGCAAGCCGGGCTGCTGACGCCGAGCGAATCGTCGGCGCTGCCGCAGATCAAGAGCGACGATCGGTAAGCGGCGCGCACACGGCCGGATCGGGCGGTTATTGGAGGATCACGGCTGACGCCCGTCTGGCGCATTCACCGAAGGCTCGGTCCAGCTACTTGACTCTGGCCGTTGCGTGATGCGCTCGACGGGCGTGTTCGCTTGCGTGGCGATGAGTTCGCAGATGAGGCTCGCAAAGGGCTCGACGTTCTGATACGTACTCGCCTGCTCGAGCGCGGCAAGGTAGGCCTGCCTCGACTGAACCGTCACGATTGTCCACGGGTAGCCCCCAGTGGTCAGCATGAAATTCATGATGAAGCGCGACAGCCGGCCGTTGCCGTCCATGTACGGGTGGATGAATACGAAGATGAAATGACCCAGCACGGCCCGAACGCCCGGATGCCCCTCCTCCTCGAGCAGTTCCATCAGCGCGGGCATGCAGTCGCGCACAGCGTCGGGCGCTGGCGGCACGTGCAGTGCGTTGCGGATGAAGACCTGGGTATTCCGGTAGCCCGCCAGGTCTCCGACCTTGAGAAGGCCCGCTTGCACGCTGGGCGAGAAGAGCGTCAGATACCACTGGAAGAAGTCCGCGCCGAAAGCATCGGCTGGCCGCTCACCGTCCCGTACCACGCGACCGATGAGCGCCTTGACGTGCGCATGGGTCTCGGCATATCCCTTCGCTGCCATGGCATCGCGGGTCTGCCGGTCCTCTGGATGGGTCTCCGGGTTCCATTGCCCCGTGCGAACCTTTTCTATCAGCGCTGCACTGACCCGATAACCCTCGATGGACAGCGAGTGATACGCATCCGCCACGTACCGGGCCATGATGTCGGATATCAGTGCATCTGCGTCGGCCGGCACGGAGCGCGGCACGGTCTCAAACAAACGGATGACTGTCTCGCGCATCGCGGACCACATGGCCCGGATGCGCATCACGTACGGAGACACGTTTCGGCCACCGCGAATCTGCGCGAGCGGCCGCTGGAACGGATTGTCGATATTCACGTTGAAATCAGCGGCCCGCATGGTGAGGAGCAACTGGTTGGCTTCAGCCGCACGCCCCACCGCCTGAAGCGCACCTGCCAGCCGCCCCGCCACCACACTGTGGCCACCTGCGAGAAGTGCTTCGACGAGCTGCGTAATGTCGACCTGCCGCACGGCAATCTGTGCGGCCATCTCGTGCTGCGCGAAAAACGTTGGGCTTACCCGTATCAACGCCTCCGGCAAAGGCATGAGCAGCATTCCACTGGCGTCCGGCACACGCGTTGACGCCAGTTGCGTGGCGGAAACGCGGTAGAAGAAGATGGAGCAGTCAAAGGGCAGCGATTGCGGCTGATTGTCTGCAGACGGCGCCTGAATCTGCAGTTGCTTCGCGATGCTGGTGTGACCGCTATGCTTCAGCACCGACAGTTCGGCACCGAGTTGCCAGTCCCGACCAAAGCGGGACTTGGCATAGGCCGCCACGAACCCCTCCATGTTCGCGTACCAGTGCGTGGAGTCACCATCCACGTCTTCGGGGTTGTTGGCGAGATACCACCCCTTGATGACCAGCTTCAGAAAACCCGCCTTGAGAAGCCGCTCCCGATGAACGCGCGTGAGGGCTGGCAGCTCGGACGCCCGAAATACCCTCATGCCCTTATCTTGCAGGGCCTTCAGTACCTGTAGCGATTCGGCGAGTTTTTCGTGAGGAGAAGCCATGGTTTGAGCATTTCACTAGAATAGTGCCTCACTATATCACTAGAATTATGCTCGACTATTTCACTAGAATAGTGCTTCGCTATCTCACTAGAATCCTGCTTCCCCGCCCCGTTACGCGCTCTGGGTAAGCCTTCGCCGCGGCTCCCACCTTTCTGAAAGTTCAGCCCTTCTCCTGCCGCGCGATCAGATGCGACAGATCGATCGTCGCGCGATCGCCGTTCGCGACCAGCCGATCCACGACCGAGCACAGCACGCGGAATTCGGTTTTCGTCACGCCTTCGAACAGCACGTTGTTGATCCGCTGCTGCGTCAGCGCGAGTTCCTTCAGGAGCTTCGAGCCCGCCGACGTCACGGTCAGCCGCATCTTGCGCTTGTCGCCCGGATGCGCGCGCTTGTCGATCAGGCCGAGCTTCTTCAGCTTGCCGGTTTCGATCGTCACGAACGCGCCGCTCAGATGCAGGTGATCGGCGAGGCGGTTGACGGTCACGTCGTCGTCGTGCGACAGATGCGCGACCGAGATCAGCAGCGAATACTGGATGCCGGTCAGCCCGATCAGCGAGCCGAAGCCGTCGCGCACCGACAGCAGCCGCGCCGCGAACGGCAGCAGCCCGTTGATCAGATGCCGGAACTCGGTATCCTCGCCATCGACCAGGCACGCGGGATGGGTGATCGTCAGGACATGTTCTTCGGGCTGCTTCGCCATGACATCCGTGCTCCCGGCTGGTGTGCGTAGTTGAATTCGACGCGAGATTATACGGCGGCAGGGCGAGCGCCAGCCCTGCCCGTCACGCGCCCCGACCTCCGACCGGTGCCGTGGCAATCGCCCCGATCACACTGTTCCGCACGAATAAACGCTAAGCTGACGCACTTCCGAAATTCATACGAAACCTGAGAGATCGACTTGAAATGAGCGCACGTTCCTTTCTTGCCGCGTTGCCATTGCTGACGATCCTGCCCGGCGTGCCGTCTCCGGCTCACGCTGAAGGCACACAGCTGATTTCCGGTATCTACGAGCTTTCGCCTCGCACTTCCGATGACGGCGTCGCGCTACCCGGACGCAAGCTGTTCCTGGCGGTCACCGACACCAGTATCACGGGCTATTACGACAACCCTTCTCCGGGGCCGAAAAAAGCGGGCGTCGACGACACATGCCGTTTCTTTCTGCAGGGAAACACGGACGACAAGCTGTCGCCGAACCGGATCGAGTTGTTTCCCGAAACCTGGGATACGAAGAACACCTCCCATCCACCCGGCACTATCGTTCTCGAAAAGCGAAAGGACGGCACGTGGCGCGTCACGCCGGAATATCACGACGTCGTCTATACGGGCCCGTTGGAGCACTGCCCGAGACCTTCGATCGTCCGGGGCGACATTCTGAGGCTCGTCTCCGCACGCCCCTGGAGCATCATCGGCTCCCTAATGAATGCCAAGGTCGCACTTTATTCGGAGCCCGCGGACGACAAAATGACCAAAGCGTATCTGATCGAGCACGACCCGGTCGCGATCCAGGCCCGCAGGATGGGCTGGATGCAAATCGACTACATCGGCAAGGACCATGAGCTGATCCGATGGATGAAGAACACCGCTGTCGTGTACTACAACCTGGGGCTCGGAGACGGAGACGGAAGCGGCTGACGGGCGCGCCGCCCACCCCGGGCAGCCGGCGCGCCGCGCGCGGTCAACGATCCGCCCGCAACGTCCCAAGCAGCACCCGCCGGCAACTGCGGATCATCTGCTCCTCCGGATCGCGATAGCCGGTCAGCAGCCAGGCGGCGCCGACGTTCGTCATCGCGCCGATCAACGCGAGCCCGATCAGCCGCCGATCGACGCGCTCGGCGTCCGTCGCCGCGTCGCCCGGCGCGCCGATCGCGACCAGCTGCCTGCCGAACCCGACGAGCACGCGCTGGTACGTCGCGTCGGTTTCCGCGCTCACGCCCATCACTTCGAGCAGCAGCACGCGCGCCGCGTGCGGATCGCGCAGAAACCCGAAGAACGCGCGCAGCCCCGCGTCGATGCGCGCGTCCAGGCCCGTGCACGCTTCGGCGCCCCGCTCGATCGCGAGCCTCAACTGCTCCGCATGATGCAGATACGTCGCGCGCAGCAGATCCTCGATGCCGTCGAACGCCGCATAAAAATAGCGATCGTTCAGCTTCGCCTCCTGGCAGATCGACCGCACGGTCGCCTTGCGGAACCCCACCGTGCCGAATACGCGCGTCGCCGCGCGAATCAGCGCGTCGCGCCGCTCCGCCGCCCGCGCCTCGGGCGCCACGCCGCCGTACGGCCGACCCCGCTTGTCCGTCTTGTCCGTTTCGAGAATGTTCTCCATCCCGCTATTTGACATCAGAACGCGTCGAACCTAAAGTGGTGACGATCAACACCAAATTTAGACGCGCCGGCGGCGCTTCGCAAGCGAGAACGGGAGGGACAGCGGATGAACGGATTTTCCGGCAAGGTCGCCGCCATGACCGGCGCAGGCTCAGGCACGCCGCACGCGCGCGCCTTCGACCAGTCGGCCCCAGCGGGCCGCGCCGATGCCGCTGACTCCGCTGACTCCGATCTCGACGTGCTGATCGTCGGCGCCGGGCTGTCGGGCGTCGGCGCCGCGTATCACCTGGGCAAGCGCTGCCCGCGCGCGCGCGTCGCGATCCTCGAGAGCCGCACGACGATGGGCGGCACCTGGGATCTGTTCCGCTATCCCGGCATCCGCTCGGACTCCGACATGTTCACGCTCGGCTACAGCTTCCGTCCGTGGCACAGCGACAAGGCGATCTCCGACGGCCAGACGATCCTCGACTACATCCAGGACACCGCGCGCACGTACGGCATCGACAAGTCGATCCGCTACGGGCACAAGGTCGTTGCCGCCGACTGGGACTCGAACCGCGCGCGCTGGACCGTGCGCGTCGAGCGCACCGACGGCGACCAGGTCGAAACCTGCGTGATGACCTGCCGCTTCCTGTACATGTGCAGCGGCTACTACGACTACGACCGCGGTTATCTGCCCGACTGGGCCGACATGAACCGCTTCGAGGGCCGCGTCGTGCATCCGCAGCACTGGCCCGCGGATCTCGACTATTCGGACCGCCGCGTCGTCGTGATCGGCAGCGGCGCAACCGCGGTGACGCTCGTGCCGGCGATGGCCGGCACCGCGCGGCACGTGACGATGCTGCAGCGCTCGCCGACGTACATCGTGTCGCGCCCAGCGCGCGACGCGATCGCGAACTCGCTGCACCGCTGGCTGCCGTCGCGGCTCGCGCACCGGCTCGTGCGGATCAAGAACGTGCTGCTGACGATCTACTTCTACAACCTCGCGCGGCGCAAGCCGGAGGCGACCGCGAAGTTCATCGTCCGCGCGGCGGGCAGGCAGCTCGGCCCGGAATTCGACGTGAAGACGCACCTGACGCCGCGCTACAAGCCGTGGGACCAGCGCCTGTGCCTCGTGCCGGACGGCGACCTGTTCGGCGCGATCCGCGCGGGCCAGGCCTCGATCGTCACCGACGAGATCGAGCGCTTCACGCCGACCGGCCTCGCGCTGAAGAGTGGCCGGCAGCTCGACGCGGACGTGATCGTCACCGCGACCGGCCTCAAGGTGCAACTGCTCGGCGGCGCGACGATGACCGTCGACGGCAAGCCGGTCGAGCTGCCTCGGACTGTGTCGTACAAGGGGATGATGTACAGCGACGTGCCGAACCTCGCGTCGTCGTTCGGCTACACGAACGCGTCGTGGACGCTGAAGGCCGAGCTGATCGCGCGCTACGTGTGCCGGCTGCTGAACCATATGCGCGCGAACGGCTACGACACCTGCGTGCCGCGCCTCGGCGCCGGCGACCTCGGCGCCGAGCCGACGCTGAACCTGACCTCCGGCTACGTGCAGCGGGCGGCCGGCGAGTTGCCGAAACAGGGGCACCGGAAGCCGTGGAAGTTCCATCAGAACTACGTGCTCGATCTCGCGTCGCTGAAATTCGGTACGCTGACCGACGCCGCGATGCACTTCGAACGCCGCGCGAAGCCGGACGCGGCCCATACCGCCGACTCGGCCGGCGCGCCGGCGCGGCGGGCCGAGCTCGAAACGCGCTGAACACGCGGCTGAAAATGCGGCTGAACATGTCGCCGGGCAATCCGCCCGGAATCCTCGGAATCGCCAGGAAACGATGATGATCCACCTGATTCAGATCGTGCTGATCGCGATCGCCGCCGTGCTCGGGGCGCTCGCGCTGTTCACGGCGTACGTCGCCCGGCGCGTGGCGCGCGGATTTCCGCCGGACGGCCGCTTCGTCGACGTCGGCGACGACCGGATCCATTACGTCGAATACGGCAGCGGCCCGCCGATCGTGTTCGTGCACGGGCTCGGCGGACAGATGCGCAATTTCGCGTACCTGCCTCTGCAGCGGCTCGCCGAGCGGCATCGCGCGATCCTGATCGACCGGCCCGGCGCCGGGCACTCGGTCCGCGGCGCGCACTCGCAGGCGAACATCTTCGCGCAGGCGCGCACGGTCGCCGGCTTCATCGACGCGCTGAAGCTCGACAAGCCGGTGCTCGTCGGCCATTCGCTCGGCGGCGCGATCGCGCTCGCGGTCGGCCTCAATCATCCGGAACGCGTGTCGCGCCTCGCGCTGATCGCGCCGCTCTCGCATTTCGTCGACGCGGCGCCGGGGGCGTTCCGTGCTCTGCTGATTCCGTCGCGGGTCGTGCGCCGCTTCGTTTCGTGGACGTTCGCGATCCCGATGTCGATCCGGCACGGCGAGAAGATGCTCGCGGTCGTGTTCGGGCCCGAAGCGGCGCCGCGGGATTTCCCGGTCAAGGGCGGCGGGCTGCTCGGGATGCGGCCGGGCAGCTTCTTCGCGACGTCGTCGGACCTGATCGCGGCGCCGGACGACCTGCCCGCGATGGAACGCGGCTATCCGGGCCTGACGCTGCCGGTCGACGTGCTGTACGGCCGCGGCGACCAGATCCTGAACTGGAAGGTCCACGGCGAGGCGCTCGCGCGGAAGTCGCCGCGCGTGCGGCTGCGCGTCGTCGAAGGCGGGCACATGCTGCCGGTGACGATTCCGGACATCACGACCGAATGGCTCGCGGACATCGCGTCGGCGCCGGTCGACGCCGACGCCGCCGCGCCAGCCTCGCAGCCGGCGCGGGAATCGCGATAGTCAAAGATGCGCGGCGATAGGTCGGGATAGCCGGATGTATCGCCGGCACGGTCGACCGCGCGCTCAGGCCGCGTCGTCCGGCAGCGTCAGGCCGAGCTCCGCGATCACCTCGCGGGCGATCCGGAATGCGGCGACGGCCGCCGGCGCGCCCGCATAGAGCGCGCTGTGCAGCAGCACCTCGCGAATCTCGACGAGATTCGCGCCGTTGCTGATCGCGCCGCGCAGATGCCCCTTCAGCTCCGTCTCGCGGCCCAGCGCGGCCAGCATCGCGCACGTGCAGAGGCTGCGCGTCTTCAGGTCGATCCCGTCGCGCCGCCACGTGCTGCCCCACGCGTGCTCGTTCAGCCAGTCCTGCAGCGGCCGGGAGAAACCGTCGAGATCCCGCATCGCCCGTTCGACGAACGCGTCGCCCATCACCTGCGCGCGCCGTGCCTTGCCGTGCTCCTTGTCCTGCTCGCTCATATCGCTTCCTTTTCGTCAAAGTAGAACGCATCGGAAAAACATACCGGTGCTACGTAACGTTCCCGTATTCGTTACGGACCGCGCGGGAACATCACCGGGGCGGGGCCGACTACGCGCGACGGGTAGTCCGCGCGGGGCGCGCCAATGCCGGCGCAAACGATCCATCCGACGCGAATACGCGGGCCATTCCGGCATTGTTGACTATGGCGCAAGAATTGCTTCTCGAATATTACAAACACCCAACCCGAGAGACCATCATGCATGACCATTTCACTAAAAAAACCATCGCGCTCGCCATTTTCTCGCTGCTGACCGTGTACGGCTGCGGATCGATCGACAGTCCGTCGGAGCCGATCAAACCCAGCGGGGTGGGGACTTCCTCGAGTAGTTCGGGATCGTCGTCGTCCGGTGCCTCGCCCTCGGGCACGTCGTCGTCCGGCGGGTCGTCTTCGTCGTCATCCGGTACCACGTCGTCTTCGTCGTCATCCGGTACCACGTCGTCATCTTCTTCCGGCACGACGTCGTCCTCGTCGTCGGGCACCACGTCGTCGTCTTCTTCCGGCACGACGTCCTCCTCGTCGTCCGGCACCACGTCGTCGTCTTCTTCCGGCACGACGTCGTCCTCGTCGTCATCGTCCGGCCCGACGTCGTCGTCTTCGTCGTCGTCCTCCGGGCCGACCTCGTCGTCTTCGTCGTCTTCGTCGTCGTCCGGCGGGGTCTCGCCGCTCGGCAGCATCCTGCAGCAGGTCGGCACGCTCACCACCAACGTCGGCACCGCCGTCGTCGACGGCGGCGCCCAGGTCGGCAGCACCTCCGTGCCCGGCGCCAACGGCGCCACCACATCCGCGCTCGGCAACTCCGTCTCCGCGCTCGGCGCCGGCGTCCAGGCACTCGGCAACGGCATCTACTCCGGCCTCGGCAACATCGGCGTCGCCGCCAATCCCACCGCTCCCACGCTCTCCTCCACCACCGGCCTGCTCGGCGACGTCGGCGCGGCCGTCAACGACCTCGGCGTCGGCGTGACCAGCGCCGGCTCCGGTCAGTTGTCCCCGCTCGCACCGGTCACCACCACCGCCGGCGGCCTCCTCTCCACCGTCGGCAACGTCGTCCAGACCGCCGCCTCCGGCCTCAACGCCACGATCAGCAACACGCCTATCCTGCAGATCGAGACCCAGGCCAACAGCCTCATCAACCCGATCACCAACGCCCTCTCCAACACGACGCAGACCGGCGGCACCTCCACCGGCCTCGGCACCCCGGGCAACAATCTGCTGACCACCATCGGCCACGACCTCGGCATCGCCGGCGGGCAAATCGCCGGCACCACCGCCAACCCGGCCGGCACCGATCTCGGCAACGTCGTGACCCAGCTCGGCAATACCGTCACCAGCGTCGGCGGTCTCGTGAACGGCGG